>CAVVQA010000008.1:0-212984 GCA_963750285.1 uncultured Actinomycetota bacterium | reverse complement strand
CCGCTGACGCCTGCGGGGACCCGGTACTCGTTGCGCCGGCGGCAGGCGCGGCCTAGGGTGGTCGCCTCCCGCGTCCCGGCGGGCGGAGGTGCCGCGTGCACGAGCTGTCGATCGCCCAGAGCGTCGTCGAGGCCGTCACCGAGCGCGCCGACGGACGGCAGGTGCGACGCGTGCGGATGGTCGTCGGACGCCTGTCGGGCGTCGTGCCCCGCGCCCTGCTCTTCAGCTTCGAGCTCGTCTGCGAGGGCACCGTCGCCGAGGGTGCCGAGCTGGTCGTCGACGAGCCCTCCGGCCGCGCGCGGTGCCGGACGTGCGGCAACGGCTTCGACGTCGCCGACCTGGTGCTGCTCTGCGGGTGCGGCAGCACCGACGTCGAGCTCGTCCGGGGGCACGAGCTGCTGGTCTCGTCGATGGAGCTGGTGTGAGTGTGCGCCACCTGCGGCTGCGGTGATCCCGCCGGTGTCAGGCTCGACGGGGTCAGGCTCGAGCGCGCCGACGACGAGCACGACCACAGCGTCGGCCACGGGCACGGGCACAGTGGTGAGGTGCTGACCCTCGAGCAGCGGGTGCTGGCCAAGAACGACGCCCTCGCCGAGACCAACCGCCGCCGCCTGCGGGAACGCTCGGTGCTGGCCCTCAACCTGATGAGCTCGCCCGGGTCGGGCAAGACCACGCTGCTCGAGCGCACGATCCGGCAGCTGCCGGCCGACCGGCGCCGTCGCGGTCGTCGAGGGTGACCAGGAGACGGCAGCTCGACGCCGAGCGCATCCGCGCCACCGGCTGCGCCGTCGTCCAGGTGAACACCGGCGCCGGTTGCCACCTCGACGCCGACATGCTCGCGCACGCGCTCGACGTGCTCGACCCCGAGCAGGGGTCGCGTCCTCTTCGTGGAGAACGTGGGGAACCTGGTCTGCCCGCCCTGTTCGACCTCGGCGAGAGCGCCCGGGTCGTGGTGATCTCGGTGACGGAGGGCCAGGACAAGCCGCTGAAGTACCCGCACATGTTCGCCGCCGCCGACCTCGTCGCTGGTCAACAAGGTCGACCTGCTGCCCTACGTCCAGTTCGACGTCGACGTGTGCGCGGCGCACGCACGCGCGGTCAGTCCCGGCGTGGAGGTGCTCGCCCTCTCGGCCACCAGCGGCACGGGCATGGACGCCTGGCTCGACTGGGTCCTCCGTCGCTGAGGAGGACGACGTACGCCTTATCAGTTGACACCCGCCGACCGCGGCCGGTAGAGAGTGATCTGCGTCACGCAAGCGGACCGAGACTCGGTTCCTCTGACGCAGGGACGCAAGCGGCGCGTCCCGGAGAGTGGCCCAGATGCCGACCGAGGCTGCCACCAAAGCCGAGGAGACCCTGATCCACGTGCTGTGGATCAATGCCGGTCTCAGCTGCGACGGGGACTCGGTGGCGCTGACCGCCGCGACCCAGCCCAGCATCGAGGAGATCGCCCTCGGGGCGCTCCCGGGGCTCCCTCAAGTGGCCGTGCACTGGCCGCTCATCGACTTCGAGTGCGGACCCAACGGCGGCGCGGACGACTTCCTGGAGTGGTTCTTCAAGGCCGACCGCGGCGAGCTGGAGCCCTTCGTGCTGGTCGTCGAGGGCTCGATCCCGAACGAGAACCTGCACGACGAGGGCTACTGGTGCGGATTCGGCAACGACCCGGCGACCGGGCAGCCGATGACCACGAGCGAGTGGCTCGACCGGCTGACGCCCAAGGCGACCGCGGTCGTCGCCGTCGGCACCTGCGCCACCTACGGCGGCATCCACGCGATGGCCGGCAACCCGACCGGCGCGATGGGCGTGCCCGACTACCTCGGCTGGGACTGGAAGTCCAAGGCCGGCATCCCGATCGTGTGCGTCCCCGGGCTGCCCGATCCAGCCGCGACAACCTCTCCGAGACCCTGACCTACCTGCTCTACATGGCCACCGGCCAGGCGCCGATGATCCCGCTCGACGACGCGCTGCGGCCGACCTGGCTGTTCGGGGCGACCGTCCACG
Organism: uncultured Actinomycetota bacterium; assembly: GCA_963750285.1. Classification (GTDB taxonomy): domain Bacteria; phylum Actinomycetota; class Actinomycetes; order Actinomycetales; family CAWJMD01; genus JBBQSN01. Next base: position 210,983 of record CAVVQA010000008.1, on the reverse strand, counting down.
AGGGCTGCGACCGCGCCGGGTACTACGAGCAGGGCGACTTCGCCACGGAGTACGGCAGCCCGAAGTGCATCGTCAAGCTCGGCTGCTGGGGTCCGGTCGTCAAGTGCAACGTCCCCAAGCGCGGGTGGATCAACGGCGTCGGCGGCTGCCCGAACGTCGGCGGCATCTGCATCGGCTGCACGATGCCCGGGCTTCCCGGACAAGTTCATGCCGTTCATGGACGAGCCGCCCGGCGGCAAGCTCTCGACGACGGCGGTCGGGCTGTACGGCGCCGACGATCCGCAACCTGCGCGTCGATCACGACCAAGACGGTCGACAAGGAGCCCAAGTGGCGGCACTCGGGCCGCCAGCTCACCACCGGTGCCACGCGCACCTGGTGATCCCGAGGTGCCACGGTCGCAGCCACGACGTCGGCACCGCGCCAGCTCGGAGAGGCAGCGCGATGACGACGACAGCACCCGGACCGAAGCCGGCACCGCGCAGGAGCCGAGCAACCTCGTCGACATGGCGTGGGACCCGATCACGCGCATCGTCGGCAGCCTGGGCATCTACACCAAGATCGACTTCGAGCAGCGCGAGGTCGTCGAGTGCCACAGCACGTCGTCGATCTTCCGCGGCTACTCGATCTTCATGAAGGGCAAGGACCCTCGCGACGCGCACTTCATCACCAGCCGCATCTGCGGCATCTGCGGCGACAACCACGCCACCTGCTCGTGCTACGCGCAGAACATGGCCTACGGCGTCAAGCCGCCGCACCTCGGCGAGTGGATCGTCAACCTCGGCGAGGCCGCCGAGTACATGTTCGACCACAACATCTTCCAGGAGAACCTGGTCGGGGTGGACTACTGCGAGAAGATGGTCGCGGAGACCAATCCCGGTGTGCTGGAGCGGGCCAACAACACCGAGTCCCCGCACGCCGGCGAGCACGGCTACAAGACCATCGGCGACATCATGCGGTCGCTGAACCCGTTCACCGGCGAGTTCTACCGCGAGGCGCTCCAGGTCAGCCGGATGACGCGGGAGATGTTCTGCCTGATGGAGGGTCGCCACGTCCACCCGTCCACGCTGTACCCGGGCGGCGTCGGCACCGTCGCCACCATCCAGCTGATGACCGACTACATCACCCGGCTGATGCGCTATGTCGAGTTCATGAAGAAGGTCGTGCCGATGCACGACGACCTGTTCGACTTCTTCTACGAGGCGCTGCCCGGCTACGAGCAGGTCGGCCTGCGACGCACCCTGCTCGCCTGCTGGGGCTCGTTCCAGGACCCGGAGCACTGCAACTTCGAGTACAAGGACATGACCCACTGGGGTCGCAAGATGTTCGTCACCCCCGGCATCGTCGTCGACGGCAAGCTCGTCACCACTGACCTCGTCGAGATCAACCTGGGCATCCGCATCCTCCTCGGCTCCTCGTACTACGAGGACTGGGAGGACCAGGAGATGTTCGTGACCAAGGACCCCCTGGGCAACGACGTCGACCGGCGCCACCCGTGGAACCAGCACACGAACCCGCGCCCGCAGAAGCGCGACCTGGACGACAAGTACAGCTGGGTGATGTCGCCCCGGTGGTTCGACGGCAAGGACTACCTCGCGCTCGACACCGGCGGCGGTCCGCTGGCGCGGCTGTGGGTCACGGCGCTCGCGAACCTCGTCGACATCGGGTACGTGCAAGTCCACCGGCTCACAGCGTGCGGATCAACCTGCCGAAGACGGCGCTCAAGGGCCCGGTGAGCTCGAGTGGAAGATCCCGCAGTGGAGCAACACCATCGAGCGCAACCGCGCCCGCACCTACTTCCAGGCGTACGCCGCCGCCTGCGCGCTGCACTTCGCCGAGAAGGCGCTGGTGGAGATCCGCGCCGGCCACACCAAGACCTGGGAGAAGTTCGAGGTGCCGGACGAGGCCATCGGGTGCGGCTTCACCGAGGCCGTACGCGGAGTGCTGTCGCACCACATGGTGATCCGCGACGGCAAGATCGCGAACTACCACCCGTACCCGCCGACCCCGTGGAACGCCAACCCGCGCGACGTCTACGGCACCCCGGGACCGTACGAGGACGCCGTGCAGGGGCAGCCGATCTTCGAGGAGAACGACCGCGAGCACTTCAAGGGCATCGACATCATGCGGACGGTCCGCAGCTTCGACCCCTGCCTGCCGTGCGGCGTCCACATGTACCTCGGCGACGGCAAGAAGATCGAGCGCCTGCACTCGCCGACCCAGTCGGTCACCGGCGAGTGATCCAGCCGCGACAGGACCACGACCCCGAGGACCCGAGTCGCTCGACCTGCGCGCGGCCGGCGATCGGATCCAGTCGCTGCTGGACGCCAGCTCGTCCGGCGGTGCCGTCGCCCGCGAGCGGACCGAGGAGCTGGTCCGGCTGGTCACCGATCTCTACGGCGCCGGGCTGGAGCGGATGCTGGGGATCCTCGAGGAGACCGGTCGGCTCGACGACTGGGCTGAGTGCGCTCTGGCGCAGACGACCTGGTCGCCAGCCTGCTGATCGTGCACGGACTGCACCCGCTCGGGGTGGAGGCCGGGTGGAGGCGGCGCTCGACAGCGTCCGGCCGTACCTGGGTTCGCACGGCGGCGACGTCGAGCTGGTCGAGGTGACGGCCGAGGGTGTCGTTCGGCTGCGCCTGCTCGGCAGCTGCGAGGGTGCCCGTCGTCGTCGGTGACGCTGGAGCTCGCCGTCGAGGAGGCGGTCGCGACGGCCGCACCCGAGACCACGGCGATCGAGGTGGAGACGCCGGCAGCCGCCGCCCGGGAGGGGCGAGCGGTGATCCCGGTGGACGCGCTGCGGACGCGGCCGAGCCGTCCGGACCCGGCGCCGCCGGGTGGATCGCGGTGCCCGGACTCGCGGAGCTGGTGCCCGGCGAGGTGGCCGGTTTCGTCGTCGACGAGTGGCCGTGCTCGCGTGCCGCGTCGGGCGACGAGCTGTACACCTTCCGCGACCGCTGCCGCGCTGCGAGACCTCGCTGGCGGGTGCCACGCTGGCACCGCCTGGTGGGCGGCAGGGCTCGGGACGCAGCGCTGCGCTGCCCGGCCTGCCGGGCCGCTTCGACGTCCGCCGCGCCGGGGCCGAGCCTCGAGGGCGACGGCCTGCACCTCGACCCGCTGCCCCTCCTGGTGCGCGACGGTGTCGCTGTCGGTCGCCCTACCCGCCGCGGTGGCCGGGTGAGGATGGCCGCGCCGCTGTCGTGCCCTGCGCCGCATCGCGACGACCGACCGGCGCCGGTGACCGGCGAGCGGTGCGAGATGTGCGCAGAGCCGATCCCCGACGAGCATCAGCACGTCGTCGACGTCGCAGAGCCGGGCACTGATGTGCACCTGCCGGGGCTGCTACCTGCTGTTCACCGACGCCGACGCCGACGTTGCGGTACCGCGCGGTGCCCGACCGCTACCTCGCGTTCCCCGGCTTCGACCTCGCCGGGGCACTGGGACGCCCTGGAGATCCCGGTCGGGCTGGCCTTCTTCTTCCACAACTCGGCCCTGGGCAAGACGACGCCTTCTATCCCGGGCCGGCCGGAGCGACCGAGTCCGAACTGCCCCTGGACGCCTGGAGCACCGTCCTCGCTGCCGACCCGCGCCTGGGGATCCTCGCTCCCGACGTCGAGGCCCTGCTGCTGCGGGTCCCCGGACGCGACGACCTCGGCACGTCGCGCGACGGGTCGACGGTGCCATCGAGCTGCCACCTCGTCCCTGTCGACGCCTGTTACGCGCTGGTCGGCCGGCTGCGCACGCTCTGGCGCGGTTTCGACGGCGGCACGAGGCGCGCAACTTCGATCGACGAGTTCTTCGACGGCATCGCGTCGCGCAGCCGGTCGCCGCCCCCGAGTCGAGGGGCAGCGTGACGGCCCTGACGTTCACGGTGACGGACGTGGTGGCGGAGCCGTACGCGGTCGCCCCGCAGCTGACCGCCCGGCTGCACGTCGAGGAGACCTCGGGTGCGAGCGGTCCACGCGATCGCCCTGCGCTGCCAGGTTCGCATCGAGCCCCAGCGGCGTCGTTACAGCGACGCCGAGGAAGCCGGGCTCGTCGACCTCTTCGGCGGCCGCGAGCGGTGGTTCGACACCCTCAACCGTTCATGTGGATGCAGGCTGGGACGATGGTGCAGGGCTTTTCCGGCAGCACCGAGGTGGACCTGCCGCTGCCCTGCACGTACGACTTCGAGGTCGCGGCGTCGAAGTACCTGCACGCGCTGCGCGAGGAGGGCGTGCCGATGGCGTTGCTGTTCTCAGGCACCGTGTTCACCCGTGGTGAGAACGGGTTCGGCGTCGAGCAGGTGCCCTGGGACCGCGAGGCGCGGCACCGCATGCCTGTCAGCGTCTGGCGCGACCTGGTCGACCAGTACTTCCCGAACTCGGGCTGGCTCCGGCTGGACCGTGACACGCTCGAGTCGCTGGCGCGGTACCGCTCGGCCCGCGGACTGACGGACTGGAACCAGACCGTCGAGACACTGCTCGCGGGCGCCGAGCGCAGCCGGTGACATGAGCAGCATGGAGGCGGCGCGCCGGTCGCGGACGCCGTCCGCGACGAGGGCTACCTGCTCTACCCGTACCGGTCGACGTCGAGCAAGAACCAGATCCGTTGGCAGTTCGGCGTGCTCGGTCCACCGGGAGCCGCTGCGGCGGGGACGGGAGAGGAGGCCACGATGGTCTCCGAGTGCCTCCTTCGAGACGATCCCGAGAACGCTGCGGTGGCCGAGGTCACCGTCCACCTCCGGTTCCTGCAGCTCCAGCTGCGTGGCGTGGAGGCGTCCGGGCCCGAGGGTTTCGCACCGGTCGACGAGCTGCGCGTCGCCGGTGCCTCCGTGATCGGGTGGGACGAGGCGGTCGAGCGCGAGGTGCCGCTCGGTCCGTTCGGCGTCCAGCAGCTCGGTGCAGGTGACGCGCTCGTCGTCCCCGTCGAGGTGGCGGGCGGCTCGGCGGTCGAGACGCTGCGCGACGACGGTGCGGTCGTCGGACGGGTGGTGAGGACCCGATGGCCCCTGCACGCGGCGGTGACGATCTCCGTCGAGCGCGTGCAGGCCGACCGGCTCCTGCGCCTGCGTGTCGCGGTCGAGAACGTCGGTGCCGCCGAGGTCGCGGCCGACCAGGTGATCCGGCGGTCCTTCATCGGTGCCCACCTGCTGGTCGAGACGCAGCACGCCGGCTTCGTGTCGCTGGTCGATCCACCGGCGGACGCGATCGCCGCGGCCGCGGGCTGCCGGCAGCACCGGTGCTGGCCCGTGCTCGCAGGCCCGGTGGGGTCCGACGACGTCGTCCTCGTGTCGCCGATCATCCTCGAGGACCACCCCCAGCTCGCCGAGCAGAGCGCCGGTGCCCTGTTCGACTCCACCGAGATCGACGAGATCCTCACCCTGCGGGTGATGACCATGACCGACGAGGAGAAGGCGCAGGCCCGCGCCACCGACCCCAGGGCCGCCGAGATCATCGACCGCTGCAGCGAGATGTCGCCGGAGAGCCTGATGCAGCTCCACGGCGTCCTGCGGGACCCGCACGCGCTCGAGCCCGGTCGGCAGGACCCGGACGTGCCGTGGTGGGACCCGGGCGCCGACGGGAGCGTCCGTCCCGAGCGCGACGTCGTGATGGTGGGTGACGTCGCCGTGTCGGCCGGCAGCCGGGTACGGCTGCGTCCCAGCCGTCGTGCCGACGCGCAGGACCTGTTCTACGCCGGCCGGACCGCGCGGGTGACAGCTGTTCTCGGCGACGTGGACGGTGGGACCCACGTCGCCGTGGTCGTCGAGGACGACCCCGCCGCCGAGCTGCACGACTGGTACGGGCGCTACCTGTACTTCGCACCGGAGGAGATCGAACCGCTGCCTGCGGACGTACCGGACCAACGAGAGGAGAGCCGACCGTGAGGATCGTGGGATTGCTGGCGACCGGAGTCGTCGCCCTGGGAGTCGTCGTGAGCGCCGTCGTCGGTGTGCGCTCGATCAGCGACATCAAGCGCTACCTGCGCATGCGCAACATGTGACCGACGAACCACCGAGCAGTCGAGTGAGGAGAGCGATGACGGACACGCCGGGCGAGCAGCTCGCCGAGGAACCGCAGGAGGAGCGCGGGGCACCTGGCTCGCGCGACACGGGCTCGGACGAGCCCGCGGGCGGGCCGGTCGACCGGCCCACCGGGACCTCCGACGAGGACGACTACACCTCGGTCGACCCGCAGGACGAGGACGAGGCCGCGGCGCCGACCCTGCCGCCCGGCTGAGCCGAACCGAAGACCAACGGAGGAGAGAGCGACATGACCGAAGTGGATCCCGGGAACAGTGCGGTCCCGCCGTACGAGGGTCGCAGGGAGAGCGCGGACGTCGACACCGACGGTGCCGGCGGTGACGCCGGCACCACCAGGGACGGTGCCGACATCGGCGGTGCAGAGCGCCCCCGTCAGAGCAGCGAGACGACGGCGCCAGATCCCCAGGAGACCGAGCGGGGTGCGACTGCGTCACCTGCGGACGAGCAGCCGGCCGCCGACGCACCTCAGGACGAGCCCGACCCCGAGCAGGGCACCGGTCCTGCGCACCAGGCCGGCCAGGAGCGGGCCGAAGGCGTCCCCGACGACCCCCGTGGTTGAGCCCGGTGCCTGAGAGCCGCTCGAACCGGGTCCTCGTCGCCGGGATCGGCAACATGTTCCTCGGCGACGACGGGTTCGGCCCGGAGGTGGTCCGCCGGCTCGACCCCGAGGGTTTCGGGCCGGGGGTGCGCGTCGTCGACTACGGCATCCGCGGCGTGCACCTCGCGTACGACCTGCTCGACGGGTGGGACGCCCTGGTGCTCGTCGACGCCGTCCCCGACAGGGGCTCACCGGGGGACGTCGTGGTGCTCGAGCTCGGCCCACAGGACCCGCCGGCTCCCCGCCTCGACGCGCACGCGATGGACCCCGGCACGGTCATCGCGAGCCTCGCGGCGCTGGGCGGGACGCTGCCCCCGACTGTGCTGGTCGGGTGCCAGGTGGCCGACGTCGCCGAGGGCGTCGGTCTGTCCGGTCCGGTCGCCGCGGCGGTCGACGACGCGGTCGAGCAGGTGGTGCGGATCGTGGCCGCGACGGTTTCTGGGCACGGCGTGGGCCGCCCGACGGCCGGGGTGGGCTGAGCCGTGTGCCTCGGGATCCCCGGGCAGGTCGTCTCCCGGGTGGAGGGATATGGCGGCCAGCTCGTCGAGGTCGAGGTCGAGGGTGCCCTGCGCAGGGTGAACATCGGCATGCTCGACGAGCCCCTGCCGGCGACCGGCGACTGGGTCCTGATCCACATGGGCTTCGCCGTCGAGAGGGTCGACGAGGCCGGCGCCCGGGCGGCGATGGAGGGCCTCGAGATGGTGGGACGGGCACGGACGGACGCACCGCCCGCGTCCGAGCCGCCCCCGCCCCCGCCCGGCTGGGAGGAGAGCCGTGCCTGAGCCGAACCGTTCTCACGCACCCGTTCCCGGGCCTGTGCTGTTCGCGCGGTACGCCTTCCCGCCGAACTCGCACGGGTACTGCGGGCCGGGGGACCACGCCGCCTTCTTCGAGTACGGCGTCGCGGGCGCGGACGACCGCGGGCTGCGGGCGATGTCGCAGCAGTTCGCTGGGGCGTGGCCGTACCTCCAGCTGATCGCCGCCGCCACGGGCCTGGACGACCCTCTCGACCGCAGGGTGGTCGAGGCCTACTGGGTCGGGAGCCCGCGTCTGGACCTGGTGAGCAGCAGGGCGGTGGGGAACTCGATGGAGGAGCGGTTCCGTCCGATGACGGGCTCGATGTTCTCCACCCTCACCGAGAGCGTCCTCGCGGGAGGCGTGCCGCACCACAGCTTCGCGGTGTTCTGCATCTACCCGTGGACCGGCCTGCTCAGCGAGGGACGCAAGGCCAAGGACGCGTTGACGGTCCTGGACCGCTGCCGGATCCGGTGGGGGAGGGTGCTGACCGTGCAGGGTGACCAGGTGGTCGTGGAGTCGTCGCCGCTGACGTGGGACGGCCACCTGCTCGGCCTGGGTGCCAAGCAGACCGAGACCGTCGTGCAGTCGATCGGAGGGGTCGGGATGCTCGCCCCGCTGCAGGTGGGCGACTGGGTGTCGCTGCACTGGGAGTGGGTGTGCGACAGGCTGTCCGAGGCGCAGGTGCAGCAGCTGCACGCGTTCACGATGCGACACCTGACGATCGTCAACGAGGGCAACCTCCATCACGGACCGGCGGCGCTCCTCGGCACCTAGTGACCCGTGCCCACTAGGAGCCGGCCGGTGGGAGCGGCCAGGAGCGGTGCAGCCGCCAGGTCACGCGGTCACCGCGCCGGTGGTTCCCCTGGTCGGTCGTCCGAAGGAGCAGCCGGCCGCACCCGGTGTCGAGCAGGTGGTCCGAGTGCGGACCGCGGAACCACACGTCCCTGACCGTGGCGGCCCTGTCTCCACCCAGCTCGGCCCACTCCGGCCGCACCAGCACCCGCTCCGCGGAGTCCGCGAGAGCGAGGGTCGACACCGGACCCGTCAGCCGAGCGGCGAGCTCGTCGGCCGGCTGCTCGTAGACCTCCTTCGGCGTGCCGACCTGCACGACCCGGCCGCCGACGAGCAGAGCGACCCGGTCCGCGAGACCGAGGGCCTCCTGCGGGTCGTGGGTCGCGTAGACGGCGGCGGCGCCGGTGTCGCGCTGGCGGGCCGCGAGCTCCTCCAGGAAGACCCCGCGCACGTGCGTGTCGAGGTGCGCGGTCGGTTCGTCGAACAGGTACAGCGAGGCGTGCCGCGCGAGAGCCCTGGCGAGCCCGACCCGCTGCTGCTCTCCGCCCGACAGCTCGGCCGGGTACCGGTCCGCGAGGTGCGCCACGTGCAGCCGGTCGAGGACGGCGAGCGCCTCCTGGCGCGCCCTGCGGGCCGGCACCCCCCGCCTGCGGACCGGGTAGGCCACGGTGTCGATCGCCCGCAGGTGCGGCCACAGGGCGTAGTTCTGGAACACCACCGCGAGGTCACGCCGCTCGGGAGGCTCGCAGTCCCTGGGTGATGCGACCCGGCGACCCTGCAACCAGACCTCACCGGCCGTCGGACGCAGGAACCCGGCGACCGCGTGCAGCAGCGTCGTCTTGCCCGATCCCGAGGGGCCGAGCAGCGCGAGGACCTCTCCGGCAGCCACCCGGAGCCCGACGGACGTCAGGGCGTCGTGTCCGCGGTAGGTCACGCCGAGCCCACGCAGCTCCACGGCGTCAGGCGGCACCGAGCACCTGCCGGGACCTCGGTCGGCGGTCGCGGTCGAGGCGCCGGATCGCCCACCAGAGCAGGAGGGTCGGGACACCGAGCAGCACGGACAGGACGAGGGACAGCGCCGAGGTGACCCCGACCTGCCCGAGCTCCTGGCTGTTCAGGACGACGACGGCGAGGGTCTCGCCTCCCGGCCCGTAGAGCAGGCTCGACATCGTCACCTCGTGCAGTGCCGTGAGGAAGCAGACCGACCAGGCCGCCAGCAGGGCCGGGAGGAGCGGACGCAGCGCGACCGATCGGATCGCCGTGAGCAGGCTCGCGCCGCCGGCGCGAGCTGCGCGCAGCTCGTCGGGGGGCCGCCGGTCGAGCGCGCCCGAGATCGGTCGGTGCGCGAAGGCCCACAGCTTGGCCACGTAGGCGAGCAGGATGATCGCGAGGCCCCCCGAGAGCCAACGACCGTAGGTGATGAGGAGCCCCACGGCCAGGGTCGAGCCGGGCAGCACGAGGGTGAGGGTGACGAGCGTGGCCAGACCTCGACCGGCCGGTCCGCGCTCGAGCGCTGCGACGCAGCCTCCCAGCACCACCAGCACGGTGGCGGCGAGCGCGGCGAGCGCGACGCTGCGGCCCAGTGCCTCCCCGTTGCGAACGGTCAGCACCGCCTCCACGTTCGCGAGGCTCCAGCTCGACGGTGCGATCGGCAGACCCGCCGCCCGGGCGGCGGCCGCTGAGAGCAGCGCCAGCAGCGGCAGGGCGAGGGTGAGGAGCAGGTAGCCGGCGACGCCTGCTGCCGCCCACGGGCCCGCCGCGCCGTGGGGCACGGTGGCCCCCGGGTCGATGGCGCCCACGCGCGTGACGCGAAGGCGCTGCCCGAGCAGGCGGTCGGCCGGCGTGACGACGAGTGCGGCGAGGACGACCAGCAGGAGGGCCAGGGCGACGGCCTCGACGAAGGCGAACGGGTCGCTGCTGCGCGTCAGGTCCGCGTAGATGCGGGTGGTGACGGTGGAGAACCCCGCCGGTGAGCCCATCACCTGCGGGATGGCGAACGTCCCGAGAGTCAGCACGAGGACCAGCACCGCGGCTGTCGCGAGCGCAGGACCCAGCAGCGGCAGGGTGACCGTCCGCAGGACCGTGAGCGGTCCGGCGCCTGACGCGCGGGCGGCGCGTTCGGTCGAGGGCTCGGCTCCTGCAGCGAGACCGACGAGGACGACGAGGTAGGCGAGGGGGACGGCGTTGACCGCGAGGACGACGGCGACGCCGGCTGGTCCCTGTACCCCTTCCCAGTGCACGCCGAGCACGTCGTCGAGGAAACCGGCGCGACCGTACGCACGCAACCAGCTGTACCCCAGCACGTAGTCCGGGACGAGGACCGGCAGCAGCACGGCCACCTGCCAGAACGAGCGGCCGGGCAGGTCGTGATGTCGCAGCGTCAGTGCCAGGACGGTCCCCACGGGAACGGCGAGGACCGTGACCACGACGGCCAGGCCGATCGTGGCGCCCACGGCGGCGCCGAGGCCGGGGGCACGCAGCATGTCGTCGAGGCGTCCGGCTCCCTCCGCCCGCACCGTCCACGCCATCACGAGCAACGGGGCCACGACGACCCCGGCCGCCACCAGGGTCACCAGGGTCGTTGCGGCCCGTCGCAGTCCCGTGACCGGCTCGGACCCCACGACGTGCTCAGCCGCCGAAGATCTGCTGGTACTCGGCCAGCAACCGGTCCTTGTCGGTGGCCAGCGTCGGCCAGTCGGGGAAGACGACCGGTGCGTCCGCCGGGACCGTGGGTCCCTCCACGTCCGGCAGCGCCGGGTACGAGCCGGCGTCGGCGATCACCTGCTGGCCCTCTTCGCTGGTGACGAAGGCGAGGAAGTCCTTCGCTGCCTGGGAGTCGGTTGCGTCCGTCGCGAGCGCCGCTGGGCCGTAGACGGCGACGGCTCCTGGCTCGGGCCAGACGACCTCGATGGGTGATCCTGCCTCCTGTGCGGCGTAGGCGGAGTTGGCGGTCGTGAGGCCCGCGCCGTAGACCCCTTCTGCGACACCGGTCGTCACCTCGTCGGGCGCACTGACCTGCGTCGCTCCGTTCTGCTTCAACGAGGAGAAGAAGTCCATGCCGTAGGCGGGGTCCTGGGCGAACCAGCCCAGCGCGCCCAGGGCGGAGGCGGCGAACGCCGGGTCGGGGACGGCGACCGCATCTGAGTACTCCTCGTCGGCCAGGTCCGCCCAGCTCCGCGGCGGCGCGACCCCCTCGCCGGTCACGGCCACCATGTAGAGGACGGCGACGCCGACGTAGTCGTCGGTGCGCAGGTCCTCGGTGATGTCGGACTCCGGTGTCCAGCCGCCGACCAGCCCCTGGTCGACGTAGTCCTGCATCGTCAGCGGGTCGCACGCCCAGACCACGTCAGCCTTCAGGCCCCCCGAGCGCACGTCGCCCGCGACGCGGGCGTTGAGGTCGCCTGTGGGTGCCCGGAACAGGTCGACGGTGTACCCGTCGTGCGTCGCCTCGAACTGCTCGATCACCGGCTGGATCGTGGTGTCGCTGACGCAGGTGTAGAGCGTGATCGACTCCGTTGACGCGCCCGCGCCGCTGTCGTCACCGGTGCTGCTGCTCGGGTCCGCGTCACCGCACGCTGCGAGCGGCGTGAGTGCGATGAGCAGCGCGGCGAGAGCGCGCGAGGGTGTCATCAGCACAACGTACGCGGACGTCGACACCGGTGGAAGGAGACGAACGGACCGCTGCGGACCTCGGGGACCGGGAGCTCAGCCGGGACGCACATGACCGGCCAGCGCCTCGACGGCGCGGTCGACGTCGTCGGCCGAGGTCGTGACGTGGAAGCCCAACCGGGTGCGGCCGTCGCGCACCGAGCCGCGGATCCCCGCCTGCTCCATCCGTCCGGGCGCCTCGTCGTCGACGCCGACCGAGACGATCGCCGAGCCGGTCGGTTCCAGACCGACGCCGGCGCGGAAGGCGTCGGCGAGCCCGACGGCGTGGGCGTGCAGGGCGTCGCGGCCGACCTCGACGAGCAGCTCGAGGGCCGGTGCGGCACCCACCCAGGAGTGCCAGGCGGGGGACAGGTCGAAGCGGCGGGCGTCGTGGGCCAGCCGCAGCGGCGAGCCGTAGATGCTGGTCCACGGGTCCTCGCCGGCGTACCAGCTCGCCCCGTGCGGGACCATCTCGTCCTCGAGGCCGGGAGCGACGGTGAGGTAGGCCGTGCCGCGTGGGGCGAGCAGCCACTTGTAGCCCGACGCCACCGTCCAGGCGAAGCGCCCGGCGTCGACCGGGAGCCAGCCGACCGCCTGGGTCGTGTCCACGACGGCACGCGCCCCCGCGGCGTCGCACGCGGTGGCCAGGGCGTCCAGGTCCGTCACGCGTCCGTCGCGGGACTGGACGGCCGACACGGCGACGACGTCGACGCCGGGACCGATCTCCTCCAGCAGGTGCTCCAGCGGCACCTCGCGGACGACGACCCCGCGCGCGGACTGGGCCAGGAAGGGGAAGGTGAGGCTGGTGAACTCGCCCTCGGGGACCAGGACGGACGAGCCCGCGGGCACGTTCGCCGCCACCAGCCCGACCAGCGCCGACGTCTGGCTGCCGATCGCCACCCGACCGGGGTCGACGTCCACGAGGCGCGCGTAGGCGGTGCGGGCGCGGCGCACGTCCTGGTCGAACTCGACCGCGCGCGCCGTGCCGTCGGACCAGGCGTCGAGCGCGGCCCGCAGCGCGGCCAGGGACGCCCGCGGCGGCAGCCCCATCGTGGGGGTGTCGAGGTAGACGACCCGCGGGTCGAACTCGGCGCGGGCCTGCTCCGGGGTGCGTGTCACGCACCCATCTTGGGCCAGCGGGCGTCAGCGGCCGTTCATCAGCGTGTCGAACGGGGTGGGGTCGGCGAACGGGTCGGCGGCAGCCACGTGCGGACGGCTCGCGACCTGGGCCGCGAGCTCGCGCCCGGCGCGGGCCGTGCGGGCGGCCAGCCCGCCGCCGGTCCCGTCGGTGGAGCCCCAGTCGTCGGACGCGGCGAACACCGCGGTCGGGACGGGCACCGCCCGCAGGTACGCGAACAGCGGACGCATCGCGTGCTCGAGCACGAGCGAGTGCCGGCCGGTGCCGGCGGTGGCGCCGAGCAGGACGGGCTTGCCGTCCATGGCGTCGCGGTCGAGGACGTCGACGAAGGTCTTGAACAGGCCGCTGTACGAGGCCGAGAACACCGGCGTGACGGCGATCAGGCCGTCCGCGCCGGTGACCGTCTCCTGCGCCTGGCGCAGCCGCTCGGACGGGAAGCCGGTGAGCAGGTGGTCGGCGAGGTCGTGGGCGAGCTCGCGCAGCTCGACCACCTCGACCGTGGCGTCGACACCCTGCTCGCGCAGGGCGTCGACGGTGGCGGTGGTGAGGCGGTCGGCCAGCAGCCGGGTCGACGACGGGGTCGACAGGCCGGCGCTGACGACGGCGAGGGTGCGGGTGGTCATCGGGACACGACCTCCTCGCGGCTGCCCGGTCGCCGCGGACGCGCGGGCGGCGACGCGGGAGGCGTGGGTGGGCGCGTCCGGCACGTGCGCCGGCTTGAGCGCGGCGAACTCCTTGCGCAGCACCGGGACGACCTGCTCCCCGAGGAGGTCGAGCTGCTCCAGGACGGTCTTGAGGGGCAGGCCGGCGTGGTCGATGAGGAACAGCTGGCGCTGGTAGTCGCCCACGTACTCGCGGAACCCGAGGGTGCGCTCGATCACCTGCTGCGGGCTGCCGACCGTGAGCGGCGTCTGGGTGCTGAAGTCCTCCAGCGACGGCCCGTGCCCGTAGACCGGCGCGTCGTCGAAGTACGGGCGGAACTCGCGCACGGCGTCCTGGCTGTTGGCGCGCATGAACACCTGCCCGCCGAGCCCGACGACCGCCTGGTCGGCGCTGCCGTGGCCGTAGTGCTCGAACCGGCGCCGGTACAGCTCGACCATCCGCTTCGTGTGCTCCGGCGGCCAGAAGATGTGGTTGTGGAAGAAGCCGTCGCCGTAGAAAGCGGCCTGCTCGGCGATCTCGGGGCTGCGGATCGAGCCGTGCCAGACGAACGGCGCGACGCCGTCGAGCGGGCGCGGGGTGGAGGTGAAGCCCTGCAGCGGGGTGCGGAACCGGCCCTGCCAGTCCACGACCTCCTCGTCCCACAGGCGCCGCAGCAGCGCGTAGTTCTCGACCGCCAGGTTGACGCCCTCGCGGATGTCCTTGCCGAACCACGGGTAGACCGGACCAGTGTTGCCGCGGCCCATCATCAGGTCGACCCGGCCGTCGGCCAGGTGCTGCAGCATCGCGAAGTCCTCGGCGATCTTCACCGGGTCGTTCGTGGTGATCAGCGTGGTAGCCGTCGACAGCTGCAGGCGCTCGGTCTGCGCGGCGACGTACGCCAGCGTCGTCGTGGGGGAGGAGGAGAAGAACGGCGGGTTGTGGTGCTCGCCCAGCGCGAACACGTCGAGCCCGACCTCCTCGGTCTTCTTCGCGATCTCGACGACGGCCTTGATCCGCTCCGCCTCGCTGGGCGTGCGGCCGGTCGTCGGGTCGGTCGTGATGTCGCTGACGGTGAAGACACCGAACTGCATCGCACTCATCTCCGCTCGTTGAACTCTCAACGACCTCTGCAACAGCGGAGAGGTGGTAGGCATTCCACAGCTGGGGCGTTGCCCTGTGTGCCCCCGGCAGGACTCGAACCTGCAACCTACGGATTAGAAGGCCGTTGCTCTATCCATTGAGCTACGGGGGCTCGTTCCTGCGTGTTCCTGCGTGCTCAACGGTAGCGGGCGGCCCCGGGTGCCCACGGCGTCGATACGCTCCGGGACCGTGGCCCACGACGACCCGCCCGAGCCCGACGCGCGCAGGCCGCGCGCGGTCTACGCGGTCGGCACCGATCCCGACCCGCGGTTCTCGATGGCCAACGAGCGGACGCTCCTGGCCTGGCTGCGCACGTCGCTGGCGTTCGTCGCGGCGGGGATCGGTGCGGTCGCCGTCACCGAGCTGATCGGTGACGAGCCGCTCGTCCGGGTCGCGGCCGTCGTCGCCTGCCTGGTCGGCGCGGCCAGCGCGGTGACGGCGTACGTCCGCTGGGGACGGGTGGAGCGGGCGCTGCGGCTGCGACGTCCGCTGCCCTCGCCGGTGCTCGGCCTGCTGCTCGTGCTCACCGTGGTCCTGGTCGCCGGCGTCGGCACCGTCCTCGGGCTCGTCCGGTGACCGCCGCGCGCGACGAGGGCGCCCAGCCCGAACGCACCGCGCTCGCCTGGCAGCGGACCACCCTCGCCGTCGTCGTCGCCTGCGCGGCGGTGCTGCGGCTGGCGGCCGTGCGGGGGTCGGTGGCGGGGTCGGTCGTGGCGGTGGTGGCCGCCCTGCTCGCGGTCGCGGCGCTGGCACGGGTGCGGTTCGGCTACAACCGCACGGCCCAGGACGTGCTGGCCGGGTCCGGCACGGTCGTCATGGGCCCGGCCGCGGTCACCACGGTGTCGATCGCCCTCCTCGGGGCGGCCGCCGTGGTGGTCGGTCTGACGTGACCGCCCATCCCGTCGCGGTGCTGCTGCGGGACGCCGCGGCCGGCCGGTTCCCGGAGCCCGACGGTGGGTGGCACCGGGTTGCGCCCTGGCGCGTCGGCGTCGAGGCCGTTCTCGCCGTCACCGGCCACGCCGTGCTCGCGGTGGGCGACGACGTGGGTGACGAGCTGCTCGCAGGGCTCGAGCCAGACGGCTTCGGCGGGGCGCACCACCCGCGCGTCCTCACCGCGCTCGCCGGGCCGGGCGGCTGGGTCGACAGCCTCGACGCCGTCCTCGTGGCCCGCGGGACGGGCGGGCCCGGGCCGCTCGTGCGACGCCCCGACCTGGCCGACCACCCTCGCGCGCGGCACGCGGTCGACGTCCGCGACGACGTCCAGGTGCTCGGTCTGCCGTCCGCCGGTGCGGTGGTGCTGGTGAGCCGGGGTCTCGGCGGGCTGCCCGAGGTCAGCCTCGAGGTCGATCCGGCCGAGAGGGGAGCCGGCCTGGGCGCCCGGCTGTTCCGCGCTGCGCTCGCGACGGTGGAGGAGGGTGAGGTCGTCGTGGCGTCGGTCGCCCCCGGCAACGCCGCCAGCCTGCGGGCCGCGCTCGCCGCCGGCTTCGTGCCGGTGGGCTCGGTGCAGCTCTATCGCCGCGGCTAGGCCGTCCAGTCGAAGAGGGCCTCGCCGGCGCTGAAGGTACCCCCACCACAGCAGCGCGGCACCCACGGGGACCGCGGCCACCCACCAGCTGCGGCGCATGGTCAGCCGGATCGCCAGCACCACCAGCGCCAGGTACAGCGCCCACAGGAGGAAGAGCCACGGCCCGGGCACGACGAGCCCGCTGGTGAGGTAGAAGAAGCCGATCGGCAGCATCAGCACCAGGGCGAGCACGGCCACGACCACCCAGGCGGGCCCGCGCCTCGGCGGTGCGCCCACGTCCACGCTCGTGCTCATGCCTTCGGCCTCTCGTCGACGATCCGCCGCATCTTGCCGAGCGACCGCTCGATCGTCTCGGGGTCGCGCACCTCCACCGCGATCGACACGCCCACGATCTCCTTCACGAGTCCGGCCAGCTCGCGCCCGGCCCGCTCGCCGTCGTCGCGTGAGGCGTCGGTGCGGCGCTCGACGGTGACGGTGAGGTCGTCCATCCGGCCGGTCCGGGTGAGGACGCACTGGAAGTGCGGCGACAGCGCGGGCAGGCGCAGCAGGATCTCCTCCACCTGGGTCGGGAACACGTTGACGCCACGGACGATCATCATGTCGTCGGTGCGGCCGGTCACCTTCTCCATCCGGCGCATCGACCGCGCGGTGCCGGGGAGCAGCCGGGTGAGATCCCTGTCCGGTAACGGATCACCGGCATCGCCTGCTTCGTCAACGAGGTGAAGACCAGCTCGCCCTTCTCGCCGTCGGGCAGCACCTCGTCGGTGAGCGGGTCGACCACCTCGGGGTAGAAGTGGTCCTCCCACACGTGCAGGCCGTCCTTGGTCTCCACGCACTCGTTGGCGACGCCCGGTCCCATCACCTCCGACAGCCCGTAGATGTCGACGGCGTGCATGTCGAGCCGCTGCTCGATCTCGGTGCGCATCTGGTCGGTCCACGGCTCGGCGCCGAAGACCCCCACCTTCAGCGAGGTCGAGGCCGGGTCCACGCCCTGCTTCACCATCTCGTCGACGATCGCGAGCATGTACGAGGGCGTGACCATGATCGCGTCGGCACCGAAGTCGTGGATCAGCGTGACCTGGCGCTCGGTCATGCCGCCCGACACCGGGACGACCGTGCAGCCCAGCGCCTCGGCGCCGTAGTGGGCGCCGAGCCCGCCGGTGAACAGGCCGTACCCGTACGCGACGTGGACCACGTCGCCGGCGCGGACGCCGGCGGCACGCAGCGACCGCGCCATCACCGACGCCCAGGTGCGGATGTCGTCCGCGGTGTACCCGACGACGGTCGCCTTGCCCGTCGTGCCGGACGAGGCGTGGACGCGCGAGACCTGCTCGCGGGGAACGGCGAACATCCCGAACGGGTAGTTGTCGCGCAGGTCCTGCTTGGTGGTGAAGGGGAACCGGGCGAGGTCGTCGAGGGAGCGGACGTCGTCGGGGTGCACGCCGGCGGCCTCGAAGGACCGCCGGTAGTGCGGGACGTTCTCGTAGGCGTGCCGCACCGACCACTGCAGGCGCTCGAGCTGGAGCGCGGTGATCTCGTCGCGCGAGGCGGTCTCGATCGGCTCGAGGTCGCCGGGCCGCGGGGACAGGTCGAGCACGAGCACCTCCGCCGTCGGGGTCGGGTCGACCCGCGAGCCATCCTGCCCGGATCAGGCGGTGGCGGCGAGCACCGCCGTCGGGGGACGCACCGGGGGCGAGCCTCGTCCGAGCGCCCGCAGGGCGCCCGCGACCGGGATACTGCGGTCGTGCTCACCGACCTCGGCCCCACGTGGGCCGCCACCGTCCTGCAGGTGCTGCGTACGCCGTACCCGTACGCGGCGCAGCACGTCTCGACGGGTCCGGCGGACGTCGGCGCGCCGCCTGACGTGCTCCACCCGGCGTTTCACGGCAGCTTCGACTGGCACTCCTCGGTGCACATGCAGTGGTCGGCGGTGCAGCTGCTCGAGCGCGGCGCCGCGGGGGAGTGCGGCGACGACCTCGTCGACGAGCTGGACGGCCGGCTGGCGCCCGACCCGTGCGCGGCCGAGGCCGCCTACCTGCGGGCGCACCCGTCGTTCGAGCGGCCGTACGGGTGGGCGTGGGCCGCGACGCTTGCCGCCGGCGCGTCCACGTCGGTGCACCCGTCGGCGGGCGCGTGGGCGGAGGCCCTCGAACCGGTGGCGGACGTCGTCGCCGAGCTCACGACCGACTGGCTGCACCGGCTGAGCTACCCGGTGCGGCACGGCGTCCACTCGAGCACCGCCTTCGCGCTCGCGCTGCTGCACGGGGCGTACTCCGCGCTCGGCCGCGACGACGTGGTCGCGCAGGTGCGGACGCGGGCGGTCGACTGGTTCGGCGGCGACACCGACCACGACCCGCGGTTCGAGCCGAGCGGCGAGGACTTCCTGTCGCCGACGCTCACCGAGGCCGACCTGATGCGTCGTGTCCTCCCACCGACCGAGTTCCGTTCGTGGCTGACGGGTTTCGCGCCGACGCTCGGTGAGGAGGGCGACCTGCTGCTCGAGCTGCCGGTCGTCGCCGACCGCGCCGACGGCCGGATGGGGCACCTCGTCGGCCTCGCGCTGTCGCGGGCCTGGCAGCTGCGCGCACTCGCACCCCACCTCGACGGGGCCGAGCACGACCGCGCGGTGGCGGCCGCCGACGAGCTGGTGGCGTCGGCGCTGCCGTCGGTCAGCGGCGACGACTTCATGGCGACGCACTGGCTGGTGTCGTTCGTGTTGCTGGGCGAGCTGGCGGTCTGATGGCGGACCGACCCGGCGTCGGACGTCCGCGCCGGTACGACACCGACGCGCTGCTGGAGGTCGCCGTGCGGGTGTTCACCGAGCGCGGCTACGACGGCACCTCGCTGGCCGACCTCGCGGCGGCGTCGGGCACGTCCAAGTCCTCGCTCTACACGCACGTCGAGGGCAAGGAGCACCTGCTGCGGCTGGCCCTCGACCGGGCGCTCGAGCCGCTGTTCGCCGTCCTGGACGAGCCGGGCGCGACGTCCGGCCGCGCGATCGAGAGGCTCGAGCACGTGGTGCGGCGCGAGGTCGAGGTGCTGGTCGAGCGGCTTCCCTACGTGACGCTGCTGCTGCGGGTGCGGGGCAACACCGAGACCGAGCGCTGGGCGCTGGCGCGTCGACGCGAGTTCGACCGGGTCGTCGCCGGCCTGGTGGCCAGGGCGGCGGTGGAGGGCGACGTGCGCACCGACCTGGACCCGGCGACGCTGGCGCGGCTGCTGTTCGGCACCGTCAACTCGCTGGTGGAGTGGTACCGGCCGGAGCGTCCCGGAGCCCGCACCGCCGCGCAGCTGGCCGACGACGTGGTGCGGCTGACCTTCGCCGGCCTGCGGGCTTGACCCCGTCGGACAGCGCGGTAGAATTTCCGAACGATCGTTCTGAAACTGGCGCCGGTGCCGGACCCGCCGCGCGTCGAGGAGGCCACTGTGTACGGCAACGACTTCGGTGCGGACCCCACCCGGCCCGCCGCCGCGCCTCAGCCGGCTGCTGCGAGCGAGGTGTCGCCCGAGCAGGCCGGCTTCGACGCCGTGCTGGCGAGCGGGCAGATGATCGAGCCGCGCGACTGGATGCCCGAGGGCTACCGCAAGACGCTGGTGCGCCAGATCGCCCAGCACGGGCACTCCGAGATCATCGGCATGCAGCCCGAGGGCAACTGGATCAGCCGGGCACCCTCGCTGCGGCGCAAGGCGATCCTGATCGCCAAGGTGCAGGACGAGGCCGGCCACGGGCTGTACCTGTACTCCGCTGCCGAGACCCTCGGCACCGAGCGGGCCGAGCTGCTCGACCTGCTCCACGCCGGCAGGCAGAAGTACTCCTCGATCTTCAACTACCCGACCCCGACCTGGGCCGACATGGGTGCGATCGGCTGGCTCGTCGACGGTGCCGCGATCGTCAACCAGGTGCCGATCTGCCGCTGCTCGTACGGGCCGTACGCCCGCGCGATGGTGCGGATCTGCAAGGAGGAGTCGTTCCACCAGCGGCAGGGCTTCGAGATCCTGCACACGCTCTCGCACGGCACGCCCGAGCAGAAGGCGATGGCGCAGGACGCGGTCGACCGCTGGTGGTGGCCGTCGCTGATGATGTTCGGCCCGCCGGACGCCGAGTCGCCCAACTCCGCGCAGTCGATGGCCTGGGGCATCAAGCGCTTCAGCAACGACGAGCTGCGGCAGCGGTTCATCGACATGACTGTCCCGCAGGCGCAGGTGCTCGGCCTGACCCTGCCCGATCCCGACCTGCGCTGGGACGAGGGGACCGGGCACTGGGTGCCCGGCCCGATCGACTGGGACGAGTTCTACGCGGTGCTCAAGGGCCGTGGCCCCTGCAACGAGCAGCGGATGACGCACCGGCGCTCGGCTCACGAGGACGGCGCCTGGGTGCGCGAGGCGGCCGACGCCTACGCCGCCAAGCAAGTCGACCGCGCCGACGCGGAGGCGGTGGCGTGACCGAGCCCGACCGCCCCGAGGTGCGGGCCGAGGGCGGGCACGGCGCCGTCCCGGTCGAGGGTGTGCCCACGCACGCGCCGCGCCGGACCCGCGACTGGCCGCTGTGGGAGGTCTTCGTCCGCGGCAAGCGCGGGCTGTCGCACACCCACGCCGGCTCGTTGCACGCGCCGGACGCCGCGATGGCGCTGCGGAACGCGCGCGACCTCTACACCCGCCGGTCCGAGGGCGTCTCGATCTGGGTGGTCCCGGCCGTGCAGATCACGGCCTCCAGCCCGGACGAGAAGGACGCCTTCTTCGACCCCGCGGCCGACAAGACCTACCGGCACCCCACGTTCTACGACATCCCCGACGAGGTGCAGCACCTGTGAGCGTCGCGTCGGAGACGATGCCGGGGCTGGCGCGGTACGCGCTGGCGCTCGGTGACGACGCCCTCGTGCTGTCGCAGCGCTTCGGGGAGTGGGTCTCGCGCGCCCCGCAGCTGGAGGAGGACGTCGCGCTGGCCAACATCGGGCTCGACCTGCTGGGTCAGGCCCGCTCCCTGCTCACCTACGCCGGCGAGGTCGAGGGTGCCGGGCGCGACGAGGACGCCCTGGCGTACCTGCGCGAGGAGCGCGACTTCCTGTCGTGCCACCTGGTCGAGCTCGAGAACGGCGACTTCGCCTTCACCATCGCGCGGATGCTGGTGTTCTCCACCTACCAGCACGCGCTGTACTCGTCGCTGATGTCGTCCACCGACGAGACGCTGGCCGCCGTCGCCGCCAAGGCGGTCAAGGAGGTCGACTACCACCGCGACCACGCCACCGAGTGGACCCTGCGGCTGGGGGACGGCACCGACGAGAGCCACCGCCGGATGCAGGCGGCCTCCGACGAGGTGCGTCGCTACGCCGACGAGCTGTTCGACGCCTCGTGGATCTCAGCCGAGCTGCTGGAGTCCGGTGCGGCCGTGGACGTCTCGACTTTGCACGAGAGCTGCCGCCGGTCCTGGGAGTCGGTCCTCCAGCGCGCCACGATCGACCTGACCGAGGTCGTCCCGGCCGTGGGCGGCGGGCGTCGCGGCGTCCACGACGTGCGGATGGGTTACCTGCTCGCGGAGATGCAGCACCTGCACCGCTCGCACCCGGGGGCGTCGTGGTGACCGCCACGGCGTCGGTCGAGGCGGCGCGCGCCGTCGCGGCGACGGTGCTCGACCCCGAGGTCCCGGTGCTGACGATCGACGACCTCGGCATCCTGCGCGACGTGCGGCTGGCCGACGACGGCGCGGTCGAGGTGGACCTCACGCCCACGTACTCCGGCTGCCCGGCCGTCGAGGCGATCGAACAGGATGTCGAGAGGGCACTGGCAGCAGCCGGTTTCGACGAGGTGAGGGTGCGCCGGGTGCTCGCGCCGGCGTGGACCACGGACTGGATCAGCGACGACGGCCGCCGCCGGCTGGCCGAGTACGGCATCGCCCCGCCGTCGGGTTCGCGCGCGGTGGGGCCGGTCTCCGTGCAGCTCGGCGTGCGGTGCCCGCAGTGCGGCTCGCCGCGCACCCGCGAGCTGTCGCGGTTCGGGTCCACCGCGTGCAAGGCGCTGTGGCGCTGCGAGGACTGCCTCGAGCCGTTCGACCACTTCAAGGTGCTGCGGTGAGCGCCGGTACCGACGAGCTGGTGGGGACCACCAGCACCGAGGAGCAGGTCGCCTCCGGGCGGTCGCGGCACCACGCGCACCGGCTCGTGGTCACCGATCTCGAGCAGCTCACCGACGACGCCGTGGCGATCACCTTCGGCGTGCCGGACGAGCTGCGCGACCGGTTCGACTTCACCCCCGGCCAGCACCTGACGCTCGTGACCCGGGTCGACGGCGAGGAGGTGCGGCGCAGCTACTCGATCTGCTCGCCGCCGTCCGCGGGCCGGCTCCGGATCGCCGTGAAGCGGCTGGAGGGCGGGCTCTTCTCGGGCCACGCGCTGTCGTCGATCGAGGTCGGCGACGAGCTCGACGTGATGGAGCCGGCCGGCCGGTTCGGCACCACCGCCGACCCGACCCGTTCTCGTAACGTCGTCCTCGTCGCGGCCGGCAGCGGGATCACGCCGATCATGGCGATCCTCGGCGCCGTGCTCACCGGTGAGCCGGACAGCACCGCGACCCTCGTCTACGGCAACCGGGTCAGCGGCTCGGTGATGTTCACCGAGGAGATCGCCGACCTCAAGGACCGGTACCCGGCGCGGCTGCAGGTGGTGCACGTGCTGTCCCGCGAGGCGCACGACGCCGAGCTGCTGCACGGGCGGATCGACGAGCAGAAGCTGCGGACGCTGCTGGCCACGCTGATCCCGCCGGAGACCATCGACGACTGGTACCTCTGCGGGCCGTTCGCGATGGTGCAGCAGGTGCACGCGACGCTGCAGGACGAGGGCGTCGACAAGCACGACATCCACCTCGAGCTGTTCCACGTCGACGGCGAGCAGCCGCGGATGACGCGACGCACCGAGAGCGGCGAGGCGCCGTCGTGCGAGGTCACCGTCCGGCTGGACGGCCGGTCGTCGACGTTCGCGATGCCCGAGGAGGGTTCGGTGCTCGACGCCACGCTCGCGATCCGTGCCGACGCGCCGTTCGCGTGCAAGGGCGGCGTGTGCGGCACGTGCCGGTCGAAGGTGGTCGAGGGCGAGGTCGAGATGACGCGCAACTACGCGCTCGAGCCCGCCGAGATCGAGGCCGGCTACGTGCTGGCGTGCCAGTCGGTGCCGACGACCCCGAAGCTGGTTCTCGACTTCGACGCCTAGCCTAGCCAGGATCCGTTGCGGGACAGCGGTTGTCGGTGGTCGTCGCCTAGTCTTGGGGTATGGCGGCGGAGGCGGTGGGCGCGGGGTCGGGGCACCCGGCGTTCGCTGGTCTGGCGCTGATCCACAGGCCCTGGACCAGGTCCAGGAGGCCCCCGCCTGGACGTTGGACGACCGCCAGATCTCCGCCCTGACGTGGGTCTCACCGAGGTCGCTGCACGCAGCGAGGCGGCGCGGGCGGCGGTGCTGCGGGAGTCGGTGTCCCGGGAGATCCCGGACGCCCGTGGCGAGCAGGGCGCGCGGACGGTGAACCTGCTGAAGGTCCCGGTGCCGGGTCTCACCGAGGCGGGCGTCGGCGGACGTGGAGAACGCGAAGCTGACCTGCCCCGACACCGGGACCCTGCGCGAGCTGGGTGCTGCGCTGGCCGCGGGTGCGGTCTCGCGGGAGCACGTCGACGTCGGCCGGTCGACGTTGAAGCGGCTGCCGGTGCGGGTGGTGCGGGAGCGGCGGGACGAGGTCGACGGCCTGCTGACCGAGCACGCCCGCGGGTTCGACCCGGCCGGTGCGGAGTACCTGGCCAGGCACCTGCTGTCGGTGCTCACTCCCGGACCGGGCGGACCGGTACGACGAGAACGCCCTGGACCGGCGGCACCTCGGCATCGCGACCGACCAGACCGGGATGGTCCTGCTCAGCGGCCAGCTCGACCAGGCCGGCGGGCTCACCGTCGCCGACCGTGCTGGACCACTTCGTCGAGAAGGACCGTGCCGCCGCGACCGAGACCAGCAGCGGTGCCGATCCTGCGGCGGACGTGCGGACCCGTGGTCAGCGCCGCGCCGACGCCCTGGTGCAGATGGCCCGCGCCGCCGCCGAGCACGACGGCCTCGGCACCACGGCGGCCCGGCGCGGTCGCCGCGGGTGCGTGGTCGTGACCACCCCGGAGCAGCTCGCCGGAGCCGAGGGCGCGGGCGCCGCGACGCACGACCGACGGCGACCTGGTCGGCCGCGGCGCGCTGACCCGGATCGCGTGCGACGCCGTCATCGACCGCGTCGTCCTGGACAAGGCCGGCCGGGTGCTGGCGATGGACACCATCGGCCGGCTCGCCACCGCCGCCCAGCAGACCGCCCTGGCCGCCCGCGACCGCGGGCTGCGTCTGGCCCGGCTGCACCACCCCACCCTCGCTCTGCGAGGCGCACCACGTGATCTGGTGGTCCCGCGGCGGCCCGACCACCCTCGACAACCTCGCCCTGCTCTGCCACCGCCACCACAGCCAGATCCACGCCCAGCCCGAGCACGACGAGGACGCCTGGGTGATGGTGATGCGCGGCGGGATCCCGTGGTTCCGGCCACCCGACCGGCTCGACCCCGACCGCGCGGTTGCGGCGCAACACCTTCCACCAGACCGTCCAGGCCACCCGCGCCACCGGCCTGCGCTGGCGCACGCCCCGGACGGAGAGCGACCCCGACCCGCCTGTCCCGTGAGCTACCCGAGCGTCGTCGCGCAGGGCTTGCCCAGGTGCCGTCCGGATCGCCCTCGACGCTCCGGACACACGGAGGTCGGGTCTGGCCGCGTGCACCTCGGCCAGCCCGACCAGGTACCGGTCGAGCACGGCGTCACCACCCTCGGCCTCGACCACGGCGCGTACCTCGTCGTGCCACGGGTCGGCGCCGTCGCGCCGGTGGAAGCGCGCCACCGCGTCGTCGCGCCGCGTCGACGAGCAGCACGTGGAGGAACCGCGCACCGCACCGTGCGGGCGACGTCCTCGAACCGCTCGAGCTCGCTGACGCGCGCGACGAGCTGCGGGACGACGACGTCGTCACCGTCGCCCAGGCACGCGACGGCGGTGGCGAGCGCCTGGCCGCGTGCCCGCCGGGCGGTCTCGTCCGGTGACCCGGTCATCTCGCGGCGCAGTGCGTCCGGGTCGACCACCACCCGGCCCTCGGCCTCGGCAGCCCACCGCCGGGCCAGCGTCGACTTGCCGATGCCGGGCGCTCCGTTGAGCAGGACGAGCCGCGGTGCGGCCACGCTCAGCCCAGGAGGCCCTGCGCCCGGGCGCGGTTCAGCCAGTCCGGGTACTCGGTCATCATCCGCTCGAACAGGGCGTCGTCGGGGATCGGCGAGCTGCCCATCAGCTCGTCGGGCGTGACGGCGAAGAAGTCGGCGTTGTCGGTGTACCGGCCCTCGAGGTCGTCCAGCTTCTCCAGGAACGCGAACGACGACGACTTGCCGATGCCCATGAACTGCCAGAACACCGGCTCGTACGACGCGGCGGTCACCTGCTGCTCGGCACCCACGCGGTCGCCGGGCGCGCCGTCGGTGACGAACATCGCGTACACCGGCACGCGTGTCGCGGTGCGGCTGGTTCCGCGGGCCGGCCGAGCCGAAGTAGTGCTGCCGCACAGCGGACATCGCGGCGCCGTACTGCGTCCCGTACTCGAGCGGGTACTCACGCAGCACGCGGTCGATGAACTCGCGGTATCCCTTCTGCCCCAGGCCCTGCGGCATGTGGTGCGCCTTGGCGCCGAAGAGGAAGACGTCGACCTCGCCGTCGTCGTCGAAGCGCAGACCGAGCGAGAGCACCCGCTCGGCGAGCCGCTGCACCGCACCCTTGTCGTAGAGCCGGCGCATCGAGGCCGAGATGTCGAGCACCAGCGCCACCCGCGCGGTGTGCTCGCCGAGCCCGCGCTTCTCCAGGCTCACCCCTGCGGTCTTCACCAGCGAGAGCAGCTGCGGGTCCTGCGCGAGGTCCTTCTCCAGCCGGACGAGCCGCCTCTTCTCCAGGCTCATGGGCGCGTAGCGCGCAGGGGCCAGCGGGCAGCCACCGGAGCAGCAGGAGCAGCAGCGGCCGGCTCCTCGTCGACCGAGACGCCCACGTCGCGCGCCATCCCCGCCAGCCCGGTGTCGTACCCCTGGCCGACGGCACGCACCTTCCAGTCACCCGCGCGCCGGTACACCTCGACGAACACCATCGCGGTCTCGACCGTCGCGTCGAGCCCGCAGCGCACCGCAGGCGCAGCGCCCGGCGCGCCGACCTCCACCGCGAGCCCGGACAGCGAGCCGAACGTCCCGCCGCCGTCCAGCGAGGCGCCGATGACCACGCGCTCCACGTCCGCCGGGAGGGCAGCGACGTCGACCTGGGCGCGGTCGACGGTGCGGCCGCCGTCCTGCTGCTTGCCGAGGTGCCGCACCGCGCCGCCGGCACCCTCGGGCTGGTTGTAGAACACGAAGTCGGCGTCGGAGCGCACCCTGCCGTCGGCGCCCACGAGGAACGCGGACAGGTCGGCGTCCACGCCCGGGACCGGCACCCAGGTGAGCGTGACGACCACCGGTCCGGAGCCCAGTCCGGCCTGCGCCAGCCCGATGTTGCCGCCCCTGCTGAGCTCGTGCGTCACTGCGAGTTCCCCCTGCGCGTGTCGGTGGTCCGTCCCGGACCGTCGTTCCCGGACCATACTGCGGTGATGAGCGAGCGGTACGGCGCCATGTTCGGGCCCGACATCACCTTCCTCGGCGTGCCCCGCTGCACCCTGGACGACCCCTCGACCTACGCGGACGCCGACGTCGTGGTGATCGGCGCCCCGTTCGACGGCGGCACCTCCCACCGTCCGGGCACGCGGTTCGGGCCGCAGGCGATCCGCTCCACCGACTACCTCGGGCACGACGGCTCGCGTCCCAGCCTGGCGCTGCGGGTCGACGCGCTGCGCGACCTCGTCGTGGTCGACGCGGGCGACGTCGAGATGCCGCCCGGGCACATCGAGCGCAGCCTCGGCGCGCTGGAGGACGCCGTCACGAAGGTCGCGCGGTCCGGCGCCGTCCCGGTGGTGCTCGGCGGCGACCACTCGATCGCCTTCGCCGACGCCACCGGGGTCGCGAACCACCACGGCCACGGCCGGGTCTCGATGATCCACTTCGACGCGCACGCCGACACCGGCGACCTGGAGTTCGGGTCGCTGTGGGGGCACGGCCAGCCGATGCGCCGGCTGATCGAGTCCGGTGCGCTGCGCGGAGACCGGTTCCTGCAGATCGGGTTGCGCGGGTACTGGCCCGGTCCGGCGGTGCTGGACTGGATGGCCGAGCAGCGGATGCGGTCGTACGAGATGACCGAGGTGGTCGCGCGCGGGCTCGACGCCGTGCTCGACGAGGCGTCGGCCACCGCCGTCGACGACTGCGACGCGGTGTTCCTGTCGGTCGACATCGACGTCTGCGACCCCGGCCACGCCCCGGGGACGGGCACGCCCGAGCCGGGCGGTCTGACCGCGCGCGAGCTGCTCGACGCCGTCCGACGGCTCTGCATGCGGTTGCCGATCGCCGGGGTCGACGTCGTGGAGGTCTCACCGCCGTACGACCACGCCGACATCACCGCCTCGCTGGCCAACCGCGTGGTGCTCGAGGCCCTCAGCGGGCTCGCCTGGCAGCGCCGGCACGGCCCCGACGGCGAGCACGACCCGTCCCGCCCCCTGCTGGAGGGACGCCCGCCCGCGGGGGGCTGACGGCGGGTCCGGTTGGCCCCTTCGGGCGCACCACGGGAGGATGCTCGGCGTGGACCTGCAGAAGGAGAGCGCAGCGCCGGCGTCGACCGCGCCGCTGCTCGCTGCGCTCGAGCAGCTCCGCGAGCAGGTGCACGGGCTCGCGCTGCCGCTCGAGACCGTCGGCGCCGACACCGCACGGGCCGAGCGCACGAGCATGCTCGACCAGCTCGACGACTACCTGCTGCCGCGGCTGCGCCGCATCGACGCGCCGCTGCTGGCCGTCGTCGGCGGGTCCACCGGCGCCGGCAAGTCCACGCTCGTGAACTCGCTCCTGCGCGAGCGCGTCTCCCGCTCCGGCGTGCTGCGCCCGACCACCCGGTCGCCCGTGCTCGTGCACCACCCGGACGACGCCGAGTGGTTCGGGTCCGACCACGTGCTGCCGAACCTCGCGCGCCTCACCGGCGACGACCCCGAGCCGACCCGCGAGGACACCGACCGCAAGATCACCAGCGTCCGGCTGGGGACGTCGGCGTCGCTGCCGCCCGGCCTGGCGCTGCTCGACGCACCCGACATCGACTCGGTGGTCGACACCAACCGCGAGCTCGCCACCCAGCTGCTCGCCGCCGGCGACCTGTGGCTGTTCGTCACCACCGCCTCCCGGTACGCCGACGCCGTGCCGTGGGACCTCCTGCGCACCGCCGTCGAGCGGGGGACCTCGGTCGCCGTCGTGCTCGACCGCGTCCCGCCCGACGCGATGGCGGAGGTCCGCACGCACCTGGCGCAGATGCTGCGCGACAACGGTCTCGGCACCGCACCGCTGTTCACCGTGCGCCGAGTCGGCCCGGCTCACCGACGACGGGCTGCTGCCGCCGCAGGAGGTGGAGCAGCTGCGGTCGTGGCTCACCGGCCTGGCGTCCAGCTCGCGCGCCCGGGCGCTCGTGGTCCGTCGCACGCTCGCCGGCGCCCTCACCTCGCTCGACAAGCGCGTCCCGGTGCTCGCCGACGGCGCCGACCAGCAGGCCGAGGCCGCCGTCCGGCTGCGCACGGAGGTGCTGTCCGCGTACGAGGAGGCGGACCGGCGGCTCGAGCAGGGCCTCACCGACGGCTCCCTCCTGCGCGGCGAGGTGCTCGCCCGGTGGCAGGAGTTCGTCGGCACGGGCGAGTTCTTCCGCGGGCTGGAGTCGGCCGTCGGCCGCCTGCGCGACCGCGATCGTGTCGGCCGTGACCGGACGTCCCGCACCCGCCGAGCCGCTCGGGGAGGCCCTCCAGACGGGGGTGGCCGCCCTGGTGCGGGCGCAGGCCGAGGACGCCGCCGAGCGGGCGGCGCGCAGCTGGCGGTCCGACCGCGCCGGCGCGGCCCTGCTGCAGGCGGCGCGGTCCGACGTCACGCGGCTCCCCGCCGACTTCGACGAGCGGCTGCAGCGTCTCGTCCGCGACTGGCAGGGGTTCGTGCTCGCCCTGGTCCGCGAGCAGGGGGCGTCCAAGCGCAGCCAGGCCCGGGTCCTGTCGTTCGGCGTCAACGCGCTCGGTGTCGTGCTGATGGTGATCGTGTTCGCCAGCACCGCGTTCATCCCCACCGGCGCCGAGGTCGGCGTCGGGGCCGGCACCGCGGTGGTGGGGCAGAAGCTGCTCGAGGCGATCTTCGGCGACCAGGCCGTGCGCGCCCTCGCGGCGCGGGCGCGCGACGAGCTGCTCGCTCGCGTCGACACGCTGCTCGAGGTCGAGCGCGAGCGGCTGCTCGGACTCCTGGCGGACGCCGGCGTCGACCCGCAGGCAGGGTCCGCGCTGCGCACGGTGGCGGCGCAGGTGAAGGACGCCCGATGACCCCCGGCACCCGGGTCCGGCGGCGCAAGCCCGTCGACCTCGATGCCCGCACGGGCCTCCTGCGCGAGGCGATCGAGCGCGGCGGCGACCGGCTCGACCCCGTCGCGGTGCAGGGCGCGCGCGCCGTCCTGTCGCGCACCGACGAGCGGCTCGCCCTCGGCGTCGAGTACACGGTCGTGGCGCTCGCCGGCGCCACCGGCAGCGGGAAGTCGTCCCTGTTCAACGCGCTGGCGGGCATCGAGGTCGCGACCGTGGGGGCTCGTCGCCCCACGACGTCCAAGCCCACCGCGGTGGTCTGGGGCGAGGGAGGCGACGCCCTGCTGGAGTGGCTCGACGTCCCGCGCCGGCACCGCACCACCCGCGAGTCCGAGCTGGACGGACGCGACCAGAGCGACCTGCGCGGTCTGGTCCTGCTCGACCTGCCCGACCACGACTCCACCCAGGTGTCGCACCGCCTGGAGGTCGACCGGCTCGTCGACCTGGTCGACCTGCTGGTGTGGGTGGTCGACCCGCAGAAGTACGCCGACGACCTGCTGCACACCCGCTACCTGCAGCGGCTCTCCGAGCACCAGGACGTCATGGTGATGGTGCTCAACCAGGTCGACCGGCTGCCGGACGACCAGGTGCACGAGTGCGTGACGGACCTGCAGCGGCTCCTGCGCGCCGACGGCCTGCCGAAGGTGCCGGTGCTGGCGATGTCGGCCCGCACCGGCGAGGGCGTGGGCGACCTGCGCGACGCCATGGGCGAGGCCGTCCGCCACCACGAGGTGGTCGCGCAGCGCGTGGTCGCCGACGTCGAGACCGCGGCCGACGCCCTGCGCGCCGGGGTCGGGGAGTCCGAGCGCGACCCCGAGAAGCTGCCCGGCCGCGACCTGCTCGTCGACGCGCTCGTGCGGGCGGCCGGTGTGCCCGCGGTGCTCGAGGCGGTCGACGCCGACTACCGCCGCCGCGCTCGTGCCCGCACCGGCTGGCCGTTCTCGCGGTGGGTGGCCCGGTTCAAGCCGGACCCGATGCGGCGGTTGCGGATCGGCCCGCCGACGTCGAAGCAGACGCCGCCGGACCCCGAGCTCTCGGCGCTCGGACGCTCGTCGCTGCCGGCACCGACCCAGGCCCAGCGCGCGCAGGTCGAGCTCGCGACCCGCCAGGTCGCCACGCGCTGCAGCGAGGACCTGCCGCAGCGGTGGGCCGACGCCGTGTCCGACGCCGCCGCGCCGCCCGGGCCCGACCTCGCCGACGCGCTCGACCAGGCGGTGACGTCGGTCGACCTGTCGCACCGGACGCCGGTGTGGTGGCGGCTGGCCGGGTTCGTGCAGGTGCTGCTGGCGGTCGCCGCCGTCGTCGGGCTGCTCTGGCTGGTCGCCCTCGGCGTGGTGGGCTGGCTCCGGCTGCCCGAGATCGAGACGCCGATGGTCGGGCCCGGTCCCGCTGCCGACGCTGCTGCTGCTCGGCGGGCTGCGTCCTGGGTCTGCTGCTCGCCGCCGTGCTCCTGCCCGTCGCCCGCACCGGCGCGCGCCGGCGCACGCGCCGGGTCGGCAAGGAGCTGCGCGACGCCGTCAGCCGCGTCGCGGCCACCGAGGTGCTCGAGCCCGTGGGTCGCGTGCTCGCCGACCACCGCGCCGTCCGGCTCGCGCTGGGCACCCGCGCGGGCTGACACCTCCCGCCGTCCACAGGGGCCTCCTCGGTGGCTCGATCCACAGGACGGCGCCCCGGCACGCACGGCCGTCGGCGGGCGAGGGCACCGTCGGGTCTGCCCGCACGGTGCGGGCCCCGCTCCCACGGAGGTGCTCGTGAACGAGACCCATGTCACCGTCGTCGGCAACCTGGTCGCCGACCCCGTCCTGCGCGTCACGCCCGGAGAGCGCGAGGTCGCGGGCTTCCGCCTCGCCAGCACCGTGCGCCGCTACGACGCCGAGCTCGGCCGCTCGGTCGACGTCCGCACGTCGTTCTACTCGGTGAGCTGCTGGGGCTACCTGGCGCGCAACGTCGCGGAGTCGCTGCGCAAGGGCGAGCGGGTGGTCGTCACCGGCCGGCTCGACGTCCGCGAGTACGCCGGGGACGACAAGGTGCTGCGCACCAGCGTCGACGTCGTGGCCGACGCGGTGGGGCACGACCTCACCTACGGCACGAGCCGGTTCACCAAGGTGCGGCGCGGGGTCGCCGCGGCGACGACGGAGGAGGCCGAGGAGGCCGCGCCGGACGGTCCCGACAGCGTGCTCGACGAGGAGGAGCCGCCGTTCGGTCCGGCCGAGTCCGACCCGTTCGTGGAGGCCGACGGGATGCGGATCGGCCGCGACGGCGTGCCCGAGGCGGTGCCGGCGCCGGTGTGACCGCTCCGCGCCCGTGCAGCGGAGGGTGCCGGGCGCGTCCGGCCGATTCGGAGCGCGCCCGGTGCCGCCCCTAGTGTGGAGTCATGGCGGAGTTCATCTACACCATGTACAAGGCGCGTAAGGCCCACGGGGACAAGCTCATCCTCGACGACGTCACCATGAGCTTCTACCCGGGCGCCAAGATCGGCGTCGTCGGGCCGAACGGCGCGGGCAAGTCGACGATCCTCAAGATCATGGCCGGGCTCGACCAGCCCTCCAACGGCGAGGCCCGCCTCTCGCCGGGGTACTCGGTCGGCATCCTCATGCAGGAGCCCGAGCTCAACGAGAGCAAGAACGTCCTGGAGAACGTCCAGGAGGGCATGGGCGAGATCATGCAGAAGAAGCAGCGCTTCGACGAGATCGGCGTGCTGATGGGCGAGCCCGACGCCGACTTCGACTCGCTGCTGGCCGAGATGGGCGAGCTGCAGGAGGCCCTCGACCACGCCGACGCGTGGGACCTGGACTCCCAGCTCGACCAGGCGATGGACGCGCTGCGCTGCCCGCCGCCGGACGCCGACGTCTCGGTGCTGTCCGGTGGTGAGCGCCGCCGCGTGGCGCTGTGCAAGCTGCTGCTGAGCAAGCCCGACCTGCTGCTGCTCGACGAGCCCACCAACCACCTCGACGCCGAGTCGGTGCTGTGGCTCGAGCAGCACCTGTCCTCCTACGCCGGCGCCGTCCTGGCCGTCACCCACGACCGGTACTTCCTCGACCACGTCGCGCAGTGGATCGCCGAGATCGACCGCGGCCGCCTGTACCCCTACGAGGGCAACTACTCCACGTACCTGGAGAAGAAGCGCGAGCGGTTGCAGGTGCAGGGCAAGAAGGACGCCAAGATGGCCAAGCGCCTGGCGGACGAGCTCGAGTGGGTGCGCTCCAACGCCAAGGCCCGCCAGACCAAGTCCAAGTCGCGCCTCGCGCGGTACGAGGAGATGGCGGCCGAGGCCGACCGCACCCGCAAGCTCGACTTCGAGGAGATCCAGATCCCGCCGGGCCCGCGCCTGGGCAGCCAGGTGATCGAGGTCAAGGGCCTGAAGAAGGGCTTCGGCGACCGCGTCCTCATCGAGGACCTGTCGTTCACGTTGCCGCGCAACGGCATCGTCGGCGTCATCGGCCCGAACGGCGTCGGCAAGACCACGCTGTTCAAGACCATCGTGGGCCTCGAGGAGCCCGACGGCGGCGAGGTCAAGGTCGGCGACACGGTGAAGATCTCGTACGTCGACCAGAGCCGCGGCGGCATCGACCCGAAGAAGTCGCTGTGGGAGGTCGTCTCCGACGGGCTCGACTACATCAAGGTCGGCAACGTCGAGGTGCCCTCTCGCGCCTACGTCTCCGCGTTCGGCTTCAAGGGCCCCGACCAGCAGAAGGCGGCAGGCATCCTCTCCGGCGGAGAGCGCAACCGGCTGAACCTGGCGCTGACGCTCAAGGAGGGCGGCAACCTGCTGCTCCTCGACGAGCCCACCAACGACCTCGACGTCGAGACCCTGTCGTCGCTGGAGAACGCGCTGCTCGAGTTCCCGGGCTGCGCCGTGGTGATCTCCCACGACCGGTGGTTCCTCGACCGCGTCGTCACCCACATCCTCGCGTGGGAGGGCGACGACGAGAACCCGGCGAAGTGGTACTGGTTCGAGGGCAACTTCGAGTCGTACGAGGAGAACAAGGTGGCCCGGCTCGGTGCCGACGCCGCCCGCCCGCACCGCGTCACGCACCGCAAGCTCACCCGCGACTGACGGCATCGCCGGTCGTCCGCTGACACCTCGGCGCCGCGTCCCTCGGCCTAGCCGTGCTGCCCGGGTGTCGAGCGGAGCAGGTCGACCTCCGTCAGTCGACGAGCACGTAGACCGGCAGACGAGGTCTCGCCTCGCAGTCGCGCGTCGGCGCCGCAGGTGGTCCGCCCGTTCGGCGTCATCCGGGTCACCGTGGCCGTCACCTCGCCCGCGGCGGGCGGACCATGCCCTCCTGGGCGACGGTGGCGACGAGGACGCCGTCCTGGGTGAAGATCCGGCCGGCGCCGAGGCCGCGGCCGCCCTGGGCGGACGGGCTGGCCTGGGTGTAGAGCAGCCACTCGTCGGCGCGGGCGGGGCGGTGCCACCACATGGCGTGGTCGAGGCTCGCCGTGGGCCCGACGGTCGCCCAGGAGCGACCGTGCCGGCGCAGCACCGACTCCAGCAGCGTG
Organism: uncultured Actinomycetota bacterium; assembly: GCA_963750285.1. Taxonomy (GTDB): domain Bacteria; phylum Actinomycetota; class Actinomycetes; order Actinomycetales; family CAWJMD01; genus JBBQSN01. Next base: position 176,656 of record CAVVQA010000008.1, on the reverse strand, counting down.
TAGTCGCTGGCGTAGCCGAGCACGGCGCGGTGCAGCACCGGGTCGTCGGGCATCGGCGCGACGGTGCGCATCCACACCGCCTGCGAGGCGCGGCGCTCGGAGTCGGCCTGGACGTAGATCGGCGACTGCACGTGCCGGACGTCGATCGGCCGCGCGTACGACCAGTACTGCGCGGCGGGGTGGTCGATGTGGCCGAGCAGCTCGGCGGTGGTCGGCAGGTCGTCCGGGCCGGGGACGTCGGGCATGGCGTCCTGGTGGTCGTAGCCCTCGTCGGCGTCCTGGAACGAGGCGATCATCGACAGGATCGGCCGGCCGTCCTGCACGGCGTGCACCCGTCGCGCGGTGAACGAGCGGCCGTCGCGCAGCCGCTCGACCGCGAACTGGATCGGCTGGGCGGCGTCGCCCGGACGCAGGAAGTACCCGTGCATCGAGTGCACCGGGCGCCCGGCGTCGACCGTGAGGGAGGCCGCCATCAGGGTCTGGCCGAGCACCTGGCCGCCGTAGACCCGGCCGTGCGGCTGCCACTGGCTGTCGCCCTCGAACACGTCCTGCCCGGCGGCGTCGGGCTCGAGCGCGCGCAGGTCCATCACCGCCAGCAGGCCGGCCAGGATCTCGGCCGGCTCGCGCCGCTCCAGCTCGGGAGGGAGCCCGGTGACGTCCATCGGGCCGGCGGGGGTGCGTCCGGCGGGGCGCTCCTCGGTGGTCACCGGGTGATCCTCTCGTGGGGGCGGTCGGACGCGGGGAGCGGCGCCGAGCATGCGCACGGCGAGGTCCGCGTAGATCCTGCCCACCTCGGCCGCGGTCTCGCGCCCCCGGGGGTCGAACCAGCGGGCGACGTCGACCGCGAGCGACAGCACGGCACGGGTGGCGGTGCGCGGCTGGTCGACCACCATCGACCCGTCCTCGACCCCCTCGCGCACGGCGGCCTCGACGACGTCCTCCAGCCGCCGGCGCACGGCGTTGACCTCGACCCGGGTGGCGTCGTCGAGCGAGCGCAGCTCGTACTGCACCACCCGCGCCACGACGTGGTGCTCGGCGTGCCAGGTGACGAACGCCTCGACCATCCGGTGCACCCGCTCCGCCGGCGCGCCGGGCCCGGACAGCGCCGTGGTCACCAGCTCGAGCGCCGCCCGGTGCCCGGTGAGCGACAGGTGCGCGAGCAGCGCCTGCTTGGACGGGTAGTGCACGTACAGCCCGGCCGGGGAGAGCCCGGCGCGGGTCGCGATGTCGCGGGTGGTGGTGGCGTGGAAGCCCCGCTCGGCGAACGCCTGGGCCCCGGCGGTGAGCAGCCGGTCGGCGGTGGGGTCGGCCGGGGACGGCGACTGCTTGACACCGGGTGACGCGCCCGCGAGGCTGTCACTAAGCAAGCGCTTAGTCATGACGGGACCGTACACCCCGTCCGCCCCCTGGAGGAACAGTGCGCCGATCGATCTTCGAGCCCGAGCACGAGGCGCTGCGCGCCACCGCGAAGGAGTTCCTCGACCGCCACGTCCGGCCGCGGATGGACGAGTTCATCGAGGCCAAGGGCCTGCCGCGCGACGTCTGGATCGAGGCCGGCAAGCAGGGCCTGCTCGGCCTGCACGTGCCCGAGCAGTACGGCGGCGGCGAGGCGGGCGACTACCGGTTCATCGCGGTCGTGGCCGAGGAGCAGTCGAAGGTGTCGGCCGCGATCTCCTCGTGCCTCGGCATCCACGCCGACATCGTGGCGCCGTACCTGATCGAGCTCACCACCGAGGAGCAGCGCGAGCGCTGGCTGCCGGGCTTCTGCACCGGCGAGATCGTCACCGCGATCGCGATGACCGAGCCGAGCGGCGGCTCCGACCTCGCGAACCTGAGGACGACGGCGGTCAAGGACGGCGACGACTACGTCCTGAACGGCTCGAAGACGTTCATCACCAACGGGTACAGCGCCGACCTCGTCGTCGTGGCCGCCCGCACCAGCCCCGAGAAGGGCGCCAAGGGCATCACCCTGTTCGGCGTCGAGGCCGACATGGAGGGCTTCAGCCGCGGCCGCAAGCTCGACAAGGTGGGCCAGACCGAGTCCGACACCGCCGAGCTGTTCTTCACGCAACGTGCGGGTCCCGGCCGCCAACGTCATCGGCGAGGTCGACCGCGGCTTCATCCACATGATGGAGCGGCTCGTCCAGGAGCGGGTCGGCGCGGCGGTGAGCAACATCGCCCAGGCGGCGCAGATCCTCGAGGAGACGATCCAGTACACCAAGGAGCGCAAGGCCTTCGGCCAGTCCGTCGGCTCGTTCCAGCACAACAAGTTCAAGATCGCCGAGCTCGTCACGCAGGTCGAGGTCACGCAGGCGTTCGTCGACAACTGCGTCATGGAGCACACCGAGGGCAAGCTCTCCGCCGTCGACGCCGCGAAGGCGAAGTGGTGGTCGGCGCAGGTGCAGAACGACGTCCTCGACGAGTGCGTCCAGCTGCACGGCGGCTACGGCTTCATGAACGAGTACCGGGTCGCGCGGGCGTGGCGCGACGCGCGGGTCACCAAGATCTGGGCCGGCTCCAACGAGATCATGAAGGAGCTCATCGGCCGGGACCTCGGCCTGTGAGCGCAGGACGTCTGGACGGCAAGGTCGCCGTCGTCACCGGCGCCAGCCGCGGCATCGGCCTCGCCGTCGCGCACCGTCTCGTCGCCGAGGGTGCGCGCGTCGTCATCACCGCCCGCAAGGTCGAGGCGCTCGAGGAGGCCGTCGCGGGGCTGGGTGGACCGGAGACCGCGCTCGCGGTCGCCGGCAACGCGGGCGACCCCGAGCACCAGGACCACGCGATCGCGCTGGCGGTCGAGCGGTTCGGCTCGCTCGACCTGCTGGTGAACAACACCGGCATCAACCCGGCCTACGGCCCGCTGGTCGAGCTCGACCTCGACGCCGCGCGCAAGATCATGGAGGTCAACGTCGTCGCGGCGCTGTCGTGGGTGCAGAAGGCGTGGAACGCCTGGATGGCCGAGCACGGCGGCGCGGTCGTCAACGTCGCCTCGATCGCCGGGCAGCAGCCGGCGCCGGGCATCGCGTTCTACGGCGTCAGCAAGGCGGCGCTCATCCACCTCACCGCCTCGCTCGCGGTCGAGCTCGGGCCGTCCGTGCGGGTCAACGCGGTGGCTCCCGCGATCGTCCGGACGAAGTTCGCGACCGCGCTGTACGAGGGCCGCGAGGAGCAGGTCAGCGCCGCCTACCCGCTGAAGCGGCTCGGCGAGCCGGAGGACGTCGCGGCCGCGGTCGCGTACCTGCTGAGCGACGACGCCGGCGTGGACCACCGGGCCAGACCCTCACCCTCGACGGCGGCATCAGCCAGGCCGGCGGGCTCGGGTGAGCCTGCCGTCCTCGATGCGGGCGTGGCAGGTGGTCGAGCTCGGCAGGCCCACCGACGCCCTGCGCCTCACCGACGTCGACGTCCCCACCCCGGGTCCCGGGCAGGTGCTCCTGCGGGTGCACGCCACCGCGCTCAACTTCCCGGACGTGCTGCTGGCCGCCGGGCAGTACCAGGTGCGCCCGCCGCTGCCGTTCACGCCGGGGGTCGAGGCCTGCGGCGAGGTCGTGGCCGTCGGGCCGGACGTCGACGCCTCGCGCGTCGGCACCCGGGTGCTCGGGATGCTCGCCCTCCCGCACGGCGGTCTCGCGCCGTACGCGCTGGCGCCGGCGCACTGCGTCCACCCCGCACCCGCGGGTCCTCGACGACGACGCCGCGGCCTCGCTCTACATCGGCTACCAGACCGCGTGGTTCGCCCTGCACCGGCGGGCCGGGCTGCGCGCCGGGCGAGACGGTCCTGGTGCACGCCGCAGCGGGCGGCGTCGGCTCGGCCACGGTCCAGCTCGCGAAGGCGGCGGGCGCGCGCGTGGTCGGGGTCGTCGGTGGCGGCGAGAAGGTCGGTGTGGCAAGGGATCTCGGCTGCGACGAGGTCGTCGACCGCACCGAGGGCGACCTCGTCGAGACGCTGCGGGGCGTCCTCGGCCGCGCGGGCGCCGACGTCGTGGTCGACCCGGTCGGCGGCGAGGCGTACGCGGCCTCCACCAAGGTGGTCGCGTTCGAGGGCCGGATCGTGGTGGTCGGGTTCACCTCGGGCACCATCGCGCAGGCGGCCACCAACCACGTGCTGGTGAAGAACTACTCGGTGCTCGGGCTGCACTGGGGGCTGTACCAGGAGCACGACCCGGCAGCGGTCCGCGCGTGCCACGACGAGCTGTGCGCGCTGGCGGAGCAGGGCGTCGTCCGCCCGCTGGTGTCGGCCCGCGTCGGGCTCGACGGCGTGCCGCAGGCGCTGGAGCAGGTCGCCGCCGGACGCACCACCGGCCGGGTCGTCGTGCACCCCTCGGACCCCGGGGCGCCCGCGTGAGCGGGCTCGACCTGGACGGCGCCGGGGTCGTCGTCACCGGCGCGGCGTCCGGGATCGGCCTCGGCCTGGCCACCCGGTTCGCGGCCGAGGGGGCGCGCGTCGTCGCGGTCGACCGCGACGCCGAGCGGCTCGCGGCGGTCGCGCCGCCGGGGGTCGAGACGCTGGTGGCCGACGTCGGCAGCCGCGAGGCCGTCCACGCGCTGGTGGCCGACGCGACGGCGCGCCTCGGCGCGATCGACCTGTTCTGCGCCAACGCCGGCATCCCGACGCAGGGCGGGGTCGAGGCGCACGACCTCGCCGACGACGCCGCCTGGCAGACCACCTGGGACGTCAACGTGATGTCGCACGTCTGGACGGCCCAGGCGCTGGTCCCGGCGTGGCTGGAGCGCGGGTCCGGCCGACTGCTCGTCACCGCCTCGGCCGCCGGCCTGCTCACCATGATCGGCAGCGCCCCGTACGCCGTCACCAAGCACGCGGCCGTCGCGTTCGCGGAGTGGTTGCGGGCCACGTACGCGCACCGGGGCGTCGTCGTCCAGGCGCTGTGCCCCCAGGGCGTGCGGACGCCGCTGCTCGACGGCTCCGGCGCGCTCGGCAGGGCGCTGCTGGCGCCGGACGCGATCGACGTCGACGACGTGGTCCGGACGGTGCTCGAGTCGTTGCAGGACGAGCGCTTCCTCGTGCTCCCGCACCCGGAGGTGGCGGGGTACGTGCGCCACAAGGCTGACGACGTGGACGGCTGGCTCGACGCGATGAACCGTTTGCAGCAACGCGTTCAAGCGCGGGGCGGCGATACCGACACCTAGAGGATGACCTCCGAACGTGGCGCCGAGCTCGCGACGGCCTCCCGGCTGCGCGACGGCACCACCCGGACGGGCGTCGTCCTGGCGACCCTGCTGGTCACGCTCCTGCTCGTCCCGCAGGCGGCGGCTGCGCTCTCGGGCGACCCCTCGGGCGGCTGGCGGCTGCTGACGGGCGAGGACTTCCGCGACGACGCCGAGGCGGCCCGCGGCCGGGCGCGTGCCGCCGACCAGCTGGCGGCCGAGCAGCGCGCGGCGGCGCGAGAAGGCGGCGGCGGAGAAGGCCGCGGCCGAGAAGGCGGCGGCGGACCGCGCGGCGGCGGAGAAGGCCGCGGCGGAGGCGGCGGCCGAGAAGGCGGCGGCCGAGGCAGCCGAGAAGGCGGCCGCGGAGGCTGCGGCGAAGGCGGCCGCGGCGGCGGTCCCCGCGCCCGACGACCGGGTCGAAGCCCGCCCGCACCACGACCCCGGCCAAGCCCCCGGCCGCGAAGCCGACGACCAGGCCCGCGCCGAAGCCGACCACGGCACCCAAGCCGACCGACCGCGCCCAAGCCGACCACGGCGCCCAAGCCGACCACGGCGCCCAAGCCCACCGTCACGACGACCACCGCGCCGCCGGTGAAGACGACGACGACGCCGCCGAAGGTCACCACCACGACGCCGTCGCTCGACCCGCGGTTCAGCAAGTGCCGCGACGCCAAGCGGAAGGGCTACGGCCCGTACCGCAAGGGCGTCGACCCCGAGTACTGGTGGTACGAGGACAAGGACCGCGACGGCGTCGTCTGCGACTGACCTCCAGTCGTCGTGCCGGGCTGCCGACACCACTGAGGTGCACCTCGACCCCGTCCGCCGCGGAACGCCGCGCCGCAGGCTCGGCGCGGCGGTCGCGGCCGGGTTCGCCCTGCTGGTGGCCGTCGGCGGGACGGTGGCCCTGGTGACCACCGGGGGCGAGGCGCCCGGAACGGCGGCCGAGCAGGCGGATCGCACCGCCCGGTCCGGGACCCGTGCCGCGGGGGAGCACGGGTCCGGACCGGCGTCCGCGCCGGCCGGCACCGCCGCAGCGTCGGCGGCGTCCGGCGGGTCCGCTGCAGGTGCCCCGGCCACCACGGCGGGCGGCGGCCCGAGCGAGCGGGCCAGCGGGCGGTCGGCGTGCGACGACGCGGCGGCCCGGGCGGCCGCCGACGGGACCGGCCGCGAGCGCAGCGGACGCGGCGGCTGCGGCCGCTGCCGCGGCGAGGGCGGCTGCCGAGGCGGCGGCGAGGGAGGAGTCCGAGCGGCTCGCGGCGCAGGAGGCCGCCCTGGACCCCCGGTTCGCCGGCTGCGCCGAGGCGAACGCCCGCGGCTACGGCCACTACGTGTCCGGTGTGGACCCGGAGTACGGCTGGTACAGCGACGTCGACGCGGACGGGGTCGTCTGCGAGGCCTGAGCCCGAGCGGGTCGCGGGAACGCGGGCGACCGCCGGACGGCGGCCGACCTAGACTGGTGCGGTCATGAGCGTGGAACCGGACGTCGACGCCGTCGAGATCCGGTACCCCCCGGACCTGCCGGTCAGCCAGCGCAAGGACGAGATCGCCGCGGCCATCCGGGACCACCAGGTCGTGATCGTCGCCGGCGAGACCGGGTCGGGCAAGACCACGCAGATCCCGAAGATCTGCCTCGAGCTCGGCCGCGGACGGGCCGGCCTCATCGGCCACACCCAGCCACGCCGGATCGCGGCCAGGTCGGTGGCCGAGCGGATCGCCTCCGAGCTCGGCACCGAGCTCGGCCAGCGGGTCGGCTACACGGTGCGCTTCACCGACCAGGTCAGCCGCGGCACCCAGGTGCGGCTCATGACCGACGGCATCCTGCTCGCGGAGATCCAGCGCGACCCCACCCTGCGCCGCTACGACACGATCATCGTCGACGAGGCGCACGAGCGGTCGCTCAACATCGACTTCATCCTCGGCTACCTGCACCAGCTGCTGCCGCGACGTCCCGACCTCAAGGTCGTCATCACGTCCGCCACGATCGACTCGGCCCGGTTCAGCGAGCACTTCGGCGGCGCGCCGGTGGTCGAGGTCACCGGTCGCACCTACCCGGTGGAGGTGCGGTACCGGCCGGTGCACGACCCCGACGCCGCGCCCGGTACGCCGGCGGCCGACCCCGACCGCGACCAGATCAGCGCGATCGTCGACGGCGTCGCCGAGCTGCAGCGCGAGGGCGGCGGCGACGTCCTGGTCTTCCTGTCCGGCGAGCGGGAGATCCGCGACACCGCCGACGGGCTGCGAGACGCGATGAGCCGCAAGCAGATCCGCGACGTCGACGTGCTGCCGCTGTACGCGCGGCTGTCGGCGGCCGAGCAGCACCGGGTGTTCGCGTCCCACACCGGGCAGCGGGTCGTGCTGGCCACGAACGTGGCGGAGACCTCGCTCACCGTGCCGGGCATCCGCTACGTCATCGACCCCGGCACCGCCCGCATCTCGCGGTACTCGTTGCGCACCAAGGTGCAGCGGCTCCCGATCGAGCCGGTGTCGCAGGCGTCGGCGCGGCAGCGGGCCGGCCGGTGCGGACGCGTCGCCGACGGGATCTGCCTGCGCCTCTACAGCGAGGACGACTTCGACAGCCGCCCCGAGTACACCGACCCGGAGATCCTGCGCACCAACCTCGCCTCGGTCATCCTCCAGATGACGGCGATCGGCCTCGGCGACGTCGCCGCGTTCCCGTTCGTCGAGCCGCCGGACGTGCGCGCGGTCCGCGACGGCATCGCCCTGCTCGAGGAGCTGCACGCCATCGAGGTCGGCGGCGGACCGTCCCCGCGCCTCACCAGGCTCGGGCGCCGCCTCGTCCGGCTCCCGGTCGACCCGCGGATGGCGCGGATGGTGCTCGAGGCGGACCGGCTCGGGTGCGTGCACGAGGTGCTCGTCATCGCGGCCGCGCTGTCGATCCAGGACCCGCGCGAGCGGCCCGTCGACGCGCAGCAGGCGGCCGACGAGCAGCACCGCCGGTTCGCCGACGAGCGGTCGGACTTCCTCGCCCACCTGAACCTGTGGGAGTACCTGCGCGAGCAGCAGGAGGAGCTGTCCTCCAGCGCGTTCCGCCGGATGTGCAAGCGCGAGTTCCTGCACTTCCTGCGGGTGCGCGAGTGGCAGGACCTGCACTCCCAGCTGCGGCGGGTGTGCAAGGACCTGAAGATCGAACCGTCGCGGACGGCCGCCAAGGGGGCCGAGCGCGACGCCGTCGACGCCGACCGCGTGCACCAGGCGCTGCTGGCCGGCCTGCTCTCGCACGTGGGCGTCAAGGACGAGCGCGCCGCGGCGCGGGCCGCGGGCAAGCCGCAGCGGGGACGCCGCCCGCTCACCGAGTACCAGGGCGCCCGCGGCATCTCGTTCGCCGTGTTCCCGGGATCGGCGCTGGCCCGCAAGCCGCCCGACTGCGTCGTCGCCGGCGAGCTGGTCGAGACCTCGCGGATGTGGGCACGCACCGTGGCCCGGGTCGAGCCGGAGTGGGTGGAGACGGCGGCGGCCCACCTGGTGAAGCGCACGTACGCCGAGCCGCACTGGTCGGCCAAGCGGGGGAGCGTGGTGGCGCGTGAGCGGGTGACCCTCTACGGCGTGCCGCTCGTCGCCGACCGCGCGGTGCAGTACGGCCGGATCGACCCCGAGACCAGCCGCGAGATGTTCATCCGGCACGCGCTGGTCGAGGGCGACTGGCGTACCCGCCACGACTTCTTCCACGCCAACCGGCAGCTGCTCGAGGACGTCGGCGAGCTGGAGCACCGCACCCGCCGGCGCGACATCGTCGTCGACGACGAGACGCTGTTCTCGTTCTACGACAAGCGGATCCCGCCGACGGTGGTCTCCGGGGCGCACTTCGACCGGTGGTGGAAGGGTGCCCGGCGCGAGACCCCGGACCTGCTGACCTTCACCGAGGCCGACGTCGTCGACGAGGCCGCCGAGCAGGTCAGCCAGGACGACTTCCCCGATCGCTGGCACGTCGGAGGGCTCGACCTCGCCGTCGGCTACCGGTTCGAGCCCGGTTCGCCGGAGGACGGCGTCACCGTGACCGTCCCCGCCGCCGTCCTCAACCAGGTGCCCGAGGGCGCCTTCGAGTGGCAGGTGCCGGGTCTGCGCCACGAGCTCGTGACCGAGCTGATCCGCTCGCTGCCCAAACCGGTCCGACGGCACCTGGCGCCCGCGCCCGACAACGCCCGTCGCGCGCTGGAGCAGCTGCAGCCGCACGAGGAGCCGCTGCTCCCGGCGCTGAGCCGCGAGCTCGGCCGGCTGGCCGGCGTGCCCGTCCCGGCGGGCGACTTCGACTGGGAGAAGGTGCCACCGCACCTGCGGGTGCGCGTCCGGGTCACCGGCCGCCGCGGCAAGCAGGTGGCCGCCGGCAAGACCGTGCAGGAGGTCGGCCGCGAGGCGGCGGGCACGGTGCAGGAAGCGATCTCGGCCTCCGCCCGGCGGGCCGGTCTCGAGGTCGAGGGCCTCACGTCGTGGACGGTCGGCGACCTGCCGCGCGAGTTCTCCACGGCCGGACCGGGCGGGCCGGTGACGGGGTACCCGGCGCTGGTCGACGTCCGGGGCCGGGTGGACGTGCGGGTGCTGCCCTCACGGATCGAGCAGGAGCGCGCGATGCGCCGTGGCACCCGGCGCCTGCTGCTGGCCGGGGCGTCGGTGCCGTCGGCGGGCACGCTCACGGACGACTGGGAGAGCGCCGACCGGCTCGCGCTCACCCGCGCCCCGCACGGCTCGCTGGCCGCGCTGGTGCTCGACGTCGCCGCGGCCGTGGTCGACGACGTCGTCGCCCGGCACGGCGGGCCGGCCTGGGACGCAGCGGGTTTCGAGCGGCTGCAGGACGCCGTCGCCCGTGAGCTGCCGGGCGGCGCTCGCGCAGCAGCTGCGGGTGGTCGCGCGCATCCTGGCCAGCACGCGGCAGGTCGAGCGGGCCGTCACCGCCGTGACCTCGCTGCAGGTGCTGTCCTCGCTCACCGACGTCAAGGACCACCTGGCCCGGCTGGTGCGTCCGGGCTTCGTGGCCGACACCGGCGTCGGCCGGCTGCCCGACGTCCAGCGCTACCTGCGGGCGCTGCTGCGCCGCGTGGAGGTGCTGGGCACCGACCCGCACCGCGACGCCCAGCACCTCTGGCAGGTGCAGGAGCTCCAGGCCGAGCTCGAGCAGGCGGTGGCGTCCGTCCGCGCCGACAGCCCCGGCCGCGAGGCGCTGGCCGAGGTGCGCTGGATGCTGGAGGAGCTGCGCGTCTCGCTGTTCGCCCAGTCGATCGGCACGCCGAGACCGGTGTCCCCGCAACGGATCCGCAAGGCCCTCGCCGCCGCGCTCACCGCGCCCGCCGCTTGACGACGGATCGGGACGAGGTCAGGGGAGCGTACTTGGCCAGCTCGCGGCGGGCCAGGGACATCCGGTGGACCTCGTCGGGGCCGTCGGCCAGCCGCAGGGTGCGGGCGGCGGTCCACAGCTGGGGCAGGATCGTGTCGGACGAGACGCCGGCGCCGCCGTGCACCTGGATGGCGTCGTCGACGATGCGCTGCACGGTCAGCGGCACCGCGATCTTGATCGCCTGGATCTCGGTGTGCGCGCCCTTGTTGCCCACGGTGTCCATCAACCAGGCCGTCTTCAGCACCAGCAGGCGCGCCTGCTCCAGCGCGACCCGGGCGTTCGCCACCTGCTCGCGCACCACGCCCTGCTTGGCCAGCGGCTGCCCGAAGGCCACCCGGTCGAGCGCGCGCCGGCACATCAGCTCGAGCGCGCGCTCGCCCATCCCGATCAGGCGCATGCAGTGGTGGATCCGTCCGGGGCCGAGCCGTGCCTGCGCGATCGCGAACCCCTTGCCCTCTCCGAGGAGGATGTTCGACGCCGGGACGCGGACGTCGTCGAACGCGACCTCGGCGTGCCCGCCGTGCGCGGCGTCGTCGTAGCCGAAGGCGGTGAGACCCCGCACGACGGTGACGCCCGGGGTGTCGCGCGGCACCAGCACCATCGACTGCCGCTCGTGCCGCGGCACGGACTCGTCGTCGGGGTCGGCGGAACGCCCCATCACGACGAAGATCTCGGCGCGCGGGTCCATCGCGCCGGTCGACCACCACTTGCGGCCGGTGACGACGTACTCGTCGCCCTCGCGGCGGATCCGGGTGGCGATGTTCGTCGCGTCGGACGAGGCGACGTCCGGCTCGGTCATGCAGAACGCCGACCGGATGGTGCCGTCGAGCAGCGGCGCCAACCAGCGCTCCTGCTGCTCGGCGGTGCCGAACTCGGCCAGCACCTCCATGTTGCCGGTGTCGGGGGCGGCGCAGTTCAGCGCCTCGGGGGCGAGATGCGGTGAACGGCCGGTGATCTCGGCCAGCGGCGCGTACTGCAGGTTGGTCAGACCGGCGCCGTGCTCGCCGGGCAGGAACAGGTTCCACAGGCCGCGGCGGCGCGCCTCGGCCTTGAGCTCCTCGACCACGGCGGGGCGGTGCCAGGGGTCGCCGGCCCGGCGGGCGGCCTCGACCTGCTCCTCGATCACGGGCTCGGCCGGGTACACCCGCTCGGCCATGAGCTCCTCGAGGCGGGCGGCGTGCTCGCAGCGTGGTGGCGTCGGGGGCGAAGTCCACGGTCAGTCCTCCTCGGACGGGGTGGCGAGCTCGAGCAGGCCGCCTCGGCACAGCGGCTCGACCAGGGCGCCGATCCGGTCGAACCCCTCGCCGACGGTCTGCCCCTGGGTGAAGCGGTAGTGGATGCCCTCGCAGATGACGGCGAGCTTGAAGTGCCCCAGCGCGGTGCACCAGCGCAGCGCGGCGAGGTCCTCGGCGTCGAGCGGGACGGTCTCGGCGTACAGCTCGACCAGCGCGGAGCGGTCGGGCCACCCGAGGTGCGCCGACATCGCCTCCGCGATCGGGTTGTCGACGTCGGCGAGGGCGCCCGCGTAGGTGAGCAGCAGCCCGAGGTCGGCGAGCGGGTCGCCGAGCGTGGCCATCTCCCAGTCGAGGACGGCGGCGACGTGCGGCCCGGCGGGGTCGACGACCACGTTGTCGAGCCGGAAGTCGCCGTGGACCACACCACGACGGTGCGGCAGGTCGCGCTCGGCGGGCACGGCGGCGGCGAGCCGGTCGCGCAGCTCGTCGACGCCGGCCACCTCGCGGCTGCGGCTGGCGTCGAGCTGGGCCGACCAGCGCCGCACCTGGCGGGCGAGGAAGCCGTCCGGGCGCCCGAAGTCCTCGAGCCCGACCGCTGCGGGGTCGACCCGGTGCAGCGTGGCGAGGGTCTGCACCAGCGCTCGCGCCGCCTCGGCGAGCCCGTCCGGGCCGAGCCGCTCGGCGTCGGCGCGGGAGCGCACGACGACGCCGTCGACGTGCTCCATCAGGTAGAACGGCGCCCCGAGCACGTCGGGGTCCTCGCACAGCGCCACCATCGCCGGCACCGGCACCACGCCGTGCAGCGCCGCCTGCACCCGGTGCTCGCGCGCCATGTCGTGGGCGGTCGCGAGCACGTGCCCGAGCGGCGGGCGGCGCAGCACGAGAGCGCGACCGTCGAGGGTCAGCCGGTAGGTGAGGTTCGAGCGGCCGCCGGCGACGATCTCCACGTCGTCGACGACCTCGCCCAGCCCCCGGTCGCGGACCCAGGCGCGCAGCGCTGCGAGCGGCAGGCCGGGCGGGTCGGGCGCGGCGGCGTCGTCCGGGGGCGGCACCGCGCTGTCGACCACGCGGACGAACCTACCCGCCCCGCGCGTACGGTCGTCGCGTGACCGAGCCCGAGACGCCCGTCGCCCGCAGCGCAGCCCGTCGTGCTGCCGGCCAACCAGCCGCCGGACCGCTTCTACCGCGGCGGACGCCAGATCGCGGCCTTCCGCGGCGACGCCCCGGTCGACGGCAACGTCCCCGAGGACTGGGTCGGCTCGACCACGACGATGTTCGGCGAGACCGACCTCGGCCTCACCCGGCTGCCGGACGGCGACCTGCTGCGCGACGCCGTCGCCCGCGACCCCGTCGCCTGGCTCGGTGCCGAGCACGTCGCGGCCTTCGGCGACGACACCGGCCTGCTGGTGAAGCTGCTCGACGCCGGCCAGCGGCTGCCGGTGCACGCCCACCCCGACGTCCCGTTCGCGGGCGAGCACCTCTCGCTCTCGCACGGCAAGACCGAGGCCTGGGTGTTCCTGGAGCCGGCGACGGTGCACCTCGCGTTCGACCGCGAGGTGGGCGAGGACGAGCTCGCCCGCTGGGTGGCCGAGCAGGACACCGACGCGATGCTCGGGGCGATGCACGCGCTGCCCGTGCGGGCCGGCGACGCCGTGCTGGTGCCGGCGGGGATGCCGCACGCCATCGGCGAGGGCGCCCTCCTCGTGGAGCTGCAGGAGCCGACGGACCTGTCGATCCTGATGGAGTGGAAGGGTTTCGAGCTCGACGGCGCCACCGCGGGGCACCTCGGGCTGGGCTTCGACGTCGCCCTCCGGGCGGTCGACCGGCGGGCCTGGCCGGCGTCCGACGTGCAGGCTCTGCGTGGTGCTCGCGCCGGTGACCTCGGCGACCTGCTGCCCGACGGCGCCGACTTCTTCCGGGTCGAGCGGACGCGGGGGAGCGTGGGCGTGGAGGCCGGCTTCGCCGTCCTCGTGGTCGTGAGCGGCTCGGGACGGCTGACCACCGCCGGCGGCGCCCTCGACGTGCAGGCAGGTCGGACCGTGCTGCTCCCGCACGCCGCGGGCGTGGCCCGCCTCGACGGCGACGCCGAGGCGCTCTGGTGCCGTCCGCCGGCGCCGCCCCTCACCTGAGGGCCTGGAAGGGGCAGGATGGGCGCATGGCACGACGTCGCATCCTGACCCCGCTGCGCTGGTCCGACATGGACGCGTACGGCCACGTGAACAACGTGCAGTTCCTGCGCCTGCTCGAGGACGCCCGCGTGCTCGCCTTCCACGGCCACGGCAGCGACGACGGCGGCGACATGGTGGCCACCGGGCTGCTGGTGGCGCGGCACGAGATCGACTACGTGACACCGCTGCACTACCGGCCGGCGCCGGTGGCGATCGACCTGTGGGTGAGCTCGCTGTCCGGCGCCACCTTCGACATGGGCTACGAGGTGATCGACGACGAGGGCGAGCACGCCGACCGCCCGGTCGTCTACGCGCGGGCCGAGTCGACGATGGTCGCCTTCGACCTGGAGGCCGGACGTCCCCGCCGGTTCACCGAGACCGAGAAGGAGCGGCTGGGCGAGCTGCACGACGAGCCCGTCGCCCTGCGCCGCCGCGTCCGCGAGCAGCGTCGCGCCCGGTCGTCGGGAGCGCTGAGAACCACTGTGCCGCAACCCGTCCTGAGGCTCGACGACGTCGCCAGCCTCGCCGACCTGTCCACCTACGTGCTGCGGGCGCAGCGCGCCGACCCCGGAGGTGCGGCGCGGCTGCGCGCGCACGGCGACGTGCTGGCCACCTACGTCTGCCCCCTGAGCGGGGGTGGCGGCCCCACCGTGCTCGGGCTGCGCACCACCGCCCTGGCCGAGGCGGTGGAGCTGGACTCCGTCGTGCCGCTGGCTGCGCTGGCCGACCGGCTGGCCCGTCCGGAGAACGGCAGCGAGGTGCCCGTGCCGCCGTCCGAGGTGGTGGCCGCGTGGGCCGGCATCTCGCCGCCGCGCACGGGGTGGGAGCAGGTCGCCGAGATCGCGGCGCTCACGCTGGTGGGTGCCGCCGAGGAGGGCATCGCCGAGGTCGCCGCCGGCACGCCGTCGACCTCGGGCGCGCCGGCCGTCGCGGCCCTGCGCGGCCGGGTCTGGGGCCGGCCGGTGCCCGGCACGCCGCTGCCGTCCGGTGCCGCCTTCGTCGCCCACGCCCTCGCGTTCGTGCGCGAGACCGACCCGCCCGTCGGCGTGTTCGCCTCCGGACCCTGGACCCGGCTGACGAGCCCGCGCGGCCACGTGCTGGCGAGGTCGCCGCTGGGCGGCTGACGCTGCGCCGAGGGGCGCCGGCCGGAGCAACGGCCGGTCACCCTGGCGAGAGGGTGCCGGCCGTTGCCGATCAGGGGACGCGGGTCAGGCGCGGAGCCAGACTGTCACGTCCGTGGGGACGGCGCGCGAGTCGGCGTCGTCGCCGGTGACCAGCTCGTCGCTGGTGAGCAGCACCTCGCCGCCGTCGGGGAGCGCGACGGGGTCGGCGCCGAAGTTGGTGACGACGAGCACCGAGCCGTTGCGCAGCGCGACGGCGTCGTCGCCGAACGAGTCGTCGATGACGATCTCGCCCAGGCCGAGACCGTGATCGCGGCGCAGTCGCAGGGCCGCCCGGTACATCTCCAGCGTCGAGCCGGGGACGCCGACCTGCTGGTCGACGGCCAGCGCCGCGTACGACTCCGGCTGCGGCAGCCACGGCGTGCCGCTCGGGGCCGAACCCGAGCGAGGAGCCCTCGGCCGTCCACGGCACCGGCACCCGGCAGCCGTCGCGACCGAGCACCTCGTGGTCGGTGCGCAGGTAGGTGGGGTCCTGGCGCAGCTCGTCCGGGAGCGAGGTGTGCTCGGGCAGGCCGAGCTCCTCGCCCTGGTACAGGTACGCCGAACCCGGCAGCGACAGCATCAGCAGCGTGGCCGCGCGGGCCCGGCGCAGGCCGAGCTCGGCGTCCGGCTGCGGGTCGTCGGCGCCGATGCCGTTGGGACGCGGCTCACCGACCGGCAGCGCGAGGCGGGTGGCGTGCCGCAGCACGTCGTGGTTGCTGAGCACCCAGGTGGTGGTGGCGCCCACGACGCGGTCGGCCGCCAGCGAGTCCTCGATCACCTTGCGCTGGTCGATCGCGCGCCACGGCGCCTCGAGGTACCCGAAGTTGAACGCCTGCTGGAACTCGTCGGGCCGCACGTAGAGCGCGCGGCGCTCGGCCGGCTCGACCCACGCCTCGGCCACCATCATCCGGTCGCCCGGGTAGGAGTCGAGGATCGCGCGCCACTCCTGGTACACCGCGTGCACGCCGTCCTGGTCCCACATCGGGGGTCGGCGGCCGCCGGCGTCGGCGTTGTGGTCGAGGACCTTGTGCTCGCTGGCCCAGTCCGGCAGGCCCTCCTCCTTGACGAGGCCGTGCGCGACGTCGACCCGGAAGCCGTCGACGCCGCGGTCGAGCCAGAACCGCAGGATGTCGTGGAAGGCCTCGTGCACCTTCGGGTTCGACCAGTTGAGGTCGGGCTGCTTGACGTCGAACAGGTGCAGGTACCACTGGCCGGGCGTGCCGTCCGGCTCGGTGACGCGGGTCCACGCGGGGCCGCCGAAGACCGAGCGCCAGTCGGTGGGCGCCTCGTCGCCGTCCGGGCCCTTGCCGTCGCGGAACATGTACATGTCGCGCTCGGGGCTGCCCGGACCGGCCGCGAGGGCGGCCCGGAACCAGGCGTGCTCGTCGCTGGAGTGGTTGGGCACCAGGTCGACCACGACCTTGATGCCGGCCTCGTGCGCCGTGGCGATGAAGGTGTCGGCGTCCGCGAGGGTGCCGAAGACCGGGTCGATGTCGGTGTAGTCCGCGACGTCGTAGCCCGCGTCGGCCTGCGGCGAGGTGTAGAAGGGCGAGACCCAGATCGCGTCGACCCCGAGGTCGCGCAGGTACGGGATCCGGCTGGTGATGCCGGGCAGGTCGCCGATGCCGTCGCCGTCCGCGTCGGCGTACGAGCGCGGGTACACCTGGTAGATGACGGCGTCACGCCACCACGGGGTGCTGGTGGGGTCCTCGGCAGGGGCGGGAGAGGTCAGCGGCTGCGAAGTGGTCACGCGTCGATGCTAGGGGGATCGCCGCCGCACTGTCGAATCGATTCGCTGAGTCAGGACGGCCGCTGCGCGGGGTCCTCCATGGCGTTCACCATCGAGTGCGCGGCGCGCTCGAGGTAGTCCCACAGCACCGAGGCGTGCAGCGGCGGCGAGGGCGAGCTCCTCGACCGCCTCGCGCATGTGGTGCAGCCACCGGTCGCGCATGTGCGGGGTGACGGCGTAGGGGTGGTGGCGCATCCGCAGCCGGGGGTGCCCGCGCTGCTCGCTGTACGCCGTGGGGCCGCCCCAGTACTGCTCGAGGAACATCCGCAGCCGGTCCTCGGCCGGGCCGAGGTCCTCCTCCGGGTACATCGCCTTCAGCTCGGGGTCGCCCGCGACGCCCACGTAGAAGCGGTGCACGAGCCGGTGGAACGTGTCGTGCCCGCCCACCTGCTCGTAGAAGGACGGCTGGGTGCCGGGCTGCTGCTCTGTCACGGCTCCAGTCTCCCAGCCCGCCGGCGCGCGCTCGGATCACCCCCGTCCAGGACACGTTCTGGTCACGGACGTTGACACCCGGTCGGTGGCGGGAGCAGCATCCCGGTCAAGATCTGATCAATCGATTTAGCAGATCACCTCGGAGGACGCGATGAAGCGGGTCGGCATCAAGGACGTCGCACGCGAGGCCGGGGTCTCGACGTCGACGGTGTCCCTGGTGCTGAGCGGCAAGACCCAGGCCCGCATCCCCGCCGGCACCCGCGAGCGCGTCCACCGGGTCGCCGCCGAGATCGGGTACGCGCCGAACTCCATCGCCCGCGGCCTGCGCACCCGGCGCACCCACACCATCGGCCTGGTGTCCGACCAGATCGCCACCACGCCGCACGCGGTGCGCATGATCGAGGCCGTCCAGGACGTCGCCCGCGAGCAGGGTCGC
The DNA here is from genome assembly GCA_963750285.1 of uncultured Actinomycetota bacterium. Lineage (GTDB taxonomy): Bacteria > Actinomycetota > Actinomycetes > Actinomycetales > CAWJMD01 > JBBQSN01. The sequence continues at coordinate 158,920 of CAVVQA010000008.1, read as the reverse complement.
CTGCTGTTCCTGGTGAACACCGGGTCCGATCCCGACGTCGCGCAGACCGCCGTCGAGACGCTCCTGGCCCACCAGGTCGACGGCCTGGTGTACGCGTGCATGTGGCACCAGGTGGTCGACCCACCGGCCGGTCTCCCGGAGGGCACCGTCTTCCTCGACGCGCGCCCCTCCTCGGGCGGCTTCCCGGGCGTCGTCCCGGACGACCACGGCGGTGCCGTCGCGGCCGTCCGCGAGCTCGTCGCGCAGGGCCACCGCCGGATCGCCTACCTCGCCGCGGACGAGCACCCGATGCCCATCGCCTCCCGCCTGCGCTGGGAGGGCTACGAGGAGGTGCTGCGCGACGCCGGCATCGAGCCCGACCCGCGACTGTGCGTGCGGGTGACGACCACGACCGCCGGCGGCGGCGTCGAGGCGGCCGGGCACCTGCTCGACCTGCCCCCGGACGTGCGCCCGACGGCGTTGTTCTGCTTCAACGACCGCGTGGCGATGGGGGCCTACCGCGCGGCGCGACGGCGGGGGCTGGAGATCCCCACGGACCTGTCGGTGATCGGCTTCGACGACCAGGAGCTCATCGCCGCGGCGCTGGACCCGCCCCTCACGACGGTCGCCCTGCCCCACTACGCGATGGGGCGCTGGGCGATGGAGGTCCTGCTGGACCTCCGCGAACCCCCGGCCGAGGACGACGGGGTGGCGCTCATGCCGTGCCCGCTCGTCCGCCGGGAATCGGTTGCCCCGCCGCCGACCGGCTCTGACGAGTCGACCGGCGGCGGGGACTGACACACCACACAGGGACGTCGAGAGACGCCCACAACCGGAAGACCCGACCTGCCAGTCGGGTCTCCAGGAGAGGAAGCACGATGAAGCGCACGTCCTCACTCACCATGCTAGCGACGGTGGCCGCCTCGGCGACCCTGCTCGCGAGGCTGCGGTCAGGCCGGTCAGTCGGACGGTGGCGGCGGTGACGGCGGCACCACCGAGCTGACCATGTGGACGCACTCGGCCGGCAACGAGGCCGAGCTGGAGGTCTACGAGCAGATCATCAGCGACTTCAACGAGTCGCAGGACCGGTACGAGGTCGTGATGGAGTCCTTCCCGCAGGGCGCCTACAACGACGCGATCGTCGCCGGCGCCGCGGCGGGCGACCTGCCGTGCCTGCTCGACATGGACGGTCCGATCGTCCCCAACTGGGCGTGGGCGGGGTACATCCAGCCGCTCGGCATCTCCGAGGAGATCGTCGACAGCCTCCTGCCGACCGCCGTGGGTCGCTACCAGGACGAGGTGTACTCGGCCGGGTACTGGGACGCCGCGCTGTCGGTCTTCGCCCGCAAGTCGGTGCTCGACGCGAACGGCATCAGGATCCCCACCCTGGCCGAGCCGTGGACGATCGAGGAGTTCGACGCGGCCCTGGTCACCCTGCAGGGGGCCGGTTACGCCACGCCGCTCGACATCGGTGCGGAGGACGCCGGCGAGTGGTGGCCGTACGCCTACTCGCCGATGCTGCAGAGCGCCGGGGGCGACCTGGTCGACCGCGACTCGTTCCTGACGGCCGACGGCGCTCTGAACGGGCCCGAGGCGGTGGAGTTCTTCGACTGGTTCCAGAGCGTGTTCGAGCGGGGCCTGGCGAGCGACGCCGGGACGATCGGCAACGCGGAGTTCAACAGCGACGAGGCCGCCCTGAGCTACACCGGGGTGTGGAACGCCATGGAGTCCCTCGACACGGTCGGCGACGACCTGCTGATCCTGCCGCCGCCGGACTTCGGCGATGGCCCGAAGATCGGTGGCGCGTCCTGGCAGTGGGGCATCGCCGAGTCCTGCGCGGCTGCCGACGGCGCCCGGGAGTACCTCGAGTTCAGCTTCCAGCCCGAGTACATCGCGCAGTTCGCCGACAAGCAGGTCGTCATCCCGGCGACCGCGGAGGCCGAGGAGCTGTCGGAGATGTTCGGCGAGGGAGACCCGCTGCGCCCGTTCGTCGAGCTGTCCCAGGAGCTCGCGGTCGAGCGTCCGCCCACGCCCGCCTACCCCGTCATCTCGAGCGTCTTCGAGCGGGCGGCCAAGGACATCATGAGCGGCGCCGAGGTCCAGTCGACGCTGGACGACGCCGTCCAGGAGATCGACGCCAACATCGAGTCCAACGACGGGTACGGCTTCTAGCCGACGTCTCGAGCGGCGGCCGGCACCCAGGTCCCCGGACGACCGGTCCGGCAGCGCGCGTCCGCGCGCGCTGCCGGCCGGACCGGGCGCTGCGTCCCAGGTCGCCGGAACGGATGTGCACGATGACCACCCCCACCCAGCAGGTCGCCCCGCACGCGGAGCCCGGCACCGACCCCCCCGGCTCGCGCCGTCGCAGACGCCGCGCCCGCCAGTCCCGCGGCGGCGCCCGGTCCGCCTACGCGATGGTCGCCCCGGCGACCGTCCTGCTCGTCCTGTTCCTCATCATCCCGGTGCTCCTGGCGTTCGGGCTGTCCTTCACCAACGCCCGTCTCATCTCGCCCAACCCGCCGCGCTTCGTCGGGCTGGACAACTTCGTCCGGGCCTTCACCAGCGACCCGACCTTCCTGCGCTCGCTGCTGAACACCTTCGTCTTCGCCGCCGTCGTCGTGCCGGTCCAGGCAGCGCTGGCGCTGTTCATGGCGATCCTGGTCAACCAGAAGCTGCGTGGCGTGACGTGGTTCCGCGTCATCTTCTTCGTCCCCGTGGTCACCTCCATCGTCGTCATCTCGATCCTCTGGGACTTCATGTACCAGGGGAACGGGCTCATCAACTCGATGATCGACACGATCACGTTCGGGGCGTTCCAGGGCACCGACTGGCTGAGCAACACCGACACCGCGCTCGGCGCGATCATCGTGCTCTCGATCTGGCAGGCCGTCGGGTTCCACATGATCATCTGGCTGTCCGGGCTGCAGACGATCCCCGAGGAGCTCTACGAGGCGGCGCGCATGGACGGCGCCAACGCCTGGCAGCAGTTCCTCAACGTGACCTGGCCGGGCCTGCGCTCGACCATGGTCTTCATCCTGGTGACCATCACGATCGCGGCCCTCGGGCTGTTCGTGCAGGTCGACATCATGACCCAGGGCGGTCCCCAGGACGCCACCACGACGCTCGTCTACCACGCGGTGCGCAAGGGCTACCGCGAGCAGGAGACGGGGTACGGCGCAGCGATCTCGCTCATCTTCTTCGTGATCGTGCTCGTCGTCGCCCTCATCCAGCGGTACCTGACCCGAGAGAAGGACTGACATGTCCGCACCGGTGACAGCTGACCCTCGCGCCGCGGAGACGGCCGGCCAGCGCCGCGACAGGCACGACGCCGACTCGCGCAAGCGGCGGCGGGTGCTCGTGGGGTACATCCCGATGGTGCTGCTGGCGGCCTTCTTCCTGTTCCCGCTCGTCTTCATGTTCGTCTCGAGCCTGAAGCCGGACGCCCAGATCCTCGGCGACATCGGCTCGCCGCAGGCGTTCCTGCCGGTCGGCGACATCAGCACCCAGAACTACGTCGACGTCTTCGACCGCGTGCCGGTGGCGCGGTTCATCGCCAACTCGGTGTTCGTCACGGTGATGGTCGTGGGGCTGGGCCTGGTCGTCAACAGCATGGCGGGGTTCGCCCTGTCCCGGCTGGAGTGGACCGGGCGCAAGGTGCTCCTCACGGTCGTCATCGCGACGCTCATCGTCCCCTTCGAGACGATCGCGATCCCGATGGTCTACTGGGTGTCGAAGCTGCCGACGCTCGTCCTGGAGAACGGGGTCGTGAAGTACGACTTCGGCTGGCTCAACAGCTACGAGGTGCAGATCGTCCCGTTCATCGCGAACGCGTTCTCGATCTTCCTGTTCACCCAGTACTTCTCGACGATCCCGAAGTCGCTGGACGAGGCCGCGAGGATCGACGGCGCCGGCTGGTTCACCATCTACCGGCGCATCATCGTCCCGCTCTCGGGACCGGCGTTCGCGACGGTGGCGATCCTCACCTTCCTGCCCGCGTGGAACCAGTACCTGTGGCCGCTCATGGTCGTCCAGCAGGAGGAGCTGCGGCCGGTGATGGTCGGCATGCAGTACTTCTTCCAGATCAACCCGGCCTGGGGCGAGATCATGGCCTACACCTCGCTCATCACGCTGCCGGTGCTGGTGATGTTCCTGGCCTTCCAGCGGGCCTTCGTCAGCAGCATCGCCTCCAGCGGCGTGAAGGGGTAGGACCGATGCTGAGGCTCGCCGACCACTGGGTCTGGGACAGCTGGGGTGCCCACGACGGCGACCACCACCACCTGTTCTTCCTGCGCGCGTCCCGCGCGCTGCACGATCCCCACCGGCGCCACCTGCGGGCCTCGGTCGGGCACGCGCGCTCCACCGACCTGTCGTCCTGGGAGCTGCTGCCGGACGCGCTCGTCACGTCCGACGGCCCCTCCTGGGACGACCAGGCCACCTGGACGGGGTCGGTGGTGCGCGCGCCGGACGGCAGCTGGCGGATGTTCTACACCGGCGTCTCGCGCGCCGAGCAGGGGCTCGTCCAGCGGGTCGGCGTCGCCGCCTCGACGGACCTCGTCGACTGGCACCGGGTCGGCGACGGCCCGCTGCTCGAGGCCGATCCGCAGTGGTACGAGAAGCTCGACCTGACGGCGTGGATCGACGAGGCGTGGCGCGACCCCTTCGTGTTCGCCGACCCGGACGGCGACGGCTGGCACATGCTGCTGACGGCCCGGGTGCCGGTCGGCGACGCGGCCGGACGCGGGGTGATCGGCCGCGCGTGGAGCGCGGACCTGGAGCGGTGGGAGGTGCGGCCGCCGCTCACCGCGCCGGCGGGCTTCGGCCAGCTCGAGGTGCCGCAGGCGGTCGTCGTCGACGGGCTGCCCGTCCTGGTGTTCTCCTGCTGGCCGGACCGCGCGGCGCCGGCCCGGCACGAGGGGTGGGAGCGCGGCGGGGTGTGGGTGGTCGCGGGGGAGTCCCTGACCGGCCCCTGGGACCTCGACGGCGCCACCACCTTCGACCACCCGAGCCTCTACGCGGCCCGTCTGGTCGAGCGCCGGCCCGGTGACTGGGTCCTGCTCGGGTTCCGCGACACCGAGGACGGGGCGTTCGTCGGCGAGATCGCCGACCCGCTCCCGGTGGTGCGCGACGGCGACCGGCTCCGGCTCGCGACCCCGCAGGACGTGCGGGCCCCGGCCGGCTGACCGCCCGCCGCGGCGGGCCGATCTCTGGTGGGATGTGGTCGTGGACGACCCCCTGGACGCCGCGGTGCCCGAGCTCGACGGCGTGCCCGCGCACCGGCAGGAGCTGTTCGCGCTGCGCACCCGCCGCTGGTGGCCGGACCTGGTCGACGGCCTGCGGGGGGTGTACGACGACCCCGAGGCGGTCGGACGGCGGCTGCTCGCCCTGGCCGCCCGCGCGTACGCCGCCCGCCCGGACGACCTGCACGTGCTCGACCTGCAGCGCTCGCTGGAGCCCGACTGGTTCCAGCGCCCGGACGTGGTGGGCTACGCGGCGTACACCGAGCGGTTCTCGCCGGACGGCACCCTGGCGGGGGTCGCGAGCCGGGTGCCGCACCTGCGCAGCCTCGAGGTGCGCTACCTGCACCTGATGCCGCTGCTGGAGCCGCGGCCGGCGCCGAACGACGGCGGCTACGCGGTGGCCGACTACCGCGCGGTGCGCTCCGACCTCGGCAGCGTCGACGACCTCGCCGCGCTGACCGGGCGGCTGCGGGAGTCCGGCATCAGCCTGTGCCTCGACCTCGTCCTCAACCACGTGGCCCGCGAGCACGAGTGGGCCGTGGCGGCGCGCGACGGCGACGAGCGGTACCGCGCGTACTTCCACGTCTTCGGCGACCGCGAGCTCCCGGACGCCTACGAGCAGACCCTCCCGGAGGTCTTCCCCGACTTCGCCCCGGGCAGCTTCACCCACGACGACGACCTGGACGCCTGGGTCTGGACCACGTTCAACTCCTGGCAGTGGGACCTCGACTGGTCGAACCCCGACGTGCTCGCCGAGATGGCCGACGTCGTGCTGTTCCTCGCCAACCTCGGGGTGGAGGTGCTGCGGCTCGACGCGATCGCGTTCATCTGGAAGCGGTTGGGCACCAACAGCCAGAACCAGCCGGAGGTGCACGGGATCACCCAGGCGCTCAAGGCCGTCACCCGGATCGCCACCCCCGCCCGCTGCTCAAGGCGGAGGCGATCGTCAGCCCGGGCGACCTGGTGCACTACCTCGGCCAGGGCCGCCACGCCGGCCGCGTGAGCGACCTGGCGTACCACAACAGCCTCATGGTCCAGCGCTGGTCGATGCTGGCCGCGCGCGACGCCGGCCTGGCGGCCGAGGCGCTCGGCGCGGTGCCGCCGGTGCCCAGCACCACGGCGTGGATCACCTACGTGCGCTGCCACGACGACATCGGCTGGGCCATCGACGACGCCGACGCCGCGGCGGTGGGCGTCGACGGCTTCGACCACCGCTCGTTCCTGTCCGACTTCTACTCCGGCGCGCACGACGGGTCCTTCGCCGACGGCCTGGTGTTCCAGGCGAACCCGCAGACCGGTGACCGCCGGATCAGCGGGACGACCGCCAGCCTCTCCGGTCTCGGGCGTGCGCTGCGCCACGACGACGAGCCCGCCACCGACGACGCGGTCGCCCGGATCCTGCTGTCCCACGCCCTGGTGATGGGCTGGGGCGGCATCCCGGTGCTGTGGTCCGGCGACGAGGTCGCCGCCCTCAACGACGAGCGGTGGCGCGACCAGCCCGGCCACGACGAGGACAACCGGTGGGCGCACCGACCCCGGCTCGACGACGCCGCGCTCGCGGCCGCCGAGGCCGACCCGGGCTCGCCGCAGGGACGGGTGCTCGCGGGCCTGCGCCGGCTCGCCACCGTCCGCGCCGGCCTGCCGCAGCTGCACGCGTCGGTGGCGGCCGAGGCCGTGCCCACCCCCGACCGCGGCGTGCTCGGCGTGCTGCGCCACCACCCGCTGGGGCTGATGGTCGGGCTCTACAACGTCACCGAGACCTGGGGCGGCGTCCCCGACTGGTGGCTGTCGGAGCAGGGCCTGGAGCTCGACGACCTGCACGACCACCTGACCGACGGGCCGCCCGAGCGCGACGACCACGCCGTGCTGCTGGCGCCCTACCGCGCGGTCTGGCTCACTGCACCGCCGACGTGAGCCGCATGACGTTGTCGACGTAGCGCGACCAGAGCGGACGTCCGCGCCACTGCTCGGCGGTGAGCTCGGTCGACACCGCCCGGTAGCCGTCCTCGACGTCGCGCAGCCGGCGGACGACGTCCCCTCCGGTGGTCAGCAGCGACACCTCGAAGTTGAGGGTGAACGAGCGGACGTCGAGGTTGGACGAGCCGATCACCGCGACGGTGTCGTCGACCGACAGGTGCTTGGCGTGCAGGACGGCGGGGGTCGGGTAGCAGTGGATCCGCACACCGGCCTCGAGCAGCGCGTCGTAGTAGGAGTTCTGCGCCCGCTGGACGAGGAACTGGTCTCCGCGCTCGCTGACGAACAGCTCGACGGCCACGCCGCGCTGGGCCGCCGTCGTGATCGCGTAGAGCAGCGACTCGTCGGGGACGAAGTACGGGCTGGTGATCGAGAGCCGTTCGCGGGCACCGTAGATCAGCGTGGTGAACAGGCGCAGGTTGTTCTCGTGCGGGAACCCCGGGCCGCTCGGCACCACCTGGCAGATCAGGTCGCCGGGGTCGTCCTCGCCGGTGGGCTGGGCCTCCTCGCGCGGGGCGAACTGGTGGTCGAGCCGCTCGTGGGTCTCGACGAACCAGTCGGTGGCGAACACCGCGTTGAGCGACGGCACCACCGGGCCGCGCACCCGCACCATCAGCTCGGTCCAGCGGCGGTCGCCGCGGCGGTGGTACCCGGCGTCGATCGAGGTTCTGCGAGCCGGTGAACGCCGAGGTCGCCGTCGACGACCAGGATCTTGCGGTGGTTGCGCAGGTCGGGACGGCGCCAGCGTCCGCGCAGGGGGTGGATCGGGAGCATCTCGTGCCACTCGGCGCCGGTCGCGTCCAGCCTGTGCCGCAGCGTCGCGGTACCCGCCGATCCGACGGGTGCCGATGTGGTCGAACAGCACGCCGCACCGTCACGCCGCGCGCCGTGGCGCGGGTGACCGCCGCCCAGAACGGCTCGGTCGTCGCGTCCCAGGCGAGGATGTAGAACTCGACGTTGACGTGCTCGCGGGCGTCGTCGACCGCCTCCGACATCTGCCGGATCGCGTCGTCGTACCCGGTGACGAGCCGCACCTCGTTGCCCGCCACCGCCGGCAGCGACCCCAGCGCCCGGCCCAGCGCCAGCGCCGGCCGCAGCCACGCCCGCACCTCGCCCTCCGGGACGGCGTCGGGCAGGTCGCGCGAGCGCTCGCGGATCACCAGGTCGACCTCGGCCTGCTCGCGGCGCCGGCGGCTGTCGACGAAGGGGCTGCCGATCAGCAGGAACGCCACGATCCCCACGAACGGCAGGAAGAAGATCAGCAGCAGCCAGCCCCACGCCGACGACGGCCGCCGCCGCTGCGGCACCAGGCCGAGCGCGACCACCTTGACCAGGAAGTCGAGGACGACCAGGACCGTGCCGGTCCACACCGACCAGCCCGACGGCTCCGTGGCTCAGCCCTCGTCGGTGCGGCCGCGGGTGCGCTCGTCGCGCATCCAGACCGTCCGCTGCGGGAACGGGATCTCGACGCCCTCGGCGTCGAACACGGCCTTGATCCGGCGGCGCAGCTCGCGCGCCACCCGCCACTGCTCCAGCGGGACGGTCTTCACCACGAGCCGGACCACGACCGAGTCGGCCGAGAGCGCCTCGACCCCCCAGACCTCGGGCTCCTCCATCACCAGCGGCGCCCACTCGGGGTCGGCGTGCAGGTCGTGGCCGACCTGGGCGAGCAGCCCCTGCACGCGGGTGACGTCCTCGCCGTAGCCGACACCGATGTCGAGCACCGCGCGGGCCCAGCCCTGGGACTGGTTGCCGACGCGCTGGATCTGCCCGTTGGGCACGTACCAGACCGTGCCGTCGACCGAGCGCAGCCGCGTGACCCGCAGGCCGACCGCCTCGATCGTCCCGCTGGCCTCGCCGAGGTCGACGACGTCGCCGACCCCGTACTGGTCCTCGACGATCATGAACAGGCCGGAGAGGAAGTCCTTGACCAGCGACTGCGCGCCGAAACCCAGTGCGACACCGAGGATCCCGGCGCTCGCGAGCAGCGGCCCGATGTTCAGCCCGAGCTCGGCGAGGATCATCAGCACGACCACCGTGGCGATCACGCCGGTGGCGACGCTGCGCAGCACCGTGCCCATCGTCCGCGCGCGCTGCACGCGTCGCTCGGAGGCGAGCGGGCTGTGCTGCTCGAGCACGTTCTGGTAGCTCCACCGCCGGCGCTCGCGGCCCTCGTGCTCGGGGCGGTCGGCCGCGATCCGGTCGACCACGCGCGCGATCACCTTCTGCACGAGCATCCGCACGACGAAGCCGATCACCAGGATCAGCAGGATCCGCAGCGGCGTGCCGACGAGCAGCTCGGCCCACTCGCCGAGCCGGCGCTGGCCGGTGACGTCGGTGACCAACCGGCAGATCCGGGCGCCCTCGTCGCAGGCGTTCACCGCGGTGTCGAGGACGTCCTCGGGGAGGACCGAACCGCTCGGCGAGGGGGACGGGGTGCTGGCGAGCAGCAACCTCACGAGCCGACCTCCAGCCGGGTGTGACGGGCCATGAAGGCCAGGGTGTCGGCCGACAGCTCGACCGACCGGGACAGGGCGCGCGCACCGTGGCCGACGTCGGACTCGCGGCGCAGCAGCACCGGGCGCTGCGACGGGTCGGCCGAGGTGGCGTGCTGCAGCGCGGCGCACAGCTTGCGGGCGTGCAGCGGGTCGACCCGGGAGTCGCTGTCGAAGACGGTGAACAGCGTCGCGGGGTAGACGTCTGCTCGGTGACGTGGTGGTAGGGCGAGTACGACAGCAGCCACGCGAGCTGCTCGGCGTCGGTGGCGTCGCCGTACTCGCCCGTCCACGAGACCCCGAGCCCGTGCAGCTGGTACCGCACCATGTCGAGCAGCGGCGCGGAGCAGACGACGGCGGCGTACAGCTCGGGCCGCTGGGTGAGGGCCGCGCCGACGAGGAGGCCGCCGTTCGAGCCGCCGGAGACGGCCAGCCGGTCCGGGGTGGTCCAGCCGTCGGCGACCAGACGCTCTGCGGCGGCGTGGAAGTCGTCGAAGACGTTCTGCTTGTGGCCGAGCATCCCCGCCCGGTGCCACTCCTCGCCCTCCTCGCCGCCGCCGCGCAGACCCGCGATGGCGTAGACGCCGCCGGCCTCGACCCACGCCAGCAGCCCGGCCGAGTAGCCCGGGGTCATCGAGATGCCGAAGCCGCCGTACCCGTAGAGCACGGCCGAGGACGGCGCGAGCGGGCGTCCGTCGGCGTCGAGCGCGTCGGCACGGGCGGAGACGAACATCCGCACGACGGTGCCGTCGGCGCTGGTGTAGTCGATCTGCTGGGTGCGCACGTCCGGCACCTCGACGACCCCGGGCGGGGACGCGAACAGCGAGACCTCGCCGGTGCGGGCCGTCGTACCGGTACACGTGCGGGACGCTGGTGTGGTCGGTGTAGGTGAACCACGCCTCGTGGCCCGCCCTCGGGGCGCGAGAGCAGTCCGCCGACGCTGCCGAGCCCCGGCAGCTCGCACGGCGGACCGCTCGGCGCCGTCGCCGAGGTCGTGCACCGTGACGCGCGAGACCGCGTGCTGGGTCCACGAGACGAGCAGCCGGTCGTCGCCGCCGAGGGCCTCGCCGTCGAGCACGCAGTAGTCCTCGAGCACGGCGTCGTCACGCTGCGGCACCAGGTCGGTCCAGTGCTCCGGGGTCGGGGTCGCGGGGTCGGCGACGCACAGCCGCCCGCGCGGGGCGTCGAGGTCGGTGCCCACGTAGAGGCGGCCGTCGCGGCCGACGTGCGCCCCGGTACGGGCGTCGCGACCCACGACGACGTCGACCAGGACGGGCGCCGAGGGCTCGGTGAGCGACAGGTCGGCGAGCCAGACGTCGTTGCGGGGGTCGGTGCCCTCCGCCGCGGAGACGACGAGCCAGCGGCCGTCCCACGACACCGAGGCGCCGTAGTACGTGGTGATCGCGCGGCCGGCGCCGAACACCTCGACGTCCTCGGCGGGGTCGGTGCCGAGCCGGTGGAACCAGACCCGCCGGTGGTACTGCGCCTCGTCGGCCGGGACGAGCTCGGGCGCCAGCCGCCGCACGTAGTAGTAGGCCTCGCCGCCGACGAGCCAGGCGACGGGGGAGTACCGGGCGCGGTCGATCGGGCCGTCGACCACCTCACCGGTGGCGACGTCGACCACCCGCAGCACCGACTCCTCGTTGCCGCCCTCGCTCAGCTGGTAGGCCAGCAGGTGGCCCTCCTTGGACGGCTGCCAGGTGTCGAGCGTGGTGGTGCCGCTCGGGTCGACCGCCATCGGGTCGACGAGCACCCGCTCCACCGGCGAGCCGTCGGGCCCGGGCTCGGCGACGAGCAGCACGGCGTGCTCCTGCTCGGCGGTGCGCCGGGTGAAGAACATCCGCTCGCCGCGCCACACCGGCGGCCCGACCGACCCGGCGCCGAGCAGCTCGGCCACGCGCGCGGCGAAGTGGCTCGCGGGACGTCCAGCCCTCGCGGTGCCGGGCGAGCAGGTCGTCCTGCTCGGCCGACCACTGCGTCGTGCGGTCGTCGGACGGGTCCTCGAGCCAGCGGTACGGGTCGGGGACGGGGGTGCCGGGGCTCGTCGGGAGCTCCTCGACCAGGTCGAGGCGCTCGGCAGCGGGGTAGGTCACGGCTCGTACCTCGCCGGGACCGGATCGCCGTGCTGTCTGGTTCGCTCGCTTCGCGTCGCTCACGGTGCACAACCTACGGGGGCGGTGGACCCGCCACGCGGCCTCCGGGTCCGGTGTCTGGCAGGATCGGGGCGCCCTGTCCGACCTCCACCCACCACCGGGAGCCACGCGCACGTGAGCGAGGACAACGACGGTCGCGCACCGCGGACGCCACGCCTCGACGAGCTCGCGGCCCGCTACGGCGTCGCCACCGAGTACTGGGACTGGCAGGGCCGCCACGTCGTCGTCAGCGAGGCCACGGTCGTCGCCGTCCTCGACGCGCTCGGCGTCGCGGCCGGGTCGGCCGAGCAGGTCGAGGAGTCGCTGCACGCCGCGGTCGAGGCGCCGTGGCGCCGGACGCTGCCGCCGGTCGTGGTGGTGCGCGCCGGCGACGACGTGCACGTGCCGGTCCACGTGCGCGACGGCGAGCCGGTGCGGCTGCAGGTGGTGCTCGAGGACGGCGGCCTCGAGCGGGGCGAGCAGGTCGATCGCTGGGTCGAGCCGCGGGTGGTCGACGGCGCGAAGATCGGCGAGGCCACGTTCTCGCTCCCGTCCGACCTGCCGCTCGGCTGGCACCGGCTGGTGGCGAGCACCCCGTCGCAGGAGAGCACCTGCTCGCTGGTGGTGACGCCGCGCCGGATGGAGCTGCCCGAGCAGGTCTGGGACCGGCAGCGGTGGGGGTTCATGACCCAGCTGTACTCGGTGCGCTCGTCCCAGTCCTGGGGGCTCGGCGACCTCGCCGACCTGTCCGAGCTGCTGGCCTGGAGCGGGCGCGACCTCGGGGCCGACTTCCTGCTGGTCAACCCCTTGCACGCGGCCGAGCCGGTCGGCCGGATGGAGCCGTCGCCGTACCTGCCCACGACGCGACGGTTCGTCAACCCGGTCTACATCCGGGTCGAGGACGTCCGCGAGACCGCGTACCTGCACAGCACCGACCGGGCGCTGGTCGAGTGGCAGGCCGAGGACCTGCGCGTGGCCAGCACGTCCGGCGACCTGCTCGACCGCGACGCCACCTGGGCGGCCAAGCGCGAGGCGCTCGGCACCGTGTTCTCCGCCCCGCGCTCGCCGGCCCGCGAGGCCGCGTTCCGGGCGTTCTGCGCCCAGGAGGGCGACGGGCTGGTCGGTTTCGCCACCTGGTGCGCCTTCGCGGAGCACCTGGGCCTGCCGGCCGCGCAGTGGCCGGCCGCGCTGCGCGACCCGTCGTCGGAGGAGGTCGAGCGGTTGAGCCGCCGCCTGGCCGAGCGGATCACCTTCTACCAGTGGCTGCAGTGGATCGCCGACGAGCAGCTCGCGGCGGCGCAGCGCACCGCGCACGAGGTCGGGATGGCCTTCGGCGTCGTGCACGACCTCGCCGTCGGCGTCCACCCCGACGGCGCCGACACCTGGGCGCTCGGTCCGGCTCTGGCGCGGGGCGTCAGCGTCGGCGCGCCCCCGGACGCCTTCAACCAGGTGGGTCAGGACTGGAGCCAGCCGCCGTGGCGGCCGGACACCCTGGCGGCCAGCGGGTACGCGCCGTTCCGCGACATGCTCCGCACCGTGCTCCGGCACGCGGGCGGGCTGCGGGTCGACCACGTGATGGGTCTGTTCCGGCTGTGGTGGATCCCCGACGGCGCAGGCCCGGCCGAGGGCACCTACGTGCGGTACGACCACGAGGCGCTGCTCGGCATCCTGTGCCTCGAGGCGCACCGCGCCGGCGCCTTCGTGGTGGGCGAGGACCTCGGCGTCGTGGAGCCGTGGGTGCGCGAGGTGCTCGCCGACAGAGGCGTCCTCGGCACGTCGATCCTGTGGTTCGAGAAGGACGAGGACGGCGAGCCGCTCGAACCCGAGCAGTACCGCGAGCTGTGCCTGGCCACCGTGACCACCCACGACCTGCCGCCGACGGCCGGGTACCTCGCGGGCGAGCACGTCGACCTGCGGTCGCGGCTGGGCCTGCTGACGCGGCCGGTCGACGAGGAGCGCGAGGTCGACGCCGCCGAGCGCGAGCAGGTGATGGCGCTGCTGCGCCGCCGCTCGCTGCTGCCGGACGACGCCACCGAGCGACAGGTCGTCGAGGCCCTGCACAAGCTGCTCACCTGGGCGCCGTCGCGGCTGCTCGGCGTCCAGCTCGCCGACGCGGTCGGCGACCGCCGTCCGCAGAACCAGCCGGGCACCGACCGGGAGTACCCGAACTGGCGGATGCCGCTGGCCGACGGCGCGGGCCTGCCCGTCCTGCTCGAGGACCTCATCACCCGACCCCGCGCGATCTCGCTCGCGCAGGCGGTCGCCCGTCGGGGCTGACCCGCCACCACCGCCGACCAGCAGGAACGGCCCGTGAGCAGGGGGCTCACGGGCCGTTCGCGCGCACTGGCCGAGCGGGTCAGGAGGGGGGCGTTCCTGACCGCCGGCGCCGCCGCCAGGCGAGGCGGACGCCGGTGAGGACCGCGTAGGCGACGACGAACAGGGCGATCAACCGCGCCGGCGGCACGCCGTCGCCGAACACGACGCCGGCTCCGACGTACACGGCGAGGCAGAGGACGAAGACCGCGACCTCGGTTCCGATCCGGCTGGGGGACAAGGGCTCTGCTCCTTCGGTCGTCGTCAGCACGGCACGTGGTACGAGTCGTACGTCATCCAGATCGTCGCTGCCACCGGGTAGAGCGGCACCCGCATCTTGAAGCACCGGCCGGCCGTGCGGGCCGCGGTCTGGGCCGTGGCCACCATGTCGGCGGCGTAGGGACCGACCATCGCCGAGCACGCGGCCCGCACGCGCCAGTCGACCTGCAGCGTCCCGCAGATCGCAGTGGCGACCGCACCCACGGGTCCGGCGATCTTGGCGAGCTTGAGCGTGTCGGTGCGGTTCCACTGCATGTAGGCGACGGCGATGCCGCGGTGGAAGCCGAACGTGATGGTCGGGTCGGCCGCGACCGGGAACACCGCGCCGTCGGTGTCGACGTGCTGGCGCAGCCGGCCGTCGGGCAGCAGCGTGAAGCGGGTGGGCAGGAGCGTGCGCTGGGCGTCGACCGCCCAGGGCGCCTCGACGGCGCCGACGGTGCGCCCGCTCGCGACGTCGACCACCCAGAACGCGCCGTCGCCGGCGGGGCGCAGCTCGGCACCGTCCGGCAGGTCGAGGTCGAAGTCGGCCTGCGACCGGCCGTCGTCGAGGACGGCCACCAGCGAGTAGCCACCGGCGCCGCGGTCGTGCACGAGCGTCGGCAGGTCGGCGCCGTCGGTGCCGGTGGCGGGCGAGACGGTGCCGGCGGCGAGCCTGGACCGGCCCGCGAGCAGGTCGGTGTCGAGCCCGGTGGTGGCGGCGACGGCGGCCCGGGCGGTCGCCGGTGGAGCGGTCAGGTGGGGCGGCTGCCTGGGCGGCCGAGGTCGGCGCGAGCAGCATCAGGGCTGCTGCGGCCGAGGTGAGCACGGTGCGGATGCGCATGTCGTTCCCCGAGGTGTCGGACGGTCCGGCGTGCCGGCTGCTGCCCGAAGCGTCGCAACGGCAGCAGGTTCCGCGGCACCTGCTCAGGGCGTGACGCGTCCCGCCCCAGGGCGTGACGCGTCCCCTCCCCGGGAGGTCGGCACCAGGAACCGCAGCGTCTGCGGCTCGAGGGAGGCCGTCCGCACCCCGCCGTTCGCCTCGATCACCGCGCGCGAGGCCGCGTTCGACACGTCGCACGTCACCAGCGCGGGGTCGATGCCGTGCGCCGCCGCGAGCGGCAGCACCGCACGCAGCATCGCGGTGGCGTGCCCCCGGCTGCGCTCGGAGGGGCGCACCTCGTAGCCGATGTGGCCGCCGATCACCTCGAGCGCCCGGCGTCAGCCTGTGCCGCAACGAGATCCGACCCAGGTACCGGTCGCCGTCGCACCACCACCAGGTGGTCTGCGGCACCAGGCCGGCAGGTCGACCGGGGTCGTCCTCGAGCGACTCCTGCTCGAGCATCGCGACGAACGCGTGGAACCCGACGGGTCGCGCGAGCACGTCCGGGTCGAGCGGGACGGCCTCGCCGGCGCCGGCGTGCTCGCGCACCGCCTGGACGAACGACGTGTGGACGTCGTCACCCGGCGGTGCGAGGTGGGGCACGGGGAGCAGCCGCCCGTCAGACCCGGTCGCGCTCCTGCGCGGCCAGCGCCCGGCGGATGCCGTCGCGGTTCTCGACGGTGAGCCGCTTGAGGGCGGGCAGCTCGACGCCGCTGGAGCCGAGCCAGGCGTCGGTCTTCTCCAGCAGCGACCGGTCGGCCAGCGCGGTCGGGTAGAGCCCGATCACGATCTGCTGCGCCATCTCGTTCGTGCGGCTGGTCCAGACCGGCTGCAGCGCGTCGAAGTAGCGGTCGACGTACGGCTCGATCAGGGCGGTGTCGTGCACCCGGGCGAAGCCGGCGATCACGGTGGCCTGCACCGCGTTCGGCAGCTCGTCGGACTCGACCACCTGCAGCCAGACCTTCTCCTTGGCCTCGGGCGTCGGGATCGCCGCGCGGGCACCGGCCGCGGCGCGCCGGCCGGTGGCGGTGTCGTCGCGCTCGAGCTCGCGGTCGATGGCGTCCTCGCCCGCGGCGCCGCCGGCCACCAGGGCGACGAGCAGCTCCCACCGCAGGTCGGTGTCGACCTCGAGGCCCGGGCATCGGCTGCGATGCCGTCGAGCAGGCCCTGCACCCGGGCGAGCTGCTCGGGCGTGCGGGCGTAGGCGACCGCCGCCTTCACCAGCTGCAGCTGCAGGTCGCCGCCGGCGTCGGCGGTCTCGGCGACGGCGAGCAGCCGGGTGCCGACCTCGTCGGAGACCGCGAGGCGGTGCTCGGGGTGGACGTAGAACCTGACCGTCGTGGCGAGCTGGCGCAGCACGGTCAGGACGACCGACGAGTCGGTCTCGACGGCGATGTTCTCGCAGACCAGCTCGACGAAGTCGCGCGGAGCCATCTCGGCGTCGCGGGTCATGTCCCACGCCGCCCCCCAGACCAGGGCGCGGGGGAGCGAGTCGTCGAAGGCGCCCAGGTGCTTGACCGCCGTGCCCATCGAGCCCTCGTCCAGGCGGATCTTGGCGTAGGCGAGGTCCTCGTCGTTCACCAGCAGGAGGTCGGGCAGCGGCTTGCCGACGGCACCGGGGACGTCGGTGGACGGCCCGTCGACGTCGAGCTCGATCTGCCAGCTGCGCTCCATCCGGCCGGAGCCGCCCAGGTCGTAGCCGGACACCGCGAGCCGGTGCGGACGCTGGACCGGGTGCTCCTGCGGCGTCTCCTGCTCGACCGACAGGGCGGTGATCGTCCCGTCCGCGGTCTCGACCCGCGGCCGCAGCGTGGTGATGCCCGCCTTCTCGAGCCACAGCGCCGACCACGAGCCGAGGTCGCGCCCGGAGGTCGCCTCCAGCTCGACCAGCAGGTCCTTCAGCTCGGTGTTGCCCCACGCGTGCTCGGCGAAGTAGCGGCGCACGCCCTCGTCGAACTCCTCGCGGCCGACGTAGGCGACCAGCTGCTTCAGGACGCTGGCGCCCTTGGCGTAGGTGATGCCGTCGAAGTTGACCTCGACGTCCTCGAGGTCGCGGATGTCGGCGACGATCGGGTGGGTCGAGGGCAGCTGGTCCTGCCGGTACGCCCACGACTTCTCCATGGAGGAGAACGTGGTCCAGGCGCGGTCCCAGCGGGTCGACTCGACCATGCAGAGCGTGGAGGTGTACTCGGCGAAGGACTCGTTGAGCCACAGGTCGTCCCACCAGCGCATGGTGACCAGGTCGCCGAACCACATGTGGGCCAGCTCGTGCAGCACGGTGAGCGCGCGGCGCTCGATCATCGCCTCGGGCACCTTGGAGCGGAACACGTAGCCCTCGAGGAAGGTGACGGCGCCCGCGTTCTCCATCGCGCCCGCGTTGAACTCCGGGACGAACACCTGGTCGTACTTCTGGAACGGGTACGGGACGGCGAACAGGTCCTCGTAGTGGCCGAAGCCCTGGCGGGTGATGTGCATCAGCTCGTCGGCGTCGAGGTACTGCGCCAGCGAGGCGCGGCAGTACACCCCGAGCGGGATCGTCCGGCCGTCGGTGCTGGTGAGCTCGCCCGTCGCGCCCTCGTACGGCCCGGCGATGATCGCGGTCACGTAGGTCGACAGCCGCGGCGTCGGGGCGAAGCGCCAGGTGGCCGAACCGGTGCCGGTGACCTCCTCGTGCTGCGGCGTGGGGGAGTTGGAGATGACGCGCCAGTGCTTCGGCCCGGTGACGGTGAAGGCGAACGTGGCCTTGAGGTCGGGCTGGTCGAAGCAGGTGAAGACCCGTCGCGCGTCGGAGACCTCGAACTGGGAGTAGAGGTACACCTCCTTGTCGACGGGGTCGACGAACCGGTGCAGGCCCTCGCCCGTGTTCATGTACAGCGGCGTCGGCCTCGACCGTCGAGCTCGTTCTCGGACGCGAGGTCGTCGAGCCGGATCCGCGCGCCGTCGGCGACCTCGGCGGGGTCGAGCCGGCGGCCGTTGAGCAGCACCGACCGCACCCGCGGGGCGATCAGGTCGATGAACGTGGACGCGCCGGGGTCGGCGCAGGAGAACCGGACCGTCGTGGTGCTGGCGAAGGTCTCCTCGCCGGTGGTCAGGTCGAGGTCCACGTCGTAGGACGAGACGCTCACCAGGGCGGCGCGCTCGCGCGCCTCGGTGCGGGTCAGGTTGGTGCCGGGCACTGCAGTCCTCTCGCGCGCCGGGTGGGCGCTGGTCCGGTTCGGTCACCCCGCGTCGGGGTCTCGGCAGCGCCCCAGGCCCCCCGGGGGCACGCCGTGGGTCGCACGTCGTCAAGGAATAGTGGCACGACGCCCGGGATTGGACCCAGCAGGCCGCCGCCCCCCGGGCGGCGCATCCGCGACCGCGATGACCACCCCTGACGGAGGACCCACCCGTGACCGAGACCCAGACCCGGACCGAGACCAAGACCGTGGACTTCTGGTTCGACCCCGTCTGCCCGTGGGCGTGGATGACGTCCCGCTGGATGCTCGAGGTGGAGAAGGTCCGCGACGTCCGCGTCTCCTGGCACGTGATGTCCCTCGCCGTCCTCAACGACGGCCGCGACCTGCCCGAGGACTACCGCGACCTGATGGACCGGGCGTGGTTCCCGGTGCGGGTCGTGCTGGCCGCCCAGGAGGAGCACGGCGACGACGTCGTGGGGAAGCTCTACACCGCGATCGGCACCCGCGTGCACCCCGGCGGCGAGAAGGACTACCGCAAGGCCGTGGCCGACGCGCTCGACGAGGTCGGCCTGCCCGCCTCGCTGCTCGAGGCCGGCGACACCGACGCCAACGACGACGCCCTGCGCAAGAGCCACCAGGCGGGCATCGACCAGGTGGGCCAGGACGTCGGCACGCCCGTCATCGCCGTCGAGGGCACCGCGTTCTTCGGTCCCGTGGTCACCCCCGCCCCCCGGGGCGAGGCCGCCGCGCGGCTGTGGGACGGCGTCGTGGCCGTCGCCTCCACCCCCGGGTTCTACGAGCTCAAGCGCACCCGCGACGAGAGCCCGATCTTCGACTGACGGTCCACCCGACCGCGCGGCGCCGTCCGGGGTGGTGCCGCCGCTGGCAGACTGACCGCCATGCGCGTCCACCTCGGCTACGACCACGCCGGTTTCGAGCTCGCCCAGGTGCTCAAGCAGCACCTCGCCGAGCAGGGTCACGAGCCTCGTCGACCACGGCCCGCCAGGAGCTCGACCCGCAGGACGACTACCCGGCGCCCTGCTACGCGGCCGCGCAGGCCGTGGTGGCCGAGCCCGGCAGCCTCGGCGTCGTGATCGGCGGGTCCGGCAACGGCGAGCAGATCGCGGCGAACAAGGCCCGCGGCGCCCGGGCGGCGCTCGCGTGGAGCCTCGACACCGCGCGGCTGGCCCGCCAGCACAACGACGCCAACCTGGTCGGCATCGGCGCCCGGCAGCACACCGAGGCCCGAGGCGCTCGCGATCGTCGACGCCTTCCTGGCCGAGCCGTTCTCCGGCGAGGCGCGGCACCAGCGGCGGATCGACGAGGTCGACGCGCTGGGTCTGTGACCGAGCGGTCAGAACATCGCGCCGTTGAAGGCGGCCACGTGCCAGCCGAAGGCGCGCGCCGTCGGGACCACCGCGGCGGCGTCGAGCACCTCGACGAGGCCGGCGGCCACCAGCTGGGACAGGTTCTGCCCGCCGAGGTAGAGCGCACCCAGGTCGCGGACGTCGAGCCGCAGCGCCGGATCGGCGTCGGTGCGCTCGCAGGTGGCTCCGCTGCCGTCGTCGGCGCTGCGCAGGTGCCAGCGACCGGCGTTGGCCGCCAGCATCGGGTCGGACACCTCGAGCACGACGTCGACCGGGCCGGCGTACGTGCGCGCGGCGAGGGCGGCGGGCACGTCGAGCACGCGCAGCCAGAGCGCGTCCGAGAGCGTGACCTTGGCCTTGCGCAGGTCGACCAGCAGGTGCAGCAGCGGGTCGTCGACGGGTCGCACGTCGGTCGTGACCTTCGCCATCAGGTCGAGGTCGGCCAGGGTCGACCACAGCACCCGTGCGGACGCGGCGTCGAGCGCGGCGGCCTGGATGACCCGCACGGTGCCGTCCGGGCCGGTGTCCTCCCAGCCCTCCTTGCGGCGGAACAGCGCGGTGGCGCGGACCCGCCCGTCGCCGTCCTCGACGAGCATGACCTTCTTGCGCTCGTGGCCCTGCCGCCACTCCTTCGGGTCGGCGAGCAGCTGCTCGACCCGCTCGGGCAGACCGCGCGAGACGGCACCGGGGTGCACGGCCCGGAACTCCTCGTAGACCCCGTCGACGACGGCGGCGTGCTTGTCGACGTCGGCGTTCTCGATCCGCACCCGCAGGTCGTCCCCGCCCGCGACGGGTCGCATGACCGCGGCGCGGGGGATGGTGAAGCGCAGGCCGTTGGCGGCCAGCCCGTAGCCGAACCGGCCGTAGATCGCGGGCTCGGCGGCCCAGAGCACCGACACGGGTTCGGTGCCGCGGGCGGCGATCTCGGCGAAGTGGTGGTCGATCATCGCCCGCAGGACGCCCCGGCGCCGGTGCTGCGGGTGCACCCCCACGTAGGTGAGGCCCGAGGCCGGCACCTGCCCGCCGGGGACGGTCATCGAGAACGAGAAGGCCGAGTACAGGCCCGCGTCCTGCCCGTCGACCGTGGCGACCGCCGTGCGGTCCCACTCGAAGCCGCGGTAGTCGTCGTCGACGGGGTCGTCGGTGCTCGACCACACCCACTGCAGGAGGTCCTCGACGTCGGCCCGCCGGTCGGCGCCGACGTGCTCGACCTCGACGCCCGGCCGCGCCGGCGTCCCGCTGCTGCTCTGCTCGCTCATGCCGCACAGGCTGGCACCGCCGGGCCCGCGGAGCACGCGAGATTCGGGCCCGCGACAGGTGCGGGTGCCGGGCCGGCGCGACGGTCACCCGCCGTCCGCGCCCGGCCCGGACGGGTGGACCGCCCGGCGCCGGTCGGGGCGGGCCGCTAGATTCGCGCCCGTGGAGCAGACACTGGCGACGCGCGCCCGCCCGCGTGCCCGCCGCCGTCGGCGGTTGCCGCAGGGCGTCTCGATGGTGCGCCGCCAGCTGATGACCTCCCAGCCGTTCCAGCTGATCGTGCTCACCGGGCTGGTCGTGCTCACCTGCTTCGCGAACCTGATCAGCTCCTCGGTGGTGCCGCTGTCGGCGCTCACCGTCGTCCTGCTGCTCGGCGGGTTCTACCTGCGGGTGCGCGCCCTGCTGATGCTGTACCTGGTGGCCGGTTCCGCCCTGGTGTTCGTGCTGACCACCCGCGACCGGGTCGAGACGCCGATCAACTGGGGCACGATCGGGGTCATCCTCGGCACCGCGCTGCTGGTGTTCCTGTTCGCCCGCGGCCGCGAGCGGCTCGGGGTGCAGGGCATGGCGGGCGAGTCGATGCTGGTCGACCTGCGCGACCGGCTGCGCCAGCAGGGCCAGGTGCCGCGGCTGCCGGCGCAGTGGTCGGTCGAGACCACGCTGCGCTCGGCGTACGGCGACTCGTTCTCCGGCGACTTCCTGGTGTCGTCCCGCTCGTCCGACGACGCCCAGCTCGAGATGGCGATGGTCGACGTCTCCGGCAAGGGCCAGGCCGCCGGCACCCGGGCGCTGCTGCTGTCCGGCGCGTTCGGCGGGCTGCTCGGCGCGATGCCGCCGGAGGACTTCCTGCCCGGCGGCGAACGCCTACCTGCTGCGCCAGCGCTGGCACGAGGGCTTCGCCACCGCGATGCACCTGTGCCTCGACCTCAGCACCGGCCGGTTCCAGATCGCCAGCGCCGGCCACCCGCCCGCCGCGCACTACCACGCCGGGTCCGGCGTCTGGGAGGTGCTGCGCGGGGTGCACGGCCCCGTGCTCGGCATCGTCGACGGCGTCCGGTTCCCTGCCCACGAGGGCCGGATCGAGCGCGGCGACGCGCTGCTCTTCTACACCGACGGCCTGGTCGAGACCCCCGGCCGCGACCTCGACCTCGGCATCGACAAGCTGATGGGGGCGGCGCAGGACCTGGTGCGCCGCGGCGGGTTCAAGGGCGGCGCCGACCGCCTCGTCGACGGCACCCACACCGACGAGAGCGACGACCGCGCCCTCGTGCTGGTCTGGCGCCAGTAGCGCCCGCTCGTCGCGGTCCCGACGCTCAGGGCGCGGTGACGCGGGTCCGCTCGGCCAGCCAGGCCTGCTGGTCCTCGAGCCGGCGACGGCGGCTGCCGGCGATCCGCACCCAGGTGCTGCCGTCGTCCTCGCGGTGGGCCACGACGGTCTCCCCGGGAGAGGCGTAGCCGCCGGCGTCGGTGAACCTCGCCGTGGCGGCGTCGATCACCTCGAGGGTGGCGATGCCGGCGGTGGGGTCGGCCTGGTCCGGGGCGATCGCGCGCAGCCTCCCGCCGAGGGCGACCAGGTCGGTGACGCCCCACAGGGTCGCCCAGCGTCCCTCGAACACCGACAGGTCGTGCGCGGGCTCGTCCGAGCTCGCGCCGGTGCGGTCACGGTGCGCGGCGAGCGCGGCGTCGACGATCTTCACCACCCCGGTCGCGAGCTCCTGCGCCGGCCCGTCGATCGCGTTGGTCAGCACGACGACGGTCAGGCCGTCGGACGGGTCGACCACCGTGCGGGTGATGTGACCCGGGAACCCGCCGCCGTGCCCGACCAGCGAGCGCTCGCCGACCTGCTGGCGGCCGAAGCCGAGGCCGTAGTGCTCGTCCCCGCCCGGCACCGCCCACTGCGCCCGGTGCAGCCGGCGCTTGGAGGCGTCGGTCAGCAGGGTGCCCTCGCCGAGCACGTGCGACGCGGCGTAGCGGACCAGGTCGCCCGCGGTCGACCAGAACCCCGTCGCCGAGGCCAGCGCCCCGGTGTCGACGGTGTCGATCGGCACCCGCTCGCCGAGCACGTTGCCGCTGTAGCCCGTGGCGTACTCGCCGAGCCGCGCCGGGTCGAGCTCGGGTCCGGTGCGCTCCAGGCCGAGCGGGGCGAGGACGGCCTGGCGCAGGTGCTCGGCGTACGGGCGTCCCGTCACGGCCTCGATCACCAGGCCCACCAGCCCGTAGCCGATGTTGGAGTACTTGAACTGCTCGTTCGCCGGCAGCACGTCCGCCGCGTCGTGCGCGGCCGCCACCAGGGCGGCGCGGTCGGGGAACGGCCGGTCGAGCACCCAGAAGTCGCTGTCGTGGGTGTCGCGGACGACGCCGCCGCCGTGCGCGAGGAGCTCGGCCACCGTCCGGTCGCCGACGGCCGCGCCGGCCAGGTCGGGGACGTGCTGCGCGACCGTGTCGTCGAGCCGCAGCCGGCCCTGCTCCACCAGCTGCATCACCGCGGTGGCGGTGAAGGTCTTGGAGTGCGACGCGATCCGGAACAGGTGGTCGGTGCGCAGCGGCTCGCCGTCGTCGTCGGGTCCGTCGGTCCCGGGCAACCGGGCCGACCCGTGGGCGGTCTCGACCAGCACCTCGCCGGCGACGGCCACCGCGAGCTGGACACCCGGCACCCGCAGGGTCCGGCGGCGCAGCGCCACCCAGGTGTCGGCGTACCGGGCGGCCTGCCGGACGACCTCCAGCTCAGCGGCGTCGAGGCGCGCGCCGGCGCGGTCGTCCGCGGTCGGATCGGGGGTCACGGGCACGCTGACGGACACTGCGTCGGGGCGGCTGCGGTCGGACGGTTCCGGGGTCTGCTCGGCCATGGGGCCGGACCCTAGCCCGGCGGTCCGGACCGCTCGCGTCGTCCCCGACCCCGCGGTTCCGTTAGGCTGAGTGGGTGAGCACCCCAGGCAGCCGTCGCCCGACCGGCCGAGTGATGGTCTCCGGCCTGGCCGTCGCCGTGGCCGCCGTCGGCGTCGTCGTGCTCGGCGGCCAGCTGCTGGGCGGCCCCCCGGAGGCCGCCACCGCAGCGCGGTCGATCGTCGCGATCGAGGCCGCCGACGCCGGCGCGGCCCGCGAGCCGGTCAGCGCACCGGCCGCCGACACGGCCGACGTCGCGCTCCAGGCGCCGCTGCTCACCCTGGTCACCCCGCCGCCCCCGCCGCCGCCCCCGGCCGACCGCACGCAGGACAGCGCGTCCCGGTCGGACCCGCGCTCCGGCTCCGGGTCGGGCGCCGGTTCGGGTTCCGGGTCGGGCTCCGGCACGCGCCCGCCGAGCTCCGGCGGTGGCGGCTCGACCGCCTCCCAGGTGATCTCCCTGGTCAACGCCGCCCGGGCCGACGCCGGCTGCGGCCCGGTCTCGGCCAACGGCGCGCTCACCTCCGCGGCCCAGGCCCACAGCGCCGACATGGCCGCCAACGACTACTTCTCGCACACCAGCCAGGACGGCCGCTCCTTCGCCGACCGGATCCGCGCCGCGGGCTACAGCGGCGGTGCGATGGCGGAGAACATCGCCGCCGGCCAGTCCAGCGCGTCGTCGGTGATGGCCGGCTGGATGGACAGCGCCGGCCACCGCGCCAACATCCTCAACTGCACCTACCGCCACATCGGCGTCGGCGTCGCCCAGGGCGGCTCCTACGGCACCTACTGGACGCAGGACTTCGGCGGCTGACTCCGCGTCCCCGGCTCGTTCGCCTCGTGAACGTGGTGACCGCCACGTTCACTGGGCGTGCGAGCCTCGCGAGGTAGCGGCTCGCCCCGCCAGGACGGCGGCCTGGGCACCGAGCCGCCGACCCGGCCCGCGAAGATGACGGCGTGACGACTGCCGACGACCTGGTGCTGCGCGAGGCCACCGACGACGACCGTCCGGCGATCTGGGCGCTGCTCGAGCCGGTGATGCGCGCGGGGGAGACCTACTGCTGGCCGCGTGACGTCACGGCAGACGCCGGGCTCGCCCGCTGGATCGAGCCGCTCCCGGCGCGCACCTACGTCGCGGCCCTGCCGGACGGCACCGTCGTCGGCACCGCCCAGCTGCACCCGAACCAGACCGGCGCCGGCGCGCACGTCGCCAACGCCGGGTTCGTCACCTCCGCGACGTCAGGCGTCCGTGGGGTGGGGCGACGGCTCGCGGAGCACGTGGTCGACGAGGCGCGGCGCCAGGGCTACCGCGCGATGCAGTTCAACGCCGTCGTCGAGACGAACACCCGGGCGGTCGAGCTGTGGCGCTCGCTCGGCTTCGCGGTCGTCGGCACCGTCCCCGAGGCGTTCGACCACCCGGTGCACGGTCCGGTCGGCCTGCACGTCATGCACCGGGTGCTCTGACGGCAGACGGGGCAGGGGGCCCGTGCCCGGAAGGCGCTGGCGCCCGCGGGGGCAGCGGGTCTTGACTGGTCGCGCGGGGACCTCTGTCGACAGGAGCCGGCGATGCCGAGATTCACCGGGGTGGACCACGTGGCGTTCAGCGTGACGGACGTGGAGGCGAGCGAGCGGTTCTGGACCGACGTGATGGGCCTGCTCACGGTCATCGACATCGGGTACGGCCGGGTCCTCATGGACACGCGCACCGGGTTCACGGTCGCGGTGCTGCAGCACGCCGAGGGCGCGGGCGGACCGTTCAGCGAGCTGACCACCGGGCTCGACCACATCGGCTTCGAGGTGGGCAGCCGCGAGGAGCTCGTCGAGTGGCAGGAGCGGCTCGACGCCGCGGGCGTCGAGTACACGCCCATCCGCGAGATGCCGCTCGCGTACCACCTGAACTTCCGGGGACCGGACGGCCTCGCGCTGGAGCTGTCGGCCTCGACCGAGGTCTACGCCGCCGCCATCGCCGACCTGCGGTCGCGTGAGGTGAGCGACGAGGAGGTCCTCGCGATCGCCGCGCAGATGCTCGGCCCCGGGGTGGCCGCCCGGCCGCGCGGGTGAACCGGTGGAGCGGGTGACGGGAATCGAACCCGCATGGCCAGCTTGGAAGGCTGGAGCTCTACCATTGAGCTACACCCGCGGACGCCTGCCGGAGCCGGCGCGCGTGCCCAGGGTAGTGGGGCTCAACCGGTGCGGACGACCCGGTAACCGTCCTCCGCCAGCCAGACCACCCAGGGCCCTGCGGCCCAGACCTCGCCGTCCACGGCGGCGGTGCGACCGGTCGCCACCTCGAGCAGCAGGCCCTGCGACGTCGACGGGTCGCCGTCCACCGGGAGCGGTCGACCACGCGACGAACCGGTCGCCGACGGTGACCCGGACGACCGAGCCGTTGCTCCCCGACACCACGGGCAGGTCGGCGGCCGCGACGGCGCCGCGGCCCGACCCGGCGTCCATCACGACGAGGCGGCCGTCGACCGTCCACGCGACGACCGACCCGGCAGCGCCGACGTCGACGGGCTCCTTCTCGGCGATCGCACCGGGCAGGTCGCGCTCCGAGAGCCCTTCCGGCAGCGCGTAGTCGGTGCGCTCGCCGGTGGTGGCGTCGAGCGCACGAGCCACGGGTCGTCCGGCACCGAGAGGTAGACGTCGGGCCACGAAACGGCCCGGACCAGGCCGGAGACCTCCAGCTGCTGCGGCTCGCCGGCGCAGCCCTCGGCCGTCCAGACCCGGTACGGCTCGTCGCCGTCGGGGTAGGTCGACCAGACGACGTGCCCGTCGTCCATCCGCACCGACGACTCCGCGACGCTCGCGTCGCTGAGCTGGGTGCGGGTGCCGCCGACCCGCGGCGTGCAGAACAGGTCGAACTTGTGCTGCGGGTCCTCGTGCTCCAGCGTCAGCCGGGTCTGCCCGTCGCCACCGACCATCGGCGCGACGTCTCCCACCTGGTACGACTCGATCCGGCCGGTCTGCACGTCCGCCGTCTGCGCGTCGCCCCAGGTGTCGAACCAGCTGCGGTCGTAGTGCTGCTCGGCGCCGAACAGGGTGCCGTCGGGCGCCAGGGCGTAGGCGCGGAAGTCGAACCAGCCGTGCTCGCGGGGGACGCACCTCCGCGGTGGTGCTGCCGAGCAGGACGGCGAGCTCGGTCCGCAGCGTCGAGTCCTGCAGCGGCACCGGTGCGGGCAGGTCGACCGGCCCCTCCCGGCCCCCCACGCCGCTGCCGACGACGACGGCAGCGAGCACCACCGCGACGGTCCCCGTCCCGGACGCGATCGCCGCCCAGCACCCGGCGGCGCCGACGTCGGTGCTCGCCGGCCCGCAGCGCGCGCTCCAGCACCTCGGGCACCGCGCGCCGGTCGGCGTCCAGCGACTCCAGCCGCCGCGCCACCACCTGCTCAAGGGTGTCCACGACCCACCTCCGTCGTCGTCGTGCCCGTCGTCGTGCCCGTCGTCGTGCCCGTCGTCGCCGCCACCACGGCGGGGCCCCGCGGCACGAGCCCGGCCCGGACGTGCGCCAGCGCCCGGTGCGCCTGGCTGCGCACCGTCCCGGTCGCGATGCCGAGCCGGTCGGCGATGTCCTCGTCGGACAACCCGTCCACGTACCGCAGCACCAGGACCACCCGCATCCGCGGCGGCAGCGACCGCAGCAGGTCGTCGACCGCCAGGTCGGACTCCACCCGCCGCATCCCGGGGTCCTCGGCGCCGCGCTCCGGGGGCTCGCCCGACGCTGACCTCACGGCGCGGACGCCGCCACCGGTTGATCGCGAGCCGGAGCATCGTCCGGCGCACGTAGCCCTCGGGGTCGTCGTGCCGCCGGACCCGCCACCAGGCGGCGCCGGTGCGGGCCAGCGCCTCCTGGACGAGGTCCTCGGCGTCGCGCCCGCCGCCGGACCCGGCGGTCAGCGCGCGGGCGTAGCCGAGCAGCGCGGGCAGCCTGGCCGCCGCGAACTCCTCGAAGGCCCGGTCCATCGCACCTCCCGCCGCTCCGTCGCGGTCCCAGCGTTCTCCTCCCCAGGACACCTGACCAGGGGCTGGCGTTGCACGGAGTCCACCACCGGTCCGAACGCGCCGCAGGGTCGCGACGGCCCGGCAGTACCCTGGCGGGCGTCACGGGGTGTGGCGCAGCTTGGTAGCGCGTCCGCTTTGGGAGCGGAAGGCCCCCGGTTCGAATCCGGGTACCCCGACCCAGCAACCGGCCGTCCGGGTCAGCGCGTGCGGACGCCGTCCCTCCGGTCGGCCTCCGCCCGCAACCGGGCGGAGTAGTCGTCCAGCCGGTCCCTGGCCTCCGCGGCCTCGCGCCAGCGCGGTGCACTCGGTCCGTACGCGGCCCTCTCCGCCACCGCGAGCGCGCCGGCCAGCTCGGGTTCGCGCCGGGCCAGGGCGGCCACGGTCTCGTGCGGCGCGCTCGGACGTCCGGCCCGCTCCAGGGCGGGCAGCAGCCGCTCCACCGCGTCGATCAGCGGGTCGGGTACCGGCGCCGGTGCGGGCTCGGGCCGGGCGCGACGCCGCACGAGCAGGGCGGTGCCCGCCGCCAGGGCGAACAGCAGCACGAGGACGACGGCCAGGACGCGTCGGTGGCCGGGGTCGGCGAACCAGTCGGCGAGCGACTCGGCGGCGCCCGGGGCCTCCGCCGCCGGGGTGGGGTCGCTCGGCGCCCACCCCGTGCCCGGCTGCCAGACCTCGACCCAGGCGTGCGAGCGGTCGGCGGTCACCTCGCGGCGGCCGTCCCCGACGTCGCGGCCGCCGGAGTACCCGACGGCCATCCGGGCGGGGACGCCCAGCGACCGGAGCATGACGACCTCCGCGGCTGCGAACTGCTGGCAGAAGCCCACGCGCGCGTCGAACAGGAAGTGGTCGACCGCGTCCTGGCCGTCCGGCGGGACGGGCGAGTCCAGGTCGTACCCGTACGACGTGCGCAGGTGCTGCTCGACGGCCGCCACGACCTCGGCCCGGGTACCGGCGCCGCGCGTGACCTCCTCCGCCAGCTCACGGGTCCGCGTGGTCACCGTGTCCGGCAGCCACGTCCACAGGTCGCCGGCCGGGTCGCTCCCCACAACGTCCCGGGCGACGGTCGCGTCCGGGACGGCCAGCGAGTCGACCTCGTAGGCGGCGGTCCCGCCGGCCACGGCCAGCGTGCCCCAGCTGGCCGGTCGGAAGACCTCTGCGTCCGCGCGGACGGCGACGGCGTGGCCGGGGAGGGCCAGACCGCCCCGCAGGCCACCGAGGTCCGTCACGCGGTCGGTGCGCACCCGGGCGGACGCCACGAGGGCGCCGCCCTCGGTGTCGACGTCGCCGAGACCGAGCGGGTCCTGCGGTCCCGAGGCCATCGGCGGTGCCTGGAACGGTGACCAGGCGCGGCCGTCGTAGGTCGTCAGCACACCGGTGCGCCACAGCCGGTCGCTGGTGGCCGGCACCCTCATCACCGGCCAGGTCGGCAGCTCGCCGCGCTCGTTCATGTCGAGCGTCGCCGACTGGTCGTCGGCCGCGCTCCGCGGCACCGCCCCGGATCCGCCCGAGCCGGCTCCGCCCGCCCCGCCGCTCGACCCGCCCGCCCCGCCGCCCGGCCCCGCCGTCGAGAGCGGGCCGAGCCGCGAGAGGTCCTGCGGAGGGGCGACCGACGGCGGCGTGATGCCGACCAGCCCCACGACGGCCGCCGCGACCAGCGAGGCCGCGACCGGCCAGACCAGCCGGCGTGCGGTCGGCCCGAGGTCGGGTGCCGGGCGCCCCGTCGCGACGTTCGCCGGGCGTCGCAGCAGGGCGACCGTCGCCGCGGCGGCGACCCAGGACACCACCAGCGCCGCCACGGCGGTCGCGCCGGGGTCGCGGCTGAGGACCAGCACGGCCGTGCCGCCGATCGTGACCAGCGAGACGCCGACGTCGCGGGGGCGGTGCAGGAGCACGTGCTGGCTGACGACGAGCCCACCGGCGAGCACCGCGAGCGCCGACCCGCCGACGACCCCGCCCCCGAGCACGACCGTCAGCACCGCCGCGCCGAGCACCAGCCACGAGGCGGCGCGCCTCGCCGGGCGCGGCACCTCGACGAGGACGCCGACGACGACCGCCGTCACGTGCAGGACGAGCAGCAGCACCACGGCCGGCGCCGTCAGCAGACCGCCACCACCCGACGCCCACACCGCTGCGGCACCGGCGACCCCGGCCGCGACCCGCAGCTCGCCCGGTAGCGGCGCGACGGCGAGCGGGGTGCCGGTCGCCGCGGGTGCCGGGGCGCTCAACGGACCCACCGCGGGCCGGCGGCCCACCGGACGTCCCCACCGCGCCGGCGCACCGCGTCGTCCAGGTCCGGCCAGCCCCCGGAGGCCACCTCCCCGGTCCCGACGACCACGACGGGCCCGACGTCCGACGGCAGCCTGCGCAGCACGCCGGCGAGGTCGAGGCCGCGCTGCTCGCGGTGCGCAGCGACCCCCGCCCACCAGTCGAGCACCACGGACGGCGGGCCGTGCGGCGCGACGTCCACGCCCCCGTGGTGGACGACGAGCACCGGCGCCGCCGGGTCGAGCGCGCGCAGCCGGGCGGCCGTCGCGGCGGCGAGCGCGAGCCGCACCTCGTCGTACTCGTCCCGGACGGCGCCGACGAGCAGCAGGCAGGTGTTCGGTGCCCTGGTCGGTTCCTCGCGGACGACCACGACGGGCGAACCGGTGCGGGCGGTCGCACGGCGGTGCACGTCCGCCCGTCGGTCACCGCGCTGCCACGCCCGCACGCCGGCGAGGTCGCCGGTGCGGGACGGTCGGGGCCGGGAGCCGTCCGGTCGGCCGCCGGATCCCACCGGCACCGGCAGCGGGCTCGTCCGGCGCGGCCGGACCACGACGGGGCAGGGCACGTCGAGGGTGCCGATCCAGCGGAACAGCCCGAGGACGTCGGTCGTGACGACCTCGAGCCGGAGCGCGGGGGTCACCCCGCGGCGCTGCCCCGTCCGGTGCAGGACGACCTGCTGCACGCCCGCGGTGCCGGACGGTCCGATCACCATGTCGTGCGTCTCGAGGTGGTCCTGGTGCACGTGCAGGAGGTCGACCGCACCGGACCGGCTGCTGCGCAGGCCGATCCACAGCTCGTGGACGACCGCGTCACCGACGTGGGTGCGCACCGGGCCCCGCGCCACCGCCTCCAGCGCGTGCAGGCGGACCGCGTCCACCGCCCCCAGGAGCACCGACACGACCCCCAGCGCGAGCGGCGCGGCGGCCGCGGCCGTGAGCAACGGGCTGCCGGTGAGCGAGGACAGCAGGCCGAGCGCGAGCACCAGCGCGAGCAGGACGAGGCCGGCGGTCGTGGGCCGCCGGACCAGTCCCGGACCCGTCGTCACGACCGGAGCGTGACCGGGACGGCGCGGACGGCGTCAGCCACCACCTGGGCCGCCTCCTGCGCCGAGGGGCCGGCGTGCAGGGCGAGCCGGTGGGCGAGCACCGGCACCGCCAGCCGCTGGGTGTCGTCGGGGGTGAGGAAGTCGCGGCCCTCGAGCACGGCGAGCGCCTGCGCGGTGCGGACCAGGGCCAGGCTCGCGCGCGGGCTGGCGCCGAGGGCGACCCGCGGGTCGCGCCGGGTGGCGTGCACGACGGCCACGGCGTGGTCGAGGACGGCCGGCGCCACGTGGACCGCCCGGCAGGCACGCCGGAGCCGCAGCAGGTCCTGCGGCGAGGCGACCGGCCCGAGGTCGTCGACGGTCGGGCCGGCCAGCTGCTCGCGGACGACCTGGGCCTCCGTGGCGGCGTCGATCGGGCCGAGCCGGGTGGCGACGGCGAACCGGTCGAGCTGGCCCTCGGGGAGCGGGAAGGTCCCGTGCTGGTCGAACGGGTTCTGCGTCGCGACCACGAAGAACGGGTCGGGCAGCGGGTGGCGCTCGCCGTCGACCGTGACCGCCCCCTCCTCCATCGCCTCCATGAACGCCGACTGCGTCCGCGGCGAGGTGCGGTTGAGCTCGTCGACGAGCAGGACGTGGGTGAAGACCGGTCCGGGCACGAACCGGAACACGCCCTCGCGGCCGTCCCAGACCCCGGAGCCGGTGACGTCGGACGGCAGCAGGTCCGCGGTGGCCTGGACGCGGGCGGCGTCGGCCCCGACGGAGCGGGCGACGGCGCGCGCGAGCGTCGTCTTGCCGGTGCCGGGCACGTCCTCCAGCAGCACGTGACCGCCGGACGCGAGGGCGCAGACCACCAGCCGGACCGTGTCGTCGTGCCCGCGCAGGACCGAGGCCACCGACGACACCAGGCGGTGCGTGAGACCCGTGGCCCAGGCGTGGTCGGCGGCGGCGTCGTCGCGGTCGCCCGGCGACGCGGCGTCGGGGGACGTGGCGTCGGGGGACGTGGTGGCGGCGGAGGTCACGCGGCTCCTCGGGGTCGGGCTGCCGTCGGGCGGCACGGGGCGGGGGAGCGCGGACCGGCCCCCGCCCGGGGACATCGGCAGCCCGCACGGGCGCCTTGACCGGGCCCGGGCCACGGATTCGGGGGATGCACCCCCGCCCGGTACAGTGGGCCGCTGAATCCGGTCGTCCCGGCGCGCTGCGCGCCGCCTGGACCGCACCTGCCGGCCGGCCCCCGAACACCACTCCTGGAGCCCCTGCGTGAAGAGCGACGTCGAGACCCTCAACCCGACCCGGGTCAAGCTGACCGTCGAGGTCCCGTTCGAGGAGCTCAAGCCGAGCGTTGACGCGGCCTACAAGTCGATCGGTGCGCAGATCACCGTCCCCGGCTTCCGCAAGGGCAAGGTCCCGGCGCGCATCATCGACCAGCGGGTCGGTCGCGGCGCGGTGCTGCAGGAGGCCATCAACGAGGCGCTGCCCGGCCTGTTCAGCAAGGCCGCCGACGAGCAGAAGATCCGTCCGCTCGGCCAGCCCGACGTCGACATCACCGACGTGCCGGACCCCGCCCAGGGCGGCGACCTGAAGTTCACGGTCGAGGTCGACGTGCGGCCCGAGGTCACCCTGCCCGAGTACTCCTCCCTCGCCGTGCAGATCGACGACTACGAGGTCACCGACGCCGACGTCGACGAGCGCCTCGACGCGCTGCGCGAGCGGTTCGGCACGCTCGTGGGCGTCGACCGCCCGGCCGGCGAGGGCGACTTCGTGTCCCTCGACCTGGTCGCGAAGATCGGCGACGAGGAGATCGACTCCGCCAAGGGCATCAGCTACCAGGTCGGCGCCGGCAACATGATCGACGGTCTCGACGAGGCCCTCACCGGCCTGTCCGCCGGCGAGGAGACCACCTTCGAGGCGCCCCTGGCCGGTGGCGAGCACGCCGGCGAGACCGCGCAGATCACCGTCACCGCGGTGTCGGTGAAGGAGCGCGAGCTGCCCGAGGCCGACGACGAGTTCGCCGAGCTGGCCTCGGAGTTCGAGACCATCGCCGAGCTCAGGGACGACCTGCGGGGCCAGGCCGCGCAGGCCAAGAAGTTCCAGGCCGGTCTCGGCGCCCGCGACAAGGTCCTGGAGGCCCTGCTCGCCGCCGTCGACGTGCCCGTGCCGGAGAAGCTGGTCGAGGCCGAGGTGCACTCGCACCTGGAGGGCGAGAACCGCCTCGAGGACGACGAGCACCGCGCGGAGGTGACCGAGGAGGTCACCACCGCCCTGCGCACCCAGTTCGTGCTCGACACCATCGTCGACAAGGAGGAGGTGTCGGTCACCCAGGGCGAGCTGATCGAGTACCTCGTCGCGCAGGCCCCCCGCTACGGCATGGACGCCAACGCCTTCGCCCAGGCCGTCGACCAGGCCGGCCAGGTGCCCCAGATGGTCGGCGAGGTCGCCCGCCGCAAGGGCCTGGCGGTCGTGCTCGAGAGCGCCACCATCACCGACGTCAACGGCCAGCCGGTGGACCTCGACGACCTGGTCCCCCCGCGCCCCGCCGCCGAGGGTGCCGAGTCCCACGAGGGCCACGACCACGAGGCCCACGACCACGAGGCCCACGACCACGACCACGACCACGAGGGCCACGGCCACGGTCACGGCCACACCCACGACGAGCCCGGCGACGCCGCCACCGCCATCCCGATGGGCCAGGTCGAGCTCGACGACGAGAAGTGACCGACGGCGGCGGTCGTCGCCGTTGATCTGCCGTGGTGCCAGCTGGCTGCGGAGTGCGGACCACGACGCAGGCGGACGCCGCGAGGCGCAGAGCCGTCGCCGGTCGTGCGGTCAGCGCGCCCGGCGGCTCGCCGCCCCCGGTCGTGGACCGCACGACCTCCGGGCGACGGCTCGTAGCCGAGAAGTAAGCCCACAGCGAACACCCGCCGGGTCGGGGAGTTCGGCGTCGTGGTGCCGCGTTAGGGTCGGTGACGGCCGACGGCAGCCGGTCCAGCACCTGGTGAGCACTCACCCGCGGACCCGGCCGCCGTCACACTGACGAGGACGGACGGAGCGACAAGCGTGGGCGACTACCAGCAGACGGGTGCCGAGATCACGGCGCGCGGCAGCGGCCAGCCCTTCGGGCTCGACGACCACATCTTCCAGCGGCTCCTGCGCGAGCGGATCATCTGGCTCGGGTCGGAGGTCCGTGACGACAACGCCAACGCCATCTGCGCGCAGATGCTGCTGCTGGCGGCGGAGGACCCGGACAAGGACATCTGGCTGTACATCAACAGCCCCGGCGGCTCGGTCACCGCGGGCATGGCGATCTACGACACGATGCAGTACGTGAAGCCCGACGTCGCCACCGTGGCGATGGGCCTGGCGGCCTCGATGGGGCAGTTCCTGCTCTCGTCCGGCGCCAAGGGCAAGCGGTACGCCACCCCGCACGCGCGGGTGATGATGCACCAGCCCTCGGGCGGTTTCGGCGGCACGGTCACCGACATCCGGATCCAGGCCGAGCTGATCAACAACATGAAGAAGACGCTCACCGAGCTGACGGCCGAGCAGACCGGCCAGACGGTGGAGCAGATCTCCCAGGACAACGACCGCGACCGCTGGTTCACCGCCGCCGAGGCCAAGGAGTACGGCTTCATCGACCACGTCGAGGCCCACTCCGGCGACGTCGTCGCCGGTGGCGGCACCGACGCGTGACGCCTCCACCCCTGACCCCGCTCACCCCGCAGGCCCGCCCGCAGGCACCCGAGGAGCCCTCGTGATCGACCCCCGTACCCCCCAGATCGGTGGCCTGGCCGGCCACCAGCCGTCCAGCCGCTACATCCTCCCGCAGTTCGAGGAGCGCACGGCGTACGGCTTCAAGCGCCAGGACCCGTACACCAAGCTGTTCGAGGACCGGATCATCTTCCTCGGCGTGCAGGTCGACGACGCCTCGGCCGACGACATCATGGCCCAGCTGCTCGTGCTGGAGTCCCAGGACCCGGACCGCGACATCACCATGTACATCAACAGCCCCGGCGGCTCCTTCACGGCGCTGACGGCGATCTACGACACGATGATGTACGTCAAGCCGGACATCGTCACCGCCGTGCTCGGGCAGGCCGCGTCCGCGGCCGCCGTGCTGCTGGCGGCCGGCGCGCCGGGCAAGCGCCTGGCGCTGCCCAACGCGCGGATCCTGATCCACCAGCCGGCGCTGTCCAGCGGCGACTACGCGCAGGCCTCCGACATCCAGATCCACGCCGACGAGGCGCTGCGGATGCGCAACTGGCTGGAGGAGACCATCTCCTTCCACTCCAACCGCGACGTCGAGCAGGTCCGGCGCGACATCGAGCGGGACAAGATCCTCACCGCCGCGCAGGCGCTGGAGTACGGTCTCGTGGACCAGGTGCTGGAGTACCGCAAGGGTCGCACCGCCGAGGCGTAGTCGTCCGGGCGCCCTTCCGCCGCCCACGGACCGCAAGGTCCGCCGGACACGCGGTGGAAGGGCGCTGACACCGGTACCCCCGGTGGTGTCCAATGAACGTGGAGGTCGGCGTCCTCGCCGGCCCAGATGGAAGGAACCGGATCCGTGGCACGCATGGGAGACGGCGCGGACCTGCTGAAGTGCTCGTTCTGCGGGAAGAGCCAGAAGCAGGTCAAGAAGCTGATCGCCGGCCCTGGCGTGTACATCTGCGACGAGTGCATCGACCTGTGCAACGAGATCATCGAGGAGGAGCTCGCGGAGGCCAGCGAGCTCGGCCTGGTCGAGCTGCCCAAGCCGCGCGAGATCTTCGAGTTCCTCGAGGAGTACATCATCGGCCAGGACCCCGCGAAGCGGGCGCTCTCGGTGGCCGTCTACAACCACTACAAGCGGATCCAGGCAGGCGAGAACGCCAAGAAGGGCGACGACGAGGTCGAGATCTCGAAGTCGAACATCCTGCTGATCGGGCCCACGGGCTGCGGCAAGACCTACCTCGCGCAGACGCTGGCCAAGATGCTCAACGTCCCGTTCGCGATCGCCGACGCCACCGCCCTCACCGAGGCCGGCTACGTCGGCGAGGACGTCGAGAACATCCTGCTCAAGCTGATCCAGGCGGCCGACTACGACGTCAAGAAGGCCGAGACCGGGATCATCTACATCGACGAGGTCGACAAGATCGCCCGCAAGGCCGAGAACCCGTCGATCACGCGCGACGTCTCCGGCGAGGGCGTGCAGCAGGCGCTGCTGAAGATCCTCGAGGGCTCCACCGCGAGCGTGCCGCCCCAGGGAGGGCGCAAGCACCCGCACCAGGAGTTCATCCAGATCGACACCACCAACGTGCTCTTCATCGTCGGCGGCGCCTTCGCCGGCCTCGACGACGTCATCCAGAACCGCAAGGGCAAGAACGGCATCGGCTTCGGCTCCCAGCTGCACAGCCCGATCGAGGCGTCCGACGTCTTCGGGGAGGTCATGCCGGAGGACCTGATGAAGTTCGGGCTGATCCCCGAGTTCATCGGCCGACTGCCGGTCATCACCACGGTCTCGCCGCTCGACAACGACGCGCTGGTGCGCATCCTCACCGAGCCGAAGAACGCGCTGATCAAGCAGTACCAGCGGATGTTCGAGATCGACAACGTCGAGCTCGAATTCACCGAGGACGCCGTGGAGGCCGTGGCGCAGCAGGCGATCCTGCGGGGCACCGGCGCTCGCGGACTGCGGGCGATCATGGAAGAGGTCCTGATGCCCGTGATGTTCGACGTCCCCTCCCGCGAGGACGTCGCACGGGTCGTCGTCACCCGCGAGGTCGTCCTGGAGAACGTCCTGCCCACGCTGGTGCCGCGCGAGAAGGCCGAGCCGCGCAAGCGCGAGCGCCGCGACAAGTCGGCCTGACCGACTCCCACCGGCCCGGCTGACGCGTCCGCGGACGACCTGTGGCCCCCGTCCCCGCCTCTCTCGAGGCGCCCCTCGGCGCCCTGACCCGCGCTGTCTGGCGGTTCCGCCGCCGCGGGTCCGCGCCTGCCCCGCCCACCGCGCCGGTGGCCACCGGCGTCACGGCCGGCCTGGCCCGCCGGCTCGACGACGTCCTGCGCGGCCGCGCCGCCGCGTTCCGCCAGCAGGCGTCGACCACGTGCGGCAGCAGCACGATCGCGATGTTCCGGGTGCTCACCGACCAGCAGTTCGCCGACGACCTGCTCGACGGCGACGTCGACGAGGTGTCCGAGCGCTGGTCCGTGCTCGAGCGGTCGGTGCAGGCGTCCACCAACCGGGCGCTGAGCACCACCGCCGGCGCCCGGCTCCGGCTGCCGTGGCCGATCGCCCTCGGCACCCCGCCGTGGGGGCTGCGCGACGCCCTCGACGACCTCGGCCGGTCCCGGGGCGTGCGGTTCCAGGTGCTGCGCGTCGACGGCGCGGACCCTGACGACGTCGGCACCGCGCTCGGTCGGCTGCGCGCCACCGTGGCCCGCGGCATCCCCGTGCCGCTGTACGTCGGCAACCGGTTGCTCCCGCGGCACGTGGTGCTCGCCGTGGCCGCGGGGCCGTCGTGGGTCGACCTGTACGACCCCGGTTCCGGCCGCCGGCACCGGGTCGAGCGCGCCGCCCTGTGCGAGCGGCGCGCGCGGATCAGCGGCTGGGACCAGCTCTGGGCGGCCGTCGTCCCGCGCTGACCGGCGGGTTCAGCCCGCCTGGTCCACCAGCGCGCTGATCCGCGGGTAGCGGCGGCGCATCTCGGCGGCGTCGTCGAAGTCCCAGCCCCGCCCGAGGTCGGGCAGCGGCTCGCGCGCGGCCCGCCACGGCAGGCCGCGACCGGTCAGCTCGCTGTGCGCCCGGTCGGCCGCCGACAGCACGTCCTCGCAGGCGACGTCGTACAGCTCGTCGACCGTCACGACGTCGGCCAGCGAGTCCGGGTCGGCCAGCGCCGCCTGGTAGACCGCTCGGCCGCGGGTCACCAGCCAGCCGCGGAAGTCGTCGAACCCGTCGTCGCCGCAGCCGCCGTTGAGCAGGTAGGCGGCGCCCCACAGCGGGAAGCCGTACGCCCGCCGGCTGATCCGGGCGAACGCCTCCTCGGCGCCGACGACCTCGGACGGGCCGAGCGTCGACAGCACCGCGACGAGGGTCTCGGCGACGGTCTCGGGGGAGTCGTCACCACCCTCGACGCGGGCGCGCTCGACCAGGGACCAGTACGCGTCGTCGTCCACGGGCGCATCGTCGCACGCCCGCGGCCGTCAGCCCGTCAGCCGTCAGCCCTGGGGTTCGGCCAGCTCCACGTCGGACACCACGAGGTCCTGCGCCGCCCTCGACCAGCTCGAGCGCGCCGATCCGTCCCGCCGCCTTCAGGTCGGCCTCGCCGGCCCGCACCCGGGCCACCTGCTCGGCCGGGCCGGTGACGACGGCGCGGGTGGCGTCGGTGCGCTGGGAGACCTTGGCCTGCGACTTGGCGCCGCGGACGCCGGCCAGCGCCTCGGCGACGGCGGTCAGGACCCCGGCGTCGCCGCCCTCGCCGCACTCCTCGGGCGTGGGCCACGACGAGGCGTGCACCGAGCCGTCCTGCCACCACGACCACGCCTCCTCGGTGGCGTACGGCAGGAACGGGGCGAGCAGTCGCAGCTGCACCGAGAGCGCAAGCGCCAGAGCCGATCTCGCGGACGCGGCGCCGTCGCCCTCGCTGTACGCGCGCTCCTTGACGAGCTCGACGTAGTCGTCGCAGAAGGTCCAGAAGAAGTGCTCCGCGGCCTCCAGCGCACGGGAGTACTCGAACTCCTCGAACGCCGCGGTGGCCTCGCGGACGGTGGCGGCGAGGCCCGCGAGCATCGAGGTGTCGAGCGGCTCGGTGACGCGCGCGAGGTCACCGGTCTCGCCGCTGATGCCGAGCACGAACTTGCTCGCGTTCAGCACCTTGATCGCCAGCCGCCGGCCGACCTTCATCTGGGTCTCGTCGAACGGGGAGTCCATGCCGGGCCGGGCCATCGCCGCGCGCCAGCGCACGGCGTCGGCGCCGAACCGCTCCAGGATCTCGGTGGGGACGATCGCGTTGCCCTTGGACTTGCTCATCTTCTTGCGGTCGGGGTCGACCACGAAGCCGGAGATCATCGAGCGGCGCCACGGCAGGCAGCCGTTCTCGTAGTGGGAACGCACCACCCGGGAGAACAGCCAGGTGCGGATGATCTCGTGCGCGTGCGTGTTCAGGTCCATCGGGAAGGTGCGCGCGAACAGGTCCTCGTCGCGCTCCCAGCCGCACACGATGTGCGGGCTCATCGACGAGGTCGCCCAGGTGTCCATGACGTCGGGGTCGCCGGTGAAACCGCCTGGCACGCCGCGCTGGTCCTCGGTGAAGCCCGGAGCCGGCTCGGAGGACGGGTCCACCGGCAGCGACGCCCTCGTCGGCGACGATCGGCTCGTCGTGCACCGGGTTGCCGTCCTCGTCCAGCCGGTACCAGACCGGGAACGGGACGCCGAAGTAGCGCTGCCGGCTGATCAGCCAGTCGCCGTTGAGGCCGCCGACCCAGTTCTCGTAGCGGTGGCGCATGAAGTCCGGCACCCAGGCGAGCTCGCGGCCGCGCTCGAGCATCGTCTCGCGCAGGTCGGCGTCGCGGCCGCCGTTGCGGATGTACCACTGCCGCGAGGTGACGATCTCGAGCGGCTTGTCGCCCTTCTCGTAGAAGTTCGTCATCCGCTGGGTGGCCGTCGGCTCGCCGTCGAGGTCGCCGGACTCCCGCAGCGCGGTCACCACGGCCTCGCGCGCCGAGAACGTCGTCTTCCCCGCCAGCTCGGCGTACAGCGCCTCGCCGGGCCCGCCCGCGATCCACTCGGGCACCTCGCGCAGGATGCGCCCGTCGCGGCCGACCACCGCACGGGTCGCCAGCTGCAGCTCGCGCCACCACGTCACGTCGGTGAGGTCGCCGAAGGTGCAGCACATGGCGATGCCGGCGCCCTTGTCCATCTCGGCGGCCGGGTGGGCGAGCACCGGCATCTCGACCCCGAACAGGGGCGAGGTGACGGTGGTGCCGAACAGCGGCTGGTAGCGCTCGTCGTCCGGGTGCGCGATCAGCGCGACCACGGCCGGGATCAGCTCGGGCCGGGTGGTCTCGATGTGCAGCGGGGTGCCGTCGGGGCGGTGGAACGCGACCCGGTGGTAGTGGCCGGGGTACTCGCGCGCCTCGAGCTCGGCCTGGGCCACGGCGGTCTGGAAGGTCACGTCCCACAGCGACGGCGCCTCGGACGAGTACGCCTCGCCGCGCGCGAGGTTGCGCAGGAAGCCGCGCTGGGCGACGGCGCGGGAGTCGTCGCTGATGGTGCTGTAGAGGTACGACCAGTCGACCGACAGACCGAGGTGGCGCCACAGCTGCTCGAACGCCTTCTCGTCCTCCGCCGTGAGCTCCTCGCACAGCCCGATGAAGTTGCGCCGCGAGATCGGCAGCTGCCGCTTGGCGTCCGGCTTCGCGGGCGGGGTGAAGTCGGGGTCGTACGGCACCGACGGGTCGCAGCGGACGCCGTAGAAGTTCTGCACCCGGCGCTCGGTGGGCAGGCCGTTGTCGTCCCAGCCCATCGGGTAGAACACCGACCTGCCGCGCATCCGCTGGTACCGGGCCACCAGGTCGGTGTGCGTGTACGAGAACACGTGGCCCACGTGCAGCGAGCCGGACACGGTCGGCGGCGGGGTGTCGATCGAGAACACCTGGTCGCGGGTCGAGGTGCGGTCGAACGCGTAGGTCCGGTCGGCCTCCCAGACCGCGCTCCACTTCGCCTCGAGGCCGTCGAGGGACGGCTTGTCGGGGACGGTGGACGCGCGCAGCGTGGGGGCATCGGTCATGCCCCGGATTCTCCCAGAGGCGGCACCGGGCGGGCGAACCGGTTGGTCGGCGACCGTCGAGCACCGCGAATCGGGCTCGACAGACCGGTCGCGCGCAGGGAGGGTCGTGCGATGACGAGCAGCGACCTGTGGGACGAGGCGACGGCCGAGCGGTACGACGAGTCCTCGGCGCCGATGTTCGCCCCGGACGTCCTGGACCCGGCGGTCGACCTGCTCGCCAGGCTGGCGGCGGACGGGCCGGCGCTGGAGCTCGCCATCGGCACGGGCCGGGTGGCGGTGCCCCTCGCCGCCCGTGGGGTCCGCGTCTCGGGCATCGAGCTCTCGGAGCCGATGGTGGCCCGGCTGCGGCGCAAGGTCGACGACGCCACCGTCCCCGTCGCCGTCGGTGACATGGCGACGGTCCGCGTCCCCGGCGAGTTCTCGCTGGTCTACCTGGTCTTCAACACGATCGGCAACCTGCGCACCCAGCCCGAGCAGGTCGAGTGCTTCCGCAACGCCGCGCGGCACCTGCGTCCCGGCGGCCGGTTCGTGGTCGAGCTGTGGGTCCCGCCGCTGCGCCGCTTCCCGCCGGGCCAGACCGCCGTCCCGTTCGAGGTGGGCGAGCGACACCTGGGCTTCGACACCTACGACCTCACCACCCAGCAGGGCACGTCGCACCACTACCGGCGCGACCCGGACGGGACGGTGCGGTACGGAGCCAGCAACTTCCGCTACATCTGGCCGGCCGAGTGCGACCTGATGGCCCAGCTGGCCGGGATGGACCTGGAGGCCCGGTACGCCGGCTGGGACCGGAGCCCGTTCACCTCCGAGAGCACGAGCCACGTCTCCGTCTGGCGCAAGCCGTGACGGCTCACGGGTGGGGACCGAGCACGCTCGCGGGCGTCAGGGGTCGAACCGCACCGGGGCGTCGAAGGCGGCCTTGCGCGCGGCGCGGCGCAGCGTCAGGAGCACGGCGCGGCCGGTGACGGCGATCAGCACGATGTTGGTGACGGCACGGCCGAGGTCCCAGCCGAGCGACGTCGCGAGGGTGAACAGCACGAACCGGTGCAGGTTCTCGAGCAGGGGGTCGCCGGGCACGAACGACAGGCCCGTGCCGTCGCCGGCCGCGAAGGGCCAGAACGACAGGTTCATCACGAAGCCGTACGCCAGACCCGGCGACCGCGCCGTACGCCGGCGAGCAGCGCGATCTCGGCCTGCCCGGACGCCCGCGGCAGCAGCCCGGCGCCGAGCCCGACCCAGGCCGCGCCGAGCATCTGGAACGGCAGCCACGGGCCGACCCCGCCGGTGATGAGCGCCGAGGCGAACAGGGTGGTCGCGCCGAGGACGAAGCCGAACCCGGCCCCGAACACCCGGCCGCCGAGCACGAGCAGGAAGAACACCGTCTCGAGCCCGGCCGTCCCCGCCCCGAGCGGGCGCAGCGCCGCGCCCACCGCCGACAGCACGCCGAGCATCGCCAGCGCCTTGACGTCGAGCCCGCCCTCGCCGATCTCGAACAGCACCACGGCCATCAGCAGCGGCAGCAGCAGCCCGAACACCAGCGGCGCGTCGGTGCCGTGGGCCAGCGCAGCGCCAGGGTCGACCAGCAGCGGCCACCCGAAGGCCAGCACGCCGGCGACCGAGACGAGGGCGACAGCCACGGTGGACCGCGGCCGCAGGGCGATCGCCCGGACCACCGAGGGCGGCTCGTCCGCTGCCGGCGACGGACCGTGGCCGGCGACGGGGGTGGCGACGGGGGCGGTCACGGGGCACCGTCCGGGAGGGCCTGACGCACGTCGTCGACGGTGAGCCAGTGGCCGGGAGCGGTCACCTTCGCCACCTGCGGCGCGAACGCGGGGGAGGAGACCACGACCTCGGCGGTGGGGCCGTCGGCCACCACCTCGCCGGCGGCCATCACCACCACCCGGTCGGCGGCGTCGGCCACGAACTCGACGTCGTGGGTGGAGAGCAGGACCGAGCGGCCCTGCTGCGCGAGGTCGCGAACCGCCTCTCGCAGAGCGCGTTTGGCGGCGTAGTCGAGGCCGCGGGTGGGCTCGTCGAGCAGCAGCACGGGCGGGTGCGGCGGTGAGCTGCACGGCCAGGACGAGCGCGAGCCGCTGCCCCTCGCTCAGGTCGCGCGGGTGGAGCGCGGGGTCGGCTCCGGGGGCGATCCGCTCGAGCAGCGCGGCGCAGGTGCCCTCGGTCCGCGCCGCTCTCGCGGTCCGCCTGGCGCACTCGGCGGCGACGGTGTCGAGGTAGAGCAGGTCCGACGCGCTCTGCGGGACGAGACCGACGGCCGCCCGCCGGGCCCGGGCGTCGAGCGAGCGGGGATCGGCGCCGTCGCCCGCTCCGACCCGCACCGTGCCGGACGTGCGCGTCCCGCTGCCCTGCAGGGCCCACAGCAGCGACGACTTGCCGGCGCCGTTGCGACCCATCAGCGCGGTCACCTCGCCCGGGCGCAGGTCGAGGTCGACGCCGGCGACCGCCACGACGTCGCCGTGCCGCACCACGACCCCGCGGGCTCGCACCCACGACGGCGACGACCTGTCACCACCAGAGCGGGCCGGGACCTGGCGTGGTGGTGACAGGTCGGGCGGGGCGAGGTCGGCGAGGGCGGCGCGCAGGCCGGAGCCGGCGCGGCGGGCGTCGCGCACGGACAGCGGCAGGGGGTCCCACCCGGCCCAGCGGCCGAGCTCCACCACCGGCGGCGCGATGTCGGAGCCGCGCATCATCGCGGCGGGCGGGCCGTCGGTGACGGTGCCGTCGGTGGCGACGTGCACCACGCGGTCGGCGTACTGCAGCACCCGCTCGACCCGGTGCTCGGCCACCAGCACGGTGACCGCCAGGTCGTGGACCAGCCGGGTGATCGCCGCGAGGACCTCCTCGGCGCCGGTGGGGTCGAGGGCCGAGGTCGGCTCGTCGAGGACGAGGACCCGCGGGTGCGCGGTGAGCACCGACCCGATCGCCACCCGCTGCTGCTGCCCGCCGGACAGCTCGCGCAGCGGCGCGTCGCGCAGCTCGGCGATCCCGAGCACGTCGAGGGTCTCCTCGACCCGCTTGCGCATCACCGCCGCGGGCAGGGCGAGCTGCTCCATCGCGTAGGCGAGCTCCTCCTCGACCGTGTCGGTGACGAAGCCGGCGAGCGGGTCCTGCCCCA
Organism: uncultured Actinomycetota bacterium; assembly: GCA_963750285.1. Lineage (GTDB taxonomy): Bacteria > Actinomycetota > Actinomycetes > Actinomycetales > CAWJMD01 > JBBQSN01. The sequence continues at coordinate 114,769 of CAVVQA010000008.1, read as the reverse complement.
CGACGCCGACGACGTCGGCCAGGTCGCGCGGGCGGTGGGTGCGGGTGTCGCGGCCGTGCACGACCACGCGACCGGCCAGCAGCCCGCCGCTGAAGTGCGGCACGGTGCCGTTGACGACGCCGAGCAGGGTGCTCTTGCCCGAGCCGGTGCGACCGACCACGAGCACCAGCTCGCCCTCGTCGACCGCGAGGTCGACGCCCGCGCAGGGTGGGGGTGGAGGCGCCGGGGTAGGTGACCGAGACCCCTTCCAGGAGCACGGCGGTCACGACGCCACCTCCGACCGGGCGGGCGGGACGACGGGCGGCCGCGCCGCGAGCGGGGGCGACCGGGGGTGCCGGCGTCAGCACCGCCGGGAGCGCCGCGACCAGGATCCCGGCGACGGCGAGCAGCGGCAGCGTCGGTGCGCCGAGCGGCTCGAGCGGCAGCGTCATCGCCAGCGGGTCGAGCCGTGCCTGCACCAGGAGGCAGGCCGCGGCGACCGCTCCCGACGCGGCGGTCGTCCACTCCGGCAGGGCCCACGGGTCGGGCCGGTAGGCGGTGCGACGGACGGCCCGGCCGCCGAGCCACAGGCCGGCGACGGCCAGCACGAGCCCGAGCAGGAGGACGGGGACGCCGAGCCAGACCGGTGAGGTGGTGTCGAGCAGGCCGTAGAGGCCGAGGCAGGCGCCGAGCAGGCCGCCGAGGGTGAGGGTGGCGGTGAGCCGGCGGGCGGCGGGGGACTGGTCGGTGCGGTGGCCGTAGCCGCGCGAGTCCATCGCCGACGCCAGCAGCAGCGAGCGGTCGAGGGTGTCCTGCAGCACCGGCAGGGCGACCTGGCGCACCGACCGCAGGCCGCGCGAGGTGTCGCCGCGCAGGCGGCGCGCCCTGATCACGCGCTGGACGCTCTCGGCCAGCTGCGGCGCCGCCGTCACCGAGATCACCACCGCGGTGCCGATCTCGGCCAGCGCGGCGGGGAAGGCCCGCAGCAGCCGCTTCGGGTTCGCCAGCGCGTTGGCCGCGCCGATGCAGGCGACGAGCACGGCCAGCCGCAGCGCCAGCACCACCGCGCCGAGCAGGCCCTCGAGGTACACCGTGCCGCCGAGCTGGATGCCCGCCGCCCACGACGGCATCGTCGCCGCCGGCAGCGGCAGCAGCACGACCGTCCCGAGCTTCAGGCCCACCAGCACGTGCAGCACCACGCGGACGACGACGATCGCGAGCCCGAGCAGCAGGTACAGCCGGAACGCCCGCGCCCACGGCGACGTCCCGCGCCGCGCGGCGACGACGAGGCACGCCACAGCCGAGCAGCAGCCCCAGCAGCAGCGGGTTCGTGGTCGTGCTCGCGGCCGCGGCCAGACCGAGCGCCCAGACCCACCAGGCGCCCGGGTGCACCGCCCTCGGCAGCGAGGTCACCACGTCATCGTCGTCCCACGTCGTCGTCCTGCGCCCGTCAGCCGGTCGGGTCGGCGCCCGCGCGCCGTCGCCAGGCCACGGCCGCGGCGGCCCCGGCGAGGAGCAGCACGAGCGCGCCGCCGAGCAGCGGCGACAGCGACGGGCCCGAGGCGTCGTCGACCTGCCGGACGGGCGGAGGCCTCCTGCCGCTGCACCGTGGTGCCGGTCGGTGGGAGGACGGACGGTGGCGGCGCCGGCCGGGTCCGAGGCGGTCGGGGCCGAGGTGGTGGGTGCGGCCGTCGTCGGAGCGGGGTCGTGCTCGCGGCACCGGTGGGCGCGGCCGCCGTGGCGGTGCGGCCCGGCGTCGCCCCGGGTGGTCGGCTTGACCACCGACCCGCCGGACGACGGGGTGGTCCCGCCCGACCCGCCGCCGCCACCTGCGCCGCCGCCCCCCGATGGCGACGTCGTGGTGGTGGCGGGGGCCGGTGCGGGACCGGCCGGAGGGGCGACCGACGGCGGTGCGCCGGCGCCGAAGGCCCAGCCCTCGACGCTTCCCGGAGCCGGGTTGTACGACCCGGCGCCGACGTTGCTGTACTGCCACGAGCCGCCCGGCTGGGCGTGCCAGTACGACCAGTAGGCGTTCGCCGGCGGCGTGTTGACGCACGGGTCGGACGCGGGTGCTCCGTCGATCCGGCAGACGAAGCCGGGCTGGCGACTGCACCTGGACGACCGTCCGCTACAGCCTCCAGAGCGCGCCAGGCCCGACGCGGGGTCGCCCGACGGCGCAGCGCACCGACGAGCCGATCACGACCGTGACGCCGGAGGTGCCGGAGCACGCCGCGGCGGCCGCGGGAGCGACCGACGGCGACGCGACCAGCCCGCCGAGGGCCAGCGCGGCCGCGGCGACGAGCGTGCCGATCGTCCGGTGCAGCCTCACTGGTGGCGTCCGCGCGGTGCACGGCGCCGCACGACCAGCACCGCACCGACCAGGACGAGCGCCAGGGCCACGCCGACGAACGGCGCGACGTCGGAGCCGGTGCGGGCCAGCGCGCCGGCGCGCACCGGGGCGGCGTCGACCTGCTGGTCGAGGACCGCACCACCCGAGGTGGACGACGTGCCGGACACCGCACCGGACGTCGTGGTCGTCGTCGCCGGGTCGGTCGTGGTGGTCGTCCCCGACGTGGTGGTGCTGCTGCTGGACGTGGTGCTCGGCTGCTACGACGACGTGGTCGTCGTGGTGGTGCAGTCGAGCGCGGGCGCCACGGCGGCCGCACCGGTGGCGGTGACGACGAAGAGCGGCGTGCCGGCCAGGGCGAGCGCCGCCTGGGCCGTCGACCGGTTGTCCTGGTCGCTGGGGACGGCGGCCGTGCCCTCGGACAGCTTGAGCGTCGTAGGCGGCCTGGTCGTAGGCGATGCCGCCACGCAGTGCCGCCGGGAAGGCGCAGCCGTACTGCAGCGAGGCGACGTAGGACTGGGCGAGCCGGGCCTGCGCGGCGCGGCCCCCGGCGAGGAAGGCCTGCCCGGCCAGGCCGGTGCTGTTGGCGTTCACCGCCGCGGTGGGGCCGGAGCCGCCGACGGCGCCGGTGGTGTCGTCCTGCTGGACGGCCAGGTAGTCCAGGCCCTCCTGGGCGTCGTCGTCCTCGGCGCCGGCCACGCGGATCAGCGCCTGGACGGCCAGCCCGGTGGCGTCGGGGTCGCTGATGCACTCCGTCCGGGCGACGAAGACAGGGGAAGCCGCCGTCCGGGCACTGCTGCGCCCGCAGGAAGTCGACCGCCGCCGTCGAGGGCGCCGTGCCCGCACGGGCGAGGCCGACCGATCGCCGAGCGACTGGCCGAACACGTTGGAGTCTGTCGCCGTACGGGAGACTGGTCCGAGTAGCTGGCCCGTCGGGGCCCTCGAGGCCGACTCAGGGTCGTCACCAGGTCCATGCCGCCGAACGCGGTGGGGTCCTCGCCCTGCGCGACCGCCACGTTGAGCAGCTTCGCGTCGGCGCCGGCGAAGATCCTCGGCGGGGTCGCCGAATCCGGTGTAGTCGAGCCGGTGGTCCTGGAGGTGCCGGGTCGCGAGCGCGGCCTCGTCCTGCGCGGTCCCGGCGGCGTCCATCGCCAGCACGGCGTCGGCGGTGACGCCGTAGTCGGCGTAGAGGGTGCCGCCGAACTCCTGCGACAGGTGGTGGTCGCCGGCGGCGAGCCGGTCCTGGAGGTACCCCGCAGCCAGCTCGGTGGCCGTGGCGTGCCGGGCCGCGCGGCGGTCGCGGGCACGAGCACGGCGCCGGCGGCGACGAGGGGGGTGAGGACGAGCGCGCCGGTGAGGGCCGCGCGCACGGCCCCGAGGGGGGCCGTGGTGGTGGAGCCGGTCATGGTGGAGCCTTCCGGATGAGCGGTGTCGTGACATCGCCCGGTCCGGAGGGGCCGCCCGAGGGTGCTGCGGGAGCCGGCCGTCCGGGCTCCGCCCCGCATACCTCGACGGTGAACAGGAGCCGCTCGCTCGCTCCAGGCATTCCGGCTCGCCCCCGGCCTTCGCCGGGTGCCTACGGTTGCGGGTCAGCGCCGGACTCGGACCGGCTTCCCCTGGGGCTCGCGTGGTGGTGCGTCGCCGACCCTACCCCTCCGCCGCCCCTCCGCATCGCCCGCGACGCCACGCGCGACGGGTGAGTACCATCACGAGCACAGGCATCGACCCGGCCATCACCGGCGAGCCTCCGGAAGAACGGGCCGGCCTCCTCGGGAGCCGTCCTCAGTAGACCCGGACGGGACCGGACCGTCATCGCACCGGACGAACGAGCGGCCGCACCCGCAGGCACGTGGGGTGCGGCAAGCGAGGTGGTACCGCGGCACCCCCGACCACCGGGGACGTCGTCCTCGCACCCGGCTGGCACCGGGGCCCGACCGGCCCCGCGCCACGACGAGGAGCGAGCGACGTGAGCGATCCGCAGGTACCCGCAGGTGAGCACCGACCCGAGCGCCGCCCCCGGCGTCTCGTCGTCCCCCCGCTTCCCCCGGATCGAGTCCGGCGTGCGCCGGTACTGGGACGAGGACGGCACCTTCGTCGCCAGCGTCGAGAACCGGCCGGCCGGCGTGGACGGCGCCAACGAGTTCGTCTTCTACGACGGCCCCCCGTTCGCCAACGGCCTGCCGCACTACGGGCACCTGCTCACCGGCTACGTCAAGGACGTCGTCCCGCGCTACCAGACCATGCGCGGACGCCGGGTCGAGCGCCGGTTCGGCTGGGACACGCACGGCCTGCCCGCCGAGCTGGAGGCCGAGCGCGAGCTGGGCATCAAGGGCCGCGGCGACGTGCTCGACCTCGGCATCGACGTCTTCAACGACGCGTGCCGGTCCTCGGTGCTGCGGTACACCAAGGAGTGGGAGGAGTACGTCACCCGCCAGGCCCGCTGGGTCGACTTCGAGAACGCGTACCGGACGCTCGACCTGCCGTACATGGAGAGCGTGATCTGGGCGTTCAAGACCCTGCACGAGAAGGGCTGGGTCTACGAGGGCTTCAAGGTCCTGCCGTACTGCTGGGTCGACGAGACGCCGCTGTCCAACCACGAGCTGCGGATGGACGAGGACGTCTACCAGGCGCGCCAGGACCCGTCGCTGACGGTGTGGTTCCGGCTCGAGACCGGCGAGCGGATCATGGCCTGGACGACCACGCCGTGGACGCTGCCGAGCAACCTGGCCGTCGCCGTGGGACCCGACGTCGACTACGTGGTGGTCGAGCACGAGGGCGAGCGGTACGTGCTCGCGGAGGCGCGGCTGCACTCGTACATGCGCGAGCTGGGCAAGGACGCCGAGGAGCGGGTCGTGGCCCGGCTCAAGGGGTCCGAGCTCGTCGGGCGTTCGTACGAGCCGCTGTTCGACTTCCTCACCGACACCGAGCGGTTCGGCACCGGGCGCGCCTGGCGGGTGCTCGACGGCGGCGACGAGGTGACCACCACCGACGGCACCGGCGTGGTGCACATGGCGCCCGCGTACGGCGAGGTCGACCAGAAGCTCTGCGAGGCGAGCGGCATCCCCACCGTCCTCACCGTCGACGACCGGGCGCGGTTCACCTCCGTGGTGCCGCCGTACGAGGGCCAGCAGGTGTTCGAGGCCAACCGCCAGATCACCGCCGACCTGCGCGAGGCCGGCCGGGTCGTCCGGGCCGAGACCTACGACCACTCCTACCCGCACTGCTGGCGCTGCCGTAACCCGTTGATCTACAAGGCGGTCTCGTCGTGGTTCGTCGAGGTGACGGCGTTCCGCGACCGGATGGTCGAGCTCAACGAGCAGATCACCTGGGTGCCCGAGCACGTCAAGCACGGCCAGTTCGGCAAGTGGCTGTCGAACGCGCGCGACTGGTCGATCAGCCGGAACCGGTTCTGGGGCAGCCCGATCCCGGTGTGGAAGTCGGACGACCCCACCTACCCGCGGGTCGACGTCTACGGCTCGCTGGAGGAGCTGCAGCGCGACTTCGGCGTGGAGGTCACCGACCTGCACCGCCCGTACGTCGACGAGCTGACGCGTCCGAACCCGGACGACCCGACGGGCCGCTCCACCATGCGCCGGGTGCCCGAGGTGCTCGACGTGTGGTTCGACTCCGGCTCGATGTCGTTCGCGCAGGTGCACTACCCGTTCGAGAACACCGAGTGGTTCGAGCACCACTTCCCGGGCGACTTCATCGTCGAGTACATCGGCCAGACGCGCGGCTGGTTCTACACGCTGCACGTGCTCGCCACGGCGCTGTTCGACCGGCCGGCGTTCAAGTCCTGCGTCTCGCACGGGATCGTGCTGGGCAACGACGGGCAGAAGATGTCCAAGTCGCTGCGCAACTACCCCGACGTCACCGAGGTCTTCGACCGCGACGGCGCCGACGCGATGCGCTGGTTCCTGATGTCGAGCCCGATCCTGCGCGGCGGCAACCTCGTGGTCACCGAGCAGGCGATCCGCGACGGCGTGCGCCAGACGATGCTGCCGCTGTGGAACACCTGGGCGTTCTTCGCGCTGTACGCGAACGTCGCCGACGGGGGAGCGGGGTACGCGGCGAAGTGGTCGACGGCGTCCGAGAACGTGCTCGACCGCTACCTGCTGGCCACCACGCGCTCGCTGGTGGAGCAGGTGCAGGCCTCGCTCGACGCCCTCGACGTCGCCGGTGCCTGCGACCTGGTGCGCGCGCACGTCGACACGCTCACCAACTGGTACGTGCGGCGCTCGCGCCAGCGGTTCTGGGACGAGGACCACGACGCCTTCGACACGCTGTACACGGCGCTCGAGGTGCTCTGCCGGGTGGCCGCGCCGCTGCTGCCGATGGTCACCGAGGAGGTGTGGCGCGGGCTCACCGGCGGCCGCTCGGTGCACCTCACCGACTGGCCCGAGGCCGACGACCTGCCCTACGACGAGGGACTCGTCGCCACGATGGAGACCGTCCGGCAGGTGTGCTCGTCCACGTCGGCGATGCGCAAGGCGGAGGGTCTGCGGGTGCGGCTGCCGCTGACCTCGCTCACCGTGGTCGCCTCGGGCGCAGCGGATCTGGCCCCGTTCGCCGACCTCGTGACCTCCGAGGTGAACGTGCACGAGGTGCGGCTGCTCGACCTCGCCGAGGCCGGTGAGCAGGACTTCGGCATCGAGCGGCGGCTCCGGGTCGACGCCCGCGCCGCCGGCCCGCGGCTCGGCAAGGACGTCCAGCTCGCCATCCGGGGGTCGAAGTCCGGCGACTGGTCCGTGGCCGACGACGGTGCCGTCACCAGCGGCGGGATCACGTTGCAGGACGGCGAGTTCGAGCTCGAGACCCACGTCCGTCAGGGCGACGACGGCGGCTCGCAGGCGGTCGGGATGCTGCCCGGCGGCGGGTTCGTCGTCCTCGACACCCGGGTGACCCCCGAGCTCGCGGCCACCGGGCTGGCGAACGACGTCGTGCGCGTCGTGCAGCAGGCACGTCGCGCGGCCGACCTGCACGTGTCCGACCGGATCCGGCTCACGGTGGCCGGCTCGCCGGCGGTGTGGGAGGCGGTCGTCAACCACCAGGCCCTGCTGGTGTCGGAGACCCTCGCCGACTCGGTGGGCGCCACGGGCGACATCGAGGCGCTCCCGGTCGGTGACGGCGTCGTCGAGGCGACGGTCGGCGACGGTCAGCCGGTGCGGGTGCGGGTCGAGAGGCTGTGACGGAGGCGGAGGGGGAGCGGCGGTTCGTGCTGCACGACCACCGCCGCCCCCGTCCGCACTTCGACCTGCGGCTGGAGGAGGACGGCGTGCTGCGGTCGTGGGCGGTGCCGAAGGGTCTGCCCACCGACGCGGCCCACGACCGGCTCGCGGTGGCGGTCGACGACCACGACCTCGACCACGTCGACTACACCGACGAGCACAAGTCGATCGCCGACGAGGGCACCTGGGTCGAGGAGGACCGCTCCGAGCGCCGGACGGTGTTCCGACTGCACGGTCGCGACGGCGCGCGTCGCTACGCGCTCATCCACACCGGCGGCGAGCAGTGGCTCCTGCACCTCACCAAGGACCAGCCGGGCTGAGCCGCAGCACGGCAGCGGGCAACTGTGCGTCGTGTCGAGCCCGTTGCGGACCGCTGTGGAGCTCGTTGCCTGCATCTGTGTCCGCCTGTCTCCGACGCGGACCAGGACTTCGTCGCCCACGCGCGGCAGGACGTCCCGCTGCTCATCGCCGAGGTGCGCCGGCTCCGCGCACTCCTCTGACGCTCCACTGCACCCGTCGCACGGTCAGCGGTACTCGGGGTTGGCCGACAGCGGGTTGTGCAGGCCGAACCGCTCGCCCTTCTTCCACGCGTCCGGGAGGTTGCCGTACGCCGGGTAGCCGCCGGCGGCCTTCAGCATCCGCGCGAGGTGCAGGAGGTTGTAGGTCATGAAGGTGACGTTGCGGTTGGTGAAGTCGTTCTCCGGACCGCCGGAGCCCTCGTCCAGGTAGCTCGGGCCCGGCCCGACCTCGCCGATCCAGCCGGCGTCGGCCTGCGGCGGGATCGTGTAGCCGAGGTGCTGCAGGCTGTAGAGCAGGTTCATCGCGCAGTGCTTCACGCCGTCCTCGTTGCCCGTGACCAGGCACCCGCCGGCCCTGCCGTAGTACGACCACTGGCCCTTCGGGTTCAGCGCGGAGGAGTTGCCGTACAGCCGCTCGACGACCCGCTTGGTCACCGAGGAGTTGTCGCCGAGCCAGATCGGGCCGGCGAGCACGAGGACGTCGGCAGCCATCACCCGCTCGAAGAGCGCGGGCCACTCGTCGGACGCGGCGCCGTGCTCGGTCATGTCCGGGTACGTTCCCGTGGCGATGTCGTGGTCGACGGCCCGCAGCTGGTCGACCGCCACCCCGTGCTCGGTCATGATCGTCGGCGCTGAGGTCGACCAGCCCCTGGGTGTTGCTGGTCTGCGGCGACGCCTTGAGCGTGCAGTTGACGAACAGGGCGGTAAGGCCGGAGAAGTCCGGGGCCTCGGTGGTGTCGGTCATGACCGCACGGTAGGACCCGGAGGTACGGCGGGACACCCTCCCGGCCGCCCACGTCATGGTGTCGTCACCGGTCGTTAGGCTCGGCGCATGGCCACGACACCCGTCCTCGGCGTCCACGTGGGCGCCCGCCACGACGACGCCGACCCGGTCGCGGAGGGGAAGGCGTCCGGTGCCGGCGCGGTGCAGATCTTCCTGGCCGACCCGCAGGAGTGGAAGGCGCCCGAGCCCCACCCGCACGCAGCCGCCCTGGCCGCCAGCGGGCTCGACGTCTACGTCCACGCCCCCTACGCGCTGAACGTGGCCACCTCGAACAACCGGATCCGCATCCCCAGCCGCAAGCTGCTCCTGCAGCACGCCACGATGGCGGCCGAGATCGGTGCGAAGGGGCTCGTCGTGCACGGCGGCCACGTGCTGGCGTCGGACGACCCGGCCACCGGCTTCGAGAACTGGCGCAAGGCGTTCGAGCGGCAGGCGGCCGACGGCGGGTTCCCGCTCCCGGTGCTGATCGAGAACACCGCGGGCGGCGACAAGGCGATGGCCCGTCGGCTCGACGCCATCAAGCAGCTGTGGGACGCCGTGGGCGAGCTCGGCGCCGGACTGGTGCTCGACACCTGCCACGCGCACGCCGGCGGGCTCGACCTCGCCACCGTCGTCGACGACGTGCGGGCGATCACGGGTCGGATCGACCTGGTGCACTGCAACAACTCTCGTGACGGGTTCGACTCCGGCCGCGACCGCCACGCCCCGCTCGCGGCCGGCGAGATCGAGACGGCTGCCCTGGTCGAGGTCGTGCGCGCGGCGGGCGCCCCGGTCATCCTGGAGACCCCTGGCGGCCCGCAGGAGCGGGCAGCCGAGATCGAGCTGCTGCGCGCGGCGCTGGGCTGACCCCGCGCCGACGCCGCACGGACCTGGCAGGTCGATACGCTCGTGGGGTGAGCACCTCCCCCGGAGACGACCTCGAACGCACCCGACTCCTCGGGGACCGCGCCCGCCAGCGCGACGACCGCGACGAGCGTCGGGCCCGCCGGGCGGCACGCGCCGAGGCCGACGCCGCACGGGTGCGCGACGTGTACGCCGAGCTCCTGCGCCGGGCTCCGGAGAGCAGGATGGAGCCTCGCCTCGATCCGGTGCGGTCGGTCTGCGAGCTCCTCGGCGACCCGCAGCGCGCCTACCCCGTCATCCACCTCACCGGCACCAACGGCAAGACCTCGACGGCCCGGATGATCGAGCGCCTGCTGCGTGAGCACAACCTGCGCACCGGGCGCTTCACCAGCCCGCACCTGCACACCGTCACCGAGCGGATCAGCATCGACGGCCACCCGGTCTCGGACGCCTCGTTCGCCGACACCTGGGACGAGGTGGCGCCGCTGCTGGCGATGGTCGACGGGAAGCTCGCCGGGGAGGGCGAGCCCGCGCTCACCTACTTCGAGGTCCTCACCTGCATGGCGTTCGCCGCGTTCGCGGACACCCCGGTCGACGTCGCGGTGCTCGAGGTGGGCCTCGGCGGCACCTGGGACGCCACCAACGTGGCCGACGCCACGGTCTCGGTGGTGCTGCCGATCTCGCTCGACCACACCGAGATGATGGGCGACTCGGTGGCGCAGATCGCCGAGGAGAAGGCCGGCATCTTCACCGAGGGCGGCTACGTGGTGATGGCCGACCAGCCCGCCGAGGCGGCCGAGGTGCTGCTGCGCCGCGCGGTCGAGAGCGGCTCCACCGTCTCGCGGGAGGGCCCGGAGTTCGGCGTGGTGCGCCGCAGCGTGGCGCTGGGCGGGCAGCAGGTGACCGTGCAGGGCGTGGCGGGGGAGTACTCCGACCTGTTCCTCCCCCTGCACGGCCAGCACCAGGCGCAGAACCTCGCGGTGGCGATCGCGGCGGTCGAGGCGTTCCTGGGCAACGGCAACCAGCGCCTCGACACCGAGATCGTCCACGCCGCGGTGGCCGGCATCACCTCGCCGGGACGCCTCGAGCTGGTGCGTCCGAGCCCCGCGGTGGTGGTCGACGCCGCCCACAACGTCGGCGGCGCCGAGGCGCTGGTGCGCGCGCTCGACGAGGCGTTCTCGTTCCGTCACCTGGTCGGCGTGGTGGGCGTGCTGCACGGCAAGGACGCGGAGAACATCCTCACGGTGCTCGAGCCCGTCCTCGACGAGGTGGTGATCACCCGGTCCAGCTCGCCGCGCGCCATCGCGGTGCCCGACCTCGCCGAGCTGGCCGAGGAGATCTTCGGCGAGGACCGCGTGCAGGCCGTCGAGCGGCTCGACGAGGCGCTGGTGACGGCGATGAACACCGCCGAGGCGGCTGTCGCCGGCGAGGAGGGGCACGGCGCGGGCGTGCTCGTCACCGGTTCGGTCACGGTCGCGGCCGAGGCGCGGCTGCTGCTGCGCGCCCCGGCCGTCGACGCCGGGGAGGGCCTCGAGCACGAGCAGGAGGAGCTGCGGTGACGATCGCCGCCAACCTCTACGTGGCCGAGCTGGTCAACCGGCAGCCGCAGGGGGCGCGCAAGGCGCTGTTCTCCGTCCGCGCCCTCGCGGCGGGGGCGTCCGGCGGCTTCCTGCCCGAGCCGCGCTCGGCCGACGTCGTCGTCCGCCCGCACACCTCGTCGACGCCGATCACCCGGATCGCCGTCGACACCCACGACGCCGCCGACGTGCTGCGCAAGGTGCAGGACGACCTCGACCGGCTCGACGTCGCCACGTTCCACCAGCAGTGGGGGATCCGGTGAGGGCACGCCTCGCGGCGACCTGCCTGGCCCTGGAGGCCTTCCTGGTGTTCTTCGCGACGCTCGCCGCCAGCGCGGTGAGCGACCTGCCGGACCGCACGGTGTGGGTGGGCGGCGGCGTCCTGGCGCTGGTGTGCCTGCTCGCGGCCGGCGTGGCCCGGCGGCCCGGCGGGATCGTGGTCGGCTGGGTCGTGCAGGGTCTGGTGCTGCTCACCGGCGTCGTGCTGCCCGCGATGATCGCGATGGGACTGGTCTTCGCGGCGCTCTACGGGTGGTTCGTGGTGCTCGGCGGGCGGATCGACCGCGAGCGGGCCGCCGCGGCGGACCACGAGCCGGGTCACGACCCGGGGCGCACCAGCCCGGTCTCGTAGGCGAGCACCACCGCCTGCACGCGGTCGCGCAGGTCGAGCTTGGTGAGGATGCGGCCGACGTGCGTCTTGACCGTCTGCTCGGCGAGCACCAGCCGTCCGGCGATCTCGTTGTTCGACAGCCCCGCGGCCACCAGCTCGAGCACCTCGCGCTCGCGCGGCGTCAGGGACGCGAGGGCACCGGGGTGGGGCGTCGACCGGGTCGGCCGGGAGGCGAACTCCTCGATCACCCGGCGGGTGACGGCGGGGGCGAGCAGCGCCTCGCCCGCGGCCACCACGCGGACGGCGTGGACCAGGTCGGCGGCCGGGGCGTCCTTGAGCAGGAAGCCGCTGGCACCGGCGCGCAGCGCCTCGTAGACGTAGTCGTCCAGGTCGAAGGTCGTGAGCACCAGCACGCGGGGGACGCGGTCTCCCGGCAGGCGGGTGACCTGGCGGGTCGCCTCGATGCCGTCCATCACCGGCATCCGGATGTCCATCAGGACGACGTCGGCCTCGCGGGTCCGCGCGGCGTGGACGGCCTCCTGGCCGTTCTCGGCCTGGCCGACGACCTCGATGCCGTCCTGGGCGTCGAGCAGCGCGGAGAAGCCCTGCCGCACCATCGCCTGGTCGTCGGCCACCACCACCCGCACGTTCACCGCTGCCTCACGCACCGACCTTCTCCTCCGGCGGCACCGGGAGCGCGGCCGCGGGGGCGAGCGGCTGCGCGGGCAGGACGGCCAGCACCTCGTAGCCGCCGTCGTCGGTGGGACCGGTGGTGACGGTGCCGCCCGCGGACGACACCCGCTCGCGCATGCCGGTGAGACCGTGCGCAGGGCCAGGGAGCCGGGGCGCCGGTGCACCCGTGGCGGGCCCGTTGCGCACCAGCACCTGGACGTGCGCGGGTCCGCGACGCACCTCGATCCGCGTGCCCGCACCGGGGGCGTGGCGCGCCACGTTGGACAGCGCCTCCTGCGCCACCCGGTACACCGTCAGCGACGTGTTCGCCCCGAGTCCGTCCGCGGGACAGTCGATCTCGGCATCGAGCGACAGCCCGGCGCGGCGGGCGCCCTGCACGAGCTCGCGCAGGTCGTCGACCCCGGGCTGCGGCGCCGTGGCCACCGGGTCGTCGTCGTTGCGCAGCACCCCCAGCAGCGTGCGGGTCTCGGCGAGGGCCTCGCGAGCGGTGGCGCTGATCTGCGCGAGCTCCTCGATCGCCTCGGGCGGCAGACCGGGCCGGCGGAAGCGGGCGGTCTCGGCCTGCACCGCCACGAGCGACATCCGGTGGGCGACGATGTCGTGCAGGTCGCGGGCGATCCGGGCGCGCTCCTCGAGCAGCACCCGTGCCGACTCCTCCTCGGTGCGCATCTGCGTCTCGTGCCGCAGCGCCTGGCGGCTGCGGGCCAGACGCCCGGCCAGCCACCCGGCGACGGCGACGGTGGTGGTGGCGGTGACCCAGCCCCCACCCAGCTGCGACGTGACACCGGCAGCGAGCAGGAGGGTCGTGCCGGCCCACGAGAGGACGAGCACGAGCAGGCTCGCCCGGTAGCTCAGCGCACCGAGCAGGGCGAGCAGCACGAGGCTGTGCACCACCAGCCACGGCCACGGCGAGCCCGTCCCCTCCGGCAGGTCGGCGGCGGGGAGCAGGACCATGAGCCCGACGGCGGAGCCGGCGCTGGTGATCCACCCCGCCAGTGCTGCCCGGGGCGCCAGCAGGAGCGGCAGCGCCGAGGCGGCGGCGATGAACGGCGCCGTGCCCCAACCGATCCGGTTCATGTCGTAGGCGGACTCCGAGGTGCCGAACGCGATCCAGTACAGGGCCAGCGTGACGACGCCGAGCACCGCCCAGCCGAGCCGGCCGCGGTGCTCCGACGCCAGGAGCGACGTCGCGGCGCGGCGGTACCAGCGCGGGTTCGCCCGGCGGTGCTCCTTGGCGGCCGCCCGTCGCTGCTGCGCGGCGTGCCGGCGGCGGGTCCACCACCGCGGCTCGCGCGTCGCCGCCTTCTCGGCGCGGGCGGCCCGGCGGGCGGACGTCTTCGCCGCACGCCGGTCGCGCAGCCGTCGCCAGGACGGGAGTCGGGCCATGCCAGGAAACGTAGCCACCGCCAGGGGGTGCCGTCGTCATACCGGGGAGCCATCCGCGCGTACCCCGCAGGTACGGGTCGCCGTCGTCCGAGGGCGACCACGGGGGCGTGCGCAGTTGGCTCCGCGAGGTGACGCCCGCCGCCCCACCTGCTTCCTAGCGTCCCCGCCGTCGCCGGAAGTGCCGGCACGAGTCAGGACGGACGGAGACCGCGATGCTGGGCGGACGGGTGCGGGCGGGGCTGACGGTGTCGCTGGTGGTGCTGCTGACGCTGTGCGTCGGTGCCGGCGTGGGGGCGGCGTCGGGCCGGTCGCGGCCGGGATCCGGCGTCGCGTCGCCGACGGTGGTGGCGCGGGCGAGCGGTGGGCTGGTGGTGCCGGCGGGGTTCGCGGTCCGGGCGGGGTACACCCCGGCGGTCGAGCGGCTGGCGGGCGGCCCCCGGCTGACGCGGGCGGACGGCAGGTGCTCCTCGCCGTGGGGCGGCACCCGGTACGGCTTCGACGCCGCCTGCCGCGCCCACGACCTCGGGTACGACCTGCTGCGCGACGCGGCAGCCACCGGGCGCCCCTACGCCGGGTCGGCGCGGGCGCGGGTCGACGCCCGGTTCTGGCACGACCTGGGGGCGGTCTGCGGGCCCGACCCCGCCTGCCTGGGGCTGGCTGCCGTCTACGGGGGTGCGGTGACGCTCAACTCCGCCACCGAGGCGTTCTCGGTCCCCGCGCCGCGGTCGATGCACCGCGTGCTCGTGCCGGTCGGCGGCGCGCTGGCGCTGCTGGTCGGCTGGCTCCTGCTCGGCCGGGACCGCCGCTGGGAGTGCACCGCTCCCGTCCCGCTCCTGCTGGGTACCGCCGCGGCGACGGCCTCGTGGCAGCCGTCGATGCTGCCCCGCTCCGGCGGCAGCCAGCTGCTGGTGACGGGCCTGTCCACCCTGTCCGCCGTCGTCGTCGGCGCGCTGCTCGCCCGCGGTTCGGCGGCCGTGGTCGGCGTCGGGTCCGCGGACGCCGCGCTGGTCGGTGGGGCCGACGGCGGCGGCGCTGGGCGTCGGGGCGCTGCTGGTGGGGGTGACGGCGGGCCACGCGGGCCAGGTGCAGCAGGCGGTGCCGATGGGGGTCGCGCCGATCTCGCTGTGGGAGTCGCTGCTCGCCGGCGGGGTGGGCGCGGGGCTCGCCCTCGTCGCGGCGCTCCTGCCCGCAGGCGTCGTGCGAGCGGTGCGGTACGCCCGCAGGGTCCGCTCCGCGCGGGGCCGGGCGCCGGGGCAGGCGTGGCTCGTCGGGGCCGTGGTGCTGCTGCTCCTGCCCGTGCTGGCGGCACGTCCGGACGAGGCGGTGGCTGCTCCGCTGCGCGACCGGCAGCAGCAGTTCCTCGATGGCGCGCGCACGTCGTCCGAGCTCGCGGCCGTCACCGGCCGACCCGCCCGGGACGCGCTGCGGGTGGCCGTCCCGGTGCGCGCGGGTGACGCGCAGGCCCGGGCGCACCGGGCGGTGCGGGAGCTGGTCGAGGCCGGCGGCCTGGACCGCGCGGTGCTGCTGGTCGTGCTGCCCACCGGCAGCGGCTGGGTCAACCCGGCCGCGGTCGACGCCGTCGAGCTCCTCGCCGACGGGGACGTCGCCACGGTGACCGTGCAGTACGACGACCGTCCGAGCTACCAGTCGTTCCTGTCCGGCGGGGGAGAGCGGGCGGGCGAGCAGGCGCGGGCGCTGCTGGACGCGCTCGACCGTGCGCTCGTCGTGCGTGCCGGCCAGCGGCCGCGGGTCGTCGTGTACGGCGAGAGCCTGGGAGCGGTCGGCGGCCTGCCGGTGCAGGACCACCCGGTGGTCGACGCCGTGGTCTGGGTCGGCGTGCCGCACGCGGCGCGGGACGGGCTGCGGCCCGGCCACGGGCTGGTGGAGCACGCGGACGACCCGGTGACGGC
The DNA here is from genome assembly GCA_963750285.1 of uncultured Actinomycetota bacterium. Lineage (GTDB taxonomy): Bacteria > Actinomycetota > Actinomycetes > Actinomycetales > CAWJMD01 > JBBQSN01. The sequence goes on along the minus strand of CAVVQA010000008.1, from coordinate 98,894 downwards.
GTGGTCGCCGCAGCTCGCGGTGGCCCCGACCCCGCGGTGGCGGGCGGGCTGGGTGCCGGTGGTCTCGTTCTGGGCCGGGACGGCCGACCTGATCACCTCGCTCCAGCAGCCTGCGGGCCACGGGCACCGCTACGGCGCGGACCTCGTGCCCGCCCTCGCCGAGGCGGTGGGACCGGCGTCCGCGCAGGCGGCGAGCGGTCCCGCTGGGCGACGGCTCGCTGCCGTCCGGGTGGCGGTCACCGGCGCGGGCTGACCTGCTGGCTACCGTGGCGCGCGTGGACGCGCAGGAGGTGGTGCTGGTCGCGGTCGCCGCTCTCGGCGCCCTCGCCCTGGTCGCCCGCGCGGTCCTGGTGCGGGGCGAGCCGTGGTGGGTCGGCTGGCCGGCCGCCCTCGCCGCGATCGCCCTGGTGCTCTGCGTGGCGGCCGGCGTCCCCCGGCTCGCGACGCTGGGCGCGGTGGTGCTCCTGGTGCTCGGGCTGGTGCTGCAGGTGGTCTGGTCGTACCGCAAGGGCCGCTACCTCGAGGACGACGTCGCCTCGCTGTGGCGGACGGTGCGGCGCAAGCCGGCGCCCGAGCGGCGCCGGCACCGGGCCCGCGAGGACGACTGAGCCGCCGCTAGGGTCGTGCCTGACCGATCGAGCAGCACCCCCACCGCACCGCAGGGAGCCAGATCCGTGAGCGAGCAGACCACCCCCACCGAGCGCAGCCTGGTGCTGGTCAAGCCCGACGGCGTGGCTCGTGGGCTCACCGGCGAGGTGCTGCGGCGGATCGAGGCCAAGGGCTACCGGCTGGTGGCCGTGCAGCTCCGCTCGGCCGACCGCGACCTGCTCGGTGACCACTACGCCGAGCACGAGGGCAAGCCGTTCTACGAGCCGCTGCTGGAGTTCATGTCGTCCGGCCCCGTGCTGGCCGTGGTGATCGAGGGCCAGCGCTGCATCGAGGGGTTCCGCGCGCTCGCGGGCGCCACCGACCCGACGTCGGCCCTGCCCGGCACCATCCGCGGCGACCTCGGCCGCGACTGGGGCCTGAAGGTCGCGCAGAACCTCGTGCACGGCTCGGACTCCCCCGAGTCGGCCGCCCGCGAGATCGCCCTCTGGTTCGGCGAGATCTGACCTCCCGCTCCACCGCGTACCCTGGCTGAGGTCAGGACGTCCCCTCCGGAAGGCTTCCCCATGCACGGCCAGTCGATCTTCGACCGGCTCGAACCGCTCCTCGCCCAGGTCTCCAAGCCGGTGCAGTACGTCGGCGGCGAGCTGAACGCGACGGTGAAGGAGTGGGACTGCGGCGGCGAGCACACCGTCCGCTGGGCCCTGATGTACCCCGACGCGTACGAGGTCGGTGTCCCCAACCAGGGGACGATGATCCTGTACGAGGTGCTGAACGAGCGCGACGACGCCCTGGCCGAGCGGTCCTACGCCGTGTGGCCCGACATGGAAGCGCTGATGCGCGAGCACGGCGTGCCGCAGTTCACCGTCGACTCCCACCGCGAGCTCGTCGACTTCGACGTCTTCGGGCTGTCGTTCTCCACCGAGCTCGGCTACACCAACATGCTCACCGCGCTCGACCTCGCCGGCATCCCGCTGCACGCGGCCGACCGCACGGTCGACCACCCCGTGGTGCTCGCCGGCGGTCACGCCGCCTTCAACCCCGAGCCGGTCGCCGACTTCGTCGACGCCGCCGTCATCGGCGACGGCGAGGAGGCGGTGCTGCTCATCACCGACGCGGTGAAGGGCTGGAAGGCCGAGGGGCGTCCGGGCGGACGCGACGAGCTGCTGCTGCGGCTCGCCCGCACCGGTGGCGTGTACGTGCCGCGCTTCTACGACGTCGACTACCTGCCGGACGGGCGCATCCGCAAGGTCGCGCCGAACCGGCCGGGCGTGCCGTGGCGGGTCAGCAAGCACACCGTGATGGACCTCGACGAGTGGCCGTACCCGAAGCAGCCCCTGGTGCCGCTGGCCGAGTCGGTGCACGAGCGGATGAGCGTGGAGATCTTCCGCGGCTGCACCCGCGGCTGCCGGTTCTGCCAGGCGGGCATGATCACCCGTCCCGTGCGGGAGCGGTCGCTCGAGGGCATCGGCCAGATGGTCGAGAAGGGTCTGGCGGCAACGGGTTTCGAGGAAGTCGGACTCCTCAGCCTCTCCAGCGCCGACCACTCCGAGATCGCCGAGGTCACCAAGCAGCTGGCCGACCGGTACGAGGGCACCAACACCGGGCTCTCGCTGCCGTCCACCCGGGTCGACGCCTTCAACATCGACCTGGCGAACGAGCTGTCCCGCAACGGACGTCGCTCTGGACTCACCTTCGCCCCCGAGGGCGGCAGCGAGCGGATGCGCAAGGTGATCAACAAGATGGTCACCGAGGAGGACCTGATCCGCACGGTCGCCACCGCGTACTCCAACGGCTGGCGCCAGGTGAAGCTCTACTTCATGTGCGGGCTGCCCACCGAGACCGACGACGACGTGCTGCAGATCGCCGAGCTGGCGAAGAAGGTGATCGCCACCGGTCGGCAGGTCTCGGGCCAGAGCGACATCCGCTGCACCGTCAGCATCGGCGGCTTCGTGCCCAAGCCGCACACGCCGTTCCAGTGGGCGTCCCAGCTGAGCCACGAGGGCACCGACGCCCGGCTGGCCAAGCTGCGCGACGCGATCCGCTCGGACCGGAAGTACTCGCGCGCCATCGGTTTCCGGTACCACGACGGGAAGCCCGGCATCGTCGAGGGACTCCTCTCGCGCGGGGACCGCCGGGTCGGACGCGTGATCGAGGCGGTCTGGCGCGACGGCGGCCGGTTCGACGGGTGGAGCGAGCACTTCTCGTTCGACCGCTGGATGGAGCAGGCGGCGACGGCTCTGGAGCCCCACGGCGTCGACGTCGACTGGTACACCACGCGCGAGCGCGAGTTCGGCGAGGTGCTGCCCTGGGACCACCTCGACTCCGGTCTCGACAAGGACTGGCTCTGGGAGGACTGGCAGGACAGCGTCAACGAGGTCGAGGTCGAGGACTGCCGCTGGACCCCGTGCTTCGACTGCGGCGTCTGCCCGCAGATGGACACCGAGATCCAGATCGGGCCCACCGGACGCTCCCTGCTGCCGCTGTCGGTGTCGGGCCGGCCGGACCGCCGGACCGAGCTGCTGGAGAAGGCGTGAGCGGCGCGACGGTGCGGGTGCTCGACCCCGCCTCGCACGAGGACATCGAGGCCCTGGCACGGCTGCGCGGGGCCACCCACGACCGCGAGCCGGACGAGGTGTTCGTCGCCGAGCTCACCGGGTGGTTGCGGCTCGAGGGCGTGCACCGGCGCACCTGGCTGGCGGAGGCCGACGACGAGGCGGTCGGCTACGTCAGCGCGCTGCTCTACCGGCGGATGCCCTCGGTGGTGAACCGCTCCAGCGGGTGGGCCTACCTCGGGAACCTGTTCGTGCTGCCCGGTTCTCGCGGCGAGGGCGTCGGCGAGTCGCTCGTCACCGCGGTCACCGACTGGGCCCGCGAGCACGACCTCGCGCGGGTGGTGCTGAGCCCGAGCGAGCGCTCGGTGCCGCTGTACCGCCGGCTCGGGTTCCGCGAGGCCGACGAGCTGCTCGTCCTGCCGCTCGACTGAACGAGGACGGACGTCAGGACGCCGGCGGCCCGGCCACCACCTGCACGTAGATCTCTCCGGCACGCCCAGCAGCGGTGTCGCCCTGCGCCTCGCCGTCCCTGCACGACGAAGTGCAGGTACCCCCTCGTCGCTGGACGGCTCACCGGCCGCGCGGTCCCTGATCGTGTACACCAGCACGGCGGGCGTGCCCGACGCGGCGATCACGTCGCGGTCCGGGTGGCTGACGGTGCGCAGCACCCGCCCGTCGTCGAGGTCGACCAGCACGGCGACGGCCGCGACGAGGTCCTCGGGGTCCTCGTCCAGCTGCGCGATGGCGACCGATCCGTCAGCGCTCGTGACCCGGCCGAACCAACCACCGCCGTCCGCTGCTCGAAGACGATCGACATCGTTCCACGTGCTGCCGGCGGTGCTCAGGTCCAGCACGACGAGACCACGGTTCTCGGGTGCGGTGTTTTCGCTGGAGATCAGCAGACGGTCGGACGCCCCGGCGAAGGCCACCGTCACCGATCGGCTCTCGTCGTCAGGCAACGCGCCGGACGGCCAGGTGCGCCAACCGGTCGGGACCAGGCCGTCGAGCTCGCTCACCACCACCGTCCCGCTCCCGACGGTCCCGGTACCGACGACAGCCAGCTCCGAGCCGTCCGCCCGCAGGGCCGCTCGGGACGGGGTGAGGCCGTCAGGCATCGTCATCTCCACCGGATCGCTGGATCCGCCTGCGTAGCAGGCCAGCTCGCGAGAGGTGCTGTCGTTCGGAGCCTCGATCCACCACACGACGCAGACGACCGGCTCGGGTCCGGACGAGATCGCCGTCGCGCTCGGGGACGCCGAGAAGCCGTCTCCCAACGGCGGCGGTTCCAGGCCGCGGACCAGGACCGCCTGGTCGGATCCGGCAGCCACCTCGTACACAGCGACCTCACCACCGGAGGCGACCAGCAGCGGCGTCGAGGGGTCGGGGGCCGCGGTGGCCGTCGTGGGCGGCGGGCTCGTCGCCTGCGTGGTGGGCGCAGCGGACGTGGGGGCCGGCTCGGGGGCCGTCGTCGCCGGAGGTCGCGGCGGTGCCGGCGTCAGGCCGGCGGCCACCCCCAGCCCCAGCGCACCGACGACGACCACCGCGGTCACGCCTGCCGCGGCCCCCCGCGCCGCACGGCGACGACGGTGCGCGGCGATCGCCGTCGGCGCGAGGTGGTGCCGCCCGCCCGCGGGCGGCTCGGCCGCGCTCAGGGCGTCCCGCAGCTCCTGCTCGAAGGGGTCCATCAGATGCTCCTCGTCGCCATCGACCCGCGCAGCCGCGCGAGGGCTCGGGAGGCGGTCGACTTGACCGTCCCCACGGACACACCCAGCTCGTCGGCCACCTGCCGCTCGGACAGGTCGGCGTAGTACCGCAGCACCACCACGGCGCGCTCGCGCGTGGTGAGGGTCGCCAGCCCCTGGACCAGCTCGGACCGGTGGTCGACCGTCACCAGGTCGTCCCGTCCGGCGTGGTGCTCGGGGATGCCTCCGAGCACCACCGGGCGCCGTCGCCGCCAGCGGTCCACCGCCAGGTTGCTCATGATCCGGCGGACGTACGCGACCTCCTCGCCCGGCCGCACGCGGTGCCACGCGCCCAGCGCGCGCACCAGCGCCTCCTGCAGCAGGTCCTCGGCGTCACCGGGGTCGGGGACGAGGAGGTGCGCGATCCGTCGCAGCGTCGGCCGGCTCGCCGCGACGAACTCGACGAAGTCCGCCTCCGTCCGCCCCCGTGTGGTGGTCACACCCGTCACTACGGAACCCGTGCCGAGAAGGTTGAGGCCCGTGCCGGCCTGGTCGGGCGCTCGTCGGCGGAGGTCACGCGCCGAGACGACGCAGCCGCCGGCTCCGGCGGGTGCGGTAGAGCACGTCGGCCACGACCAGCACCAGGACGCAGCCGACCAGCCCGACCCACGGCAGCGTGTCGCGGGTCGACAACCGGAAGAACGGGACGCTGAGGAACAGGCAGACGCCGAAGCCCAGCAGGAGACCGTCGAACCCGCGTCGAGCCGGGTCGGGGGTGGCCTCGCGCCGCACCACCAGGAACCCGACCCACGCGAGCGGCAGCACCAGCGCGAGCGCCACCACACCGAGGACGAGGCCCCAGTCCACCCCCAGGACGAGCAGCACCGCCTGGACCACGACGAGCAGCCACATCAGCCAGAACCCCAGCCGCAGGGGGAAGGTCAGCTCGTCGTCGACGCCGGCCAGGGCCTCGCGGTGGGTCGGGTCGAGCCGGGCGGCCTCGAGGTAGGCCGCCTGGCGCTCGCCGCTCGTGCCGTCGAGGTCGGCCTCGGCCCGCAGCACGTGGGCGTCGGCGCTCGCGGGGTCCAGGGCGAGCGCCCTCGCCACCAGCGCGTCGACCTCGGCGGCCGCTCGCCGGTCGAACGGGTTGAGCTCGTCGAACGCCACCTGCGCGAGCAGCAGCGCGGCGCCCGCGTCCTCGGGAGCGAGCTGCACGGCGCGCTCCGCCGCCGCGCGGGCGGATCCCCTGGCGCCCACCGTGTCCTTGAGCACCTGGGCGCGGGCGAGCCACACGGCGGGGTCGTGCGGTGCGAGCGCCACAGCCTGCTCGGTGGCGCGCCGGGCCTCCCGCCAGCGCAGCGGGTTCGTGGTGAGGCCGAGGCCGAGGACGGCCAGGGCGTCCGCGTCCTGCGGGTCGAGCGCCACCGCCCGACGGGCGAGCCGGAGCCCCTCGTCCAGGCCGTCCTGCGTGCCGGACGACATCAGCAGCCGCGCGCACTCCACCACCAGCAGCGGGTGGTCCGGGTCCCGCGCGAGCAGCGGCAGCAGCAGGTCGAGCGCAGCCCGGTCGCGGCCGACGTCGGACAGCGACTCGGCCCGTTCCAGCGCCGCCGCCACCGCGTCCCCCTCCACGGTCGGCAGGCTAGCGAGCAGGCGCCGCGCGGTGACGCCGCGATGGGGCAGGATGGCGCCGTGACGCACAGGGGGCAGTGGATGCGCGCGGCGCGGGTCGTGGGGGTCGTGGCGCTCCTCGGCGCGTCCGCTGCGCCGGCCCTGGCCGATCCGCCGCCCGACCTGGTCCGCCAGATCACCGACCTCAACGGCGGCCTGGCCGACGGCGAGGACGACCTGCGGTCCGCCCTCGCGGCCCTCGACAGCGAGGACGGCATCGAGCTCTACGTCGTCAGCGTCGACTCCACCGACGGGCAGGACGTCCTCGACTGGGGTGACGAGGCGGCGATCGACAGCTTCTTCACCGACGACCAGCCGGTGCTCGTCCTGGCCACCGAGGACGACGACTACGCGCTCAGCGTCGGCGAGAAGTTCGAGCTGTCGGACGACGAGGTCGACCTCGTCCTCGACGCGGTGGAGGGACCGTTCTCTCAAGGGGACTACGCGGGGGCCGGCGAGGCCGCCGCGCAGAAGATGCAGGAGCTCGCGGGCGGCGGGCTGAGTCCCTGGTGGGTCGTCGGCGGCGTGGGCGCGCTCGCCGCCGCGGGCGCCGGTGTGGCGCTCTCACGACGTCGACGGGGCGGCAGCACCTGGCTGCCCGACGGGGGCAAGCAGTCCGCCCCCACCCAGCGACCTGACGTGCCCGTCGAGGAGCTCAGCCGTCGAGCAGGGTCGGCGCTGGTGGCCACCGACGAGGACGTGCGCGGCGCGGAGCGCGAGCTCGCCTTCGCCCAGGCCGAGTTCGGTGACGACGGCGTCGCACCGTTCGCCGCCGCGCTCGCCGAGGCGAAGCAGGCTGTGGTGCGGGCGTTCTCGATCCGTCAGCGTCTCGACGACTCCGAGCCCGAGACCGAGCAGCAGCAGCGCGAGCTGCTGGCGCAGATCGAGCAGCTCTGCGGCGGCGCGCGCGAGACGCTCGGCGCCCAGGCCGAGGCCTTCGCCCAGCTGCGCGACCTCACCGGACGGCTGCCGCAGCTCGTGCCGGCGCTCCAGCAGCGCGTCGCTGCCGCCCGGGCGCAGGCCCCCCAGGCGACCGAGGCGTTGCGCGAGGCGTCGGCGAGGTTCTCGCCGCAGGCGCTGCAGGCGGTCGCGACCGCCCCGGCCGATGCGGAGCAGCGTCTGGTCGCGGCCGACGCGGCGCTCGCCGGCACCCCCGGCGCGATCGAGGTCCGGCAGGCGGAGGAGCTGGTGGCCCAGGCCGAGCAGCTGCTGGCCTCGGTGCCGCGGGTCGCCGCCGAGCTGCAGAGCGCGGGGGAGCAGCTGCCGCGGGCCGTCACCGCGCTGTCGACCGACCTGGCCGGTGCGCGGGTGCACCCGTCCCCCTCGCCCGAGCTGGTCAGCGCGCTGGCCGGGGCCGACGCCGCCGTCGCGTACGCGGAGAGCAACGGCCGCAGCGACCCGGTCGGCAGCCTCGGCCAGGTCACCACCGCCGACACCGCCCTCGACGCCGCCACCGCGGGTGCGCGCGAGCAGGAGGCCCGGGTCGAGGCCGCGCGCCAGCGGCTCCCCGGGCTGCTGACCGCGGCCACGGCGCAGGTCGACGCCGCCGAGGACCTCGTGGCCACCAGCCGCTCGGTGGCGGGCAGCACCGCCCGCCAGCAGCTCGCCCAGGCCGGCCAGCTGCTCTCGGACGCGCGGTCCACCGCCGGCACCGACCCCGTCGCGGCGGCCGACGCCGCGGCCCGCAGCGAGCAGCTCGCCCGCGGCGCCCAGGCGCAGGCCCGGGCCGACGCGTCCAGCTGGGAGTGGGACGCCTCCGGCGACCCGGGCGTGCCCGGCGGGATCACCGGCAGCGGCGGTGGGGGCGGCATCCTCGACGCCATCTTCGGCGGCGGCTGGAGCACCGGCGGCGGCGGAGGCTGGTCCGGCGGCGGTGGCGGTGGCGGTGGCTGGTCCGGCGGGGGAGGCGGCGGGTGGTCCGGCGGATCCAGCCGGCGGTCCTCGTCGAGCCGACGCTCGTCCTCGTCCAGCCGGCGCTCGTCCTCGCGCAGCCGCTCGTCCGGGTCGCGCCGCGGCGGCCGGCGGCGCTGACCGTGCTCGCCCACCGCCGCCCACCCTCGCCCACCCTCGTCCACCCCCTACCGACCGAGCCACCGAGAGACCGAGAGAAGGAGTCCCCGTGACCCAGAAGCAGTCGATCATCGGGCGCATCGCCCAGCTCACCAGGGCGAACATCAACGCCCTCATCGACCAGGCCGAGGACCCGGAGAAGATGCTGGACCAGCTGATCCGCGACTTCACCACCTCGATCGCGGACGCCGAGGACGCCACCGCCACCACGATCGGCAACCTGCGGATGCTCGAGGCCGACAAGGTCGCCGACGAGGCCGCCGTGCAGGAGTGGGGCACCAAGGCGCACGCCGCCTCGGCCAAGGCCGACGAGCTGCGCGGCTCCGGCCAGACCGCCGACGCCGACCGGTTCGACGGCCTCGCCAAGTTCGCGCTCAAGCGCCAGCTGGACTTCGAGGGCGAGATCCGCTCCGCCGAGCCGCAGATCGCGTCCCAGACCCAGGTGGTCGACAAGCTCAAGACCGGCCTCGCCGACATGCGGGAGAAGCTCGAGGACCTCAAGCGCAAGCGCGACGAGCTGGTGGCGCGGTCCAAGAGCGCGCAGGCCCAGTCGCAGGTGCTCGAGGCGGTGAAGTCGATCGACGTCATGGACCCGACCTCGGAGCTGTCGCGGTTCGAGGAGAAGGTGCGCCGCGACGAGGCCCGCGCCACCGGCCAGGCCGAGCTCGCGGCGTCGTCGATCGACGCCCAGTTCGAGTCGCTCGACGACCTCGCCGAGGACGCCGCGGTCGAGGAGCGCCTGCGCGCGCTCAAGGGCGGCGGCCGTCCGGCCCTCGGATCGGGGGAGTGACCCCTGGCTCGACGACCTGACGGGCCGCCCCCGCCGCCCGCGGTGCAGAAGCTGCGGATCCGGTACGCCAAGCGGGCCCGCCTGCGGTTCACCAGCGCCCGCGACTTCCAGCGGGCGCTGGAGCGCGCCCTGCGGCGGGCCGAGGTGCCGATGGCGTACTCGGCCGGCTTCACCCCGCACCCGAAGATCTCCTACTCCAACGCCGCTCCCACCGGCGCGGCGAGCGAGGCCGAGTACCTCGAGATCTCCGTGGTGGAGCGGGTCGAGCCGGAGGCGCTGCGGGTGGCGCTGGACCAGGCGCTGCCGCCCGGGCTCGACGTCGTCGACGCCCTGGAGGCCGTGCCGGGGACCTTCGCCGACCGGCTGCAGGCGGGCGAGTGGGAGCTGGTGCTCCCCGGCACCTCGCCGCAGGACGCCGGCGCCGCCGTCGAGGCGCTGCTGGCGCGTGAGTCGGTGCTGGTCGAGCGGGTGACCAAGACCGGACGCCGCAGCAGCGACGCCCGTGCGGCCGTCGTCCGGCTCGCCCTGGTGGCCCCCGAGCAGGCCCGCAGCGCGCTGGGGCGCGCCGCGGGGTCGTCCGGGCAGCCCTGTGCGATACTCCACCTGGTCGTCCGGCACGCCACACCGGCCGTGCGACCCGACGACGTCCTGACCGCCCTCCACGCGGTGGCCGACCTCGCGCCCGCGGCACCACCCCAGGTGACGCGGCTGGCGCAGGGGCCTCTCGACGAGGAGGCGGGCACCGTGGCCGATCCACTGGCCCCGGAGCGGGAGGCCGCCGCCGCGAGGCACCGCGAGCCGTCTGGCGACGCGAGCCCCGCGGGCTGACCACGACTTCCGCCGTGGCCCGACCGGGTCGACGGCGACACACCGACCTCGGGAACCCGCGACGGAGTGGCCGGGCACCGGGGATGACGGGAGCACCCGTGATGCTCGAGGACGAGCCGACCACCCAGACCACCGACGACGCCGCGCAGGGCCAGGACGGGACCGGCGACGCCGCCGCCCCCGCCCGGAAGGCGCCGCGCAAGCGGGCGACCCGCAAGGCCGCCGCGCCCTCGACCGCCCCGGCGGCCGAGCAGGCGCCCGAGCCGTCCGACCCGTCGGCCGAGTCCCCTTCCGAGTCCGGGTCCACGGCCGGGTCCGGCGCGGACGGCGACGCCACGAAGCCCGCCCGCAAGCGGGCCACCAGGAGCACCGCGAAGCGGACCAGCAAGAAGGCCGCGGCGGCCGAGCCGGACGAGCAGGCCGAGCCCGCCGACCAGCCCGCCGCCGACCAGACCCCCGCCGACGCCGCGACCGACGCTGACGCGACGGGGACGCCGCGCCGCGCAAGCGGTCCCGGTCGCGCAAGAAGGCCGCGGCACCGGAGCAGGTCGCCGAGCAGATCGTCGCCGAGGTGGTCCAGGAGGTCATCGGCGACACCGCGGCCGCCGACGACGACACCGAGGACGAGGACGAGGACGGCACCGCCGCCCCGCCGGTCGTGCTCGCGCCGCTGTTCCAGGTGCCCGACGCCACCGCGCCGCGCCGCCGCCGGTCCGCCAGCCGACCGGCCGGCCCGCCCCAGGCGGCCGACACCGCCTCGGACACCACGGACGACGGCACGGCAGACGACACCACCGGCCAGGACGCGCCCGAGCAGGACGCTCGGGCCGAGGGCGAGCAGCCCGACGCCCGGCAGGACGACGCCCCCGCGCGCACCGGCCGCTCCCGTCGCCGTCGTGGCCGCGGGGCGGGCGACGGCGGCCAGGACCGCGCCGACGCCGCGTCCGCCGAGCCGGCCGCCGACCAGGCGCAGGCCGACAGCCGAGGACGACGCCGACGACGCGGCTGACACCGCTGACACCGCAGACACCGACGACGAGCAGGGCGGTGGCCGTCGCCGCCGTCGCCGCGGTGGTCGGGGCCGCCGCCGTCGCGGTGGTGACGACGACGCCGAGAGCGGCGCGTCCGAGGAGCAGGGCGACGAGGCCGAGGACGGCGGGTCCGACCAGGCGTCGGACCAGGCGTCCGACCAGGGGTCCGACCAGGGCGCGAGCGAGCAGGACGGCGGCAGCGGACCGTCCGACGAGCAGGACGAGTCCGCAGACGAGGGCGGCAGCCGTCGGCGGCGTCGTCGGCGGCGCCGGTCCGGTGCCGGCGACGACACCGGGGGCGACGACGACCCGCCGAACACCGTCACCCGGGTGCGCCAGTCGCGCGCCAAGGAGACCTCGCGCGACGAGGTCACCGGCGTGCGCGGCTCGACCCGGCTCGAGGCCAAGCGCCAGCGCCGCCGCGAGGGCCGCGAGTCCGGCCGTCGCAAGCAGGTCATCACCGAGTCGGAGTTCCTGGCCCGCCGCGAGGCCGTCGCCCGCACGATGCTCGTCCGCGACCACGAGGGCCGCACCCAGATCGTCGTCCTCGAGGACGGCGTGCTGGTGGAGCACTACGTGGCGCGCAAGGCCTCGGCGTCGCTCATCGGCAACGTCTACGTCGGCAAGGTGCAGAACGTGCTGCCGAGCATGGAGGCGGCGTTCGTCGACATCGGCAAGGGCCGCAACGCCGTGCTGTACGCGGGCGAGGTCAACTGGGACGCCGCCGGCCTGGAGGGCCAGCCGCGCCGGATCGAGCTCGCGCTCAAGTCCGGCGACCCGGTGCTCGTGCAGGTCAGCAAGGACCCCGTGGGGCACAAGGGCGCCCGGCTCACCAGCCAGGTGTCGCTGCCCGGCCGGTACCTGGTCTACGTCCCCAACTCCTCGATGACCGGCATCAGCCGCAAGCTGCCCGACAAGGAGCGCGCGCGGCTGAAGAAGATCCTCAAGGCCGTGGTCCCGGACCACGCGGGCGTCATCGTGCGCACCGCGGCCGAGGGCGCGTCCGAGGTCGAGCTCGAGCGCGACGTCGAGCGGCTGCAGAAGCTGTGGGAGACGATCGAGAAGCGGTCCAAGGCCGCCAACCCGCCGAACCTGCTGCACGGCGAGCCGGACCTCACCATCAAGGTCGTCCGCGACGTGTTCAACGAGGACTTCGCCTCGCTCGTCGTCTCCGGCGACGAGGCCTGGGAGACCGTGAAGGGATACGTCGACGAGGTGGCACCCGACCTGTCCGAGCGGGTCTCGCGCTGGGAGGACGACGGCGACGTGTTCGCCTCCCACCAGGTCGACGAGCAGATCGCCAAGGCGCTGGAGCGCAAGGTGTTCCTGCCCTCGGGCGGCTCGCTGGTGATCGACCGCACCGAGGCGATGACCGTGGTCGACGTCAACACCGGCAAGTTCGTCGGGTCCGGCGGCAACCTCGAGGAGACCGTCACCCGCAACAACCTGGAGGCGGCGGAGGAGATCGTCCGCCAGCTCCGGCTGCGCGACGTCGGCGGCATCATCGTCATCGACTTCATCGACATGGTGCTCGAGTCCAACCGCGACCTCGTGCTGCGGCGGCTCACCGAGTGCCTCGGCCGCGACCGCACCAAGCACCAGGTCGCCGAGGTCACCTCGCTGGGCCTGGTGCAGATGACCCGCAAGCGGGTCGGCCAGGGCCTGCTCGAGGCGTTCAGCGAGCCGTGCGAGCACTGCCAGGGCCGCGGCGTGATGCTGTTCGACGAGCCGGTCGAGCGCAAGGGCGGCGGCGACACCGGTGGCTCCGGCGGCCGGTCCGAGGGCAAGGGCGGCGGCCGCGGCAACGGCGGCAAGGGCCAGAACGGCGGCCAGTCCAAGGGCGCCGACGACACCCTCACCGAGGCCCAGCGCGAGCAGCAGCGGCGGGCGTCGGCCGAGGCGCAGAAGGTGCACGAGGCGGCGCGCAAGGCGATGGACCGGGCCAAGGAGAAGGAGGCCGCGGTCGCCGACGCCACGGTGGCGGCCGAGGAGGCCGGCGCCGAGTCCACGCCCGCCGACGCGACCGACGAGCCGCAGCCCGAGGTGCAGCCCACGCCGAGGCGCAGCCCGAGGTGCAGGCCGAGGCCCGGCCCGTGGTCGAGCCGGAGGCCGCGCTCGAGCAGGGTGGCACCGAGCCCGCGCCGGCCGAGCAGCCCGCCCGAGCAGCCGGCCGAGCAGCCCGTCGAGCAGCCCCTGCCGAGACCCCGCCCCGGCCAAGCGGCGTCGTCGCCGGGCCACCTCGCCGGCGACCGCCCCGTCCTCGACGCCGACGTCGACGGACTCCTGAACCGGCCCGCCCGCGCGCCCCGTGCACACGGGGCGTGCGGGCACCGGCCCGGTTTGACCACGGTGGGGGCCGATCCGTACCCTGGACGGCGGCCCACCTGCGCACTCGACGGGTGAGCCCTGCTGCGTGCGCCCCCGCTGGCGCCAGCACCCAACGACGAGAAGGTGAGCCCAACGTGTACGCGATCGTCCGCGCCGGTGGCCGTCAGGAGAAGGTCGCCGTCGGCGACGTCCTGACCGTCGACCGTCTCCCCGGCCAGGCCGGCAGCACCGTCGAGCTCAAGCCGGTCCTCCTGGTCGACGGCGAGACCGTGACCAGCGACGCGAGCAAGCTCGCGAAGGTCACCGTCACCGCCGAGATCCTGGCCGAGACCAAGGGTCCGAAGATCACCATCCTGCGGTACAAGAACAAGACCGGGTACCGGCGTCGGCAGGGGCACCGCTCCAAGCTGACGCAGGTCAAGGTCACCGGCATCGACGCCTGACGGCGTCCTCCTCGCGGACAGACGAAGGCGGTAGAACGAGATGGCACACAAGAAGGGCGCGAGCTCGACGCGCAACGGTCGCGACTCCAACGCCCAGCGCCTCGGCGTCAAGCGCTTCGGTGGTCAGCAGGTCAACGCGGGCGAGATCATCGTGCGCCAGCGCGGTACCCACTTCCACCCCGGTGAGAACGTGGGCCGCGGCCGCGACGACACCCTGTTCGCGCTGATCGCCGGTGCCGTCACCTTCGGCACCAAGCGCGGTCGCAAGACGGTGAGCATCGCCGGCGAGTGAGCCGCGCCGCCCGCCTCGGCGGGCACCACAGCTGACGAAGGGGTGAGCCGGACGGCTCACCCCTTCGCCCGTCCCCGCACCACTCATCCACGCAGCACCCACCCAGCACCAGCCCGGAGGAGGACGCATGACCAGCTTCGTCGACCGCGTCGTGCTCCACGTCGCCGGCGGTGACGGCGGCAACGGCTGCGCCTCGGTGCACCGCGAGAAGTTCAAGCCGCTCGGCGGGCCCGACGGCGCCAACGGCGGCAAGGGCGGCGACGTCGTGCTCGTCGTCGACGCCTCGACCACCACGCTGCTGGAGTACCACCACAGCCCGCACAAGTCGGCCGGCAAGGGCGCGCCCGGCGAGGGCAGCCTGCGGCACGGCCGCAGCGGCGGCGACCTCGAGCTGCGGGTGCCCGAGCGGCACCATCGTCAAGGACGTCGACGGCGAGGTGCTCGCCGACCTGGTCGGTGCCGGCACCCGGTTCGTCGTGGCCCGGGGCGGTCGCGGCGGCCTCGGCAACGCGGCGCTCGCGTCCGCCCGCCGCAAGGCGCCCGGGTTCGCGCTGCTGGGGGAGCCCGGCGACGCGCTCGACGTCACCCTCGAGCTCAAGTCGGTGGCCGACGTCGCCCTGGTCGGGTACCCCTCGGCGGGCAAGTCGAGCCTGATCGCCGTCCTGTCGGCCGCGCGGCCGAAGATCGCCGACTACCCGTTCACCACGCTGGTGCCGAACCTCGGCGTGGTGCAGGCCGGCGACACCCGCTTCACCGTCGCCGACGTCCCCGGCCTCATCCCCGGCGCGAGCGAGGGCAAGGGCCTCGGCCTGGAGTTCCTGCGCCACGTCGAGCGCTGCGCCGCGCTGGTGCACGTGATCGACTGCGCCACGCTCGAGAACGACCGCGACCCGATCACCGACCTCGCCGTGATCGAGGCGGAGCTCGCCGCCTACCCGGTCGACCCCGACCTCACCGGCACCGCCGTCCCGCTCACCGAGCGGCCGCGGATCGTCGCCCTCAACAAGGTCGACATCCCCGAGGGCCGCGAGCTGGCCGAGCTGGTGCGCCCCGAGCTCGAGGAGCGCGGGTACGAGGTGGTCGAGGTGTCCGCCACCGCGCGCGACGGGCTCCGGGAGCTCATGTTCGCGATGGCGCGGCTGGTGCAGGAGGCGCGCGACGCCGCGCCGTCGCAGGAGGCCACCCGGATCGTGCTGCGGCCCACCGCCGTCGACGACGCCGGGTTCACCGTCACCCGCGAGCAGGACCCCACCGAGCCCGAGCAGCACCTGTTCCGCATCCGCGGCGAGAAGCCCGAGCGCTGGGTGCGCCAGACCGACTTCAGCAACGACGAGGCCGTCGGCTACCTCGCCGACCGGCTGGCGCGGCTGGGCGTCGAGGAGAAGCTGTTCGAGGCCGGTGCCGTCGCGGGCTCCACCGTCCTGATCGGCCCGCACACCGACGCCGTCGTCTTCGACTGGGAGCCCACCCTCGTGGGGGGCGCCGAGCTGCTCGCCGGCCCCCGCGGCTCGGACCTGCGGCTCGACGAGCCCAGCCGCCCCAGCCGCGGCGAGCGTCGCGAGAAGCACGCCGAGCGCCGGGCGGCGATGGACGACGCGCGCGCCGAGCTCGCCGCCGAGCGCCGCGCGGGGCGCTGGACCGCGCCCGACGAGGACTGACCCCCGTGGCGCGCGGGGACGCCCGACGCCGCAGCGGCGAGGGCGCCGTCCGCTCCCGCGCCGACCTCCCGCAGGCCGGGCGGATCGTGGTCAAGGTCGGCTCGTCCTCGCCTCACCAGCGCCGTCGGCGGCCTGGACCCCACGCGGCTCGGCACCCTGGTCGACTCCCTCGCCGGCTGGGTGAGGGGCGGCGGCGAGGTCGTCCTGGTCTCCTCCGGCGCCATCGCGGCCGGGCTGGCGCCGCTGGGGCTGTCGCGGCGCCCCGGTGACCTGGCCACCCAGCAGGCCGCCGCGAGCGTCGGCCAGGGGCAGCTGGTGGCCCGCTACGCCGACGCGTTCACCGGCCACGGGCTGCAGGTGGGGCAGGTGCTGCTCACCGCCGACGACATCGTGCGGCGCAGCCACTACCGCAACGCCCAGCGCACCCTCTACCGGCTGCTGCAGCTCGGCGTCGTCCCCGTGGTCAACGAGAACGACACCGTCGCCACCCACGAGATCCGCCTCGGCGACAACGACCGCCTCGCCGCGCTGGTGGCGCACCTCGTCCACGCCGACGCCCTCGTCCTGCTGTCGGACGTCGACGCGCTCCACGACGGCCCGCCGCACCGGCCCGGCACCCGGCGGATCGCGCGCGTCCGCGGTCCGCAGGACCTCGAGGGCGTGACGGTGGGCAAGGTCGGCGCCGCGGGCGTCGGCACGGGCGGCATGGTCACCAAGGTGCAGGCGGCCGCGATGGCGACGTCGTCCGGCGTCCCCACGCTGCTCACCGCCGCCGACCGGCTCGGTGCCGCGCTCGCCGGCGACGACGTCGGCACCTGGTTCGACCCCACCGGGCGGCGCGTGCCCACCCGGCTGCTCTGGCTCGCCCACGCGGCCGACCCCGCGGGCCGCCTGGTGCTCGACGCCGGCGCCGTGCGGGCGGTCACGCAGCGCGGCGCCTCGCTCCTGCCGGCCGGCGTGGTGGGCACGTCGGGCACGTTCGAGGCGGGTGACCCGGTCGACCTGTGTGACGAAAACCAGGACGCCGTGGCCCGCGGACTGGTCAACTACTCCTCGGAGGAGCTGCCGGGTCTGCTGGGCCGCACCACTGCGGAGCTGGTGGCCGAGCTCGGGCCGGGGTACGACCGCGAGGTCGTCCACCGCGACGCGATGGTGCTGCTGCGCGCCTGAGCGGTCCTGCGGCAGGGGGAACCACGACGTGCCGGACGGGAGGGGACCATGAGCGACGAGCAGGGTGCGGTCGAGCAGACCGACGCGCCGCGTCCCATCTCGCTGCACCCCGACGTCCCCCCGGCGTTCGCCGGCAGCGACGTCGACGCGCTGCCGCTGTGGCACGTGCGCGTCACCCTCGCCGGGCCCGCCACCGACGCCGAGCAGCTCGGGCTCGCCCTGCAGCGGCTCTGCCAGGCCAGCCCGTTCCTGGCGTCCGTGCGCTACAACGCCGAGCGCGCCGAGGTCACGTACTGGGACGAGGCCGAGGACGCCGACGACGCCGCGGCCCTGGCGCTGCGGGTCTGGAACGACCACCGCCGCAGCGTGGGCCTGCCGCCGTGGCACGTGGTCGGTCTCGAGGTCGTCGACCGCGACACCCGTCGCGCGCGCGGCACCGGCCCGGACGAGCGCGACGTGCTCGCCACCGGCGACGTCCGCCCGTTCTGACCCCGCCTCCCGGTCGTACCCTGCTGGCGTGACCCTCGCGCCCCCCGCACCGAGCGCCGCCGGCCCCGACCCGGGCACCGAGAGCGCCGTGCTCGACGTCTGCCGCCGCGCGCGCACCGCCTCCCGCTCGCTGGCCGCCGCCCCGCGCGGGGTCAAGGACGCCGCCCTGCACGCCGTCGCCGACGCCCTCGTGGCCGCCACCGACCGGATCGTGGCCGCGAACGACGAGGACACCGCGCGCGGGCGCGCCGACGGCATGGCCGACGGCCTGCTGGACCGGTTGCGGCTGGACGCCGACCGGGTCGCCGCCGTCGCGGCGGACGTGCGCGCCGTGGCCGCCCTGCCGGACCCGTGCGGCGAGGTGGTGCGCGGGCAGCGGCTCGCCAACGGCCTGCGGATGCAGCAGGTGCGGGTGCCGATGGGCGTGGTCGCGATGATCTACGAGGCCCGGCCGAACGTGACGGTCGACGCCGCGACGCTCGCGCTCAAGAGCGGCAACGCCGTGGTGCTGCGGGGCGGGTCGGCGGCGCTGTCGTCGAACGTCGTGCTGGTCGAGGTCGTGCGCGCGGCGCTGGCGGAGCAGGGACTGCCGGCCGACCTGGTCGCCACCGTCGACCCGTGGGGACGCGACGGCGCCGGCGTGCTGATGCGGGCGCGCGGGCTCGTCGACGTGCTCATCCCGCGCGGCGGTGCCGGCCTGATCCAGGCCGTGGTCGAGGGCTCGACCGTGCCGGTGATCGAGACCGGCGTCGGCAACTGCCACGTGTACCTCGACGCGTCGGCCGACCCCGCGCGAGCGAGGGCGATCGTGCTGAACTCCAAGACCCACCGGGTCGGCGTCTGCAACGCCGCCGAGACGGTGCTCGTGCACGCGGACGCCGAGCCCGGTCTGCTCGAGCACGTGCTGGCCGACCTGCACGGAGCCGGCGTCCGGGTGCACGCGGACGAGCGGGCCTCGCGGGCAGCAGCCGCTGCGGGCGTGCCGGTGGAGGCCGCCACCGACGAGGACTGGGCCACCGAGTACCTCGCGCTCGAGGTCGCGGTCGGGGTGGTCGACGACCTCGACGCCGCGCTCGAGCACATCCGCACCTGGTCGAGCGGTCACACCGAGGCGATCGTCACCGCCGATCTGGCTGCCGCAGAACGGTTCTGCGCCGAGGTCGACTCCGCGGCCGTGATGGTCAACGCGTCCACGCGGTTCACCGACGGCGGGCAGCTCGGGCTCGGCGCCGAGATCGGCATCTCCACCCAGAAGCTGCACGCGCGCGGGCCGATGGGGCTGGCCGAGCTCACCACGACCCGCTGGATCGTGCACGGCGACGGCCACGTCCGGGAGTGACGCCGTCCCCGTCCGCCGTCACCGGCTGAGGCCCATCGCCTCCTCGACCCTGGCCACCACCGGCTCGGCGAGCTCGCGCGCACGCTCGACGCCTTCGTCCAGGATGCGGTCCAGAGCCGCTGCGTCCGAGGCGATCTCGGCGTACCGCGGCCTGCAGCGGGCCGCAGCGTGGCGACGACCGTCTCGGTGACGGCCACCTTGAGCTCGCGGTAGGAGTCGATGCCCCGTGCCGCGTAGCGCGGGTCGACCCCCGTGCAGGCCGCGAGGAGGTCGAGCAGGTTCGACGACACCCGGCTTCGCCGCCGGGTCGTGCCGCACCGCGTCGGGGCCGGACTCGGTGTCGGTGACCGCACGGGACACCTTGCTGCGCCAGCACGTCCGGCGGGTCCAGCAGGAACAGGACGCCGGCGGGCGAGGGACTGGTCTTCTCCATCTTCACGGAGGGGTCCTGCAGGTCCATCAGCCGCGGCGCCACCTCGGGCCGGACGGCGTGGGGCACGACCAGGCCGGTGCCGTAGAGCCGGTTCGCGCGGTGGGCCAGCGTCCGGGCGAGCTGGAGGTGCTGGTCCTGGTCCTCGCCCACGGGGACGGCGTCGACGTCGTAGAGCAGGATGTCGGCCGCCATCAGCACCGGGTACGTGAGCAGCGCGAGCCGCACGCCCTCCCCGGCCCCGGCGCGCGACTTCTCCTTGAACTGCACCATCCGTGTCGCCTCGCCCACCTTGGCCACGGCCTCGAGCAGGTAGTGCAACCTGCGGTGCGCGTCGACGCGGGACTGCACGAACAGCGTGCAGCGCGCCGGGTCGACGCCGGCCGCGAGGGCGATGGCGGCGACCTCGCGGGTGCGGCGGCGCAGCCGGGCCGGGTCGTGCGGGACGGTGAGGGCGTGCAGGTCGGCGACCATCGCGAGCACCTCGTCGGGGCCGGTCGAGGCCCGGGCGGCGGCGGCGAGCGGGCGCAGCGCCGAGAGCAGGTGGCCCAGGTGCAGCGGACCGGTGGGCTTGATCCCGGACAGCGTCCGGGTCGGCGCCTCGGGCGGGTCGCCGGGGCGAGGGCGGTGGTCAGGGTCATGGTGTCTCCTCCGTGGGGTGGGGGAGGCGACCGGGCCCGGGAACGCGAGAGGCCGCCTCGAGGGGCGGCCTGGGTGCGTGGAACGCGACGAGAGGGGGACCGCCTCAGGCGGTCCACCAGCGGAGCGAGGTCGTGCGCACAGGGTGAGGGTAGCGCCACCGGACGGAGGTCTGTGGACGGCGGTTCCCGTTACCGGCGGGTACTCGTCTACGTTCGCGGCCATGTGGGGGTCGGATTCACCCGTTATCAGCCTGCCCGAGCAGTTCTTCCGGGCAGCGGCAGCGCTGCCGGGACGAACGGCGGTCTCGACCGCCGCCGCCGAGGTCACCTACGGCGAGCTCGCCGGAACCGCGCTGCGCGTGGCGGCCGGGCTCCGGGCTGGCGGCGTGGGCCGCGGCGACAAGGTCGGCGTCTGCCTGCCGCGCGACCCGCGGCTCGTCGCAGCCCTGCTCGGCGTGCTCGCCGCTGGCGCCGCGTACGTGCCGGTCGACCACCGCCACGTCTCGCGCCGCACCGACCGCGCCCTCGCCGACGCCGGTGCCCGGGTCGTGGTCGACACCTCGACCTGGGACGCGCTGGCGGCGGCGGAGCCCCTGCCGGCGCCGCTCGGCGTCGGGCCGGACGACCTGGCCTACGTGCTCTTCACCAGCGGCTCGACCGGCACGCCGAAGGGCGTGGCCGTCGAGCACGGCGCCCTCGCCGCGATGCTCGGCTGGGCGCAGGAGGAGTTCGGGGAGGACGAGGCCCGGGTCTCGTCGGCCGTGGCGTCCGTGGGCTTCGACTTCTCCGTTCTCGAGCTGCTGCTCCCGCTGAGCCGCGGCGGCACCGTGCTGCTGGCCGACGACCTGCTCGCCCTCGCCGAGCACCCGCGGTTCGCCGAGCTCACCCTGCTCAACGCCGTGCCCGCTGCCGCCGCCCTCCTGCTCGACGACCCGCTGCCGCGGTCGGTGCGCACGGTCGCCTTCGGGGGCGAACGGCTGTCGCGCGCGCTGGCCGACCGGGCGCACGCGAACCCGGGCGTCACCCGCGTGCTCAACCTCTACGGGCCCACCGAGAACACCGTCGTGGCCACCGCCGCGGAGGTGCCCGCCGGCTCGCGCGACCAGCCCGTGATCGGGACCGCCGTCGGCGGCACCCGCACCCACGTCGTCGGCGCCGACGGTCGGCTCGGCGACGCGGGCGAGCTGTGGCTCACAGGGACCCAGCTGGCCCGCGGCTACGTCGGCCGGCCCGACCTCACGGCCGCCGCGTTCGTCGAGCTGGACGGGGAGCGGGCGTACCGCACCGGCGACCAGGTGCGGCTCGTCGACGGCGTCCTGCACTACGTGGGGCGCGACGACGACCAGGTCAAGGTCCGCGGCGTGCGGATCGAGCTCGGCGAGGTCGAGGCCGCGCTGAGCGAGCTGGCCGGCGCCCGCCGGGTGGCCGCCGCCGTCGTGGGCGACCGCCTGGTCGGCTACGTCGACGGCGACCTCGACACCGGCGCCGCCCGCGGCGCGCTGCGCGACCTGCTGCCGGAGTTCCTGGTGCCGGACCAGCTCGTCACCACCGAGCTCGTGCTCGGCAGCACCGGCAAGATCGACCGGTCCGCCCTGCCACGGCCCTCGGACCGCGGAGCGGCGGACGCCGGCGGGCCTCCCCGCGGGGCCGCCGAGGAGCTGGTCGCCGCGCTGGTCGGCGACCTGCTCGACCTGGCCGTCCTCGGCCGCGATGCGCCCCTCGACGACGCCGGGCTGCACTCGCTCGCGGCGGCCCGGCTCGTGCAGCGCCTGGCGGAGCAGGACGGGCGGCTGCTGGCCCCGGGGTCCGCGCTCGCGGGCGCCACCGTGGCGGACGTCGCGCGCGCGCTCGAGGCGGCTCCCCGGACCGCGGCGGCCGCGGCACCGCCGCCCGCCCGTCCCGGCGAGATGGTGCCGCTCACCGACCTGCAGCGACGGATGTGGCTGCAGCGCGTGCTCGCCGACGACCCGGCGGTCACCTCGGTGGGGCTGCACCTGCGGCTCGACCCGGCACCGGCCGCCGAGGTGCTGCGGGCCGCGCTGCTGCGCCTCACCGAGGTGCACCCCACCCTGCGGATGGCGGTGGACGACGGCCCGACCGGTCCGCGCGGCCGGTGGCTCGAGCCCGGCGTGCTGCTCCGAGGAGGGCACCGACCTCGACGGGCTCGCGCCGGTGCGGCTGGACGGCTCCGAGCCGACCCTGCGGGCGCGCCTCGTCCGCGACGGCGACCGTGCCGACCTCGCCCTGGTCGCCGACCACGTCGCGCTCGACGGCTGGGGCGCCGGCGTGCTCGCGTCCGACCTCGACCGGCTGCTCTGCGGCGAGGACGTGGAGGCGCCGCCGGTGGCGCTCTGGCAGCTCGCCGCCGACGAGGTGGTCTTCGAGTCCGCCCGCCCGCGCGAGATCCGCCGACGCCGCCGACCCGCTGGGCACCGGCGCGGGTCCGCGCACCGCTCCGCGCAGGGGCGCGCGGATCAGCCGGCCCGCCGGTCCGGACGTCCCCGCGGCCGCCCACCTCGCGGCGCTCGTCACCGTCCTGCACCGGCTCACCGGTCGCGACGACGTCGAGGTCGGCGTGGTGGCCGCCCGCCGCCACCTCCCGGGCACAGCCCGGGTGGTCGCACCGCTGCTCGCCGTGCTGCCGGTGCACGTCCCCGTGCGGGGCGACGACACCCTCGAAGGCCTGACGGGTCGCTGCGCCGCCGCGATCGCCACCGCCCTCGGCACGCTCGACCACGAGCGGCCGGACGCCCCGGCGCCGTCGGTGGTGCTCTCGGTGCAGCCCGACCTGCCGGTGCGGCACCGCCGGGTCGCGGTCGTCGGCGAGCTCGACACGGGCGGCTCGCAGGCCGACCTCACCCTGCTGGTCAACCGCGGCTGCGACGGCGCCGAGCTGGTGCTGGAGCACGACCCCGTGGTCGACCACCGCACCGCAGCGGCACTTCTGGAGCGCTACCAGCAGGTGCTCGCCGCACCCACCACGACCACGGTCGACGACGCCCCGGTGCTGCTGGCCGCGGAGGTCGCGGCGCTCGACGCGTGGGGCACCGGACCGGCGTGCGGCCCGACGGCCGACCTGGTCGAGCAGGTGCTCGCCCAGGACCGGACCCGCGCAGCCGTCCGCTGCGGCGACCGGAGCCGGACCTACGCCGACCTCGTCGACTCGGCGCTCGACCTGGCGGCCCACCTCGGGTCGCACGGCGTGGCGCCCGGCGACACCGTCGGGGTCTGCCTCGGGCGCGACGTCGACCTCCCGGGGCGGCTGCTCGGCGTCCTGCTCGCCGGTGCGGCGTACGTGCCGCTCGACCCCGAGCACCCGCGCGCCCGCACCGACTTCGTCCGCTCCGACGCCGGCTGCCGGGTCACTCTCGTCGACGCCACCACCCGGTCCGCGCCGGCGCGCCCGCCGACGCGCTCGACGTCACCGTCGTCCCGCAGCGGCCGCTCGGCTGGGACGCCCCGGCCGTCCGACCCGGACTCGCTCGCCTACGTGCTGCACACCTCGGGCTCCACCGGCACGCCCAAGGGCGTGGCCGTCCGCCGTCGCAACCTGTCCTGGTTCGTGGCCTCGATGGCGCTGGTGCCGGGGATCGGCGAGCAGGACCGCGTGCTCGCGATGACGACGCTCACCTTCGACATCTCCGCCACCGAGATCTGGGCGCCGCTCGCCCGCGGCGGGGAGGTGCTCGTCGTCGACCGCGAGACCGCCCGCGACGCAGTCGCTTCTCGCGCAGAGGTCGGCCGGTGCGACCGTGGTGCAGGGGACACCGACCACCTGGCGGATGCTCGTCGACTCCGGCTGGGAGGGTGGCGACGCGTCACCGCGGTCGCAGGGGGAGAGGTGCTGCCCCCCGACCTCGCCGCGGCGCTGCTCGACCGCTGCGCCGCGGTCTGGAACGGCTACGGGCCCACCGAGGCCACCGTGTACGCGACGATGCACCGGGTCGCACCGTCCCCGCCGGCGCGCTCGCGCCGGTGCCGATCGGCGCGCCCGTGCCCGGCGCCCGGGTGCGCGTGGTCGACCCGTCCGGACGCCGGGTCCCGCCCGGGACGGTCGGCGAGCTGTGGGTCGGCGGCCGCGGGGTGACGGCGGGCTATCTCGGCCGCGACGAGCTGACGGCCGAGCGCTTCCGCGATGCCGATGGCGAGACCTGGTACACCACAGGCGATCTCGTTCGCTGGACGCTCGGACGGCGTGCTCGACTACCTCGGTCGCGGCGACGACCAGATCAAGGTGCGCGGGCACCGGATCGAGCCGGCCGAGGTCGAGACCGTCCTGCGCACGCACGCGGCGGTCGTCCGACGTCGCCGTGGGCGGCCGCGGCGAGTCGCTCGTCGCCTGGTGGGTACCCGTCGCTGACGCCGGTCGGCCGACGGTGCCGGTCGGGCCGACGGTGCCGAGCTCGCCCGGCACGCGGCCGCTGCCCTCCCCGGCCACCTGGTGCCGTCGCGCTGGGTGCGGGTCGACGCGTTCCCCGTCGGACCGAGCGGCAAGACCGACCGCGCGCGCTCCCCGACCCCCGCCCCGAGTCAGGCAGCGGCGGGCCGCCGCGCGGACCGGTCGAGGAGCTCGTCGCCGAGCTGTGGTGCCGCGTCCTCGACGTCCCCGAGGTCGAGCGCGACGCCGGCTTCTTCGCCCTCGGCGGCCACTCGCTGGCCGTCACCCGGGTCACCGCGGCCCTGCGCGACGAGCTCGACCTCGCCGTGCCCGCCGCGACCCTGTTCGAGCACCCGACCCTGTCCGGCTTCGCCGCGCAGGTCACCGCCGCACTGCTGCAGGAGGACCACGCGTGACCACCGAGAGCACCGCCCGTCCCGTCGGCCTCATGTGACGTCCGACGCGGACGGTGAGTCGACCTCGCGCAGCTGCTCGCCGCCCGGCGCGCCAGGGCGGCCGGCCGCCGTGCGGCCGTGCCCGAGCGGCGGCCCCGCCGCGCCGTCGGCGACCGGGTGCCGCTGCACCCGCCGCAGCGCCGGCTCTGGTTCCTCGCCGGCTACGACCCGGGGTCCGCCGCCTACAACGTCGCCCTGGAGCTGGAGCTCGACGAGGCCGTCGAGGCCGCCCGGCTGGCCACCGCGCTGCGGGGGCTCGTCGAGCGGCACGACGTGCTGCGCCAGGTCGTGCGCGCCGACGACGCGGGCGAGCCCTTCGCGGAGCTGGTGGCCGTGCCCGACGACCTGCTCACGGTGCTCGACGGCGACCACGACGAGGTCGACGCGACCCTGCGGGAGCGCGCCCGCGCACCGTTCGACCTCGCCGCCGGGCCCGCGCTGCGGTGCCTGCTCGCGCGCACCACCGGCCGGGCACCGGTGCTGCAGCTGGTGGCGCACCACGTCGCCACCGACGCGTGGTCCGAGCAGGTCCTCGTCCGCGACCTCGAGGCGCTGTACGCGGGCGAGCAGCTGCCCGGCCGGTGCAGTACGCCGACGTCGCCGGCCTCGGCCTCGACGCGGCGGACGACGACGCCCGCTGGTGGGCCGCCCGTCTCGATCCGGCGCCCGCGCCCCTGGCCGTGCCGACCGACCGGCCGCGGCCGCCCGTCGCGCCGGTGGCGGGCGCCGAGGTGCCGGTGCGTCTCGACGTCGCGGCCGTCTCCGCCGCTGCCCGCCGCGCCGGGACCACGCCGGCGGCGGTGCTGCTCGCCGCCACCCGCACCCTGCTGCACCGGGCGCTCGGTGTCGACGACGTGACCGTGGGCCTGCCGGAGTCCGGGCGGCTCGACCCCGCGCAGGACGACGTCGTGGGCTGCTTCGTCAACACTCTCGCGGTGCGAGGGCGCGCGGGGGAGGCCGACGAGCTCGGGCGGGCGGCCGACGACCTGCGCGAGGCGATGCTGCACCGGGCGGCACCGTTCGACCGGGTGGTCGAGCAGGTCGGGCCGGAGCGCGACCTCAGCACGACACCGCTGTTCCAGGTGCTGCTCAACGTGCACGCGGGCGACCTGCCCGCGTCCGGCAGCGGGCTGGTCCGTAGCCGTCGGCACCGCACCACCGGCACGGCCAAGTTCGACCTCACCCTCACCGTCGACGCCGGGCAGGACGAGGCGCTGCTGTCGTACCGCACCGACCTGCTCGACGAGCAGACCGCGCTCGCCTGGGCGGGCTGGTTCGCCGCCGCGGTGCGCTCGGTCACCGACGGGTCCGACCTGCTGCTCGGCGAGGACCCGCTCCTCGACGGCGGTGCGCCGACGCCGCTGACCGGGACCCTGCTCGACCAGGTCGAGGCCGCCGCGCGAGCCCGGCCCGCCGCCACCGCCGTCGTGGCCCCCGACGGCGACCTGCGCTACGCCGACCTGTGGGAGCGCAGCGGTGCGCTCGCGCGGCACCTCGTGGCGTCGGGGGCGAGCGGTCGTCCGGTCGCCGTCTACGTCGACCGCAGCGCCGACCTGGTCGTCGGCGCGCTGGCGTGCTGGCGAGCCCGCTCCGCGTACCTGCCGCTCGACCCGGCCCACCCGCCGGAGCGCGTGGCCGCGGGGATGGCCTCGGCCGGCTGCGACCACCTGCTCACCCACCGCGCCCTGGCCCAGGACGTCAGCGCCGGCACGGTCCTGCTCCTGGACGACCCGCCGCTCTACGCCTCCGCCCCCGACGCCGACCTCGACGACCGGCCCACGGGGTCCGACCTGGCCTACGTGATCTCGACCTCGGGCTCGACCGGGGCCCCGAAGGCCGTGCCGATCACCCACGACGGCGTCGTCGACTACCTCGGCGGTGCGCTGCCGCGGCTGGGGCTCGACCTCGCGGCCGGCCCGTCGTTCGCGCTGGCCTCGACGCCGGCGGCGGACCTCGGCATGACCTGCCTGCTCGGCGCGCTCGTCACCGGCGGCACCCTGCACCTGCTCGACCGCTCGGAGGCGAGCGACCCGGTGCGGTTCGCCCGCCGGGTGCGGGCGCACGCGATCGACGTCGTCAAGCTCGTGCCCTCGCACCTGGAGATGCTCGCCGCGCACGGCGACCTGGCCGCGGTGCTCCCCGAGCGGCTGCTGGTGCTCGCGGGTGAGGCCATCGCGTGGACGCTCGTCGACGCCGTCCTGGCGGCGCGGCCGGACCTCGCGCGTGCACGCCAGCTACGGGCCCAGCGAGACCACGGTGGCCGTGAGCTGGTGCGACACGTCCACCGTCCCGTCCGACCAGCGGGTCGGCACCGTGCCGCTCGGCACCCCCTACCCGGGCGTGCGGCTGAGCGTGCTCGACCCGCTGGGCCGTCCGCTGCCGCGCGGTCTGGTGGGCGAGCTCGCCGTGGCAGGCCCCTCCGTCGGCCCCGGCTACCTCGGCACGGCCCCGGAGCGGTCCGGCTTCGTCGAGCGGCACGGCGAGCGCTGGTACCGCACCGGCGACGTCGTGCGCGTCTCGCACGACGGGCGGGTCGACGTGCACGGCCGGGCCGACGACCAGGTGAAGGTGCGCGGCCACCGGATCGAGCTCGACGACGTCACCGCCGCGTGCACGGCCGTCCCCGGGGCGCAGGCCGCGGTGGTGCTCCCGGTGGGCACCGCGCACCGGCGCCGGCTCGTGGCCTGGGTGCTGCGTGCGCCCGGCGCGGCGCTGACGGGCTCGGACGTGCGGGCCGGGCTGCGCGACCGGCTGCCGGACTACATGATCCCGTCCGACGTCGTGGTGCTCGACGAGCTGCCCCTCGCCGCGAGCGGCAAGGTCGACCGATCCGCCCTACCGGCGCCGGAACAGGTCGCGGTGCAGCGGGTCCCGCTCAGCGGTGCCACGCAGGAGCGCGTGGCCGACGTCTGGCAGTCCGTGCTCGGCGTGCGCCCGACCTCGGCCGACGACGACTTCTTCGCGCTCGGTGGCGACTCGTTCGGCGCGGTGCGTGCGGTGACGGCGATCGGCAGCGGGCTCGCCGTCGTCGACCTGTTCCGGCACCCGACGGTGGCCGAGCTCTCGGCCCTGCTCGACCACAAGTGCAGTCCGCCCTGGCGACCGAGGTGACCGCCTGGCCGCTCGGACGCCCTCTGCTGCAACAGCTCTCGGGACCGGGGCCCGCGCGCACCCCGGCGCTGACGCTGGTGTGCCTGCCGTACGGCGGTGGCGCGGCGATCGCCTACCAGCCGCTGGCCTCGGCCCTTCCCACGGAGTGGGACGTGCTGGCCGCCGAGCTCCCCGGCCACGACCCGGTGCACCCGGACGAGACGCTGCGCCCCCTGGACGAGGTGCTCGACCAGCTCGCCGACGAGGTGCTCGCGCGCACCGACGGCCCCGTCGCCGTCTACGGGCACTGCCTCGGCGGCGCGACCGCTGCCGCGCTGGCCCTGCGGCTGGAGGCGCGCGACGTCCCGGTCGCCGGGGTGGTCGTGGGCGCCTCGTTGCCCGCCACGCGCCTGCCCGGGCGGCTCAGCCGCGCCGTCGCGCGGTTCGCCCCCACCGACCGGTGGACGCCCGACCGCACCTACCGCGAGGTGCTCGGCGTGATGGGCGGCCTGGACGACCCCGACGGCGCCGACTCCGGCGACGCCGCGCGCAACGAGGCGATGCTGCGGGCGCTGCGGCACGACGCCCGCCAGGCCGAGGAGCTGTTCGCCGCCGCGCTCGAGGACGGCTCGCCCACGCTGGCCGCGCCGCTGCTGGTGGTGATGGGGGAGAAGGACCGCACCACCGAGCTGTACGAGGAGCGGTACGCCGAGTGGGCGGCCTTCGCCGACCACGTCGAGCTCGCCACCGTCCCGCGCGCCGGGCACTACTTCCTCAAGCACCAGCCCGACCAGCTCGCCGACGAGGTGCGCCGGGCCCTGGGCCGGTGGGGACGAGGAGCCCGGCCCGCGCCGGCTCCGGCCCCGCACGGCGGACGCCGCGACCTGCGGGTGTTCGGCGCGGTCGCGGCCGCCCAGACGCTCTCCCTGGTGGGCACCGGCCTGTCCGGCTTCGGGCTCGCGGTGTACGTGCTGCAGGAGACCGGCCGGGTGGGGCTGTACGCGCTGGTGACGATGCTGGCGCTGCTGCCCGCGATCTTCCTGGCGCCGCTGGGTGGGGCCCTGGCCGATCGGGTCGACCGGCGCGTGCTGATGCTGCTCGCCGACGGCGCGGCCGGGCTGTCGACGCTGGTGCTGGCCGCGTTGTGGTGGACCGGCCGGCTGGAGCTCTGGCACGTGTACGCCGCGGTGACGATCGGGTCGGCGGCGACCGCGTTCCACCGGCCCGCCTGGCTGGCGGCGATCAGCCAGCTGGTGCCGAAGCCGTACCTGGTGCAGGCCAACGCGGTCGCGCTGCTCGGCACCGGGCTCGGCACGCTGCTCGCCCCGCTCGCCGGCGGCGCGCTGCTCGCCGGGATCGGTCTGGGCGGCCTCCTGGGGGTCGACGCCGTCACGTTCGTGCTCGGCGCCGTGGTGCTGCTCGTCGTCCGGTTCCCCGACCGGTTGTTCAAGCGGCAGGAGGAGACCTTCCGGCGCGCCCTCACCGGCGGCTGGCGGTTCGTCGTCCGGCGCCCGCCGATGGTCGCGATGACGGTGTTCTTCGTCGTCACGAACCTGCTCCTCGCCGTGCCGCTCGTGCTCGCGGCACCGGTGGCGCTGTCGATCGGCACCGCCGCGCTGCTCGGTCTGGTCACCGCCGCCGGAGGCCTCGGCGCGGCGGTCGGGTCGCTGACCATGACGGTCTGGGGCGGCACCCGCCGGCGCGTCG
The DNA here is from genome assembly GCA_963750285.1 of uncultured Actinomycetota bacterium. Lineage (GTDB taxonomy): Bacteria > Actinomycetota > Actinomycetes > Actinomycetales > CAWJMD01 > JBBQSN01. The sequence continues at coordinate 69,241 of CAVVQA010000008.1, read as the reverse complement.
TCGGCATGGTCGGCTTCACCGCCGGTCTCGGTGCCGGCGGGGTGCTGATGGGGGTGGCCGGTGGCTGGTGGCTCGGGGCGGGCCTGTTCGTCCTGTGGTTCAGCCTCACGGTCCTCAACGCGCACTGGCTCGCGCTGATCCAGCGCAAGGTCGGCTGGGAGCTGCAGGGCCGGGTGATCGCCGCGAACCAGATGCTGGCCACCGCGGCGATGCCGGTGGGCTTCCTGCTCTGCGCGCCCCTGGTGGCGCTCGCGGGCTCGGTGGGCTGGTTCGGCGACGGCCCCGGCCACGCCGAGCGGCTGGTCCTGGTGGCCGTCGGGTTCGCGCTGGTGGTGTGGACGCTGGTGGGCCTGCGCTGGCCGGCGCTGCGCGACCTGGAGGTGCTGCTGCCCGACGCCCGGGCCGGCGCCGAGATCGAGGAGGACCTCGACGCCGTCCAGCGCGAGGCCGACCTCGCGCTGTCGCGCTGAGCCCCCGCCGTGCCCGGCGTGATCACGGTCGAGTGGTGCGAGCCGGCCGACGGCCCGGCGCTGCGCGGAGCTGCTCGACGCCGTCGAGCGCGACCGGGTCGCCGCTCTGGTCCGCCCCGCCGACCGGGCCCGGTTCGTCACCGGGCGGGTGCTGCTGCGCACGACCGCCGCGGCGGTCACGGGTGGGGACCCGCGCGACGTCGTGGTGCGCGTCCGGTGCCCGGCGTGCGGCGGTCCGCACGGCAAGCCGCCGGTCGACGGCCTGGAGGCCTCGCTCGCGCACTCCGGCCACCGGGTCGTGCTGGCCTGGCGTGAGCGCGGCGCCGTGGGGGTCGACGTCGAGCAGGTGCGCCCCGAGGTGGCTCCTGAGCTGGCCGACCAGGTGTTCGCGCCGGGGGAGGGCCGCACCGACCTGTTCGGCACCTGGGCACGCAAGGAGGCCGTCCTCAAGCTGCGCGGCGTGGGCCTGGCCGAGCCGATGACCGGGCTGCGGGCCGACGACCCCCGCCACCACGTCAGCGTCCTCGACCTGGGCGCGGGGTACGCCGCGGCGGTGGCCGCGCACGACGCCGCACCGGTCCGGTTGGTGCGCCGCCGCCTCGCCGGCTGAGCACGCGCGCCGCAGCCGGTGCGGGGACGACGGCTCGTGCCACACTGGCCGCATGCACGTCGCGCACTCCGTCCTGGTCCTGCTCTCCGGCGCCGCCGAGGAGACCGCCGAGGTCCACAACGAGCTCCCGATGCCGCCCGAGGCGTTCGGCCTCGCGGCGCTCGGGACCTTCGCGTTCCTGCTGCTGGTGACCTGGGCGTTCAAGAGCGTCGGCACCCGGCACTGACGCGGTGACCCGGCACCGCCTGGGCGTGATGGGCGGCACCTTCGACCCCGTGCACCACGGCCACCTGGTGGCGGCCAGCGAGGTGCAGGCGCGGTTCGGCCTCGACGAGGTCGTCTTCGTCCCGACCGGCCGTCCGTGGCAGAAGGCGGACGAGGAGGTCAGCCCGGCCGAGCACCGCTACCTGATGACGGTGATCGCCACCGCGTCGAACCCGCGCTTCACCGTCAGCCGGGTCGACGTCGACCGTCCTGGCCCGACCTACACGATCGACACCCTGCGCGACCTGTCGCGCCAGCGTCCGGACAGCGACCTGTTCTTCATCACCGGCGCCGACGCGCTCTCGCAGATCCTCGGCTGGAAGGACGTCGAGGAGATGTGGGGCCTGGCCCGGTTCATCGGCGTCACCCGCCCCGGGCACGACCTGAGCGACACCGGCCTGCCGCAGGACCGCGTCTCGCTGCTCGAGGTCCCCGCGATGGCGATCTCGTCGACCGACTGCCGCGACCGGGTCCGGGCCGACGAGCCGGTCTGGTACCTCGTGCCCGACGGCGTCGTGCAGTACATCGGGAAGCACCGCCTCTACGCGCCGTGAGAGGCTGGGGCACGTGACCGCCACCCCCCGTGCCGTCGAGCTCACCGTCGCGGCCGCCGAGGCGGCCGCCGACAAGCTCGCCGAGGAGATCATCGCCCTCGACGTCAGCGACCAGCTCGTCATCACCGACTGCTTCCTGCTCGCCTCCGCCGACAACGACCGCCAGGTGCGGGCCGTGGTCGACGCGATCGAGGAGCGGCTGCGCGACCTCGGGGCCAAGCCGGTGCGGCGCGAGGGCCTGCGCGAGGGGCGCTGGGTGCTGCTCGACTTCGGCGAGATCGTCGTGCACGTGCAGCACGCCGACGACCGGCAGTACTACGCGCTGGAGCGGCTCTGGAAGGACTGCCCGGTGATCGAGCTGCCCGAGTCGGCTCGCACCCGGCGCTGACCCGCCCACGCTGCTGATCCGCCGACACCTCGACACCGCCGAGACGCTGACACCGCCGCCACGATGACCGCCACCGCCGTCTACCTGCTGCGCCACGGGCGCACCGCCTCGAACGCGTCCGGCACCTGGCAGGGCCAGGCCGACGTGCCGCTCGACGACGTCGGCCGGCACGAGGCCACCCTCGCCGGCCAGGCGCTGCGCGACCTGGCGCCGGCCCGGGTGATCACCTCCGACCTGGTGCGCGCCGCCGAGACCGCCCGCGCCCTCGGCGCCGTCGTCGGCGCTCGAGCCCGAGCTCGACCCGCGGCTGCGCGAGGTCGCGGCCGGCCAGTGGGAGGGCCTGACCCGCACCGAGATCGAGGAGCGCTGGCCTGACGAGCTGGCGGCGTGGAAGTCCGGCGAGGACGTCCCGATCGGGGGCGGCGAGCGGATCAGCGAGGCGGGCGCGCGGTTCGCCGGCGCCCTGCGCGAGCACGCCGCCGGCACCGACGGCGTGCTGGTGCTGGTGGGTCACGGCGGAGCGATCGGCAGCGCCGTCCGGCAGCTCGTCGGCCTGCCCGACCAGGGTCGTCCGCTGGGCCGGCTGCGCAACGCGCACTGGGCCGTGCTCGTCCCGCCGACCGACGTCGAGGCCGCCTCCGGCTGGACGCTGGACACCTGGAACGCCGGCCCCGACGGCCTCTGACGCGGGCGCTCGATCAGGCCCCCGTCGCCCACCCTCGCGGCGCCGCACCCGATTTCGGACGGGGCGGCCCCGTGCTCTATGCTCTCGGAGTCCCTTCGCGGGACGCGGGGCTGTGGCGCAGCTGGTAGCGCACCTCCATGGCATGGAGGGGGTCAGGGGTTCGAGTCCCCTCAGCTCCACCGAGAACGCAGGAAGGGCCCGGCGTCAGCCGGGCCTTCCTGCGTTCTCGGTGCTCCGCACTCGAGCTCCCGGTCCCAGGCGTCGTCCCGACTCGCGATGCGCCACACTGTGCGCACGATCCTCCGGACGGCCGTGCGGGGGCGAACGCCGCACGCAGGGGGACCTCGACGTGACCGACCCGACCGACCCGCAGGACCCGCGCCCACCGCAGGCGCCGGGCTGGCCCCCTGCCGGCGGCCAGCAGCAGGGCCGGCCGTCCTACGGCGAGCCCACCCAGCAGATCCCGTCCTCGGACCCGAACGCCACCCAGCCGCTGCCCGGTACGGGCCAGGGCGGCTACGGGGCCGCCGCGAGCAGCGGCAGCGGGTACGGCACGCCCCAGGAGGGGTACGGCGGCGCCCAGCAGGGCGGGTACGGCGCGTCGCCGCAGGGCGGCTACGGCGCCCCGCAGGGCGGGTACGGCGGACCGCCCACCGGCGGCTACGGCAGCACCCCGGCGGCCCCGGTCAGCAGGGCACCAACGGCCTGGCCGTCGCGGCGCTGATCAGCGGCATCCTCGGCTTCCTCTGCCTCACCGCGATCGCCGCGATCGTGCTCGGCATCGTCGCCCTCGGCCAGATCCGCAAGACCGGCAAGAAGGGCAAGGGCCTGGCGATCGCCGGCATCGTCCTGGGTGCGATCTGGCTGCTCGTCGGCGTGTTCGCCATCCCGGCCGCGCTCGACCGGATCAACGACGAGGCGAGCTCGTCCACCACGATCTCCACCGCGGACACCGCCACCGCGGCGCCGAGCACCGACGAGACCACCCCGAGCGACACCGAGACGTCGACGACCACCGAGCCGGTGCTCGAGGACGCGATCATCGAGCTCGGCGACTGCGTCGACGACCCGGCGATCATCGACGGCAGCGACGTCGAGCAGAGCTCGGTCGTGGAGTGCTCGGTGCCGCACTACGCCGAGGCGTACGCGCAGTTCGACCTGCCCGAGGGCGCCTACCCGGGCGAGGACGCCGTCACCACCGCCGCCGAGGAGGGCTGCGACACCGAGTTCACCGGGTTCGTCGGGATGGACTACCAGGAGTCGGTGCTCGAGGTCTTCTACTACTACCCGACCGAGGACGCCTGGGACGTCGACCGCGGCGTCGTCTGCATCATCATCGACCCGTCCGGCGAGCCGATCACGGGCAGCCTGCAGGGCGCCAACCGCTGACCCCGCCGCGGCGGGGGCCTCCGGCCGGCACCTGTCAGTACGGGGTGCGCAGGTCGGTGACGTCCCCGCCGAGCGGAGCCGCGAGCTCCTCGCGGGCGGTCGGGCCGTCCAGGCTCAGGGTGCCGCCGGCGAACCGGGCGAGGACGGCGGACAGCTCCTCGCGCGCCACCGGGCGCGACCAGAGGTAGCCCTGGCCGAGCGCGCACCCGGCGGCGCGCAGCCACCGGGCCTGCTCGGCCTGCTCCACGCCCTCGGCCACCGTGGTGAGCCCGAGCGAGTTGCTCATGTCGAGCACCGCCTGGGCCACCGAGGCGCCCTGGGTGTCGGTGAGCACGCGGTCCACGAACGCCTTGTCGATCTTCAGCACGTCCAGCGGCAGGCGTGACAGGTACGACAGCGAGCTGTAGCCGGTGCCGAAGTCGTCGATCGCCACCCGCACCCCGAGGGTGCGCAGCGCGGCCAGGCGGGGGATGACCCGGTCGATGTCGGTGAGCACCGCGGTCTCGGTGATCTCCAGCAGCAGCCGGTCCGGCGCGAGTCCGGACTGGTCGAGCGCGGCGAGCAGCTCCACCACGAAGTCGGGCTGACCGAGCTGCACCGGCGAGATGTTGACGGCCATCGTCGGGGCCGAGTCCGGGCCCTGCAGCTCGGCGCCCACCCGGCACGCCTGCAGCAGCACCCACGCCCCGAGGGCGCCGATCATCCCGGAGTCCTCGGCCATCGGGATGAAGTCCGAGGGCGGGATCGTCCCGCGCAGCGGGTGGTGCCACCGGCTCAGCGCCTCGAAGCCGGTGACCCGACCGGTGGCCAGGTCGATGGTGGGCTGGAAGACCAGGCGCAGCTCACCGGTGCGGATCGCCCGCTGCAGGTCCGAGCGCAGCACCATCCGGTCGATCGCCTGCTCGTGCTCGACGGGGTCGTAGACCGCCACCGTGGACTTGCCGCGGTCCTTGGCCCAGTACATCGCGACGTCGGCGTTGCGGAGCATCTCCTCCGCGCTGGTGCGCCCCGGGCGGCCCTGCGCGACGCCGATGCTGGCGCGGCCGGCGACCGTCGTGGCGGACAAGCCGGATCGGCTGCGACAGCGCACGGACGATCCGGTGCGCGACCTCGACCGCCTGCTCCGCGGTGCGGCTCTCCAGCAGGATCGCGAACTCGTCCCCGCCGAGCCGGGCGGCGGTGTCGCCGGGAGCCAGGGTGGCGGCGATGATCTGGCCGACCAGCCCGAGCAGCTCGTCGCCGGTGGCGTGGCCGTGCCGGTCGTTGACGGTCTTGAAGTCGTCCAGGTCGCAGATCATCACCACGAGGCTGTCCTCGTGGCCCTGCCGCGAGGTCAGCGCCTGCACCAGCCGCTCGGTGAACAGCCGACGGTTCGCCAGGCCGGTCACGTGGTCGTGCAGCACGTGCAGCGCGATCTCCGCGGCGTGCTCCTGCTCGGCGGTGACGTCGCGCACCGTGACCACGTAGCCCTCGACGGCCGGGTCCTCCGACCCGGTTCACCACGGTCGTCACGGTGCGCACGGGCGTGCCGTCGGCGCGCTCGAGCACGACCTCGACCTGCCGGGTCTCGTCCGGCGCCACCGTGCGCAGCGCCTCGACCAGCGGGACGCCGCGCTCCGAGCTGGTCAGCAGGCTCACGAGCCGGCCCTGCACCCGTCGGGCCGGACGCCCGAGCACCCTCTCGCAGGCGGCGCTGACGAACTCGACGCGCGAGTCGACGTCCAGCACCATCACGACGTCGGTGGTGTGCTCGGTGAGGGCGGCCAGCCGGCGCCCGTTGAGCACGGCGGCGTCGGCGACCCGGCGGTCGGCGCGGTGCGCGGCGGCGGCCACCGCGCGCGCGGCCTGCCGGCTCAGCCAGCCGCGGGTGACCAGGACGGCGAGGACGATCACGGCGAGGACCAGGACGGCCAGGCCGAGCGTCGTCGGGGTGACGGGTGACGCACCGTCCGTCACCGTCAGACCCCCCACCGGATCCACCGCAGGCCCACCTCTCGCTCGTCGTACCGGTTGTGTCGGCGCACGCGGGGCCGGGGTTGAGCCGTTCGGCCCAACCTGGCAGTGCCCCTGCGGGTGCGAGGGCACGGTCGGTGACGCGGCGTCATCGTGGCAGCGCGCCGATCACGACCCCTGCGCGGCGCGGGCGTGTCGCGGGCCGCTCCCTCGTTCGGACGCACGCCCGCCGCTCCCCGCGGCCTCCGCCGGCCTGGCTGGGCTGGCTAGCGTGGACGCGTGCGGCTCCTGGTGATCGGCGACTCGCTGGCGTTCCACGGGCCGGTCGACGCGGTGGGCGCGCGCGACCCGCGCACCTGGCCCTGGGTGGCCGCGGCCGAGCTGGCTGCCGAGGGGGAGCGGCCGGCGGTCGACCTGGTGGCCAGACCGGGGTGGACCGCTCGCGACGCCTGGTGGGCGGTGACGCGCGACCCGGTCGTGTGGTCGGTCCTGGTGCCTCGCGCGGACGTGCTGGTGCTGGCGGTCGGCGGCATGGACGCGCTGCCGTCGTCGCTGCCCACCTGGTGGCGCGAGGGCATCGCGGCGCTGCGCCCGGCACCGGTGCGGCGGGCCGTGCGCCGCACCTACCGGCGGGTGCACCCCCGCGTCGTGCGGGCCACGGGAGGACGCTGGCGCGCGCTGCCGCAGGCGGCCACCGACCGCTACCTGACCAGGGTGGTCGAGGGCGTGCGGCACTTCCGTCCGGGCCTGCCGGTGGTGGTGCTCACCCCGCCGCCGTGGCACAGCGCGCAGTACCCGGCGACGGCCACGCACGCCCCGGCCGTGGCGGCGTGCCGGCGCTGGGCGGCCGCGCGCGACGTCGCGGTGGCCGACGACGTGGACGTGGTCGCGCGGATGCACGCCGAGGGCGCCGGCAACCCCGACGGCCTGCACTGGGACTGGCCGACGCACGACGCCGTCGGGCGGTTGGTGGCCCGAACCGTCCGGCTGCCGGGTCCGCCGCTGCGATAGGCTGACGTCGTGCGCCGCGAGCTGCTCCTTCCCGGGCCGCGCTGATCTCGAGGGCCGACGGCCCGGACCAGCGCGGCTGACCCCTCCTGCGTGAGGGGTCCTTCCATGTCGGGACCCCGACGAGCGACCCGCACGACCGATCAGCTGGGAGAGACGATGACCGAGGTCCAGCAGGCTCCGGTGCAGGAGCGGTACGACCCGCACGCGATCGAGGCGCGCTGGCTGCCGGTGTGGGACGAGTCCGCGCCGTTCCGCAGCGGGCGGCCCGACGACGAGCGGCCCAAGAAGTACGTGCTCGACATGTTCCCGTACCCCTCGGGCGACCTGCACATGGGCCACGCCGAGGCGTACGCGCTGGGCGACGTCCTGGCCCGCTACTGGGTGCAGCGCGGCTACAACGTGATGCACCCGATCGGCTGGGACGCCTTCGGGCTGAACGCCGAGAACGCCGCCATCCAGCGCGGGCTGGACCCGCGGGCGTGGACGTACGACAACATCGCGCAGCAGAAGGCCTCGATGCGTCGCTACGCCTGCGCCTTCGACTGGGACCGCACGGTGATCACCTGCGACCCGGAGTACTACCGCTGGAACCAGTGGCTGTTCCTGCAGCTGTACTCGCGCGGGTCTGGCGTACCGCAAGCCGTCCCAGGTGAACTGGTGCCCGAAGGACCTCACCGTCCTGGCGAACGAGCAGGTGGTCGGCGGTCTGTGCGAGCGCTGCGACACCCCGGTCACCAAGAAGAAGCTGACCCAGTGGTACTTCAAGGTCACCGAGTACGCCGACCAGCTGCTCGACGACCTGGACACCCTGCAGGGCACCTGGCCGGACAAGGTCATCACGATGCAGCGCAACTGGATCGGGCGCTCGCGCGGTGCCGACGTCCGGTTCGAGATCGAGGGCCGCGACGAGCCGGTGACGATCTACACGACCCGTCCGGACACCTTGTACGGCGCGACGTTCTTCGTCGTCGCGCCCGACGCCGACCTGGCGGCCGAGCTGGCCGAGGGGGCGTCGCCCGAGGTGCGGCAGCGGTTCGAGACCTACCTCGAGCAGGTGCGCGGCGAGAGCGAGATCGAGCGGCTGTCGACCGACCGGCCGAAGACCGGCGTGTTCCTGGAGCGCTACGCGGTCAACCCGGTCAACGGCGAGCGGCTGCCGATCTGGGTGAGCGACTACGTGCTGGCCGACTACGGCCACGGCGCGATCATGGCCGTGCCGGCGCACGACCAGCGCGACCTCGACTTCGCCCGCGCCTTCGACCTGCCGGTGCGCACGGTGGTCGACGTCCGGGGCGAGGACGGCGAGCCGCTGCCCGACCCGGCCGAGTCCGGCGTGGCCACCTCCGGCGACGGCGCGATCGTGAACAGCGGTGCGCTGGACGGGCAAGTCGAAGGTCGAGGCGATCGCGACGATCACCGCCGACCTGGAGGGCGACGGCCTGGGCGCCACCGCCACCAACTACCGGCTGCGCGACTGGCTGATCTCGCGGCAGCGGTACTGGGGCACGCCGATCCCGATCATCCACTGCGAGGCGTGCGGCGAGGTGCCCGTCCCGCTCGACCAGCTGCCGGTCGAGCTGCCGCCGGCCGAGGGGCTGGACCTGCTGCCGAAGGGCACGTCGCCGCTGGGCGGGGCGACGGACTGGGTCGCGGTCGACTGCCCCTCCTGCGGCGGTGCCGCGAAGCGCGACACCGACACGATGGACACCTTCGTCTGCTCGTCCTGGTACATGTGGCGGTACTGCTCGCCGGGCCGCGACGACGTGCCCTTCGATCCCGCCGACGTCGCGCAGTGGGCGCCGGTCGAGCAGTACGTGGGCGGCATCTCGCACGCGATCCTGCACCTGCTGTACGCGCGCTTCGTCACCAAGGCGCTGCGCGACCTGGGGCACCTGTCGTTCGACGAGCCGTTCACCCGCCTGCTGGGCCAGGGCGAGGTCGGCATGAACGGCAAGAAGATGAGCAAGTCGCGCGGCAACCTGGTCAAGCTGACCGAGCAGCTCGACGAGCACGGCGTCGACGCCATCCGCCTGACGATGTCCTTCGCCGGACCGCCCGAGGACGACATCGACTGGGCCGACGTGTCGCCCGCCGGGTCGGCGCGGTTCCTGGCCCGGGCCTGGCGGCTCGGCGCCGACGTCACCTCGCCGGTCGGTGCCGACCCGTCGACCGGCGACACCGCGCTGCGCGCCGTGACGCACCGCACGCTGCACGACTGCGGCGAGCTGGTCGAGCAGCTGAAGTTCAACGTCGTCGTGGCGCGGCTGATGGAGCTGGTGAACGTCACCCGCAAGGCGATCGACACCGGCGTCGGCGGGGCCGACCCGGCCGTGCGCGAGGCCGCCGAGGTGGTCGCGCTGGTGCTGAGCCTGTTCGCGCCGTACACCGCCGAGGACCTGTGGGCGCGGCTGGGCCACGAGCCCGCCGTCGCGCTGGCCGGCTGGCCCGCGGTCGACGAGGCGCTGCTGGTGCAGGAGACCGTCACCTGCGTCGTGCAGGTCGCCGGCAAGGTCCGCGGCCGCCTCGAGGTGCCCCCCACGATCTCCGAGGACGACCTGCGCGAGCAGGCGCTCGCCCTGCCGGCGGTGGTCGACCTGCTGGGCGGCACACCGCCCCGCACCGTGATCGTCCGGGCGCCGAGGATCGTCAACGTGGTGCCGGGCTGACCGTGCCCTCGCGCGGCGCGGGAGAGCGGCCGGGTCCGCCGACGCTGGAGGAGGTCGCGGCCCTGGCGGGGCTCTCGCGCGCCACGGTCTCGCGGGCCGTCAACGGCGGCCTCAGGGTCAGCCCCGAGGCGCAGCAGGCGGTCGACGACGCCGTCCGCCGGCTCGGGTACACCCCGAACCGGGCCGCCCGCAGCCTGGTCACGCGCCGCACCGACTCGATCGCCGTCGTGGTCCCGGAGTCGAGCTCGATGGTCTTCTCCGACCCGTTCTTCGCCGGCACGCTGCACGGCGTCGCGCGGGCGCTGGTGCCCGCCGAGCTGCAGATGGTGCTGCTGATCCGCCAGCGCGACGAGGACGCCGAGCGGCTGGTGCGGTACCTGCGCGGCGGGCACACCGACGGCGCGGTCGTGGTCTCCCACCACCGCGACGACGGCGTCGTGGAGGCCCTGGCGCAGATGGACATCCCCCGGGTGTTCATCGGCAGGCCCTGGGAGAGCAGCGACGCCACGCCGTTCGTCGACGTCGACAACGCCGGGGGAGCGCGGCTGGCGGTCGAGCGGCTGGTGGCCCGTGGCTGCCGGCGGATCGGCACCGTCACCGGGCCGCAGGACATGAGCGCAGGGCACGACCGCCTCACCGGGTGGCGCGAGGCCGTCACCGCCGCGGGCCTGCCCGACGACGCGGTCGTCGAGTCCGACTTCACCCGCGCCGGCGGCCGGCCGCGGCGCGCGCGAGCTGGCGGAGCGGTTCCCCGACCTGGACGGCGTGTTCGTCGCGTCCGACCTGATGGCCGCCGGGGCGGTGGCCGAGCTGGCCGCCGCCGGGCGCCGGGTGCCGGACGACGTCGCCGTCGTCGGGCTTCGACGACTTCGCGATCGCCCAGGACGTCGATCCCCGCCCTCACCACCGTGGTGAACCCGGTGACCGCGATGGCGGAGGCGGCCGTCGAGCTGCTGCTGGAGCAGCTCGCGGGCGGCGCCGACCGTGCGGACCCGGCCGACGGCGGCGCCGTGCGGCGCTCGCACGTCTTCGACGCCGAGCTCGTCGTCCGCGCGTCCGCCTGATCGGTCTCCGGCCCCGGCCGACGTCGCTAGGCTCGGCGGGTGCTGCGCCGACTCCTCGTGCCCCGGTCCCGGGGCTGACGTGCCGGGCGGCACCCGCCGGGTCGGCGTCGTCACCGACTCCACCGGCTACCTCGACCCCGCCGCCGCGTCGGACGCCGGGCTCGAGGTCGTCCCCCTCGACGTCGTCGTCGGCGGTGTGCCGCACCCGGAGACCGAGGTGGGCGCCGACGAGCTCGCCGCCGCGCTGCGCCGCTGGACGCCGGTGACCACCTCGCGGCCGTCGCCCGCCGCGCTGCTCGCGGCCTACCGGCGGCTGGCCGAGGCCGGCGCGCGAGGAGGTCGTCTCGGTCCACCTCTCCGGCCAGATGTCCGGCACCTGCGCCGGCGCCCGGCTGGCGGCGCGCAGCGCCCCCGTCCCGGTGCACGTCGTCGACAGCGGCCTGCTCGCGATGGGGCTGGGCTACACGGCGCTGGCCGCGGCGCACGCGGCCGACGCCGGGCTCGACGGCGAGGCGGTCGCTGCCGCCGCTCTCGACCACGCCGCCCGGGTAGCCGTCTTCTTCTACGTCGACACCCTCGAGCACCTGCGCCGCGGCGGCCGGATCGGCGCGGCCCAGGCCCTGCTCGGCTCCGCGCTGGCCGTCAAGCCGCTGCTGCACCTGCGCGACGGCGCGGTGGAGCCGCTCGAGCGGGTCCGCACCTCCGCCAAGGCGCTCGCGCGGATGGCCGACCTCGCGGTCGCCGCCGTCCCCGGCGCGGCCGAGGGGACCACGCAGGTCGACGTCACCGTGCACCACCTCGCCAACCCCGCGCGCGCGGACGAGCTCGCGACCCGGCTGCGGGCCGCGATCGCCGGCTGCCGGACGCTGGACGTCCGCGAGGTCGGCGCCGTGGTCGGCGCCCACGTCGGGCCGGGGACGGTCGGCGTCGTGGTGAGCCCGGTGCTCGGGGCGAGCGGCACCGCGCAGGACCCGACCGACTGAGCCGTCGGGCACGGCGCGTCCGTCCCGCCGTCCACAGGTCCGCCGTCCGCGCTGTCGTCCACAGGTCGGGCGTCGCGGCGGCGGTCGCCGTCGGTGCGCTCGCGGACGGTGGACCCGTGCCGTTCCCCCGCCGCCCCGACCCCGTCCACGAGCGCCTCGCCGCCCTCGCGCCGGCAGCGTCCGGGTGGGTGCCGGCGCCACCGGGCGGCGGCGTCGCCGACGCGCTGGGGGTCGGTCACGCCCCCGCAGCCCGGGCCGGGGCAGGCACCGCGCTGCCGGGCGACGGCGCCGAGCGCCGGGGCGGGCGCTGGTCCCGTCGACGCTGCAGGGCGGACGCTGGCGGGTCGGCGGCCGGGCCGCGGTGGGCGCGGTGCTCGCCCTCGCCGTCCTGGGCGGCGCGCTGGCGCTGCGGGCCTCCGCGCCCGGCGACGGCGCCACCCTCGTGCCCGCCCGCACCACGATGGAGACCACTCCTGCACCCGGCCCGACCGCGGCTGCCTCGGGCGCCGCCGCGCCGGTGCCCGAGGCGCCGGCGAGCTGGTGGTGCACGTGGTCGGTCAGGTCGGCACGCCCGGGCTGGTCCGCGTGCCGGCCGGCTCGCGGGTCGCCGACGCGCTCGCCGCGGCCGGCGGGGCCACGGCCGGCGCCGACCTGGCCAGGGTCAACCTCGCGCGCCCGGTGGTCGACGGCGAGCAGCTGCTGGTGCCGCTGCCCGGCGAGGTGGTCGCCGCGCCGCCGGGCGGTGCCGACGCGAGCGGCGGGGACGCCGGGCCCGGCGGCGGACGGGTCGACCTCAACCAGGCCGACCTCACGGCGCTCGACGCGCTCGACGGCATCGGACCTGTTCTGGCGCAACGGATCCTGGACTGGCGCCAGGAGCACGGGCGGTTCACCAGCGTGGAGGAGCTGGGCGAGGTCACCGGCATCGGCGACGCGCTGCTGACCCGGCTGAGAGAGACGGTCACGGTGTGACCGGCGCGGTCGCGACCGCGTCCGTCACCGACCAGGAGCGGCCCGCGCGGGCGCCCGACCTGCGGCTCGTCCCCTCGGCGCTCGCTGCCTGGGCGTCGTGCGCCGTGGCCGTGGCGCTCGCGCCCGCCGCCTGCGTGGTCGTCGCCGCGACCTGCCTGGTGGTCGCGCTGCTCCTCGTGGTGGTGGCGAGGACGCCGGTCACCCGCGGTCCTCGTCGGGTGGGTGCGGTCGTCCTGGTGCTGGGCGTGGTCGCGGTGGCCGTCGGCGGCACGGCGTGGCGGGTGGCGGCCCGCACGGCGGGGGTCGCCGGCCCGCTCGTCGAGCAGGAGGCGACGGTCGAGGTGGTCGCGCTGGTGCAGGGGGACCCGCGCCGGGTGCGACCCGACCCGGCGCTCGCGGGCCGCGGGCAGCAGGACCGTTTCGTCGTCCGGGCGCGGGCGGAGCGGATGAGCGGGCGAGGTCAGGAGGGACCGGTCTCGGTGCCGCTCGTCGTCCTCGGCGGGACCGCGTGGGCGGCCGTGGAGCCCGGTGAGCGGGTCCGTGCCACCGGTCGGCTGGTGCGCACCGAGGCGGGCGACGACGCCGCCGCGCTGCTGGTGGTCCGCTCGCTCGCCCGAGCAGGTCGCACCGGCCGGCCCGCTGATGACCGGGGCGTCCACCCTGCGCGCGGGCCTGCGCGAGGCCTGCGCCGGGCTGCCGCCCGACGCGCGCGGCCTGCTGCCCTCGCTGGTGGTCGGCGACACCACCGGGCTCCCGCCCGATCTCGAGGACGACATGCGCACCACCGGCCTCACGCACCTGTCGGCGGTCAGCGGGGCGAACTTCACGCTGGTGTGCGGGACGGTGCTGCTGGTGCTCACCGCCCTCGGCGCCGGCCGGGTACCGCGGCTGGCGGTGGCGGCGCTGGCCGCCGTCGGGTTCGTCGTCCTCGCCCGGCCGGAGCCGAGCGTGCTGCGGGCGGCGGCGATGGGGCTGGTCGGTCTCGTCGGGCTGGCGGGTTCGCGTCGTGCGGCAGGCGTGCCGGCGCTCGCGGTCGCCGTGGTGCTCCTGTGCGTGCTCGACCCGTGGCTGTCGCGGTCGGCCGGCTTCGCCCTGAGCGTCCTGGCCACCGGCGGGCTGCTCCTGCTCGCCGGTCCGTGGACGCGCACCCTGGCGCGCGCTGCTGCCGCTCTGGGCAGCGGCCGCGGTGGCCGTGCCGCTGGCCGCGCAGGCGGTGTGCTCGCCGGTCACGGTGCTGCTCACCCCGCAGCTGTCGCTGGTGGCGGTCCCCGCGAACGTGCTGGTGGCACCGGCCGTGGCGCCGGCCACCGTGCTCGGCGTGGTGGCCGCGCTGCTGGCGCCGGTCTGGCCGCAGGGTGCGGCCGGGGTGGCGTGGCTCGGCGGGTGGGCGGTGCGCTGGATCGCGCTGGTCGCGCGCCGCGGCGCCGACCTGCCGCACGCCGCGGTGCCGTGGCCCGAGGGCGTCGGCGGGGCCGCGCTGCTGGCCGGCGTCACGGTGCTGGTGGCCCTCGCGGTGGCGCTGGTGGTGCACCGGTCGCGGCCGGCGGCCGCCGCCCCGGCCGACGCGGGTGCGGGTGCCGCGACTGGCGGCCGTCGCGGCGGCCGGGGTGGTGCTGTGCGCGGTGGGCGTCCTCGCCGGCCTCGCCGACCCCGTCCTCGTGCGCTGGCTCCCCGTTCCCGGCGGCGTGGCCGGGTCGGTGGGAGGTGGCGGCGTGCGACGTCGGGCAGGGCCAGGCGCTGGTGGTGCGCACCGGTCCGGACGCCGCGGTGGTGGTCGACGCCGGCCCCGACCCCGACCTGGTCGACCGTTGCCTCGACGACCTCGGGGTCGTGCGGGTCGAGCTGCTGGCGCTCACGCACTTCCACGCCGACCACGTCGCCGGCCTGCCGGGGGTGCTGCGCGGCCGCGCGGTCGGCGCCGTGCTCGTCAGCCCCCTGGCCGCTCCCGAGGCCGGCGCCCGCGAGGTGGGCGAGGAGCTGGCCGCCGCCGGGCTCGCGGCGAGCGCGCCACCGCCGGGGACCGTCCTGGTGGTGGGTCCCGCCGCCGCGCAGGTCGTGGTCGAGGTGCTCGGCCCGGTGCCGCCGTACGACGCCTCGGGTGCCGCCGGCGCCGACGACCCGGACGAGGCGGCCAACGACGCCAGCCTGGTGCTGCACGTGCGCACCCCGACGACCACCCTGCTGGCCACCGGCGACGCCGAGCCACCGGCGCAGCGCGCGCTGCTGGGCGCGCTGCGGGGCCGACCGGATCTCCTCCCCGTCGACGTCGTCAGCCTCGCGCACCACGGCTCGGCCCGGCAGGAGCCTGCCCTGTACGAGCTCGTCGACGCCCGGGTCGTGCTCGTGAGCGCCGGGCGCGACAACGACTACGGCCACCCCGCGCCCGCGTCGCTCGAGCTGGCGTCGCGCACCGGTGCGTTGGTGGCACGCACCGACCTGTGCGGCTCGCTCGCGGTCGGCACGTCCGGCGGCGGGCTGTGGGTCGACGGCGCGACGACCGACCCGCTCACCCTCCCCGCCGGAGGGGACCCGCCGTGACGGCACGGGCTCCGCGGCTGCGACCCGGCCGCCCGACCGCGTCGTCGGCACCGCGTGGCAGGCTGACCCCGTGCCTCCCGCCCGTCGCTCCGCCGCCTCCGGTGGCGTCCCCTGGCGGCAGGCCCGTCCGTCCCGCGTGGTCGTCGTCACCGGGCCCGAGAAGCTGCTGGCCGACCGCGCCGTGCACCGGGTGGTCACGGCGGCCCGTGCCCAGGCCGAGGTCGAGGTCAGCGACCTCGAGGCGTCCGAGTACGAGGACGGAGCGCTGGCCGTGCTGGCCAGCCCGTCGCTGTTCGAGGAGCGCCGTCTCGTCGTGGTCCGGGGCGTCGCCGAGGCCACCGAGGGTGCCGCGGCCGACGTGCTGGCGTACCTCACCGACCCGCAGGACGACGTCGTGCTGGTGCTGCAGCACTCCGGCGGCCCGCGGGCCAAGAAGGTCGTCGACACCGCCAAGGCGGTCGAGGGCGCGGTCTGGGTCGACTGCCCGGCGGTCAAGAACGACTCCGACCGGCTGTCCTTCGTCGCCGGCGAGTTCGCCGACGCCCGGCGGAAGATCTCCACCCGCGCCGCCCAGGGCCTCGTCGACGCCGTCGGCTCCGACCTGCCCGAGCTCGCGGCGGTCTGCACCGCGCTGCTCGAGGACGTCGAGGGCGACGTCGACGTCGAGCACGTCGGGTCGCTCACCCAGGGCCGGTCCGAGGCCACCGGCTTCGAGGTGGCCGACGCCGTCGTCGCCCGCGACACCGGCCGGTCGCTGCTGCTGCTGCGCCAGGCGCTCGACACCGGCGTCGACCCGATCCCGCTGGTCGCCGCGATCGCGATGAAGCTGCGCGGCATGGCCAAGGTCGCCGCCGCGGGTCGCGGTCCCGGCACCGCCAAGGAGCTCGGCATGGCCCCGTGGATGGTCGACCGGGCCCGCTCCGACCTGCGCCACTGGCGCGCCCCTGACCTCGCCGACGCGATCATGGCGATCGCGGAGGTCGACGTCGCGCTCAAGGGCGGGGTCGAGATCGGGCGCACCAGCCGCGGCCGGTCCTCCGACCACGTCTACACCCTCGAGCGGCTCGTCCTGCGGATCACCGGTCCGTCGGTCTGACCCCTCGGCGACCTCTCCCGGGTCTCGGACGCGAAGGACCCCCGGCCGCAGTGCGGTCCGGGGGTCCTGTCACGCAGGCTGGGTGCGAGCACCCAGGCCGGTGGGAGCTCAGAGCTCGCCGGCCGCCTTCGCCATCGCCGACTTGCGGTTGGCGGCCTGGTTCTTGTGGATGACGCCCTTGCTCGCGGCCTTGTCGAGGCGGCGCGAGGCCTTGGCGAGCGCCGTCGCGGCGGCGTCCTTGTCGCCGGACTTGGCCGCCTCGCGGAAGGCGCGGATCGAGGTCTTGAGCTCGGACTTGACCGCCTTGTTGCGCAGCCGGGCGCGCTCGTTGGTCTTGATCCGCTTGATCTGGGACTTGATGTTGGCCACAGGTGGTCTCTCTACTGGTCTGCTGCCGGTCGTGCCGGCACGGTCGGGCAGGTCGGTGAGGGCTGCGGCACGCGGCTCGGACGGTGGGGGCCTCCGGGCCGGCGTCCCGCGACGGGACTGGCGCCCGCACGACCACGCGGACACGCAAGGATCGAGGGTACCAGCGGGCCACCGCGCCGACCCAATCGTGGGCGCCCGGCCGGCTGTCCTGCCGACGCGGGTCAGCGGCGCTGCCGGCGGCGGCCGTTCAGCTCCAGCCCGTAGCGGTCGCGCAGCCCGGCGGCCACCTGGTCGAACACCGCGCGCTCGAGCCGGGCGCCCTCGCGGCGGATGCCGTCGGGGTCGAGCCGCAGCACGCGGTCCAGCCGCACCTCGCTCGGCCGGCCCCGCGAGTCCCACGCGCCGGTGCCGACGTCCAGCCAGTCGCCCCGCCCGCTGCCGCCTCCCGGTCGCCGGGAGTCGGCGTCGTGGTCGCGGCTGGTCAGCATCAGCGCCAGCACCCAGCGCCCGTCGCGGCCGACCACCAGCGCCGGCCGGTCCTTGCCCTGGGAGTGGTCCTCCTCGTACGGGACCCAGCCCCAGACCACCTCCCCGGGATCGGCGCGGTCGTCCCCGTGCGGCGCGTACTCGACCGCGCCGGCGAGGTGATCGGGCACCCGTACGCGATGCTGCTCGACGGCCCCGACCTGGCCAGGGCGGCTGCCGACCGCGGCGTCGGCACCGACGAGCTGCTCAAGGGGCTCGGTGCCGGTGCCGGGCTCGACACCTGGACGTACCGGCGTCGCGACGGCACCACCTTCCCGGCGGAGGTGACCACGAGCCCGATCACCTCCGCCGTCGGCGAGCTCCAGGGCTACCTGGCCGTGGCGCACGACGTGTCGGCCCGGGTGACCGCTGCCCGCCGGCTGGAGCGGGCCCGCGAGGACCTCAGCCGGGTGGCGGCGGCCGTGCGGCGCGTGCACGTCGGCGACGACGTGCGGCACGAGCTCGTCCACGCCGTCCGAGAGCTCGTCGACGCCCAGGACGTGCACCTGATCGAGCCCTCGGACGAGGACACGCTGACGGTGGTGCGGTCCACGGCGGCGCGACTGTCCGGCTTCACCTTCGACCGCGACCCGGCTCGCTGGGCGACCGCCCGGGCGTGGGACGGCGGGGTGCGCCAGGTCGTCACGGACACCGCGGACCCGCCGTTCCAGCTCCAGCCGGAGACGCTGGAGCGCACCCGGGCGGGCGCGCTGCTGTGGGAGCCGGTGTACCACCGCGACCGGCTGGTGGCGTTCCTCGTCGTCAGCTGGGACCAGGCGCAGCCGGCGGTGCAGGAGCAGCTCGGCCTGGTGGAGCTGCTCGCGGCCGAGGCGGGCACCCTCCTCGAGCTCGACGACACCAAGCGGCGGCTGGAGACCCTCGCCCGCACCGACCCGCTGACGGGCCTGCCCAACCGGCGGGCGTGGGACCAGACCCTCGAGGTCGAGCTGTCGCGCTCGCGCCGCGACGGCCGGCCCCTCGTGGTGGCCATCGCCGACCTCGACCACTTCAAGCGCTACAACGACGCCTACGGCCACCACGCCGGCGACGTCCTGCTGTGCGAGTTCGCCCGGATCGCGCGAGAAGGACTGCGGCACATCGACGTCCTGGCCCGGTGGGGCGGCGAGGAGTTCGTCATCGCCCTGCCCGACTGCACCGTCGAGGCGGCGGCCGAGGCGCTCGAGCGGGTGCGCGACGCGGTCCCCGGGCAGGAGACCTGCTCGATCGGCTACGCCCTGTGGAACGGCAGCGAGACCAGCCTCGCGCTGGTCGGTCGGGCCGACCGCGCCCTGTACCGGGCCAAGGACACCGGCCGCGACCAGGCGGTGGCCGACACCGGCGACGACGACGGCCCGGCCTCGCTGCGCGTCGTCCGGAGCACCTGAGCTCACTGGTCGACCCCGGCCCCCGTGGGGCGGCCCGGGTGCCCAGCACAGTGAGATCACCTTGTGCGTGACCGGGGAGGGGCGGCTCAGGCCCAGCCCCGCCGCACCGCCAGCCAGTCCAGGAACAGTCGCGCGAACCGGCGTCGGTGGACCTGCACGCTGGCAGGACCACCGGGCCACACCGGCTGGTCGGCGGCCTGGAGCATGTACGCCGCCACCAGCGCGAGCCAGGCGTCCACCGCCCGGGGATCGGCGTCCCGCGTCAACGGCGAGCGCGCCATCCAGCCGTCGACGTCGACACCGTCGTGGCGGGCCAGCGGGAGGACGCCGACGAAGTCCGACCACGGGGGGCCGAGCATGACCCAGTTCCAGTCCACGAGCGTGGCGCGGTCACCGTCGACCAGGACGTTGTCGGCCCGCAGGTCCGCGTGCCCGGGCACGGCTCCGGCGACGGCCTCCGCGGCGGCGTCGACGAGCTGCTGCAGCTCGGCCAGCCGTCCGGGGAGCCAGCGCGGCTGGCCAGACGTCAGCGCCAGGGCGCCTTCGGCCAGCGCGCGGTAGCAACCGGCCACCGCGTGGTCGGCGACGTAGTGCGCGCCGAGCTGCTCGCTCCACCGGTGGGCGAGCGGTGCCAGCACCTCGCCGACGAGCACGCTCGCGTCGTGGACGGCGCCCACGGACCGCTCGGTCCACGGTTGCGGGACCCGGCCGGGTGCGGCCTCGGTGACCAGCAGCTGCCACGGGTGCTCGTCGACGGTCCCGGCAGGCAGGTGCGCCGACCCCACCAGCCCGGGGGCGGGCGCCGCCGGGGGAGCACGGCCAGCACCTCGGCCTCCGTGGCGTAGGCACGCACCAGGTGCGGGTTGGTCCCCGATCCCGCCTTGGCGAACACCTCGCGACCGTCGGCGAGGGCGAGCACGGCGGCGAACCCGCCCGTGAAGCCGCTGCGCACGGGATCGGCCGCCCTCACCACCGCCGACCCGGCGACCTCGGCGAGCGCGGTCCGCACGCCGGGAGGCAGTGCGTCCCACGCGGGTCGCTCGCACGTGCTCAGGTAGTCGATCGGCGGCACGGGAGGGTCGCCGGCGCGCGGGTCGGTGGCAGCCACCCGGCCAGCGTCGCACCGCCGGCCGACGGGCGGCACGTGCATTCGTCCCGCCCGGGGCGTGGGACGATGACCGCTGCCGCACGCGCCCACCGCGGGCGGCCCACCGTCACCCACCGCGAGGTAGCTCCCACCGTGTCCCCGATGGCCCGCACGCCGCTCGTGCCCGCCGCGACGCCTCCGACGATGCTCCGCAACTTCTGCATCATCGCCCACATCGACCACGGCAAGTCGACGCTGGCCGACCGGATGCTCCAGATCACCGGCGTGGTCGAGGCGCGCGACATGCGGGCGCAGTACCTCGACCGGATGGACATCGAGCGCGAGCGCGGCATCACGATCAAGTCGCAGGCCGTGCGGATGCCGTGGGAGGTCGCCGGGGAGACCTACGCGCTCAACATGATCGACACCCCCGGGCACGTCGACTTCACCTACGAGGTGTCCCGGTCGCTCGCCGCCTGCGAGGGCGCCGTCCTGCTGGTCGACGCCGCGCAGGGCATCGAGGCGCAGACCCTCGCCAACCTCTACCTCGCGATGGAGAACGAGCTCGCCATCGTGCCGGTGCTGAACAAGATCGACCTGCCCGCGGCGCAGCCGGAGAAGTACGCCGACGAGCTGGCGCACCTCATCGGGTGCGACCCGTCGGAGGTGCTGCACACCTCGGGCAAGACCGGCGTCGGCGTGCCGGAGCTGCTCGACCGGATCGTGCGGGAGGTGCCGGCTCCGGTCGGCGACCCCGACGCCCCGGCCCGCGCCATGATCTTCGACTCGGTCTACGACACCTACCGCGGCGTGGTCACCTACGTGCGCGTCGTCGACGGGCACCTCAACCCGCGCGAGAAGATCGTGATGATGTCGACCCGGGCGCACCACGAGCTGCTCGAGATCGGCGTCAGCTCACCGGAGCCCGAGCCGACCAAGGGGCTCGGCGTGGGGGAGGTCGGCTACCTCATCACCGGCGTCAAGGACGTCCGGCAGTCGCGGGTGGGCGACACCGTCACCAACGCGGCCAAGCCCGCCCAGCAGGACCTCGGCGGCTACCGCGACCCCAAGCCGATGGTGTTCTCCGGCCTGTTCCCGATCGACGGGTCCGACTACCCGCTCCTGCGCGACGCGCTCGACCGGCTCAAGCTCAACGACGCCGCGCTGGTCTACGAGCCGGAGACGTCGCTGGCGCTCGGGTTCGGCTTCCGCTGCGGCTTCCTCGGCCTGCTGCACCTGGAGATCGTGCGGGAGCGGCTCGAGCGCGAGTTCGGGCTCGACCTGATCTCGACCGCACCGTCGGTCGTCTACGACGTGACCCTCGACGACGGCGCCGAGGTGGTCGTCACCAACCCCTCGGAGTACCCGGACGGACGGGTGGGCGAGGTCCGCGAGCCGGTCGTGCGCGCCACGATCCTGGCGCCGTCGGAGTACATCGGCACGATCATGGAGCTGTGCCAGGGGCGGCGGGGCACGCTGCGCGGCATGGACTACCTGTCGGCGGAGCGGGTCGAGATGCGCTACACCCTGCCGCTGGCCGAGATCGTCTTCGACTTCTTCGACATGCTGAAGTCGCGCACCCGCGGCTACGCCTCGCTCGACTACGAGCCGGACGGCGAGCAGGCGGCCGACCTGGTCAAGGTCGACATCCTCCTGCAGGGCGAGGCCGTCGACGCCTTCAGCGCGATCGTGCACAAGGACAAGGCCTACGCCTACGGGACGATGATGGCCGGCAAGCTGCGCGAGCTGATCCCGCGCCAGCAGTTCGAGGTGCCGATCCAGGCCGCGATCGGGTCGCGGGTGATCGCCCGCGAGAACATCCGCGCGATCCGCAAGGACGTCCTGGCCAAGTGCTACGGCGGCGACATCACCCGCAAGCGCAAGCTGCTGGAGAAGCAGAAGGAGGGCAAGAAGCGGATGAAGATGGTGGGCCGGGTCGAGGTCCCCCAGGAGGCCTTCATCGCCGCGCTGTCCTCCGAGGAGTCGACCGACCGGAAGAAGTAGCCCGCCGCTGCCTCAGGGGCTGGCCGCGAGGAACAGGAAGGCCGCCAGCAGCACCAGGTGCACCGAGCCCTGCAGCCGCGTGGCACGACCGGGGACGACGGTCAGGACGCTCACGACGACCGTGAGCGCCAGCAGCGCCATCTGCACGGGTCCGAGCCCCAGGACGAGATCGACGTCGAGCCAGATCGTCGCCACCGCGATGGTCGGGATGGTCAGGCCGATGCTCGCGATGGCCGATCCGAACCCGAGGTTGAGGCTGGTCTGCACCCGGTCGCGGCGGGCCGCGTTGACGGCGGCGATGCTCTCCGGCAGCAGCACCAGCAGGGCGATGACCACGCCGGCGAACGACGCCGGCAGCCCGGCTGCGGCGATCCCGGCGTCGATGGCGGGCGACTCCACCTTGGCGAGCCCGACCACCGCGACGAGCGAGGCGAGCAGCAGCCCGAGGCTGGTGACCGCGTGGCGGCTCGACGGGGGTGTCGCGTGGTCGTCCTCGTCCAGGACCCCGCCGTCCCGCGCCACGGGGAGGAAGAAGTCGCGGTGCCGGACGGTCTGGTTCAGGACGTAGGCGGCGTACAGGACCAGGGAGGCCACCGCCGCGAACGCGAGCTGCCCGGCCGAGAAGGTCGGGCCCGGCGAGGTGGTGGTGAACCGCGGCAGGACCAGGCAGGTGGCGGCGAGCGTGGCCACGGTGGCGAGCGCGCCGCCGCTGCCCTCGGCGTTGAAGCGCACCGTGCCGTGCCGCCGCGCGCCGACCAGGAGCGAGAGGCCGACGATGCCGTTGAGCGTGATCATCACGGCGGCGAAGACCGTGTCGCGGGCGAGCTCGGAGGTCCTGCCGCCCGCGGAGACCATCAGGGTGACGATCAGCGCCACCTCGATGACGGTGACCGCGACCGCCAGCACGAGCGACCCGAACGGCTCGCCGACCCGGTGCGCGACCACCTCCGCGTGGTGCACCGCAGCGAGCACCGCACCGACCAGCACGACGGCGACGACGACCATGAGGACGCCGTGCAGGTCGCGTCCCCAGGTCGCCGCGAGCGCGACGACGGCGAGCGCGGGCGTCCACGTCGTCCACGCCCGGAACGGGAAGGTCTCGGGGGAGGTGGCCACCCGTTCCAGTCTGGTGCACGTGGTCGTGTTCCACCCACACGGGCGCACCCCGCCCCCTAGGCTTGCACGACCCTCGGCCGAACGGTCGGGGAGGACGAGGAGGTCCCCGATGACCACGGCCGAGACGCCGACCCCGGCCCCCGCACAGGGCGACCCGCGCTGCACCGCGCCGTCGGAGGAGCTCGCGCACCTCCAGCGGGCGGCTGCCGAGGCGCCCGCGTCGCTCGCCGCGATGTTCCTGGAGCGGGTCGAGGGCAGCGGCAGCGCCGAGGCGTTCCGCCGCCGCAACGCCAAGAAGGAGTGGGAGTCCTTCACCTGGACCCAGACCTCCTCGGCGGTCACGGAGATCGCCGCGGGCCTGATCTCGCTCGGCATCGAGTCCGAGGACCGCGTGGCGATCGCGTCCAACACCCGGCTCGAGTGGATCCTGGCCGACCTCGGGATCCTCTGCTCCGGCGCGGCCACCACGACGGTGTACCCGACCACCGGCACCGAGGACGTCCACCACATCCTGTCCGACTCGGGCTCCAAGGTCGTCATCGCCGAGGACACCTCGCAGCTGGCCAAGATCAACGCCTGCTGGGACGACCTGCCCGAGCTCACGCACGTGGTGCTGATCCAGTCCGGCAGCCTGATCGCCGCCGGCACCGACGAGCGCGTCATCACCCTCGACACCCTGCGCCGCCAGGGCCGCCAGGCGATGGCCTCGCACCCGAGCATGGTCACCGAGCGGGTCGCGTCCATCACCGGCGACCACCTGGCCACCCTGATGTACACCTCCGGCACCACCGGCCGCCCGAAGGGCGTGCGGCTCACCCACGCCAACTGGGTCTACGAGGGCCTGGCGATCGAGGCCACGGGCGTGCTGCACGAGGACGACCTGCAGTACCTGTGGCTGCCGCTGTCGCACTCGTTCGGCAAGGTCCTGCTCACCGTCCAGATGCGGATCGGCTTCGCCAGCGCGGTCGACGGCGACGTCACGGCGCTGGTCGAGAACCTCGCGGTGATCCGGCCGACGTTCATGGCCGGCGCCCCGCGCATCTTCGAGAAGGTGTTCGCCAAGGTCACCGCCGGCGCCCACGCCGAGGGCGGCGCCAAGAAGGCGATCTTCAACCGCGCGATGGCCACCGGCCGCAAGGTGTCGCGCCTGCGGCTGCAGGGCAAGGAGCCGTCGGGCCTGCTCGCCACCGAGTACAAGTTCGCCGACAAGCTGGTCTACGGCAAGCTGCGCGACCGCTTCGGCGGACGCATCCGCTACTTCATCTCCGGCTCGGCCGCGCTGTCCCAGGACATCGGCGAGTGGTTCCACGCCGCCGGCATCACGATCCTCGAGGGCTACGGCCTCACCGAGACCTCGGCCGGCACCTTCATCAACCGTCCGGCGACGCTGCAGTTCGGCACCGTCGGCCCGCCGTTCGCCGGCACCGCCGTCAAGCTCGACACCGACGGCGAGATCCTGGTCAAGGGTCCCGGCGTCATGCAGGGCTACCACAACCTGCCCGACGACACCGCCGAGTGCTTCACCGGCGACGGCTGGTTCCGCACCGGCGACATCGGCGAGTTCACCGGCGACGGCCTGCTGCGGATCACCGACCGCAAGAAGGACCTGATCAAGACCTCGGGCGGCAAGTTCGTCGCGCCGCAGTCGATCGAGGCGATGTTCAAGGCCACCTGCCCGTACGCCAGCAACATGGTCGTGCACGGCGAGGGCCGCAAGTTCGTGTCCGCGCTGGTCACCCTCGACCCCGAGGCGATCACGACCTGGGCCGAGCAGGTGCCGGAGCTGGCGGGCAAGAGCTACGAGCAGATCGTGGCCTCGAACCCGGCCCGCGAGATGGTGCAGGAGTACGTCGACCAGGTGAACGCCCGCCTCGGGCGCTGGGAGACCATCAAGAAGTTCGAGATCCTGCGGTCCGACCTCACGGTGGAGGCCGGCGACCTCACCCCGTCGCTGAAGATCAAGCGGCGCGTGGTGGAGGACAAGAACCGCTCGGTCCTGGACGGCTTCTACAAGGAGTGACCCCGCCCGACGCGGCACCCGGCACCCTGCTCGCGGTGTGCCGGGTGCACGCGCTGGTGCCGATCCCGGGCCACCTCGGGATCTCGGCGATCGACAAGCGGCCCGTCGAGGTCTCCGTCCGGGTGCACCGGCTCGGGCTGCGCGGCGACGTCCAGGTGTCGCGGCGGCACCACGGCGGGCCCGACAAGGCGGTGTACGCCTACGCGCAGGAGTCGGCGACCTGGTGGGCCGGCGAGCTCGGCCGCGAGGTCGCCCCCGGTCTGTTCGGCGAGAACCTGCGCACCGAGGGCGTCGACGTCGACGGCGCGGTGGTGGGCGAGCGCTGGCAGGTCGGCGAGGCCGGCACGGGTCCGCTGCTCGAGGTGACGATGCCGCGCACGCCGTGCGCCACCTTCACCCACCGGATGGGCGAGCCGGACTGGCACCGCCGGTTCGCCGCGGCGGGGCGGCCCGGCGCCTACCTGCGGGTGCTGCGCACCGGCAGCCTGCGCGCGGGCGACCCGGTGGAGGTCGTGCACCGGCCGGCGCACGGCGTCACCGTGGCCGCGGTGTCGCTCGGCAGCGACGCGGACGGTCCGGCGGCCCTGCGGGACGCGGTCGGACGCGGCGAGGTCGACCTCGCCGAGGCCATGCGCCCGTACCTGGCTCAGAGGTAGCGCAGCGGGTCGAACTCGTCGATCGGGATGATCCGCACGCGCGGCAGCGGGCTGGTGAACGCCGAGACGTCGCGCTCGAGGTCGAACACCTCCAGGCCCTGCGGGGCGAGCCCCACGAAGCCCGCGTTCATGAACTCCTTGAACACGAGCATGCCGATCCGGCGGTCGCCGCCGACCAGCTGCTGCACCTGCGGCAGGAAGTCGCCGTCGTGGCTCGCGAGCAGGATGTCGCCGTCGCGATCGAGCAGCGCCTCCAGGGTGCGCTGGATGCCGATGTCGACGACCTTCTGGCCCGGCGCGCCGGAGAGCGGGATCGGCGTGTAGCTCATCGCCAGCAGCGCCTGCACGAACGACATCGGCAGCGTCTCGGAGTGCGCGGCGAGGAAGAACAGACCCTTCACCGGGTTGCCGAAGGTCTGCTCGGCGAACTGCTGCACCCGCTCCCACCGCGGCCGCTCGTCCGGGTTGGGCCGGCGCTGCAGGACGCTGGCCCCGAGGGTGGCGTCGATGTTCTCGCCGTCGATCAGCAGGTACGTGGTGCGCCCGCCGGTCTGCTCGCTCATGCCGCTCACCCTAGTGCGACCATGGCCGGATGCCCTCTGCCCTGCCCGACGGCGAGCCCGCGCCGCCCGACGGCTCGCTGCCGGAGCAGGTCGTCGAGGGCGCTGCCGACCGGGCTCTCGGCGTCTACCTGCACGTCCCGTTCTGCGCGACCCGCTGCGGCTACTGCGACTTCAACACCTACACCGCGCTCGAGCTGGGGCCGCCCGAGCTGCCCGGTGCCTCGGCGGCCGGCTGGGCCGACACCGCGCTCGCCGAGATCGACCTGGCCGCAACGGTCCTCGGTCGCGCCGGCCTGCCCGCCCGCGAGGTCTCCACGGTGTTCGTCGGCGGCGGCACGCCCACCCTGCTCGCCGCGGCCGACCTGGCGCGCGCCCTCGACGGCGTGCGGTCGCGGTTCGGCCTGGCGGCCGGCGCGGAGGTGACCACCGAGGCCAACCCCGACTCGGTGACCGCGGCCTCGCTCGCCGAGCTGGCCGCCGGGGGGTTCACCCGGGTGTCGTTCGGCATGCAGTCGGCCGTGCCGTCGGTGCTGGCCACCCTCGACCGCACCCACGACCCGCGCCGGCTGCCGTCGGTGGTGGCCTGGGCGCGCGAGGCCGGCCTGCAGGTGAGCCTCGACCTCATCTACGGCACGCCGGGGGAGACCGACGCCGACTGGGTCACCAGCCTCGACGCCGTGACGTCGCTGGCGCCGGACCACGTCTCGGCCTACGCGCTGGTGGTGGAGGAGGGCACCGCGCTGGCGGCGCAGGTGCGCCGCGGTCGCGTGCCCGAGCCGGATCCCGACGTGCTCGCGACCCGCTACGAGCTGGCCGACGAGGCGCTGGGCGGGGCGGGGCTCGACTGGTACGAGGTGAGCAACTGGGCCCGCGGCGACGGCACCGCGTGCCGGCACAACCTCGGCTACTGGCGCGGCGACGACTGGTGGGGCGTGGGTCCCGGGGCGCACAGCCACGTCGGCGGCGTGCGGTGGTGGAACGTCAAGCACCCTGCGGCGTGGGCGAAGCGGCTGGCAGGCGGCGCCTCACCCGCCGCGGCCCGCGAGGTGCTCGACGCCGACGCGCGCCGCAGCGAGGCGGTGCTGCTCGGCGTCCGGCTGCGCGAGGGCCTCGACCCCGCTGCGCTGCCCGCCGGGGCGGACGAGGTCGTCACGGAGCTGGTCGGCGACGGGCTGCTGGAGCCTCCGGGAACGGCAACGGCCGCCCCGGGTCGGCTGGTGCTGACCCGGCGCGGCCGGTTGCTGGCGGACCTGGTGGTCCGACGGCTGCTCGGGTGGTGACCCGGCTCGTTCAGGTGGTCAGCTGATCATCCGGATCGAGAACGGGTAGCGGTAGTTCTCGCCCTTGTTGGCGGCGACGCCGGCCATGATCACGAAGACCAGGTTGACGACCCACACGATGGCGGGCAGGAAGAACAGCAGGCCGAGGGTGACGCCGGTGATGATCCAGGCGACGACGTAGGCGATCAGCATCGTGATCTGGAAGTTCAGCGACTCCGCCGACTGCGTCTTCACGAACTGGCTGCGGTCCTTGTAGATCAGGTACGTGACGAGCGGGGCGATGATGCCCACGATGATCGTCCCGATGTGGGCGATCATGCTCCAGGTGCGCTCGTCGGACGGGCTCACGGGAGCGCCCTGCTGGCCGTAGCCCTGCGGGGCGCCGGGGCCGGGCTGGCCGTAGCCCTGTGGCGGCTGCTGGCCGTAGCCCTGCTGCTGCGGGGGCGGGGTCTGGCCGTACGACGGCTGCTGCGGCGGGGTGCGCCTGCGGCTTGTCGAACGAGGGCTGCTGGGGGGTCTGGTCGGTCATGCGTCCTCCGGTGGTCCTGTGCGTGGTCTTGCCGCCTGGTGGCGGGCGTCGTCCCGGAAGGGCCCCCCGGGTCCGTCGCCGCACACCCTACTCGGCGGTGACGAAGTCGATGAGCCCCTCGACACAGGACAGGAGCGCCGGATCGAGGTCTGCGTACGTGCGCACGGTGCCCAGGATCCGCTTCCACCCGCGGGCCACGTCGGCCTGGTCGGCGTGCGCCCAGCCGAGCGCGGCCAGAGTGCCTGTCTTCCAGTCGGTCCCGCGGGGGATCGCCGGCCAGGCGGTCGAGCCCCAGGCGGTCCGGGCGCACCGCCTGCCAGATGTCGACGAAGGGGTGCCCCGCCACCATCACGTGCGCGCGTCCCGGCGTGGCGTCCAGGGCATTCCGGACGATCCGGGACTCCTTGGTCCCCGCCACGAGGTGGTCGACGAGGACGCCGACCCGGCGTCCGGGACCGGGGGAGAAGCCGCGCAGGGCGGCGGCGAGGTCGTCGACGCCGTCGAGCGGCTCGACCACGACGCCCTCGAGCCGCAGGTCGTCGCCCCAGACCTTCTCGACCAGCTCGGCGTCGTGACGTCCCTCGACCCAGATCCGGGAGCCGCGGGCGACCCGGGCGGCGGCGCCGTGCACCGCGGTCGAGCCGCTCGCGGTGCGGGTGGGTCGGGCGGGCGCCGCCGGCGCCCTCGGCGCGACCAGCACGACCGGGCGGCCGTCGAGCAGGAAGCCGGGCCCGAGGGGGAAGGTGCGGCTGCGGCCGCGCCGGTCCTCCAGCGACACCACGTGCATGCCGCCGCTGCGCTCGACCCGCACGACGGCCCCGCACCAGCCGGTCTCGACGTCCTCCACCACCAGGCCCGCCTCGGCGGCCGCCTCGGGCGCCCTCGGCCGCCGGTACGTGGTGGCCAGGACGTCGTCGCCGTAGCGGTCGGGGCTCCCGCGGCGTCGAGGTCATCCCCGCAGCGAACCACGGAGCACGTAGACTTGGCACTCCGACACCCCGAGTGCCAGCGCTCGGGCGGGACGACGCGCGGACGGAGGACTGCATGAGCGAGGAGCGCAAGCTGTCGGTCCTGCGGGCGATCGTCGAGGACTACGTGGAGACCCGCGAGCCGGTGGGCTCCAAGGCCCTGGTCGAGCGGCACGCCCTCGGCGTCTCCTCGGCCACCATCCGCAACGACATGGCCGCGCTGGAGGAGGAGGGCCTGATCGCCCAGCCCCACACCAGCGCCGGACGGGTCCCCACCGACGCCGGCTACCGGCTGTTCGTCGACCGGCTCTCGTCGGTCAAGCCGTTGTCGCCGGCGGAGAAGCGGGCGATCAGCACCCTGCTCACCGACGCCGTCGACCTCGACGACGTGCTCGACCGCACGGTGCGCGCGCTCGCGACCCTGACCCGCCAGGTCGCCGTGGTGCAGTACCCGTCGCTGAGCCGCTCGGCGGTCCGGCACGTCGAGCTCGTGCCCCTGGTGCCGGGCCGGCTCCTGGTGGTGCTCATCACCGACACCGGACGGGTCGAGCAGCGCAGCGTCGAGGTCGACCCGCAGGTCACCGACCAGCTCGTCGGCGAGCTGCGCGCCCGGCTGAACGCCTCGATCGTCGGCCGGCGGCTCGACCAGGTCGGAGCCCTCCTGCGCGAGACCGCCGAGCCGTTCCGGCCCGAGGACCGCGCCGCTCGTCGCCTCGGTCGTCACCGGCCCTGGAGGACGCGCTGTCGTCCCAGCGCGAGGACCGCGTCGTGCTGGCCGGCACCGCGCACCTCGCCCGCTCGCCGCTGGACTTCCCGCAGTCGATCGGCCCGGTGCTGGAGGCGATCGAGGAGCAGGTGGTGCTGCTGCGGCTGCTCGGCGAGATGGCCGACGACCCCAGCAGCGGGGTGTCGGTGCGGATCGGCCACGAGCTGCACCACCAGGGCCTGCTCGAGACCTCCGTGGTGAGCAGCGGCTACGGCAGCGGCACGCAGGTGGCCCGGCTCGGGGTGCTCGGGCCGACCAGGATGGACTACCCCACGACCATGGCCGCCGTCCGCGCGGTCGCCCGCTACGTGTCCCGGATCATCGGAGGCTGAGCCCTACCCGTGTCTGACCACTACGACGTCCTCGGCGTCTCGCGCGACGCGACGCCCGAGGAGATCAAGAAGGCCTACCGCAAGCTGGCCCGCCAGCTGCACCCGGACGTCAACCCGGGCGACGACGCGGCGGAGCGGTTCAAGGACGTCTCGCGCGCCTACGACGTGCTGTCGAACCCCGAGAAGCGGCAGACCTACGACATCGGCGGCGACCCCAGCGGGTCCGGCGGCGGGTACGGCCCGGGCTTCGGCTTCAGCGACATCTTCGAGAGCTTCTTCAACCAGGGGCAGTCGCGCGGCCCGGTGCCGCGCCGGCGCGCCGGGCAGGACGCCCTGGTGCGCCTCGACACCGAGCTCACCGAGGCCGTGTTCGGCTCCGAGCGCGAGATCAGCGTCGACACCGCGGTGGTCTGCTCGGTCTGCCACGGCAGCTGCTGCCAGCCCGGCACCGGCCCGGCGCCGTGCGGCACCTGCGGCGGACGCGGGCAGGTGCAGCGGGTCGCCCGCTCGTTCCTCGGCCAGGTGATGACCACCGCGCCGTGCCCCACCTGCGGCGGCTACGGCACCGTCATCCCGTCCCCGTGCCTGGAGTGCTCCGGCGAGGGCCGGGTGCGCACCCGCCGCTCGCTGACGATCAAGGTGCCGCCGGGCGTCGACACCGGCACCCGGATCCAGCTCGCCGGCCAGGGCGAGGTCGGCCCGGGCGGCGGCCCGCCCGGCGACCTCTACGTCGAGATCCGCGAGAAGCGGCACGAGCTGTTCCACCGCCAGGGCGACGACCTGCACTGCACCGTCACCGTCCCGATGACGGCGGCGGCGCTCGGCACCACCCTCGAGATCGACACCCTCGACGGCGCCGAGAAGATCGACCTCGCTCCGGGCACGCAGTCGGGTGCGGTGCACCGGCTGCCCAGCTACGGCGTCACCGGGCTGCGCACGGGCGTGCGCGGCGACCTGCACGTGCACGTCGAGGTGCAGACGCCGACCAAGCTCGACGAGCGCCAGGAGGAGCTGCTGCGCGAGCTCGCCACGCTGCGCGGCGAGACGCGCCCGTCCGGACGGCTCGCGCCGCAGCACTCCGGGGTGTTCAGCAAGCTCAAGGACCGGTTCGCCGGCCGCTGAGACCGTTCTAGCCCCGCGAGCCCGCGAGTGTGAACCGCCCGCGCGACGCGCTCGGCGCGCCGCGCAGGGCGCTCACACTCGCGGGTCAGGCTGGTCAGCCCACCGTGAAGGTGCGGGTCTGCTCGAACATCCGCGGGCCCTCCGGCGACTCACCGCCTGACGCGTCGTCCTGCCACACCGAGACCGTGTAGGTGCCGGCGGCGAGCTCGGGGGTGTCGAACTCGTACGGCGCGAACGTCCCGTTGGCGCCGCCCATGGCGAAGCCGGTCTCCACCACCTCGGCGTCGTCGGTGGTGAGCTCCCAGCTCACCGTGGCCTCGAAGGCGGTGGAGACGCCCTTCACCGTGACCACGCCGGCGGGCAGCTCGTCGCCCTCGTTGGGCGAGTCGATCCAGATCTGCGCCTGCACGTCGATCTGCGGCTCGCGGGTCATCGGCTCGCCGAGCGCCACGGCGCCCCACGCGTCGTAGGCGCCGCCGTCGACCAGGATCGTCACCGGTCCCGGGCGACCCGGCCGCGGCGGTGGCCGTCCAGACCACCTGCTGCACGGCGAGCAGCGCCTCCTTCGAGCCCACCTGGGTGTTCGCGAAGGCGTCGGCGGAGACGTCGACGGTGATGGCGTCGCCGTCCTGGGTCACCTCGAGCGAGGACGGCTCGGACCACGCGGTGCGGTAGTCGGGGTCGAGCGGGTCGCCCGACATCACCTGCGCCACAGCGCTCTTCACCTCGCCCCCCGCGTCCGGGACGGTCTGGAACTCGCGGAACAGCCAGCGTTCGCTCTTGCTGTCGCCGATCCAGTAGACCGGGACGGCGTCGAGCTCACCGGTGGGCGCGCTGGTGGCGCTCGAGGTGCTGGACGGGCTCGGCGGCGGGGTGGTCTCGCTCACCGAGGGCGACGGGCCGGTCGCGGCCGGGCCCGGGTCGTCGTCACCGCGGTTGTTCACCACGACGAACCCGGCGACCGTGCCGATCAGCACGGCGGCCGCCAGCCCGGCGACCCAGGCGACCCAGCCGGGGCGGCCCGGCTCGTCGCGCCGGTCGCGCCGGTCGTCCTGGCCGATCCGGGTCGTGATCCGGTCGTACCCGTCGTCGGAGGGTCGCACCATGTCTGCCTCCCTGTGCAGGGTCGCGCGCAGTCGCTGCGCGAGGGGGTCGGACGCGTCGTCGGCGTCACGTGTCGAAGGGGAACGGGTCTGAGGGGTCCGAGGGGTTCGTCATCGCTGCTCCTGGCCGAGCACGGCGCGCAGCGCCTGGATGCCCCGGTGGGCGTGGCTCTTCACCGCACCGCGGCTGATGCCGCAGAGCTCGGCGATCTCGGCCTCGCCGGCGTCGAGGTAGTAGCGCAGCACGAGCACCTCCTGCTGACGGGGGGACAGGGTGCGCAGGGCGGCCATCACGGTGGCGTCCTCGGCGCGCTGGGCGGCCACCTCGGCCGGGCCGGACGGCTCGGGCGGACCGGGCTGGCGGTGCCGCACCTCGACCTGCTGGTGCCGGTGCCACGAGCGGCAGCCGTTCACCACGCTGGTGCGCAGGTAGCCGCCCGCGGCCTGCGGGTCCTGCAGGCGCGACCACCGCCGGTACGTGCTCACGAACGCCTCCTGGACGACCTCCTCGGCTGCCGAGGTGCTCCCCAGCAGCAGCGAGGCCAGCCGGACCAGACCGCCCCAGTGGGCGGCGTACAGCACGCGCAGCGCGGCGTCCGGGTCGGAGGGGAGCTCCTCACGACCCTGCTCGCCGGGTGCCGGCTGTCGGACCATCGAC
Source organism: uncultured Actinomycetota bacterium (assembly GCA_963750285.1). Lineage (GTDB taxonomy): Bacteria > Actinomycetota > Actinomycetes > Actinomycetales > CAWJMD01 > JBBQSN01. The sequence goes on along the minus strand of CAVVQA010000008.1, from coordinate 36,115 downwards.
CTCACACCCCCTCCCACGCGCAGCAGCCGCGTCCGGTTGACACGGCGCGCCTCCTCGATCGGAGCGTCCACTCTCACAGGACGCCCGGCCGCACCGGGCTAGGCTCGCGGGATGGCTGACCAGGAGTCGTCCGGGTGCGTGTTCTGCGCGATCGCGGCCGGTGAGGTCCCCGCCGACGTCGTGCACCGCAGCGAGTCGGTGGTCGCCTTCCGCGACCTCGACCCGCAGGCGCCCACGCACGTGCTGGTGATCCCCGTCGCGCACCACCGCGACGTCGCCGCCCTGGCCGCGGCCGACGGCGACGTGCTCGCCGAGATGGCCCGCGTCGGGACCGCCGTCGCCGAGCAGGACGGGCTCGACGGCTGGCGCCTGGTGTTCAACACCGGCGCGAGCGTGGGGCAGAGCGTGTTCCACGTCCACGGGCACGTTCTCGGGCGGCCGCGAGTTCGCGTGGCCGCCCGGCTGAGCACCGCCGGTAGACTGGGCGGGCGCGCCGGGCGCACCCCGGCGGGCACCAGCCCGACCCGCCAGCCGAAGGAAGTGACGGCGCACGCCGACCCATGAGTGACGACACCGCACCCGCCTCCCCGCGCGACGAGGAGGCGGCCGACGTCACCGCTGCGCCCGCGCAGCAGCCGGGCCGCAGCTCCCGCCACACGGTGGAGGTCCCCGCGTCGGTCGACATGGTCGCGCTGCTCGGCAGCCGCGACGAGCTGCTGCGCGTGGTCGAGCGCGCCTTCGGGCGCGTCGACGTGCTGGTGCGCGGCAACCAGATCACCCTCGACGGCCCGGTCGGCGACGTCGCGCTGGTCGAGCGCCTGGTCGACGAGATGGTGTCGGTGCTGGGCAGCGGCCAGCACCTGAGCCCCGACGCCGTCGAGCGCTCGATCGGCATGCTGCGCAGGTCCTCCGGCGAGCGTCCGGCCGACGTCCTCACCCTCAACGTGCTGTCCCACCGCGGCCGCACGATCCGGCCGAAGACGTTGAACCAGAAGCACTACGTCGACGCCATCGACACCAACACCGTCGTGTTCGGCATCGGCCCCGCCGGCACCGGCAAGACCTACCTGGCGATGGCCAAGGCGGTGCAGGCGCTGCAGGCCAAGCAGGTCAACCGGATCATCCTCACCCGTCCCGCGGTCGAGGCCGGCGAGCGGCTCGGCTTCCTGCCCGGCACGCTCACCGAGAAGATCGACCCGTACCTGCGGCCGCTGTACGACGCGCTGCACGACATGGTCGACCCCGAGTCGATCCCGCGGCTGATGGCCGCCGGGACCATCGAGGTGGCGCCGCTGGCGTACATGCGCGGACGCAGCCTCAACGACGCCTTCATCATCCTCGACGAGGCGCAGAACACCTCGCCCGAGCAGATGAAGATGTTCCTCACCCGGCTCGGGTTCGGCTCGAAGATGGTCGTCACCGGCGACGTCACCCAGGTCGACCTGCCCTCGGGCACCAGCTCCGGGCTGCGGGTGGTGCGCGACATCCTCGACGGCATCGACGACATCCACTTCTCCTACCTCACCAGCAGCGACGTCGTGCGGCACCGGCTGGTGAGCGAGATCGTCGAGGCGTACGGCCGGTTCGACGCCGAGCCGGTCGTCGACCAGGGCGACACGCACGCGCCGAACCGTGGCCGTCGCGGCCCGGTCCGCGAGACCCGTTGAGCCCGAGGGCATCGCGGTGAGCATCGAGGTCTCCAACGAGTCCGGCGCCGAGGTCGACGAGGCCGAGGTGGCCGCGCTGGCGCGGTACGTGCTCGACGCCATGCACGTGCACCCGCAGGTCGAGCTGTCGGTGCTGATGGTCGACGTCCCCACGATGAGCGACCTGCACGTGAAGTGGATGGACGAGGAGGGCCCCACCGACGTCCTGTCCTTCCCCATGGACGAGCTGCGGCCCGGGCGCGAGGGCGCTCCGAGCGAGCCCGGCCTGCTGGGCGACGTCGTGCTGTGCCCCGAGGTCGCCGCGACCCAGGCCAAGGCCGCGGGCCACGCGACGATGGAGGAGCTCCTGCTCCTCACCACCCACGGCATCCTGCACCTGCTCGGCTACGACCACGCCGAGCCCGAGGAGGAGAAGGAGATGTTCGCCCTGCAGCGCACGCTCCTGCTCACCTTCCTCGGCGGTCGCGCGTGATGGACCGGGATCGCTGAGGTGCCCACCGGTCTGTTCGTCGTCCTCGCGGTCGTCCTGGTGGTGCTCGCGGGTGTCTTCGCCGCCGCCGAGACCGCCATCCTGCGCACCAGCCGCGCCGACGCCGCCCGGCTGGTGGCCGACGGCCGCCGCGGGGCACCGGCGCTCGCGCAGCTGCTCGAGGCGCAGGTGGTCTCGGTCAACGTCGCGATCTTCCTGCGCGTGTCCTGCGAGGCCGCGGCCGCCGTCTGCGTGGCGCTCGTGGTCGACTCGTTCGTGCAGCGCTGGTGGGCGGTGCTGCTCATCGCCACCGTCGTCATGGCCGCGACCTCGTACGTGGTCGTCGGCGTCAGCCCGCGCACGCTGGCGCGCCAGCAGCCGGAGGAGGTCGGCCTCGTGGTGGCTCCGGCCCTGCGCGCCGGCACCACGCTGCTCGGCCCGGTCGCCGGCCTGCTCGTCCTGGTCGGCAACGTGGTGACGCCGGGCCGCGGCTTCCGGCACGGCCCGTTCGCGTCCGAGAACGAGCTGCGCGACCTGGTCGACCTCGCCAGCGAGTCCGAGGTGATCGAGGCGGTGGAGCGCAAGATGATCCACTCGGTCTTCGAGCTCGGCGACACCATCGTCCGCGAGGTGATGGTGCCGCGCACCGACATGGTGACGATCGAGCAGGGCACCGGCCTCGAGGACGCCATGCACCTGTTCCTGCGCTCGGGCTTCTCTCGCATCCCGGTCACCGGGCGAGGGCCTCGACGACCCGATCGGCCTGCTGTACCTCAAGGACGTCGCCCGGCGGCTGCACTCCGGCCACGCCGAGAACGACGACCTCCGGGTGGAGCGGGCGATGCGGCCGCCGGTGTTCGTGCCGGAGAGCAAGACCGTCGACGCCCTCCTGCGCGAGATGCAGGCCGAGGCCACCCACGTGGCGCTCGTGGTCGACGAGTACGGCGGCATCGCCGGGCTGGTCACCATCGAGGACCTCGTGGAGGAGATCGTCGGCGAGATCGCCGACGAGTACGACCGCGAGCCCCCGCAGGTGGAGGCGCTCGAGGAGGGCACCTACCGCCTCAGCGCGCGGCTGCCGATCGACGAGCTCGCCGAGCTCTTCGCCGTCGAGATCGAGGAGGACGAGGTGGACTCGGTCGGTGGACTGCTCGCCAAGACCCTGGGCAAGGTGCCGATCCCAGGCGCCACGGTGACCGTCGAGGGCGTGGTGCTCACGGCGGAGCGCACGGAGGGCCGGCGCAACCGGATCACCTCGGTGCTCGCCCACCGCGTGGTCGAGGCCGCCGTCCCCGACCGCGGCGGGAGGGCGTCCTGATGGCCTTCCGCTCCGGCTTCGCCGCCCTCGTCGGCCGCCCCAACGCGGGCAAGTCGACGCTCACGAACGCCCTGGTGGGGCAGAAGGTGGCGATCACCTCCAGCCGCCCGCAGACCACCCGGCACACGATCCGCGGCATCGTGCACCGCGACGACGCGCAGCTGGTGCTCGTCGACACCCCTGGCCTGCACCGTCCGCGCACCCTGCTCGGCCAGCGGCTGAACGACCTCGTGGCCGAGACCCTCGCCGAGGTCGACCTGGTGGTCTTCTGCCTGCCGGCCGACCAGAAGGTCGGGCCCGGCGACCGCTTCATCGCCCAGCAGCTGGGCAACCTGAGGCTCGGACCCGACGGCAGGCGCCGGCGCGGTCCGAAGGTGGTGGCCGTGGTCACCAAGTCCGACCTCGCCGGCCGCGAGGACCTCGCGCGGCACCTGCTGCAGGTGCAGGAGCTCGGTGCGGTCGTGGGGGAGTGGGACGACATCGTCCCCGTCTCGGCGACGTCGGGCTACCAGGTGCAGGCGCTGCAGGACGTGCTGCTCGGCCTGCTGCCCGCGGGCCCGCCGATGTACCCGGACGGCGAGCTCACCGACGAGCCCGAGCTGGTGATGGTGGCCGAGCTGATCCGCGAGGCCGCGCTCGAGGGCCTCGGCGACGAGCTGCCGCACTCGCTGGCGGTGGTGGTCGAGGAGATGGAGCCGCGTGAGGGCCGCGACGACGGCCTGGTCGACGTGCGGGTCAACCTGTTCGTCGAGCGCGACTCGCAGAAGGGCATCGTCATCGGCAAGAAGGGTGTCCGTCTGCGCGACGTGGGAACGGCTGCGCGGCAGGGCATCTCAGCGCTGCTCGGCGTGCCGGTGTTCCTCGACCTGCACGTCAAGGTGGCCAAGGACTGGCAGCGCGACCCCAAGCAGCTGCGCCGGCTGGGGTTCTGAGCAGCGTCCCGCCGCGGCTGCTGAGGGTTCAGAGGAACAGGGTGCCCTCGGCCACCACGACGCCGCTGCCGGACAGGCTCACCCGCGAGCCGTCCACCTCGACGTGCAGGGTGCTCGGCCGTCCGCACGCGACGCCCTGGAGGATCTGGACCACGCCGTCGGTCGGCGCCCGGCCGTCCCGCACCAGCAGGGCCGCCAGCGGCCCGGCGGCGGTGCCCGTCGCCGGGTCCTCGACGATGCCGACCGTCGGGTTGAAGAAGCGGGCGTACGCGTCCGCCCCGTCGTCGCCGGCCTCGGTGCTGAACACGTAGCACCCCTCGCCACCGGCGGCCGCCAGCACGGCCAGCAGCCGGGTGACGTCGGGCGACGCGGAGTCCACGGCGCCCCGGGTCCGCACCTCCACCATCAGGTGCTCGGCACCGGTGGACACCACCTGCGCGTCACCCGCGAGGTCGTCGGGGTCCAGCGCGAGGGCCGTGGCCAGGGCGACCGGGTCGTCGGCGCGGGCGAGGAAGCGTGGCGCCGACTGCCGCATCGTGACCAGGGCCGGAGCGTCCGGCGGGCGCGCCACCGTCACGGGCAGGAGGTCGTCACCGATCTGCTGGGTGAACCCGGTGCGCCCCGGGTCGAGGACGTCGGTGGACGCGAGCCAGATCCAGGCCCCCATGGCGTTGTGACCCGCGCCCAGCACCTCGACCCCGCCGGGGGTGAACGACCGCAGCCGCACGTCGGCGGACGGGTCCGTCGGGGTCACCAGGAAGGTGGCCTCGGACTGGTTGAGCTCGCGCGCGACCGCCGCCATCTGCGCCGTGCCCAGCCCGTCCGCCGAGGGCACGAGAGGGAGCGGGTTGCCGGTCAGCGGGGTCCGCGCGAACACGTCGACCCACACGAAGGGAACGTCCACGCTGCCGGACGGTACCGGGACCGGACGCCGCGGTGGTGACTCCCGGTCGCGGGCGCGTCCGCAGGGCGGACGTGCCGGACCTGCTGGTGGGACGGACGTAGGATCGAGGTCATGCGCGTCGGAGTGTTCGGAGCCACCGGTCAGGTCGGGACGGTCATGCGCCGTCTGCTCGAGGAGCGCGAGTTCCCGGTCGAGGAGATCAGGTTCTTCGCCAGCGCCCGCTCCGCCGGCACGACCCTGCCGTGGAAGGGCAGCGAGGTCGTCGTCGAGGACTCCGCGACCGCCGACTTCGCCGGCCTCGACCTCGCGCTGTTCAGCAACGGCAAGAAGGCCTCGCTCGAGCTCGCCCCGAAGGTGGCCGCGGCCGGCGCCGTGGTCGTCGACAACTCGAGCGCGTGGCGGATGGATCCCGAGGTGCCGCTGGTGGTCTCGGAGGTCAACCCCGACGACCTCGACCACCTGCCCAAGGGCATCGTCGCCAACCCGAACTGCACGACGATGGCCGCGATGCCGGTGCTGAAGCCGCTGCACGACCACGCCACGCTCACCCGGCTCGTGGTGGCCACCTACCAGGCCGTCTCGGGCACCGGCGGGACGGGCGTCGCCGAGCTCGACCGTCAGGTGCGTGCCGGCGCCGAGAACGGCACCGCCCTCGTGCACGACGGCTCGGCCGTCGACCTCGGCGAGCCCCAGGTCTACGCCGAGCCGATCGCGTTCAACGTGCTGCCGCTGGCCGGCTCGCTCGTCGACGACGGCAGCGGCGAGACCGACGAGGAGCAGAAGCTGCGCAACGAGTCGCGCAAGATCCTGCACCTGCCCGAGCTCCCGGTGGCCGGCACCTGCGTGCGGGTGCCGGTGTACACCGGCCACAGCCTGGTGGTGCACGCGGAGTTCGCCGAGCCGGTGACGCCGCAGGAGGCCACCAAGCTGCTCGCCGACGCGCCGGGCGTCGCCCTCGACGACGTGCCGACGCCGCTCAAGGCCGCGGGTGCCGACCCCGCGTTCGTCGGACGGATCCGGCAGGACCGCTCGGTGCCGGACGACCGCGGCCTGGTGCTGTTCGTGTCGAACGACAACCTGCGCAAGGGCGCCGCGCTCAACGCCGTGCAGGTCGCCGAGGAGCTGCTCCGCCGCCGCTCGTCCTGACCCACCACTCCGCCCCGGGGAGCACGGGGCGGCCGCCCGCGGACCGTGTCGGGCCAGGCGACCGGGAGGCGGCTCAGGCGACGTCGAGGCCGATCAGGACCGCGGCCCCGATGCCGAGCACGAGCAGCAGGTTGCCGAGCAGCGCGAACGGACCGGCCAGCACCAGGGCCACGGCGCCGGCGACCAGGGCGAGGGCCAGCAGCCGGCCGAGCCACGGGGCGGCGTTCACCAGCGTGCTGAACCAGCCGGGACGTCGTTCGACCAGGTCGCCCGGCAGCGTCCGGTCGCCCGTGGTGACGAACGCGGCCAGCGACGGGAGGTTGTCGGGCAGCAGCGCCCGGCTGTGGCCGCCGGGGTGGTAGCGCACCTCGAGCTTGGTGAGAGCGTCCGCCTCCCAGTCGAACCCGTCGACACCGCCGGTGCCCACGTCGGTCATCCCGACCCCGCGGAGCATCCCGCACAGCACCCCGACGGGGACGTCGGTGGAGCCGCGGTCGTTGCGCAGCTCGCCGACCTGCCCGCTGGCGAAGCGGCCGCGCCAGTCGTACCCGCGGGGCAGCACGCTGCCCACGAGCAGCACGCGCTCGAACCGCATGGCCGGCACCGCGAGCAGGCTGCGGCCGAACAGGTAGGTGCCGTTGCTGTGACCCACGAAGTAGAAGCGCGCCGACGGGTTGCGGGCCAGCGCCTCGGCGTACTCGTCCTGCAGCCAGCCCAGGAACTTGCGGCGGGTGGCCGGGAGCACGAACTGGCGGGCCGAGAACCGGCCGTACTCGCTGGCCGACACCAGGGCTCGCGGCCAGGTCGTGGCGATCTCGTCGCGCAGCCCCGCCGCCCAGTCCTCGTTGCTCGCCCGGATGCCGTGCAGCAGCAGCACGATCTGCTGGTCCGGGTCACCGACCGGTACCGCGGCCGGCACGGGGTCCGCGAACGCAGGCCTGATCAAGGCGAACCGGCCGTCGGGGTCGGACGCCGACTCCAGGTGCACCAGGTCGCCGTGGGTGGCGCCGGGCAGCGACACCGTCCGCCCGGTCGGGAAGGTCTCGATGTCCGTGCTCTCCTGCGCCGTCACCAGGTCGTCCTCGGTGCCGAGGTGCTGCACGACGAGCGGCACCGCGCGACCCGACGACATGATCCGGATCCACTCGATCCGCAGCGAGCTGACGAACGCGGAGCCGCGCAGCAGGTCGTGCAGGAGGAACCCGCGCACCCACGGCAGCACCCGCGCGAACCAGAACACCAGCGGCAGCCACCAGCGCCGGTGCCGGCTGACCTCCATGCCGCGGTTCAGGCTGGCGAAGAGCACGATCCGCGTGACCAGCCAGGGCCACTGCGGGTGGCGCTCGTCGGCCGCGGCGAGCCGGGCCTGCACGTAGGCGGAGCGGACGAGCATCCCGCCGAGGCTGTGCCCGACGAGCACGACGTCGTCGAACGGGCCGCGGCTCTGCACCCGCTGGTGGATCTCGGCCGCCACGGTCGCCGCGAGGGAGGTCGCCGAGCGCCGGGTGGAGAGCGAGGCGTGGTGGTCGAGCAGGAACCAGTCGGCCTCGTCCGCGCCGTAACCGTCGAGCTCCTGGACCCGTCCGATCAGCGCCGACCAGTCCTCGAGGCGGCGCATGACGGAGGGGACGACGACGACGAGCCGCTTCGGCACGGTGCACCTCCGGGGTCTGCCGGACCCGGCGCGAGTCTACGAGCCCGCGCCGGGGTCGTGCCTCGGTCGCGACGGGGAATGCGCGCGACCGGTGGGCGGTCCGCGGCTAGCGTCCGGATGTGCCCGACGCGACCTTCGACGACGCCCGCCTGGCGGCTCTCTACGACCCGCTCGACCCGGACCGCACCGACCTCGACGCGTACGTCGCCCTCGTCGACGAGCTGGGCGCCCGCTCGGTGCTCGACATCGGTTGCGGGACGGGCGTCTTCGCGCTCCTCCTCGCGGCTGCGACGTCGTCGGCGTCGACCCCGCCGGGCGTCGGTCGACGTCGCCCGCGCCAAGCCGGGAGCCGACGCGTCCGGTGGGTGGGGAGGCGCCGACGCGCTGCCCCTGCAGGTCGACCTGGTGACGATGACGGCCAACGTCGCCCAGGTGTTCACCACCGAGGACGCCTGGCGCGGGGTGCTGCGCGCTGCGCACGCCGCGCTGCGTCCCGGAGGTCGGCTGGTCCTCGAGACCCGCGACCCCGACCGTCGGGCCTGGGAGGGGTGGACCCGCGAGCTCACCGACCACGTCACGCAGGTCGAGGGCGTCGGACCGGTGGGTGGCTGGCACGAGGTCGTGGCGGTCGACGACGGTCCGGACGGCCTGCTCGTCACCTTCGACTCGGTCACCGTGCTGCCGGACGGCACGAGGCTGCCGTCCTCGTCCACGCTGCGGTTCGCGACCAGGGCGCAGGTCGAGGACTCGCTCGCGGCGTGCGGGTTCGAGCCGGCTGAGGTGCGCGACGCGCCCGACCGGCCCGGTGCCGAGCTGGTGTTCGTGGCCCGCCGTCCCGGCTGACGGGACGGGTGCCCGTCCCGTGGACGCCTCGTCGGGCGCCGGGCTAGGGTGACGACGTGCGCGCGAGCCTCCTCCTCGGATGCCGCGGCGAGGGCAGCTGACCAGACCGGTCCCCCCGCCGCGGAGTGAGTGCCTGCCGGTCGCCCCCTGACGGACCCAGGAAGGCACTCCTCGTGACCAGCACCACCTCCCAGCCCACCGGCTCCTACTGGACCGGCGCCCCGCAGCAGCCGTCCTCGATGCCGGCCCACCGCTACGTCCCGTTCCACGAGCAGATCCAGGTCGACCTGCCCGACCGCAGCTGGCCGTCGAAGCGGATCGACCGCGCGCCGCGCTGGTGCGCCGTCGACCTGCGCGACGGCAACCAGGCCCTGATCGACCCGATGAACCCGGCCCGCAAGCTGGCGTTCTTCCAGCTGCTCGTCGCCATGGGCTACAAGGAGATCGAGGTCGGGTTCCCGGCGGCGAGCCAGACCGACTTCGACTTCGTCCGCCAGCTGATCGAGGGCGACCTCATCCCCGACGACGTGCGGATCCAGGTGCTGACCCAGTGCCGGGAACCGTTGATCGAGCGCACCTTCGAGTCCCTCGTCGGCGCCGACCAGGCGATCCTGCACTTCTACAACTCCACCTCGGTGCTCCAGCGCCGGGTGGTGTTCGGCATGGACCGCGACGGCATCGCCGACATCGCCACCTCGGGCGCGCGGTTCGCGATGAAGTACGCGGAGGTCCTCACCCCGAAGACCGAGATCCACTGGCAGTACTCGCCGGAGAGCTACACCGGCACCGAGCTCGACTTCGCCGCCGAGGTCTGCGGCAAGGTCGCCGACGTCATCGACCCGACGCCCGACCGCCCGCTGATCGTGAACCTGCCCGCCACGGTCGAGATGGCGACGCCGAACGTGTACGCCGACTCGATCGAGTGGATGCACCGCAACCTGCCGCGGCGCGACTCGATGGTGCTGAGCCTGCACCCGCACAACGACCGCGGTACCGGGGTGGCCGCGGCCGAGCTCGGCTACCTGGCCGGTGCCGACCGGATCGAGGGCTGCCTGTTCGGCAACGGCGAGCGCACCGGCAACGTCTGCCTGGTCACGTTGGGGCTCAACCTGTTCAGCCAGGGGATCGACCCGCAGATCGACTTCTCCGACATCGACGAGATCCGGCGCACGGTGGAGTACTGCAACCAGCTGCCCGTCCCGGAGCGGCACCCCTACGGTGGCGACCTGGTGTTCACGGCGTTCTCCGGCTCGCACCAGGACGCCATCAACAAGGGCTTCACCCACCTCGAGGCCGACGCCGCCGAGGCCGGCACACCGGTCGACGACTTCACCTGGCAGGTGCCGTACCTGCCGGTCGACCCCAAGGACATCGGGCGCTCGTACGAGGCCGTCATCCGCGTCAACAGCCAGTCCGGCAAGGGCGGCGTGGCGTACCTGATGAAGAACGAGCACCACCTCGACCTGCCACGACGCCTGCAGATCGAGTTCAGCCAGGTCGTGCAGCGCCGCTCCGACGACGGCGGCGGCGAGGTCTCGGCCGACGAGCTGTGGACGATCTTCGCCGACGAGTACCTGCCGGCCGCGGACCAGGGCAGGTCCTGGGGCCGGCTGTCGCTGCTGGGCACCCGGTCGAGCAGCCAGGTCGACGGCGCCGACCGGCTCGAGGTCGACCTCGTCGACGGCGAGCGCCGGCGCACCCTGCAGGGGATGGGCAACGGCCCGATCGCCGCGTTCGTCGACGCGCTCCAGGCCGTCGACGTGCGGGTGCGGGTGCTCGACTACGCCGAGCACGCGATGGGTGCCGGTGGCGACGCGACGGCCGCGTCGTTCGTCGAGTGCGAGATCGGCGACCGCGTCCTGTGGGGGGTGGGCATCGACCCGAACATCGTCACGGCCTCGCTCAAGGCGGTCGTGTCGGCCGTCAACCGCTCCGAGCGGTAGCGGCGCGGTGGTCCCGTTCACCCGGTCGGACGCAGCCGGGTGGACGGGTCGGGTCGGATGCAGCGGTGGGTGACGTCCTGCCGTGCCAGACTTCTGGTACGGGGATCTCGGCGACCGGGATCGCGCCGACGGGGCAGGAGGAAGGCATGGGGGCAACGTCGACGGCCCTGTGCCGCGTCGACGAGTTCGGGCCGTTCGACCTCCTGTCGGACTGGGCGCACGGGCTCTACCTCGAGGGCCGGCACGCCGAGGCCGTCCTCGCCGCCCGGCACGCGCTCGCCGTGGTCCGGCTCACCGACGACGTCGTCACGCCGCTGTACCTGCACTACACGATCGGCACCTCCCTGCACGAGCTCGGCGACAGCGTCGAGGCGACCCTGAACGCCCAGCTGCTGCTGGCCAGGATCGACCCGGCCCGGCAGCCGTACTGGCGCGCCAAGGGCCTGTCGCTGCTCGCCGAGGCGTACATCCGCGAGGGCGAGATGGACCGGGCGATGGACGCGCTCGCCGAGGCCAGCGCCCTGCTGCACCGCTTCCCGTCCACGGCCTACAACCACATGTCGGCCAGCATGGCCGTGGCCCTGGCGATGCGGGCGATGTACGTCTACCGCGAGGCCGACGCGCTGCTGTCGGCGAGCATCGGCACCACCGCCGCGCAGAGCAACCTGCTGGTGCTCGACGAGTCGTGCCAGTCGCTCCTGTACTGGGCGGCCAGCTGCGAGCTGGTCGGCCGGCACGACGAGGCGCGGGCGATGTACGTCGAGGCGCTGTCGCGCTGCCTGGCCACACTGCGCGCGGGGCGCGAGCACGACGAGCCCTTCCTGGTGCTCCGTTCGCTGATCATCGAGGCGTTCGTGCTCGAGCGGCTCGGCCACGGCGACGTGGCGGCGGCCACGCTCACCCGGCTGCTCGCCGAGCACGACGTCCGCGACGAGGTGATCGACGGCCACCTGGCGCGGATCGCGCTCGCGCGGGTGCTCGCCACCCAGGGGCGCACGCACGAGGCGCAGACCCACCTGCGCGCCGCGATCCGGTTCGCCGAGCGCGCTGCACGAGACGTCTGGGCCGCCACCGCCGTGCTGGTGCAGGTCGAGGTCGACCGGATCGAGCACGGCGATCACCCCGGTCTGGCGCGTTCGGCCCGTGTCGCCCAGGAGTCGATCCTGCGGCTGTGGCGCGACCGGGAGAGCCGGTTCGCCGACATCCAGGCCCGCAGCCGGGTGGCCGAGCTGATGCGCCAGACCGAGCGGATGGGGCAGGAGGTGCTCGAGGACCCCCTCACCGGGCTGGGCAACCGGCGGCGTCTGGTCGACGCCATCTCCGGCAGCACCGACGTCATCTCGGCGATCTTCGTCGACCTCGACCGGTTCAAGGACACCAACGACACCTTCGGCCACGCGGTCGGCGACGTCGTCCTGCGCCGGGTGGCGGGCCTGCTGCGGGCCAGCACCCGCGCTCACGACGTCGTGATCCGATACGGCGGAGACGAGTTCATCGTCCTGGTCGAGTCCGATCCGGTCGCCGCCCGCGCCGTTGCGGACCGCGTCCACCGCGCGGTGCAGGACCACGACTGGAGCACGGCGGCCACGGGCCTGGCGGTCACCGTCTCGGTCGGCGTGGCCACCTCGCAGAGCCCGGACACCGTGCTCGCCGCGGCCGACCGCGCCCTCTACGAGGCCAAGAGCCAGGGACGCGACCAGGTCGTCCTGCTCTGACCTCAAGTGCCGACGGCAGCCGCGATCCGCGCGGCGACCTGCTCCGGGGCCAGTGACGTGGTGTCGACGACCTCGGCGGCGTCGTGCAGCCAGGTGCGGGCCGCCTCGGCGTAGGGCTCCACGTACTGGTGCCGGAAGGCCGAAGGTCCGAGATCGGTGTCGTCGTCGATGCGGGCGCGCAGGGTCTCGGTACCGGCGTGCAGGACGAAGTGCCGGACCGGGACGCCGTGGTCGGCGAGACCCGCGCTGATCTCGCGCCAGTACTCCTCGACCAGGACGGTCATCGGCATCAGCAGGGTGCCGCCGGTGTACTCGAGCACCCGACGGGCGGTCTCCACGACGAGCGGGCGCCACGGCGGCCAGTGCTGGAAGTTGTCCGTCGCAGGCAGTCCGGGCGTGATGTCCATCAGCGTCTCGCCGACCTTCTCGGCGTCGAGCACCTTGGCGTCGGTCAGCAGCGGCTGCAGGAGCCTGGCGGTGGTCGTCTTGCCGGCGCCGTGGGTGCCGTTCAGCCAGATGATCACGGTGCCCGACGCTACCGGCAGCGGACGGACCGGCCTGTCCGCCGGGTGTCGTCGGTGCAGGCGGGCATGATGGCTCGGTGACCACCTTCCGGGACGAGGCGGTCGTCCTGCGCACCCACAAGCTGGGGGAGGCCGACCGCATCATCACCCTGCTCACGCGCCACCACGGGCGCGTGCGGGCGGTGGCCAAGGGGGTGCGGCGCACGTCCAGCCGGTTCGGCTCGCGGCTCGAGCCGTTCATGGTGATCGACGTCCAGCTCTGGCAGGGGCGCTCGCTCGACATCGTCAACCAGGTGGTCACGCTCTCGCCGTACGGCGGGCCGATCGCCGAGGACTACACCCGCTGGACCGCCGCCACCGCGATGGCCGAGACCGCCGAGCGGATGACCGAGAACGAGCGCGAGCCGGCGACCCAGCAGTTCCTGCTGCTGGTCGGCGCCCTGCGCACCCTCGCCGAGGGCACGCACGACCCCGCCCTCGTCCTCGACGCGTTCCTGCTCCGCTCGCTGTCGGTCGCGGGGTGGGCGCCGTCGTTCGACGACTGCGCCCGCTGCGGGCAGCCCGGACCGCACCGGGCGTTCTCGGTCGCGAGCGGCGGCGTGGTGTGCCCGTCCTGCCGCCCGCCGGGCTCGGCCGCCCCGGCCCCGGTCACGGTCGCGCTGCTGTCCGCGCTGCTCACGGCCGACTGGGAGGTCGCCGACACGAGCGGCCCGCGCGAGCGGCGCGAGGCCAGCGGGCTCGTGGCCGCCTACCTGCAGTGGCACCTCGAACGGGGTGTGCGGTCCCTCCAGCACGTCGAGAGGGTCTGAGGGTGCCCCGTCGCCGCAAGGTGGTCGCCGAGCCGGTCGCCCGGCGCGAGCCGGTCGCCCCGCCGCCGCACCCGTCCGGCATCGCGCCGCCGCACCTGACGCCCGAGCAGCTGCCGGGGCACGTGGCGGTCGTCATGGACGGCAACGGCCGCTGGGCCAACCAGCGCGGGCTGCCGCGCACCGCCGGCCACGAGGCGCGGCGAGCTGGCGCTGTTCGACCTCGTCGCCGGCGCGATCGAGGTCGGGGTGCCGTACCTGTCGGTGTACGCCTTCTCCACCGAGAACTGGAAGCGCTCGCCGGAGGAGGTGCGCTTCCTGATGGGCTACAACCGCGCGGTGCTGCGCCGCCGGCGCGACCAGCTGCACGAGTGGGGGGTGCGGGTGCGCTGGGCCGGTCGCCGTCCTCGGCTGTGGTCCTCGGTCGTGTCCGAGCTCGCGGTCGCCGAGGAGCAGACGCGCGACAACACGGTGATGACGCTGACGCTGTGCGTGAACTACGGCGGACGAGCCGAGATCGCCGACGCCGCACGGGAGATCGCGCGGATGGCGGCTGACGGCCGTCTCGACCCGGAGCGGGTCGACGAGCGGACGGTCGCCCGGTTCCTCGACGAGCCGGACATGCCCGACGTCGACCTGTTCCTGCGCAGCTCGGGCGAGCAGCGGATCTCGAACTTCCTCCTGTGGCAGTCCGCGTACGCCGAGCTCGCGTTCGTCGACACCCTCTGGCCCGATGTCGACCGCCGGCACCTGTGGGACGCCCTGCTCACCTACGCCGGTCGCGAGCGCCGCTACGGCGGAGCCGTCGACGCCCCCTCGATCTGACCGCCGGTGGCACACTGACGTCCTGCCGACACGGGGGGTCCACCATGAGCGTCCGTCTGAACCGGTCAGCGCTCTTCGGCGCTGCCGTCCTCGTCACGGCGGCGGTCACGCTCGTGCCCTGGTCGGCCGCCCACGCCGCCCCGTCCGGCGTCGTCGTCACGCCGCTGACGGCGGGCGACGGGGACCCCGTGGTCGTGTCCGGCGCAGGATGCGCGGGCGCGGCGGACGTGACCCTCGCCGTCCCGGACGCCGCGGGCACGGGCACCGAGGTCGCCGACCAGGAGTCGGTGACGCCCGCCGGTGACGGCTCGTGGACGGCGACGCTGACGATGCAGGGCAGCGCCGCGGTCGTCCTCGCCTCCTGCGACGGCGCGGACTCCGAGCCCGTCGTCGTCGGCGACGGCAGCTCGGGCACGCGACCTGGCCGGCGGCTACGTCCACGACGACCGGCGCGTGCGAGGTGGTCATCGACGGGCTGGACCCCGGGCAGCACATGCGAGGCTGGCGACCGGCCGGACGGGACCGTGGTCGGCGAGACCGAGGCGCCGCCGGGTCGAGGACGACGCGTGACCGTGCCCGGGCCGGACAACGAGCTGCTCGTCGTCCTGGGGCTCGCTGGGCGGCGTGCCCGTGTCCGAGCTCGTGCAGACGCCCGCAGCCGTTCCACGATCGTCGGTCGAGCCGCGGGTCAGCCCCTCAGGGTGCACGGTGACGTCGTGTCCGGCACCGAGGGCGCCGGCGCTCGGGCGCCGGGCACGGTGGACCTGGAGATCAGGAGCGAGAGCGAGGACTGGTACGACCCGCCGGAGCTCTGGCGGATCACCGACCTGGTCGCGGACGTGGACGGCAGCTGGCAGACCTCGTTCACGCTGCCCGCCGAGGCCGTCCTGGCGAGCGCGGGCTGCACGCTCGACGGTGGAGGACCGGCACTTCGTCGGGCGCGTCGTCGTCGGCGCGTCGGATGCGCCGTCCGGCGAGCTCGAGGCGGTGCGGGACGGAGACGACGTCGCTGGGCACGACGTTCCTCGCGGGCGAGGCGTTCGCCCTCGACGGCAGGGCGCTCGAGATCGAGCAGCAGTCCGCTCCGGCGGTCGGCCGCGTCCACGACGCGCCGGACCGGTTCCTCGTGCTCGACTACGTCCTGTTCGGGCCGAGAACGCCGACCCGCCGTCGTCCTCGACTCGCCCGGTCGTGGTTCGTCGACCTCGCTCGGACCGGCCCTCGACGCCGCCTGCGCCGACCGACCCTGCCGCGGCACCGGTACGCGGCGGCTGCCGAGCTGGCGACACCGGCTCGGCCGCGTCCGACCGGACCAGCCTCGCCCTCGTGCTGCTGGTCGCGGGCTGCGCGTGCGTCGTGGTGTCCCGTCGCGGGTCTGGCCGACGGAACCTGTGACGCCCGGCCGACGCGGTCGTCGGGTGTCGAGGTCCGGCCCACGCACACGTGCGGGCGCGGCGCACACCATCGACGGTGTGCGTCGCGCTCGGCGGTGTGCGTCGCGGGACGAGGAAGCGGGGCGGTAGGGGCCGGGTCAGTCGGCGAGCGCGCGGCGGCAGGCCGCGCAGGTGCCGAACACCTCGACCTGGTGCTCGACGTCGCCGAAGCCGTGCTGCTCGGCGACGGTCGCGGCCCAGCGCTCCACCGGGGTGTCCTCGACCTCCACGGTGAGACCGCAGGAGCGGCAGACCAGGTGGTGGTGGTGCCGGGGGGTGCGGCAGCGGCGGTAGACCGACTCGCCGTCCTCGGTGCGCAGCACGTCGACGTCGCCGTCGGTGGCCATCGCCTGCAGCGTCCGGTAGACGGTGGCCAGGCCGATGCCGGTGCCCGCCTCGCGCAGCACGGCGTGGATGTCCTGCGCGCTGCGGAAGGTGTCCTGCTCGTGCAGCAGCTCGAGCACGGCGGTGCGCTGCCGGGTGGGCCGGCGGGTGGCGGTCACGGGTGGCTCTCCGTCCGCGCGGGTGCCTGGTCCTGGGGGTGCTCGTGGTAGTGCCCGGCGTGCACCGCGTGGCGGTGCCCGTCGTGCAGGTAGTCGACGTGGTCGTCGTGCCGCACGGCCGGGTGGCCGCACTCGTCGCCGTGCTCGTGCGGGTGGTAGTCGACCCGGGGACGGGTCCGGGCCAGCACCCGGCGCCGCACGAGGTCGACGACGGCCACGACGAGGAACAGGGCGATGGCCACCAGCACGATCGTCCCGCCCGAGGGGGTGTCGGCGTAGAACGACAGCACCGCGCCGCCGAGGCTGCACACCACGCCGACCGCCACCGCGAGCAGCACCGTGGCGCGGAACGTGCGGGACAGCTGCTGCGCCACCGCGTTCGGCACGATCATCAGCGCGCTGATGAGCAGGAGGCCGACCACCCGCATCGAGACCACGACGGTGACGGCGGTGAGGACGGCCAGCAGCAGGTTGAGGGCGAGCACCGGGAGGCCGGCGGCGCGGGCGAACTCCTCGTCGTTGCTCACCGCGAACATCCGCTGCCCGAGCGCGGCGACGCAGCCCAGCACCACGACGGCGAGCACGGCGAAGGCGACGACGTCGGCGTCGGTGGTCGTGGTGAGCGACCCGAACAGGTAGCGCGGCCAGGTTGGCCGAGCCGCCACCCGGCGACAGCGCGATCAGGACGACGCCGCCGGCGATGCCGCCGTAGAACAGCACGGCGAGCGCGACGTCGCCGCCGGTGCGCCCGCCGCGGCGGAGCAGCTCGATGAGGACCGCCCCGAGGACCGCCGCCACGAGAGCGGTCCAGACCGGGCTGGTGGCGGTGAGCAGGCCGACGGCGACGCCGGTGAGGGCGACGTGCCCGATGCCGTCACCGACGAGCGCCAGCCGGCGCTGCACGAGGAAGGTGCCGACGGCCGGGGCGGTGAGACCGACCAGGAGGGCGGCCAGCAGCGCGCGCTGCATGAAGTCGTACGACAGCAGGTCCATCGCCGTCAGCCCCCGATCCTCGGCTCGGCGACCCAGCCGGCGTCGCGCCGACCGGGGGCCGCGTGGTGGTCGTGCTCGTCGTGGTGGTGCACGTGGTCGTGGCCGCCGGGCAGCATCTCGGCCAGCAGCGGCCCGTCGTAGCGGCAGCGGCCCTCGTCCATCACCACGGCCCGGCGCACCACGCCGGCGAGCGGGCCGACCTCGTGGGTGACCACGAGCATGGTCACCCGTCGGTCGGCGAGAACCTGCAGCGCCCGCGCCAGCGCCCGCTGCTGCGAGGCGTCGACGCCGGCGGTGGGCTCGTCCATGACGAGCACCTCGGGGTCCGCCGCCAGCGCGCGGGCCACGAGCACCCGCCGCTGCTGGCCGCCGGACAGCTCGGCCACCGGCCGCCGGGCCTGGTCGGCGAGCCCGACGACCTCGATCGCGTCGTCGACGGCGGCCCGGTCGGCGGAGGTGGCCGGCCGCCACCAGGAGCGGCGGGCCAGCCGTCCGCTCGCGACGACCTCGCGCACCGACGAGGGGACCGGCCCGCCCACGGTGTGCCGCTGCGGGACGTAGCCGATCCGCCACCGCTCGTGGAAGGACGCGACCGGTTGGCCGAACACCTCGACCGACCCGGCCTGCACCTCGGCCAGGCCGAGCAGGCCCTTCACCAGCGTGGTCTTGCCCGAGCCGTTGGCGCCGAGCAGCGCCACCGACTCACCGGCCCGCACCTCGAGGTCGAGGTCGCGCACGATCCGGGTCGACCCGTGACCGATCGCGGCCCCGCGCAGGCGCAGGACCGGGACGGGGTCGCCTCCCGGGGCGACGGGTGGTGCGGTCACGAGCAGCCGAGGCCCTTCTCCAGGACGGACAGGTTCTCACGCATGATCGTGAGGTAGTCGCCGTCGGCGTCCTCGGCCAGGCCCTCCAGCGGGTCGAGCACCGCGGTCGACGCACCCGTCTCGGCGGCGACCGCCTCGGCGGTGTCGGGCGCCACGAGGGTCTCGGTGAACACCGTGGTGACGTCGTGGTCCCTGACGTACGAGGCGATCTCGGCGAGCGTGCCCGGGTTCGGCTCGGTGTCGGGGGACAGCCCGGAGATGCCCACCTGGTGCAGGTCGTAGCGGTCGGCCAGGTAGCCGAAGGCCGCGTGGTTCGTCACCAGGTCGCGGCTGTCGCAGGTCTCGAGACCCGCGGCGAGGTCGGCGTCGAGCTGCTCGAGGTCGGCCCGGAGGTCCTCGGCGCCGGCGGTGAAGTCGGCGGCGTGCTCGGGGTCGACCTCGCCGAGCCGCTCGGCCACCGCGTCGGCGGCGTCGGCCAGCCGGGTCGGGTCGAGCCAGAAGTGCGGGTCCACGCTCGCCGTGGTCGTGGCCGTCGTCGGCCGAGTGCTCCTCGCCCTCGTGCTCCTGCGTCCGCCCACCAGGTCGACGCGCCCGGCCCCGGTGAGGTCGAGCGTGGCGTCCGGCGCCTCGGCGGCCGCGGCGTCGTCGAGCGCGGGCTGCAGGCCGGGCAGGGTGAGCACGAGGTCGGCGTCGCTCACGTGGGCGACGTCCTGCGGGGTGAGCTCCAGGTCGTGCGGCTCGGCCCCGGGCGGGGTCAGGTTCGTGACGGCGACGTGCTCGCCGCCCACCCGCTCGGCCACCAGCTGCAGCGGGTACGCGCCCACCACCACCTGCGTCCCCGACGCCGCGGCCGCGCCGTCACCGCCGCAGGCGGCCAGCAGCGGCACGACGAGGACGGGCAGGAGCGGGAGAGCCAGGCGCGGGGTCACGTCCCTGATCCTCTGTTGAGAATGATTCTCGTGTCAACTCGGGATACGCGCCGCCACCGTGGCCGCGAGGAACCCGATCACGAGCACCCGCAGCGCGCGGCCCGGGACGGTGAGGCGGTGCCAGGTGCCGAGGGTGAACGCGGCGAGGGCGAGCACCACCAGCCCGAGCAGGACGACGGAGACCCAGCCCTGCAGCAGGAGCCCCGCGAGGGTGGCCGCGCCGACGGCAAGGACCACGAGGGCGGCGGGCGCGCGCCTGCGCACCGTGGCGGTCCGCGAGGGCGACGGCGGGGGAGGAGACGACGACGGCATGGCAGCATCCTGCCGGTGACGACCCCCGGACCCCCCACCAGCGCGCCGGCGAGCCACGGGACGCCGGCACCCCGGCCGCCGGACCGGTTCGTCGTGGTCAACCGCTACCGGGTCGACCCGGCCGAGCAGGGTGACTTCCTCCACCGGTCCGCGGTGGCCCTCGAGGCGCTCGCGGCGCGACCGGGCTTCGTCAGCGGCGAGGTCGCGCGCAGCACCGACGACCCCGACCTGCTCGCGATGCTGACCCGGTGGCGCGACGTCGGCGCCTACCGGCGGGCGCTGTCGGACCACACGGTCAAGGCCACCGCGGTGCCGCTGATGTACCTGTGCGTCGACGAGCCCGGGGCGTACGAGGTCCTGCTCGACGTCGAGGACGGCGTCGCCGTCGCGCACCCGTCCGACCTGGCCGGATCGCCGTCCGGCCGGCCTCGGTCGGACCGGTAGCCTTTCCCCTTCCCACCAGCACGGCCCAGCACCACCACCAGCACCCACCTGAACCGCCGACACCCAGCCGGATGGAGCTCCTCCCGTGGCACCCGCCTCCCGTCTCGACACCGTCATCAGCCTCTGCAAGCGCCGGGGCTTCGTGTTCCAGAGCGGTGAGATCTACGGAGGCACGCGGTCGGCGTGGGACTACGGCCCGCTGGGCGTGGAGCTGAAGGAGAACATCAAGCGGCAGTGGTGGCGCTCGGTCGTCACCGGCCGCGACGACGTCGTCGGCCTGGACTCCTCGATCATCCTGCCGCGCCAGACCTGGGTCGCCTCCGGCCACGTGGGCGCGTTCTCCGACCCGCTCACCGAGTGCCAGTCGTGCCACAAGCGGTTCCGGGCCGACCACCTGCAGGAGGCCGTGGCCGAGAAGAAGGGCATCGCCGACCCCGACACGGTCGAGCTGTCGACGGTCGCCTGCCCGAACTGCGGCACCCGCGGCGCGTGGACCGAGCCGCGCGACTTCGAGATGATGCTGAAGACCTACCTCGGCCCGGTCGAGGACGAGTCGGGCCTGCACTACCTGCGGCCCGAGACCGCGCAGGGCATCTTCGTCAACTACAAGAACGTCGAGGCCAGCGCGCGCAAGAAGCCGCCGTTCGGCATCGGCCAGATCGGCAAGTCGTTCCGCAACGAGATCACCCCCGGTAACTTCGTCTTCCGCACCCGGGAGTTCGAGCAGATGGAGATGGAGTTCTTCGTCGAGCCGGGCACCGACGAGACCTGGCACGAGTACTGGATCGCCGAGCGCACCGACTGGTACACCGGCCTCGGCATCGCGCGCGAGAACCTGCGGCACTTCGAGCACCCGCAGGAGAAGCTGTCGCACTACTCCAAGCGCACCGTCGACATCGAGTACCGGTTCGGCTTCCAGGGCTCGGAGTGGGGCGAGCTCGAGGGCATCGCCAACCGCACCGACTTCGACCTGAGGACCCACAGCGAGCACTCCGGCACCGACCTGTCGTACTTCGACCAGGCCAAGGGCGAGCGCTGGCTGCCGTACGTCATCGAGCCCGCCGGTGGCGTCACGCGCTCGCTGATGGCGTTCCTCGTCGAGGCCTACACCGAGGACGAGGCGCCGAACGCCAAGGGCGGGGTCGACAAGCGGGTCTCCCTGCGGCTCGACCACCGGCTCGCCCCGGTCAAGGCCGCGGTGCTCCCGCTCTCGCGGCACGAGGACCTCTCGCCCAAGGCGCGCGACCTCGCGAAGGAGCTGCGGCAGAGCTGGAACGTCGACTTCGACGACGCCCAGGCGATCGGACGCCGCTACCGCCGCCAGGACGAGATCGGCACGCCGTTCTGCATCACGGTCGACTTCGACTCGCTCGAGGACCAGGCCGTCACCATCCGGGAGCGCGACTCGATGGCGCAGGAGCGCGTGGCCCTGGACCAGGTGCGCTCCTACCTCGCCGAGCGCCTCCCGGGCTGCTGACGGCGCCACCCGTGCCGGCCGGACGGCTGCGCGTCCCGCTGCTGTTCGCGGCGCTGGGACTGGTGTGGGGCGTGCCGTACCTGATGATCAAGGTGGCGGTCGCCGAGCTCGAGCCCAGCACGCTGGTGCTCGCGCGCACCGCGGTGGCGGCGGCGGTGATGCTGCCGATCGCGTTCTCCCGCAACGCGATCGTCGCCGGTGCTGCGACGTTGGAAGCCGGTGGTGGCGTACGCCGCGGTCGAGATCGTCGTGCCGTGGTTCCTGCTGGCGCGCGCCGAGGTGCACCTGTCGTCGTCGCTCACCGGGCTGCTGCTCGCCGGCGTCCCGGTCGCCGGGGTGCTCATCGCCCTGCTGCTGCGCACCGGGCGAGCAGCTGACGCCGCGGGCGGTCACCGGGATCGCGCTCGGGCTCGTGGGCGTCGCGCTGCTGGTCGGCTTCGACGTCGGCGCGTTCGGCGGCGGCGACCCCGACCAGCTGCTCGCGGTCGTCGAGCTCGCCGGCGTGGTGGTCTGCTACGCCATCGGACCGGTCGATCATGGTGCGGGCGATGCCCGACCTGCCGGCGTCGGGCGTGATCGCGGTGAGCCTCGCTGGTGGCGGCGGTCGCGGTAGCGGTCCCCGGTGTGCTGCAGGCGCCGGCCGCGTGGCCGTCGACGCCCGGTGGTGCTGTCCGTCCTCGGCCTCGCCCTGGTGTGCACCGCGCTGGCGTTCCAGCTGCTCTTCCTGCTGGTCGCCGAGGTCGGCGCCGTGCGCGCCACCCTCATCACCTACCTCAACCCGGCCGTCGCCGTCGCGGCCGGCGTGCTGGTGCTGGACGAGCGGCTCACCTGGGCCACCGCTCGCCGGGTTCGTCCTCGTCGTCGGCGGGTCGGTGCTGGCGTCCCGCCGGCGTCCCGTCACCGAGACCGTGCCGGAGCCGGCGGCGCAGATCCCGTGAGTTCGGGGCACCGACCCGCCCTGCGAGAATGGGCCGGTGACCACGACCTCGACGGCTGCGCTGCGGATCGGGCCGCACACCGCGTCGATGCCGGTCGTGCTGGCGCCGATGGCGGGCATCACCAACCAGGCCTTCCGCGCGCTCTGCCGCCAGTTCGGGCCGGGTGGGGTGTACGTCAGCGAGATGGTCACCTCGCGGGCGCTGGTGGAGCGGACGCCGGAGTCGATGCGGCTGATCCGGCACGACGCCGACGAGAGCCCCCGCAGCGTCCAGCTCTACGGGGTCGACCCGGCCACCGTGGGTGCGGCCGTGCGGATGCTGGTCGAGGAGGACCGCGCCGACCACGTCGACCTCAACTTCGGCTGCCCCGTGGCCAAGGTGACCCGCAAGGGCGGGGGAGCGGCGCTGCCCTGGAAGACCGAGCTGTTCACCGGGGTGGTGCGCGAGGCCGTGCGTGCCGCGAGCCCGGCCGGGGTCCCCGTCACGGTGAAGATGCGCAAGGGCATCGACGACGACCACCTCACCTACCTCGACGCCGGACGGATCGCGCAGGACGAGGGCGCCGCGGCGGTCGCGCTGCACGCCCGCACCGCCGCCGACTACTACGGCGGCGACGCCGACTGGGACGCGATCGCCCGGCTCAAGCAGGTGGTCACCGACGTGCCGGTGCTCGGCAACGGCGACATCTGGTCGGCCGACGACGCCGTCCGGATGGTGCGCGAGACCGGCTGCGACGGCGTGGTCGTGGGTCGCGGCTGCCTCGGGCGCCCGTGGCTGTTCGCCGACCTCGCGGCGGCGTTCGCCGGTGAGCCGCAACGGTTCCGGCCCGGGCTCGGCGAGGTCGCCGCGGTGCTCGTCCGGCACGCGACCCTGCTGGTGGCGCACTACGGCGACGAGCTGCGGGCGCTGCGCGACCTGCGCAAGCACATGACCTGGTACCTCAAGGGCTACCCGGCCGGGTCGCACCTGCGGCAGCGCCTCGGCATGGTGGAGTCGCTCGCCGAGCTCGACGACCTGGTGGCCGAGCTCGACCTCGACGTGCCGTACCCGGGAGAGCCGGCGGAGGGTCCGCGCGGGCGCACCGTCGGCACCAAGCGGGTGGCGCTGCCGGACGGCTGGCTCGACGCCCGCGAGCTGACCGGGGCCGGCGCGCAGATCGTCCGCGAGGCCGAGCTGTCGGTGAGCGGCGGATGAGGGCGCTGCTGAAGCTGGTCTGGTGGCTGGTGCGGCTGCTCGTCGCGATCGTGGTGGTGGCGCTGGTCGTCACCGCGGTGCGCGTCGTCCTCACCGGCAACGACGACGAGCGGCGCGCGAGCGACGCGATCGTGGTGCTCGGCGCCGCCCAGCTCGACGGCACACCGGGGCCGGTCCTGGAGGCGAGGCTGGAGCACGCGCTCGAGCTGCAGCGCGCCGGAGTGGCGCCGGTGGTCGTCACCACCGGGGGCGCGGCCCAGGGCGACCGGTTCACCGAGGGCGGCAGCGGCCGGCAGTGGCTGCTGGAGCAGGGCCTGACCGAGGACGAGGTCGTGGCGGTCGAGTCGGGCGGCGACACCCGCACCAGCCTGGAGGCCACCGCCGCGGTGATGCGCGACCGCGGCTGGGACACCGCGGTCGTCGTCACCGACCGTCCGCACCTGCTGCGCTCGGTGACCGATGCTCGACGACCTCGGGATCGACGCGGTGGGCTCGGGCGCCCCGCGAGGCCCCGGCGGCTGGTGGCTCACCGTCCGCTACGTGGCCCGGGAGACGGTGGCGTACCTCTGGTACGAGGTCGGGCGGCGTGCTGCCGTGACCGCGGTCGGGCCGGCCCCCGGGTACGACGCCGTCGACCGCGAGCGCTGGGTGGCCGAGCCGTCCAAGCGCGCCGGTCGCGACGACTTCGCCCGCGACCGCGCCCGCCTGCTGCACTCCTCGGCGCTGCGGCGGCTCGGTGGCAAGACCCAGGTGGTGGGGCCCGGCAGCGACGACTTCGCCCGCACCCGGCTCACCCACAGCCTCGAGGTCGCGCAGGTCGGTCGCGAGCTCGCCACGGCGCTCGGCTGCGCGCCGGACGTCGTCGACACCGCCTGCCTGGCGCACGACCTCGGCCACCCGCCGTTCGGCCACAACGGCGAGACCGCCCTCGACGCCGTGATGGCCGAGCACGGCGGGTTCGAGGGCAACGCCCAGACGCTGCGGCTGCTCACCCGGCTCGAGCCCAAGGTCGAGCACCCGGACGGCCACCGCGGCGTCGGCCTCAACCTCACCCGGGCCAGCCTCGACGCCGCGACGAAGTACCCGTGGCGCCGCACCGAGAACCCCTCCGGCGCAGCGAAGTTCGGCGTGTACGACGACGACCTCGAGGTCTTCGCCTGGTTGCGCGCAGCCCGCGCCGGAGCAGGTGCGGTGCGTGGAGGCCCAGGTGATGGACCTCGCCGACGACGTCGCCTACTCCGTCCACGACGTCGAGGACGCCGTCGTCGGCGGGTGGCTCGACCCGTCCGGGCTCGACGACCCCGGCGTGGTGCGCGAGGTGTGCGGGGTGACCCGCTCCTGGTACCTGCCCGACGTCACCGACGACGAGGTGGTCGAGGCGCTCGGGCGGCTGCGCGCGGAGACCACCTGGGTGCCCGGGTTCGACGGCGGGCGCCGCTCGCTCGCGGCGTGGAAGAACCTCACCAGCCAGCTGGTCGGACGCTTCAGCGGCGCCGCCGAGCGGGCCACCCGCGCCGAGTTCGGGCCCGGCCCGCTCACCCGGTACGCGGCGCACGTCGTGGTCCCGGCCGGGACCGTGGCCGAGATCGCGGCGCTGAAGGGCGTCGCGGCCCTGTTCGTCATGACCCACGACCTGCGGGGCGCGGAGTACGAGCGACAGCGCGAGGTGCTCGCCGGGCTCGTGGGCGCCCTGGTCGCGCGTGACGGTGCGGACCTCGAGCCGCCGTTCGCCGCCGACCACGTGGCCGCGCTCGAGGCGGGCGACGCCGGTCTGGCGCTGCGCGCCGTGGTCGACCAGGTGGCCAGCCTCACCGACGCCCGAGCGGTCGGCTGGGCGGCCGAGCTCGGGGTCGCCGCAGCCGCCGGGACCGTCGTCGGCGGGCACCTAGAGTGGCGGGTGGGGTCCGGTGCATGACGACGTGGCGGGGCTGACGTGGCGGGGTCTGATCCGCAAGGAGGACATCGAGGCCGTCCGCGAGCGGGTGCGCATCGACGAGGTCGTCGGCGAGCACGTCACCCTCAAGCCGGCCGGTCTCGGCGCGCTCAAGGGCCTGTGCCCGTTCCACGACGAGCGCACGCCGTCGTTCCAGGTCCGTCCGCAGGTCGGCTTCTACCACTGCTTCGGGTGCGGCGAGGGCGGCGACGCCATCAAGTTCCTCATGACGCTGGAGCACCTGTCCTTCGTCGAGTCCGTCGAGCGGCTGGCGCAGCGCGCCGGCGTCGAGCTGCGGTACGAGGAGGGCGGCGGGCCCGACCGCGCCGAGAGCGGACGCCGCCAGCGCCTGCTCGACGCCAACGCCGCGGCCGAGGCGTTCTTCCGCGAGCAGCTGTCGTCGCCCGAGGCCAACACGGGTCGGGTGTTCCTGCACGAGCGCGGGTTCGACCAGGCGGCCGCGGAGCAGTTCGGCGTCGGCTACGCGCCCAAGGGCTGGGACTCGCTGCTCAAGCACCTGCGCGGCCGCGGGTTCACCGACACCGACCTCGGCACGTCCGGGCTGATGTCCACGAGCGGGCGCGGTCCGTACGACCGGTTCCGCGGCCGTCTGGTCTGGCCGATCCGCGACATCACCGGTGCCACGGTCGGTTTCGGCGCGCGCAAGCTGTACGACGACGACCAGGGACCGAAGTACCTCAACACCCCGCAGACGCCGGTCTACAACAAGAGCGCCGTCCTGTACGGCATCGACCTCGCCAAGCGCGAGATCGCCCGCAACAAGCAGGTGGTGGTCGTCGAGGGCTACACCGACGTGATGGCGATGCACCTGTCCGGCGTCCCCACCGCCGTGGCCACCTGCGGCACCGCGTTCGGTGCCGACCACATCAAGATCGTCCGCCGGCTGCTGGTCGACGACGACGCCTTCACCGGCGAGGTCGTGTTCACCTTCGACGGCGACGCCGCCGGGCAGAAGGCGGCGCTGCGCGCCTTCCAGGAGGACCAGCGGTTCGTGGCGCAGACCTTCGTCGCCGTCGAGCGCTCCGGGATGGACCCGTGCGAGCTGCGGGTGGCCAAGGGACCCGAGGCGGTGCAGGCGCTCGTGCAGGGCCGCGAGCCGTTGTTCGAGTTCGCGATCCGCTCCGCGCTCGCGCAGTTCGACCTCGAGCACCCCGAAGGACGCGTGCAGGGCCTGCGGGCGGCCGCCCCGGTCGTCGCGCAGATCCGCGACCAGTCGCTGCGCCCCGAGTACGCGCGTCGGCTCGCCGGCTGGCTGGGCATGGACGTCGACGACGTCCGCCGCGCGGTCGGGGTGGCGGTCCAGCGCGGTGCGAGCGTCCGAGCGCGTCGTCGGACAGCCACGATCGCCGGCGAGAGCGGGGCGACGACCGACGGCGAGCCGGAGGCGCCGGTCGTGCCGCGCGTCCCCGTGCCCGACCTGCGCGACCCGGTCGTGGTGGCCGAGCGGCAGCTGCTCCAGGTGCTGCTGCAGTTCCCCAGCGACGTCCCCGCCGACGAGATCGCCGCCCTCGAGGGCTCGGCCTTCTCGGCGCCGGCGCACCGGCTGCTGTTCGACGCCGTCCGCGCCAGCGGCGGCCCCGGGGCGGCCGGCGCCGACTGGGCGACGGTGGTGTCCGAGGCGATGCCCGAGTCGATGTCGGGCCTGGTGCAGCAGGTGCTCGTCGCCCCGCTGCCCGTGTACCGCAACGAGCAGGTGCGGGTGCTCGCGCAGGGCCTCGTGCGCGACGCCCGCACGCGCGAGCTGCTGCGCGCCAAGTCCGAGCTCTACTCCCGGTTGCAGCGGGCCGAGGCGGCCCGCGACGTCGACGCGATCGCCGAGATCAACACCCGGCTGATGGAGCTGCAGCGGGTCGAGCACGAGCTGCGGACGTCCTGATGCCGCTGTTCCGCCGGAAGCCGACCACCGACCTGGCGCTGGCCCGGGGCGAGCGCGCGCTCGCGGTCGTGCCGGTGACGCCCGAGGTCGAGGTGGTCGCCACCACCGACCGGCTGGTGGTGCGCCGCGCAGGGGAGCCCGACTGGCAGCGCCGCTGGCTCGAGATCGACTCCGCCCGCTGGGACGACGAGGAGCGCGCCCTCCAGGTCGTCGACGTCGCCGGCGGCGGCACCACGGTCGACCTGGTGGAGGACGCCCACCTCGCGCTGGCGCAGGTGGTGCGCGAGCGGGTGCAGTCCACGCTCGTCACCTGGACGTCGGTCGACGTGCCCGGCGGCGAGGTCCGCGTGGTCGTGCGCAAGGACGGCGACGCCCTCGTGCTGCAGGAGGTGCCCACCTCCGGCGCCGACCCGTCGGGGGAGCGGGCGCGCGCTGCCGTGGCCTCCGCCCGGCGTCGGCTCGCGTCGTCCGTCGGCCTGGTCGAGCCGCCGGCGGCCGCGAGACCTGAGTAGTCGGGCGTGCGGCGTGGCGTGACGTCCGCCTGCTGCCGCCTCGCGGCACGCCCGGCAACCTGGTGCGGACCATGCCCGACGCTTTGCTACGCTTTCCCGGCCCGCAAGGGCGCCATCCCGCGTAGCTCAATTGGCAGAGCATCCGACTGTTAATCGGACGGTTACTGGTTCGAGTCCAGTCGCGGGAGCTGCTGACCTGCGGGTATGCCCTTCGGGTATACCCGCAGGTCTGTTCTTATGTCGTGTGCGCTCACATGCGCTCACGCTTGGGCGCCTCAAGCGCACGACGTTCGTGCCGGGGCGTGTCATCGGGTGTCAGCGCGTGCGGGGGATCGGACTCAGCCCAGTGTCCAGATCGGTGCGTCATGTGCCGGGTCGTGCCGACCGGTGCCGGTCCGTACCGGACTCACTCAGCGCGTGCGGACGGCGAGCATCCGATTTCGCGTCGGAGGTCCGCGAGTGTGGCGTAGGAACCTCGTTGACCCCTTGCGCGGCGTGACGGCGTCAGCATCGGCGACAGTCGGAGAGCTCCAAGTCCGAAGGCGTCGACTTGTCCGCGCTTCGACTGGTCGTGCAGCGCCGACCACTCCGCGTCCCTGGATCGGTGTCGCGATTGCCCCACCTGGCGCCTATGGCCGCTGCGCCGGAGGTGCTTGGTAGGCGTCGGAAGCACCCGCGCGGTGGCTGGCGTCACCGGCGGTAGTGGGTGGCTGCGCTGATCTGGTGAGTAGTTCGTGACCTCCTGACGTGGTTGTCCTGAGTGGCGATGCTTCGTCGGCTATCTGCTACTCGGAGCGGGGGTTGGCTTGATGTTGCGTTGCCATGCGCTGGTCGTGCGCGCGGTCGGGGTCCGGATGCTGTTGCTGGCGGCGGTGGTGGTGGGGATGCTCGGTCTGAGCCCTGCCAGGTCGGTGGCGGACGAGCTCGACCCGTTCCCGGCGGCGACGCCGCAGGTGCCTACGGCGTACTTCTCGTGGTCGTACTGGGTGAACGGTTCTGCGCAGGTGGCTGATCCGATTGCGATCGCGGTGATGTCGACGGACGAGGCGTACGACCCGGAGATCGGTCCTACCCCGGGTGGCGCTCCAGCAAGTGAGCGACCGGCGCTCGTGTTCGAGGTCGAGCTCTGGTCGCAGTCGCAGTTGGTGTGGAGCGACGAGCTGGGCGCGATCAGGCCGTTCGAGGACTACCCGACCTACTCTCAGGCGGCCGCTGAGGCCCTCTCCGGGCTGCCGAGAGGCGCGCCGGTGCAGCTGCGGGCCCGTGCTACATGGCCGGATGCTCCGACCGGGGTGGACCCCACCAGTGACTGGTCGCCGTGGCGGGACGCCGCGGCCATGGGTTCGGTAGGTACCCCGACACCGACTGCCCCCGCCGATGGTGCCGTGGTCACGGCACCGGATCGTCCGACCTTCGCGGTGCAGGTCGACGGCGGCGCCGACCTCAACGTCCACTTCCAGGTGCTCAACGAGGACGACTGGCAAGTCGGTTACGGCGTGGCCACTACGGACGCCTCAGGGGTCGCGACGTGGCAGCTGCCGGAGGTGCTGCCGACTGGCACGTACCGCTGGCATGCCCTCGCGAGCAACGGGATGGTGCAGTCCGACTGGTCCGCCTACTCCACGGTGGAGCTGCGTCGTCCGCCGGCGGCGCCGATCGGTGCGTACGCGCAGGGCGGTTCCCGGTCGGCATGGGTCTACTGGCAGCGCGACTGGAACGACCAAGAAGAGGTCACTGGGTACGTGGTGACGGCGCTGCCGGACGGGCCGAGCGTGACGGTCGACCAGTACACGACGTCGACCTACCTGAGCGGCCTGGCCATCAGCGACGCCACCGCGTTCTCGGTGCAGACCCTTGGGCTCCAGGACCCGAGCGAGCCGGTGGTCACCGAGGCCGTGCAGATCCTCGGATCCCCGCCCAGCCCCCCGGAGAACCTCGAGTCGGCTGTCGACGGCGCGGTGGCGACGTTGACCTGGGACGCGCCGGCCGATGACGGTGGGTCGCCGATCTCGGAGTACGTGGTCAGCTACCGCGCCGGCCGCTGGGGCTCGTGGAACGAGGTCGTGGTCACCGGCACGACGGCCACCCTGACCGACCTGCAGTTCGGGGAGTCCTACACCGCGTACGTGTCCGCCCGGACAACCGCGGGGATCCTGGGCGACTCTGCGACCACCTGGTTCAGCCCGTTCACCACAGCTGGTGCGCCGCAGAACGTCCAGGTGCACCCGGACGACTCGGCGCTCGACCTGTACTGGGAGTACCCCGACGACAACGGCGGTGCCGCGATCGAGTCGTTCACGATCATCGTCACCCCCGGTGACCACGTCCTGACCGTGCCGGCCCTGCAGAACCGGGCGCGGGTCGATGGCCTAGACAACGACGTCGACCACACGGTCACGGTCGTGGCGAACAACGCCGCCGGTGCCGGCGCAGCCTCCGAACCACTGATCGGACGCCCCCTGTCAGCCGGCGTCGACAGCGACGGCGACACCCTGCCGGACGTGCTGGAGTTCCGGGCCGGGTCGAACCACCTGCTGACGGATTCCGACGGCGACGGCCTGGGCGACGCGTTCGAGGTCATGTACCTGGGAACGGTCTTGTCGCCGACCGCGCTGGACACCGACGAGAACGACCTGCCCGACGCCGAGGAGGACTCCGACAGTGACGGCTTGACCAACGCTGCAGAGCAGGCCGCCGGCACGGTCCCGCTCGCTCCGGACACAGACAAGGACGGGCTGGACGACGGCACAGAGCTCTCCCTTCTCACCGACCCGGCTCTGGCCGACTCCGACGGTGACGGCCTGGGCGACGGGCCCGAGGTCGACCTGGGGCTCGACCCTCTGGCCGCGGACAGCGACGCCGACGGCGTCGACGACGCAGCCGGTCAGATCACCACCAGCGTCCAGGACGGCGACGCGCGCGCAACCGCCCAAGTTCTCGGCTCACCGGCCGATGTCGACGCCGTCCGGGTGACCGCGATCCGCACGGACGACCTGCCTGATGCGGTCACAGCCGCCGCCGTTATCACCGTCGACCCGACGAACCCCTCGCCGAGCGAGTCGGAGGGGTCGAACGGTCTGGCTCTGGCCGGGACGACCGGCCTGACCGCGCAGTCGCTGTCGTTGCCGGTCGCTCCCGGGATGCCGGCTGACTCGCTGCAGGACCTGACCGCCGCGATCTGGGACGAGGACACCGGTACGTGGCGGTTCGTCGACAACGACGTGTCCTACTCGACCGCTGACGACACCGTCACGATCGAGTTGCCTCTGGTGGGGGTCCGTTACGCGGTGGTGGACCTGGACGGGTGGCGCAACCGCGCCCGGGCCTGCGATCTCGCCGCTTCTGGCGGAAGGGTCCCGCTGGATGTCGAGGTCGTCTTTGACGGCACGGACGGTCTCGCCCTGGCGGGCCAGCCCGGCGCCAAACAGGCGATCGACGCCGTGCTGGGCACCCTGCGCCCGGGTGACGAAGTCGTCTCCACGCGCGTGTTCGGGTTCGTCTGGACGTCCTTCGGCTTCGGCGGCGCGAACCTGCCCGACTACGAGGAGGTCGACTCCCCGCAGGACGACGCCTCGACCCACTCGATCGCAAACGCGGTCCAGCGGATCCAGGCCCTGTCGACCTTCGACCCCGTCGTGCCCGAGCCGTCACCGGACGAGGTCTGGCAGTTCGCCGAGCAGGCACTGGGCACCTCCAGCTTCGACGACCCGGAGTACCAACAGACCCAGGACGGCGCAGGTCAGTGTCGCCAGCCTGCGGTGGTCCTGGTGACTGACGGGCTCGTCAAGCCCGAAGAGCCGACCGAACCAGCACCCACCGACGGGTCGTACGTGCCATTCCTGCAGCGCACCGAACCACCAGTGCACGTGCTCGACGTCGGCGGCGGCAGCCAGTGGCTGGAGGACGTCGCGTCCCGCACCGGCGGGTCCTACTCCAGCGTCCCCGCCGTGGTCGACATGTCGCAGTGGATGCCCGACGTCGACGCACCTACGGTCACCGGACCCGTCGACCGACCTCACCCTGGACAGCGATGAGGATGGTGTCGTCGACTGGATCGAGATCGACGGCGTCACCGACGCCGGTGTGTGGGCACCGGGCCAGCGGTACACCAGCGACCCGCACGACTCCGACAGCGACGACGACGGCATGCTCGATGGTGACGAGCTCGGCATGCCGCTCACCGCTGCCGAGATGGGCGGTTGGGCCAGTGCGTTGCCGATCCAGGTCCACTGGGTGCTGTCCAACCCCTCCGAGCCCGACTCCGATTTCGACGGCCTCACCGACCCGTATGAGAAGGAGAACGGCTCCTACCTTCGTCGGGCCGACTCCGACCACGACGGTCTGACCGACTACCAGGAGACTCAGGAGCACGGCACCGAGCCGATGCTCGCCGACAGCGACGTCGACGACGTCGACGACTTCATCGAACTGATGAACATGGATCGCGGGCAGGACCCGCTGATCTACAACAGCCAGCTCACTATCGCCGAGTACGCCGGCGACTTCGCTCGGGGCGCGCTCTGCGGGGAGAAGGTCGGCGTCGCCGGATTCTGCGACGGCACCACCATCCCCTACCTCGCCGGCAGCATCGCCGCCGGCTTCGTCGGCGTCGGCGACATCCGCGACGCTATCGCCAGCGTCTGGGACGGCAACTACGTCATCGCCGGCCTCAGCCTGGCCGCCTTCGTCCCCGTCATTGGCGACAGCGGCTCGGTCGTGGTCAAGTGCGTCCGCTTCCTCCAGAAGCTGATGGGCGCACCAGGAGCACGAGCGGCCTCGATGCGCGGAACCTCCGTCACAGCCTCAGCTGCGACCGCAGCACCCGCGCGGCAGCTCAGCGAAGTCCAGCGATGGGTGATGGACCTCGACATCGACCGGCCATCCAAGCTGCGGATCATCGAGTTCCTGAGCGAGGACGCCATCACCAAGCTCCGGGCCGTTGGTGCCGACGAGGACTGGCTCATCCAGATCGCCCGACGCGGAACCAACCTCAAGCAGCTCGACGAGGTCCTGGCGGCGGCAGACGCTGTTCGCAAGGCGCCTGCACCAGGCCAGTTCGCGAGAGAGAAGGACGCTGAGAACCTACTCCGGCAAGCCGTGGGAGGTGAAGGATCACAGCAACGCTTCATCACGAGCGCTGGTAAGCAGAGATACCCTGACGTCTACCACAAGAACACCCAGACAGCCTTCGAGGTCAAGCACGGAAACGCCAGCGGGTCAGGTCGAGCGAGTGGCCAGCTTCAGAACGATGTGGCGCTCATCAAGAACTCCGGCAGCAGCCGCATCCGTTCCGTGGAGTGGCACTTTTACGCTGACACGAACGGTCGGATTGGGCCTGACGCGGATCTGCTAGGGATGCTGCAGACCGCGCGGAGCTCCAACCTGATCTCGTTCACCATTTGGGTACCGTGACCGGTATGCGCGACTACGAGCACATGGACGCCGCGACGGCGCAGGTCTACTTGGATCGGTACGTCGCCTCGTTGCCAGACTTGCGAGCAAGGCTGGCACTGCGACTCGAGACGACGGGTGGCCCGGTCGTCGACGGCTCGCTGCAGTCGGTCGACAAGCTGGACCCGTGGTACAAGCACGAGATCCAAAGGCCGTCGCCAGATGGCCTTGACGACGTACCGCTGTGGTGGGACTCGACCAAGCCGGGGCTGGCTCCGAGTGACGTACAGCTCCGGCTGGTCGACGAGGTAGGCGCCTACCTAGCCAGCGTGCTGCAACACGTGGCGGGCGGGGCCGAGTGGGCCGTGAGGAAGCAGCGCGGTGGGGCCCGAACGGTCGGCCATCACACCACCGTCCTCCGGCTGGGACCGAAGGGGGCGCAAGTGGAGCCATGGAATCTGGCATACGGTCACGTCGCCGACATGCTGGGAGGACGTCCGTTGCGTGAGAACGAGCTACGCACCGCTGTCATGGGTGTTCTCGAACTGGCTGGCCTACAGGCGTGACTGAGGAGTCGGCGATTGGTTGCAGCTCGCGCACGGCCGCCTCATCCCGAACGGCCAACCGCGTCGAGCCGGAGTTGGAGGCGCTGGATGGCTGAGGAATACACGATCGTCGCTGGACAGTTCCGCCGTCACGTGAGGTTGGACGACCAACCGGTGCTCGACGAGGCTGCGGTGGTTGCCACGTTGCGATCGGTGCCGCAGGTCGAGGAGTTGACGGACGAGGGCGGCGAACTCGTGCTGGATACCTTGGTGTTTCAGTTCGACCTTGTCGGCGGCAGCGATGGCCGGCTCCGGTGGCTCACGGGGGAGATGTACTACGACCACATGCTCGCCGAAGAGGACCTGCGAACGGCATTCGGGATCCTGACCGACCTGGCGGAGTCGGTCGGGGCAACACTTTACGAGGCGAACGAGGAGTGCTCAGTCATGACGCCGGAGTACGTCGAACGCACCATCCGTCAAAACCTCGGCCAAGACGTAGGAGACGCTGACGCTGCCGCGTTTAGTGCTGGTCCGGTGACGAAGGACCTGCCACGGCTGCGACCGTGAGCAACATCGCCAGAGGCTAGCCCTATGCCGGCGCAGCCCATCCGAGTGCTGCGAATCCGTGAAGACAGGCGCGACAGCGTTGCGTCCGCGTCGGCTGGCGGGGGAGGACTACGTCGCCAAGTTGAGCTGGCAGGCGGCGGTATGACTGTGAGGATCGCCAGCGCAGTCTGAAGGTGCTGGGCTGTGGTCGGTGGCCGCGAGCGTGACCCCCGGAATGACTGGCTTCGTGCCTTGTTGCGACCTGTCCGCTCGTGGTCGCCGGCCCCGGCCCGGTTGGAGGAGCTGGCCTGATCAGGAGCTTGACCATGCGGCGTTAGCGGCGCCGGATGTGTCTCATCACAGTCCTGCCGAGCCTCCGTCCCGGACCGGAACCACGTCCCGTCCGGCGAAGGAGAGAACGCATGAACAGTCTGACCGATCTGCGCGAGGTCGTCGATGTCGTCATCGGCGTCGACACCCACGTCGGTACCCACTCCGCGGCCGTGGTCGATGCCGCGACCGGTGCCGTCCTGGACGAGATCACCGTCGAGGCGACAGCCCGCGGCTACGCCGAGCTGGTCGCGTTCGCCGACAACCACCCGAGGCTGCGCGCCTGGGCGATCGAGGGGACCGGCGGTCACGGCGCCGGCCTGAGTCGTCACCTGCTGGGCATGTCGGAGCTCGTCATCGAGCTGGACCGCCCGAAGCGGGCAGCGCGCCGCAACGGCGCGAAGACTGATGCGCTCGACGCGGTCCGCGCCGCGCGTGAGGCGATGGCCCGCCCGCGGCTGGGAACACCGCGCACCGGCGCCGAACGTCAAGCACTGTCAGTGCTGTTGGCTGCTCGGCGCTCGGCGATCAACGCCTCCACCGAGGCCCAGCAGCAGGTCTTCAGCCTCGTCGTCGCAGCACCCGAACCCATCCGGCGCAGGTTCCGCGGGCAGAAGCTGGCCGCGATGCTGAACACCGCCGCCAAGCTGCGCGTGCACCCGTCCTGGGACGTCGAGACCACCAGCACCGTGGTGGCGCTGCGGACCCTGGCCCGTCGCGCGCACGCGATGCTGAAGGAAGCACGCGAGCTGCAGAAGGCGATCGTGGCCATCATCCGCAGCTGGCGCCCCGACCTGCTCGAGCAGTTCGGCGTCGGACCGATCGTGGCCGCGACGGTGCTGTGCGCGTGGTCCCACCCCGGCCGCGTCCACTCCGAGGCCGCGTTCGCGATGCTCGCCGGCGTGGCACCCATCCCGGCCAACAGCGGCCAGGTCACCACCCGGTACCGGCTCAACCGCTACGGCGACCGCCAGCTCAACAACGCCCTGCACACCGTGGTCCAGAGCCGGATCCAGTACCAGCAGACCACCCGCGACTACGTCGCCCGCCGCACCGCCGAAGGCAAGACCGCCCGAGAGATCAAGCGCTGCCTGGCCCGCTACGTCGCCCGCGACCTCTACCGCCTGCTGGAGGCCCCGGCCGGGGCTTGACGAAGCATAGG
>CAVVQA010000007.1:0-167345 GCA_963750285.1 uncultured Actinomycetota bacterium | reverse complement strand
GCTGCGCTGCAACGCCTCTCACTCGTCGTCGAGGCCGAGGACGCGTCCACCGTCACATCGTTCTGGCAGACGGTGACGGCGTACGACGCCGCCACGACGCTCTGGTGGACCCGCTGCGCCGCGACCCCACGATCCGCGTGCTGCCGAGCACCGACCACCGGCCGCTCCGCGTCCGGCTCCACCTCGACGTCTCGCGACCGCACGAGCTGGGGCGCGAGGCGGCGCGCGCGGTCGCCCCGGACCGCGCCCCGGACGGCGAGGAGTGGCCGTACTTCCTGAACGCCTCCGACCCGGAGGGCAACGAGGTCGACCTCGTCCCGGTCGTGCCCGACGACCGGTTCGACGCCGACGCGGGCGCCGACGACTGGCGGCTCGTGTTCGGCGGCAAGGTCTTCTACGCCGGCGACCGCGGAGCGGTGGTCGACCTGGTCGAGCGCGCCGCCGCCCTCGCCGACGGCGCCGGGCTGCCGGTGATGATCGACGTCCGCCCCGAGGGTGTGGTGGTCGACAGCGGCAAGGACCTCTGGGAGGCAGAGGGTTTCGTCGGTCTGGCATGCGCGATCCAGGAGGCCGCCCGCGGGCTCGGTCTGGTCGCCGAGCCGCACCGGCTGCGATTCGTCCAGTTCGGCCTCGACGCCGTCGACGTGCCCGCGGTGCGGGAGTTCTGGCGCGCGGTGCTGGGCTACGAGCACGACCCGCGGGAGTTCCTCACCGACATCGTGCATCCCGGCCTGCTCGACGTGCCGTTGTTCTTCCAGCCGATGGAGGCCGACGACGAAGCGCGTCGTCGGCAACGCGGCCGGATGCAGCTGCGCCTCGACGTGCCGCACGACCAGGCCGCGCCGCGGGTCGAGAAGGCGCTGGCAGCAGGGGGAGTGGTGCTCCGCTCGGACGAGGACGCCGGCGTGCAGGTGCTCGCCGACCCCGAGGGCAACGAGCTGCACCTGCACGTGTCCTGACACGTCCGCGGCGGGCACCGCAGAAGTCGCTTGCTCGCCGCGTCGTGGTGTGTGACTGTTCGCGAGACCGCCGTCGGCGGTCGTCGACCGGCAGGAGGTGAGACCCGTGCAGGCAGCACCAGCACCGGGTGCTCCTCGAGGTCCGCGACCGCTCCGCTGAGCCGTCGCCGCCGGGAGCGCCCGACAGGCAGCTCACGAGAGGCGACACCATGGACACCACCACCTTCACGCACCCGCACGGCCCGACGGGCGAGCGAGCGCTCGTCCTCGGCGGCGGCGGGTCGACCGGCAACGCGTGGCTGATCGGCGTCGTCGCCGGTCTCGCCGAGGCCGGGCTCGACCTCACCGCGGCCGACGTCATCATCGGCACCTCGGCCGGGGCCACGGCCGCAGCCCAGCTCACCGGGTCGACACCGGCGAGCTGCTCGCCGCCACCGTCGAGCCGCCGCCACAGGCGGCCGGCGGGACGGCGCCCGGACGGGCGACCTCTCCGGGCGGCATCGTCGCGGACCACCTGGACCGGTTCCGCCGGATCATCGCCGCCTCGCACGACGCAGCGGACATGCGTCGCCGGATGGGCGCGGTGGGCATCGAGCACGACGAGGCGTCGGACGGTGCCGGGACGAAGCGGTGGCGCGCTGTCGTCGCGGCCCGCCTGCCCGGTCTCGACTGGCCGGAGACGCGGGTCCTGATCACCGCCATCGACGCGTCGACCGGCGAGGGCCTCGTGCTCGACCGCGACAGCGGTGTCGACCTGGTCGACGCCGTCGCCGCCAGCACCTCCGGGGCCTCCGCCTACCGGATCGGTGACCGGCGCTACCTCGATGGCGGGTTCCGGCGCAACGAGAACGCCGACCTGGCCGCCGGGTACGCGAGGGTGGTCGTGCTGTCGCCGCTGGGTGGGCGGTCGCTGCACCCGCCGGAGTGGCGGATGCAGCTCTCGGCGCAGGTCGAGGAGCTGAGCGCGGGCGGCAGCCGGGTCGAGGCCGTCGTCCCGGACGAGGCGTCCGAGCACCTGTTCGGCGCCGACGCGATGGACGTGTCGCTGCGGCCCGCCGCCGCCCGCGCCGGCCGCGACCAGGGGATAGGTCTCGCCGAGCACCTCATGAAGTTCTGGCGATGACGTCCGACGTCAGATCCACGTCTCTCCTCGAGATCCGTGGAGTACCGATAATGAACATTATGTCATGTCTGCTCGATCTCCCTCCCACCACCGATCCCCCGAGCCGCGCGCGGCGACCCGAGGCGCGTGCTACAGGTGCGGCGATCGGTCGACCGATGACGAAGGAGACGTTCCCAGGAGGAGGTTCCCGTCCCGTGCCCCGGATGACCCGCAAGGTGTTCACCGATCTCGCGCTGTGGATGCTGGCGCTCGGGATCGTGGTCGGGCTCGTCTTCCCGCCGGTCCTGCTGCTGCTCGGCGTGCCCGCCGAGCTCGCCCTGCGCCCCCACTTCGTTCTCGCCTGCGTCGCGGCCGGCATGGTTCTCGCCGTGGTGAACCACCTGCTGGCCCGCCGTGTCGTCGGCAGACGCATCACGACCCTGGCCGGTCAGATGCAGTACGTGAGCGGCGTCATCCGGGAGACCTCGTTCGACGGCGACTGGAACCGCTGCACCCCTGAGGAGTGCAGCCTGCCGGTCGACTCCGACGACGAGATGGGCGCTGCGGCAGCCTCGTTCAACGAGCTGGTGCTGTCACTCACGCTGTCGCGTCAGGTGCAGCGGGCCGGGGCCGACCTGAGCAAGACCCTGGCCCGTGACCTCGAGGTCGAGGAGTTCGCCCCGGCGACGCTGTCGGCGCTGCTGCACCACAGCGGGGCTGATGCCGGGGTCCTCGGCGTCGTCCGGGACGGCCAGCTGCAGGCGACGGCGACCCACCGGCTGCGCGACTTCCCGCTGGCCGAGGACGCTGCGGTGCTCGCGGCGCTCGCCTCCGACGAGATGGTCACCTTGAGCATCGACGCGCAGGTCCACGTCAGCGCGACGCTGGTCGACTTCCGTCCGACCCAGGTCCTGGTCCTCCCCCTCCGGTTCCGCTCCGTCCCGGTCGGTGTCGTGATCCTCGCGTTCGCCGTCACGCCGGCTCCGGAGCTGGTGCGCCTCCTGCGCTCCTTCGCCGACCCGGTGGCGGTCGCCCTGAACAACGTGCTGACCCACGAGCGCTTCCAGCAGCTGGCCGCCATCGACCCCCTCACCGGCACCTACAACCGCAGGTTCGGGATGCAGCGGGTCGAGGAGGAGTGGGCGAGGGCCATCCGGGGGGACAGCCCGGTGGGTGTCCTGGCGCTGGATCTCGACCACTTCAAGGCGATCAACGACGAGCACGGACACCTCACCGGGGATCGGGTGCTCCGCGAGACCGCGCTGATCGTCCGCACCGCGCTGCGCGAGGGCGACGTGCTGATCCGCACCGGCGGCGAGGAGTTCCTGGTGCTGCTGCCCGGTGCGAGCCTCGCGGACGTCGCGGAGATCGGCGAGAGGATCCGGTGCATGGTGGCCGCGGCGCGCGTCCCGGTCGCCACGACAGAGGTCCGGGTGACCGTCAGCCTCGGCGGCGCCTCCACGACCGACCGCTCGATCACCAGCAGCGAGATGCTGCTCGAGATGTCGGACGCGGCGCTGTACGCGTCCAAGCACTCGGGACGGAACAGGGTCACCGTGACCGCGGCGGACCCTGCCGGTCCGGCACCACCTGTCCCCGCACCACGAGCCGGCTGACACCGATCCGGCGCCGGTCTCGGGAGTGCGCCGGCGGGTGCCGTCACGGGACGCGGCTTGCGATACTCACCGCATGCGGATCGAGTCGACCACCACCGCGATCTCGTGGATCCCGTCCGAGGCCGTGCGCGGGCTGCCGAGCCTGCCGTTCGAGCTGGGGGTCGGGAGCTACGACGACCCGCCGCCCGACCGCATCGACGACCTGGCCGACCTCCACGCGAGAGGTCGGTACCGCTTCGCCCAGCAGCTGACCGCCTGGGTCGAGGTGGAGGACGGCCGCGTCACCGGCTACGGGCACGAGGGGCGCAGCTTCATCAGCCCGACGACGATGGCGCTCGGCCGCACCCGCGTGGCGTTCCAGCCGCACGCCTTCCCCGACATCGTCCCGGAGCCCGAGGTCCACGACGACCGCGTGACGTTCCGGCGCTCAGCCGGAGGGCGTCCCGGCGTCCCGGCCCCGCGGCTGCTGCGCGGCCGGCCCTTCGCGCAGTGGCTCGGTCCGGTCGTGTGGACCACGCTCGAGCTCACCGTGCACGCGGACGGCCGCTCCGACGGTGGGCTGGTCGGTGCCACCCCGTTCCCCCGCCACTGGGTGTACGACGCCGATGGGAACCTGATCGCCAAGTCGGGCCTCACGGACTTCTCCGGTTGGTACCACACGGTTTTCAAGGAGAACACGCCGTGGGGCGAGCAGGACTCCCCCGCCTTCGTCACCGCCGCCGAGTCGGCGCTGGAGCGTCAGCTGTCCACCACCATCATGCGCGGCGCGAAGCCGCGGATCGCACGGCTCGACACGGGCCGGACGCTGGTCGAGCAGGGCGAGACGGGCGACGACCTGTTCGTCCTGCTCGACGGCGTGCTGTCCGTGGAGGTCGACGGCGCCGAGGTGGCGCAGGTGGGCCCTGGCGCCGTGCTCGGCGAACGCGCCGCCCTGGGTGACGGCCGCCGCACGTCGACCCTGCGCGCCGTCACCCCGTGCCGGGTCGCCCGTGCGACTCGCGTGGACATCGACCCGGCCGCGCTCGAGGAGCTCGCCGACGGGCACCGGCGTGAGGACGGGCCCCACCGCGGCACCTAGACCTGGCTCGGCGCCGGGCGGTCCCGCACCGACGTCAGGTGGGTGATCAGCGTGGCACGCGCGGAGACGTGGCGCACCGGCTTCGTTGTGTACACGACATCCGCGCGTCGCGCTCCCCCGCGGGAGCGGTCAGAGCCGGCCGTTGACGACAGCGAGGAACCCGCTGACCAGTCCACCCAAGAGGATCACGGCCGCCACGCCGACGAGCGCCGATCCGGGCGGCGCCGTTGCGCCTGGCGACGGGTGCGAGGTCTCCCCTGACGACGGTCGACAGCGGCGCCTTGTACTCCAGGTACGGCGTGCCGGCGGGCACCTCGAGCCGGGCCTCTCCGCGGTCGCCACCCAGGTACCGGAACCGCGCCTTCACCACGGCGCCGTCGGCGGGCAGCTCCACCACGTGCGTCCCCCACGGCAGCTCGAGCTCCTCGGCGGCGATCCGCACCCGCACCGGTGCGGACCGGTAGAGGAACCCGGTCCACGGACGGTCGAGCCGCAGCGTCATCGGCGTCGCCCGGCCGGTCTCCTCGTGATCCACGGGGCGAAGTATGCCGAACCGGGACACCGGCCGGTGTCGCGTCGCCGCCCCCTACCCTTCGTCGTGGTCCCGCAGCAGCCCGAGGAGGTACCCGTCGTGCCGTGGTCCATCCCCAGCCCGTCGTTCGACGGGTGGCAGCTCGGTCCCCTGTTCGTGCACGTCTACGCGCTGTGCGTGCTCACGGGGATCGTCACCGCCTGGGTGATCGGCCGCCGACGCTGGGTCGCCCGCGGCGGCACGGCGGACGGCTTCGAGTCGGTCGTCCTCTGGGCGATCCCGGCAGGCATCGTCGGCGCGCGGATCTACCACGTGCTGACCCACCTCGGTGACTACACCGGTCCGGACGCCGACAGCGTCTTCGCGATCTGGGAGGGCGGGATCGCGATCTACGGCGCCATCGGCGGAGGCGCCCTCGCCGCCTGGGTGCTCGCTCGTCGCCGAGGCCTCTCGTTCGCCGCGCTGGCCGACGCCGTGGCCCCGGGAATCGCTGTGGCGCAGGCGATCGGACGGTTCGGCAACTGGTTCAACCAGGAGCTCTACGGACGACCGACCACCCTCCCCTGGGGGCTGGAGATCGACCCCGAGCACCGTGCGCGCGGCTACGAGGACGTCGAGACGTTCCACCCGACCTTCCTCTACGAGGCGGGCTGGAACGTGCTCGTGGCCGCCGTGCTGATCTGGGCCGACCGCAGGTTCACCCTCGGCCGCGGGAAGGTGTTCGCCCTCTACCTGTGCCTGTACGGCCTCGGACGGATCGGCACCGAGTCGCTGCGGCTGGACTACTCCTACGACACCTTCGGGCCGCTGCGGTTCAACGCGGTGGTCGCGGGCCTGATCTGCCTCGCCGGCCTGGCTCTGTTCCTCTGGCTGCGCCGGAACCGTCCGGGCCGCGAGTCCGAGGTCGAGTCCCCCTCCGTTCTCAACGTATAGCGCACCAGGGGGCTTGCGGCAAGGCCCCGGTGCGGCCGCAGAATCGCCGGTCGGACCGCCGCCGACGCCGGTCCGGACGCCGTCCCGAGATCGGAGCCGATGCCGTGACCGCCCGCACCACGAGTGCGTTCGACCTGCCAGACCACCTCTCCCCCAAGGCCGACCCGGCCCTCGTCGCCCGCGACGAGCTGCACCTCGCCGCCGTCGCCCGCCGCCTCGAGGAGACCGTCGCCGAGCTGACCGCCCGCCTCGACACCGAGCGCACCCGGCCCGCCGGTTCGGGTCAGCGAGCCCTCGACCGCGACCAGGAGATCCACCGCCTCACCGCGCGGCTGAGGCTGCTCAGCCGGTTCGGCGCCGACGTGTGCCTCGG
Source organism: uncultured Actinomycetota bacterium (assembly GCA_963750285.1). Classification (GTDB taxonomy): domain Bacteria; phylum Actinomycetota; class Actinomycetes; order Actinomycetales; family CAWJMD01; genus JBBQSN01. The sequence goes on along the minus strand of CAVVQA010000007.1, from coordinate 160,752 downwards.
CCGGATGGTCGCCGACGACGGGCACGACCCGGTGTACGTCGGACGGCTGGGCCTGACCGGCGACGACGGCCGACGCCTCCTGGTCGACTGGCGCTCCCCCGCCGCCGCACCGTTCTTCGGCGCGACGCACGCCCGACCGATGGGTTTGATCAGCCGACGCCGCTACCGCTGGACCCGTGGCCGGGTCACCGACTACTGGGACGAGGTCTTCACCGCGGACGGGCTCGAGGGCAACGCCGCCCTCGACGACCAGTCCGCCTTCGTCGCCAGCCTCGGCGCCGACCGCTCCCCGCGGATGCGCGACGTCCTCGGCACGATCCAGGCCGACCAGGACGCGATCATCCGTGCCGGGTCCGCAGGCGCGCTCGTCGTCGACGGCGGGCCCGGCACCGGGAAGACCGTCGTCGCCCTGCACCGCTCCGCGTACCTCCTCTACGCCGACCCGCGGCTGGGCCACCGGCGCGGCGGCATCCTGTTCGTCGGACCGCACCGCCCGTACCTGCGCTACGTCTCCGACGTGCTCCCGAGCCTCGGCGAGGACGGCGTGCAGACCTGCACCCTGCGGGACCTCCTCCCCCAGGGTGCCGCGGCCGGGGCGGAGCCCGACCCGGAGGTGGCGCGGCTGAAGTCGTCGGCCGACCTGGTGCGCGCGGTGGAGCGGGCGGTCGCGTTCTACGAGGAGCCACCCACCACCGGGACCACCGTCACGACGCCGTGGGGCGACGTGCGGCTGACCGCCGCCGACTGGGCCGCGGCCTTCGACGCGCCCGACCCGGGCACCCCGCACAACGAGGCCCGCGAGCAGGTCTGGGACGAGCTGCTGGAGATCCTGCTCGACCAGGACGACGGTGAAGCGCCGCCCGACCTCCTGCGCACGTGGTTGCGGCAGAGCGAGGAGCTCAACGCCGTCCTCGGCAGCGCCTGGCCCGTGCTCGACCCCGAGGACGTCGTGGCCGACCTGTGGTCGGTGCCCGCGTACCTGCGCAGGAGCGCCCCCGGGCTCGACCCGGCCGACGTCCGCCGGCTCCAGCGCGAGGACCCCCGGGCGTGGACGACGTCCGACCTGCCGGTGCTCGATGCCGCGCGCCTGCGCCTGGGCGACCCGGAGGCGTCGAGCCGCGAGCGGCGCAGGACCGCGGCGCTCGCCGCCGAGCGCGCCGAGATGGCCGACGTGGTCGACCACCTCATCGCGAGCGACGACTCCGAGATGCTGGTGATGTCGATGCTCCGGCTCGACGACGCGCAGAGCGTGATCGTCGACGACTCCGCCGTGGAGGTCCCCGACCCCGACCTGCTGGCCGGCCCGTTCGCGCACGTGGTGGTCGACGAGGCGCAGGAGCTCACCGACGCCGAGTGGCAGATGCTGCTGCAGCGCTGCCCGTCCAGGAGCTTCACGGTGGTGGGCGACCGCGCGCAGGCGCGGCACGGCTTCACCGAGTCGTGGCAGGAGCGGCTCGAGCGGGTCGGTCTGGAGCGCGTGTCGCTGGCGAGCCTCACCATCAACTACCGGACGCCGGAGCAGGTGATGGCCGAGGCCGAGCCGGTGATCCGCGCCGTGCTGCCGGACGCCAACGTGCCGACCTCGATCCGTCGCGGTGACGTCCCCGTGGTGCACGGTGCCGTGACCGACCTGGACGCCGTCGTCGACGGGTGGCTCGCCACCCACGCCGACGGGATCGCCTGCGTGATCGGCGATCCCGGCTTCGCGGCCCGGCCGAGGGTCAGCTCGCTCGCCCCGGAGCTGGTCAAGGGCCTCGAGTTCGACCTGGTCGTGCTCGTCGACCCGGAGCGCTTCGGGACCGGCATCGAGGGCGCCGTCGACCGCTACGTCGCGATGACCAGGGCGACCCAGCAGCTGGTGGTGCTCGACGAGCCGCTGACGCGCCCGAGCGGTCACCTGGCCGAGGCGCACCCGATGCAGCGGCGTGCGGTGGGACGGGCGTCGAGCCGCGCCTCACCCACCGCGCCGCCGCAGCGCTCGCAGGTGCCGTACGTGCCGGCCGCGAGCCGCTCGGTGGCGGCGTCGACCTCGACGAGGTGCAGCCGGGCCCGCTCGATCAGCGAGTCGACCTGGGAGCGCTCGAACGCGATCGTCGCCCCCTCGGGGTCGTGCTCGTCGTCGGCGTTGCTGTCGAGCGACGCAGCGACGACGGCGTCGTGGTCGTCGGTCAGGCGGGCGAGGCGCTCGAGCGTGCGCGCGCGTTCGTCCTCGAGCCGGAGCCGGGTGCTGTCCACGCCCGCATCATGTCCGGCGGCACCGACAGCGGGTCGGCCCGCGCTCAACCTCGGCGCCTGCTCAACCTCGGAGCCGGTCGAGGCGCGCCCGCAGCGACGGCTCGCGGTGGGCGTTGCCGCTGAGCGCCACGTACCGCTCGCCGAACGTCGAGAGCAGGGCGTCGTCGAGGCGTCGCACCGCGCCGGGCGGGTACCGGTACGCCATCCGCTCGGTGATCGAGTCGCCGTCCACGGCCCGCAGCACCGAGCCGAGCTCGTCCAGCGAGACGATCCCGAGCTCCAGCAGCAGGCCCGAGATCCACGCGTAGTGGTCGGTGCGCGACCAGCCGGCCTCCGCGTACTGGCCGGCGAGGAACGCCGCGAGCTCGCGCGGGCTGATCCGCGGGTCGTCGTCCTCGGGCGCGGGACGCTGGGTGCTCATCCCCGCCTGGAGCCGCTCGCGGATCGTCGAGAACTCGCGGTCGGCGAGCTCGAGCAGACCGGCGGCCAGCGTGAACCGGCGGTCCAGGTCCGGCACGTGCTCGTCGGGGATCGTTCCCTTGTAACGGATGTCGTGCTCGAACTCGGCCCAGGCGTGCTGCAGGACGGTGCGGATCTGCACCTGCGCCCGCCTCCCCCGCAGGGCCGCGAGCTCCGGCTGGCGCTCGCGCGCCGGGTCGAGACCCACCAGCAGGTGCCGGCTCGCGTACCCGAACCGGCCCTCGCTGGCCGTCTCCAGGCCCATGTCGCGGTCGTCGACCACCACCACCTGGTCGTCCAGCAGCTCGGCGACGGCGGCGACGTCGCTCTGCACGTAGGTGATCACGCGCACGCCGATCGTGTCGGTGATCTGGGTGATCGGGTCGGTGAACGCCGGCACGCCGTCGACGGTGCGCGCGGCCTTGGCGGCGAACGAGGTGACGCTCTTGGCCCGCCCGATGACGCTCAGGTAGTTGATGCCCGCGTCGTCGAGCACCGAGGTCACCAGAGCCACCCACTGCTCGGCCGCCTGGACGAGCGCCGGGTGCTGGTCGGCGTACTCCTGCGCCGCCGCCCGCGCCGCGTCGACGACCTCCGGCTCCGCGTCGACCGCCCCGGGCAGCGCGTCGACGGCCCCGGTCACCGCGACGTCGGGCACCGGCACCTCGGGACGGGACCGCTTCGGACGCGGGCTCGGCTCCAGACCGGCGGGCAGGGTCGGCGTGACGATGTAGCCCGTCGCGCCGTCGCCGTAGGTGGTCGTGTCGTCCGGCCGCCGCTGCGCGTAGAGCGCGATGTACGCCGCGAGCACGGCGTCGACCTGGTCCTCGACCACCCGCAGGCCGCTCTTGCGGTCCGCGGTGGCCACCGCCCGTCGCAGGTCCGCCCAGTCCGTCGCGGCCGGCGCGTCGGTGAGGTGGAGGGCGGGGTCGGCGGCGCTCAGCCCCTCGAGGTGGCCCATCAGCGCCTGCAGCTCGGTGCGCAGCGCCTCCAGGTCGCGGCCGGTCTTGTTCTTGTACTTCAGCGTCCGTCCGAGCCGGAACAGCGCCACCGTCGCCGGGTGCGGGTACACCTCGATCGCCCGACGTGCCCGGCCCGAGCGGGGGTTGATGTCCAGGCCGAGCCGGGCGCACACCCGGGCACCGCGCGGCTGCTTGCGGAACTCCGGCTTGCCGGTGTTCGACGGGTGCGCGCCGGCGTCGAACCGCGCGAAGTCGGCGTTCAGCTCGGCCTCGGCCGGCCGGTTCCCCGTGGCGTTGGTGACGATGAGCGGGGCGTCGACGGCCACGAGGCAGTCCCCGGCGACGAACGGCGCGAGCGCGTCGGCGATCTGGTCGTCGGTGCGGACGACGCAGACGTGGACGAGCCGGCCCTCGTCGTCCAGGACGGCGAGACCGGTGGGGCTCTTCTCGCCCCAGGCGAGGTCGACTCCGACGAGGTGCACGGGCCCAGCCTGCCGCACCCGGCGAGCGAACGATGAGTTCGTCCGCCGCCGGCGGTCCGAACGGCATGGAGCACGACCTCACCCGCGCCCGTCCTGGACCGTGCCGCGATCGCCGCAGCGGTCGCCCGGGAGCGGCTCGCCCTCGCCGACCTCGTCGCCGGGCTCGACGACGACCAGTGGGCCACCCCGTCGCTGTGCGCCGCGTGGACCGTCCGCGACGTGGTCGCGCACCTCACCGTGACGACGCGGCTGACCGTCGCGAAGGTCGCGGTCGCCGCCGCACGAGCCCGGTTCTCCTTCGACCGGATGGAGATCGCCCTCGCGGCCGAGCGGGCCGCGCGGTACCGCACGAACGAGCTCGTCGAGCAGCTGCGCGAGAGCGCGTCGTCGGACCGGCGGTTCCCCGGCAGCACGCCGATGGACCCGCTGATGGACCTCGTCGTGCACGCCCAGGACGTCGCGCGCCCGCTCGGGCTCGCGTACTCCTCACCTCCCGACGTCGTCGCCGCGTCGCTCGCCTACCTCGCCACCAACCGGTTCATGGGCGGGCCTCGGCGGCTCGAGGGGATCAGGTGCGTGTCGACCACGACCGGGTGGTCGACGGGTGCCGGGCCGGAGGTGCGGGGTCAGGACGTCGACCTCCTGCTCGCGGTGACCGGTCGCCGGGCCGGCCTGGCCGGCCTGCAGGGGCCCGGACTGGACCGCCTGGCGTCCCGGCTCTGACCGGGTCGCTCCCAGGACACCCGATCGTGCACGTTGTCCACAGCCCGCCCCTTCGTGAGCGCGTTGTCCACAGGATCCGTTGCGGGACAGCGGTTGTCGGTGGTCGCCCCTAGTCTTGGGGTATGGCGGCAGAGGCGGTGGACGCGGGGTCGGGGCACCCGGCGTTCGCCGGTCTGGCGCTGATCCATCAGGCCCTGGACCAGGTCCAGCAGTCTCCCGCCTGGACGTTGGACGACCGCCAGGTCACCGCCCTGATCGTGGGTCTCACCGGGGTCGCTGCGCGCACCGAGGCGACGCGGGCGGCGGTGCTGCGGGAGGCGGTGTCCCGGGAGGTCCCGGACGCCCGCGGCGAGCAGGGCGCGCGGACGGTGAACCTGCTGAAGGCCCGGTGCCGCGTCTCACCGAAGCGGGCGTCGGCCGACGTGGAGAACGCGAAGCTGACCTGCCCGGACACCGGGACCCTGCGCGAGCTGGGTGCGGCGCTGGCGGCCGGTGCGGTGTCGCGGGAGCACGTCGACGTCGCCCGGTCGGCGCTGAAGCGGTTGCCGGTGCGGGTGGTGCGGGAACGGCGGGACGAGGTCGACGGTCTGCTGACCGAGCACGCCCGCGGGTTCGACCCGGCCGGCGCGGACTACCTGGCCAGGCACCTGCTGTCGGTGATCACTCCCGACCGGGCGGACCGGTACGACGAGAACGCCCTGGACCGGCGGCACCTCGGGATCGCGACCGACCAGACCGGGATGGTCCTGCTCAGCGGCCAGCTCGACCAGGCCGGCGGGCTCACCGTCGCCACCGTGCTGGACCACTTCGTGCGAGAAGGACCGTGCCGCCGCGACCGAGACCAGCAGCGGTGCCGATCCTGCGGCGGACGTGCGGACGCGGGGTCAGCGCCGCGCGGACGCACTGGTCCAGATGGCCCGTGCGGCGGCCGAGCACGACGGCCTCGGCACCGCCGCCCGCGCGGTCCCGCGGGTCGTGGTCGTGACCACCCCGGAGCAGCTCGCCGGCGCCGAGGGTGCGGGCGCCGCGACGACCACGGACGGCGACCTGGTCGGCCGCGGCGCGCTGACCCGGATCGCCTGCGACGCCGTCATCGACCGCGTCGTCCTCGACCAGGCAGGCCGGGTGCTGGCGATGGACACCATCGGCCGGCTCGCCACCGCCGCCCAGCAGACCGCCCTGGCCGCCCGCGACCGGGGCTGCGTCTGGCCCGGCTGCACCACACCGCCCTCGCTGTGCGAGGCGCACCACGTGATCTGGTGGTCCCGCGGCGGCCCGACCACGATCGACAACCTCGCCCTGCTCTGCCACCGCCACCACAGCCAGATCCACGCCGAGCCCGACGACACCGACCGACCAGGCGACGGCTGGGTGATGGTGATGCGCGACGGCCGTCCCCTGGTTCCGGCCACCCGACCGGCTCGACCCCGACCGCCGGTTGCGGCGCAACACCTTCCACCAGACCGTCCAGGCCACCCGCCGCACCGGCCTGCGCTGGCGCACGCCCCCGCCTCCGATGAGGGCGTGATGGTCACTGGGTGATGCCACAGCAGTTCCGAAGGGTCGCGTGCTGGTCACCGGTGACGGCTTAGGCTCCCGGTCATGGCGACACGGTGGACCCTGGGGTGCGACGCGGCCGATCCCCCACGGCTGGCACGGTTCTGGGCGCTCGCGCTCGGCTACGTGATCGAGCCCGGTTTCGACGAACCGGACAACACCTCGATCATCGACCCGGACGACGTCGGTCCCGGCGATCGGGTTCCTGCGTGTGCCCGAGCCGAAGACGTCCAAGAACCGCGTGCACATCGACGTGCGGGTGGTCGAGGGCCGGCCCGAGCTGGCCGACCGCCGCGAGGAGCTGGTGCTGGCCAAGGTCGCGGAGCTCGTGGACGCCGGTGCCACCCAGGTGCGGGTCGAGCGGTACGGCGGCCCCGAGCTCGGCCACGTGGTGATGCTCGATCCGGAGGGCAACGAGTTCTGCGTCGCCTGACGCCGTCGCCGGCCCGCGCTCCGGTGTAGCGTCGCGGCGTCGCGACCCCGGCGGCAGCAGGCTGCGCGGGACGACACGTCGACACCACGAGAGGCCCCGACGTGACGCGCGACCACCATCCCCACCCCGCCCTGGCACGGCTCGACGCGCTGGCCGCCGGCCTGTCGCACCGGTCTGACGTCGTGGCCGTCCTCGGGCTCGGGTCCGCCGGGACCGACCTCCACCGGTTCGACGAGCACTCCGACCTCGACGTGTTCGTGGTCGTGGACGACGGGGCCGTCGACGCGCTCGTCGACGACCAGGCCTGGCTCGATCCGCTCGGGCCCCGGGCCTTCTCGTTCCGCAACGAGCGCAACGGCCGCAAGGTGCTCCTCGCGGACGGCTTGTTCGTCGAGTACGCGGTCTTCACCGTCGACGAGCTGGCGCGCCTGTCGTTCGCCGGCGCCCGCACGATCTGGGCGCGTGAGGACGCACCGGCCGACGTCGCCACCTGCGGCGCCCCTCCCCCGTCGCCTCCGCACGACACCGTCGCCTTCCACCTCGGGGAGGCGCTCACCAACCTGCTCGTCGGGTTGCACCGCGAGCTGCGCGGTGAACGCCTGACGGCGTCGCGCTTCATCCAGACGTACGCCGTGGACCGGGTGGTCTCGCTGCTGGCGCTCTCGGGTCCCGCACCGACCGGTCGCGACCCGTTCGACCGGACCCGACGGGTGGAGCAGACCTGGCCACCGAGCGTGCTCCCGCTCGCCGACCTCGTCCCCGGCTACCGGCACAACGTCGCCGCCGCGTCGGCCGTCCTCGCCTGGCTGCGGGCCCGCCACGACGTCGACCCCGCCATCGGTGCGGCGATCGACGGACTGATCGCCACCGCCCGCCGCTCGTGAGGCGCCGGGCTCAGCGGTCGGCGGGGTCCGTGCTCCACCAGCCAGTGACCGTCCTTCATCAGGTCGCGGCCGCGCAGCTCGTCGGCCTCGCGCCAGGCCTGCACCAGATGGGGTGTGATCCGCAGGAAGGCGTAACCCGCCGACAGCCGCGGGTCGAAGCCGGCCTGGTCGGCGAACGCCTGCGCCTCGTCGTCGTCCGGCTCGACCCGCGTCCCGGTGCCCTCGACGAGCACCACGTCCCGCGTCGCGCCGATGCCGATCCTGCACCCGGCTCCCGGCGACGACGTTGCGCGCCGTCGGCGACGACGCCGGTGTCCCGAGGAGGAACGTGGCGCCGTCCCAGCGGAACGACAGCGGCACCATGCAGGCGACGCCGTCCGGGCTCGCGGTGGCGACCCAGCCGTCGACGTCCGTCCGCAACCGGTGCAGCGTGTCGCGCAGGCGCTCCTGCGCCGGCCGGGGTCCGGGGCCGCTCATCGCACCGACACCCGTTGCACGACGGTGCGGCTCGCACCCGGTGCGAGCTCGACGGCGTCGTCGCCGACGGCTGCCGTCTCCACGCACACGTACTCGCGCCACTCGCCCTCGGCGAGGTCGACCAGCTCGGACCCCTTCTCCTGCCACGGGTTCCAGACCACGGTGGTGCCGGAGCCCTCCTTGGCGACCTGCACGACGCGGTCGAGCAGCGGGTCGTGCACCTCGACGGTCGCGTCCGAGGAGTAGACGCGGTCGACCTCGCCGGCGACGACGACGTCGCCCTCCTGCACGGTGCGCACCGGGACGCCCTGGGCGGCCGACGCCACCTTGTCGAGGAAGCCGGCGCCGTCGAGCCCGGCCAGACGGACGCGACCGACGTCGCCCACGCGCAGGTAGGAGTGCAGGGCCACCTCGACGGTCACCGTCTCGGCGCCGTCGTTCGAGGCGGTCAGCGAGATCGTCATCGCCGTCGCGACCGAGCTCGGCCGAGAGCTCCGCGCGCAGCCCGGCCGGCCAGCCGGCACCGCCGTCCGCGTCGCGCACGCCGTCGGCGTCGAGCGACCACCGGCTCACCAGGGCGTCCCCCTCGAGGCTCGAGCCCTGCTCGGTCCACGCGCACCGAACGTGCCGGACCGTGCGTCGGGCGTCCGGTCTGCCGCGAGGACCGTTCGCGAACCACGGGAAGCAGACCGGCACGCCGCCGTGCGCGACCCGGTCGGACGCCTCCTGGTGGTGCGAGCCGGCGAAGACGACGTCGTCACCGCCGTCGGGACGCCACCGGGTCACCTGCGCGCCCCGCTGCCGCACCTCGGCCAGCACGACGTCGCCGTCGACGACCTGCACGACGTCCCCGTCGTCGGTCGGGAGCCGACGCAGCTCGCGGCTCACGCGAACCGGTCCGGGTCGCCGGCGCCGACGCGCACGACCTCGGGGTAGCCGTTCGAGAAGTCCACGACCGTCGTGGGTTCGCTGCCGGCCTCCCCCGAGTCGATGACCGCGTCGACCTGGTGGTCGAGGGCCTCCTTGATCGCCCAGCCGTCCGTCATCGGCTCCTCCTCGCCGGGCAGCAGCAGCGTGCTCGACAGCAGCGGCTCGCCCAGCTCGGCCAGCAGCGCCCGCACCACCGGGTGGTCCGGGATGCGCACGCCGACCGTCTTCTTCTTCGGGTGCATCAGCCGCCGCGGCACCTCGGACGTGGCCGGCAGGATGAACGTGTAGCTGCCCGGGCGTGGCCGCCTTGACCGCCCGGAACACCGAGTTGTCGATGTGCACCAGCTGGCCCATCTGCGCGAAGTCGGCGCACATCAGGGTGAAGTGGTGCTTGTCGTCGAGCCGGCGGATCGCGATGATCCGGTCGCGACCCTCCTGGTTGCCGAGCGCGCACCCGAGCGCGAACACCGAGTCCGTGGGGTACGCGATCAGACCTCCGTCGCGGATGATCTGCACGGCCTGGGCGATCGCCCGTGGTTGCGGGTCGACGGGGTGCACGTCGAGGTAGCGCGCCATGGCGCAGACCCTAGTGCGTGCGCGGCCGTCTCCGACCTCGCACCGACGGTGAGGTCGGCGGCGTCCAGGACCACGTCGGACAGCTTGCCCGCGCGACCGAACACCTCGCGCTGACGAGCGGCGCCGCTCCCCCGCTCCCGCAGCGTGGCGAGCATCTCGGTGACCGCCTCGTGGTCGCCGGCGTCGCGCAGGGCGTCGCGGACGTGGTCGACGAACGCGTCGACGACCAGGTCGCGCCGGTTGCGGCGTGCCGCGAGAGCGGGTGCACCAGCGACGCCGCCGTGCCCGACCGGCTGGCGCGCCAGGTGGCGAGCCGCAGCACCTCGGTGCGGACGTCCGGGGCGGCCTCGCCGTCGCGCCACGACCGTGCGGCGGTCTCGACCAGCGCCCGGGTGAGCCCGGCCAGCAGGACGGCGTCGTCGGCCCGCAGGCACACGTCGGCGACGCGCACCTCGACCGTCGGGTAGGCCCGGGCGAGGCGGGCGTCGAAGTAGAGCATCCCCTCGTCGAGCACGGTGCCGGTGCCGAGGAGCGCCTCGACGGTCGCGCGGTAGCCCTCGACCGAGCCGAACGTGCCGGTCGGACCCGCCGACGGCCACCGCGACCAGGCCTGCGCCCGGAACGAGGCGTAGTCGGTGTCCTGCCCGCCGGCGTACGGCGAGTTGGCGCTCAGCGCCAGCAGCACCGGCAACCACGGGCGGATCCGGTCGAGGACGCCGACACCCTCGTCGGGAGAGTCGATCTCGACGTGCACGTGCATGCCGCACGACAGGGTCTCGCGCGCGGTCGCGCCGAACTCGCGCACCATCTGGCCGTATCGCGACTTCGCCGTCACGGTCGGGTCGACCGGCAGCGGGGAGGTCGCGAGCGCCACGACCCGCGCACCGGCGCCGGCCGCCACCTCGGCGGCGGCCTCGCGCTGCGCGCGGACCTCGTGCGCCAGCTCCTCCAGCTCGGTGCACGGCGTGGTGTCGGTCTCGATCTGCTCCTGCTGGAGCTCCTCCTCGACCACGCCTCCGGGCGTCCCCTCGCGCTCGGTGCGCGCCGGGCGTGCCCGTGCGATCGCCTCCGTCGCCACCGCCATCGCGGACCCCGTCGCGGGGTCCACGAGCAGCAGCTCCTCCTCGACTCCGACAGACCTCGTCACGTCGTGCTCTCCTCGTGCTCGTGCTCGCCCCCGAGCACCGGTCGGCGACCGGTCCACCACAACCAGGCGAGGCCGAGCACGGGGAGCACGAGCGGGACGTAGCCGTACCCGCGCCCGAAGCCGGACCACACCGTCTCGTCCGGGAAGTCGCCTGCGTCCACCACGGTGAGCAGACCGACGACCAGGACCCCGACGAGCTCCACCAGCACAGCAGCCCAGGCGGTCCGGCGCGACCCGGGGGTGGAACGGGCGAGCGACACGGTGGCCACGACGTAGACCAGCGCAGCCAGCGCCGAGAGCAGGTACGCGGCCGGCGCCTCGGAGAGCTTGGTGGCCACCTGGTAGCCGGCGCGGGCGGTCGAGGAGATGGCGAACACGGCGTACACGGCCACGAGGAGGCGCCCGGGGCCGTGCCGGGTGCTGCGCGGGTCAGCCACGGCCTGCCCAGATCTGCACCAGGCGCAGGACGAGGACGATCTCGGTGGCGGCCGCGATCGCGAACACGCCGTTGCCCCAACGGCTCCGGTCGGCGATGCCCCACCCGACACCGAGCACGAGCACCGCCAGGGCCGTCAGGTGGTAGCCGACGAACGTCACGACGTCGACGTCGCGGTCCGTGGTGGCCAGCAGGACGAGCCCGAGGACGGTCTGCAGCAGGAGGGCGCCGGCGAGCACCGCTGCGGCGACCAGCTGACCCTTGCTCGGACGCACGCCGCGCACCGCGTTGACGAGCGACCACACCGCCAGCCCGCCGGCGCCCAGGCAGAGCACGACGGCGACGGGGATCAGCACGGCGGCGAGTCTACGGTTGGCCCCATGAGCGCCGCGCGCGGCGCCGGCCGAGCTCGCCGGGCTCGCGGTGACGGGCGTCGACGACGACCTGCACGCCTGACGCGGACGACGGCGGCTACGAGGGACTCACGACACCCGAGATCCGCGAGCGGACCGGCACGACGCTGGACCGTCTTCGGTGACGGCGTCGTCCCGGGCGCCACGCCCGGCGAGAGCCTCGACCAGGTGGCCGCGCGGTGCCGCCGGGTGCTCGACCGGGTCGCGCCGCAGCTCGGACGGGGGACGTGGCGCTGGTGGCGCACGGGCACCTGCTGCGGATCCTCGCCTCGGTCTACCTGGGGCTGCCGCCGGCCACCGGTGCGCACCTCGAGCTCGACGCCGGGTCGGTCTGCGAGCTCGACGTCAGGCACGACGTGCCCACGATCCAGCGCTGGAACCTCACGCCGGAGGTGCTGCCGGCCTGAGGTCGAGCGCCGGGAGGCCGTCGATGGAGGTGGCGTTCCTCTCCGCCCAGTAGCGCTCGTAGTAGCCGTCGTCGCGCCGCTGCTGGTGCAGGTCGAGCAGGTCGCGGTCGGCCACGTGCTCCATCAGCGGCACCGAGAACCCGCACGAGTCGGCGACCCGGTCGCACGTGACCACGACCACGGCGCGCTGGCCACGCTCGCGCTCCTTCGGGAACAGCGCCCGCAGCTCGTCGAACTCCGGGTCGTGGACGGGCACGACGCGTCCGGTGCCCTGCAGGCGGACGATCTTCGGCGGCCCCTGGAACGCGGTGAACATCAACGTGATCCGGCCGTTGTCGCGCAGGTGGGCGATCGTCTCGGCGCCGCTGCCCGTGTAGTCGAGGTACGCCACGGTGGAGCGGTCGAGCACCGCGAACGTGCCGGCCATCCCCTTCGGGGACGCGTTGACGTGCCCGCCCTCCGACGGTGCGGTGGCCACCACGAACATCGGCTGGTCGAGGAGCCACTCGCGCAGCCGGTCGTCGATGCCGTCGTGCACCTTGCCCATCGCGTCGCTCCTAACCCTGTTCGACGACGAGCACCAGGTCGCCGCCCTCGACCTGCTGCACCGAACCCAGCGCGAGGCGCGAGACCGTCCCGGCGACCGGGGTGGTGATCGACGCCTCCATCTTCATCGCCTCGATGGTGGCCACCGTCTGGCCCGCCTCCACCGTGTCGCCCTCGGCCACCTGCACCGAGACGACCCCGGCGAACGGCGCGGCCACCTGCCCGGGCGTGGCCGGGTCGGCCTTCTCGACCGCCTTGACGTCGACGTCGACCGAGCGGTCGCGCACCTGCACCGGCCGGAGCTGGCCGTTGATGGTGCACAGCACCGACCGCATGCCGCGCTCGTCCGCCTCGCCGATCGCCTCGACGCCGACGATGAGCTTGACGCCCTTGCCCAGGTCGACGACGTGCTCCTCGCCCTGCTGCAGCCCGTAGAGGTAGTCGCGGGTGTCGATGACGGAGACGTCGCCGAACTGGTCGCGCACCTTCTCCAGCTCGGCCGTGGGGCCGGGGAACAGCAGGCGGTTCAGCGCCTCACGTCGGACCGGACCGCTCTCGCCGAGGGCGCCGCGCTCCTGCTCGGGCACCTCCTCGACCCGCGGCCGCACGGTCCGGCCGGCGAGGGCCTTGGTGCGGAACGGCTCCGGCCAGCCGCCGGGCGGGTCGCCGAGCTCGCCGCCGAGGAAGCCGATCACCGAGTCGGGGATGTCGAAGTCCTTCGGGTTCTCGGCGAACTCGTCCGGGTCGGCACCCGCGGCCACCAGGTGCAGGGCGAGGTCGCCCACCACCTTCGACGACGGCGTCACCTTCACCAGCCGGCCGAGGATCCGGTCGGCCGCGGCGTACGTGGCCTCGATCTGCTCGAACTTCTCGCCGAGCCCCAGCGCGATCGCCTGCTGGCGCAGGTTCGACAGCTGACCGCCGGGGATCTCGTGGTCGTACACGCGCCCGGTCGGAGCGGTGAGGCCGGACTCGAACGGCGCGTACACCCGGCGCACGGCCTCCCAGTAGGGCTCGAGGTCCATCACGGCGCGCAGCGACAGGCCGGTGTCGCGCTCGGTGTGCGCGAGCGCGGCGACGAGCGCGGAGGCCGGCGGCTGCGAGGTCGTGCCGGCCATCGAGGCGCTGGCCACGTCGACGGCGTCGACGCCCGCGTCGACGGCGGCCAGCAGCGTGGCGAGCTGGCCGCCCGCGGTGTCGTGGGTGTGCAGGTGCACCGGGAGGTCGAACCGCTCGCGCAGCGCCGTGACGAGCGTGCGCGCCGCCTGCGGGCGCAGCAGGCCGGCCATGTCCTTGATCGCCAGCACGTGCGCACCGGTGCCGACGATCTGCTCGGCCAGCCGCAGGTAGTAGTCGAGGGTGTACAGGTCCTCGGCGGGGTCGGCCAGGTTGCCGGTGTAGCAGAGCGCCACCTCGGCGACCGTCGTCCCGGTCTCGAGCACCGCCTCGACCGCGGGACGCATCTGCTCGACGTCGTTCAGCGCGTCGAAGATGCGGAACACGTCGATGCCGGTGGCAGCCGCCTCGGCGACGAACGCCTGCGTCACCTCGGTGGGGTACGGGGTGTAGCCCACCGTGTTGCGGCCGCGCAGCAGCATCTGCAGGGCGAGGTTCGGCATCGCCTCGCGCAGCCGCGCCAGCCGGTCCCAGGGGTCCTCGCCGAGGAAGCGCAGGGTGACGTCGTACGTGGCGCCGCCCCAGCACTCCACGCTCCACAGCTGCGGCGTCAGCCGCGCCACGGTGGGGCCGGCGGCCAGCAGGTCGCGGGTGCGCACGCGGGTGGCGAGCAGCGACTGGTGGGCGTCGCGGAACGTGGTGTCGGTGACCGCCACCGCCGTCTGCGCGCGCAGGGCGTCGGCGAAACCCTGGGGGCCCAGGGCGACCAGCTGCTGACGGGTGCCGTCCGGAGGCGGCGACGAGAGGTCCGAGGCCGGGAGCTTCTCGGCGGGGTCGACGTGCACGGTCAGCTCGCCGTGCGGCTTGTTCACCGTCACGTCGGCCAGCCACCGCAGCATCTTCGTGCCGCGGTCGGCGCCGACGCGAGCGGCGAGGAGGTGCGGCCGCTCGTCGATGAAGGAGGTGGCGAGATCGCCTGCGGCGAAGGCGTCCTCGGCGAGAACCGCCTGCAGGAACGGGATGTTCGTGTGCACGCCGCGGATGCGGAACTCGGCCAGCGCCCGGGCCGCACGTCGCACCGCCGTCGGGAAGTCGCGGCCGCGGCAGGTGAGCTTCACCAGCATCGAGTCGAAGTGGGCGCTGATCTCGGCGCCGGTGGCGGCGGTGCCGCCGTCCAGCCGCACGCCGGCTCCGCCGGCCGAGCGGTAGGCGGTGATCTGCCCCGTGTCGGGACGGAACCCGTTGGACGGGTCCTCGGTGGTGATCCGGCACTGCAGCGCGGCGCCGTTCACCCGGATCACGTCCTGCGACAGGCCGAGGTCGGAGAGCGACTCGCCGGACGCGATCCGCAGCTGCGCGGCCACCAGGTCGACGTCGGTGACCTCCTCGGTCACCGTGTGCTCCACCTGGATCCGCGGGTTCATCTCGATGAACACGTGCTGGCCGGCCCGCTCCCCCGCGGTCTCGACCAGGAACTCGACGGTGCCGGCGTTGACGTAGCGGAGCGCCCGGGCGAAGGCCACGGCGTCGCGGCACAGCGCGTCGCGCAGGGCCGGGTCGAGGTTCGGTGCCGGCGCGATCTCCACGACCTTCTGGTGGCGCCGCTGCACCGAGCAGTCGCGCTCGAACAGGTGGAGCGTCTCCCCCGTGGCGTCGGCGAGCACCTGCACCTCGATGTGGCGCGGCCGGGCCACCGCCTGCTCGAGGAACACCGTCGCGTCGCCGAACGCGCCCTCCGCCTCGCGCATGGCGGTCTCGAGCGCCTCCTTGAGGCCCTCGGGACGCTCGACCCGCCGCATCCCGCGCCCGCCGCCACCGGCCACGGCCTTGACGAAGATCGGGAAGCCGACGTCCTCGGCCGCCCCGAGCAGCTCCTCGACGTCCGACGAGGGTGCCGACGACCGCAGGACGGGGATGCCGGCCTCGCGTGCGGCGGCCAGCGCCTTGACCTTGTTGCCGGCCAGGCTGAGCACCCCGGGCGGGGGGCCGACGAAGGCGATGCCGGCCGCCTCGCACGCCTCGGCGAGCCGGGGGTTCTCGGACAGGAAGCCGTACCCGGGGTAGACGGCGTCGGCGCCGCACTCGCGCGCCACCCGGACGATCTCGTCGACGTCGAGGTACGCGCGCACCGGGTGGCCCCGCTCGCCGATCAGGTAGGACTCGTCGGCCTTGATCCGGTGCACGGCGTTGCGGTCCTCGTACGGGAACACCGCCACCGTGCGGGCGCCGAGCTCCACGGCCGCGCGGAAGGCGCGGACGGCGATCTCGCCGCGGTTGGCCACCAGCACCTTCGAGAACATGCTCGGAGCCTACCGAGGCGTCCCAGCACGTGGTCTCGCCGTCCCGGTTCGTGGGCACGTGTCCGGTCGGTGCACGTAGGGTCGGCGCATGCCGAGGACGATCGCCACGAACACCGACGTCGACCGCGAGCGGCTGCTCGAGTTCGCCCGCGGACGGCACCACCTGGTGCTCATCACCACGCGCCGCGACGGCAGCCCGCAGGCCTCGCCGGTCACCGGCGGCGTCGACGACGAGGGCCGGTTCGTCATCTCGACGTACCCCGAGCGGGCCAAGGCGACGAACGTGCGCCGCACCGGCACGGCGTCGGTGCTGGTGCTGTCCGACGACTTCGACGGCGCGTGGGTGCAGGTCGACGGTGACGCCGAGGTGCTCGACCTGCCGGAGGCGCTGGAGCCGCTGGTCGACTACTTCCGCAGCATCAGCGGCGAGCACCCTGACTGGGACGAGTACCGCGAGGCGATGCGCGCCCAGGGCAAGAGCCTGATCCGGGTGACCCCGACCCGGTGGGGCCCGGTGGCCACCGGCGGCTTCCCCGCGCGGCTCGCGGACGGCTGACCGCCGCCCGCGAGCCGGGTCGCCGCTGGCTCAGCGGGAGGGGTGGTCCGGCGTCGCCGGGTCGCCCGGGTCCACCGGCGTGCTGCGCGCCCCGCGGTTCTGCGCGGCGAGCTTGTCGGCGGCGCCCTTCGCGGCGGACTGCGCCGAGTCGACCTTCCCCGCGTACTTGCCCTTGGTCCTGCGGTCGACGAGGTCGCCCGCCTTGTCGACCGCCTGGTCGACCTTGTCCCCGTGCTGGTCGGCGAGCTGCGCCGCCTTGTCCTTGGCGCCCTCGAGAGCCTGCTTGGCCTTGTCGGCGAATCCCATGCGCGTCCTTCCGTCGGTGTCGGTCCACCGTCCCACCGCGTCGGCGGGAGGGCACGTGGGGAGAACGGACGGGGATGCCGTCGCGGTGCCCTCGCGACGGACCGCTAGGGGAGCTCCCAGGTGTGCACCGGCTCGTTGGAGTGCATGCCGTCGATGTAGATCTCGAGCATCTTGGCGAGCGCGGACGGGCGGTCCATGCCCTTGGCCTGCAACCGCTCGACGGCCGTCGACTGCCACCAGGCGCCGTTGCGGCCGGTCTTGGCCCGCCCCTCGATCACCCCGAGGTAGCGGTCGCGCACCGGCGCGGCCACCCCCCACGCCTCCAGCCCCTCGTCGGCGATGGGCAGCAGCCGGCGCAGCACCAGCTCGTCGGCGGTCACCTCGCCGAGCCCGGGCCAGTAGACCGGGGCGTCCAGGCCCTGGCGCGCGCACCCGAGGAAGTTCTGCTCGGCGGTGGAGAAGCCCATCTTCGTCCAGACCGGGCGCTCCTGCTCGGCCAGCATCTTGACCGTGCCGTAGTAGAAGGCGGCGTTGGCCATGACGTCGAGCACGGTGGGACCCGCTGGGAGAGCGCGGTTCTCGACCCGCAGGTGGGCCCGGCCGGCCACGACGTCGTAGATCGGGCGGTTCCACCGGTAGACGGTGCCGTTGTGCAGGCGCAGCTCCTGCAGCCGCGGCGCCCGGCCCTGCTCCAGGATCGCGAGGGGGTCCTCGTCGGTGAGCTCCGGCAGCAGCGACGGGAAGTAGCGGACGTTCTCCTCGAACAGGTCGAAGATCGAGGTGATCCAGCGCTCGCCGAAGAACACCCGGGGCCGGACGCCCTGGTTCTTCAGCTCCTTGGGCCGGGTGTCGGTGGCCTGCAGGAACAGCTCGATCCGGGTCTCGTCCCAGAGCCGCCGGCCGAAGAAGAACGGCGAGTTGGCCGCGAGCGCGACCTGCGGCGCCAGCAGCAGCTGCGCGGCGTTCCAGTGGGCGGCGAACGCGTGCGGGGCCACCTGCAGGTGCAGCTGCACCGACGTGCAGGCCGACTCCGGCGCGATCGTGTCGGAGTAGACGGCCAGCCGCTCGGGAGCCGAGCCCGATCCCATGATGTCGATGAACAGGTCCTCGCCGCGGCTGGTGAAGATCTGGTCGTTGAGCGCCGAGTAGCGGGCCGACGGGCTCATCCAGGCGCCGGTGAAGTGCTCCGGCATCACCGTGGGCAGGATGCCGATCATCACGATCTGCGCGCCGATGTCCCCGGCCTTGCCCGCCGCCGCGTTCAGCGTGGTGCGCAGCGCGTGCTCCAGCTCGAGCGCCGACGACCCCGGCAACGGCCGGGGCGGGACGTTGAGCTCGATGTTGTAGGCGCCGATCTCGGTCTGGTAGTCGGCGTCGGCGATGCTCTCGAGCACCTCGGCGTTCTTCATCGTCGGGCGGAAGTCGTCGCCCACCAGGTTGAGCTCGATCTCGAGCCCGGTGAGCGCGCGGCCGGACTCGAAGGCGCCGGTGGACAGCATCCGCTCGAACACGTCGAGGCAGAGCTGGACCTTCTCGCGGTAGCGCTGGCGGTGCTCGCGCGTGTACGCGGTACCGGCGACCTCGTCACCCACGCGACCCACCACCGCTCGTCGTCCCACCGGTGGCCGCCTGCCGGCCACCGCGAACCCTCGTCCGCGGCGAGCCAACCACACATCCGCCACGCCGCACACGGTCCCGCCGGATGTCGGACGCTGTTCCTACCGTGGGGGCATGCGGCTGCTGCACACCTCGGACTGGCACCTCGGTCGTGCCTTCCACGGTGTCGACCTGCTCGCCGCGCAGTCCCGGTTCCTCGACCACCTGGTCGAGGTGGTCCGGTCCGAGGCCGTCGAGGCGGTGGTCGTGGCCGGCGACGTGTACGACCGGGCGCTCCCGCCGGTCGACGCCGTGCGCCTGCTCGACGACGCCCTCGACCGGCTGCTCGACGCCGGGGCGCAGGTCGTCGTCTCCAGCGGCAACCACGACTCCCCCCAGCGGCTCGGGTTCGGGGCGCGCCGGGCCGAGCGCGCGGGTCTGCACGTGCGCACCGCGGTCGCCGACCTGCACCGGCCGGTGCTCCTGCGCGACGAGCACGGCGAGGTGGCCGTGTACGCCCTGCCCTACCTCGAGCCGGCGATGGCCGCCGAGGCGCTCGAGGTCCGCGCCACCCACCAGCAGGTCCTCGGCGCGGCGCTGTCCCGGGTCCGTGCCGACCTGCGCACCCGGGCGGGCACCCGCTCGGTCGTGGCGGCGCACGCCTTCGTCACCGGTGGCGCCCCGAGCGACAGCGAGCGCGACATCCGGGTCGGCGGTGTCGGCGCGGTGCCGCAGGCGCTGTTCGACGGCTTCTCCTACACCGCGCTCGGACACCTGCACGGACAGCAGCGGCTCGCCGAGACCGTCCGCTACAGCGGCTCGCCCATCGCCTACTCGTTCTCCGAGCAGCACCACCGCAAGGGGTCCTGGCTCGTCGACCTCGGCCGCGCAGGGCGTCTCGCGCGTGGAGCAGGTGCCCGCGCCCGTGCACCGCCCGCTCGCCTCCCTGCGCGGGCGCCTCGACGACCTCCTCGCCGACCCCGCGCACGCGGCGGCCGAGCGCGCGTTCTGCCAGGTCGTCCTCACCGACGCCGAGCGCCCGGCCGCGCCCATGGACCGGTTGCGGGCGCGGTTCCCGCACACCGTCCACCTCACCTTCGAGCCGGAGGGGCGGTCGACCGCCCGCGGCAGCTACGTCGAGCGGGTCGCCGGCCTCGACGACGAGGAGGTCTGCTGCGCCTTCCTCGCCGACGTCCGCGGCCGGCCCGCCTCGCCGCCCGAGCGCGACCTGCTGCGGGCCGCGCTCGAGCAGGTCCGGCGCGACGAGGTGCTCGCGTGAGGCTGCACCGGGTGGCGGTCCAGGCGTTCGGGCCGTTCGCCGACCGCGTCGACGTCGACCTCGACGCCCTGTCCGAGCACGGCCTCTTCCTCCTGCACGGTCCCACCGGCGCAGGCAAGACCAGCCTGCTCGACGCCGTCTGCTTCGCCCTCTACGGCGTCGTGCCCGGCGCGCGGTCCTCGTTGCGGCACACCACGTTGCGCAGCGACCACGCGGCGCCGGGCGTCGCGCCCGCCGTCGAGTGCGAGCTCACCGTCGGCGGTCGCCGGATCGAGGTGCACCGGTCCCCCGCCTGGACGCGGCCGAAGGCCCGCGGGACGGGCACCACCACCGAGCAGGCGTCGGTCCGGGTCCGCGAGCTGGTCGACGGGCGCTGGGAGCCGCTCGCGTCGCGGCTCGACGAGGCCGGCCACCTGCTGTCCGGGCTGCTCGGCATGGACGCCCAGCAGTTCACCACCGTCGTGCTGCTCCCCCAGGGCGACTTCGCCACCTTCCTGCGCGCCGGGCCGGAGGAGCGGCGCGTCGTCCTCGAGCGGCTGTTCGGCACCGACCGCTTCGCCGCCGTCGAGTCCTGGCTCGCCGAGCGGCGCACGCAGGCCACCCGGGCGGTGCGCGAGGCCCAGGTGGTCCGTGAGCAGCTGCTCGCGCGGGTCGACGAGCGCGCGGCGGCGTTGCGCGAGGTGGCGCCCGAGCAGGTGGAGGCCGCGACGACCGACGGCGACGGCGCCCGACGGCTGTACGACCTGGCCGCCGCCCGGCTCGCACGTCGAGCGGTCGGCGCTCCAGCGGGTGCACGGCTCGCTCGAGCTGGCGCGCGCGTCCGTGGCGGAGGCGGCCGAGGCCGAGCGCGCGCAGCGCGAGCTGGTCGAGCTCGCTGCAGCCCGGGAGCGGCTCGAGGCCGACGGCCCCCAGGTCGAGGGCCTGCGGGCGGCGCTCGGCCGCCACGCGGCAGCGGCCGGCGTCCGTCCCCACCGCGACCGCTGGGTCGCCGCCGAGGCTGCGCTCACCGACGCCTCCGACCGGCTCGACGACGCGCTGGGCGGTCTGCCGGCGGCGGCTGCGGTCACCCGATCCGACGCGTGCTCGCGCGACGTGCCGACGCCGTGCGCACCGAGCTCGGTGGCCTCGCCACCCTGCTCGTCCCGGAGTCCGAGCAGGCCGACCGCGTCGCCGAGCTCGCAGCGCACCGAGCAGCGAGCACGCCGAGGTGCTGGAGCAGGTGGCCGCGATCGCCGCCGAGCGCGACGCCCTGGTCCGGGAGCGCGACGAGGCCGACGCGCGGCGGCAGGTCGCGGCCCGCGCCGCGGACCGCGCCGACGACGCGCGCGGGGCTCTGGAGCGCGCCCACGCGGTGCGGGCCGCCGTCGTCCGCGTCATCGCCCTCGCGCCGGCGGCGCGGGCCGCGGACGACGACGTGCGCTCTGCCGACGACCTCGCCGCCGACGCCCGCGCCCGGCACCTCGACCTGGTCGAGCGCCGCCTCGCCGGGATGGCCGCCGAGCTGGCCGGCTCGCTCGTCGACGACGCGGCGTGCCCCGTGTGCGGTGCCGTCGAGCACCCGACGCCCGCCACGGCCACCGACCCCGTCCCGGCCGCCGACGTCGCGGCGGCGCTGGCGGCGGCGGAGCGCGCCGCGGCCGGTGCCCTCGGGGCGCGGGTCGTGCGCGACGGCCTCGTGCGCGACCTCGCCGCCGCCGAGCAGGCGGCCGCGGGCACCGACGCCGCACGCGGCGGCCGCGCTGGTCACCGGCGCCGAGCGCGACGTCGCCGCCGCCCACGAGGCCGCCCGCCTCGTCGCCGCCCTCGACCGACGCCTCGCCGCCATCGCGGACGACGACGCCGAGCACGGCCGGCGGCTCACCGGGCTCGAGGCCCGGCGCTCGTGGCTGGCCGACCGGCTGGCCGAGCTGCGCACCCGGGTGCACGACCTCGAGGTGCGGCTGCGCGAGGCGCGGGGCACCGACCCCGACGTCGCCGCCCGGCACGCCCGCCTCGCCGGTGAGCTCGCCCTGCTCGACCGTGCGGCCGACCTGGCGCGCGAGCTGCCCGGCGCCCGGCGCGTCGCCGCGGCGGCCCGCGAGGACGCCGAGACGGCCTGCTCCGCAGCAGGTCTGGACTCGCTCGACGCCCTCGACGACGTCCTGCTGGCACCCGACGTCGCCGATCGGGCCGCCACCGCGATCACGCGGCACGACCGCGAGGTGGCCGGGCTCGAGCAGCGCTTGCTCGAGCGGCCGGAGGCGGCCGGGGCCGACCTCGCCACGCTGCAGGAGGCGCTGGCGGCCGCCCACGCGCGGCACGACGCCCGGGGCGTCGAGGCCGCCGAGGCGGAGCGCGAGGCGTCGTCCCTGACCACCACGGTCACCGTCCTGGAGAGCACGGCGGTGGCCCTGCACGGGCTCGCGGCCGAGGTCGCCGCGCACGACGCCGTCAGCAGCGGGTTGGCCGAGGAGGCCGCCCTCGTCGAGGACCTCGCCGCCTGCGCGCTCGGCACGTCCACGAGCAACGTCCTGCGGATGCGGCTGTCCGCCTACGTGCTCGCGGCCCGGCTCGAGCAGGTGGCCGCCGCGGCGTCGGTGCGGCTGCGCGCCACGTCGGCCGGTCGGTACGAGCTGCGGCACAGCGACGCCCGCGGCAAGGGCGGCGGCCGGTCGGGCCTCGGGCTCACCGTCGTCGACCACTGGACCGGTCAGGACCGCGCCACCGCCACCCTGTCCGGCGGCGAGACCTTCCTCGCCTCGCTCGCCCTCGCCCTCGGCCTGGCCGACGTCGTGCAGGCCGAGTCCGGCGGGCTGGCCATCGAGACCCTGTTCGTCGACGAGGGCTTCGGCAGCCTCGACGACGACACCCTGGAGATGGTGATGGCCTGCCTCGACGAGCTGCGCGAGGGCGGCCGGGCCGTCGGCCTGGTCTCGCACCTGCCCGAGCTGCGGGCCCGGATCCCCTCCCAGCTGCACGTCGTGCGCGGGGAGCGGGGCTCCACCGTGCAGACCCGCCGGCTGGCCGGCTGACCGCGGCACACCCACGCCGACCCATCCGACCGCGCCCCGGCGCCGAATCACCATCGATCCGCACCGCACGGTGCGGGACCCGGTCCTGCGGCCCCGCCGCGCGAGGCGCTCGAGGAGGTGACGTGCGACAGTGTCGGTCGTGGTCCCCTTCCCCCCGGAGCGCCGTCGCCGTTCGGCCCTGCGCACCGCGGACGCCCCGGACGCGGCAGCAGCAGAGCCGGCGCCGTCGATCGACGAGCGGCTGGTCGAGCTGATGCAGCGCACCGCCCGCGGCGACCAGGACGCCTTCGCCGAGCTGTACGACGAGCTCGCCCCGCCGGTCTACGGCCTGATCCGCCGTGTCCTGCGTGATCCGGCGCAGTCCGAGGAGGTCGCGCAGGAGGTCATGGTCGAGATCTGGCGCCAGGCCACCCGCTTCGACGCCGCCAAGGGCAGCGTGAAGGGCTACGTCCTGACCGTGGCGCACCGTCGGGCGATCGACCGGGTGCGCTCGGCGCAGTCGTCCACCGACCGTGAGCTGCGGGTCGGTCGGGCCTCGATCGAGCGCGACTACGACCAGGTGTCCGAAGCCGTCGAGCACCGGATGGACGTGGCACAGGTCCGTCGGGCGCTCGGGGTGCTCACCACGCTGCAGCGCGAGGCGGTGCAGCTCGCGTACTACGGCGGGTACACCCACCGCGAGGTGTCCGACCTGCTCGGGGTCCCGCTCGGGACCATCAAGACCAGGTTGCGGGACGGTTTGATCAGACTCCGGGACGAGATGGGGGTGGGAGGGTCATGAGCGAGGACCAGGAGACGCACATGCTCACGGGCGCCTACGCCCTGGGTGCGGTCGACGAGCTCGAGGCGGCGCGCGTCCGCGAGCTGCTGCGCACCTCCCCCGAGGCCGCCGCCGAGGTCCGGTCGTTCACCGAGACCGCCGCGCGGCTCGCCGAGGCCGAGGCCGTCGAGCCACCGCCCGGTCTACGTGCCTCCGTGCTGGCCGAGATCAGCCGCACCCGGCAGGCCGCTCCCGTCGTCGTGCCGCACCCCGCGTGCCGGCGGCAGGTTCTCCCGCATGGTCTCCGTCGCGGCCGTGGCCCTGCTGGTCCTCGCCGTCGGCGCCGGCGTCACCGCCGTCGGGCTGCGCGACCGGCTCTCCGCAGGCGCAGACCGCGAACCAGGCGATGACCGACGTCCTCGCCGATCCCTCGCCGCCAGATGATGGACGCCGACTTCGCCGGCGGACACGCCACCCTGGTCGTCTCCGGCGACCGCGTCGTCGTCCTCGGCACCGACGTCGCCGCTCCCCCGGACGGCAAGGCCTACCAGCTCTGGATGATCGACGAGGGCAGCGACCCGATCCCCTCGGTCACCCTCACCGCCACCGGTGACGGCGACTACTGGGCCGACACCACCGGCTACCAGGCCGGCCAGGCCATGGCGGTGACCGTCGAGCCCGAGGGCGGCTCGCAGCAGCCCACCTCCGACCCGGTCTTCGTCGCCGGCGCCTAGTTCTTCGGCGCCGGCGCCGGCGCGTGGCCGGGTCCGTCGGTCCTGGTTGCGTCCGGCGCGTCCGGCCGTCCGCAGGTCTTGTTCGACTGCTTCGCTTGACGTCTTCACAAGCCTCGGGCCCGGCCGCCCGCCTCCTGCCCGTCGCGAGAACCCCGATCACGCGTCGTCGTCTCCCGCCGCCCGGCTCTGTCGACGAAGCCCCGGCCGGTCGAGTTCTCCCACGAACGCCGCCCTCGACCTGCGACGTGGTGGGTAGGAGGAGGCAGTCCCTCCCTCGCGACGACGACGCCGTGTTCACCGGCGACGTGGTGGACCAGGAGGGGCAGTTCTCTCTCCCTTCCCCTCCGTGACCCGCATCGCCACCAGGCACGAGGGTGCGCCGGTGGGCCGCGGGACTCGTGAAGACGTCAAGCGAAGCAGTCGAACGAGTCCCGCGGACACCGGACGCCCGGAGGTGACCCGGCTCGAGAACCGAACCAGGAGATCTCAGTCGGCGAGCTCGCTGATCGGCGGGCACGAGCAGACCAGGTTGCGGTCGCCGTAGGCGCCGTCGATGCGGCGCACCGGGGGCCAGTACTTGCCGACGGGGTCGGTGGCGCCGGGGTAGACGGCCTCGGCGCGGGAGTACGGGTGGTCCCAGTCACCGGTGAGCGACTCGGCGGTGTGGGGCGCGTGCCGCAGGGGTGAGTCGGCGGCGTCCCACTCGCCGGCGGCGACGCGGTCGATCTCGGCCCTGATGGCGATCATCGCGTCGCAGAACCGGTCGATCTCGCGCAGGTCCTCGGACTCGGTGGGCTCGACCATCAGGGTGCCGGCGACGGGGAACGACATCGTCGGGGCGTGGAAGCCGTGGTCGATCAGGCGCTTGGCGACGTCGTCGACGGTGACGCCGGTGGCCTTGGTGATCGGACGCAGGTCGAGGATGCACTCGTGCGCCACCAGGCCGCCGGGGCCGGTGTAGAGCACCGGGTAGTGCTCGCCGAGCCGGGCGGCCACGTAGTTGGCCGACAGGACGGCGACCTGGGTGGCGCGGCGCAGGCCGTCCGGGCCCATCATCGCGATGTAGGCCCAGGAGATCGGCAGGATGCCGGCCGAGCCGTACGGCGCGGCCGAGACCGGGCCGACGGGCGCGTCGGTGGCGAAGGTGTCGACCGAGGGCAGGAACGGCGCGAGGTGCTCGCGGACGCCGACCGGGCCGACGCCGGGGCCGCCGCCGCCGTGCGGGATGCAGAACGTCTTGTGCAGGTTGAGGTGCGAGACGTCGGCGCCGAACTTGCCGGGCTTGGCCAGGCCGACCAGCGCGTTGAGGTTGGCGCCGTCGACGTAGACCTGGCCGCCGGCGTCGTGCACCAGCGCGCAGATGTCGGCGACGGCCTCCTCGAACACCCCGTGCGTCGAGGGGTAGGTGATCATCAGCGCGGCGAGGGTGTCGCGGTGCTGCTCGACCTTGGCCTTGAGGTCGGTGGTGTCGACGTTGCCGAAGCCGTCGGTCTGGACCGCCACCACCCGGAGCCCGGCCATCACGGCCGACGCGGCGTTGGTGCCGTGCGCCGACACCGGGATCAGGCAGACGTCGCGGGCCTCGTCGCCGTTGGCGCGGTGGTACGCGCGGATCGCGAGCAGGCCGGCGAGCTCGCCCTGCGAGCCGGCGTTGGGCTGCAGCGAGACGGCGTCGTAGCCGGTGATCTCCACGAGCCGCCGCTCGAGGTCGGCGACGAGCGCGCGCGAGCCCTCGGTGTCGGCCTGCGGCGCGAACGGGTGCAGGTCGGCGAACTCCGGCCAGGTGACCGCCTCCATCTCGGCGGTGCGCGTTGAGCTTCATCGTGCACGAGCCCAGCGGGATCATGCCGCGGTCCAGCGCGTAGTCCTTGTCGGCCAGCCGCTTGAGGTAGCGCAGCATCGCGGTCTCGGACTGGTGCGCCGAGAACACCGGGTGGGTGAGGTACTCCGAGGTGCGCTGCAGGTCGTCCGGGATCGCGGTGCCGTCCGACGGGCGACGAACCGGTTGCGGCGACCGGTCGAGGGCGCCGACCACCGCCTGGACGTCGCGGTCGGTGGTGGTCTCGTCGCACGCCAGCGACACGTGGTCGGCGTCGACCCGGCGCAGCAGGTACCCCGCCTCGTACGCGGCCCGCACCAGGTCGTCGGCGCGACCCTGCGACCGCACCAGGACGGTGTCGAAGTACGCGTCGTGCACCACCTCGACGCCGCTGTCGGCGAGCATCGCGGCCAGCGCGCGGGCCCGGGAGTGCACCCGCTCGGCGATCGCCCGCAGGCCGGCCGGCCCGTGGTAGACCGCGTACATCGACGCCATCACGGCCAGCAGCACCTGGGCGGTGCAGATGTTCGACGTCGCCTTCTCGCGGCGGATGTGCTGCTCGCGGGTCTGCAGGGCGAGCCGGTACGCGGGGGCGCCGACGGCGTCGACCGACACCCCGACGAGCCGCCCGGGCAGCGACCGCTCCAGGCCCGCGCGCACCGCCATGTACCCGGCGTGCGGCCCGCCGAAGCCCATCGGCACGCCGAACCGCTGCGAGGTGCCGACGGCGACGTCCGCGCCCATCTCGCCCGGCGCAGCGCAGCAGCGTCAGCGCCAGCAGGTCGGCGGCCACCGTCACCAGGGCGTCGCGGGCGTGCGCCTCCTCGGCGACGGGCGACAGGTCGCGCACGACGCCGCTCGCGCCGGGGTACTGCAGCAGCACCCCGAACGTCTCGACGTCCGGCAGCCCCGCCGAGGTGTCGTGCACGACGACGCCGAGGCCCAGGGCGTCCATCCGGGTGCGGACGACGGCGAGGGTCTGCGGCAGCACCTCGGTGTCGACGACCAGGACGGCGTCGTCGGACGGCTTGCGCGCGGCCCGGCGCATCAGCGTGGCGGCCTCGGCCGCCGCGGTGGCCTCGTCGAGCATCGAGGCGTTCGGCGGTGGTCATGCCGGTGAGGTCCGACACGGCGGTCTGGAAGTTCAGCAGCGCCTCCAGCCGGCCCTGGCTGATCTCCGGCTGGTACGGCGTGTACGCCGTGTACCAGGACGGGTTCTCCAGCACGTTGCGGCGTGATCACGCCGGGCGTGTGCGTGCCGTGGTACCCCAGCCCGATCATCGAGCGGCGCACCGTGTTGGCCGCGGCGATCGTGCGCAGCTGGGCCAGCACCTCGGGCTCGCTGACGGCCTCGGGCAGGTCGAGCCGCTCGGTCCACGCGATCGCGCGCGGGACGGCGGCCTCGGTGAGCGCGTCCAGGGAGTCGTGGCCGAGCCGGCGCAGCATGTGCTCGACCTCGCCCTCGCCCGGACCGATGTGGCGGGCGGCGAAGTCGTCGGCGAGGTGGGCGTGCTCGACGTGGCGGGACGTCTCGTCGGAGGTCACGAAGGAGGCTCCCTGCGTCGGCCCCGCCGACCGGGCGGGACGTGCTGGCCTCCCCCTCTGTCACCGGTGCTCGGCTCCAGAGCTGCCTGTCCCGTGCGGTCCTGGCGCCTGAGAGGTTCCGGGGAGTTTGCCCCTTCGGCGCCCCGACGGACCCACCACAGGTGGGTCGCGGGGACTCTCCCGCACGGTGTCGAACGGCGTGCCGAGCCTACCCCAGCACGCGGGTGACGCCCGTCAGCGGAGCCGTCCGGTCGGTCAGCCCGTGGCGCGGGCGGCGCGGCGCTTCGCGAGCTCGTCGTCGGCGGACGACTCGGTGCCGTCGGCCCGCTCGCTCGGCAGCGCCGCGAGGGTGCCCTCGACCTCGCGCCAGACCCGGCCCACGGCGATGCCGAACACGCCCTGGCCGCCCTGGACGAGGTCGATGACCTCGTCGGCGGAGGTGCACTCGTAGACGCTGGCGCCGTCGCTCATCAGCGTGATCTGCGCGAGGTCCTCGACGCCGCGCTCGCGCAGCGCGGTGACCGCGGTGCGGATCTGCTGCAGCGAGACGCCGGTGTCGAGCAGCCGCTTGACCACCTTGAGCACGAGGATGTCGCGGAAGCTGTAGAGGCGCTGGGACCCGGAGCCGGACGCCGTGCGCACACCGGGCTCGACCAGGCCGGTGCGGGCCCAGTAGTCGAGCTGGCGGTAGGTGATGCCGGCGGCCTTGCACGCGGTGGGACCGCGGTAGCCCATGTCCTCGTCGAGGACGGGCAGGTCCTCGGTGAAGAGCAGTCCCTGCGCGTTCGCGGGCACCGGACGCCTGGCGTCGGTCGCATCCTGCGGGCTCACGGGCTACCTCCGGTCGGTGGTCCCCGGGGAACGTGCACCCAGCGCGTGACAGCGCTGGAACTACACGGGGGACGTTCACCAGTGACGGTACGGGTGGCCGGGGGTCCGGTCAACGACACCGGCAGGCGCCACGCCGCGTGTCGCCCGTCGTGACCAACTCTTGACCTCAGGTAGAGGGTCTGTCCTCGGGATCCGGTGGCGTCCCGAGCCCGCCGGGCGCGTCGCCGGGCCCCTCGCCCGCGTCGAAGTCCTCGGCGCTGACCTGGTCCAGGAACTCCCGGAACCGCTCGACCTCGTCCTCGTCCTCGTCCGGGACGGGCACGCTCCCCGCCGCCAGGACGTCCTCGGCACCCATGATCGGGCAGCCGACCCGCAGCGCCAGCGCGATCGCGTCCGACGTGCGCGAGCTGATGCTGATGCCGCCCGACAGGGCCAGCTCGGCGTAGTAGACGTTGTCCCGCACCTCGACGATCCGGACCTGCTCCAGGGTGTGCCCCAGGGCGGTGATCACCGACCCGAGCAGGTCGTGGGTGAGCGGCCTCGGCGGGACGACCCCCTGCTGGGCCAGGGCGATCGCGCTGGCCTCGGCCGACCCGATCCACACCGGCAGGTACCGCTCGCCGTCGCGCTCGCGCAGCAGCACGATCGGGGTCTTCGACGGCATCTCGACCCGGACTCCGACCACCTCGAGCTCGCGCACGACCCAACCCTACGCTCTGCCTGATCGGAGCCCCTCCTCAGCGCGCTGAGGTCGAGGCCGCTTCTCCTCGACTCGGATCGCTGGCGCTCCCTCGCTCGTTCGTCGCGACCTCGACGCGCGCATCGTCGCGGCTCGCGCTCACATCTTGTCGAGGGCTGCTCTCACCAAGGTGGTGTGGAGGCGGACGCAGAGGGCGGAGATCTCGCGGGCGACCTCCTCGGCGCGGGCCGGGGAGCCGGCGCCGCGGTGGTGGCGCAGAGGGGTGGTGATCTGCTCGACGAGGCCGACCTCGCGCTCGGCGGCGGTGCGGAAGGCGCGCAGGTGCCGGGCCTCGATGCCGAAGGTGGACAGGTCGGCGGCTATCCGGGCGATCTCGAGGTCGTCGGCGTCGAAGTAGCCGGAGTCGCCGACGCTCACCAGGCCGTAGGTCTCCAGGCTCTCCAGCAGGGCGGCGTCGACGCCGGCGGCCTGCAGCAGCTCCTCGCGGCGCAGCCGGGCCCGCGGTCCCGGGGTGAAGCCGTCGGCGTCCGGGCCGTCCGACGGCGGAGCGGTCGTCGACCAGGAGCCGCGCCGGGCGGGCGACCGGCCCGGGCAGGGGCGGGGCGACGCCGCGGTCGACCTGGTCGAGGTACTCGCCGATCTTCTTCAGCGGCCAGTAGTGGTCGCGCTGGAGCTCCAGCACGAGCCGCAGCCGGGCGACGTCGGCGGTGCTGAACTTGCGGTAGCCCGCCGCGGTGCGCTGCGGCTCGACCAGGCCGCGGTCCTCGAGGAACCGCAGCTTGGAGTGGGTCAGGTCGGCGAAGTCGGGCTGGAGCTCCTCCAGCACCTCCCCGATGGACAGGAGCCGGCCGGCCCGGGCACGCGATGACCGCTGAGCGGCACCGCTCACCGGGCGGGACCGCTCTGGTCGCCTGCCCCCTCGCCGGCGGGCGGGTCGACGTGCGGGTGGAAGACCATCCGGAACTTGCCGATCTGGACCTCGTCGCCCGCGGTGAGCACGGCGTCGTCGACCCGCTCGCGGTTGACGTAGGTGCCGTTCAGGCTGCCGACGTCGCGCACCCGGTAGCCCTGGCCGTCGCGCAGGAACTCCGCGTGCCGCCGCGAGACGGTGACGTCGTCGAGGAAGATCTCGCTGTCGGTGTGGCGACCGGCGGTGACCCGGTCGGCGTCGAGCAGGAAGCGGGAGCCGGAGTTGGGGCCGCGCTGGACGATCAGCAGGGCCGAGGCGTCCGGCAGCGCCCCGATCGCGGCGCGCTCGTCCTGCGACAGGCCCTCCGCCGTCGGGCTCCACCTCGGCGCCCACCGCCGACAGCGTCATCGTGGAGTCCGGGTTCCGGTGCTCCTGCTGCGGCTTGTCGCCGTCCTGCTGGGTCATGACCTGCGCCTCCTCCGACGAGCGGGTCGGGCTGCCGATCGTCCCGATCGTCCCCGAGCGCCCCACCCTAACCCTCGACGTCAGCCTGAGACCACGGGTTCGCCGACGGAGAGGCGGTGCGGCTGCTCAGCCGACCTGGTCGGCGTACCCCTGGGCGTCGAGCAGGCCCTCGACCGCGGACGGGTCCGACAGCCGGATCTCGAGCATCCAGCCCTCGCCGTACGGGTCGGTGTTCACCAGCTCGGGGCTGCCGTCGAGCGCCTCGTTGCGGGCGGTGACGGTGCCGGCCAGCGGCGCGTAGACCTCGCTGACGCTCTTGGTCGACTCGACCTCGCCGCACGACTGCCCGGCCTCGACGGCCTCCCCGGCCTCGGGCAGCTGGACGAAGACGATGTCGCCCAGCGCGTCCTGGGCGAAGGAGGTGATGCCGACCCGGACCACGGCCGGGTCGTCGCCCGCGGCGCCACCCACTCGTGCTCGGGGGTGTACTTGAGCTGCGACGGGTACTCGAACTCGGCCATCAGGTCCCTTCCGGGGTTCGGCGCGGGGCCGCCGTGGGTGCGGGTCGCGGCGGGTCACGGGGTGGCGGTGGGCTCGGCTGGCCGAGCGTACTGAGGCGTTTCGGGCACCCGCAACGCGTCGACGAGCACCTCGTCCTCGGTGTCGACCGAGATCCGGGCGCCGTCGGACGTGACGTCGTCGACGACGCCGCCGGGGATGCGCACGGCGGTCTCGATCGTGGACGGGTCGCCGATGACGAGCAGCTCGTACGGCGCCTCGAGCAGGGTGCCGTCGACCGCGACGCCGTCGTCGGTGTCGGTGAAGGAGGTGGACGCCACCACCCGGACGTCGTCGACCTGCATCGCCTCCGCGCCGGAGTCGCGCAGCTCCTGGATCGCGCCCAGCAGGGTCGCGGCGTCGATCACGCGCGTCAGGGTCGGTGATCGTGATCCGCACGCCCGGACCCTGCGCGGCGGCGGTGCCGGCCAGGATGCCGAGCGCGTCGACCTGGCGCTGCGCGGCCTCCTGGGCGGCCTGGCGGGCCGAGCCGTCGGACTGCAGCTGCTCGCGGGTGCGCTCGAGGTCGGCCTGCTCGGACTCGAGCCGGTCGTTGCGCTCGCCGAGGTCGTCGAGGATGCGGACCAGGTCGGACTCGCGCAGCGACCCGAGGTCGGCGTCCTGGGTCTGGCGCACCTGCACGACGAGGGCGAAGCCGAGCACGGCGCAGAGCAGACCGGCCAGCAGCTCGCCGCGGGTGCCGCGGGGCACCAGCGCCCGCAGCAGCCGTCCGCGTCCGGCGTCCGGTGTCTCGGCCTGCGTGCGCGCGTGCCTCGTGCCGGGCGCCGCCGGCCGCCGCGTCGATGTCGTCGGTGCTCGTCGGTGCCGTGGGTGGTCACGCTCAGGCCTTGAACACGTGCCGGCGGATGGCGGCGGCGTTGGAGAAGATCCGGATCCCGAGCACGACGACGACGCCGGTGGACAGCTGGGCGCCGACGCCGAGCTGGTCGCCGAGGTAGACCACGAGCGCCGCCACGACGACGTTGGACAGGAACGACACGACGAAGACCCGGTCGTCGAAGATGCCGTCGAGCACCGCGCGCAGACCGCCGAACACGGCGTCGAGCGCCGCGACGACCGCGATCGGCAGGTACGGCTGCAGCTCCGGCGGCACGGTCGGGCGCAGCACCAGCCCGACGACGATGCCGACGACGAGGCCGAGCGCGGCGATCATGGGGTCCCCTCCTGGGTCGGTGACGGTCCGGCGGAGGACGTCCCCGCGACCGGGACCGGCTCGGCGTACCGCAGACCGAGGCGGCCGGCCGGCTCGAGCCGGAGCTCCTCGGCGCCGGACACGGCCACCTGGATCCCGTGGTTCTGCTCCAGGGACGAAAGGTAGCGACCGGCCTCCGACCGGGCGAAGGCGGTCTGCATCCGCGCGGGGTCGCCGACCGCCTCGACGACGTAGGGCCGGGCGAGCGGGCGCAGGTCGACCAGGATCGCGTCGCCCGCGGCCCGGATCGCCGAGGTCGAGGTCAGCCGGTGGCCGTTGACCGACACCGCCTCGGCGCCCGCGGCCCACAGCCCGTTGACCACCTGCTGCAGGTCGACGTCGAAGACCTTGCCCTGCGCGATCTCCTCGGCGCTGCGCGGGTCGCCCGGCACGGGGTCCTGGGAGTCCAGGGAGTCGTCGAGGGTGTACACCGCGCCGGGGCCCGTGACGGCCGTCGTGCCGGCGAGCACCCCGAGGGCCTGCACCTGCTCCAGCAGCGCGGTGTCGGTGCCGGCCAGCGCGGCGTCGCGGGCGGCGGCGATCTCGGCGTCGGTGGCGACGATGGAGTCCTCGCGGGTCTTCACCTCCGCGGTGCGGGCGGTGATCTGCTCGCGCAGCTGCTCGGCGGTGTCGACGGCCCGCGGCGCGCGCAGCTGCACGACGCCGGTGACCAGCACCAGCCCGGCGAGCACCGACAGCGTCACCGTGACGGGCACCCGGCGGCGCCGGCGGACCGGGTCGGCGCCCTCGGCCGCGCGGGCGGCGGCGGCGGCCGCGTAGCCGGGGTCGAGCGGGCGCTCCATCACCTCCTTGAGCAGCGTCATGGAGGCGTCGGCCGCGCGCCGCGCCACCACCGGGCGCGGGTGCTCACGGCGTCACCTGCACGGCGCGGGGCTGCCCGCGCAGCAACCGGCGGAGCTGGACGAAGTACAGGACGCCGGCCCACCAGTAGAGGGCGATGCCCCACCAGGCGAAGGCCCAGCCCGAGCGGACGCGCGACGTCGGCCAGGGTGCTGCTGCCCTCGCCGAGCAGGATGAGCGGGAAGGCGTACAGCAGGTTGAAGGTGGCCGCCTTGCCCAGGTAGTGCACCGGCAGCGCCTCCAGCCCGAGCCGCTTCAGGAACGGGATCATCCCGAACAGCACGACGTCGCGGGCCACCACGGCGCCCACCAGCCACCACGGGATGAAGTCGCGGTACGCCAGGCCGAGCAGCGTGGACAGGATGTAGAGCCGGTCGGCTGCCGGGTCGAGCTTGGCGCCGAGGTCCGAGACCTGGTTCCAGCGGCGCGCCAGCCAGCCGTCGAGGAAGTCGGTGACGCCGGAGACGGCGAGCACCGCCAGCGCCCAGTAGTCGTACTCGGCGACGATGAGGAAGGCGAACACGGGCACCAGCAGCAGCCGCCCGAAGCTGATCAGGTTCGGGACGGTCCAGATCTGGGCCGACGGCTGCTCCACGGAGCCCAGCGTACGTGCGTCGCGGCCGGGTCCCGGAGCACCGTCGAGGCCGTCCGGCGCCGTGCGCACGCCGCCGTCCGTCACTGCGGGTCGTCGTCGAAGACGGCGATGGTGCCGCCGTAGGACGCGACCCAGATCCGTTGCGTCAGAGCGTCGTAGGTGATGCCGATGGGGTGGTGGTCGACCGGCACCGACTCGAGCACCTCGAGGTCGGAGGTGCGCACCCGCGAGACCGTGTCGGACTCGTAGTTGACGACGAACAGGGCCGTGCCGTCGGACGACAGGGCGGCGCTGCGCGGCTGCGAGCCGGTGGCGACGGTGCCCAGCACCTCACCGGTGGCGGCGTCGATCTTGGCGACCCGCCCGTCCTTGTTCAGGGTGGCGAACAGGGTGCTGCCGTCCGGGGTCAGGTTGAGGTGGCGCGGGCCGCGGCCGACGTCCTCGAACCAGGTGAGGGAGTCCTCGCCCTCCCCCGCCGCCGCGGCGGCGATGTCGACCACCGCGATCTCGCTGCCGCCCATGACGGCGACGTAGGCGGTGGTGGAGTCCGGCGAGATCGCGATGCCGCGCGGGTAGCGACCGATCGGCACCCGGGCGATCTCCGTCGCCGCGCCACCGTTCGTGGCGACGACCGAGAGGTCCCAGGTGCACCAGTTGGTGACCAGCACGTAGCCGCCGTCGGGGGTGACCTCGAGGTACTTCGGCACCGCCCCGACCTCGACCGCCTCGGCGATCTCGAGGCTGGTGGTGTCGATGCGGTACAGGAAGCTGGTGTCGACGTTCGTCTGCGGCGTGCAGTCGTCGTCGCCGGGGTTGCCGAAGCCCGGGCCGTACATCGAGTAGTTCGAGACCCACAGCTGCGAGCCGTCCTTGCTGAAGGCGGCCTCGACCGGTCCGCCCTCGACCTCCTCGTCCCACTCGTCGTAGCCGAAGTCGGCCGGGACGATGGAGTCGTCGACGGTCTCGAGCAGCAGCCCGTTGCTGTTGAAGGCCGAGACGGTGTGCGTGTAGATCATGTTCTGCGCGACCACGAGCCCGGTGCCGGAGGCCACCACGGACTTCGGCGTCAGGTCGCCGGACAGCTCGTCGACCTTGTCGAACCGGCGCTCGGCGCTCGGCACCGTGGGCAGCTCGCCGCGATCGGGCAGCGGGCCGGGCTCGAGCACCGGCGCGGGCGGTTCCTCGGGCGGGGGCGGGGTGGTGGCGGCGGGGCTGGCCACCGCGCTCTCCTGCACCACGGGGGTGGCGCCGTCGCCGACGGGCTCCGGGTCGGCGCCGCAGGCCACCAGCCCGGCGGCCGCGGCGAGCACCACGAGGACGCGCGCGGGCGTCCGGCGGTCGTGCATCTGGTGGGTCCCCTCCCCTGTCGACGTCCACCATGGTAAAGGCGGACGCCGACGGTCCCGACCACCTCGCGCGGGCGGGTCGCAGCCGGTTCAGGACGCGGCGGCCACCACCCGCGGTCGCCCGTCCCGGGCCGCCGCGACCGCCAGTGCGTCCTCGGCCACCGGTCGCGCGGCGGCGGGGTCGGCGTCGACGAGCGAGACCCGCGTGCGCCGCTCGAGCAGGTCCTCCACCGTCGCCGCCCCCTCGGCGAGGGCGCCGAACAGCAGCTCGGCGCCGGTGGTGGCGCACCCGGGAGCCACGGGAGCCGCCCAGCGCGGATCGCGCTGGGCCAGCTCGTGCACCACCAGGGCCTCGGTGCCGTAGCGGCGCACCAACCGCGCCGGTGCGGCCACCCGGGCGAGCACCGCGCGGGGCGCGGCACCGACCAGGGGCAGCGTGCGGGTGCCGCTCCGCCCGGCGCGGCCGAGCCGACGGCAGGCGGCGTCGACGGCGTCCTCGGCCATCCGGCGGTAGGTGGTGAGCTTGCCGCCGGTGATGGTGATCGGGCGGCCCGGCAGGTCGAGCAGCAGGTGCCGCCGGGAGAGGTCCGCGGTGCCGGTGCCCGTGCCCGTGCCGGTGCCCGGCCGCCGCCGTGCGCGGGCCGGCCCTGGACCAGCGGCCGCAGGCCGGCGAACCGGCCCACCACGTCGTCGGGCCCGAGCCGGGTGGCCAGCGCGCGGTTGACGGTGTCGAGCAGGAAGGTCTCGTCGTCGTGACGGGACCTGCGGGGCGGTCGGGTCGTCGCCGCCGGCGGGCTCGTCGGTGAGACCGAGCAGCACCAGGCCGTCCGGCTGCGGCACCGCGAACACGAACCGGCCCAGGTGGCCCGGGACGGGGACGGTGAGCACCGCGCGGGGCCAGCCCAGCGCCCCGGCCCGCAGCACCAGGTGCGAGCCGCGGCTCGGCACCATCCGCAGCGACGGCTCGTGCTCGCCGGCCCAGACGCCCGTCGCGTTGACGACGGTGCCGCGGGCCTCGCACGACGCGCCGGTGACGGTGTCGGTGAGGGTCAGCCGGTCCGGCCCGAGGTCGCACGCCGCCACCCGGGTCACGACGTCGGCGCCGAGCGCGGCGGCCGTGCGCGCCAGGGCGACGACGAGCCGCGCGTCGTCCTCGAGCCGGCCGTCCCACGACAGCAGCCCGCCGCGCAGGCCCGTCGGGCTCGAGGCAGGGCGCGTGCACCAGCGCGTCCTGGGCGCTGATCCGCGTCGGCGCCGGCAGCAGGTGGGTGGGCGTGCGGGCCGCGCGCCGCATCAGGTCGGCCGCCCGCGCGCCCGCCTCGCAGACCCGGCCCATGGCCGGCCCGGTGGCGCCGTCGAGCGGGACCAGGAACGCGACCGGCTGCACCAGGTGCGGCGCGACGGTGGTGATCAGCGCGTGCCGCTCGCGCGCCGACTCCCACGCGACGCCCACCTGGCCCGACGCGAGGTACCGCACCCCGCCGTGCACGAGCTTGGACGACCAGCGGCTGGTCCCGCTGGCCAGGTCGACCCGCTCGACCAGCGCGGTGCGCAGGCCGCGGCTCACGGCGTCGAGCGCCACGCCCGCCCCCGTGACGCCGCCGCCGACCACCACCAGGTCGTACCGCTCCTCGGCCAGCCGTCGCAGCGACTCCTCGCGCCGCGCGGGGGTCAGGTACGACGCCTGCGGACCGGGCAGCAGCGTCACGGCACCTCCCCCTTCGGGGCGAGGTAGGCGTCGACGAGGTGTGCCACCTCGCCGTCGAGGTCGACCAGGTCCTTGGTGGCGGCGAGGATCTCGGCCGAGATCACGAAGTCCTGCAGCGCGTGCAGCAGCACGTACGACGCCGTGCGGACGTCGACCGGACGCACCGACCCGTCGGCCACCCCCGCCTCGACCATCGCCGCCGTGTACGCCAGGACGGCCTGCTGGGTGCGGCCGTGCCGGTCGACCAGGTAGGGCAGCAGCAGCTCCGGGTCGTGCCGCCGCAGCGCGCTGACGAGCGGTGCGTGGCTCGCCGCGGCGATCGCGGCCACCACCCCGGCCACCAGCCGACCGCGGGCGTGCGGCGCACGCACGTCGGACGACACCGCGGCCAGGAACGTCTCGAACTCGCGCGAGAGGGCGTCGAGCACGAGCTGCTTCACCCCTCCGCCGCGGCGGTAGACGGTCATCCGCGAGACGCCCGCCCGCTGGGCGATCGAGGTGGCGGTGGCGCGCCGGACGCCGTACGCGATCACCTCGTCGCGCACCGCGGCGAGCAGGCGCTCCTCCGTGGGGTCGATCCGGTCCGGCACGTCCGCCTCCGTCCATCACGCTCGGCTCGGCGCACGCACCGTTGTGGCGATGTGACACTCGATGCCACACTGTAACGCGTGACCGATCCCCTGACGAGACCCGTCCGCCGCTCCGTCTGGTGGGGCTGGGGCGATCCCGCCGAGGCCAGGCCCCTGCCCGCCGCCGGGTGGGAGCGGCTGCGGCGCGAGCTCGGGGTCGCTGCCGGCGCCCCCCGAACGCCGGTCGACCTCGCGGCGGTGCGGGTGCCGGAGGGCGCGCTCGACGGCGCCGTCCGCGCCCGCCTGGAGCAGGTGGTGGGCTCCGCGCACGTGACCTCCGAGCGGCTCGACCGGGTGGAGCACGCCCGCGGCAAGAGCTATCCCGACCTGCACCGCCTCCGCGCCGGCGACGCCTCGAGCGCTCCCGACGCGGTGGTGCTGCCGGCCGACACGGCGCAGGTCGCCCAGGTGCTCGCCGTGTGCGCGGACGCCGGCGTCGCCGTGGTGCCCTTCGGCGGCGGCACGAGCGTGGTGGGCGGCGTGACGCCGGACCGCGGCGCGCACCGCGCCGTCGTGAGCCTCGACCTGCGACGGCTCAGCGGGTTGGTGGCGGTCGACACCGTCTCGCGCACCGCCACGCTCCTCGCCGGGACCCGCGGTCCCGAGGCGGAGGGGCTGCTGCACCCGCACGGGCTCACCCTGGGCCACTACCCGCAGAGCCACCAGCAGGCCACGATCGGCGGCTACGTCGCCACCCGGTCGGCGGGCCAGGCGTCCACCGGCTACGGCCGGGTCGACGACCTCGTGCTCGGTGCGCGGCTCGAGACCCCGACCGGCCCGCTCGTCGTGGGCGGCCGGGCACCCGCCTCCGCGGCCGGTCCCGGGCTGCTCGACCTGGTCGTCGGCAGCGAGGGCGCGCTCGGCGTCGTCACCGAGGCGACGCTCGCCGTGCACCCGTTGCCGACCAGCGAAAGCCTATGCCTGCGTGGCGTTCTCGTCCTTCGACGAGGCGCTCGACGCCGTGCGGGCGTCGGTGCAGGACGGCGACCGGCTCGCCGTCCCGGACGTCTACCGGCTGTCCGACCCCGAGGAGACCCGGGTGCAGCTCGCGCTGGCGGGCCGCCGCGGCGGTGCGCTCCGGCGCTGGCTCGCTGCGCGCGGGGCGACCGACGCCGTGCCTGGCGATGCTGGTCTGGGAGGGCACCGCGAACCCGGACCGTCCGGCGCCGCCGGCGGGAGTGCCTGCGGCTGCTGCGGTCCCGCGGCGCCCACCGCCTCCCGGACGCCATCGCCACGTCCTGGGAGCACAGCCGGTTCGCCGCCCCGTACCTGCGCGACGAGCTGATGTCCCACGGGGTGCTGGTCGACACCCTCGAGACGGCGACCTCGTGGGCGCACCTCGCCGACCTGCACCGCGACGTCAGGACCGCTCTGCTGGAGGCGCTCTCCGGGCCGGACCGGGACGGCGATCGTGCAGTGCCACGTCTCGCACGTCTACCCCACCGGGGCCTCGCTGTACTTCACCTTCGTCGCGCGCGAGGAGGACGACGCCGTGCGGCAGTGGGAGCGGGCCAAGACCGCGGCCAGCGAGGCGATCGTGGCCGCGGGGGCCACCATCACCCACCACCACGCGGTCGGCACCGACCACCTGCCCTACCTGGAGGCCGAGATCGGCTCTGCCGGTGCGCGTCTGCTGCGTGCCGTCCGTGCCGAGCTCGACCCCACGGGGGTGATGAACCCCGGCACCCTGGTGCCCCGGGAGGTCGCGGCGGCGCGGGCCTGACGCCGGCCCGGTCGCCGGCGCCCGCTCACGTGCCGATCGTCCCGCCGCCGGCGCCGGCCCGCGCGAGCGCCACCTTCTCCTCGTGCTCCAGCGGCCGCGACCGCGATCCGGCGACGTCCCACAGCACGATCACGACGCGGGCACGCGCCCGCTCCACCTCGTCGGGCGTCCGCAGCACCGACCGCAGCACGATGCTCGTGGTGCCGATCCGCTCGACCTCGTGCCGCACCCGCACCTCGCCGTGGCCCGGCCCGATCGGCGCCAGGTAGTCGACCTCGACCCGCGCCACGACGTGGTCCGACGGCGACCGGACACCGGCGTCGGCGAGGAACCGCGAGCGCGCCTCGTCGAGCAGGGTCAGGTAGGTCGCGTGGTAGACGTGCCCGATGGCGTCGACGTCGACCCAGCGCAGCGGGACGACGACGTCGCCGCTCACCGTCCGGCCCCGGCGTCGGGCCGGTCCCCCGGCGACGGCACGGGCGTGACGCGCTCGTGCTGCTCCTGCGCCTCGAGGTGGGTGTGACCGCCGGACGGGTGCCAGATCTCGTCGAACGGTCCCATCAGCGCGTGGCCCACGCCCCGCCGGCGCGACCAGGACGCGAGCCGCAGCAGGCCGACGACCACGACCGCCAGCCCGAGCAGCAGCACCCCGAGGAACACCAGGTCGTCCACGTCGCCAGCCTACGGGCGGCGCGCACCCGCCGAGGGGCACGCGGGACCGTCCGCGTGGGCGAGCACCGCAGCGGCGACGGCGTCGAGGTCCAGGACCGAGGTGTCGAGCACGAGGCACGCGCCTGATCGCAGCAACGGCTCCACCTCTCGCCGGAGCGCGAGCTCGCGCTCCAGCTCGTCCGGGTGCTTGCCGTAGTCGTTGGTGGTGCGGGTGGCGAGCCGTGCCACCGCGACCTCGGTGGGCACCGTGAGCAGCACGACGTGGTCGAGGAGCGGGTACAGCGTCCCCTGCCCGGACGACGTGCCCGAGACGACGAGCGGGAGGTCGTCGCCCTCGAGCAGGGCGCGGACGGCGTCGAGCCGCCAGCACCAGTCCTGCTCGCCGTCGGCGTCGACGACGTGGTGGGACCAGTCCGGCTGGTCGAGGTCGACCGCGCGGTGACCGCGCCCCCGGAGGGCGAGCACGGTGCTCGACTTCCCGGTCGCCGACATCCCGGTGACGAGGGTGCGGCTCACGCCTCCACCCTGGCACGCGGGATCGGCGTGGCCGCCGGGCGTCCGGGGCACGTAGGCTCCGGCGATCGTGACGTCACTGGTCGAGAAGGTCGTGCCCGCACGGCTCGGCACCGGCTTCCGCTGGCTGCTCGGGTCGTCGTGGTCGACCAACCTCGGCGACGGCGTCACCCTGGCGGCCGGGCCGCTCCTGGTGGCCTCGCGCACCGACGAGCCCTTCCTGGTCGCCCTCGCTGCGACCGTGGCGTGGCTGCCGCCGCTGCTGTTCGGCCTGTGGGCGGGCGTGCTCACCGACCGGCTCGACCGGCGGCGGCTGGTGGTCGTCGTCGACCAGGTCCGGGTCGCCGTCCTCGTCCTGCTGACGGTCGCGGTGGCCACCGACCTGGCCCCGATCGCGCTCGTCCTGGGCGCGCTGTTCGTCCTGGGCACCGCGGAGACGTTCGCCGACAACGCCTCGTCGACGATGCTGCCGATGCTCGTGCACCGCGACGACCTCGCGCTCGCGAACTCGCGGCTCCAGGCCGGCTTCGTCACGGTCAACCAGCTCGCCGGCCCGCCGATCGGGGCGTTCCTGTTCGCCGCGGCCCAACCCCTCCCGTTCGCCGGGACGGCGGCGCTCGTCGCGCTCGGCGTCGTCCTCATCTCGCGGGTGGCGCTGCCCTCCCACGGCGTCACGGTCGACGACCCTCCGCGGCGGATGCGCGAGGACGTCGTCGAGGGCGTGCGCTGGGTCCTGCACCACGCCGCCGTGCGCACCCTCGTGCTGACGATCCTCATCTTCAACGTCACGTTCGGCGCGGCCTGGTCGGTGCTCGTGCTGTACGCCACGGTGCGGCTCGGCATGGGACCGGTCGGGTTCGGGCTCATCACCACGGTCGGCGCGCTCGGAGGGCTGGTCGGGATCCTCGGGTACGGCTGGATGACCCGGCACGTCAGCCTGGCGGGCCTGATGCGGATCGGGCTGGTGATCGAGACCTTCACCCACCTCGCCCTCGCGCTCACCACCGTTCCGTGGGTGGCGCTGACGATCTTCTTCGTGTTCGGCGCGCACGCGTTCGTGTGGGGCGCGACGTCGGTGACCATCCGGCAGCGTGCGGTCCCCACCCACCTGCAGGGCCGGGTGGGCAGCGTCAACCTCGTCGGCGTGATGGGCGGCCTCGTGGTGGGGTCGGGGATCGGCGGGCTGCTCGCCCAGCACTACGGCGTCGCCGCGCCGTTCTGGTTCGCCTTCGTCGGCTCCGCCGTGTTCGTGGTGCTCATCTGGCGCGAGCTGCGGCACATCGCCCACGAGGACGCCGCGCCGACGGCGGAGGACGAGAAAGCCTGATCCTCAGCGGGTCTCGGGGCCGTCGACGACCAGCGGAGGGTCGTAGAGGGCGAGCTCGCCCGGTGTCGGCGGCTGCCAGAACCGCTCCCACGACTCCAGCTGCTCGTGGGTGACCTGCACCTGGTCGCCGTGCCGGTTGCGTCGCTCGACGCGGCCCCAGCGCACCTCGAGCGGGACGTCGAGCACGTGCAGCTCGACGGTGGCGCCCACCTGGTGCGCCGCCACCCGGTGCTTCTCCCGGTCCCACCGCGACCACGAGCCGAACTCGACGACGACGGGAGCACCCGCGCGCAGGACGTCGAGCGCCTGCTCCCACAGCAGCGCCTCCAGCCGCGCGCGCAGCGGCTCGTCGTGCACGTCGGCGCCGAGCGCGAGGAGCCACTCGTCCGGGCACATCCGCACCGCGCCGTAGCGCTGCGCGAGGTCGCGGGCCAGGGCGGTCTTGCCCGCGCCCGGCATCCCGCAGACGAGCGCCAGCCGGGCCATGGGGCCCACCGTAGACGGACCCGGGTGCCCGACGGTCCGGTTTCAGCCGCCGAGCACCTCGCGCAGACGGGCGGCGAACGCGTCCGGAGCACCGGTCTGGCCGTACTCGCCGCCGAGGAAGCCGGCGTGGTCGCCGGGGAAGACCGTCGACCGGGATGCCGAGCCGCGCCGCCACCGCCTCGCCGCCGCGACGGGCGAGCTGGCCCTGCCGACTCCTCGCCGACGGCGACCACGACCCGCGTGGACGCGGCCCCGACGGCGTCGAGGTCGGGCTCGTGGCTCGTGCAGGACAGCAGGTTCTGGCCCAGCAGCGCGTCGTCGCGGTGTGCCGTCGTCCTCGGTGGGCAGCCCGAACACCGACGGGTCCACCGGCTGCTCGGCGAAGTCCGCCGGCACCGGGCCGCGGTGGGAGACGATCGCGATGAACTTGGCCATCGCCGTTCCCATGCCGTCGCGCAGGTAGGTGTCGTGGATGTCCTGGCACGCGGCCAGGGCGGCCTCGCGGTCCTCGACCAGCGCCGCCAGCGGGGGCTCGTGCGCCACCAGGGTGCGGACGTCGTCAGGGTGCTGCGCCACCAGCTCGAGGGCGTTGACCGCTCCCCCGCTGCTGGCCACCAGGTCGACCGGACCGCGGCCGACCGCCTCGATCACGCGGTGCACGTCGTCGGCGTGCTGCTCGGGGGGTCGAGGTGGGGCTCGGGTCGCTCCGCTCGCTGCGCTCCACCCCGCGGGGGTCGTACGTGACCACCGTCCGGTCCGGGAAGTGCGAGGCGAGGGTGGTGAAGCCGGCGGCGCCCATCGGCGAGCCGATCATGAGCAGCGGCGGCTCGTCGGCGCTGCCGCCCTCGCGCACGTCGTAGCGCAGGACGGCGCCGGGCACCTCGAGCTCGAACGTCTGCGGCTCGGCTGGTCTGCGGAGCCGGGCGTCGTCGTCGGTCGTGGTGGTGTCGGTCATGGCGGGCCTCCGGGTCCGGTGCTGCTGGTGTCACCCATCAGACCACCGGAGCCCGCGGAACTCATCGGACCCCCAGCACCTCTTCCGACGAGAGTTCGCGCGACACCAGGGCGGCCGACACGACGCCGAGCTTGAGCCGGTGGTCGCGGCAGTAGGCCCGCAGCCGGGCGAAGGCCGTGTCCATGTCGAGCTCGCCGCGCTCGGCGAGCACGCCCTTGGCCTGCTCGACGACGATCCGCGTGCTGAGCGCCGCCTGCAGCTGCTCGGCCA
This sequence comes from uncultured Actinomycetota bacterium, assembly GCA_963750285.1. Lineage (GTDB taxonomy): Bacteria > Actinomycetota > Actinomycetes > Actinomycetales > CAWJMD01 > JBBQSN01. The sequence goes on along the minus strand of CAVVQA010000007.1, from coordinate 117,301 downwards.
GGTGCGAGGCGCGGTGCACCGAGCGCTGCTGCAGGATGCCGATGGTCGCGACGTCGGCCAGTGCCTGGGCGATCCGCTGGTCGCCGAGACCGAGCGGCGCTCGGTCGGCCGCACCGAACAGGTTGATCCCGCCGATCGTCTCGTCCCGCAGCCGCATCGGCAGGGCGTGCACCGAGCGGAAGCCGGCGGCGTCGGCGGCCGCGGCGAAGCGGGGCCACCGCCCGGCCGTGGTGCGGACGTCCTCCACCCCGACCGGGACGCCGGTGCGCACGCACTCGACGCACGGGCCCTGCTCGCCCTGGATCTGCAGCAGCTCCAGCAGGCGGGTCGCCTCGCTCGAGGACGCCACCAGGTTCAGCGACCCGTCCGGCGCCAGCAGCATCAGGCCGACCTGGCTGACACCGAGCAGGTCCACGCAGGACTCCACGAGGTGCTCGAGGAGGTCGACGACGTCGTAGTCGTCGACGAGCGTGTCGGCCAGGGACACGAACCGCTGGGCGAGCCGCACGTACTTGCGGGCGTCGTCGGGGTCGGGGGCGGTGGTGGCCCGGTCCGGGCCGGTCGGTGTGCTCATGCTTCCTCCCGTGCCAGCCGACGACGTCGGCTGACCAGATCGGTGGCGAGGTCGTTGATCGAGATGCCCTCGGCGAACGCGGTGGCCCGCAGCCGGACCAGCGCCTCGGGGAGGCTGGTCCCCAGCTGCACCATCGCCATCCCCGCCGCCTGGTGCACGACCATCCGGTAGGTCGTCAGCGGCACGACGCCGTGGAGGCCGTCGACCGTGCCGTCGGCCACCAGGGTGGCCGCCGCGTCGCTGGCGCGTACCGCGCACGCCAGCTGGTGCCTGTCGAGGGGTCCTGGCGTGAGCCGGTGCAGGCCCAAGGCGCCGACGGAGTCCGCTCCGAGGCGCATCGGGAGGGCGAACACGGCCGCCACCCCGATCGCCGCCGCCTCCCGCCCGAACGCGGGCCAGCGCAGCAGGTCGGTCACGCCGAGGTGGGGTGCCAGCACGGCCTTCCCGGTGCGGACCGCCTCGATGCACGGCCCCTCGCCCAGGGTGAACTGCAGGTCCTCGACCTGCGCGGCGACGGTGTCGGTGGCGAACACGGTCTCCGGGGTGCCGTCGGCGACGCCACCGTCAGACCCGCGCCGTCTACCCCCGCCTCCAGCACGCACGTCCGGCACACCTCCTCGAGGCGGTCGCCCGCCCCACCGAAGCGATGGTCCGCGCCCAGCCAGCCGTCCATCGTCATCTGCGCACCGAACGACCCGCCGCGCTCCAGTCGGCCAGCGCGAGCGAGGACCGTCCTGTCCACGCTACTCCTGGCCGTCGGCGCGTGGCATTGCGCCGCACGGTCTCCGGAGGGAGGATGAACCGGTCGGACCGTCGCCCATCGCCCAGACCTCGCCATGAGAGCGGTCGCCCTCCAGCGGAGCGAGGTCTACCGGTGCCCAGCACCATGTCGTGGACGTACCGGCGCAGCTGGCCGAACGACGTGCGTCACATCGCCGACGCCCGCACCTTCGTGGTCGACCAGCTGCACTCCGGCGGACTCCCGGACGCCGCGCTGGTGCTGCGCCTGGTCGTCTCCGAGCTCGCCACCAACGCCGTCCTGCACGCTGCCACGCCGTTCAGCGTGACGATCAGCCGCGACGACGAGTCGCTGCGGCTCGAGGTGCGCGACGACCTGCCCGTCGCCGTGGCGCTGCCCACCACCGGCCCGAACCGCGGGCCGAACGGCCGGGGCCTGCGGATCGTCGACCGGTTGAGCCACGAGTGGGGCGTCGACGTCGACCACGCCGGCAAGGAGGTCTGGGCGGTGTTCGCGCTCCCGCTGGGCCGGGTGGCGGCCGCCGGCTGACACCGTCCGCGTCGGAACCACGACGGCCGGACCGCTGTGCGGATCCGGCCGGTCTGGTCGGGCTGACAGGATGTGAACGTGCGACCGCCTCGGGCGGACCACCCCGGTCCGAGAACCACGACGGCCGGACCCGCTGTGCGGATCCGGCCGGTCTGGTCGGGCTGACAGGATTTGAACCTGCGACCCCCTGACCCCCAGTCAGGTGCGCTACCAAGCTGCGCTACAGCCCGATCGCCCACCGGTCTCCCGGCGGGCCTGGAGAGCCTACCGGACGCCTGACGGCGCCCACGACGGCCTTCCGCTCGACCGTCGCCTCCACCGGTTCAGCGGCGTCGCTTCTCCCGCACGCGCACGCTGATCTCGATCGGCGACCCCTCGAAGCCGAACGTCTCGCGCAGGCGCCGCTCGATGAACCGCCGGTACCCCGCCTCGATGAACCCGGAGGCGAACACCACGAACCGCGGCGGACGGGTGGACGGCTGGGTGGCGAACAGCACGCGGGGCTGCTTGCCGCCGCGCACCGGGTGCGGGTGCGCCGCCACCAGCTCGCCGAAGAACGCGTTCAGCCGTCCGGTGGGGATCCGGCTGTCCCAGGAGTCCAGCGCGAGGTCGATCGCGGGCACGAGCCGCTCGAGGTGCCGCCCGGTGCGGGCCGAGACGTTCACCCGCGGCGCCCACTGCACCTGCACCAGGTCGATCTCGATCTCGCGCTCGAGGTAGCGACGGCGCTCGTCGTCCATCAGGTCCCACTTGTTGTAGGCGATCACGAGCGCGCGGCCGGCCTCGATCACCATCGACAGGATCCGGGTGTCCTGCTCGGTGAGCGGTGCGCTGGAGTCGATCAGGACGACGGCGACCTCGGCCTTCTCGAGCGCGCCCTGGGTGCGCAGCGAGGCGTAGAAGTCGGCGCCCGAGGTCTGGTGCACCCGGCGCCGGATGCCGGCGGTGTCGACGAACTGCCACTGCCGCCCGGCGAGGACGACGACCTCGTCGACCGGGTCGCGGGTCGTGCCGGCGACGGCGTCGACGACGACGCGGTCCGAGCCGACCATCTTGTTGAGCAGCGAGGACTTGCCGACGTTCGGCTTGCCGATCAGCGCGACCCGCCGCGGCCCGCCCGGCGCGTACGCCCCGCCGGCCTGCGACGTCTCGGGCAGCACGGCCACCGCGGCGTCGAGCAGGTCGCCCGACCCGCGGCCGTGCACGGCCGACACCGGGTACGGCTCGCCGAGGCCGAGGCTCCACAGCGTCGCCGCGTCGGCCTCGCCCTTCTGGTCGTCGACCTTGTTGGCGGCGAGCACCACCGGCTTGCCGCTGCGGCGCAGCATCGGTCACGACCCGCTCGTCGGTGGCGGTGGCGCCCACCGTGGCGTCGACCACGAAGACCACGGCGTCGGCGAGCTCGACGGCCACCTCGGCCTGCTTCGCGACGGCGGCGTCCAGGCCGAGGACGTCGACCTCCCAGCCTCCGGTGTCGACGAGCATGAAGTCGCGCCCGGCCCACTCGGCGCGGTACGCGACGCGGTCGCGGGTCACGCCCGGCACGTCCTGCACGACCGCCTCGCGGCGTCCGAGGATGCGGTTGACCAGGGTCGACTTGCCGACGTTCGGGCGGCCGACCACGGCGAGCACCGGCAGCGGACCGGCGTCGCCCTGGTCGAGCGCGCCCTCCTCGCCCTCGATGAGGGACAGGTCCTCGTCGCTGAGGTCGTAGTCGTCCAGGCCGGCGCGCAGCGCCGGGGTGGGGTCGAGGAACGTGTCCTCGTCGGACCTCTCGGTCATCGGGTGGCCTCTCGGGTGGTCTGGCCGGCCGGCACCTGGGAGCGGACGACGGCCAGCACGGCCGCCACCGTCTGCTCGAGGTCCAGCTCGGAGGAGTCGATGGTCACGACCCCGTCGGCGGCGGTGTGGAACTGGGAGACGGTGGCGTCGTCGCGGTCGCGGCGCAGCACCTGGTCGCGGGTGGCCTCGGCGTCGTCGTCCCCGGCCTGGTCCTGCTCGGCGCGGCGTCGCAGCCGGGCGTCCTCGTCGGCGGTGAGCAGCACCCGCACGTCGGCGTCCGGCGCCACGACGGTGGTGATGTCGCGTCCCTCGGCGACGATGCCGTCGCCACCGGCCGCGTCGGCGATGGCCTCGCGCTGGCGGCGCTGCAGCTCGGCCCGGACCTCGAGGTTGGTCGCCACGGCGCTGACCACCGCGGAGATCTCCCGGTCGCGGATCGCCTCGGCGACGTCGGTGGTCCCGACGTGCACGGTCGGGGCCGACGGGTCGGTGCCCAGCCGCAGGTCGATGTCGCGGGCGCGGGCGGCGACGGCACCGGTGTCGGCCAGGTCGACGCCCTGCTCGCGGCACCACCACGTGACGGCGCGGTACATCGCGCCGGTGTCGAGGTAGGCCAGCCCGAGCCGCAGCGCGACGGCGCGGCTGACGCTCGACTTGCCGGAACCCGAGGGGCCGTCGACGGCCACCACCAGGCCACGTCGGGACGCAGCATCGGACGCAGCATCGGACGCGGGGTCACCGGGACGCACGGGTACCTCGATCCTTCTGACGTGGGGGAACGATCCAGGGTACGGGGAGCAGGGCCGCCGACCGAATCCGGCGACCTCCGCGGCGCCCGTGCCGGATCGACGACGCGTCCGCCCGGACGGCTCCCCGACGGGGGTGAACGCCTCATGGGCCGAGGGGGTGGTCCGCCCCGCGTCCCACCCGGTCGCGCTGCGCCGGTCGGGGGACGACGGAGCCGTCCGTTCTGCCGAGAGTGACCGTCCCGCCTAGCGTTGCGACGTGCTCACCCACGACCGTCCCCTCGGTCGCTGGGCACGTCCGCGGCGCAGCGACCGCGACCTGCCGGCCGGGGCCCCCTCCCCCGCGCTGGCACGGCGTCAGCGCGCGCGCCGGCTGACGAACGCGTTCGCCGTGGTCGCGGGCGCGGGCGTCGGCCTGCCGATGCTGCTCACCTGGGTGCGCACCAGCGGACCCGGCGGCGAGGAGCTGCCGTGGGCGCTGGTGCTGCTCAGCTGGGCCTGGGCCGGGCTGCTCGCCCTGATGGCGCTGCTGTTCGCCGTCTGGACCGCGCCGGCCCGGTCGGCCCCGCCCGCGTCGGTGACCGCGAGGTTCGCCCGGCGGCTGCAGCCGCGGCGCGGTGACGACGACCTGGTGGGCCGGTCGCCGGCGGGGCCGTCACCGCGCCGGGGACGCCGGGCTGGTGGCGGTGGTGGCCGGGCTGACGGCGGTCGGTCTGCTCGTCCTGTCGCAGGTCTGACCGGCGTCGGTCTGCGTCCGACCGGCACGACCCGGTCTCAGCCGGCGAGCTCCCAGCCGCCGTCGCGCAGCACCTGCTCGAGCCGCTCGCGCGAGGCCGGCACCACCGAGACCTCGGCGAGGCCGACCAGCCGGTCCGGGACGTGCTCGAGGCGCAGGTCCTCCAGGTTGACCCCGCGCCTCGCCCATCGCCGCCAGCATCCGGGCCAGCTCGCCCGGCCGGTCGGGCACCTGCACGGTGACGACGGCGAACCGCTGCGGGGCGGCACCGTGCTTGCCGGGGATCCGCGCCTGCCCGCGCACGCCGGCGTCCAGCGCCCTGGCCAGGTCGGCGCGGGCGCCGGGCGCGTCGGCGTCGACCGCGAGCGCCTCCAGCGCGGCCACGACGGAGTCGAGGTCGCCGCGCAGGGCCCGGAGCACCTCGGCCACGGGTCCGGCGTTCGCGCCGAGGATCTGCACCCACAGCTCGGGGTCGCTCGCCGCGACCCGGGTGACGTCGCGCAGGCCCTGGCCGGCGAGCGCCACGGCGCCGTCCTCGGCGTCGAGCAGGCGCGCGGCGACCAGGCTGGCGGCGACCTGCGGGACGTGCGACACGCGGGCGACCGCGCCGTCGTGGTCGGCGGCCGGCATCACCACGGGGGCGGCGCCGAGGTCGACGGCGAGGTCGCGGACGACGGCCACGGCGTCGGGCCGGGCGTCCTGCGAGGGGGTCAGCACCCACGGGCGGCCGACGAACAGGTCGCCGCGCGCGGCGACGGCGCCGGAGCGCTCCCGTCCGGCCAGCGGGTGGCCCCCGACGTAGCGGTCGAGGCCGTCGGTGCCGGACGCCAGCAGCGAGGCCAGCGGGCGGCCCTTGACGCTGGCGACGTCGGTGACCACCGCCGTCCGGCCAGGTGCGCAGGGCGGTGGCGACGACGTCGGCGGTCACGTCCGGCGGGGCCGCGACCACGACCAGGACCGGGTCGGGCTCGTCGTCGGCGGGAAGGCGCCCGGCACCCAGGTCGCGGGCCAGCGCCCGCGCCGTCGGCGACGGGTCGTCGAGGACGACGTCGACGCCCAGGGCCCGCAGCCCCAGGCCCACGCTGGCCCCGAGCAGCCCGGACCCGACCACGCGCACGGGTCCCCCGGTGCGCACCGCGTCGCTCGCCGCTGGCTCACTGGGCCAGGTCCCGGCGCAGGCCCACGGCGCCGCGCAGGTACACGTGCTGCACCTGGGCGCGGGGGACGTCCATCTCGGCGTGGGCCATCAGCCGCACCACCCGCGGCATCGCGCCGGGGACGTCGATCTCCACGGTGCACAGCAGGGGCACGTCGCCCATCCCGAGCTCGCGGGCGGCCAGCGCGGGGAACTCGCTGCGCAGGTCGGCGGTGACGGTGAAGACGATGGAGATCAGGTCGTCGGCGGTGATCGCGTTGGCCTGCGAGCACGGCGGTGACGAGCTCGCGGGTGGAGGCGAGCAGGTGCTCGCGCTCGTCCGCGTCGAGCTGGATCGCCCCCCGGATGCCCCGCACCGCCACCGCTGCACTCCCTCGTCCCGTGCCGGCCGTCCCGGCTGCTGCTGCCGGTGACCACGGTAGGACCCCGGTCCAGCACCCGGGACGCGCCATCCGCCCCGCGAGACGCTCAGAGGCCGATGGCCGCCATCAGGGTGCCGAGCTCGTCGCGGGTCAGCGGACGGTTCTTGCCGGGCAGCAGGTCGCCGAGCAGCACCGGGCCCACCTGGACGCGGACGAGCTGCATCACCGGGTGGCCGACCTCCTTGAGCAGGCGGCGGACGATGTGGTGCCGGCCCTCGTGCAGGATGATCTCGACCAGCGCCCGGCCGGGCTTGGAGTCGATCATCTTGAACGAGTCGACCTGCACCAGGCCGTCCTCGAGCTCGATGCCCTCGCGCAGCCGCTTGCCCAGGTCGCGCGGCACCGGCCCGGGGATCTCGGCCAGGTACGTCTTCGGCACCTCGTAGGACGGGTGCTGCATCCGGTGCGAGAAGTCGCCGTCGTTGGTCACCAGGAGCAGGCCCTCGGTGTCGACGTCGAGCCGGCCGACGTGGAACAGCCGCTCCACGCGGTCGCCCACGAGGTCGCCGATGCACGGGCGGCCGTCGGGGTCGCTCATCGTGCTCACGACGCCGCGCGGCTTGTTCAGCGCGAGGTAGACCTTGGTGCTGTCGAGCTGCAGCCGCATGCCGTCGACGTGGATGACGGCGGTCGCGGGATCGACCCGCACGCCGAGCTCGGTGACGATCTGCCCGTCGACCTCGACCCGGCCGGCGGCGATGAGGTCCTCGCTCGCCCGGCGGGACGCGATGCCGGCCTGCGCGAGCAGCTTCTGCAGCCGCACGCCGTTCGGGTCGTGGACGTCGACCTGCGGCTCGCCGGAGCGGGGCGGCTGCGGACGGCGGCCGGGCGGGCGCGAGCCCTTGCCCATCCGGTGGCTGCCGCCGCCGGGGGTGCGGCGGGGTCCGCCCTTGCCGCCGGCGCCACGGCCTGAGGAGGGCTGGGGGCTCACGCGGTGCCCTCCGCCAGCTCGTCGAGGGCGTCGGCGTCGGGCAGGTACGGGGCGAGGGCGGGCAGCTCGTCGAGGCTGCCGAGGCCCATCCGCTCCAGGAAGGTGGTGGTGGTGCCGTACAACGTGGCTCCGGTGTGCTCGTCGGTGCCGACCTCGGTGACCAGGCCGCGCGTGGTCAGCGTACGCACCACGCCGTCGACGTTCACACCACGCACCGCCGAGACCCGCGCCCGGCTGACCGGCTGGCGGTAGGCGATGACGGCGAGCGTCTCGAGCGCGGCCTGGGTGAGGCGGGCGGTCTGCCCGTCGAGGACGAACCGCTGGACGACCGGCGCGAGCTCGGGACGGCTGTACAGCCGCCAGCCGCCCGCGATCTCGCGCAGCTCGAAACCGCGCTGCTGCTCGACGTACTCGGCCGACAGCGCCACCAGCAGCTCGCGCACCCGCTCGCGCGGCAGCACCAGCGCGGCGGCGAGCTGCACCTCGCTCACCGGCTCGTCGACGACCATCAGGACGCCCTCGAGCGCCGCCCGCGCCCCGCCGGGCAGCAGGTCGAGGTCGAGCCCCTCCTCGACCGCGGGCTCCTGCACGTCGTCGGTCTCGCTCGTCACGCCTGCTCGTCTCCGTCCGTCTCGTCCGTGCCGTCCGTCTCGTCGAACTCGTCGCTGACCTGCGACGGCCCCGCGTCTCGGTCCCGGTCCACCGCACGGTGAGCTCGCCCAGCGCGCTGGCCTGCTCGAACGTGACCGCCGACTCGCGGAACAGCTCGAGCAGGGCGAGGAACCGGGCCACCACGACCAGGGTCGACCCGGCGTCGGCCACCAGGTCGCGGAACGTCGCCACGCCCGAGCGCCGCATCCGCGTGACCAGCGACCTCGGCCTGCTCCGCGACGCTGACCGCCGAGCCGTGCAGGTGGTCGAGCCCGACCTCCGGCGGCCCGCGGCCGCGGCGCCATCGCGCGGGCCGCGATCTCGGCCAGCTGCTGCGGCGTGAGCGAGAAGACGAGGTCCGGCAGCAGGCCGGCCAGGTGCGGGTCGAGCGCCACCGCCCGCGGCACGCGCCGTCCGGACGTGGCGAACCGGGTCGGCCAGCTCGCCGGCCACCAGCTTGTACGCCCGGTACTGCAGCAGCCGCGCGAACAGCAGGTCGCGCGCCTCCAGCAGGGCGAGGTCCTCGGCGTCCTCGACCTGCCCGGACGGCAGCAGCCGCGCGGCCTTGAGGTCGAGCAGGGTGGCGGCCACCACGAGGAACTCGCTGGCCTGGTCGAGGTCCCAGGCACCGCCGGCCCGGCGGATGTGCGCGATGAAGTCGTCGGTGACGGTGGCGAGCGCGACCTCGGTGATGTCCATCTGGTGCTTGGCGATCAGGCTCAGCAGCAGGTCGAACGGCCCGGAGAAGTTGTCGAGGTGCACCTCGAACGCCGGCGTGCCCGGACGCGCCGAGCCGGCGTCGGGCGCCGGTCGGGTCTCGGGGGTGCTCACGCTCACCGCGGGTGCGCGGACGGGGTCAGGCGACGTGGCCGCGCGCCACGAGCTCGCGGGCCAGCTGCCGGTACGCCTCGGCGCCCGCGTGCCCGGAGGCGTAGCGGGTGATGGGGGCCGCGACGACCGAGGCCTCGGGGAACTTGACGGTGCGGCCGATGACGGTGTGGAAGACCTGCTCGCCGAAGGCCTCCACCAGCCGCTGGACGACCTCGCGGCTGTGCAGCGTGCGGGCGTCGTACATCGTGGCGAGGATGCCGTCGAGCTCGAGCCGGGGGTTCAGCCGGTCCTGGATCTTCTCGATCGTCTCCATCAGCAGCGCCACGCCGCGCATGGCGAAGAACTCGCACTCCATCGGGATCAGCACGCCGTGCGAGGCGGTGAGCGCGTTCACGGTGAGCAGGCCGAGCGAGGGCTGGCAGTCGATCAGGACGACGTCGTACTCGTCCTCCACCGGCCGCAGCACGCGGGACAGGATCTGCTCGCGGGCGACCTCGCCCACCAGCTGCACCTCGGCGGCCGACAGGTCGATGTTCGCCGGCAGGATGTCGAGGTTCTCCACCGCGGTGGGCGCGATCACGTCGTGGATGTCGACGCCGCGCTCCATCAGCAGGTTGTAGACGGTGGTGTCGAGGGTGTGCGGGTTGCTGCCGAGGCCCACCGAGAGCGCGCCCTGGGGGTCGAAGTCGACGAGCAGGACCTTGCGGCCGTACTCCGCGAGCGCCGCGCCCAGGCTGATGGTGGTGGTGGTCTTGCCCACCCCGCCCTTCTGGTTGCACAACGAGATGATCCGCGCCGGACCGTGCGAGGCGAGCGGCTTCGGGGCCTTGAAGCGCGGCAGCGGACGTCCGGTGGGTCCCAGCCCGTCCTTCGCGCCGTCGACCGCGGCGTTCGGGCCGCCGCCGGAGGACGCGGCGTCGGACGTCGTGCTCGTCACTGGTGGGATCGCCTCTGGCTGCTCGGGTGCGGTGCGTGCGTGCGACCTGCGGAGGGGCTGCGGGTCAGGTCGTCGGCGACCCTATCTCAGCGGGCCCGTGGGTGGGCGCCGACGTAGACCTCGCGCAGCCGGTCGATCGTCACCAGCGTGTACACCTGCGTCGTCGTCACCGAGGCGTGCCCGAGCAGCTCCTGGACCACCCGCACGTCGGCCCCGCCCTCGAGCAGGTGGGTGGCGAAGGAGTGCCGCAGCGTGTGCGGCGAGACGTGCCCGGTGAGCCGGGCCCGGTCGGCCGCGGCGCGCAGCACGGTCCAGGCGCTCTGCCGCGAGAGACGTCCGCCGCGGGTGTTGAGGAAGACCGCGGGCGTCCCGGTGCCGGCGGTGGCCATCGCCGGCCGCGCGCGCACCACGTACGCCTGGAGGGCGCGGACGGCGTAGCGCCCGAGCGGCACCAGCCGCTCCTTGCCGCCCTTGCCGAACAGGCGGACGGCGGCGCCCTCCCCCGTGCCGCCGGCGTCGAGCACCTGCGGGGGCAGGTCGTCGAGGTCGAGGCCCGACGGCCTCGCTGATCCGGGCGCCGGTGGCGTACAGGACCTCCAGCAGCGCGCGGTCGCGCAGCGCGGCCGGGGTGTCGCCCGACGGACGACGCCTCGAGCAGCCGCTGCACCTCGTCGACCGAGATCGCCTTCGGCAGCCGCTTGGGCGCCTGCGGCGGCCGCACGTCGTCGGACGGGTCGAGCGGGGTGACGCCCTCGCGCGCCAGGAAGCGGTGCCAGCCGCGCACCGCGACCACCGTGCGGGCGGCCGACGACGCGGTGAGCACCGGGCGGCCGTCGTCGCCGGTGCGGATCGCGGCGAGGAAGTCGGCGACGTGCTGGGCGGTGACCTCCTCGGGGGTCTCCACACCGCGCGCCAGCGAGGTAGGCGAGGTACCGGTCGAGGTCGCGGCGGTAGGCCGCCAGGGTGTTGCCGGCCAGACCGCGCTCGACCTCGAGGTGCTCGAGGTAGCCGCGCAGGTGCCGGCCGAGCGCGCGGCCGGGCCCGGCGGAGGTGCTCTCCGTCGCGGGCCCGGCCGGCGTCCCGGTGCCTGGGCTCAGGACAGGACCTGGTCGAGGGGCACGCTCGCGATGCCGACCGCCTCGCCGACCGGGGCGTTGGTGACCTGCCCGGCGTGGGTGTTGAGGCCGAGGGCGAGCGACCGGTCGGTGCGGCAGGCCTGCTCCCAGCCCTTGTTCGCCACCGCCACCGCGTACGGCAGGGTCGCGTTGGTGAGGGCGTAGGTCGAGGTGTTGGGCACCGCGCCGGGCATGTTCGCCACGCAGTAGAAGACCGAGTTGTGCACCTCGTAGGTGGGGTCGGCGTGGGTGGTGGCGTGCGAGTCCTCGAAGCACCCGCCCTGGTCGATCGCGATGTCGACCAGCACCGATCCGGGCTTCATCTGCGACACCAGCTCGTTGGTGACCAGCTTCGGCGCGGCCGCGCCGGGGATCAGCACCGCGCCGATGACCATGTCGGCCTCGAGCACCTGCTGCTGGATCGCCAGCTTGGACGACGCGAGGCCGTGGACGCGGTTGTCGTAGCGCCAGAACGACATCCGCAGCTTGTCGAGGTCGGTGTCGAGCAGCGTGACGTCGGCGCCCATGCCGAGCGCGATGTTCGCGGCGTTCTGGCCCGAGACGCCGGCACCGATGATGACGACCTTGGCGTTGGCCACCCCGCCGACGCCGCCCATCAGCACGCCGCGGCCGCCCTGGGCCTTCATCAGCGAGTGGGCGCCCACCTGCGGCGCGAGGCAGCCCGCGACCTCGGACATCGGGTAGAGCAGCGGCAGCCCGCCGGAGGGCAGCTGCACCGTCTCGTACGCGATGGCGGTGACCTTCGAGGACACCAGCTGCTCGGTGAGCGGCTTGTCGGCGGCCAGGTGCAGGTAGGTGAAGAGGGTCAGGCCCTCCCGGAGCCGGTGGTACTCCTCCGCGACCGGCTCCTTGACCTTCAGCACCATGTCGGCGGTGCCCCACACGTCGTCGGCGCTGTCGATGATCGTCGCGCCGGCGGCGACGTACTCCTCGTCCGGCACCTGGGAGCCGAGGCCGGCGCCCTTCTCGACGAGGACCTGGTGCCCGTGCTGGGTCAGCTCGTGCGCACCGACCGGCGTGAGCGCGACGCGGTACTCGTGGTTCTTGACCTCGCGGGGGATGCCCACCTTCACAGCGCTGTCCTCGTCCTCCTCGTCGTGCCGCGGGGCCGGGCTCGGCACGGCCGCGCGGACCGCTGGGACCGCCGGACGTCGTCGGCCGGCGGTCGGCCGGACCCGGCGCGACGGCCTGCGCCGTCGGGATGCCGGACCCGTGCCGCCGCCGAGCATAGTGTCGGCTGGCACCCTGTCCCGCTGCCGTCGGGTGCTCGAGACCTGCACCGATCCTGGAGGCCGTCCATGCCGTTCACCGCGCTGTACGCGCGCACCCCCGCCCGGGCGGTGCTGCAGGTCGTCGGCGACCTGCTGCTGGTCGCCTGGATCTGGCTGGCGTGGCGCGCGGGGCAGGCCGTCGGCGACGCCGTCCGCGGCCTGGCCGAGCCGGGGCGGCGGCTGGACGCCGGTGCCACCGACGCCGCCGGGAGCTTCGACCGGGCGGCCGAGACCGCGCTGCGGGTCCCGCTGGTCGGCGACGAGCTCTCGTCCCCGTTCACCTCCGCTCGGCGACGCCGCCGACGCGATCGCCGCCGCGGGCCGGCGCCAGGTCGAGGTGGTCGAGGACCTCGCGACCGTGCTGACCCTCGTGGTGGTCGCCGTGCCCGTGCTGCTCGCCGTCGCCCTCTGGGTGCCGGGCCGGGTGCGGTTCGCGCGGCGCGCGGCAGCGGCGCGGCGGTTCATCGACGCCGACGCCGACCTGGCCCTGTTCGCCCTGCGCGCCATGGCGAACCAGCCGATGCACAAGCTCGCGCGGGTCTCCCCCGACCCGGTGACCGCCTGGCGCAGCGGCGACGCCGACGTCGTGCGCGCGCTCGCGGCGCTCGAGCTGCGCGACTGCGGCCTCGACCCTCCCCCGCGCACCGCGGGTCGCGGCGTGACGCGGACGGCACCGCGCACGGCCTGGGTGCTCGGGGGCGGCGGGGTCCTCGGCGCCAGCGAGGTCGGGATGGCCCGCGCGCTGGTGGAGGCCGGCATCCGCCCGGACGTGGTGCTGGGCACCAGCATCGGCGCCGTCAACGGCGCGGCCCTGGCCCGCGACCCCGGGCCGGACGCCGTCGAGCTGCTCACCCGGTGGTGGTCCGAGCGACGCCACCGCCGCGTTCTCCAGCGCGCCCCTCGACCGGCTGCGGACGATGACGCGCACCGCGCTGCACACCGGCGCCGGCCTGCGCGGCCTGCTCGACACGACCTTCGGAGACCTCGAGATCGACGACCTCGCAGTGCCTTTCGGCTGCTGCGCCGCCTCGATCGAGCGGTACAGCGAGCACTGGTTCGAGTCCGGCCCGGTGGTCCCGGCGCTGATGGCGTCGTGCGCGGTCCCCGGCCTGTTCCCGCCGTTCCGCGTCGGCGACGAGCACTTCGTCGACGGCGGCCTGGTCAACTCGATCCCCGTGTCCCGCGCCGTCGAGCTGGGTGCGCGGACGGTCTACGTGCTCCAGGTCGGACGGATCGAGCGCCCGCTGCAGGTGCCGACCCGGCCGTGGGAGGTCGCGACGGTGGCGTTCGAGATCGCCCGGCGGCACCGGTTCGCGCGCGACCTCGCCGACCCTCGGCGACGGCGTCACCGTCCACGTGCTCCCCACCGGCGACGACACCACCCCGAGGACGGCCAACGTCCGCTACCGCTCGACGTCCGCCGTCCCCCGCCGGATCGAGGCGGCCTACCGCGCCAGCTCGGAGTACCTGGCCGGGCAGGACGCCGGACGGCAGTCGGATCCGCTGCGGGAGAGGGGATCTGACGTGCTCCCTCCTCGCTGGCTCCGTCGGCTGGTGCTCGCGCCGGCCGTCGTCCTGCTGACGGTGGCGCTGCTCGGCGCCCTGCCGCTCGTCGTCCTCGTCGCCGCCGTCGCCAGCCCGCTGATCCCCGGCCGGTGGCGTCCGCTGCGCGTGCTCTGGATGGTCGTGCTCTGGCTGCTGCTGGAGTCGGCGGCGCTGGTCGTCCTGCTCACGCTGTGGGTGTGCTCGGGTTTCGGCTGGAAGATCCGCTCGCCGCGCTTCGAGCGCGCGCACTACGACCTCGCGCAGTGGCTGCTGCGGTTCCTGTTCGCCGAGTGCCAGCGGGTGCTGCGCATCCAGGTCTCGGTGGAGGGACCCGAGCCCGAGCACCTCACCGGACGCCCCCTGCTGGTGTTCGCCCGGCACGCGGGGCCCGGCGACTCGTTCCTCATCGTCCACGCGCTGCTGTCCTGGTACGACCGCGAGCCGCGGATCGTGCTCAAGGACGCGCTGCAGTGGGACCCGCTCGTCGACGTCCTGCTGTCGCGGCTGCCGAACCGGTTCGTGCGGCCGGGCGGCGAGCGCAAGGGCGGCCCGTCCGGCGTCGAGCTGGTGCGCGAGCTGGCCACCGGCCTGGACTCCGACGACGCCTTCCTGATCTTCCCCGAGGGCGGCAACTACACCGACCGCCGGCGGGCGCGCGCGATCGCGAAGCTGCGGGAGAAGGGGCTCATCGAGGAGGCCGAGAAGGCGGAGCGGATGCGGCACGTGCTCGCCCCGAAGCCCGGCGGGGTCGGGGCGGCGCTGGACGCCGCGCCGGAGGCCGACGTGGTGTGGGTGGCGCACAGCGGCCTCGACCACGTCGTGACGGTCGGCGACATGTGGCGCGCCCTCCCCCTCGACACCACCATCTCGATGCGCTGGTGGCTCGTCCCCGCCGACGAGGTGCCTCGCGGCGCCGAGGACCGCACCGACTGGCTCTACGAGTGGTGGACCCGGATCGACGAGTGGATCGGCGAGCAGCGCGAGGCCGCGGGCACCGCGGAGCCGGTCGTCCCGGCGGGTCCCTGACGTGGCGCGCGCCGTCCCCGTGCCGGTCGCCGGGTCGCACCCGGTCGACACCGGCACCGCCGTCCTGGTCCGCCACACCGACGACCCCGGGCTGTGGACGCTCGTCGTCAACGGCGTGCCGTCGTCGTCGCTGCGCCCCGACGACCCGGCGCGCCTCGACTTCGAGTACCTGCAGCAGATCTCCGACGTCCTGGACGCCGTGACGCCCGCACCTGCCCCGCTGCGGGTGCTGCACCTCGGCGGCGCCGGCTGCGCGCTGCCGTGGGCGCTCGACACCACCCGGCCCGGGTCCCAGCAGGTCGTGCTCGAGGTCGACGCCGCCCTCAGCGCCCTGGTGCGCCGGTGGTTCGACCTGCCCCGCTCCCCCCGGCTGCGGATCCAGGCGGCCGACGCCCGCGACGGCCTGGCGGCCCGGCGCGACGCCTCCGCCGACGCCGTGGTCCGCGACGTGTTCGACGGCGACACCACGCCGCACCGGCTGTGCACCGTGGAGATGGCGCAGGCGGTGCGACGCGTCCTGGCCCCGGGCGGGCTGTACCTGGTCAACGTCGCCGACCGTCCGCCGCTCGGCACGCTGCGCTCGGAGGTGGCCACCGTCGCCGAGGTGTTCCCCCACGTCGCCCTGGTGGCCGAGACCGCGATGCTGCGCGGCCGCCGGTACGCCAACGCCGTGCTCGTGGCCTCCGACGCGCCCGTGCCGCACGACGCCGTGCAGCGCCGGGTCCAGCGGTCCGGCCTCAGCCTGCGGGTGCTGCACGGCCGCAAGCTCGACGACCTGGTCGCCGGCGCCCGTCCGCTGCGCGACTGAGACGCCACCGTCGACCCGCAGCGCCTGGACGTGCGAGGTGCGTGCCGCCGGGTGCTCCATCATGTCGGCCGGAGCGAGGCGTCGGGGCGTCCTGCTGCACCCGCGCCCGGCACACCGGGCGGGGTCACCGACGAAGGGGTGGGGCACGACCATGTCCTCGACACCGTCCGCAGCGAGCGCCGGCAACGCCGTCCGGGCCGCCGGCAACAGCGAGTGGCTCGAGCGAGCTGGCCCGGATCGGGTACGTCGTCGACGGCGTGCTGCACCTGCTGATCGGCGTGATCGTCCTGCGGCTCGCGCTGGGCGGCGGCTCCGGCGGAGGAGGCCTCACCCACCGGGCGCTCTACGCAGCTGTCCTCGACCGGGTTCGGCACGTTCGCGCTGTGGGTCACCGTGATCGCGTTCGTCGCGCTCGGCATCTGGCAGGCGGTCAACGCCGCCGCCGGCGTCGGCACCGCCGGCGTCCACCGCGCGGACGCCAGCCGCACCGGCGAGCGGGTCAAGGCCGCCGCCAAGGCGGTCCTGTACCTCGGTCTGGCGTACTCGGCGTTCCGGTTCACCCAGGGCGAGGCGCTCCTCGCAGGCCGGCCAGAGCCAGGACCTCACCGCGACCCTGGTGCAGAGCGGCCCGGGCCGGCTGCTGGTCGGCGCCATCGGTCTCGTCGTCCTCGGTGTCGGTGCCTACCTGGTCTACAAGGGCGCGACCAAGAAGTTCCTCGAGGACCTGCACCGGCACCGGCGCGCAGCCCGAGGTCAGCACCGCGATCCGCTCCCTCGGCATGGTCGGCTACGTCGCCAAGGGCGTCGCGGTCGCCGTCCTCGGCGGGCTGTTCGTCTACGCCGCCGCGCAGGCCGACGCCGCCGAGGCCACCGGCCTCGACGGCGCCTTCCGCACCATCGGCGAGCAGCCCTTCGGCATGGTCCTGCTGCGTGCTCATGGGCGCTCGGTATCGCCGCCTTCGGGGTGTACCTGTTCGCCCGGGCCCGCTACCAGCGGATGTGACACGGCTGCGCCGAGCTCCGGGCGACGGGCTGACAGCAGCGTCCAGCGCAGCTCTCGTCCGTCAGGTCGTCGAGGCCGAGGGCGCCCATGGACAGGGCCGCCATGTGCCAGGCCTTGAGGTCGAGCTCCTCGCCGCGGGCCGCGTGGGCGGCGCTGGCCTGCTCGCGGCCGGCGAGCCAGGCGCGCTCGCCGAGCTTGTAGGAGATCGCCTGGCCGGGCCAGCCCAGGTACCGGACCACCTCGCTGTCGATGAAGTCCGACGAGCGGCCGGAGTTGGCGCCGAAGAACGCGCGGGCGCGCTCGGGCGTCCAGGTCTGCCCGGGGTCGACCGGCGAGTCGTCCGGGATGGTGAGCCCGAGGTGCATGCCGATGTCGATGACGACGCGCACGGCCCGCATCTGCTGGGCGTCGAGGTAGCCCATCCGCGCCGGGGTGTCGAGGTAGCCGAGCTCGTCCATCAGGCGCTCGGCGTACAGCGCCCAGCCCTCGGTCGCTCCGCTCGAGGAGCCGAGCGAGGTCTGGTACAGCGACAGCTGCGGCGCCACGTGCACCCACTGCGCCAGCTGGAGGTGGTGGCCCGGGACGCCCTCGTGGTACCAGGTGCTCACCAGGTCCCAGACGGGGAACCGCTCGCGGCCGAGCGTCGGCAGCCAGGTGCGGCCCGGCCGCGAGAAGTCGACCGACGGGCGCGAGTAGTACGGCGCCGCGGCCGACCCGGGCGGGGCGATCATCGCCTCGACCGTCCTGATCGGGTCGGCGATGTCGAAGTGGGTGCCGTCCAGGTCGGTGATGGCGGTGTCCATCATCTGCTGGAGCCACTCGCGGACCGCCTCGACGCCCTCGACGGCGTCGCCGTTCTCGTCGAGGTGCCGCATCGCCTCCAGCGGGGTCGAGCCGGGCAGCACCTCCTCGGCGGCCTCGCGCAGCTGCTGGTCGAGACGCAGGTACTCCTGCCAGCCCCAGGCGTAGGCCTCCTCCGGGTCGAGCCGGGTGCCGGCCATCACCCGGGCGCCGAGCACGTACCGGTCGCGTCCGACGGCGTCCGGCGTGCCCTGGGCGGACGGCAGGTAGGTGCCGGCCAGGTAGTCGCGCAGCTCGACCACGCCTCGCGCCGCGGCGTCGGCGGCCGCGTCGAGCTCGGCGCGCTGGTCGTCCGGACCGCGCGAGACCAGGTCGTGGAACCAGGACCGGTCGCCGCCGACCCACTCGTCGAGCTGCCCGACCAGCGTCTCGACCTGGCGCGGCGCGGCGAGCAGGCCCTGGGTGCGGCCGAGCTCCAGGCTCTGCTCGTGCGAGGCGTAGGCGTCCGGCACCTTGGCCATCCGGCGGCCGACCGCGCCCCAGTCCTCGTCGGTGGACATCGGCATCATCGTGAACAGCTGCCGCACCGCCTGCGGCGGGCCGAAGATGTTGCGGACGGTGCGCAGGTGCTCGCCCGCCTCGGTGGCGGCCAGGCCGGCGCCCAGCCGCTCGCGCAGCAGGCGCGCGCACCGGCGCTCGGCGGCGTCCAGGCCGTCCGGACCGGCCGCCGCCTCGATCGCGTCGAGGTCGGACAGCACCCGGCGGGCCAGGTCGTCCTTGGCCTCCTGGCCCTGCGGCGACAGGTCGGGCACTCGGTCGTCGTGGGGCACCAGGCCGAGGCCGGTGGCCACCATCGTGTCGAGGTCGGCGGCGTCGTGGACGTAGCGGTCGGCGAGCTCGCGCGGCGTCGTGGGCGGACCGGCAGGCACGTCGGCGGGTCCGGTGGGCGGTGTCGGGGAGGTCACCGCACCATCCTGCCCCGCGACCTGCGGACAGGCAGGTCGGGCCCGTCGTCGGACGCCGGCGTGGGAGCGCTCTACCTGTTGTTTCCGAGTTGAACGTTTGTACCGGTCAACTGGGCCGAAAGTGTCCACCACGTGACGGGATTGTTACCCGGGTACGGCCCGGAATGCCTTGTGGCCCAACTCACCGCGCGGTTTGATCACAAAGCGCGGCACCGGTGAGCCGCGGACTCGACGGAGAGGACCACCATGCGTGTGACACGACAGCACCGACGGCTGACTGCTGCGGCGGGAGCCACGGGACTGGTGCTGGCCCTGGCGGCCTGCGGAGCCGGTGGCGACACCGGCGGCGGGGGTGGCGGCGGCGGCAGCGCGGACGGCGACTGCGCCGCGTTCGAGGACTACGGCACCTTCGACGGCGAGGAGGTCTGCATCTACTCGCCCATCCGCGACGCCGAGGCCGACCTGCTCGAGGAGTCGTGGGCCGCAGTTCACGGACTGCACCGGCATCGACATCTCGTACGAGGGCTCGGGCGAGTTCGAGGCCCAGCTCAACGTGCGGGTCGAGGGCGGCAACGCGCCCGGACATCGCGTTCTTCCCCCAGCCCGGCCTGCTGCAGCGGTTCGCCGCCAGCGGCGACCTGAAGACCGCCCCGGACCAGACCGAGACGAACGTCGACGAGGGCTGGACCGAGGACTGGAAGGCCTACGGCACCGTCGACGGCGAGTTCTACGGCGCGCCGCTCGGCTCGAACGTCAAGTCGTTCGTCTGGTACTCGCCCAGCATGTTCGCCGACGCCGGCTACGAGGTCCCCGAGTCCCTGGACGACCTCAAGGCGCTCAGCGACGAGATCGCCGGTGCCGGCGACGTCAAGCCGTGGTGCGCGGGCATCGAGTCCGGTGACGCCACCGGCTGGCCGGCCACGGACTGGATGGAGGACTTCATGCTCCGCACCGCGGGGCCGGAGGTCTACGACCAGTGGGTCGACGCACGAGATCCCGTTCAACGACCCCCAGGTCGTCGACGCCGCGGACGCGGTCGGGCGAGTACCTGAAGAATCCCGACTACGTGAACGGTGGCCTGGGCGACGTGCAGTCCATCACCACCACCGCGTTCCAGGACGGTGGCCTGCCGATCCTCGACGGCCAGTGCTTCATGCACCGCCAGGCGTCCTTCTACGGCGCCCAGCTCGGTGACGACGTCACGGTGGGCGAGGACGGCGACATCTTCGCCTTCTACCTGCCGTCGGCCGACGACACCCGCCCGACCCTGGTGGCCGGTGAGTTCGTGGGTGCGTTCGCGACAGCGAGGAGGCGCAGGCCGTGCAGAACTACCTGAGCACCGTCGAGTTCGCCCAGTCCCGCGCCGAGCCTCGGCAACTGGCTGTCCGCGAACAAGAACATGGAGGCGTCCGACTTCGGGTCCAACCCGATCAACGAGCTCTCCTACGAGGTCCTGCAGGACCCGGAGGCGGTCGTGCGCTTCGACGGCTCCGACCTGATGCCGGCCGCCGTGGGCTCGGGCTCGCTGTGGAAGGCGATGACCGACTGGATCAACGGCTCGGACACCAAGTCCGTGCTCGACCAGGTCGAGGCCTCCTGGCCGACCTCCTGACCGTCCGCAACTGACCTGGTGGTCGGGTCATCTCCTTCGCGGGAGGTGGCCCGGCCACCGTTCGGCGCACCTGGAGGTGTGATGGAGGACTTCCTGGCTGATCTCGGCCCGAAGCTCGGGACGATGATCGTTCTTCCTGGCGGCGTTCCTCGCCGTCATCGCGGGGGTGCTGCTCATCGCGGAGCGCAGCCCCAAGTCGATCCGGGAACGGGTGCAGATCGCGGTCTTCGCCGGCCCTGCCCTGGTCCTGCTCGCGATCTTCCTGGTCTACCCGGCACTGCGCACCGCGTGGCTGTCGCTGCTCGACAAGCAGGGCGAGGCGTTCGTCGGGCTCACCAACTACGTCTGGATCTTCAACGACCCGCAGTCGTTCATCACGATCCGCAACACCCTGATCTGGGTGGTGCTCACGCCGCTGCTGTCCACCGGCATCGGCCTGCTGTACGCCATCCTCATCGACCGCTCGCGGTTCGAGTCGGTCGCCAAGAGCCTGCTGTTCATGCCGGTCTCGATCAGCTTCGTCGGCGCGGGCATCATCTGGAAGTTCGTCTACGCGCAGCGCCCCGAGACCGCCGAGCAGATCGGGTTGCTCAACCAGGTGCTGATCTGGCTCGGCGGCGAACCGCGCAACTTCCTCAACAACGCACCCGTCAACACGCTCTTCCTGATCGTCGTGATGATCTGGATCCAGGCCGGTTTCGCGATGGTGCTGCTGTCGGCGGCGATCAAGGCCATCCCGGCCGACATCGTCGAGGCGGCCCGGCTCGACGGCGTGAACGCCTGGCAGATGTTCCGCAGCGTCACGATCCCCTCGATCCGGCCCACGCTGGTGGTCGTGCTCACGACGATCACCATCGGCGTCCTCAAGGTGTTCGACATCGTCCGCACCATGACCGGTGGTCAGTTCGACACCTCGGTCGTGGCGAACGCGATGTACGACCAGTCGTTCCGCTTCGGTGAACCCGGTCGCGGCGGCGCGCTCGCGGTGCTGATCTTCGTCCTGGTCATCCCCGTGGTCGTCTACAACATCCGCCAGCTCAACGAGGCCAGGAGCGTGCGATGACCACCAACACCGTCGTCACACCCGGCCCCGCGGGACCGTACGAGCGCAAAGGCAAGCCGGAGCAGCGGCGCTCGCTGGCGTCGGAGGCGAAGAAGTCGCTCACGTCGCGGATCGGCTCGGCGGTCGCGATCCTCATCGCGATCCTGTGGACGCTGCCGACGTTCGGCCTGTTCGTCTCCTCGTTCCGGCCCGAGGACGACATCAAGACCACCGGCTGGTGGACGTTCTTCCGCGCCCCGGCGCTGACCCTGGACAACTACCAGGACGTGCTGTTCGGCAGCTCGTCCAACGGCCAGCTGGCCGGGTTCTTCGTCAACTCGCTGATGATCGTCATCCCGAGCGTGGTGCTCCCGGTCACGCTCGCCGCGCTGGCGGCCTACGCGTTCGCGTGGATGCGCTTCCCCGGGCCGCGACTGGCTGTTCGTGTTCGTGTTCGCGCTGCAGATCGTGCCGCTGCAGATGGCGCTCATCCCGTTGCTGCGGATCTTCAGCAGCGACGCGTTCGACCCGATCCTGGAGTACGTCCCGTACCTGTCGCTGTGGCTGGCGCACACCGCGTTCGCCCTGCCGCTGGCGGTGTTCCTCCTGCACAACTTCATCTCGGAGGTGCCGGGCGAGCTGATCGAGGCGGCCCGGGTCGACGGCGCCGGGCACGTGACGATCTTCCGGCGGATCATGCTGCCGCTCCTCGTCCCCGCCATCGCCTCGCTGGTGATCTTCCAGTTCCTGTGGGTGTGGAACGACCTGCTCATCGGCCTCACCTTCGCCGGCGGCGCCGACGAGGTCGCACCGATCACGGTGCGTCTCGCCGAGCTGGCCGGCACCCGCGGCAACGAGTGGCAGCGGCTCACCGCCGGTGCGTTCGTCTCGCTGATCGTGCCGCTCATCGTGTTCCTGTCCCTCCAGCGCTACTTCGTCCGCGGCCTGCTCGCGGGCAGCGTCAAGGGCTGACCCGCGGCGGCCTCTCGCGCCTCGCTCGCAGGCCTCGTGAACGTGGTGATCGCCACGTCCACGAGGCGTGCGGGCCTCGCGAGGTGCGCGTCCGCCTCGCCAGGTCGCGCGGCCGGCCGGTCGTGTCGGCACCACCCCCTAGCGTGGGGACGGTGAGCCTCCCCCCTGCCGACGCCCCCGCCGCTCCTGCGAACCTCGCCGACCGACGACCTGCGCACGCGCGCCGACGCCGTCCTGCGTGCGCTCACCGGTCGCGACGACGCCGCGTTCCGCGAGGGCCAGTGGGAGGCGGTCGAGGCCCTGGTGGCCAGGCGCGAGCGGGCCCTGGTGGTCCAGCGCACCGGCTGGGGCAAGTCGGCCGTCTACTTCGTCGCCACCGCCCTGCTGCGCGCCGCCGGTGCCGGCCCCACGCTGCTGGTCTCCCCGCTGCTCGCCCTGATGCGCGACCAGGTCGCCGCGGCGGCACGGGCCGGCGTGCGCGCCGACCAGGTCAGCTCGGCCAACGCCACCGAGTGGGGCGAGGTCACCGCGCGGGTGCGCGCCGGCGAGGTCGACGTCCTGCTCATCTCCCCCGAGCGGCTCACCAACCCCCGGTTCCGCGACGAGGTGCTGCCCGACCTCGTCGGCGGCTGCGGCATGCTCGTGGTCGACGAGGCGCACTGCATCTCCGACTGGGGTCACGACTTCCGTCCCGACTACCGCCGCATCCGCGACCTGCTCGGCGAGCTGCCCTCCGGCACACCGGTCCTCGCCACCACCGCCACGGCCAACAGCCGGGTCGTCGAGGACGTCGAGGCGCAGCTCACGGCCGGCCCGGGCGGCGCGCCGGTGCCGGTCACCACCGTCCGCGGGCCGCTGGCCCGCACCTCGCTGCGGCTCGGCGTGCTCGCCCTGCCCGACGCCGCGTCGCGGCTGGCCTGGCTCGACGCCCACCTCGACACCCTGCCCGGCAGCGGCATCGTCTACGCCCTCACGGTCGCCGCGGCCCACGAGACCGCGGAGCTGCTGCGGTCGTCGGGTCACACCGTGATCGCCTACACCGGCCGCACCGACGACGCCGAGCGGCGCGAGGCCGAGCAGGCGCTGCGGCGCAACGAGGTCAAGGCGCTGGTGGCCACGTCCGCGCTGGGGATGGGCTTCGACAAGCCCGACCTCGGCTTCGTCGTCCACCTCGGGTCGCCGTCCTCCCCCGTCAGCTACTACCAGCAGGTCGGACGCGGCGGGCCGCGCCCTCGAGCGGGCCGACGTCCTGCTCCTGCCCGGCCCCGAGGACCGGCCGATCTGGGCCTGGTTCGCCACGTCGTCGATGCCCCGGGAGGAGGACGCCGCAGCCGTCCTCGACGCCCTGGCGCAGAGCGGGAAGCCGTTGTCCACCACGGTGCTCGAGACCGCGGCCGACGTCCGCAAGAGCCGGCTCGAGCTGCTGCTCAAGGTGCTCGCCGTCGACGGCGCGGTCCGGCGCGAGGGCAGCGGCTGGGTGGCCACCGGGCAGCCGTGGACCTACGACGACGACCGCTACACCCGGGTCGCGCAGGCGCGCGAGGACGAGCAGCAGGCGATGCTCGCCTACCAGCGGCTCGAGGCGCCGGGCTGCCGGATGGCCTTCCTGCAGGAGTCGCTCGACGACCCGACGGCCGCGCCCTGCGGACGCTGCGACCTGTGCGCCGGCACCTGGTTCCCCACCGACGTCCCCGAGCAGGCCCGCAGCCGCGCCGACGACGCGCTGCACCAGCCGGGGGTCGTGGTCGAGCCGCGCAGGCTGTGGCCGACGGGCATGGACCGGCTCGGCGTCGCGGTGAAGGGGAAGATCCCGGCCGAGGAGCAGTCCGAGCCCGGACGCGCGCTCGCCCGGCTCACCGACCTCGGGTGGGGGCCCGTGCTGCGCGAGGTGCTCGACGACCGCTCCCCCGACAACCCGCTCGGCGACGTCCTGCTGAACGCCTGCGTGCGGGT
Organism: uncultured Actinomycetota bacterium; assembly: GCA_963750285.1. Taxonomy (GTDB): domain Bacteria; phylum Actinomycetota; class Actinomycetes; order Actinomycetales; family CAWJMD01; genus JBBQSN01. The sequence continues at coordinate 93,113 of CAVVQA010000007.1, read as the reverse complement.
CCTGAAGGACTGGGACTGGGCGCAGCGACCGGCGGGCGTCGTGACGATCGCCTCGCGCACCCGGCCGCGGCTGGTGCGCTCCACCGGCGAGCGGATCGGCGAGGTCGGCCGGCTGCCCTACCTGGGCGAGATCGAGCCGGTGGGGCCCGGCCCGCAGGGCGGCTCGGGCGGCAACAGCGCGTTCCGGCTCGCCGGCGTCTGGGACCGGCTGGGGGTCGGCACGCACCTGCGCGAGCGGCTGGCCGAGCTCGACGGCGCGCCGGTGCTGCTCGTCGACGACCTCGCCGACTCGCGCTGGACCCTCACGGTGGCCGCCCGCGAGCTGCGCCGCGCCGGTTCCGGCCCGGTCCTGCCGCTGGTCCTGGCCGTCACCGGCTGACCCCGCGACGCGGACCGGCGACGCCGAGAACCGTTCAGCCGGAGCGGAAGCGGGCGTCCACGTCCGGCAGGTCGGTGAACGCGGAGAACGTGCCGCGCTCGTGGATCTCGGTCGCGGCACGCAGCATCCCGCCCCACGCCGCCCGGGCGAGGGTCCCGCCGACGCTGATCCGCCGCACGCCGAGGTCCGCGGCCTCGGCGACCGTGGTGAACGGCGAGTTCACCAGCAGGTTCACCGGCAGCGGTCCGGCGGCGTCCACGACCGCGCGGATCTGCTCGACCGTCCCGAGCCGCGGCGCGTACAGGCAGTCGGCGCCCGCCTCGGCGTAGGCCCGCAGCCGCCTCGTGGTGTCGTCGATGTCCGGACGGCCCACCACGAAGCCCTCGCTGCGAGCCGTGAGCAGCACGCCCGTCCCGCTGTCGTCGATCGCGCTGCGCGCCGCGCGGACGCGCTGCACGGCGACGTCGTGGTCGTGCAGCGGCTCGTCGGCTGTCCCGGGTGGAGTCCTCGATCGACAGGCCCGCGACGCCCGTCCCCGCGGCCTGCCGGACGTGGTCGTACACCTGCTGCGGGTCGGCGGCGAAGCCGTCCTCGAAGTCGGCGTTCACCGGCACCTGCACCGCGGCGCACACCGTCCGCAGGTGCGCCAGCATCTCCTCGAGACCGCACGCCGTTGTCCGACCGTCCCGACCGTCCAGGCGTAGCCCGCGCTGGTGGTGGCCAGCGCGGGGAACCCCAGCTGCTCCAGCACCTTCGCGCTGCCGACGTCCCACGGGTTCGGCATCACGAAGATCCCGGACGCGTGCAGCCGGTGGAACTCGACGACCCGTGGGTCCTGCGCCGCCATCGGGCACCTCCTCGCTCCCCCGGAACCTACTCCCCGCCGGACGCACCGGGGGTGCCTCCTGCGGCCGGACCCGGGTCGGACCCGGGTCGGACGTAGCCTCCGCGACCCGCGCCGGACACGTCCCCGCAACACCGGTGCCGCATCCTGAGCGGCATGCTGGTCAGGATCAGGCTCACCGTCCCCGACCGGCCGGGCGCCCTCGGTCAGGTCGCGTCGTCCATCGGCCAGGCAGGTGCCGACGTCGTCCAGGTGGAGGTGCTGAGCGCGGAGAACGGCCGTGCCGTCGACGACGTGCACGTGCGCGTCCACGACACCGCCCACCTCGACCGGCTGACGCTCGGCGCTCCGGGGCACGCCGGGCGTCGCGGTCGACGGCGTGCTGCAGTCGCCGCCACCGGTCACCGGGCACGCCGAGCTCGAGCTGGTGGCCCGCCTGGTGCAGCAGCCGGCGCGCGCCCTCCACACGCTGGTCGACGGCGTGCCTGCCGCGATCGGTGCCGACTGGGCGGCGGTGCTGTCCGGCCGCGGCGAGGCGTCGCGGGGCGCGCTCGACGTCGTCGACACCGTCGAGCTCGGCGGCATCCGCGCCCCCGACCTGCTGCCGGGCTGGAGGGCGGGTCTGCCGCTGCGGGTCGGCTCGCCGCGGGTGCAGCTCGCGGACGGCCGCGCCGCCGTCGGGTCGGCCCTGGTGCCGATCGGCAGCGACCTGGGCCTCGGGCTGCTCGTCGTCCGCGAGGACGGCCCGGCCTTCCACCGCGCGGAGACCTTCCGGCTGGCCGAGATCGGACGGATCGCCGGCGTGGTGGTGGAGCGCACACCCGTCCCGGGCTGAGCCGGCCGGACGCCGCCGGTAGGTTCGCCCGGACACGGTGAGGACACGTGACGGACACCTGGTGACGGCCACTGGCTGGCGGACGACGGAGCGGAGACGGCGAGATGGCTGACCTGACGGGCAAGATCGCGCTGGTGACCGGTGGAGCCGGGGGCATCGGTGCGGCCACCGCGCGCCGGCTGGCGTCCGACGGCGCGGCGGTGGCCGTCCTCGACCTCGACGAGTCCGCCGCCGCCGCGGTCGCGGCCGACCTGCCGGGCACGGCCGTCGGGATCGGCTGCGACGTCACCGACGCCGCGTCGGTGCAGGCCGCGGTCGAGCGCACCGTCGCCGAGCTGGGCGGCCTGCACATCGCGGTCAACAACGCCGGTGTCACCCGCGACAACCTGCTGTTCAAGCTCACCGAGGACGACTGGGACACCGTGATGGCCGTGCACCTGCGCGGGGCGTTCCTGGTCTCCAAGGCGGCGCAGGCGCACTTCGTCCCGCAGAAGTGGGGACGCATCGTCAACCTGTCGTCGGTGTCCGCCCTCGGCAACCGCGGCCAGGCCAACTACTCGGCCGCGAAGATGGGCCTGCAGGGCTTCACCCGCACCCTCGCCATCGAGCTCGGCCCGTTCGGCGTCACGGTCAACGCGGTGGCCCCCGGCTTCATCGTCACCGCGATGACCGACGCCACCGCCCGCCGGGTGGGCATGGAGCCCGAGGCGTACCGCGAGGCCGCGGCGGCCCAGACGCCGGTGCGCCGGGTCGGGTACCCCGAGGACATCGCGAACGCGATCGGGTTCCTGGTGGGCGAGGACGCCTCGTTCGTCACCGGGCAGACGCTGTACGTGGACGGCGGCTCGACCCTCTGACCGCGCCCGCCGGCCGCGGGCGTCAGGCTCCGGAGCGCATCACCGGCGGGTTGAGCGTGCGGGTGCGGCCCCGCCGGTAGAGGGCGGCCGGACGTCCGCGTGCCCCGGTGGTCTGGCGCCCGGTGGGCTCGAGGAACCCGGGGACGCCGGTGACCTTGCGGTGGAAGTTGCCGGGGTCGAGCGTGGTGCCCCACACCGTCTCGTACACCCGGCGCAGGTCGGCGACGGTGAAGGTCCTCGCCGACGAAGGCGGTCGCGAGGTCGGAGTACTCGAGCTTGGCCCGGGCCCGCTCCACGCCGTCGGCGAGGATCGTGGCGTGGTCGAACGCCAGCCGCTCGGCCACCTCCGGGAGCGGCACCCAGCGGGCGGCCGCGGCGTCCGAGCCGGCGGTGGGGACGGGCAGGTCGGCTCCGAGCGCCAGCCACGCCACGCTCACCACCCGCATCCTGGGGTCCCGCCGCGGCGCGCCGTAGGTGCGCAGCTGCTCGAGGTGCACCTCGCGCCGGTGCAGCCCGGCCTCCTCCTCCAGCTCGCGGTAGGCGGCGGCCTCGAGGTCCTCGTCGACGTGGGTGAACCCGCCCGGGAGCGCCCACCGCCCCTCGTGCGGGGCGCTGCCGCGCCGCACGAGCAGCACCGACAGGTGCTCGGGCGCCTCCTCGCGGATCGTCAGCACGACGAGGTCGACGGTGACCGCGAAGGGCGGGAACTGCGTCGGGTCGTAGCGGTCGGCCATGGCCCCAGCGTATTCGTCGGCTTGACAAATGGCGAGCACCCCAGGTTATCGTCACCACGACGACACCAAGAGGGGGATCACGTGGAGCGTGCGGACGGGTGGCAGGACCGGGTCGCGGGGGTGCTGCTCGGTCAGGCCTGCGGCGACGCGCTCGGCGTGCCGTACGAGTTCGCGGCCGGCCCGGACGGACCGGCGAGGATGGTCGGCGGCGGGCTCGGCCCCTACGCACCGGGTGAGTGGAGCGACGACACCCAGATGGCGGTGGTGGTCGCCCGCGCCGGCGCGACCCACGACCTGCGCTCCGAGGCCGCGCTCGACGCCGTGGCGACCGGGTTCCTGGAGTGGGTCGGCCAGGGAGCCAGCGACGTCGGGATCCAGACCCGCGCGGTGCTCGGTGCCGCGGCCGGCCGGTCCGGTCCGCCCGCCGAGCGCGCCCGCGGTGCGGCGCAGCAGGTGCACGCCCGCACGGGCCGCACGGCGGGCAACGGCGCCCTGATGCGGACGGCCGTGGTCGGCGTCGCGCACCTCGACGACCGTGACGCCACGGCCGAGGCCGCCCGGGCCGTCGCGCTGCTGACCCACGCGGACCCGCTGGCGGGCGACAGCTGCGTGCTGTGGAGCGAGGCGGTGCGGGTGGCGGTGACGACCGGCCGGCTCGACGTCCTCTCGGGCCTGGACCTGCTCGACGCCGGGCCGCGGCTCACGTGGCGGACGCTGATCGACGAGGCCACAGGCGCCCGGCCGGACCGCTTCTCCCCCAACGGGTTCACCGTCACGGCGCTGCAGGCGGCGTGGGCCGCGTGCACGTCCGGCCCGGACGGCGGCACGCCGGGCTTCGAGGAGGGTCTTCAGGCGGCCGTGCGCGCCGGCGACGACACCGACACGGTGGCCGCGATCGCGGGCGGCCTGCTGGGCGCCCTGCACGGGGCGTCGTCGGTGCCCGCGGCGTGGCGCGCGACGGTGCACGGCTGGCCGGGCCTGCGGGCGGACGACCTGGTCGCCCTGAGCGCCCAGGTGGCCGAGCGGAGCTGACCAGCTCGGCGGAGGCGTCCGGGTCTCCCCGGACGGAGGCGGTCAGGCCTGGTCGAGAGCCGTCCAGCGCACCCGGCGCGGGTTCGCCACGGAGCGCACCTCGATCTCAGGACGCACGTCGGTGCGGCTGTCGTCGGTACGGGGCTCGGGCGTGTTCACGGGTGCTGCGCCGCCTCTCTGCGGGATGTGGTGCTCTCGACGAGAACCATTCTCCCCCGGTGCAACACCCCTCACCCGCCTGCGCCGCCCGATCGCCGGGTGACGTTGGTCTCACCCCTCGACGACGGGCCGGCGCGCGACCACCAGGACGTGGGTCGCCGGCCACGGCAGCGGCGTGCCGTCGGGGGCGGCGAGCGCCGCGACGGGGGCGATCCGGTGCTCGACGATCCAGTCGTTGCGCCACGCGTGCGTGGCCGGGTCGAGCTCGAACCCGACCTCCTCGAGCAGGGCGCGCCACGACGGCAGGTTCATGTCGGTGAACCGCTCGTGGCACTCGCTGACCCAGTTGTCGGTGTAGTCCTTGCGGGTCAGGAACTCCATCGCCTGCGCCTGGGTGCAGGCCACCGTGGACGTGCCGGCGCCGGGGTCCTCCCCCACCGGCTGCACGGCGTAGCCCGGCGCCGCGTGCCGGCCGAAGTCGTGGACGAACTGGTCGAGCCGGGCCCGCGTGGACAGCCGGGCCACGTGGTCGTGCGCCCGCCCCGCCGGCAGGTCGGCGAGGTCGGTGCGCACCTGCGCCGGGTTGTCGCCGTCCGCGGTGGCGAGGGTCAGGTGCACCGGCCGGTCCGGCTCGTCGGGCCCGGCGACGTCGGAGTTGATCCAGACCCCGCCGGGGACGGTGTGCTCGGAGCACCCGGCGGGCCAGCCGCTCGATGTCGGGCACCCCGGCGCCGTACGACGAGATCTCGTGCGTGAGGGCGACGGTCAGGGTGGTGTCGACGCTGCGGGCGGGGAACACGGCGGGGCCGTCGGCGAGGATGTTGCGCTGGTAGACCCAGGTGCTCGGGTTGGGGAACCCCTTCTGCGCCTGCCGGTGCTGGGCCTCGGCGAACAGGTGCCGCGCGACCTCGACGCCGATCAGGTCGCTCTCGTGCAGCCGCGGGTCGTTGCCCGCCTCCACCAGCAGACCGCCCGCTCGCGCAGCCGATGTCGACGATCCGGCCGGGCCGCACGTACGGGCCGACCTGCTCCCACTTGCGTCGCGCTGTTGTCCTCGAAGCTGCGCTGGTACGTCGAGTACTCGCGGGTGTCGGTCAGCGTGCCCTCGTCGCCCACCACCGGGTCCGACGTCACCGTGCGCACGTGCTCCTCGAGCGCGTAGCGGTCGAAGACCGAGACGGTGGCGGGGTGCGCCAGGTCGCGCCAGCCGGCGTCGCCGGCCACCATCCGCTCCAGCACGTCCCACGGCCGCTCCGGCGGCTCGGGGAACACGTCCCGGTCGTCCTCGACCGCGACGACCGAGAACCCCAGCTCGCGGTACAGAGCGGCGACCACCGGCGTGGAGCACGCCACCACCGCGTTCTCGGGGGTGAGCAGCACCCGCCCGGCGGTGGCCACCTCCACCGCCGTGAGGGTCACGTGGGCGAACCGCGGGGTCGGCCGGGCGTCGACCACGGGCACGACGAGCGAGGGGACGCCATCGAGCAGCGAGAACCGCTCGATCGCGGCCTCGCGCCGCGCGGACGGCACGGGGTTGCGCCGCGTGTTCTGGTGGTTCGCGCTGGTGACCGCCCACACCACCGCGGCGTCGGCAGCGGGCGTCACGGCCGTCCCGTCGGTGTCGCGGGTCCGCCCGGCGAGCACCTCGTGCAGGTAGTGCGCCTGCGCGCGGGTCAGCAGGTGGTGGCGACCGGGCAGCAGCACGTAGGCGGGCGACGACGTCACGCCCCCAGCCTCCCAGCCGCGGCGCGACGCCCGTGCACCCGCCCCGCCGATCTGCTCAGGCGTAGAAGCCCTCTCGCAGGTTGACGCCGTGCTCGAGCCACATCTTCAGGGCGGCGAGCATGCCCGTCCACCCCATGCAGTTGCCGAAGGCGTTCTTCGCTCCCGCGGCCGTGGGCAGCCAGGACGACTCGCTGATCGTCACCAGCGTGCGGGTGCCGCCGTCGACCGGCTCCAGCTCGAACGTCGTCGTGGTCGAGCCGTCGTCGCCGGTCGTGGCCTGCCCGTCCCACCGGATCACCAGCCGGCGCGGGGGCTCGGCCTCCACGACGGTCACCGGGAACCGGCCGGGGAAGTCGTGGAAGTCCCAGGTGACCTCCGCGCCGACCTCGAGCCGGCCGCGGGCGCCGCCGGTGGTGAAGTACCGCGACAGCTGCTCGGGATCGGCGATGGCCTCGTAGACCTCCGCGCACGGCCGCGAGACGTGGCCGGACACGGTGAAGGTCAGGGCGTCCAACGGCGTGGTGTCGTTCTCCTCGTCAGACATGTTGTAGTTTTACCACATGTCGGCGGACGAGGACGAGGACGACCGGGTCTTCCGGGCGCTGGCCTCGGCCACGCGGCGCCGGATGCTCGACGCCCTGCGTGAGAGCCCGCACCACCGGGGGCCTGTGCGACCTGTTCCCCGACCTCGACCGCACCACCGTGCTGCAGCACCTGCGCGTGCTCGAGACCGCCGCCCTCGTCACCGGCCGCAAGGTCGGCCGCGAGCGCCACCTGAGCCTGGCGCCGCTGCCGATCAAGCGGCTGCACGACCGGTGGATCGGCGAGTACGCCCGGGCCGCCGTCGAGCTGCTGGACGAGCTCGACCGAGGCTGACGCACCCGTGCGGACGGCGGCGGGTCAGTCGCTCTCGCACCCGACGCCGTCGTGGTTCCCGTCGAACCCGTGCGGGTCCGGTGCCAGGACGGCGAACCGGCGCGGCTCGACGTCGCCGCAGTCGAGGTCGCCCACCTGCGAGCGCGGCGGGATGCAGACGCCCGGGTACGACGGGTCGCACCCGGCCGACGGAGCCACGGGAGCCACGCGGAGCGGCGGGCGAGGCCGGCGCGGGGGCGGCAGGCGCGGGCGTCGACGGCGCGGTGCACGACCAGGTCGGACTCGGTCGGGTGGTCGCTGGCGGGCAGCGGTTCGGCCGGGCAGGCCGCGAGCACCCGGGCGATCGCGTCGTGCTCGGCCTGGGTGACCCACGCGCCGTACTTGGCCTTCACGGCCACCTGGCGGGCCACGTAGGCGCACCGGAAGCCCTTGGCGGGCGGCAGCCAGGTCGCGGCGTCACCGTCGGACTTCTGCGCGTTGAGCGCGCCGTCCACGGCGAGCAGGTTGAGTGGGTCGTTGGCGAACGCGAGCCGGCGCGCCGGCGTCCACTGCTGGGCGCCCTTCTGCCAGGCGTCGGACATCGCGACGACGTGGTCCACCTGCACGTCCGCGCTGCGCGGGCCGCGCTCGAACGCGAGCGTGCCGCCCGAGAACGGGTCGGCGAGCGTGCCCGTCAGCACCACGCAGCCGCGGGTCGCCGGGTCGAGCACCACGTCGGTCAGGTCGCGACGCAGCACGTCGTTGCGGGTGTCGCAGCCGTTGCGGTCGGTGTCGGCCCACCGCTGCCCGAACAGGGCGCGGTCGTAGCCGGTGCGCGGCGCGCGGCCCTTCACCGGCAGGTCCGACAGCACCGCGAGCGCCGTGCCCGCCGACGGCGCGGACGCCGAGGTCGGCGAGGCGGGATCCGTCGGTGCCGTGGTGGTCGCGGCCGCGCTCGGAACCCGGCTCGCCCACGGCGAGCCGGCGGCCGGTGGGCTCCGCCGAGGACGCCTCGGGCTCGGACGACAGCACCGAGCAGGCGGCCGTGCCGGCCAGGACCGCGACCGCCACCAGGACGCCTGCGGCGCGGCGGGTCGGTGCGCGGCGGCACGCAGCAGCCAGGACGCGGGTCACCTCCACGAGGTCGGCACCGCGAGCACCCGACTTGACGTCAGCCGCCGAGCGACCGGACGACACGGGTGAGCGTCGCGCCGAGCGGGACGTCCAGGCGCGCGGTGGCCTGCGGGTCGCCGCGGGTGGCGCCCTGGTTCACCAGGACGACGTCGCGGCCCGCCTTGGCGACGTGCCGCACGAACCGGTAGCCCGACATCACCGTGAGCGACGAGCCGAGCACCAGCAGGGTGCGGGCGGCGTCGACGAGCTCGTAGCAGCGCGCGACCCGGTCGGCCGGCACGTTCTCGCCGAAGAACACCACGTCCGGCTTGAGCGGACCTCCGCCGCACGCCCGGCACGGCACCGTGCGGAACCCGTCGACCATGGACTCCACCAGCTCGACGTCGCCGTCCGGGCGGATCTGGGCGGTGTCGCCGTCGGAGCCGGTGAAGACCTCGGGGTCGAAGCCGGGGTTGGCGTCGGCCAGCCGCGCCTGCAGGACGTCGCGGTCGGAGACGTCGCGGCAGGCCAGGCAGAACACGTGCGCCAGCGTGCCGTGCAGGTCGACCACGCCCGTCGCCCCGGCGGCCTGGTGCAGCCGGTCGACGTTCTGGGTGATGACGCCGTCGACCAGCCCGAGGCCCTGCAGCCGCGCGACCGCGGCGTGCCCGGCGTTGGGCACGGCGTCGCGCATCACCGGCCAGCCGGCGAAGCTGCGCGCCCAGTAGCGCCGCTGCGCCTCGGGCGAGCGGGTGAGCTCCTGGAACGTCATCGGCGTGGCGCCGCGTGCCACGCCGGTGGGGCCGCGGTAGTCGGGGATCGACGACGGCGCCTCGGTGGAGATCCCGGCGCCGGACAGCACGACCGCTCCCCCGGGCCTCAGCGCGTCGGCGAGCAGCCGCGCGGCGTCCTCGACGTCGGTGACCGCCGGCACGGCGTCGGGCGTCGCGCCCTGCGACGCCTCGCTCCTGAGGCCGGGGGCGGACGGGGTGGTCACGCTCCGATGGTGCCTGACGGCTCAGCCGCGCGAGCCGGCACCCCAGCCGTCGTCACGGTGGCGCGGGTCGGCGGGCGGAGCGCCCGGCCCGCCGAGCGTCCCCGGCCGGGGCGGCACCTGCGGCTCCCCGGCGTCGCGCTCGCGCTGCTGCTGCTCCACCCGGGCCCAGAACGCCTGCGGGTCGGCGCGAACGGCGGTCTCGATCTCCCGGAGCCGGTCGACGGCGGGCTGCAGGTCCTCGCGCGAGTAGAGCCGCTGCATCACGGCCAGCTTCAGCCGGAGCGCGGACGGGCCGTGCTGGTGGGTGTCGGCGATCACGGCGTCCCAGGTGGTGGCGCCGGACTCGACCCGGCTGCGCAGCAGCCGGTACCCGGCAGGCGCGTCCGGTGCCGACGTCAGGTCCTCGATCGCCGCGAGCTCGGCGGCGTCGAGCGGCTCGGCCGGGCCGCGGCGGCGACGCGCCTCGGCCGCCTCCTCGGTGACCGCCCGGGCCCGCGCGAGCATGCGCTCGTCCTCCTCGCGGCGCCGGGCCACCACGTCGTCGGCCGACGCGTAGGCCTGCGCACCCGTCCTGTCGTCGTGCCTGCCGTCCGGCACCCCGCTCGCGGTGCTCACGCGCCCGGGACCCCCTGGTCGACCTGGTCGGCGCCGTCCTCGGCACGGCCGTCGAGCTCGTCCTGCAGCTCGTTCACCTTCTTGCGGCGCTTGTCCATCGTGTCCTCGAGCTGCTCGAGCTGGCGCTTGAGGTCGTCCTGCTGGTGGAGGGGATCGAGCACCACCTGCGGGAGCAGCGCCGCCAGGCCCTTGAACTCCTCGAAGACCGCGAACGAGGCCTTGGCGGTCTCGTAGTAGGCCTTCACCTCGTCCTTGAAGTCGAGCAGCGTCATCAGCCGGTCCCACGCGCTCTTGATGTCCCTGATGAGGTCACGGACCTCCTCGAAGCCGTGCAGCGCGTCCCAGATCCAGCTTCCGACCGAGGCGGCGGCGCCCGCGAACTTCTTGGACAGGAACTTCGCCAGCGTCCAGCACAGGTCGACCAGCTCGCCCAGCAGGTAGGCGAGGGTCTCCCCCAGCTCCTTGCTGACCCAGCCCAGACCTGTGAACACGGCGTCGATCTGCTGGAGGAGGAAGCCGGCGGCCTTGGCGACCGAGGCGTAGATGCCGGCCGTCAGCACGTACCCCTGCGACGCCGGACCGGTCCAGGCGACAGCCAGCTTCGCGCTGTTCGCCGCGATGTTGTTGCCCACCGACTGCAGCGCCTGTCCGGCGTTCTGGCAGGCGAGCCCACCGGCGAGGATCTTGTTGAAGTCACCGGTCACCGGGTCGATCACCCACTCGCGGATGTCTCCGTCGGGGAACGTCGGGAAGTCCATCCCGATCTTGTCGGCGACCCACCCGAGGGTGCTGGCGGCGTCGCGGGCGATCTCGATGACCTCGTCGATCGTCTCGAGGTTGTCCGGCATCTCGAACGGCTCGGAGGGCGTGTCCGGGACGTTGAGGACGACGGCGTCGACGTTGCGGAACCGGGTGGACATCAGGTGAGCCCCATCTCGCGGTCGATCTTGTCCTGCCGCACGTCGTTGGCCTTCTGCTGCATCTCGATCCGGCGTTCGAGGTCGCTCTGGTCGAACAGCTTGCTGACCGCCTCGTCGTCCTGGCCGTACGCGCGGCCGATCTCGAACAGGCTCTGCTCGGTGGCGTTCCAGCGCTCCACGAACAGGTCGACCATGTCGCGGAAGAACCACGCCGCCTCGTCGAGGGCGTCGACCACCGGCTTCATCAGCAGCGGGTAGCCCTCGTTGCCGCAGACCACGTTGGACACGTACGACGCGGTGTCGTACAGGTCCTTCTCGACGACGTCCATCCAGGCGACGTAGTTCGCCAGCGACTGCGCCTCGTCGAGCGAGAACTCGTCGGTCACGTGCCCCCCTCGCACCCCGTGGCCGTTGCCGGCCGCCCGTCACCGGCTCCCCGAGGTGCCGGCGCTGACGTGCACCACCGTACGGGCGGCGCCGGACCGCTCCGTGCCGCCGTCCACAGGGCGCGGGGTCGAGGGGTGAATCGCGTCGGGTCGTCGGTCCGGGTCGAGCCGGGTCAGGTGTCGCCGAAGCAGCGTCCCTGGCCGGCCAGCGCCAGTCCCTGCTTGTCGCCCGTGCCGAGGTAGAGGAAGCCGGTGCGGCCGTGCATCACCTGGGTCGGGTCGTCGACGTGGTCGAGGCCGACCACGTGCCCGAGCTCGTGCAGCACCACCATCCGGAACCTGGCCTGCCCGCCGGCGCTGCTCACCGAGTCGCGGACGAAGTCGGCGTCGATCGCGACCTGCCCGCTCACCACCCGTGCGGACTCCGGCCCGGACGGTGCGATGGTCGCGGGCTGGGCCACCGCGGCGACGTCGCCGCCGAGGGCCGCCATCGTGGCGTCGTCGGTGACCGCCACGAGCACCGGCGCCCAGCGGTCGCCGTACCGCTCGGGCTGCACGCTCGGACGCTCGGTGACGACCCGCTCGTCGGTGGGGGCGTCCTCCACGAAGGCCAGACCGGTGGCGGCGGAGACCTGCGCGACCGCCTCCCGCACCAGCTCCGGCCCGCCGCTCGGCATGCCCTCGGCGTTCATCGTCCAGTGCATCGGGCGGCACGGGTCGGGGACGACGGGCGTCCCGTCCGGGTGGGTGGCGACGAAGGCGTGCGGGCCCGTGACCAGCGGCTCCACGACCGGGAGCACCCGCACGTCGAGGGCGTCGGCGGGCACCGGCGGCAGCTCGACGGGCGGCGGCCCGGCGATCCGCGACCAGGCCGGCAGGGCGACCACGAGCACGCCGGCGCCGAGCAGCGCGAGCAGGCGCCAGCCCGCCACGACCTGCTGCTCTCCCACGCGTGGGATCTCGGCACGGCGCGTACCCACCTGTAGCGTCCTCGCACCGAGCGCCCGGCGACACACGCCCGGACGGGTGGTCCCCGTGCTCAAGTCGAGCCCCCGACCGGCCGAAGGACCTGCGTGCACCCGTTGTTCCGAGAGCCGCTGCGCTACGACGCCCTGACGTGGCTCTGGCTGGTCCTGGTGGCCGGCGTGTACGTGCTGCACCTGCGGCTGTCGACCTGGGTCTCCGCCTGGGCGTTCATCCTGGCCGGCGTCGTCGTCTCCTCGGCGTTCGTGCTGCTGGTCGCCCTGATCCGCTACCTCGTCGACGGCCCCCAGCGCCGGGTCGAGGGCGCCAGGACGATGCGCGAGGTGCTCGGCATCGACGTGCTGCCCGGCGTCGGCGAGTGGGTCGGCGCGAGCCGACGCCACCCGCCGCCGACGAGCCCGACGACCAGCCCGACGACCGAGCCCGACGACGTCGCGGACACGGTCGTCGTCGAGGTCGCGGACACCCGCCCCGTCGCCGCGCTGGTCGACGAGCGCGACGAGGTCACGGTCCGCCTGCCCGTCCCCCCGGTCGTCGTGCCCGAGCCTCGCCCCGGTCGTCGAGGCCGCCGTCGAGGCCGCGGTCGAGCCGGTCGTCGTGCCCGAGCCGGTCGCCGTAGCCGGCACCCGCCCCGGTCGCTGCGGCCCCGGTCGCTGCGGCCCCGGTCCCGCCCGCGCCGCCGCTGGAGCGCCCCCGCGCGCTGCGGATCGAGGTCAACGAGGTGCGCATCGCCCAGGGCTCGCCGGTCACCGTCACCTGGTCGTTCGAGGGCGCCGACAGCGTCGTCGTCGACGGCCGCACCGGCTTCCCCTCCCACGGCCAGACCACGGTCGCGCTGCGGCACAGCCGCTCGGTCGTGCTGATCGGCGCCAACGCCGCCGGCGTCACCGCGGTGAGCACGCCGGAGATCGAGGTCGTCCCCGAGCCCGAGCCCGCCCCGGAGCGGGGCCCGGTCCCGATGCCGGCGGTGCAGCGGCTGCAGCTCGACCTGCGGGGCAACGCGGCGGGCGCCGACTCGGTGCTGGCCCGGCTCGACGACGTGATGCGCGCCCAGGACCGGCTCCGCCCCTACACCCCGGCGCCGGTGCGCCCCCTCGGCGTGCCCTCCTCCTTCACCCGCTGGCTGCGCAGCCACCCGAAGCAGCGCTTCGTCAGCCACGAGTCCTACCTCGACGCGCTCCAGCGCCGGCCCGGGGCTGCCGATGCACCCTCGACGGCCCGCCGCCGCACCCGCCCCGAGACCCGCCCCGACGACACCGTCCCGACAGCCGTTCCGAGACCGACAGGACCGATCCGTGAACCCCGTGAACCGCTTCCTGCTCGCGGTGGCCGGCTCGAACCGCGCCGTGCTGGACCACGCGCCGCGCGACCTGGCCAAGCAGGCGAGCCTCGGCGGCACGCTCCTGACCACCTCCGCGCTGGCCGCCGTCGCCGGTGCGCTCGCGCTCTGGATGGCGCTCGACGTGACGCCCTGGGTCGCCGGCGTCCTCGGCGCGCTGTGGGGTCTGGCGATCCTCAACCTCGACCGCTGGCTGGTCACGTCCACGCCCCGGCTCACCTCGAAGAAGGCGACGCTGGCGCTCGCCGCGCCACGCGTGATCCTCGCGGTCGTGATCGGCCTGGTCGTCTCGACCCCGCTGACGCTGCAGATCTTCGAGGCCGAGATCGACTCCGAGCTGATCGCGATGCACACCGAGGAGCTCGAGGCGTTCGAGGAGCGCCTCGACGCCGACCCGCGCTTCTCCGACATCGACGAGATGAAGGCCGAGATCTCCGAGCTCCAGCTCACGATCGCCGCCGGCGCCCCCGCCGACTCGGTCTCCGCCAACCCCGAGGTCGCCGCGCTCACCGCGCAGCTGGCGCAGGTGACCACCGACTACAACGCCGCCGAGCAGGAGGTCGCCTGCGAGAAGGACGGCACCTGCGGCTCCGGCGTGATCGGCGCCGGACCGGCGTTCGAGGAGAAGCAGGCCCGTCGCGACCGGCTCGCCGGCGAGGTGTCGCGGCTGCAGGCGGCCCTGGACGCCAAGACCGCCGAGGTGCGCCAGTCCGTGACCACCTCCACCGAGCAGGCCGCGATCTCCAACCAGGCGCGGGTCGACGACCTCACCGACCAGGTGGCCGACGCCGAGCGCAAGCGCGACGCCGAGGTGGCCGCGCACGACGCCACCACCGAGAGCAACGACGGCCTGCTGGCCCGGCTCGAGGCGCTGCACCGGCTGACCTCGGACAGCTGGATCCTGCAGTTCGCGCACATCCTGCTGTTCCTGTTCCTCACCGCGATCGAGTGCCTCCCGATCTTCTTCAAGACCCTGCTCGCCCTCACCAAGCCGACGCTGTACGAGTCGCTCACGCAGATGGAGGACGACCGCGGCGTCACCCGGGCCAGGTTGCGGCTCGACGTCGAGCACGCCGAGGCGATGGCCGTCGCCCAGGCCTCGCTCGAGGCCGCCAAGGCCCGCTCGGCCACCCAGCTCGACGCCGAGGTGCGCACCGCCCAGGCCGTGCTCGACGCGCAGGTCGACCTCGCCGGCAAGGCCGTGCGGGAGTGGAAGAAGCGCGAGACCGAGCGGATCGAGACCGAGCTCGACGAGTTCGCCGTGGGGCCCGGCGACGTCCTCGCTCCCGCGACCGTGCCCGGCCAGGACCGCCGCCGCTGACGGCAGGACGCACCCTCCCCCGCTCACACACACCTTCCGGTGCCGGCACACAGGTCCCAACCTGTGTGCGGGTGACCGGACCTGTGTGCGGCGGTCGGGGTCAGGCGCCGGACGGGGCCTCGCGCAGGGGCAGCCGGACGACGAACCGGGTGTCCCCCGGCTCGGACTCCACCGACAGCGAGCCCCCGTGCCGCTGGGTGACGATCCGGTAGGAGATGTCGAGCCCGAGCCCGGTGCCGCTGCCGGTGGGCTTGGTCGTGAAGAACGGCTCGAAGATCTTCGTCCGCAGCTCCGGCGGCACGCCGGTGCCGGTGTCGCAGACCTCCACGACGACCCACTCGCCGTCCAGGCGCGACCTCAGGGTGAGCGTCCCGCCGTCGGGCATCGCGCCGATCGCGTTGTCCACCAGGTTGGTCCAGACCTGGTTCAGCTCGCCCGGGTACCCGGGGACGGGCGGCAGGTCCTTGTCGAGGTCCTTGACCACCTCCACGCGGGCCTCGCGGATCTTGTGGGCGAGCATCACCAGCGTGCTCTTCAGGCCCTCGTGCACCACGAGCTGCTGGAACGGCGCGCGGTCGAGCTGGGAGTACTGCTTGGCCGCACCGACCAGGTTCGAGATCCGGGCGGTGGAGTCCTCGATCTCGTCCATCAGCATCTCGGTCTCGACCGCGTAGGCGATCCAGCCGAGCCCGGACGCGAGGATCTGCTCGTCGAGGTCCCCGGCGAGCCGGTCGAGCCACTCGGTGTCGATACCGGCGGCCACCAGGATCGGGGCGAGGTCCCAACCGTTGCCGATGCCCCGCGCGTCCATCCAGTCGCCGAGCTCGTCCTCGGCGTCGGCGGTCTGCACGGGCGTCAGCTCGGGCGCCTTGGCCTTGCGCTCGATCGCGTCCTCCTGCGCCGTCGCCAGCCGCACCAGCACGTCCGGGTCGACGTGGCCGGACGCCAGCGCGCTCAGCTTGTGCCGCATCTTCGCGACGCGCTCGCGCAGCGACGAGGTGGCCCGGACGGCCGCGGCCGCAGGGTTGTTCAGCTCGTGCGTGAGCCCGGCGGACAGCCGCCCGAGGGAGAGCAGCCGCTCCCGCTCGCCGATGATCGTGCTGCTGCGGCGGACGCCCAGGTAGAGGCCCTCGAGCAGGTGCATGGCCATCGGGAACCAGCCGCGCATGGCGGTTCCGAGGTCGTCGGAGTCGAGCACGAAGAAGGTGCAGTCGGTGACCGCGAGCAGGTTGCTCTGGTACAGCGACTCCTTGCCCGAGGTGACGAACGCCGTGGTCGCGCCCGAGTAGACGCCGCTTCTGGTTCGTGCGCGTGATCTCGATCGTCTCGCCCTGCACGGTGCGCGTCATCGACAGCGTCCCGTCCATCAGGACGAAGAAGCAGGTGGCCGGCTGGCCCTCGCCGTAGACGACGTCGCCGGCGCGACGCTCCTCGACGCCGCCGTGCTCGACCAGCCAGGCGAGCTGGTCGGTGTCGAGCGCCTCGAACAGGAACAGGCTGCGCAGCTCGTCGACGCGGACGTCACGTGACTTCGTGGACGGATCCATCTCAGACCTCTCCGAGGTAGCGGTGCACGAGGGTGACGGCCAGCGCGCCCTCGCCGACGGCGGAGGCGACCCGCTTCACCGAGGCGGCGCGGACGTCACCCGCCACGAACACGCCGGGCACGCTCGTCTCCAGCAGGTAGGGCTCGCGGTCCAGCGGCCACGGCGCCGGGGTGGCGCCGTCGACCACCAGGTCCGGGCCGGTGAGCACGAAGCCGCTGCTGTCGCGCAGCACCTCGTCCGGCAGCCAGTCGGTGAGCGGGGCGGCCCCGATGAAGACGAAGACGTGGGCGCACTCGATCACCTGGTCCTCGCCCGTGGAGACGTCGTGCAGCGTGACGCACTCCAGGTGGTCCTCGCCGGTGCAGCTGGAGACCACGGTGCAGGTGCGCACCTCGATGGTGTCGATGCCGGCGATCTGCTCCACCAGGTAGTGCGACATCGAGGCGCGCAGGTCCGGGCCGCGCACGGCGAGCGTGACCTTCTCGGCGTGCCGGGCGAAGAACACCGCCGCCTGGCCGGCCGAGTTCGCACCGCCGACGACCACCACGTGCCGGCCCACGCAGGCCTCGGCCTCGGTGGACGCCGACCCGTAGTAGACGCCGCGCCCGACGAGGTCAGCGGCGCCGTCGGCGTCCAGCTCGCGGTAGGCGACGCCCGGTCGACAGCACCACCGCGTGGGCGGAGATCTGCGTGCCGTCGTCGAGGGTGAGGACCTTCTTCGGTCCGGACGTGCGCAGCTCGGTGACCGTTCTGGCGGAGAGCATCTCGGTGCCGAAGCGCAGCGCCTGCCTCCGTGCGCGATCGGTGAGCTGGCTGCCCGAGACGCCGTCGGGGAAGCCGAGGTAGTTCTCGATCCGCGAGCTCTGGCCGGCCTGACCGCCGGGCGCCTGCCGCTCGACCACCACGGTGGTCAGGCCCTCCGAGGCGCCGTACACGGCCGCACCCAGCCCGGCCGGCCCCGCGCCGATGATCGCGAGGTCGTAGAAGTCCTCGCTCGGCAGGGTGCTCATGCCCACCGCCCGGGCGAGCTCGGCGGTGGTGGGTCGCCGCAGCACCCCGCCCTCGAGGTCGACCACGACCGGGACGTCCTCCGGCGTCGCGTCCGCGAGGGCGAGCAGCCGCTGGCCCTCCGGCTCCTCCACGCTGTGCCAGCGGTACGGGACACCGTTGCGCGACAGGAAGTCCCGCAGCTCGAACGACGGTCGTGACCAGCGGTGACCCGAGCAGCTTGATCTCGCTCCGCCCGCTGCGCACGGTGCTGCGCCACAGCGCCACCAGCTGGTCGACCACCGGGTACAGCTTCTCCTCCGGCGGCTCCCACGGCTTGACCAGGTAGTGGTCGACGTCGACCAGGTTGATCGCCGAGATCGCGGCGTCGGTGTCGGCGTACGCGGTCAGCAGGACGCGGCGGGCGTCCGGGACGAGGTCCATCGCCTGCTCGAGGAACTCGATGCCGTTCATCACCGGCATCCGGTAGTCGGCCAGGATCAGCGCCACCTGCTCGCCGCGCAGCGCGACCTCCTTGATCGCCTCCAGCGCCTGCGGGCCGGACTCGGCCGCAGCACGCGGAACTGCTCGCCGTAGTTCCGGCGCAGGTCGCGGGCGACGGCACGCGAGACCGCGGCGTCGTCGTCCACGGTGAGGAGCACCGGACGCGCTCCCGCCCGGGGCTCGCTCACTCAGCGGCCTCTCGCGCGGCGCGGGCGCCGGGGTCGGCGCCGACCTCGTCCTCGAAGCACCAGCGCCAGGTCTCCCCCGCCTCGTACGAGGCGATCACCGGGTGCCCGGTCGCCGCGTGGTGGGCGCTCGCGTGCTTGCCCGGCGAGGAGTCGCAGCAGCCCACGTGGCCGCAGGTCAGGCACAGCCGCAGGTGCACCCACCGCCCGCCGGCCGCGAGGCACTCCTCGCAGCCGTCCGGCGTCGTGGCCTGCGGTGCCTCCGCGGGCGCCGCCTCCAGGTGCTCGCACCGGGCCATGGGATCTCCTCCTGCACCTCGCCGACCGACCGCTCGCGGCTGGTCACGGCGAGCCTACGCAGGAAGAACGCCCGGACGGCGTCGGGAACGCCCCTCGATCTCTTCTCGTTGGTCCTGCATACCACCGGGGGGTATGCTTGAGCGACACGGAGGAGCGACGGACATGGACAGCACCTGGCGGATGGCGATCACGGCGACCCTGCACTGCCTCACCGGCTCCGCGATCGGCGAGGTGCTCGGCCTGGTGATCGGCACCGCGCTGGGCTGGCACGGCGCGGCCACGCATCGTCCTCGCCGTCGGGCTGGCCTTCGTCTTCGGCTACGCGCCTCACCATGCTGCCGCTGCTGCGGTCGGGCCTGACGTTCCGGCAGGCGCTGCCGCGTCGCGCTGGCCGCCGACACCGTCTCGATCGCCGTGATGGAGCTGGTCGACAACGGCGTCCTCCTCGCCGTCCCCGGCGCGATGGAGGCGGGGCTGGCGAGCCGCGCTGTTCTGGGGCTCGCTGACGTTCGCCCTCGCGGTCGCGTTCGTGGTCACCCTTCCGGTCAACCGGGGGATGATCTCCCGCGGACGGGGGCACGCCGCGGTGCACGCGCACCACTGACCGGGTGGACCGTCCGGCCACCGCTGAACCGCACGGGCGCGGTCGGCTACCGTGCGCAGGTGCCCGAGGTCGCTGCCCGCACCCACGTCGGTCACGTGCGCGACGGCAACGAGGACGCGCACGTGGTGTCCGAGACCGCCTGGGTCGTCGCCGACGGCCTCGGTGGCCACCACGGCGGCGAGGTCGCCAGCCGGCTGGCCGCGCGGGCCGCGCACGACGTCCTGGCCGGCGTCGGGCGACCCCGCCGAGGCGTTCCGGGCGGCGTCCACCGCCGTCACCGGTGGCGCCGACGGCGACGCCTCCTTGGCGCGGATGGGGACCACCCTCGTCGTGGCCGTCCTCGACGGCGACGCGGTGACGGTCGGCGGCGTCGGCGACAGCCGCGTCTACTGGCTGGACGGCGCGGGGCTGCGCCAGGTCACGGTCGACGACAACGAGGCCGAGCGCCTGGCGGCCGCGGGCGTGATCACCCGCGAGCAGGCCCGCACCCACCCCGGCCAGTTCGTGCTCACCCGGTGCCTGCTCGCCGGCGACACCGATCCCCCGCTGCCGCAGACCGTCTCGCTGCCCGGCCACGGCCGGCTGCTGCTGTGCACCGACGGCCTCACCAGCGAGGTCGACGACCCCGACGTCGCGACCCTGCTCGGGTCGGGCTCGGTCGACGAGGCCGCCGACGCGCTCGTGGCCGCCGCCCTCGACGCCGGTGGCTCCGACAACGTCACCGTCGTCGTCGTCGACCTCTAGTCCCCTCACGCCTGCGGGCTGTCAGCACCGCACCGACGCGGACGTCGCCTCGTTGTGACAGCCGGCCCGCCCCGTCCCGCCTGTCAGAACCACACCGACGCGGACGTCGCTCTCGTTCTGACAGTCAGCGGCTGAGGCGGCGCGCCTGCAGGCCCTTCTCCACGGCCTCCACCAGGCGCGGACGCAGCTCGTGCGCCTGGATGACGGCGTCGACCGAGCCCACCTCGACGGCGCGGCGGATGCTGTGGACGCGGTCGAACTCCGAGGCCACCTCGCCGAGCTTCTCGGTGCGCACGGCCTGGCGCAGCTCGCCGAGCTCGGCCACCAGCGCCGCGCGGTCGCTGCCCGCGGACTGGATCTGCTCCTCCAGCGCCGCGCACCCGCGGGTCGGCCGAGGTGCGGGCGTCGACCTCGCCGGAGAACACGACGGCTGCGGCCGGGCGCACCACCGAGCACCGACGCGTACGAGCCGTCGACGGCGAGCACCGTCATGTTGTCGTTGAGGGTCTTGGAGAACACCACGAAGGCGCCGCCGTGGTAGCGGGAGACGACGCAGAACACGACCGGACCGTCGAAGTTGACGATGGCGCGGCCGATCTCGGCGCCGTACTCGAGCTGCAGGTTGCGCATCGAGTCCGGTGAGCCGTCGAAGCCGGACAGGTTCGCCAGCACCACGAGCGGACGGTTGCCGCTGGCGGCGTTGATCGCCCGCGCGGTCTTCTTCGACGACCGCGGGAAGAGCGTGCCCGCCGTCCAGGTGTCGGGACCGTCGCTGGGCGGGAAGCCCCGTCGCGGAACGGATCTGGACTCGATGCCGATGAGGCAGACCGGCCGGCCGCCGAGGTGGGCGTCCTGCACGACGGAGGTCTCCGCGTCGGCCATCCCCGCCCAGCGCTCCAGCACCGGGTGGTCGGCGTCGGCGACGGCGCGCATCACCGTCCTGATGTCGAACGGCTTCTTGCGGTCCGGGTTCGTCGACGACGAGAAGATGTCGCCGACGGTGGTGAAGTCGCTGCCCTCGACCTCGTGCGGGAACGAGCTCACGTCGCGGTCGACCGGGTCGGACGTCGCCGCCCGGCGCACGGCGTCCTCGCCCGGCACCCGGTAGGTGTGGTCGTAGTGCGCGGCCAGCACGTCGCACGCCGCGCCGATGTCCGGCGCCCAGTACTGCGCCTGGCCGTTCGGCCCCATCACCCGGTCGTAGCCGCCGATCCCGAAGTTGTCCTCGGCCGAGACGCCGCCGGAGAAGTCGAGCGACTGCTTGCCGGTGAGCACCATCGCGCTGTCCGGCGTCATCACCAGCACGCCCTTGGTGTGCATGAGCATCGTCGCCTCGGCGTTCCAGTACGGCTGCGCGCCGACGTTGATGCCCGCGACCACGACGTTGATCTCGCCGCCGCCCTGGGTGAACGTGATGATCCGGCGCAGCGCGCGAGCCACCCAGTCCATGTTCTCGGTGCCGGAGTCCATCGAGATCCGGGCGCCGGCCGACAGCGCGAACCACTCGAGCGGGACGCCCATCTGCTCGGCGAGGTCGAGCGCGGCGCAGACCCGGGAGCACTCGGCCTCGGAGACCGCGCCGAGCGCCTTGGTCGGGTCGCCGAGCAGCACGACGCGGATGACGCCCTCGGGGTGCCGCTCGGTGGGCGAGGACGCGACGCCGGCGACGATGCCGGCCTTGTTGAGCCCGCGCGCGCGCTCGACCGGCACCAGCCGGCCGGTGTCGTCGAGGTCGTGCTCGACGAAGCTGCCGCCCTCTCCGGCGAGCCGGTCGACGAGCTCGTACGGGTACACCGTCCCGCGGCGCCGAGAGCGGGCCACCTTCTGCGCGTAGTTGTCCAGCGGCTCGAGGCGCTCGGTGGGCGGGCCGCCGACGTCGGCGACGACACCCTGGCCCGGGCGGTAGGTGAAGCGCGCGGAGATCGGGTGGATCGTGCCGTCGGGAGCGAGCACGTGACCCTGGGCCGCGACCTCCTCGATCCCCCGGCCCGACGTCAGCGGCGAGATCGTGCCCTTGAGCGCGGTGAGCTGCTCGAGCGGCGCGTCGATCACCGGCCACACGTGCAGCCAGACGTGGTTCATGTCGATCTTGGCGCCGGCCGACCCCATCGACGCCCGCGCCCGGCGGATCGCCTCCAGGCAGTTGCCGATCGCGCGCTCCACGTGCGGCAGCGAGGTGACGGTGCCGTCGGCGTCGCGGACGACGGCGAGCTCGCGCACCTGCGCCGTGGCGACGAGCCGCTGGTCGCCGGGGTTGCCCGGCGCGACGCAGTGGTACAGCAGGACGTCGTCCGGGTGCGTCGAGGCGGGTGACCTCGAAGTTCCGCAGCCGCCACAGGTCGAGCCGGCGGGCCACCATCGGGTGGACGCCGCGCACCAGGGTGTCCTCCACGACGCCGCGGGTCGGGTCGTCGTCCTCCGCGCCGTAGCCCTCGGGGCGGAACGTCACGTACTGCACCGGACGCCCGCCGCCGGGCGCGACGCCCACCACGACGCGACGGATGACGCGGGAGAACGCGTTCTGCGACAACGCTTCTGCGATCCCCGCCGAGACGGCGTCGGCCGACTCGGGCGCGCCGGGCCAGTGCAGGTACAGGTCGACGACCGACTCGGTGCTCGGCGGGACGGTCTCGAGCTGGGTGCCGATCGCGCGGTCGAGGCTGCCGTCGGCGAGCTCCGACATCTGGGCGACGGTGGAGACGAGCAGTGTCGGCCGGCCGTCGAGCACGTAGTCGGCCACGACGACCGGACGGCCCTCGGGCATCGCGTCGGTGCGCTCGTCGGACTGCACCACCTGCACCACGCCGAGCTCGTGCTCGCGGTAGTGCCGGCGCGCCAGCACCTCGAGCATCGGCTCGCGGCGCGGGTTCCCCTGCTCCAGGCGCTCGGCGAGGAACCCGACGATCCGCTCGGGGATCGCGACGAGCGCGTCGATCCGCGCCGACCGGTCGTCCTGGTCGTCGGACGCCGCGAGTGCCTCCAGCTCGGGGCCGACCTTCGCCATCACGCGGGCGCGGGCCTCGTCGACGGCCGGCTGGTCGAACCAGCGGAACCGCGCGCTGCGCGCGAGGTCTCCCACCACGGGGTGCCGCAGCTGGGTGGCCACGACGAGCCGGTCGAGGACGTCGTGGGCCTCGTCGGCCAGCGGCCCCTCCGGCGCGGGCGTCCGCAGCCACTCCTGCAGCACCGCGCTGACGACGGCGACGTGGGAGGCCTGCTGCTGGTGCGCGAGGAACAGGCGGTACACCGCCTCCTCGAGGACGGGCGTGCGCTCGAGATCGGTGACGCCGTAGTGCGACAGCGCCCGGGAGAGCTTGTCCTGGAACACCGGCGGCAGCTGCTGGCGGTCGACGTCGAGGCTCTGCAGGTAGGAGTGGAAGTGCTCTCGCGGGCTGTGCACGCGCTCGTCGGCACCGTCGTCCTCGTGCTCGGGACGGTTGCGGGTCAGCTCGGCGACGTCGGCGAACGCGCGCAGGACGGCGAGCTCGGCGACCAGGACGGGGCCGTCCTCCCGGTCGCCGGTGCCGTCGCGCAGCCCCGCGACGGCGCGGGTGGCGTCGCCGGACGGCAGGTCGAAGCCCAGCAGCATCCCCTGCAGGTCGCGCAGCGAGCGCGTGCGCCGGTCGGCCGGGTCGGGGTCGGCCGCCACCGGCAGCTCCACCGCGACGCCCGCTTCGGCCTCCGCGTGCCGACACCGTCGTCGTCGGCGATCGGCTCGAGGCGCAGCAGCGGGCGCACCGGTCTCGACCTGGCGACCGGTCGTGACGTGCAGCTCGCGCACCCGCGACCGGCTCGGTGCGGTGAGCACGGTCTCCATCTTCATCGACTCGAGCACCAGCACGCGGGCGCCGGCCTCCACCTCGTCACCGACGGCCACCGGCACGGCGACGACGAGAGCCGGTGCGGGAGAACGGACCACGCCCCCCTCGTCGCGCGTGACGCGGTGGGTGACGCCGTCGACCTCGACCGAGTGGACGGTGCCGTGCGTGGCGGTGACGACCCGGTGGGTGGTCCCGGCGCAGGTGACGCGCAGGGCGTAGCCGCCGAGGCGCTCGACCTCGACGTCGACCGCGTCGGAACCGTCCGGCCGCAGCGACACCCGGTAGCGCTCGGGCGAGACCTGGGCGACGGTGACGCGCTGCGCCTGGCCGCGCAACGCGAGGTCGACCGGTCGTCCGGGCTGGTGCCGTGCCTGCGGGTCGGCCGCCGTGGGCGGTGGCGAAGAAGTGCTGGCGCTCGACCGCCTCCTCCTGCTCGTACGCCTCGATGCCCGCCACCACGAGCGCGATCGCGGCGTGCTCGTGCGCGACGAGCCGACCGGTGGTGCGGACGCGGTCGATCCAGCCGGTGTCGGCGGAGCCGTCGACCACCTCGGGCTGGCTCGAGCAGGTCGAGCAGGAAGCTCTTGTTGGTGGCGCCGCCCTCGATGACGACGTGGGTGTCGGCCAGCGCACGCCGCAGCCGGGCGAGCGCCTCGTCGCGGTCGCGGCCGTAGGCGATCACCTTGGCGATCATCGAGTCGAAGTCGGCGGGGATGGTGTCGCCCTCCCCCAGCCCGGTGTCGACCCGGATGCCGGGGCCGGCCGGAAGCCGCAGCAGCTCGACGCGACCGGGGGCGGGGGCGAAGTCGCGGTCCGGGTCCTCGGCGTTCAACCGGGCCTCGACGGCGTGGCCCGAGCTCGGGCGGCGGGGAGCCCTCCAGCCTCCCGCCGGCAGCCACGTGCAGCTGCGCCTTCACCAGGTCGAAGCCGGTGGTGAGCTCGGTGATCGGGTGCTCGACCTGCAGCCGGGTGTTGACCTCGAGGAACGCCAGGGTCCCGTCGCCCGGGTGGTAGAGGAACTCGACCGTGGCGGCACCGCGGTACGCGACCCGGACGGCCAGCCGCTCGGCCGACTCCTTCAGCTGCGCGACGTCGGACGGCTGCAGGACGGGCGAGGCGCTCTCCTCGATCACCTTCTGGTTGCGGCGCTGCACCGAGCAGTCGCGGACGCCGAGCGCCCACGCGGTCTCGCCGTCGGAGATGACCTGCACCTCGACGTGCCGGGCGCCGGTGACGAGCCGCTCGAGGAAGACCACGCCGCTGCCGAACGCGCGCTGGGCCTCCTCGCGGGTGCGCTCGTAGGCGTCCGCGAGCTCGCCGTCGGTGGTGACCACGCGGATGCCGCGCCCACCCCCGCCCGCGGTCGCCTTGAGCATCAGCGGGTAGCCGATCCGCGCCGCGTGCTCGGTGGCCGACGCGAGGTCGTCGACCGGACCGCGCGACCACGGCGCCACCGGGACGCCGACCTCCTCGGCCAGCAGCTTGGCGCCGATCTTGTCGCCGAGCTGGCGCATCGCCTCGGCGCTCGGGCCGACGAAGGTGACCCCGATCCGGTCGCACAGCTCGGCGAACGCCGGGTCCTCCGCGACGAAGCCCCAGCCGACCCACGCGGCGTCGGCGCGGGTCTCGGCGAGCGCGCGCTCGAGCAGCTCCAGGTCGAGGTACGGCCGCGCCGACGCGGGCCCGAGGTCGAACGCCTCGTCGGCCTCGCGGACGAACCGCGCCGTGCGCTCGCCCTCGGTGTGCAGGGCGATGGTGACGATCCTCGGCTCCCCCGCCGGGCGGCCCGCGTTGATCTCGCGCACCGCGTTGATCGAGGCGCATCGCCGCCTCGCCACGGTTGACCACGGCCACACGGGAGATCGGCTTCGTCACGTCGTCGTCCACGGCTCACAACCTAGTGATCCGGGGCCCTCGATCCCATTCCGCACGGGCCTGGCGTGGGTACTGGCGAGTAGGTTCGCCGGACGGGTCAGTGGGCCGCGTCGCGGAGCCAGACGAAGTCGACCGGCTGGCCCTCGTTCCACTCCTTCTCGGTGGCGGGTCGACCCGCTCGTAGCCGGCAGCGGCGTACGCCCGCAGCGCCGCCTCGTTGCCCGGGGCGACCCGCATCGCGACGTGCGCCTTGTGCTGCCGGGCCACCTCGGTCATCGCCGCCACCATCCGCCGCCCGACGCCGCGGCCGCGGTGGTCGGGCGCCACCAGCAGCCGGGCGAGCTCGGCGTCCTCCTCGTCGTCGTCGAGCCAGATCTGGCCGAAGGCGACCGGCTCGCCGTCCTCGTGCACGAGGTACGTGAGCGACCCCTCCTCGGCCGCCCAGCCGCGGATGGCGTCGGGCGGAACCGGCACGGTGCGGCGCGACACCCAGGTCCAGACCTCGCGCTCGGTGGGTGCCCACGACGACACCAGGTCGGCCTGGTCGGGCAGGGAACGGTCGCAGCTCGAGGTCGTCCACCCGCGGGACGGTACGCGCGCAGCGGTCGGCTCGGCAGGTGACGTCGCCGGGTCGGCAGGACGCGGGTCGGGGGCGCACCGCATCCTGGTCAGGTGCCGGGGACGACCTTCGACTACGACAACACCAGCCCGCGGCCGACCGGGCCGGTGCTGCGGGCGATGTCGCGCGTCCTGCCGGGGGTGCGGTCGGTGCAGCGGCAGGTCGAGCCGTTCGCCGCGCGCTGGCGGGAGTCGAACGCCGAGGCGCTGACGCAGGACGCGCCGCTGTGGGTCGCGATCGGCGACTCGATGACGCAGGGCATCGGCGCGTCGGACCCGCAGCGGGGCTGGGTCGGTCAGCTGCGGGAACGCTGGGCCGAGCGCAAGGCCACGAGCTACCGGGTGGTGAACCTGGCGGTCACCGGTGCGCGCGTCGAGGACGTGATCGACCGCCAGCTCGCCGCCCTCG
Source organism: uncultured Actinomycetota bacterium (assembly GCA_963750285.1). GTDB lineage: Bacteria > Actinomycetota > Actinomycetes > Actinomycetales > CAWJMD01 > JBBQSN01. Next base: position 66,424 of record CAVVQA010000007.1, on the reverse strand, counting down.
AGCGCCTCGCCGAGCTCGGGCACCGCGCCGAGCTCGTCACCGTCCTCGTCGGCTCGAACGACATCGTCAACCGGCGGCTGCGCGAGCACGTGGTCGAGCGGTTCGCCGCGCTGCTCGACGCCCTGCCGCCGGGTGCGGTCGTCGGCAACCTGCCGAACCCGCAGCGCGAGGTGCGGCTGATGGACGCCGAGATCCGACGCCGCGCGGCCGACGGCGCGCTCACCCTGGCCGACTTCCGCCGCGACGGACCGGCCACCTGGGTCGGCCTGCTCGCGCCGGACTGGTTCCACCCGAACGACCGCGGCTACACGGCGATGGCCGACGTGGTCGACCGCGCCGTGGTGCACGCGTCCGACCGCGCCTGACGGACCCCCACCGCCTCGAGTGTGAGCGAGCGGCGCGACGCGCCGGCACGTCTCGCGCCTCGTTCACACTCGGCGTCCAGGGAGGGTGGACGACGGGGTCGCTAGCGGTTGTAGCGGTCCAGGATGTCCTGGCCCTCACCGGTGAGGCGGGTGCCGAGGTCCTCCAGCGAGATCTGGTTCGCGAAGTACTCCTGCATCGCCGGGTTGGCGACCTTGGACTTCCACTCCTCGAAGCCCTTCACCTGCTGGAACGGCGCCATCTCCAGGTCGTCGGCGGTCGAGGCCGCGACGTCCCAGCCCAGCTCGGGCGTGTTCAGCTCGGGCGCCTTCACGGCCTCCTGGCTGGTCGGCAGCAGCCAGTCGCCGGCGGCCAGCTTCGCCTGGTTCTCCGCGTTCAGCATGTACTCGACGAACTGCACCGCCTCCTCGGGGTGCTCGGAGTCCGCCGACACCGAGATCGTCTGCGAGACAGCGCCCTGCGTCTGGCTGGTGCCCTCGAGCGGCGGCAGCGTCACCCACTCGAAGCCGTCCGGCGCCTGCTCCTGGATCTGCTGGCGCACCCAGATCGCGCCCGGGAGCGTCGCGTACTGGCCGGCGAAGAAGCCGGGCAGGGCGTCGGCCGACGACAGGCCGACCGCCTCCGGCGAGGCCGTCTTGTCGGTCCAGATCATGTCGTGGATGCGCTGCGGCACCGCGCCTTCCGCCTCGTCGAAGACCGCGGTGGAGGCACCGTCCGAGGTCTCGAAGTAGGCCGCGTCGTAGCCCATGCCGAGGTTGAGGATCCGGTTGGCAGGCGACTTCAGCGGGAAGGCGGTGCCGTACTGGCCGTCCTTGGTCAGCTGCTGGCTCACGTCGGCGAACTCGTCCCAGGTCCACGGGTCGTCGATCGTCGGGAGCTCCACGCCGGCGGCGTCGAACAGGGTCTTGTTGGCGAAGATCACCTGCGACTCCTGCAGGAACGGCACGCCGGTGACGGCGTCGTCGTAGGTGACGGTGTCCCAGGCGCCCTCGCGGATGTCGCCCTTGATCTCGTCCGAGAGGTACTCGTCCAGGTCGAGCAGCGAGCCGCGCTCGTTGAAGTCGCGCAGCGGGCCCGACTCGTAGTGGAAGACGTCCGGAGCGGTGCCGCCCTCGAACGAGGTGAGCAGCTGGTCGTTCACCGACGCCCAGTCGCCCTGCACGAGCTCGACCTGCACGTCGGGGTTGTCGGCGTTCCAGGCGTCGACGATCTCCTTGGTCGACGCCACCGCGTCGGTCTGGAACGCCAGGCTCTGGAACGTCAGGTTGACGCTCTCCCCCTCGCGCGGCGCCTCGTCGTCCGGGTTGCCGGAGGAGTCGCCGCGGGCGCACCCGGTGACGAGGAGGGCGGCGGTCGCCAGGACGGCGACGGCGGCGGACGTTCGACGGGTTCTCATCGGTTCCTCCTGCGGGGGTGGGCGTCTCGTGGACGGATCGGGAGCGGGTGGTGCCGGTCGGCGGCGGTCACGCCTTGACCGCCCCGCCGAGCAGGCCGCTGACGAGGCGGCGCTGGATGACGGCGAAGAACACCAGGCTGGGGACGGTGGCCACCAGCGACGCGGCGGCGAGCGGTCCGAGCTTCGCCACTCCCTCGGCGCCGATGAACTTCACCAGCGTGAGAGACAGGGTCGCGAGGTCGGGGTCCTTGAGCAGCACCAGCGCGAAGAAGAACTCGTTCCAGGCGTTGACGAACGTGAACATCGCGGCGGCGACGATGCCGGGCGCGAGCAGCGGCGCCAGCACCGAGCGCAGCGTCCGCCAGCGCGACGCGCCGTCCATCGCCGCGGCCTCCTCCAGCTCCAGCGGGATCGACGCCACGTACGAGCGCAGCATCCACAGGGCGAACGGCATCGACCACACGACGTAGACGAGCACCAGCCCGAGGTGGGTGTCGTACAGGCCGGCGTCCCGCACCAGCAGGAACAGCGGGATGATCACGAGGATGAACGGGAAGATCTGGCTGAGCAGCACCCAGACCATGGCCGCCCGGCTCACCACCGAGCGGTAGCGCGCCATCACGTAGGCCGCCGGCACCGAGAGCACCACGGTGACCAGCGAGCTCGTCCCGGCCACGACCAGGCTGTTGGACATCGACCGCAGGATCGGCTGCTCGCGGAACGCGTCGACGAAGTTCTGCAGCGTCGGCTCGAGCGGGATGACGGTCGGGTCGATCCGCGCGATCTCGGGCGGGGTCTTCAGCGCCGTCGACACCAGCCACAGCAGCGGCAGCGCGAGGAAGGCCAGGTACAGCAGCAGGGCCGCGTACTGACCGGTGCGGACGGCGGGGCTGGTCCTCACTCGTCCGCCTCCCGCATCCGGCGGCGCAGCCAGACCGCGACGAACGCCGCGATCACCAGCACCATGACGTTGCCGAGCGCGGCGGCGTACCCGTAGTTGCCGTACCGGAACGCCTCCTCGTAGGCGAAGAGCAGCGGCAGCCGCGTCGTCCCGCCGGGGCCGCCCTGGGTGAGCACGTAGACCAGGCCGAAGGAGTTGAAGTTCCAGACGAAGTCGAGCGTCGTCATCGCGGCGACCACCGGCGCGATGTGGTTCCAGGTGACGGCCCGGAACCGTCGCCAGCGCCCCGCGCCGTCGACCGCGGCCGCCTCGTGCAGCTCCTGCGGCACCGACTGCAGCGCGGCCAGCAGCACCACCGTGGTCTGCGGCATCCCGGCCCAGACGCCGACGACGATCACGGCCGGCAGCGCGAGCGAGAACGAGGCGAGCCAGTCGATGTTGGAGTCGAGCAGCCCGAGGTCGCGCAGCGACGCGTTGAGGATGCCCGCGTTCGGGTGGTAGACGAGCCGCCACATGATGCCGATGACCACCGGCGGCATCGCCCACGGCACCAGCGCGAGCGTGCGCGCGAGCCAGCGCAGCCGGAGCCGCTCGTTGAGCAGCAGCGCGAGCCCGAGGCTGGCCAGGAACTGCAGGATCGTGACCGAGAACGCCCACACCAGCCCGACCCGGAACGACTGCCAGAAGTAGCTGTCGCCCAGCAGGTCCGCGTAGTTCTGGAACCAGGTGACGGTGGTCTCGACGTTCCGCCCGGCGCGGGCGTCGGTGAAGCCGAGCAGGATCCCGTTGACCAGCGGGTAGACGCTGAACACCAGCACCGGCACGAGGGCCGGCAGCGCCAGCAGCAGGCCGTCGCGGTCGAGACCGAGGAACGTGCGGCGCGCCTTCGATCCGCGGGCCGCCGGGCGTCGGGCGGGCGCGGGCGGCTCGGGGGTCGGCACGGCGGTCACCGGCGCAGACGTGCTCATGCGCACCACCCCCAGTCGACATCGTCGTCGTCCCGGTTCCTGCCGATCGGTCCGGGTTCGGTGGAGTCCACGGCACCCGAGGACCGCTGTCAAGCGGAGACCCGCCCTCGTCAGCGCCCCGCCACACGGGCGAGACTGTGGCCATGACCGACGCAGCGACCACGGACACCGGCGGCTCGGCCCAGATCGGCGTCGCCGGCCTGGCCGTGATGGGGGCGAACCTGGCCCGCAACCTCGCCCGCAACGGCCACACCGTCGCCCTCTACAACCGCACCACGGCGAAGCACCGAGGCGCTGGTCGCCGAGCACGGCTCGGACGGGACGTTCGTCCCGTCCGAGCGGCTCGAGGACTTCGTCGCCAGCCTGGAGCGCCCGCGCCGGGTGCTGGTGATGGTCAAGGCCGGCGCCGGCACCGACGCCGTGATCGACGAGCTGGTCCCCCTGCTCGACGAGGGCGACATCGTCGTCGACGGCGGCAACGCCCACTACGAGGACACCCGCCGTCGGGAGAAGGCGTTGCGGGAGAAGGGGACTCCACTTCGTCGGCGCCGGCGTGTCCGGCGGCGAGGAGGGCGCGCTCAACGGCCCGAGCATCATGCCCGGCGGCTCGAAGGAGTCGTACGAGTCGCTCGGCCCGCTGCTGGAGTCGATCTCGGCGCAGGTCGACGGCGAGCCGTGCTGCACGCACGTCGGGCCGGACGGCGCCGGGCACTTCGTCAAGATGGTGCACAACGGCATCGAGTACGCCGACATGCAGCTGATCGCGGAGTCGTACGACCTGCTCCGCGCCGCCGGGCTCGAGGCGGCCGAGATCGCGGACGTGTTCCGCGACTGGAACGAGGGCGACCTCGACTCGTTCCTCATCGAGATCACCGCGCGGGTGCTCGACCAGGTCGACGCCCGCACCGGGCGGCCGCTGGTCGACGTGATCGCGGACCGCGCCGAGCAGAAGGGCACCGGCCGCTGGACGGTGCAGATCGCGCTCGAGCTCGGCGTGCCGGTCAACACCATCGCCGAGTCGGTGTTCGCCCGGTCGACCTCGGGCCACACCGACCTGCGCGACGCCGCCCGCGGCCGCCCTCACCGGGCCCGACCGGTCGCTCGACGCCGGCGACCGCAGCCCAGCTGGTGGACGACGTCCGGGCCGCGCTCTGGGCGTCCAAGGTGGTGGCGTACGCCCAGGGCCTGGACCAGATCCGCGAGGCCAGCACGACCTACGACTGGGACGTCGACGTCGCCGAGATCGCCCGGATCTGGCGCGGCGGCTGCATCATCCGCGCCCGGCTGCTGGAGCGGATCCGTCAGGCCTACGCGCAGGACCCGCCGCCCACGCTGCTCGCCGACCCGGGCGTGGCCGAGGAGCTCGGCCGGGCGCAGGACCCGTGGCGCCGCGTGGTGTCGCTGGCGGTCGGCGCCGGCGTCCCGGTGCCGGGGTTCAGCGCGGCGCTGGCGTACTACGACACGGTGCGCGCGGAGCGGCTGCCGGCGTCGCTGATCCAGGGTCTGCGCGACCTGTTCGGCGCGCACACCTACGAGCGCACCGACGGCGCGGGGCACGTTCCACACGCTGTGGTCGGGCGACCTCAGCGAGGTGCGGTCCTGACCTGCCGCTCCTCGCGGCGCGGGCCCGGACGGCGTCAGCCGACGTTGACGCCGTACTCGGTGACGATCCCGTGCAGGCCGCTGGCGTAGCCCTGGCCGACCGCGCGGAACTTCCACTCCTCGCCGCGGCGGTAGACCTCGCCGAAGATCATCGCGGTCTCGGTGGAGGCGTCCTCGGACAGGTCGAACCGGGCCAGCTCGCTGTCGTCGTTGAGGTTGACCACGCGGATGAAGGCGTTGACGACCTGGCCGAAGTTCTGGCCGCGGGTCTGGCCGTCGTGGATCGAGACGGCGACGACGATCTTGTCGACCTGGGGTGACATCGCGGCGAGGTCCATGATGACGACCTCGTCGTCGCCCTCGCCCTCGCCGGTGAGGTTGTCGCCGGTGTGCTGGACGGTCTGGTCCGGCGACAGGAGCTGGTTGTAGAAGACGAACCACTCGTCGCCGAGGACGCGACCGTTCGGCCCGCACACCAGGGCGCTGGCGTCGAGGTCGAAGTCGGCGCCGGCGGTGGACCGCACGTCCCAGCCCAGCCCGACGTGGATCCGGGTCAGCGGGACCGAGCCCGCCTCCTTGCTCAGCGAGACGTTGCCGCCCTTGGCCAGCGTGACACCCATCTGCTCCCCCACCCCTCTCGCGCTCGGTCGGTCTGCGTCGCCTGGAACCTACCCGGCGGCAGCCTGCTGCGTCGCGAGGGCCGTGAGGCCGGCCCGCACGACCGCCGTGGCCTCGACGTCGTCCTCGTTGTACTCGAGCACCCGCTGCCGCATCGCCGGGTGGTCGGGCGAGGCGGTGTCGCGGGCGACGAGCAGCCAGGTCTGCGACTGCGAACCGCCGGCGTCGTCGTCGCGCCAGCGGAAGCCGAAGGCCGGCGCGACCGCCTTGAGGCCGAGCCCGAACGCACCGACGAACTGCGTGCGCACGACGTCGTAGAGGTCGACGAAGTGCGCGAGCACGTCGGCCACCTCGTCGGCACCGAGGATCGTGCGCAGCGCGTCGGGTTCGACCGCCGTCCAGTGGTGCACCTGCAGGGTGCGACCCGCGGCGTCCGGCCGACGCGATCTCGGCGCGCAGCCACGCGACCAGCTCGGCCGCGAGCTCGGCGCTCGCCCTCGGCGTCGAGGACGTCCCAGGTGACGAAGGCCCGGTAGCGGGCCGGACCCCACGTGCCCGTGCCGGCGTCGCGGGTGGCGACCCGCGCGCCCCACAGGTACTTGCGGCCGTCCGGGTCCGACTCGTAGTCGAGGTCGATCTCCACGTCGGCCCGCGGGACCTGGAGAGGTCCGGTGCCGGTGCGCAGCAGCCGCACGCCGTCGCGGACCATCCCCGCCCGGCGCACCGCCTCGGTGAGCCGCCGCTTGGCGCCCGCCTCGTCGTGGGTGTGCTCGGCCAGGAAGGCAGCCACGATCTCGTCGTCGTCGACGTCGACCTCGGCGAGCGCCGCGGTGGTGGTGACGCCGAGCGCCTGCAGCGACAGCCACTCGCGGATGCGGAGCCTGCCGGTGGTGATGGCGGCCGACGGGTCGTCCGGACCCATCTGCTCGGCGCACCAGTCGCGGTAGGGGCAGGTGAGGCACTCGTCCTGCGCGATCGGGACGACGATCGGCTCCGGGTCGTCGGGTGATCCGGTGCGACGGGCGGCGACCTCGGCCACCTTCAGCCGGAACCGGTGCTCGTGGTCGTACCGCTCGAGGACCGAGCGCTCGGCCGATCCGCGGCTGCGCGAGAAGGTGGTGAACTGCGGCAGCGCGAGGTCGTGCCAGACCAGGACCTGCTCCGGCTCGCCGCCTCCGACGGCGACCAGGTCGGTGCCCAGCACCGCGCCGACGAGTTCGTGGTCGCCGGGGTGGAACCCGCAGGCCTGGAGCATCCGCGTGTAGTGCGCGAGCTGGAGCAGGTCGTCGAACCGCTGCCGGGTGCGCGGCGCCCGACCCTGGACCTCGACGCGTGCGGTGGGCGCCAGCGAGCGTGGACACCGACGCCGCCTTCTTCGCACGCTTCTCGGTGCCGAGGTGCCACTTCACCTCGACGGGCACGTACCGGCCGGCCACGCCGTCCGGGCCGGTGCCGACGCGCAGCAGGACGTCCGGACGCCCGAGCCGTCCTCCTTCGTCGTCGTCCGGGAGCCGGCCGCCGACGACGAGGTCGGCGCCCGCGGCCATCGCCGCGAGCGTCGCGGTCGTGAGCTCGCGCCAGCCGTCGATCTCCGCGCAGGTCGGTGCACCGCGGCCCGTGCAGGGCGACCAACCGGTCGAGCACCTCGACCTCGAACTCGGACCCGGCGTCGAGCCGCAGCTGCAGCTCGGGCGACGGCAGCCACTCCACCTTCGGGACCGTCCGGTCGTGGTCGTTGTGGATCCGCCGCGGGCAGCGACGCGACGCGTGCGCGCCGAGCAGCAGCGCCGGTGGTGCTTCCTGCCCCGCGGTGGTCATGGCACCAGCGTGCACCGCGGGTCGGACACCGGGGCACCGCGTGCTCAAGATGACGTCGGTACCGGCGACGCGCAGAGGCTCGAGCGGCTCAGCGACGGCTGGACCGTCCTGCGACGGTGACGGCTGTCGCCCTCCGGGGCACGACCTGGACCGCCCGCGACCTCCCGACCCCGGACCGGAGCGCGCTCGTCCGCTGGTTCGACGAGCTCGACAGCGAGGTCCGTTCGGCGCGGCGGGTCCGGCTGCTCTGGCGGTACGCGGGCGGTCTGCTCGGGCTCGGCGCGGCCGTGTACGTCGTCCCGCCCCTCCTCCAGGGAGTGCTGGAGAACCTCGTCCCCTGACGTCGTGCGCCGGGCGGACATCACCCACCGCGATATCCGGACCGACTGGGCGACCCGAACATCTGCTGTGGTGATATCCGCCCGGAGAACGAGGTCGCCGCGCCCGCCGCAGCGCGGCGCGGCCGCCTCCGCTCAGTCCACGACGAGGCCGGGGCGACCCGGGAAGGTCCGCAGCGTCTGGCTCGTCCACGCGTCGTAGGTCAGCGTCGTGACCCGGTCGATGGCGCGGACCTCGGTGGCCCACTCGTCGTGGGTGATCCGGCACCGCAGGTAGCCCCGCCACAGGTCGGCGCTGACCAGGTGCGGGTTCTCGGCCTTGCGCAGCTCCAGCCCGGCGTCGGTCTGGGAGCCGTCCCGACCGCTGCTGATCGACGTGCCGGCGAACTCCACCCCGACCACGGCGGACGACGGGTCGTCGAAGTCGGCCAGGACGTCGAGGTGGTAGTTGCGGTGGATGTCGCCGGTGAGGACGACGAAGCCGTCGACCTGCTTGTCGACGACGGCGTCGACGACGCGCTGCTGCGCCACCCGGTAGGAGTCCCACTGGCCGGTCGAGAACTGCTCGAGCTCGCCGGCGCCGCTGTCGAGGCGGCTGAACAGCACGGTGTTCGCGAGCGCGTCCCAGGTGGTGCCGCCGGCGCCGAGTCCGTCGAGCAGCCAGGCCTCCTGCTCCACGCCGAGCATCTGGCGGGAGGGGTCGCGCCGCGCGGGCCCCTCCCGCATGGTCCCGCCGGGGAGCTGGGTGGTGCGGAACTGGCGCGTGTCCAGGACGTGGAAGCGGACCAGGTCCCCGTAGGTGAGGTGGCGGTGCATCCGCGCGGTCCAGCCGTCGGGCAGCTGGGGGCGGCGCAGCGGCATGTGCTCCCAGAAGGCCCGGTAGCCGTTGGCCCGCAGCGCGAACAGGGCAGGGTCGAAGGCGTCGTAGTCGTTGCGCACCTCGTGGTCGTCCCACGTCACCATCCACGGCGAGACCCGGTGCGCCTCCTGCAGGTCGGGGTCGACCTTGTGCGCCGAGTACTGCTGGCGGAACCGGTCGAGGGTGTCGGTCTCGCGGGCGTAGTCGTCGGGCAGCGGCGGGGTGTACGGCCAGCGGACCGACGTCGAGTTGATCGCGTACTCGTAGATGTAGTCGCCGGCGAAGTAGACCAGGTCGGCCGGGTCCTGGGCCGCGTCGCGCCAGGCGTGGTACCAGCCGGCACCGAGCGACTGGCACGACGCCATCACCAGGTGCAGGTGGTCCAGCGGCGCCCCGGGCACCGGCGCGGTACGGGTCCGGCCGACCGGGCTGACGTGCGGTCCGCTGCGGAAGCGGTACCAGTACTCCCGGTCCGGCTCCAGGCCCTGCACGTCGACGTGGACGCTGTGCGCGTACTCCGGCGTGCGCCTTCGCCGTCCCCTCGCGCACGACCCGCGCGAACCCCGGGTCGGCCGCCACCTGCCACTGCACGGGGTGGGCGCCGACGCCCGACGCCGCCGCCGATCTCGAACGGGCTGGGGGCGAGCCGGGTCCAGATCACCACGGCCGTGGGCAGCGGGTCGCCCGACGCGATGCCCAGGGTGAAGGGGTAGGCGCGCGGCCCGCGCCGCGCCACGTCCGTCGTCGCCGTCGCCGGGGCGCCGGCTGAGCAGTCCCGCCGCGACGGCGGCTCCGGCGCCCAGCAGGACCGACCTGCGGTCCGGACCTCGTACCTGCGTGCTCCCTGCCATCTCGGGTTCCTCCTCGGTGGTGGACGTGCGGTGATCAGGTCTGCTGCTCGGTCAGCCGTCGAACTCGTCGACGGGCACGCCGGGGACGTCGACGCGGGTGCTGAAGACCGCTCCGGCGCAGCCGTCGTCGTGGTCCAGGCCGTGCTGGGACGTGGTGACGTAGAGCGTCCGCAGGTCCTCGCCGCCGAGGGTGCAGGCCGTCACGCGCGGGGTCGGGACCTCGACGACGCGGTCGAGCTCCCCCTCCGGCGAGAACCGGACGACGGCGCCGCCGTCCCACAGCGCCACCCAGACCCCGCCGACCTCGTCGACGACGAGCCCGTCCGGCACCCCGCGCGGCGGCGTCGCGAACGGCCGACGGCCGACGACCCGCCCCTCCGGCGAGGTCTCCAGCACGTCGACCCGGCCGAGTCCGGCTGTCGACGAACTAGGCCCGGCGCCCGTCCGCGCGCCCACGCCAGCCCGTTCGCGGTGGTCAGACCCTTGAGCGCGGTGCTCACCGTGCCGTCGGGTCGAGCCGGTGCAGCGCGCGCGGCACCGGCGGCGCCACCGGTCGTGCCGCACCAGTAGCGGCCGCGGGTGTCGCAGCCGCCGTCGTTCATCCGCAGGCCCGCTCCGTCGCACACGTCCGTGATCGCGCGCTCCTGCGTCCGTCGTCGCGCAGCAGCAGGAAGACCGCGGTCGGCACCGAGCACAGTGCCTCCGCCGCGGCGCGGGCGCGGCGCGGCGACGGTGCCGCCCACGTGGTGCCGCACGATCTCGTCGCGTCCACGCAGCGTGACCAGGTCCCCGGCGAGCATGTCGACCAGCCGCAGGCCGGAGCCGTCCGGCCACCACACGGGGCACTCCCCGTGGTGCAGCCGGACCTCGGTCTCCCGGACCGCGACGGCGCCCACGTCAGTAGGTGGCCCGTCCGCCGCTCAGGTCGTACACGCTCCCGGTGGAGAAGCTGCACTCGTCCGAGCAGAGCCACGAGACCAGGGCCGCGGCCTCCTCGGGTCGGCCGAGCCGGCCCATCGGGATCAGCGAGGCGAGCCGCTCGAGCACCTCGGGCGCGGTGTCGGCGTTCATCGGCGTCTCGAACACCGCCGGCGCGACCGCGTTGACGGCGACCCCCGAGGTGGCCAGCTCCTTGCCCACCGACTTGGTCATCGCGATCACCGCCGCCTTGGACGCGGAGTACGCGGACAGGTTCGGGTTGCCGTCCTTGCCGGCCATGCTGGCGATGTTCACCACCCGGCCCCAGCCGCGCTCGCGCATCCCGGGCAGGACGGCCCGCAGCATCCGGAACGTCCCGGTGACGTTGACGTCGAAGGTCGTGGCCCAGGCGTCGTCCTCGACCTCCCACAGCGGCCGGTTCGGACCGACGACCCCGGCGCTGTTGACCAGCACGTCGACCGGGCCCGCCCGCGCCACCGCCTCGGCCACCTGCGCGGCTGTCCCGCACGTCGACCACCAGGTCGGCGCCGGCGCCGAGGTCCAGGCTCAGCACCTCGAGCCCGTCCGCCCGCAGCCGCTGCACGCACGCCGCGCCGAGACCGCTCTGCCCCCCGGTCACCAGGGCCCGTCGGGTCGTCGTCCTGTCGTGGCTCATGCGCTACATTCAACACGCATTATCCATAATGTGTCGAGGAGTGAGTCATGCGACTGGTGCGGGTGGGCGAGCCGGGGCACGAGGTGCCCGGGGTCCTGAGCCAGGACGGGGTCGTGCTGGTGGGCGACGTGGTGCGCGACTTCGACGAGGCGTTCTTCGGCTCCGGCGCGATGTCCGACCTGCCGGCCCTGGTCGCCGAGCGGGAGGCCGCGGGCGCCGTCGAGCCGCTGGCCGGACGCCGCCTGGGCGCGCCGATCGCCCGGCCCCACCAGGTGCTGTGCATCGGGCTGAACTACTCCGACCACGCGGCCGAGACGGGGCAGGCCGTCCCGGACGAGCCGATCCTGTTCACCAAGTCGCCCAACACCGTGATCGGCCCGGACGACGACGTGGTCGTCCCCCGCGGCTCGGTCAAGACCGACTGGGAGGTCGAGCTCGGTGTGGTGGTCGGGCGCCGGTGCTCCTACCTGCGCGACGAGGACGAGGCCGCGGCCGCGATCGCCGGGTACGTCCTGGTGAACGACGTGAGCGAGCGGGAGTGGCAGCTCGAGCGCGGCGGCCAGTGGTCCAAGGGCAAGTCGGCGCCGACCTTCAACCCCACCGGCCCGTGGCTGGTCACGCCCGACGAGCTGGGCGACGTCGCCGACGTCGCGCTCACCCTCGACGTGGACGACGTGCGCCGCCAGGACGGGAGCACCGCGACGATGCTGTTCCGGCCGGCCTTCCTGGTGCACTACCTGAGCCAGTTCCTGGCCCTGGAGCCCGGCGACCTGATCAACACCGGCACCCCGCCCGGCGTCGGGATGGGCCTGCGGCCGCAGGTGTACCTGCGCGGCGGAGAGACGATGCACCTGACCGGGCGCGGCCTCGGGACGCAGACCCAGCGGGTCGTGCGCGCCGACTGACCGACTCGCGCGAGGAGTCAGGCGCGCAGCTCCAGCACGACCAGCGTGTCCGGCGCCAGCTCGACCTCGAGCGGGTCCGCGCCACCACACGGCAGCTCCGCGCCGTCCTGCCCGACCAGGGTCGGGGTCCGCGCCGCGTCGGACCCGCCCCAGGTGGTGGGGTCGACCCGCACCCGCGCCCGGACCGCGGCGTCGGTCGGGTTGGCGACGACCACCATCACGTCGTCGCCGTGGGTGTACGCGCGGGCCAGGCAGCTCTGCGCGTCCAGGCCCTCGGCGTGGCGGAACTCGCCCTCGGTGAAGTACCGCAGGAAGCGCCGCCGCAGCGCGGCCAGCTCGCGGACGGTCCGCAGCAGGTCCGGGCAGTCGGCGAGCCGGTAGCTGTGCATGTTGCCGGGCATCAGGTTGAGCAGCCCGCCTTCGGCGAAGCCGTGCAGCGCGCCGCGAGGGTGCTCGTTCACGTTGCCGTTCAACCGGACCTGCGGGAACACCACCCGGAACGGGGCGTCGTCGTCGAGCTCCTCGGCGTTGCGCCACTCCCAGGTGTAGTCGAGCACCGGCACCTTCATCTCCGAGGGCATCTCGCCGGAGAAGGTGCCGCGCCGGTCGCGGCTGCGCACCAGGTCGTGCGCCGCCCGGCCGAGCTCGAGCAGCCGATCGCCCTCGGCGTCCGGACGGGCGTCGCGGTGCTCGCTGAAGTTGGGCTCGAACCAGGACCAGAACTGGTCGAAGCAGATCGAGGTGGCACCGAGGTCGAGCAGCCGCTCGTACTCGGCCAGGGCGGCCTCGCGCCAGCCGGCGGCGAGCGCCGACCCGCGCATCATCGCGTGGGTGCCCATGAACTGGACCCGCCAGCGCGGCAGGAAGTCGCGGCCGTAGGTCCAGTCGTCCTGGACCGGCTGGCGCGCGGCGTTGAGGTGCCGCCACTGCGGCGGCGTCTCGTCGCTGTCGCGCAGCAGGTGGTGGCTCACGAACAGCGAGACCGGGACGCCGAGCTCGCGGCAGCGCGCCGAGCGCGGCCCGCAGGTCGTCCTCGGTGCCGAGCCGCGGGTCGAGGATGATCGGCAGCCCGTTGCGCTGCCACCAGTGCCAGACCACCAGCTCGGCGACGCCGAGGTCCGGGTCGGCGAGCTCGGCGGCGAGCTGCGGGATCCGGTCCAGCCCGCCCTCGGGCACGTCGGCGTTGCGGACGGCGGCCCACATGCTGCGGATCGCGAGGGCCTCGCGCACGTGCTGGGGGGCGTCGTAGGGGTAGGCGGCGGAGGCGAACTCGGCGAACGCGCGGGCGCCGGCGTACCAGTCGCCCTCGTGCAGCAGCACGACGAAGTCGCCGCTGTCCCAGGTCTCCCCCGGCTCGATCAGCGGGTAGTGGATCCAGCGCAGGTCGGTGGTCTGCGCGTCGCGTCCGGGTCGTTCGACCAGCAGCCCCTGCGCCGAGTACCGCGGGTCGCGGCCGTACATCGTCAGACCGCCTGCGGCCGAACCGAAGTCGAGCCACTTCATGCTGAGCTCGAACGCGCCGTAGCCGTAGTAGCGCTGCAGCGGGATGTCGAGGAAGGTCGCGTCGTCCGGGCGCCATCGTGAGGTCCCGCAGCGGGTGCACGGCCCCCCGGCTCATCCGCACCCGGGTCGCGTCGGCGCCGCCGACCGGCAGCAGCCCGAGCAGCTGCGGGAACGCCACCTGCGGCAGCCGCAGGTCGGACCGGTTCTCCACCCGGCAGCGCAGCACGAGCCCCTCGGGGGCGGACCGCAGCTCGACCTCGACCCGGACGTCCAGGTCCGCGTGCGGGCTCGACAGCCCCTCGTGCACCAGCAGCAGGCCGTCCGGGACGCTCGCTCACCTCGGGCGCGCCGTGGGTGCCGAGCTCGACGTAGTGCGACGGGTAGTCGGGCAGCGGCGCGGCGATCCGGACCAGCCCGCGACCGCCCGTCCCGGCCAGGAACTCGGTGCCCGCCACGGTCTCGGTACCCGCGCCCCGCGCCGCTGCGAGCCCACCCGTGGCGCGCTCGACCACGACCTCACCACCGCGGACCCGCAGGACGAGCCCGTCGACCGGCGTCCGGTCGCCGCCGGCGTGAACGTCGCCGGGTCCGGTCGGGGCGGGCGACGCGGTGGAGGTGGCCGAGCTCCGGGCATGGGGACGCAGCATGGCGCTACATTATGCAGAACTGATCGGGTCGTCCAGCGAGACGTGCCAGCTCGAGACCAGCTCCGCCGCCCGGCGCCAGCTCGGGCAGGTCGGCCTCCGACGGCCCAGGGCGGCACCGACACCGGTTCCAGACCCAGCGCACGTACCGACCCGAACCACGGCGCACCGTGGTCACCGCCGAAGGGCAGCCAGACCAGCAGGTGCGGCAGGACGCCCTGGTCCCAGCCCAGCGTCATCGTCGGACGCCCCCCACCGCGCAGCACCACCTCGCCGCGGTCCACCCGCACCGCCGCCAGGCCCGTGCTCCCCCGCACCGCGGGACCCAGGTCGGACAGGTCGCGGCTCCCGCCGTCGAGCGTCTCCACGACGGGCCACGCTCCGCGGCGGTCGGCCGCCAGCTCGGAGCCGGCTGGCTGCTCCGGGGCCGTCGTCACCTCGCCGGACACCTCGATCCGGCCGCCGGTCGCGAGCATCGGCGCGACCTCCCACACCGCGTGCTCGCCCAGCGCCCAGGGATGAGGGCGGCTGCCCCGGTTCACCACCCGCGTGACGCACCGCAGCTGCGGCCCCTCCCCCAGCTCGAGCGTGCGCCACAGGTCGAACGGGGTGCGGCGGCACCGGGTCCGCAGCCCGAGCCGGACGCCGGCCGGGTCGTCCCGCTCGATGGACGCGGTCCAGGGCAGCGCCCAGGTCTCGCCGTGCGACCCGACCACCGTCCCCGCCGTGGCCTGCAGCCGCGCGACCGCGGGGAAGGTGAGGTCCCAGCCGCCGGCGAACCCGTCCTGGTAGCCGCCCTGCGGCAGGGCCAGGCTGGGCGCAGCCGCGGTCGGCGCCGGCAGGCCGCGGTCCCAGCGCCAGAGCAGGTCGGTGTCGGACGGCTTGTGCACGCAGCTCGTGCAGCGCCGCTCCCCGGTCCGGCAGCACGGTGGCCCGCAACCACCGGTTCTCCAGCACCACCGCGCGATGACCGAGCAGGCCGGCCTCGTAGACCCGGCACCGCCCGGCGGGGCGCAGGTGGCCCCGCGCGGCGTCGCCCATCAGGCGCCGCCGTCGTCGTGGCGCCACAGGCGACAGGCCGGCGCGAGGGCGGGACGCTCGGACGGCAGGCCGGCGACCTCGTCCGGGTGCACCCGCCGCTCGTGCCCGAGCAGGCGGACGGTCGGGCCGGTGACGTACCGCTCCGGGCCGTCGACCGTGGCGAGCGCGTGCACGCAGTGGTAGCCGGGTGGCGTCCGCAGCGCGCCCAGCACCCAGGGCACGAGGGCATCCGGCGGGCTCCAACCGAGGGCCTCGTCGTCCCACCGCGGACGCGTCGCGACCAGGCCGAGCCGCAGGGCCACCACCGACGTACCGGGGTGCGCCCTCGCGTGGTCCCGTCCGAGCAGCTCGCCCGCCGCCTTGGTGACGCCGTACCGGCAGCAGGGTGCGGCCCGGTCCTCGGGGTCGACGGGCCACGCGCTGGGCGGGACGTCACCGGCCGCGTGCACCGAGCTCGCCAGCACCAGTCGCGGGACCCCGTGCCGGGCGGCGGCGTCGAGCAGCGAGGCGGTCAGGGTGAGGTTGCCGGCCGCCAGGTCGGGCCAGTCCGCGGCCGGGCTCGGCTGCCCCGCCAGGTGCACGACCGCGCCGGCCCCCGCCAGCGCACGGTCGACCGTGGCGCTCTCCTGCAGGTCACCCGCCACGGTCTCGAGCGTGCCCGTGGCCTCGGGCAGCCCCGCCCCCGGCCGGTCGACCAGGCGCAGGACCGGCGGGTCCGGCAGGCTGAGCAGGCCGCGCACCAGGGCGGACCCCACGGTTCCCGCGGCGCCGGTGACGACCACCGGCGCCGCGCTCCCGGTCGCTGCCGCACCGCCGTCGGTCATGCTTCGACATAATACATAGGCGCTAGGCTGCACCGGTGGAGTGGATCGGTGTGGCGGTCGGGTGCCTGGTGGTCGGTACCTGCCTCGGCCTGTCCGGGTACGGCGGCTTCCTCGTCCCGCCCCTGCTGGTGTGGGCCCTGGACCTCGACCCGCGCACCGCCGTCGCGCACGCCCTGCTCGCCTCCCTCCTGCCGGCCCTGCTCGGTGCGGCGCTGTACCGCCGCGGCCACGGCCTGGACGCCCGGCTGGTCCTGCTGCTCTGCGCCGGCACCGTGCCCGGCGTGCTGCTCGGCGGCGCGCTGTCGCGCGCCTCCCCCACGTGGCTGCTCCAGGCGGCGATCGGCGCGGCCGTGCTGGTGGCCGGGCTCGCCCTGGTGCGCCCGCGACGCCGGGACCCCGCGGAGGGCGTGCCCGGTCAGCGCCCCGAGGCCGGGACCGCGCGCGCCGCGACGCAGACGGAGACCCGAACGGGGACGCGTACCGCGAGCACCCCGGCCACCGTGACCGCCGGCGTGCTCAGCGGCACCGCCGGTGTGGTCGTGGGCGTCGGCGGCCCGCTGGTCACCACCCCGGTGCTGGTGGCCGGCGGGGTGGCGCTGGCCCCGGCCGTCGGGGCGGGGCTGGCCAACAACGCGCTCGTCGCGGGCATCGGCTCGCTGAGCCTGCTCCCCGACGTCACCCTCGACCCCGCCGTGCTGGCCGTCGTGGCCGGCACCCAGCTGGTGGGGGTCGTCGCCGGGGTGCGGCTGCGGCCGCGCGTGCCGGCCGCCGCGATGTCGCGGCTGGTCGCCGCGGTCGCCGTGCTCACCGGCCTGGCCTTCCTCGTCGTCGCCCTGACCTGACCTGACCCCGCCGTCGATCACCCGCCCGAACGACCCAGGAGGAGCTCCCTGTGCCCACCATCGACCGCGTCGAGGCGTTCGCCGTCTCCCTCGACCACCACTACAAGGTCGCGGGCCTCGCCCACCGCCCCGGCGCGCTGCCCGGCACCCCGTACTACCTGGAGCCGGCCTGGGCGCAGGTGTACTCGACCCGGACCATGACCTGCCTGCTGCGGGTCACCGACACCGACGGGGTCGTCGGGTGGGGCGAGTCGCAGGCGCCGATCGCGCCCGGTGTCGTCGTCGCGGTCGTCGAGGAGCTGCTCGGTCCCGCGCTGCTCGGCCGCGAGGTCGACGACGCGGCGGCCGAGCGCGACCGGCTGGCCGGGCTGATGGCCGTCCGCGGCCACCACGCGGGCTTCTTCGCCGACGCCGTGGCGGGCCTGGACCTCGCGCTGTGGGACCTGGTCGCGCGCCGTGCCTCGCTCCCGCTCGCGCAGGTGGTCGGCGGCGAGCCCGGCCGGCTGCTGCCGTTGTACGTCTCGGGCCTGCGGCTGCCGACGCGGGACGAGCGGGTCGCGCGGGCCCGTGAGCTGGCGGCGAGCGGCTACCGCGGGTTCAAGATGTTCCTGTCCGGGCCGGTGGAGCAGATGGCCGACGACGTGCGCGCGGTGCGGGCCGGCGTCGGCCCCGACCCCGCCGTCATGGTCGACCTGCTCTGGGGCCAGGACCTCGCCGGCGCGACCGCGCTCGCGCGCGAGCTCGAGCCGCTGGACGTGGCGTTCCTGGAGTGCCCGCTGCCGCTGAGCCCGGTCGCCGACCACGCCGCGCTGGCCGCGGCGACCTCGGTGCCGGTTGCCGCCGGCGAGCACGTGCACACGGTCGAGGAGGCCGTGGGCCTGGTGCGCAGCGGCGTGCGCGTGGTCCAGCCCGACGTCGCCCGCACCGGCATCACCGAGGGCCTGCGGATCGCCGCGGCGGTGCGGGCCGAGGGCGCGGACGTGACCTGGCACGTCGGCACCTGCTCACCGCTGGCCGCCGCCGTCAGCTGGGCCGTGGCCTCCACCCACCCCACGCACCTGCTCCAGGAGCACCAGCTCGACCTGCAGGCCGCCACCGGCGTGCTGGTCGCCGACGCGCTCGACGTGCGCGAGGGCCACGGCGTGGTGCCCTCGACGCCCGGCTCGGGGGTCGAGGTGCTCGTCGACGCGGTGGCCGCGTCGTCGGTGCGCCGGTGCGACCTGCGGGCGTGAGCCCCGGCGCGAACGCCCTGGCGCCGACCGGCTCGCAGGGCCGTCAGGACGAGAGCGCGACCAGGTCGACGGCGTCCAGCAGCTCGTCCAGCTCGCGCAGGTCGACCTTGTCCAGGTGCGGGGCGGGGGTGCGGCAGGTCGTGTGGGCGATCACCCCGCGGCGCACCAGCACCTCCTTGATCAGGGCGACGTTGTAGAGCATCTCGAAGGTGAACAGGGGCGCGAGGGGCACGAGCCGCTCGCGCGCTCCGGCCCGGTCACCCTGCGCGTGCAGGTCGTACGCCCGGGACAGGACGTCGACGAACGGGGGCGAGGGCATCGAACCCGCGGCGCCACGGTCCAGCTCGCTCATCAGGAAGATGCCGCCGAGGCCGGCGAAGACGCCGTCGACGAGGTCGCCGACCGCGTCGATCGCGCGGGTGAGCTGGTGCGTGCTCGGCGCGGTCTCCTCCTTGAGGTACCGCACCTGCGGGACGGCCTGGACCACCTCGCGCAGCCGCCCCATCGGGATCGGGTGACCGATCCGGGCGTTCTGCAGGATGATCGGCAGGTCGCACGCGCCGGCGACGGCCTCGAAGTAGCTCGTGACGAAGTCCTGGTCGGGGGTGAACAGGTGCTGCACCGGCGGCAGCGTGACCATCACGCCGTCGGCCCCGATCTGCTGGGCGTGCGCGGCCAGGCCGGCCGCGGAGCCTGCGCTCGACCCGGTGGCTCCGCTGATGACGGGCACCCGGCCCGCCACCGCCTCGACGACCACCTCGGTGGCGCGGCGGCGCTCGTCGTCCTCGAGCGCGAAGAACTCGCTCACCACGCCGGGGTACACCAGTCCGGCGGCCCCGCCCTCGAGGCAGAACTCGACCTGCCGGCGCAGTCCGTCCTCGTCCACCCGCCCGTCCGGCAGGAAGCTGGTGACCGGGATCGCGAAGATCCCGCGCCAGGGCGTCGCGGCTGTGCTGGTCACTGACTACTCCCTCGAGTCGTCCGGTCCACACCGGTCTCCACGTGATCATACATAATGCATGAACGCTCGTGAAGGACCGACCATTGCGCTGCAGAGCGGCGTTCTCGATACTCCTCACCATGACGGACCTGTCGCACCTGTCGCCGCTGTCGAACCGCGGGAGCCTGGTCGACCAGGTGCGCGACTCGCTGCACACCGCGATCACCGCCGGCGTCCTGGACCCCGGCGCGCGGCTGCGGGAGATCCCGCTGTCGCAGCACTTCGGCATCTCGACCACCCCCGTGCGCGAGGCGCTGCGCCGGCTGGAGAGCGAGGGCCTGGTCGAGGTGCAGCCGCGCCGGGGGGCCGTCGTCGTCGCCCTCGACGAGGCCGTCGTCAGCGACCTGTACGACCTGCGTCTGGTGCTCGAGACCGCCGGCGCCCGGCAGGCGGCGGGCCGGGACGGGCTGGACCTGTCCGGGGTGTACGCCCTGATGTCGCAGCTCGAGGCGCTGGTCGACGGCCCGGAGTCGGAGTTCGCCCAGGTCGACGTCGCCCTGCACCGCGCCGTCAACGACCTGTCCGGCAACCGCGAGCTGGCCGAGGCCGCCGAGCGGGTGCACCGGCGGATCCAGGCCGTGCGCGTGCGCTCCGCGGTGCCCGGCCGGCTGCGGATCGCCCAGGACCAGCACGCCGAGATCGTCGAGGCGCTGCGGCGGCACGACCCGGCTCTGGCCGAGGCAGCCACCCGCAGCCACATCGAGTCGGCCAAGCAGAACGTGCTGTCGGTGCTGCGGTCCCGGCGCGAGGCGGCGGACCCCGAGGTCGCTACTTCGACCCGGTGAACGCGATGCCCTGGATGAACTGACGCTGCAGGGCGAGGAACAGCAGGATCATCGGCAGGGCCGCCATCGTCGCCGCGGCCATGAGCACCGGCCTGTCCGTGAGGAACTCGCCCTGGAAGTTCGCGAGCCCCACGCTCAGCGGCGCCTTGGTCTCGTCGCTGATCACGATCAGCGGCCAGAGCAGGTCGTTCCACGAGTAGAGCACCGTGATGATCGTCGCCGCGAGCAGTCCCGGCTTGGCCAGGGGCAGCATCACCGAGAAGAAGGTCCGGAACGGGCCGGCGCCGTCCAGGCGGGCGGCCTCCATCAGCTCGCGCGGCAGCGACAGGAAGAACTGGCGCATCAGGAACACCGTGAAGATGCCGGAGAAGTGCGGCAGCACCAGGCCGAGGAAGGTGTTCGTCAGACCGGCCTGCTGGACGATCTCGTACTGCGGGAGCAGGAACAGCTGACGCGGCACCATCAGCAGCGTGAGCAACGCGTAGAAGATCAGGTCGCGACCGGGGAAGCGCAGCAGTGCGAACGCGTACGCCGCCATCGCGCCGAGGAAGACGTGACCGACGATGAGGCAGAGCGCGTACCCGGTGCTCACCAGGAACATCTGCAGCAGCGGGATCCGCTCGAACGCGGCTGCGTAGTTGGAGACCTGCACCTGGTCCGGGATGAACGTCGGTGGTACCCGCAGCGACTCGCTCAGCGTCTTCAGCGAGGTGAGGACCTGCCAGAGGAACGGGAACACGACCAGCGCGGACAGGAACAGCAGGAACGTGTGGGCGCCGGTGTGGGTCCCCTCCGTGCCGCCGCGTCGCGGTCGGGCGCGGTTCCTGCGGGTCGAGCGCGTCGGCGCCAGGACGGGAGCGGTCGTCGGCTCAGGCATAGTTCACCCACCGTCGTTGCAGCCGGAACTGGATCAGCGTCAGCAGCAGGACGACGGCCACCAGCACCACCGCGATCGTGGAGGCGTACCCGCGGTCGTTCTCGATGAAGCCGACCCGGTAGAAGAGGTAGACGACCGTCTGGGTGTCGTTGATGACCGGGTTGCGCACCCCGCCGTTGGCGACGCCGATCATCGTGAACATCAGGTCGAACATCTGCATCGCCGCGATGACGCTGGTCACGCTGACGAAGAAGGTCACCGGCGTGAGCATCGGGACGGTGATGCTGCGCAGCGTCCGCCACCGCCCGGCGCCGTCGATGGCCGCAGCGTCGTACAGCTCGTTCGGGATGCTCTGCAGGCCGGCCAGGAACAGCACGACGTTGTACCCGAGCGTGGACCACACCCCGACGAGCCCGACGCACAGCAGCGCCGTCGACTTGTCCTGCAACCAGGACCGTCCCGAGAGGCCGACGGCTTCCAGCATGGCGTTGATCGGGCCGTACTCGCCGTTGAAGACGGTGGACCAGACCAGGCCGGCCGCCACCGGGAGCACCACCACGGGCAGGAAGAACACCACCCGGTACCAGGACCGGAACCGCAGGCCACGCAGGTTGAGCTGCACCGCGATCAGCATCGCCACCGGGACCCCGGCCAGGATGATCAGCGTGTAGACCAGGCTGTTGCGGAACGCACCCAGGACGTCCTCGTCACCGACCAGACGCGCGTAGTTCTCGAGCCCGGTGAACTCCGAACCCCCGAAGAAGCCGGACTTCGTCATCGACAGGTAGGCACCGCGCACCAGCGGGTAGAACTGGAAGACGACGAGGAACAGCGTCACCGGCGCGATGAACAGGTAGCCGGCCCACGCCTCGGCCGCCTGCCAGGACAGGCCGCGACGGCCCGCCGGCCGGCGCGCGGGCCGACCGCCCGCCCGGGCCGCCGTGGTGGGGGGCGGTCCGGGCGGAGCGGTGGTCTTCGCGGTGGGTGGGCGGGTCACCTCAGCCGTTCTCCTTGGCCAGCACTTCCTCGATCGCGGCGTCGGCGTTCGCCGCCGCTTCTGCCGCAGGGATCTTCAGGTCGAACGCCGGCGCCAGCTCGTCGACCATCGCACCGGTCCACTCGGTGGTGAGCTTGCTGGTGGGGCCACCCACGCCGTCGGCGGCGGAGTCGACGATCGCGTCCATGTTCCAGTCCGGGAACTGCTCGGCCCAGACCTTCACCGCCTCCTGGTCGGCGGGCTGGACGACGACCTTCGACTGGGCGGCCACCTTCGCGCCCTCCGGACCGCCGATGAAGGACAGGAACTCCCAGGCGGCCTCGGGGTGCTCGGAACCGGCGGCCATGACGTAGGCGTTCGAGCCGAGCAGGGTGGCGTCGCCTGCCGGACCGGCCGGCATCTGCACGACGTCGATCTTGTCCTTGATCGCCGGGTCGGCGTCGAAGATGCCGGGGTGCCACGACCCCGCGTAGATCATCGCCGCCTTGCCGGACTGGAACATCGCTGCGGGGGCGGTGTCGAGCTGGGCCTGGTAGGTGGGCGCCGAGCCCGCCTCGATCATGTCGGTCCAGAACTCGATGCCCTCGATCGCCTCGGGCTGGTCGAGCAGGGCCTCGCTCTTGTCGTCCGAGATCACCTGGCCGCCGGCCTGGAAGATGGTGTTGTAGAACGACTGCGTGCCGTCGTAGAGGGTCGTGACGCCGTACACGCCGTTCGGGGTGTCGGTGAGCGCGGCTGCGGCCGTCTGCAGGTCCTCCCACGTCCAGTCGGCCGTCGGGTACTCCACGCCGGCCGCGTCGAAGAGCTCTGTGTTGTACCAGACCTCGACCGTCGCGGCGCCGCGCGGCAGCCCGTAGACGCTGCCCTCGTAGCTCACCTGGTCGATCGAGGCCTGCGGGTAGGCCGACATGTCCAGCCCGGTCTCCTCGATCAGCTCGTCCAGGTTCTGGGTCACGCCCTCGGACGCGTACAGGTCGCGGTCGTTCGCGTGCAGCCAGAACACGTCCGGGGCGTCGCCGCTGGACGCCTGCACCTGGAGCTTGGTGGCGTACTGGTTGAACGGCACCGTCTCGTAGGTGACCGTGATGTCGTCCTGCTGGGCCTCGAAGGCGTCGATGAACGCCTGCATCGCCGGCGTCTGGCTCTCGTCCCAGCCGGCGAAACGGAGCTCCACCGGACCGTCCTGGCCACCGGCGTCGCCGTCCCCGGTGCCGGAGCCGCCGGACTCCCCGCCGCAGGCGCCGAGCAGCACCGCGGTGCTCAGGCAGGCGGTCAGCACCAGCGGCCTGCGGTGGTGGGTGCGTACTCGGGTCATGAGTCCTCCTCGGCTCGGCAGCGTCGCCAGGCAGCAACATACATTATGCGTAATCGAAGTCAACGGGGTCGGCGGTGCCGACCGACGGAGGGTTCTGCACCATGCGTCGATCATGCCCGGGACGCAGGTCCGTCCGGTACGTGCGTTTCACCCCCGGCAGGAGCAGGATGTCGCCGACGACGACGTCGGAGGTGGTGCTCGTGCCCGCACGGACGCGCCGGACGGCCCTGGTGGCCGCCCTGCTCGCGGTGGCCCTCACCGGCTGCGGGGTGACGCGCGGGGACGACAGCCGCGACCTCGACATGCTCATCCCGAACTCCCCCGGCGGTGGCTACGACCAGACCGGGCGCGCGGCCGTGGCCGCCATGCAGGACGCCGACGTCACCGGCGGCTCGTTCACCGTCCAGAACATCATCGGCGCGGGCGGGTCCGCGGCGATGGCGACGCTGATGGGCAGGTCCGGCGACGAGCACACGATGATGACCGTCGGCCTCGGCGTCGTCGGCTCGCTCTACTCGTTCGGCAGCGACTTCTCGCTGCAGGACACCACTCCCCTGGCCCGCCTCATCACCGAGTCCGAGGGTGTCCTGGTCCCCGGCGACTCCGAGCTCGAGACGATCGACGACCTCGCGCAGGCCTGGACCGACGACCCCGGGTCGATCACGGTCGGCGGCGGGTCGTCGCCGGGCGGACCGGACCACCTCTTCCCGATGCAGCTCGCCAGCACCCTCGGCATCGACGCCAGGGAGGTCAACTACGTCAGCTACGACGGCGGTGGCCCGCTGACGTCGGCGTTGCTGGGCAACAAGATCCAGGTCGGCTTCTCGGGCCTGTCGGAGTTCGAGGACCAGATCGAGTCGGGCGAGCTGCGGGTCCTGGCGGTCTCGGGCGAGGAGCGGAACCCGCAGGAGGCGCTGGCCGAGGTGCCGACGCTCACCGAGTCCGGCATCGACCTGGTGTTCGTCAACTGGCGCGGCGTCCTCGCCCCGCCCGACATCAGCGACGAGCGGCGCGACCAGCTGGTCGCGTACCTCGAGGAGATGCACGACTCCCCCGAGTGGCAGGAGACCCTCGAGACCCGGGGCTGGACCGACGCCTTCATCACCGGCGACGAGTTCGACGAGTTCCTGGTGGAGCAGGACGAACGCGTCTCCACGACGCTCGACGAGCTGGGGCTGATATGAGCGACGCTGTGGCACAGAAGGACTCGTCCGGCGCACCGGTCGTCGACAAGACGGTCGACAAGGCGCAGTACGGCCTGGCGGCGGTGCTGGCGGTGGTCGGCCTCTACACGATCTACGACGCCTCGACGCTGAACGTCGGGTTCGGCGACCCCGTCGGCCCGCGGATCTTCCCGACCGCGATCGGCGCCGGCACCGTCCTGCTCGCCGTCCTGATCGCGGTCGCCACCGCTCGTGGCGACCGGGCCGAGGGCGAGGAGGGCGAGGACGTCGACCTCAGCAGCAAGCCCGACTGGCTCACGGTGGTCGAAGCTGCTGGCGTTCATCGTCCTGACGATCCTGACCGTGAACCTGCTCGGCTGGGCGATCGTCGGCGCGATCCTGTTCACCGGGTGCGCGTGGGCGCTGGGCAGCCGGACGCTGCTGCGCGACCTCCTCGTCGGTGTCGTCCTGTCGGTGGGGTCCTGGTACTTCTTCTACGTCACGCTCGGGGTCCCGCTCACGCCGGGGATCCTGGACGGGATCCTGTGATGGAGGGGCTCGAGCTCCTCTGGGGCGGCCTCCAGGCGGCGTTCACGCCGACGAACCTGCTCTACGCCGCACTGGGTGTCGTCGTCGGCACCTTCATCGGCGTCCTGCCCGGCATCGGCCCGGCGATGGCGATCGCGCTGCTGCTGCCCCTCACCTACGGCCTCGGCCCCACCCAGGCGCTGATCGTCTTCGCCGGCATCTACTACGGCGCCATGTACGGCGGGTCGACCACCTCGATCCTGCTGAACACCCCCGGTGAGTCGTCGTCGGTGATGACGGCGATCGAGGGCAACAAGATGGCCAAGGCCGGACGCGCCGCGCAGGCGCTGGCCACCGCCGCCATCGGCTCGTTCATCGCCGGGACGATCGGCACCCTGCTGGTGGTGCTGTGCGCACCTGCACTGGCCGAGCAGGCCGTGAAGATCGGTGCGCCCTCGTACTTCGCGATCATGATGCTGTCCCTGGTGCTGGTGACCTCGGTGCTGGGGTCGTCGAAGCTGCGCGGCTTCACCTCGCTCGCGATCGGGCTCACGATCGGGTTGGTCGGGCTCGACCTGTCGACCGGTCAGGCGCGGCTCATCTTCGGCCAGCTGCAGCTCGCCGACGGCATCGACATCGTCGTCGTCGCGGTCGGGGTGTTCGCTCTCGGCGAGGCGCTCTGGGTCGCGGCGCACCTGCGCCGCCGCCCGCTCGAGATCATCCCCGTCGGGCAGCCGTTCCTCGGCCGCGAGGACTGGCGCCGGTCGTGGGGCCCGTGGCTGCGCGGCACCGCGCTCGGCTTCCCGTTCGGTGCGATCCCCGCCGGCGGCGCCGAGACCCCGACCTTCCTGTCGTACCTGCTGGAACGACGGCTGTCGCGGCACAAGGCACGAGTTCGGCCACGGCGCGATCGAGGGCGTCGCCGGACCCGAGGCCGCCAACAACGCCTCTGCGGCAGGTACTTTCGTCCCGCTGCTGGCGCTCGGCCTGCCCGTCACGGCCACGGCCTCGATCATCCTGGCGGCGATGCAGTCCTACGGGATCCAGCCCGGGCCCGGGCTCCTCGGCGACCAGGGCGACCTGGTCTGGACGCTGCTGGCCAGCCTGCTCATCGGCAACGCGCTGCTGCTGATCATCAACCTGCCGCTGGCGCCGCTGTGGGCGCGGCTGCTGCGGATCCCGCGGCCGCAGCTCTACGCCGGCATCCTGTTCTTCGCCGCCCTCGGTGCGTACGCCGTGAACCAGCAGGGCTTCGACCTGATGCTCCTGCTGCTGTTCGGCCTGGTGGGCTTCGGGATCCGCCGGTTCGCGCTGCCGGTGCTGCCGCTGATCCTCGGTGTCATCCTCGGCCCGCTGCTGGAGACGAAGATGCGCGAGGCGCTGGACCTGTCGGACGGCGCCGTGTCGGGACTGTTCAACGAGCCGCTGGCGGTGGTGGTCTACATCCTGATCGTGGGGGTGCTCGTCGCGCCGTTCGCCGCCAGGATGGTGCGAGGACGGTCGGGGCCGCACGACCCGGACCGCAGCCGCGAGGAGCAGGAGGTGGGCTCGTGACCGTCGTCGTCGGATACATCCCGAACGAGTACGGCGAGGCCGCGCTGGAGGCCGCCCTCACGGAGGCGCGCCGGCGCGAGATGAAGCTCGTCGTCGTGAACACGTCGAAGGGCGACGCGTTCGTCGACACCAAGTTCGCCAGCAAGGACCGGCTCGACGAGCTCGAGGGCCGCTTCGGCGACCTCGAGCACGAGGTGCGGCAGACCGTCGGCCTCGACGTCGCCGAGGAGCTGCTCAAGGTCGCCGACGAGGTCGACGCCCAGCTGCTCGTCATCGGCATGCGGCACCGCACGCCGGTCGGCAAGCTGCTGATGGGGTCGGTCGCCCAGCGCGTCCTGCTCGACTCCAAGGTGCCGGTGCTGGCCGTCAAGCCCTGACACCCGCGAGGTCTCACCGCCGGACGCCCACCGCCCGCGCCACCAGCTCGGGCCGGCTGTGCGCGCCCGTCTTGGCGAAGGCCGCCTTCAGGTGGTCCTGGACGGTGTGCTGCGACACGTGCATCGACGACGCCAACGCCGCGGTGTCCGCGCCGACGAGCAGACCGTGCAGCACCTCGGTCTCGCGCACGCTCAGGCCGCTCGCGCGCGCGAACAGGTCGGCGCGGTCGGCCGACGGCGTCGGCTCGAACGTGACCGCGATGCCCGCGGCCGCGTGGTCGACCCGGGCGGCGCGCACGGTGAGCCAGCGCCCGTGCGCCAGGTGCACGCGGGCCGACGGCTCGTGGTCGTCGACCCCGGCCTCCCGCGCCCGCAGCTGGGCGCCGACGTTGAGGGCAGCCGCGGGGACGACCGGAGCCGGTGCCGCCTCCTCAGGCGAGGGCAGCAGGCGTGCGCAGGACGGCGTCGGTGGCCGGGGTCCTCGCCAGGGGCACCAGGTCGGACGACAGCAGCATCACCCCGGGGCCGGCTGTGCCCGTGGCGTCGTCCTCCCCCGCGGGAGTGGGCGCCGCGTCGAAGGTCGCGGCGACCGACCGCCGCAGCCCCCGGGTGAGTGGTCCCGACAGGGCGGTGAGCAGGTCCACGTCCTCGCGCCGGAACCGTCCGCCCGTGCGCCACAGGTCGAGGAAGGCCCAGCAGCCGTAGGCGTCGCGCAGCGCGAGCGACATCACGTCGGTGACCCCGTACTGCCGCCGGATGTCGTCCCAGGGCTCGTGGGCGAGCCGCGCCAGGACCGGCGCGAGGGTCACCACCTGGCCGCGGCGCAGTCCCGTCCACCGGTTGGTGCGGGTGAGGTACTTCGCGCGGATCAGCGCCGGCAGCGATGCCGTGTCGGGGACCTCGGCGAGCGGCGAGCTGCCGACGCACGTCAGCGGGTCGGTGAGAACCCAGACGTACCAGTCGAGATCGATCGAGTACCGCAACCGCTCGATCACGCGGGCGCGCAGGACCCGGTCGTCGAGCTCGCTCGCGCAGAGCCGCTCGACGGCGTCGCGGGTGCTGGAGTAGGACATGACCCTCGCAGCGTAGGACCCCCACGAGCCGGGGATACCGCCACGCCGTTGGCGGGGATCGGGTTGTCGAGTCTGGTCGAGTCCCTGCGCAGCCGGTTGCCCGCCGAGGCCGGAGCGTCCGGTGATCTCGGTGCGCACCGCCGACCACCACGTCGCCGCCGTCCTGGACGAGCTCGGCGTGCCCGTAGAAACGCTCCACGACCTGGCGGACGGAGAGAGACGATGGCAGCTGACCAGGACAGGCTGACGGACTTCCTGCACCGGTTCGTCGGTGACCTGGGGGCGACGGTCGCGGCGGGCGGCGTGGTGGTGGGAGACCGGCTCGTCTCTACCGCGCGCTGGCCGAGCAGCCGCTGCAGCCCCAGGCGCTGGCCGAGAAGACGGGCACCGCGCCGCTCGCACCGGCCCGTCCCTGGTCGGATCCTCGTCGAGGGGAGGAGGATCCGGCCATGGACGACATGACGCGCGGCCCTGGCGGTCGCACACCAGCAGGCCACCGCGTGGCTGGCGTCGCTGCCCACGCGGCCGGTCCCGCCCGCGGGCGTCGGCCGACCAGGTGGTCGCCGCGCTGGGGACCGAGCTGCCCGAGGGGCCCGACGCCGGCGCCCGAGGTGGTCGCGCTGCTGGCCCGGGCGGCCGAGCCGGGACTGACGGCGATGCCGTCCGGACGGTTCTTCGGCTTCGTCATCGGCGGCTCGCACCCGGCGGCGCTGGCGGCCGACTGGCTGGTGAGCGCGTGGGACCAGAACTCCGGCCTGCGGACGGTGACGCCCGCGCACACCGCCGTGGAGGACGTCGCGTCGGCGCTGGCTGCTCGACCTGCTCGGGCCTGCCCGCCGAGAGCGCCGTCGGGTTCGTCACCGGCGGCACGATGGCGAACTTCACCTGCCTGGCGGCCGCGCGCGACGCGGTGCTGCGCCGGGCCGGGTGGGACCTCGCCGCCCACGGCCTCGCCGGCTCGCCGCGGCGTGCGGGTGCTCGTCGGCGCCGAGCGGCACGACACCGTCGACCTGGCGCTGCGGTACCTGGGGCTCGGCGAGCCCGAGGTGGTCGCTGCCGACGGCGAGGGACGGCTGGAGGTCGGCCGCGCTCGAGGCCGCGCTGGCCGACGGCGACGAGCGGCCGACCGTGGTCGTGCTGCAGGCGGGCAACGTCCACTCCGGCGCGTTCGACCCGTTCGCCGAGGCGATCGAGGTGGCGCACCGGCACGGGGCGTGGGTGCACGTCGACGGCGCGTTCGGCCTGTTCGCCGGGGCGTCGCCGGCGCTGCGGCACCTGGTGGCCGGGTACGAGGCCGCCGACTCGTGGGCGAGCGACGCGCACAAGACGCTCAACGTCCCGTACGACTGCGGGCTCGCGATCGTGCGCGACCGCGGGGCGATGCGGGCGGCGATGGGCATGCACGGCGCGTACCTGATCCAGGACGCCGCGGGCGACCCGTTCGAGAAGGTGCCCGAGCTGTCGCGGCGCGGCCGGGCGGTCCCGGTGTGGGCGGTGCTGCGGGCGCTCGGCCGGTCGGGCGTGGCCGACCTGGTGGACGGGTTCGCCCGGCACGCAACGGCTTTCGCCGACGGCGTCGCGCGCGATCCCGGGCGCGAGGTGCTGAACGACGTCGCCTTCACCCAGGTCTGCGTGTCGTTCGGCAGCGACGAGCGGACCCGCGCCGTGGTGGCCGGCATGCTCGCCGACGGCACCGCGTGGATGACCGGCTCGACCTGGCGCGGCCGGGCCGTCCTGCGGATCTCGGTCTGCAACTGGTCGACCACCGACGACGACGTGCGCCGCAGCCTGGACGCGCTGCGCCGGGTGGCGGCGGCCGTCTAGCGCGAGACGTCTGGGGCGAGGTACATCGTCGCTTCGCCGTAGCCGAAGATGTGGCAGCTGATCACGTCCAGCTCACGTCGCGGGTCACCGAAGAACGAAGCGAAGCGGTGGACGACGCGCTTGAACGGCTTCTCTCGTGGTTTCCCGGCGCCGTCCCAGTTCGACACCGGCACCACGAGGAAGAGGTGCTGTGCATCGGCCGCGATATGGGCCTTCCACATGTCCTTGAGGTCGTGGTTGTTGTTCACCGCGCCACCGCGTTCGACCTCGGCGATGACACCGCGACCCGGTCCAAGGGAGTAGACCAAGTCGACCCGTGCCCTTGTGACGAAACCACTCTGCGGGGTCAGGACCTTCTCTTGGTCGATATCCCACGCTCTCGAGGACGGACGCAACGAGGTCCTGGATGGCCTTGCTCTGCGCATTTACGACGTGTGCCTGATTGATCGCGTGAGCCTGCTGCTCGAGGTCGGTCAGGAGGTCAGAGGCCACGCGATCCACCACAGCCAGGTCCTGCATCTCGGCATCGTTCAGCACCGAGCGCACGAAGCGCTTGTACAGGACGGCCACGGCCGCGAGCTTCAGCTTCGCCCTCTTGCGAGCTAGCGCCAAACGTGGTCCCTGTCATTACGCTGAGCGCATGACGACGGTACGGGTTCGGGAGATACCGGTTGAGGTCGTCGAGGTGCTGACCCGCCGTGCCGAACGAGCTGGGCTGCAGTTCGACGACTACGTGACGAGACTGGTCGTGGAAATGGCCGACGAGCAGGAGCAGCTCGCGCGTAGCGCGGAGAAGTAGTCCGCCGTTACGCGCCGCGGCGCCGGTTCACGAGGTCGACCACGCTGGCCACCAGCGACAGCAGCACCGTCCCGAGGGTGACCCGCAGGGCGACCGCTGCCGCGTGCTGGAGGTCGCCGTCCGCGGCCACGGCGAAGAAGATCGCGCCGATCAGGGCGATGCCCGCGGCCGTCCCCATCCGCTGGCCGGTCTGCAGCACTCCCCCGGCGGTACCGGCACGCTCCACCGGGACGTCGTTCAAGCGTCAGGGTGATGTTCGGGGCGATCACGAAGCCGGACCCGAGGCCGGCGACCAGCAGCGGCAGCGCGAGCGCCCAGCCCACGGCACTGCCCTCGACGGTCGACAGCACGACGTCGACGGCCACCAGTCCGACCACCACGACGGCGATGCCGGCCGTGACGACGGCGCGTCCGTACCGGCTGACCAGCCGGCCGCCGATGGTCGCCGTGATCGCGGCGCCGGCGGCGAACGGCGTGGTCGCGGCGCCGGCGAGCAGAGCCGAGTAGCCCAGACCCTCCTGGAAGAAGATCGTGAGGACGAAGAACACCGCGGTGAACCCGGCGAAGTAGACCGTCCCGACGATCGCGCCCGGGGTGTAGCCGCGGAGCCCGAACAGCCGCAGGTCGACGAGCGGGTCGCCGTCGTGGGCGGAGACGCGACGCTCCCAGAGCACGAACGCCACCAGGGACGCGGCCCCGAGCACCGCGAGCCACCACGGCCTGCTGCCACCTTGCCGCCCCTCGACGAGCGGCAGCAGCAGGCAGAGCACGCCGGCGCCGAGGAGCACGACACCGACGGGGTCGAGCTTCTCCCGCCGTCGGCTGCGGTCCTCCTCCGTGCGAGCCGGGGATCCAGCGCAGCGCGAGCAGGATCGCGCCGATGCCGACCGGGATGTTGACGAAGAAGATCCAGCGCCAACCCATCTCGACGCCGAGCGTCGCGATGATCGTCCCGCCGAGGATCGGTCCGATCGCCGTGGAGATGCCGACGGTGGTGCCGAACAGGCCGAAGGCGCGACCCCGCTCGGCGCCGCGGAACATCTGCTGGATCAGGGCCGACACCTGCGGGTTGAGCAGACCGCCGCCGATGCCCTGCAGCAGGCGCGCCGCCACCAGCACCTCGGCCGTCGGAGCGAGGCCGGCGAGGAAGCTCGAGACCGTGAAGACGCCGACGCCGATGACGAACATCCGCCGGCGTCCGGTCGTGTCACCGAGGCGCCCGGCCGAGACCAGCACCAGGCCGAAGGTCAGGGCGTAGCCGGAGACGACCCACTGCAGGTCGCTCTCGGACGCGCCCGACGCCCTCGCGGATCGACGGCAGCGCGACGTTGACGATGCTGACGTCGAGCAGCGCCATGAAGCCGGCGACCAGGCAGACCGCGAGCGCCTTCCACCGGCGCGGGTCCGGCTCCTGGGCGGCGTCCGGGGCGGTGGGCGACTCGGTCTCACCACGCGCGCCGGAGGTCACGCTCCGATCCTCTCCGACCGTCCGCTCACCTGCAGGACGAAGGCCGTCCACGGCCGTCAGCCCCAGAAGATCGGGTCACCGCTCTCGCCGACGTGGTCGAGGAGCTTCTGGACCGAGGTCGTCGGCCGGCAGTCGCGGTACTCGTGGAAGCGCAGGTTCCTGTCGCGCCAGTAGAGCGTCCAGGTGCCGGTGGCCGTGGTGTACCGCAGACGGGCCACTGGGAAGCGGGTCCAGTCGCCCTGACCGTCCCACGGGGGTCGCACCTCGACCACGGTGACGTGGCGGGCTGCGACGTCCGCCTCGACCCTCAGCTCGTCGTGGAGCTCGACGGGCACACGCCCGCGGCACCAGCGGTGGATCCGCTGCAGGTCGAGCTCGGGGATGGCCACGTGAGGTCAGGCGCCCTTCTCGCTGACCCGCTTCAGGCCGGCCAGACCCCGCTCGAAGTCGGACCCGACGAAGCTGTCCATGCTCTTGAAGACGCTCATCACCTTCGTCATCAGCGACAGCGGGCCGACCATCGTCCAGGTGACGTGGGTGCCGTCGCCCTCCGGCTGCAGCTCGAGGGTGGTGGTGTTGCTCGACCGGAACGGCTTGATGAACTCGAGCGCGACCTGACGAGCCGGCGCGGCGCGTCGGCCTCGGTGATCTCCATGCTGCCCTGGCCGACCTTGCGGTTGCCCGACCACGCGTAGTGCGAACCGACGCCCGACGCCGGCCCGGTGTAGGTGCGCTCCTGGTTCGGGTCCATCCCCTCCCAGGGCGACCACGCCTGCCACTCGCGGAAGTCGACGACGTGCGTCCAGACCTCCTCCGGCGGTGCCTGGATCGTCGCGGAGCGGGTGACGGTGTACGTGTCGGCCATGCTGCGAGAGTAGGGCTCACCGACAACCCTGGACATCGTCCGATGATCGACAATCGTAGCCGCCAAACCTGCTAATCTGTCACCCACTTAGGTGGATTAGCGGGAGGAGCGGGCGATGCGGTCCTTCGCGGACCTGGACCGGACCATCGGCAGCGTCCCGGCCGACGTCGTCCGGCGTCTGCGCACGATCGACATCGGTGCCGGCACCGAGCAGCTCTACGCCCACCAGGCACCCGCGCGCCTGTCCGAGCTGGCGCACCGGGCCCGGATCGAGTCGGTCACGGCCTCGAGCGAGATCGAGGGCGTGACGGTGCCGGACGCCCGGCGCGCCCGAGGGATCATCGAGGGCCGGGTGTCGACGCTGCGCACCCGCGACGAGCAGCAGCTGGCCGGCTACCGCACGGCGTTGGACCACCTGATCCAGGACGACTGGCAGCCGCTCACGACCGGGCTCGTGCTGCACGTCCACCGGCTGCTGTGGTCGTACACCTCGGCGCCCGGAGGGTCGGCTCAAGTCGTCGGACAACCTGGTCGTCGACCGTGCACCGGACGGCGACGTCACCATCCGGTTCCGTCCCGTCCCGGCCGACCGCACCGAGTTCTTCCTGCAGGAGCTGGTCGAGCGCTACGCCGAGGCGCAGCGGGAAGGCCGCCACCACCCCGTGCTGCTCGTCGGTCTGTTCGTGCTCGACCTGCTCGTCATCCACCCGTTCGAGGACGGCAACGGTCGGGTCGCACGTGCGCTCGCGACAGCCCTTCTCAGCGACGCCGGGTTCGAGGTGGGTCGCTGGGTGTCCGTCGAGCAGCTCGTCGCCGACCGGGCGGACCGGTACTACTCGACGCTGCTGGCCTCGACGTACGACTGGCACGACGACAAGGCCGACGTCTGGCCCTGGTTGACGTACTTCACCGACGTGCTGGCGGAGGCGTACCGGCTGTTCGCCGAGCGAGCCGCCGGCGCCACCCAGGACAGGTCGACGAAGCAGCAGCGCGTCTGCGCATGGGTCGAGGGCTCGGCGCCCACGACCTTCACGCTGGACGACGTGCGGACGGCGGTGCCCGGTGTCAGCGACCAGACCATCCGCCTGGTGCTCGCCTCTCTGCGCGACGCCGGGCGGATCGAGTCAGACGGCCCGGGTCGATCTGCGAGGTGGCGCCGGCTGGGGTGATCGGTCACAGCAGCTCGTCGGCCGCTGCCAGCAGCACGTCCAGCACCGCCTCCTCGTGGACCGCGACACCGCGACGTCGCATCGCGGCACCGAGCTCGCGGTCCCACGACGGCTCGGTGTCGTCGGAGACCTGCAGTGGGAGCTCTCCGGGCGCCGCGTCGTAGTCGACCGCCCCCATCCGCCAGGTCCGAGCGGCGAACCGAGCCCTCACCTGGTTGGCGATCGCCACGCCCGGCCAGTCGAAGTCACCGTGATAGCGAAGGTGGCGCCGCCGGCGTCGGTCAGGCGGTCCAGCACGGCCTGCACCGACCACGGTTCGCCGGCGCCCGGCTGGTGCACACCACCGCCACGCCGTGTGGGCCCGACTCTGCGAAAGCCTGCAGAACGGCGGGGTTCTCGCACACCAGCACCGCTTTGCCCTCGGCGCAGCCACGAGGCCGCGGCGGCGCACGTCCCAACCTGTGACGTGCCACGGCCCGCCTCGGGGCGGTCCGGCGGCGTAGGCGGCTGTGTCGTCGGGGTCGGCCCACCGGACGCCGACCGTCGCGCAGGTCGTCGAGACCAGGTCCGGGCAGCACCCCGATCCGCGTCCCACAGCTCGCGTCGCTGGGTGGCGGTCGTGTCGGGAGTGGTCGACCCTCACGCCGAGCCAAGCCCGCGCAGCACGAGCCGATGCCCGTGGCTCGGTCGTCGTCCAACGCGTGGGCGTCGTGCAGCACCCCGCGCTGCGATCTCGGTGCGGGTCCTGAGCCGTTCGGTGGGCGGGCCGGTGAGGACGAGCAGGGCACGCGCCGCGCCGACGAGCGCGGCGGTCGGCGTCGGGTCCACGGACCAGCAGGCCGTCGGCGCGGGCCGCCGCGAACCAGTCCGAGACCCACTGCTGGCCCTCGAGGTGCAGTGCCCTCCAGGACGACGCTGGGCCAGCGATGACCGTTGCGCTGCGGCCTTGCTCAGCGACGCGCCGGCTCCCTGGCCGGTCTTCCAGCGATCCGACCCGAGCACCTGCTCCGCGGCCTCGACCACCCCGCGACCCGAATCTCAGCCGGAGCCGGTCGTCGAGGGCGGCCAGGTCGACCTGGGCCCTGCGACCCGCGCGTCGGCCGCCCGACCAGGTCCTCGATCGCGTGCCGGGTCGTGGTGTCCGGGACGACGACGACGGATCCTCCCCGTGGCCACCAGCCCGCCCGACTCCAGCCGGGCGGCGATGCGCCGCCAGGCGGGCAGCAGAGCCGGTTCGCTCATCCACGCAGGCAGTCCAGCGGCCTCACCACCGGATCAGCCGCCCACCGAGTGCAGGCGCCGCCCGTCCCACCGGTGGTGGAACTGCGCGATCCCGCGCTGGCCGGGGTCGCGCAGGGCCTCGTAGATCGCCAGCGAGGGCACGGTGTCGTGGTCGCCCCACAGCCGCTCGCTCGTGACCACGAAGTCGAGGTCGAGGTCGACCAGCAGCCCGAACAGCAGCGGGTGGGTGCGGACGTCGATCTTGGGGAAGGCGTCGTCGAGGAGCACGAACCGCGGCGCGTGCGGCGCCGCTCCGGCGAGCGAGGTGAAGTGCGCTGCGGCGGCCGCGAACAGTGGGAGGTAGCAGAGCACCTTCTGCTCGCCCTGCGACAGCGGCGACTGGCGGTGCAGGTCGAGCCACGTGCCGTCGGCCTTCGGGCCGCGGTGTACCGGATCCGGAACGTCGTACCACTGGCGGTAGTCGAGCGCCCGGGCCAGGTGCTCGGCGTAGGCGAGTCCTCCGGGGCGCTCTGCGCGGGACGCCTCGATCAGCCGGTGCAGCGCGGTCGCGCAGCTCGTGCCGCTCGTCCGGCAGCAGGGCGTCGACCGGCTCGCCCGAGCAGCTGCCACCGCCTTTCGCACGTCGGCCGGTACGTCGTCGCGCAGCCGCCAGTCGCAGGCGCACCCGGATGCCCTGGGACGTGCTGACGCCGTCGAGCTGCTGGTTCATCGCGCTGACCAGCTCCTCGGCCTCGCGACGTCGCTCGCGCAGCACGTGCCCCAGGTCTCCGAGGACGTGCTCCTCGAAGAGCCGTCTCTCCTTCTCGCTCAACAGCTCCCGGTCGGCCGCGAGGGCGTTCTCGAGGCGGGGGACGAGCGCGGTGACCGTGTGCTCGCCACCCTCGTCGCGCCCCGTGACGCGGTAGGCGCCCGACTGCTCGAGCAGCCGGGGCTCGGCAGCGGCACCGGGACCGGACTCCAGCGTCCGCCACGCCGACATGAGCGCGGGCAGGTCCGCCGTCAGGTCGGCCGGCACGGCGCGGAGCTCGTCGACCGCGGCGACGACCGCACGGGGCAAGCCCGGAGCCGGGCCGGTCAGCGCGTCGGCCACCGTGCGAAGAGCCTGTTCGTGCTGGTCGTTCCCAGCGACCGCCGACGCGCCCAGGAAGCCCTCGAGCCGCACCACCTCGGCCAGCCGTCCGCACGCGCTCCGCAGCGGTGCCAGCGCGTCGCGAGCCTGCTGCTGCGCGGCCTGGTGCTCGGCGACGACGCGGCCGACGTCGTGGATCGCCGCCTCGTAGGCGGTCTCCACCTGCGCCAGCGTCGCCTCGAAGCCGACCTCCTCGGACACCAGGCCCTCGATCCGGCTCCGGAGCTGCTGGACGTCGTCGCCCACCGCTCGGAGAGCTCCTGCAGCCGTCGCGCCTCCTGCTCGTGCCGGGCGTGCGCCGTCGCCCGCTCGTGCTCGCGCAGCTCTGCCTCGTCCGCCTCCCGGTTCGCTCGCTCGTCGTCCGCGGACCAGCGGGCCAGGGCCGTCGTCACGGCGACCGCGGTGCTGCGGTGCACGCTCAGCCGCTGGGCGACGTCCTCGACCTGCGCGCGCCGGGTCCCCAGACCGTCCTGGTCGACCGGGAGCCCGTGCGTCGACGCGAGCTGCTGCAGCTGCGTCAGGAGCTCGGCCGCCCGCGACCGGGCCGTACGGGCTGTCTGCTGCTCGGCGTCGTCGGCGGTGCGAGCACGCGCGAGCAGGGTGGTGGCGACGTCGAGGGCGCGCCACGACTGCAGCAGCGACTCGCCGTCGGGGACGGCGTCGACGAAGGCCGTCCACGCGTGCAGCTGGGTCTGCGCGACCGCTTGGGCAGCCTCGACCCGTCCAACCTGCCCGGCGATCTCCGCGAGCTGCTGGTCGAACCCCGCGAGCCGCCGTGCCCGCTCCGCCTCCCGCGCCCCCGTGCCGATGTACTGCGCGGCCGACTTCGTCGTCCTGCCTGCGAGATCACCTGCCCACCAACGACCGTCGCGCGCCACCGCCACGGTCAGGTCGGGTGCGGGACCGTCGAGTCCGATCTGACCCAGCAGCGCGACGACCGTCTCGGCCGCCACCCCGCAGCCCGGGGGGGCCTCGTCCGGGCGGAGCAGCTCTCGGAGGGTGCGACCCGCCCCGCCCTGCACCGGCTCGACGACCCGCCCGTGCTCGCGCCGACCGAGGACGGCATCGAACCGGCCGTCGAGGACCACGCCATCGGGCCGGACCCAGGCGTCGAGCACGCCGGCGCCCTCGAGAGCCGCCTCGACGGCAGCTCGCTCGGCGGGCGCGACACCGTCGACGAAGTCGACCAGCCGCCACAACGGGGCTCCGGCAGCGCCCGCCCGGTCGTCGCGGTGCACGGCAGGCGCGGGCGGCTTGGGGTCGCGCTCGCACCTCGACCTGGCGCCGCTGCTCACGCAGCTCGTCAGCACGGCCGGCGAGACCTCGCAGGTCGGCCTCGTGCCCGGCCGCCGCGCTCAGCCAGCGGCTGCGAGCCGGCTCGGCCAGCGCGGACGCGAGCAGGGGCAGCCGGGCGACGTCGTCCGCCGCGGGTTCCGGGACCTGCAGGTCACCCTCCGGTGCGGAGCGGGCCCACGCGGCCAGCGACTGCGCCAACGCGTCGCGCCGGCGACGGGCCTCGTGGGTGGCGGTGGCGTGCTCCCCCGTCGCCTGCTCCAGCGCCGCCGCCGACTCGGCCGCTCGTGCGTCGCGGGCAGCGGCGGTCGCGGCGGCCGACCCGTGCGCCAGCCGCGCGGTGTCGACCAGGTCGACGGCGGCGAGCAGCCCGGCGGCGACACGTTCCTCGTCGCGCACCAGGTCGGGTACCCGGGCCAGGACC
This sequence comes from uncultured Actinomycetota bacterium, assembly GCA_963750285.1. Lineage (GTDB taxonomy): Bacteria > Actinomycetota > Actinomycetes > Actinomycetales > CAWJMD01 > JBBQSN01. The sequence continues at coordinate 28,222 of CAVVQA010000007.1, read as the reverse complement.
CCGCCGGCCGCCTCGACCTCGGCCCGGCCCCTCGGCACGACCAGGGCCGGGAGATCGTGGCCCCGGCCCCAACCGGAGCGGCGCATCCTCGTGGTGGTGGCGTCCCACTCCCTCTGCTCGGCGGCCAGACGCGTACCGATCTCGTCCAGGTCGCGGGTGGCGTCGGAGCGAAGCCCGTCGGCGCGTCGCCGGGCGGTGTCCGCGACCGCGGTCGTGCGCGCCAGCTCCGCGACCAGTGAGCCGACCGAGTCCGTGAGCGCGAGCAGCTCGCGCTCGCTGAGCGCCTCGGGACCCGAGCGCAGCGCCGTGAGCCGGTCGCGCACCGACGCGAGGTCGCGACCGACCTCAACCCGCCGGTCGTGCAGCTCGTCACGGTGCAGCGTCAGGTCTTCGACCTGGGCGTTGAGGCGATGCTCCTGCGCCACCCGCTGACGCCGGTCGTCGTGCGCGCTGCGCACCGACTGCGCGAGACCGGCCAGGACGCCGTGGACGTAGCGGCGGTAGACGTCGGCGAACGCTCGCACGGCGGTGGCGGTGCGCGCGCGGCGGTCGATCTCCTCGCCGAAGGCGCTGCAGCTCGTCGAAGGTGTCGCCAGCGGCGCGGATCGCCTGACTCGTCCAGCTGCGGCAGCGCCTGGACCAGCTGGACCGGCCAGCCGGCTGGGCTCGATGTCCTCGCCGACCTGCGGCTGCCGCAGCCAGTACAGCAACCGGAGCAGCTCGTCGTAGCGGGCCGGGTCGAGGCCGAACAGGACCCGACCGACGTGCTCGCTTGTACGCCGCGCCCTCGAACACCTGGCCGCCGTCGCCGATCGCCGCCTGCAGCCGCGGCTGCGGCGAGCGGACCGGCGTCGTCCTCGAGCACCAGGTCGTCGCCGACCCGCGCGGTCGGTGGTGAAGTACCACGCGCTGACGCGTCTTGGCGGACGCCGACGCGCGGATGCCGACCCCGCAGGTGAGGTGCTCGACCTGCGCCGTCCCGCGCTCGGCGCTCGAACTCGACCCAGACGTAGCCCGTGCGCGTGGTGCCTGGCCGTCGTAGCCGTCGAGCATCAGCCACAGCAGGCTGACGTGTGGTGGCGCCCCGACGCGGTCATCCGCAGCCTTGTCGCCGTCGAGGGCGAACGGCAGCAGCATCTCCAGCGTCTTGGACTTGCCGGCGCCGTTGGCGCCCGCGCAGCAGCAGCCGCCCGCCGTCGAAGTCGAACACCTGCGTCGTCGTACTGCCACACGTTGAGGACGCCGGCCCGGCGCAGCCGGAACGCCGGACTCGCGGGTCGCGGCAGCACGCGGTGCCTGCCGGCGGCGGCGCTCGCACCGGTCGGCGGTCGTCGGTCGACGATGTCGTCCTCCGTCGTCAGCGGTGCCGATCTCGAACAGGGACTGCTCGCCGGTCTCGGCGCGGTCGCGCGATGGCTCGGGCCGCGGCGCGTACCGGGCGGCCGCAGCGTGCACCTGCCAGCCGCCCGCGGGCCGTCGTCCGCGCAGCAGACCACGGCGCACCGAGCACGCCGAGCGCCTCGTCGAAGCGCGAGGTCGGGGTCCTCGCGGCAGGCCTCGCGTCAACGCGTCTCGCCACGTCGGCGACGACGGCGTCGCGCAACCGGTGCGCCGTCGACCGTGGTCGTCCAGGGCCGAGCCAGCGCGCTCGCGGCCGGTCGACGGGTGCGCGCGGACGTCGGCGACCAGCGCGCTCCAGCAGCAGCAGCGCGAGGTGGCGCGCCGAGCCGCTGCCGGGGAAGTCGTCGTCGGTCAGCTCGTCGTCGGGGTCGATCGCGACCGCGCCCTCGGCGCGCAGCTCCAGGTCGAGGCCGAAGCCGCTCGGCGAACCACTCGCGCTCGCGGTTGCGGTTCGCGCCGCCACCACTCGCGCCTGCTCGTCGCGTCAGGTCGTCGGCGCGACAGCACCGGCTGCTCGACGAGCCGCCGACGCACCGCGACCCGCGCACCGCCCGCCGCCGAGGGCAGGGCCGCGGACGGCGAGCAGGTCGTCGCGGGACTGCGCGCCCGCGAGCGGAGCCGCGACCAGCAGCGCCAGCACGGTCGCGGCGCACGTCGAGCAGCGACACGGGTGCGCTTGCTCGGCCCAGTGCTCGAGGTCGCCGTCGCGCTCGTGCAGCGACGCCCAGCTCGACCAGCCGCGGTGAGCGCCGCGTGCAGAGCCCGGCGGTCGGCGATGGCGTCGAGGTCGACCTCGAGCCCTGCGTCGACCGCGCACCGAGCGCACCTGGGCCACCAGCTCGTCGACCAGCAGCTGGACCCTGCTCCGGGTCAAGGCGCGGCGACCGTCGAGCGCGACAGCAGCGCGTAGGCGCGGGGGGTGAACGGCTCGCCGTGAGCGTCGGCGCCAGCGGTCGGGTGGGGTCGTCGCCCAGCCCGGTCTTGAACAGCCGCGCCGCGCCGGGCTCGACGACCAGCCGGTAGCCCAGCCCGTCGGCGAAGATGCCGGACCAGCTCGGCGCGGTGCCGGCGGACCAGACGCAGGTCGATCGCCGTCGAGGCCGTCGGTGAGCAGCAGCGGCGGCGCAGCAGCGCTCCGTGCCGCCGCGCGCAGCTCGGCATCGGTCTGCAGTCGGCGGTGCGGATCGCGTTCGCGCGGCAGGGCGCTCCACTCACGATGGACGCCGGTGGTCATCCGGTGGCCGCCTGATCCTGCGGCCGACGTCGTCGACCCCCGAGCAGCACCAGGCGAAGGGTGACGGTCGACGAGCGGCGAGTCGCCCGGCCGGGCTGCTGATCACGGCCGTGCCGGCCCCGGTGTCGGCCGCGACGCGGAGGCTCAGACCGGCCGCGCTCGAGCCGGCCTCGCCGTGGCCGATCGAGCCGGCCGCCGCAGGCGCCCGTGGGGCCGGACGACAGCGCCCGGCGCGTAGAGCTCGAGCAGGCGCCGCGGGCCTCGTCGCTGACGCGGAGCCTGCCGCAGATCGCGCGCCCGGTGCGCCTGCGAGCTCGACGAGCTCGGCGAGCGCAGCCGGCGCAGCCGGTCGCTCGGTCGCGCGCGCGCTCGGCCAGGCGGGCGGCCTTGGCCGCGCGTGTAGTCGACCCGGGTGCCCGACCGGCCGGGACCTGCGCTCGCCGTGCTTGCGCAGCGATCACCGGGCACCTCGGCGGGCGGCGTCGTCCCACCAGGTGGCGGTGGCCGGGACGGGGTCGGCGTCGTCGTCGGCGGCGAAGCCGAGGTGCCGCGCGGAGTAGAGGCCGAACGCCGACGCCCACAGCGCGTGCGCGGTCGTCGTCGGTCGGCCTGCGTCGAACCACGGGCCAGCTCGCAGCAGGTCGGCGTAGCGGCTCTGCTGCCGGTCGGCGCCGGCGGCGATGCGGCGCAGGTTGACCAGCAGCGAGCGCATCGCCTCGGTGGCCAGCCGCGCGTACGTTGTCGGCGTCGGCTCGGCGGCCGCCGCGACCGACGAACCAGGCGTGCAGCGCCTCCCAGTCGGCGGGGTCGAGGCCGGGGGCCCGCCGGGCCTGGCTGCCGTCGACGCCGACCAGCCGCTGGCCTCATTGGCGCGGGCGCACAGCGCAGGCACCAGCGGCTCGACTGCGGAGCAGCGTCGGCCAGCTGCGGCATGTGGCGGGAGACCTCGTCGACGAACCGCTGGAGGTAGTCGAGCAGCGCGGTCTTGAAGGCCTGGAACTCGTCGCGGCCGAGGTCGAAGCGGGTCAGCACATGCGAGAGGTAGGTGTAGAACTGGCGCGTCGAGGAGACCAGGAGCTCGAACTGCGCGAACACGGTGCTGATCCGCCCGCGAGATCTCGCGCGGCTCGCGCCGGGTCAGGTCACCCGACGGCCCAGGCCAGCAGCCCGTCGAGGCCGTCCGAGGATGCCCGGGCAGCATCTCGCTGGAGACCTCGCGGGCGTGCTCGGTGTGGTCGAGCAGCTCCTCGACCTGGCGCTGGACCAGCTCACCGCGCTGGGTCAGCTGGTAGCGCGAGCGGTTGGTGAGGTACTCCCTGACGCTGCGGGCCTCGGTCTCGCGCGGGCTGCGCGCCAGGTTGCCGTGCTCGACGAGGTAGGACAGCCGTGCCTCGACCGTGTCGAGGTCGAGGTCGAGCCCCTGCTCGCGCAGCCGCTCGGCCACCTCGGCCGCCGACTGGTCGGACAGGAAGCCGCTCATGCCGGCCGTGAACAGCCGCATGATCGCGAGGTAGGTGCTGGCCTCGTCGTTGACGGCGTAGCGGAGCGCCTCGAGCCGGACGCGGTCGACCGGCCGGCCGGCCGAGATCTCTTCGCTCACGAGGGCAGCGTAGGCGGGTGCCCTGACAGGCCGCGGCCCCTCACCACGTGAGGACGCGTAGCCCGGGGAGCGACGTCGAGCTGCTCGTCCACGGTGACCAGGACCAGGTTCTCGATCGTCGCCTGAGCCACGAGCATCCGGTCGAACGGGTCGCTGTGCTCCCAGCTCATCGATCCGGCGAGCACGGCGTGCGCGGGGTTGAGCGGCAGCTGTTCGGCGTCGATCTCGCGGAGCCTGGCGTCCCAGGCGTCGACGAGAGGACGTCCTTGCGGCAACCGGCCCAGCCTGGTCTTGGTGGCCACCTCCATGGCCGAGACCGCGGACACCAGGAGGTCGTGCTCGCGCGCAGCCACGGTCGACACCACCACGGCGGGCACGCGATCGGGAGACCCCAGGAGCCACAGCAGGACGTGTGTGTCGAGCAGGTACCTCACGCCCCCCGCGTCCTCCCACGCCCGCAGCTCGTCGTCGGACAGCGGGTGATCGAAGTCCGCCGGGACGTCGATCCGCATCGTCCCGAACTGCCGATCAGGCACGGCAGCGACGGGTGTGAGCCGTGCGACCGGTCGGCCGGACCTGGCGATGACGACCTCCTCACCGCGCTCGACCCGGACCAACAGCTCGGACAAGCGCGTCTTGGCCTCCTGCACGTTGACCGTGGTCATGTGCTCGTCTAGGACCAGGTCTGCTTGGTCTACCGATGGTGCAGCCGCCATCCGCGACCGGCAGCCATCAGCTCGTGACCGGTTCGGTCACCGCCGGAGCCGGAAGGTGATGGCGCCGTCGGACCGGTAGGTGTGGGTGTACCCGCGGTCGTGGATGCGGCGGTGGTGGAACCAGCACAGCGGCACCGCGTCGGCCAGGTCGGTCCGTCCACCGTGCGACCAGGGCCTCTTGTGGTGCAGCTCGCACCAGGCGAACGGCCGGTCGCAGCCGTCGGCGGCGCACGAGGTGTGCTGGGTGGCCAGCACCGTCCGCTGGGTCTCGGTGAACAGCCGCTGGGTGCGGCCGGCGTCCAGGACCTGCGAGGCGCCACCCAGGACGGCCGGCAGCAGCCCCGCCCCGCACGCCAGCCGCCGGGCCTGACCCGCGCTGAGGGCGTCGCCGGTGTCGACCCCTGCCGCGCCCAGGGCCCCGAGCAGCTTCTCGTGCGCGATCGTGACCACGACCGTGGCCGCGACCTTGCCGTGCAGCCGGTCGGTGGGCAGGTGCTCGAGCAGCTCGGTGAACGCCTGCCCCGCCCGCTGCGCCCGGTCGAGCAACCTGCCGGTCGGACCGGCCTGCGCATCGACTCGGCTCCCGACCCGTCCGCGCCGCGGTGCGGTCAGCTGGTCGATCACCTTGCGCAGGACCGACCCGGCCAGGCTCGGCACGACGAAGTGCCCTGACACCGTCCCGTCGGCGTTGTCGTGCAGCGTCAGCCGCGACCTTCGTCGAGCGCGGCGTCCTCCTCCGCGGTCAGCACGCCGTCCTCGTGCGCGTCGACCACCGCCTGGTCCTCCTCGACCGCGGCCAGCGCCCGGCGGGCGGCCTTGCGCAGGCCCGCCGGGTCGAGCCGTCTTCGCCTGCTCGACCAGCGACCGCTCGACCTCGGCCCGCTCGGCCTCGCCGAGCCCGTCGGGCAGCTGCTCGGCCGCGCGGACGATCACCTGCGCGTGCTCCGGCAGACACCACGCCCGCCTCCAACGCCGCACCCGTGGCCGCGAACCCGCCCGCCAACGCCCCCGCCAGCCGGACCGTCCCGGCCGCCTTCGCCCGGTCACCCCGCGTGCGCGACGCCAGCCACGCATCAGCCCCGGTCATCCCCTCAGCGGCAGCAGCCTCAGCCGCTGCCGGACACGCCATCAACCGCAACCGCAGCGCCTCGATCCGGCTCAGCGCCCGCGACCACTCGGTGACCGCGACCTCGTGCTCCCCCGCACCCAGCGGAACCGCCGACGCCGCAGGATCGAGCACCGCGTCCAGCAACGCGTGCACCTCCGCGGCACCGGCCAGCACCGGGTGCTGCGACGAGCCCATCTCCGGGTCGACGAGCTCCAGTGCCGCGGTCATGGTGACAGTTTACTCGAACACCTGTTCGATCACAAGCGTTGAGACGCTACTACACAGGTGTGTTGCGGATCGTCGTCTCCAGCGAGCTGGGTCACGCCTCGATGACCGCACCGGCGGCGAGAGGCCGACGGCGACGGCGGCGCGACGTCCGGTCGATCTCCTCCTCGAACGGGAACGTGCCCCACACCTGAGACTCCGGCTCCCCGGGGCACAGGTCCTCCTCCGTGATCGACCCGTCCTCAGCGCGGATGGTCCACATCCGGCGGGTGTCGCGGCGCCGCGCGACGACGACACCGTCGAGCGCGTGGTCGAAGGTGAAGTCGGCGAAGGTCGCGAGCCCGCTGCCGGCCGCGAGCGCCTCGGGCCGAGGAAGTGCTCCTGCAGGTACCGCAACCACGGGACCGGCGCGTAGAACTTCTCGTGCCCGTCCGACGACAGGCAGCAGCCCTCCGGGCACGGCACCCACTGGCAGTACAGCTGCGGCTGGCCGGGCGCGGGCCGGTTGCGGCGCTCGGACGGGCGGGTGTCGAGATCTTCTGCCCGAGGGTTGTCAGGAACGGCGTACGGACCCTCGGGCCGGTCCCACCGGCGGCTCTGCCCGAACGCGGTGAGGTACTCGACCTCGGCCGGGTTGAGGGCGGGCGTGATCGTGAAGTGGCCCAGGAAGTCGGTGGTGTAGCCCATCGTGTGCTCCTCGTCGTCGGATCTGCGAGCAGCCTGGTGCGGCACTCCCGCGCATCGGCGTCTGTCCACAGGAGGAACCCGGATCGCCGAGAACTCGGTCGTCCTGTGGACGAACGCGGGAAAGCCCGCTGACGGTGCACCGTCGATCCCATGACCCCGTTCCCGTTGAGCCCCCCCGACCCCGACCGGGTCCGCGAGGTCGACCCGTGGGAGCTGCGCGACCCCGCGGTGTTCCTGCGCGACCTCGCCCGGATCGTCCCGCTCGAGCCCGGACTGGTGGTGGCCCTCGTGCGCGAGTCGTCCACCGAGCAGCGGCTGGTGCGTGCTGTCCGGATCGGCGGTGAGACCGACATCGAGGACCCGGACGGTCACGACAGCCAGGTCCTGCACGACGTGGCGCACTCCCTCTGCGACGGGATCGACCCGCCGTTCCCGGTGGAGTACTCGTTCGTCACCGTCGTCGTCAGGGACGGCCGGTGCGTCTTCTCCGACGCCGAGTTCGCGGTCCTCGGCGCCTGGCGCTACGCCAACTACTTCGTGCGCGTGTTCCAGGGTGAGCTCGTGCTCGTGACGCCGTCAGGATGGTGCACCTTCATGGGAGCCGACGCCGGAGCGGCACCGGCACTCGCGCCTGCCGATCGCTGAGGCAGACATCTCCGACGCCGTCCGCGACGTCCGCGCGACAGGCCGCCGCGGTTCGGCGTCCTCGCGTCCGCCGGTCCTCTACCGTCGTGCCGGTGACCACGGGGACCTCAGCCCCCCCTGACCGCAGGACCGACCACCGCAGGACCGACCACGATCACCCTCACCTGCCTGCCGGTCGTGTCATACGCGATGGCGCACAACCGCATCCCGGTGGTCGACGAGCTGGTCGTCACGGCCGACCGCGACGCCGAGGGCGTCGTGCTGGAGCTCGCGGTCGTCGACGCCGAGGGCGTGCTGTCGGCGACCTGCACGCACGTGGTCGACCTCGTGGCCGGCGACCGCACTGTCGTGGCCGACGTCCGGCTCGACGCTCGACCCGGCAGATGCTCCAGGTCGAGGAGCAGCGCCCCGGCACGGGTCACCGCGACGTGCGGCTCGACGAGGAGGTGCTGGCGACCGCGTCGGCCGACGTCCGGGTGCTCGCGGCGCGGCAGTGGCTGCGCCGTCCCGCCCGGCTGGCGCTGGAGATGCTCGCCGCGTTCGTGATGCCGCAACGACCCGGCGGTCGGCCGCGCTGCTCGACGAGGCGGCCGGCTCCTGCAGCGAGCGCACCGGGAGCGCGTCGCTCCAGGGCTACCAGGCCGGGCCCGAGCGGGTCGACGCAGATCGTCGGGCCGTCTTCGAGGCCGCGCAGCGCCCGCGGGATCCGCTACAGCGAGCCGCCGGCCAGCTGGGCCGACGTCGGGCAGAAGGTCCGCACGCCCACGGAGGTGCTGGACGGGCGGGTCGGGGACCTGCCTGGACACCGTCGTCGTGCTCGCGGCCGCGCTCGAGCAGGCGGGCATCCGGCCGCTGCTCTGGGTGGTCGAGGGGCACGCCTTCCTCGGCTACTGGCGGGAGGAGACCGCGCTGGACGACATCGTCCAGACCGACGTCGTCCGACGTGGTGAACCTCGTCGACCTCGGCGCTGATCGCAGCTGGTCGAGACGACCATGCTCACCGTCGACCGACCGGCGCACGCTTCGACGCCAGCGCACCGCCCGCCGTACTCGCGCTGGCCTGACCGGCGACCTCGACCGAGGTCCTCGGCGTCGATCGACGTCGTGGACGGCCCGGCGCAACGGCATCGTCCCGCTGCCGGCCGCGCGCGCGACGCGCGACGGGAGCGTCCAGGTCGTCGAGTACCGGCCGGCCGAGCACAGCGCGCCGCGCCGCGCGTCCACCGAGCGACGCCGGCCGCGCGCAGCGGCACGCCGAGCGACCGCCGGTGCCGCCGCGCGTCGCAGCAGTGGAAGAACGCCCTGCTCGACCTGAGCCTGCGCAACCGGCTGATCAACTTCACCGACCGGCGCGGCCTCGGCTGCTCGTCCTGCCGGACGGCCAGCTCGGCCGATCTCGAGGACCTCGTGCACGACGAGCGCCGCTCGCAGCTGCTGCCCGTCCGACCAGATCGACGAGGTGCACGGCGCGCGCGGGGTCGAGACGCGGCGCGCGACCTGCCGCAGGACCAGCTCGCCGAGCTGCTCGACGACGCGCGAGACGGTGTTCGTCGACGTCACGCGCGCGCGCGTACCCGACCCGGATGCGCGGCCTGGCCTACAAGGCCCGGACGATCGTCGGAGGAGACCGGCGCCAACAACCTCTACCTGGCGCTCGGCTCCCTGGTCTGGGAGCTCGACGGGCGGCCGCTGCGCTCACCGCTGGTCCTGGTCCGGTGCACCTGGTCGACGCCGGCGCGCGGCAGCGCGCCTACCGGATGAGCTCGACGAGAGCGGCGCGAGCACGCCCGAACTACTGCCTGCTGGAGAAGCTGCGCCAGGTGCACGGCCTGAGCGTGCCCGGCCTGGCCGAGCCCGGAGGACGACGCCGGCATCGACCTCGACGCCGCGCTGCGGGCCGTGCGGATCGCGCGTCGCCGAGGCGGGGCTGCCGTACCGGGTCGAGGACGACCGCGGACCTCGCGATCCTGCAGTTCGCGAAGTTCCGGCTCTGGAAGGACCTCGACGAGCACTGGGCCGGTTGCCGAGAACGCCGCTGGTCCAGCACCTGGTCGCAGACGCCGACCGAGCCGTTCGTCGACCCGGTCGCCGGCGCCGACGCGCCGGTCGACCTCGACGAGCTCGGCGCGCGCGTGCCCGGTGCCCGCCGACGCCTCGCAGCTGCGGCCGTCGCCGACGCCGTCGCCGGCCGGACCTTCGTCCTCGAGGGGCCGCCCGGCACCGGCAAGTCGCAGACGATCACCAACCTGCTGACCCGTGCGGTCGCCGAGGGCCAGCGGGTGCTGTTCGTCGCCGAGAAGCGCGCCGCCCTGGACGTCGTGCGCAGCGCGCCTCGACGCGGTCGGCATGGGCGCGTTCTCCCTCGACCTGCACGACAAGGGCAGCAAGCCCGCCGGGTGCGGGCGCAGATCCAGCGCGGCGCTCGAGCACGCGGTCGCCGTCGACGAGCAGGGTCTGCGCGCGCGGCAGGAGGACGCTGCGCGCCGTCGCGCCGCATGCTGGCCCGGTACGCCGCACCGGCTGCACGAGCAGAACGGCGCCGGGCTGTCGCTGTACTCGGCGCGCGACGCAGCTGCTGGCGCTCGGGCGACGGGACCGTCGACTGACCCGTGCCGCCGCGCTCCTGCCGGCGCGGCCGGCGGACCGCTCGACGCTGCGGTGCGAGCCGTGCTGCGCGACCTGCCCGACATCGCCGACCCCGCGCGCCCGCGCGCCGCGCACCCGTGGGGCTTCGTCGACGCGGCCCGACCGGTCGACCTCGACCGCGGCCCGAGCGCGTCGCGGCCGGCGCGGTCGACGGCCGCGTCGACGCGCTGCCGACCAGCGGTCCGCGTCGCCGACGTGCTGGTGCGACGGCCGGACGGCGCCGACGAGCTCGCCGCGCTCGGCAGCGACTCGCTGCGGGCCCGGCGTCGCGCTCGACGTCCTGGACGAGACGCGCACCGAGCGCGTGGCGCGCGGCAGGCCGACGCGCTGCTGGCGCGAGGTCGCGCGCCTTCGTGCCGCGGCCGCACCCGGGCCTCGACGTCGCGACGCCCGACGGCGCTCGACCTGCCGCTGGCCGAGCATCGCACGCCCAGGCGCGCGCGGCCGCCGCGTCGTGCTTCTTCGGCCGCAAGAGCGGCTGCGCGGCCGTGCTCGACCAGCTCGCGCCCGGCCTGCGGCCGGGCGCCGACGGTCGACGCCGAAGCGAGCTGCCCGACGCTGACCGGGCGCTCGTGCAGCTGCAGGACGCGGTGCGCGGCGCTGCGCGGCGCGGGCGACCGGCGTCGCCGGGCGTCAGCGTGCCGACCGGCGTGGAACCCGCTCACCGCCGACGGCCGCGCCTGGTCGACGAGCCAGGTCGCCTGGCTGCGCGCTGGGCGGCGCGGCTGGTCGCGGGTCGCGACCCGGCTCGCGCCGCGGCTGCGCGTCCTGCGACGCCGCGCGGCTCGCCGGCGCGGCGACCGGCGCGGCCGGCGGCGGTCGCGCCGCTGCGCGACGGCCGTCGACGCTGCTCGCCGGCCGCCGGCGCCGCGACCCCGACGGCGTCGGCGCGCTGGGCCGGTGACGCCGGGCTCGTCGAGCGCTGGCGGACCGCGCCGCGCGACGCGCGACCTCGACGACCCGCAGCTGCTGTCGCTGCGCCGTTGGGTCGCGTTCCTGCGCGGCCCTCGAGCCGCTGCGCGCGGCGGGCCTCGGCGAGGCGCACGGTCAGCTGCGCGACCGGCGCGGTGCAGGCCGACGACGCCGTGCGGGCGCTCGACCGCGGCGCTCGCGGCGGCCTCGGTCGACGAGCGGCGGACGCGACCGGGCTCGACGGGTTCGACCCGTGGCGCACGAGCGGGCGATCGACCGGTTCACCGACGTCGGCCGCGCGCCGTGCGCGACCTGCATGGCGACCGCGCTGCCGCGCCAGGTGCTGCGGGCCCGGCCGTTCGACGCCGGCACCGGCACGGGCCAGGTCGGCGCGCTGCAGCGCGAGCTCGGCCAAGCAGCGCCGCGGGCTCGGCGTGCGCGCGCTGCTGGCGCAGTACGGCGACCTCATCACGCAGGTGATGCCGTGCGTGCTGGTCAGCCCGGACTCGCTGGCCCGCTTCTTCCCCGCGCGCGGCCGGCCAGTTCGACCTCGTCGTGTTCGACGAGGCGTCGCAGATCCGGGTGGCCGACGCGGTCGGCGCGATGGGCCGGGCGCGGTCGGTCGTCGTGGTCGGCGACAGCAAGCAGATGCCGCCGACGTCGTTCGCCGAGCCGGCCATCGACGTCGGACGACGACGACCGACGTGCCGAGGACGTCGTCGTCGTCGAGGACGAGGAGAGCATCCTCACCGAGTGCGTGCAGGCGCGGGTGCCGCGGCACTGGCTGTCGTGGCACTACCGCAGCCAGGACGAGTCGCTCATCGCGTTCAGCAACCGCGCACTACTACGAGGACCGGCTGTCGTCCTTCCCGGCGCCGCGGCCGGCGTCGTCGGCGCGGCACGACGGGTCTCGGCATCTCGCTGGTCCGGGTCGACGGCACGTTCCACCGCTCCGGCACCGGCAAGGCCGCTGCGCACCAACCCGGTCGAGGCCGCAGGCGATCGTCGCGGAGATCCGGCGCACGGTTCGACGGCCTCCCCCGACGTCGCGCCCGTCGATCGGCGTCGTCACCTTCAACGCACCAGCAGCGGCTGCTGCGTCGAGGCGCTGCTGCGCGACGCCGGCGACGACCGGCTGGTCGAGGCGCTCGACGACCGCGGCGACGGGCTGTTCGTCAAGAACCTGGAGAACGTCCAGGGCGACGAGCGCGACATCGATCCTGTTCTCCACCGCGTTCAGCGTGAACGACAAGGGCGTGCTGCCGCTGAACTTCGGCCCGCTCAACCTGGCGGGTGGCGAGCGGCGGCTCAACGTCGCCGTCACCCGCGCCCGTCGCCAGGTCGTGGTGTTCTCCTCGTTCGACCCCGGCCAGCTCCGGGCCGAGGAGACGACGTCCGTCGGCATCAAGCACCTGCGGGCCTACCTCGACCTCGCCGCGCGGCGCCTCGGCGGGCGACGACGGCGGCCGGATCGGCTCGGCGCCCGTCACCGACCGGCACCGCGACGAGGTGGCCGCCCGGCTGCGGGACGCCGGCCTCGTGGTGCGCACCGACGTCGGGCTGTCGGACTTCCGGATCGAGCTCACCCTCGCGCTCCCCGGACGAGCCCGGTCGACCGCTGGTCGCCGTGCTGCTCGACGGGCCCGGCTGGGCGCGCCGGCGGACGGTCGGCGACCGCGACGGCCTGCCGGTCGAGGTGCTGTCGCGGATGCTGGGCTGGCCGGCGGTGGAGCGGGTCTGGCTGCCGGCCTGGCTCCGCGACCCCGACGCCGTGGTCGCCGAGCTGGTGGCGCGGGTGGAGGCGGTGCGGACGGGGCGCGACACCGGCGACCTGCCCGACGTGCACGTCGAGAGCCTGCCGATGGTCAAGGCCGATCCGCGTGCCGGCGGCCGCCGCTCCGCGCTCCGTGCCGGGGCGGCGGCGGGTGGCGGTCTGCCGGGGGCCGAGCCGTTCGTCGCGTGGGCGCCGGAGCCGGTCAGGTCACGGCACACCCTCGACGCCTTGCCGTCCCCGGCCCCGGCACGGCGGGTGTGGGACGTCGCGACGCAGGTGATCGACACCGAGGGCCCGGTGCTCGAGGCGCGTCTGGTCAAGCTGGTGGCCTCGGCGTTCGACCTCCGCGGGTGTCAGCCGGCCGGGCCGAGGCGATCCGGGCCTGCCTGCCGACGGCGGTGCGGGACGAGAACGGCTTCTACTGGCCGCCGACCCGTCCCCGTGGCGCGTGGACCGGCTTCCGGCAGCCGACGGCGAGGCGCGTCCGCTCGACGACGTCAGCCTGGAGGAGATCGGCAACGCCATGGTCGGGCTCTGCCGCGCGGGCATGGGGATGTCGCGCGAGGAGCTGCTGAAGGAGTCGGTGGCGGTGTTCGGCGGCAAGCGGCTCACGCCCGCCATCCGGAAGCGGGTGGAGGCGGCGCTGGTGCTCGCCGTCAGCCGAGGGGTGCTCGCCGAGGACGGCTCGGGGACGCTCCTGGCGCGCTGACGCCTCGGATCACGTACCGCCCGTCCGCTCGGCCAGCTCCGCCAGGCGGTCCACCGATGCGGCGAGGCGCTCGCTCGTCGTGGCGCGGGCACGGCCGAGGCGCGACTCGTCGTGCAGCTCGGTCCAGTCGTAGGTGTGCGTGACGAGGGTGCCGCCGCCGTCGCCGGGTGCGAGCTCCCAGCGCCAGAGGTGGCCGATCGGCTGCCCGCCGTGCTCGGCCGGCTTCCACGCGATCCGCTCCCCCTCGGCGAGCTCGACCACGTGGTTGTCGCGCACGCTGCCCTTCGACGTCGTCATCACGAACACGTCGCCGACCTGCCGCACGCGCTGGCCGGCGTCCGCGTGCGAGAGGTTGTCGTTGCCGTCCCACTCCGGCTGCCGGCTCGGATCGGCGATCAGCTCGAAGACGGTCGCGGCCGGGGCGTTCACCTCGCGGGACGCCTGCGCGATCCGGGACTCCGTCGTGCCGTCGGTCGTCTCGTCGGTCATGGAGTCATCCCACCACCTCGACCGGCGGCGCGGAAGGCGTCAGTCCTGCCAGGGCGGCGTCCGGTCCATCTTCTCGTAGTAGCGCGCGAGGTGGCCCTTCACGCGGTCGACGTCCTCCTTCGGCAGGTCGACCCCACCACGCGATCCCTGCATCACCGCGCCCGCCGCCATCACGCCGCGCGGCACGGCCTTGAGGTGCCCGTCGATGACGTCGGCGATGAGCAGCTTGTAGGAGCCGAAGTTCTCGGCGGCGTCGGAGTCGTACCAGACGTGCGCGTCGCGGTACTTCGCGTTCGGCTCGTCCTCGGCGCCGGCCCACGCGCGGACGCGGGACTCGGCGGCGTCGCCGTCCCAGGCGCGGTCCTCGTCGGCGAGCGGCAGGTCCTGGAAGCGGGGCACGGTCACGGTGTCCTCCTCGGTTCGTGGTCCTCGTCCCATCGTCGCCGCGACGGCGTCCGGCGCAACCGGGACGGACCCGCACCGATGAGTTCCGCGTCCGCGGACGGTTGGATGGGTGACGCTCGTTCCCCACCAGGAGGTCCCGTGATCGACCAGAGCACCCCCGCCGCCTTCCACCGCGAGGTGGCCGGCCACTTCACCGCCCTCGTGCGAGGAGCCACCGACTGGGACGCCCCCGCGCCGGTCCAGGGCTGGGCGGCCCGCGACGTCGTCCGGCACCTGGTCGAGTGGTTCCCGGGCTTCCTGGAGGGTGGGTCGGGCCTGACCCTGCCGAACGGGCCTTCCGTCGGACGAGGACCCGGTCGGCGCGTGGACGACGCACGCCGACGCGATCCAGGCGATCCTCGACGACCCCGAGGTGGCCGAGCGCGAGTTCACCAACCAGCACACCGGGACGATGCCTGTGGGAGAGGCGGTCTCGCGCTTCTACACCGCCGACGTGTTCATGCACTCGTGGGACCTGGCGCGCGCCACCGGTCAGGACGAGACGCTCGACGCCGACCTGTGCGAGCAGCTGTACGAGGGGATGGTCCCCATCGACGAGCTGCTCCGCACGAGCGGCCAGTACGGCCCGAAGGTCGAGGTGCCGGACGACGCCGACGCCCAGACGAAGATGCTCGCGTTCATCGGACGCGACCCGCTGGGCCGAACGACGGGCTGACCTCCGCGGTCCGGTGCTCCACGTCAGCGGTGGACGGGCAACACGGCTCGCGGCCTGCGACGGTGCGCCGTGGTCGCTGTGCGAACCGAGCACCTGCGCCGCCAGGACGTGGCCCTGGGCCAGCGCGTCCTGCGGCGTCCCGCCTCGCCGGCGGGTCGCCAGGTAGGCCGCGGCGAACGCGTCACCGGCGCCGACCGCTTCCACCACCTCGACCTGCAGCGCCGGAACGACGTCCACCCCGGCGGTCGTGAACGCGATCGCCTCCACCGCACCGTCCTTGACCACGAGCTCGGTCGGCGCGGGGAGCAGGTCCCGCACGTCGTCGGCCGTGCGGACACCCCACAGCGCCGCGGCCTCGTCCAGGCCGACGAACACGGTGCCGGCCCGCGACGCCAGCGCGAGCAGCCGCGGCGCCGCGCGCTCCGCGTCCCACAGCGCCGGACGGTGGTTGACGTCGAACGACGTGGGCACGCCGAGCCCGAGCAGGCGCTCGACCAGCGCGTCGCAGGCGGGCGACAGCGCAGGGGTGATCCCCGTCAGGTGCACCAGGTCCACGCCGTCGAGCGCCCCCGTCGGCAGCGCCTCCATCCGGGTCGCCGCGGAACCGCTGCGGTAGTAGAGCACCGACGTCCCACCGGTCGAGGGGTCCTTGGCGTAGAGCCCCGTCGGCAGGTCCGCGTCGACCTCGAGAGGCGCGGCGTCCACCCCCTCGCGCTCGAGGACGTCGCGCAGGCGTCGCCCGAACGCGTCGTCCCCGACGCGGCCCGCGAACCTCGCCCGGTGGCCCAGCCGTGCCAGGTGCACCGCGACGTTCAGCTCGGCGCCGGCGGCGGAGACCGACAGGTCGGTGGCGTCGCGCAGCGAGCCGCGTGTCGGCGTGAGCGCCACCAGCGCCTCGCCGACGCACAGCACGACCCCCGGGCTGCCGGTCACCGCGGGGTCCTCCCCTCGTCCAGCGCCTCGATCGCTGCCGCCACCGCGTGCAGCGCCAGGCCCTGCCCCCACGGCTGGATCCGGTCGTCCCGCACCACGCTGTACCCGAACGGCACCAGCTGCAGGATCGTCCCCGCACTCGTGCGCAGCAGCGTGCCGTCGGCGCCGACGTGGCCGAGCGCGCCGCGGACGGCGCGCCAGCCGGCGGTGACCACGTCCTCGGGCAGGTCCAGCAACCGCTCTGCCCGCAGCACCGCGGCGCCGAGGCCGGCTGCCGCCGAGGTCTCGACGATGCCTGCCGTCTCGGGGTGCTCGTCGACCAGGACGCTCCAGACGCCGTGCGGCGGCTGGTGCGCAGCCAGCGCCGCGAGCTGGCGCGCCAGGGCCGTGCGAGCGACCTCGACCTGCGCGCCGATGCCGACCCGGTCGACCCCGTCCGCGCCGAGATCGGCTGCCACCTCGAGCAGCTCGACCATCGCGAGCGCGCACCAGGCGTTCGCCCGACCCCAGTGGCAGGGCAGCACCTCGCCACGGTGCGATCCGTGCACGAACAACCCGGTGCCGGGGTCCTGCAGCACGGCGACGTGCCGCTCGACCTGGCGGGCGAAGGTGGCCACCAGGCGGTCGTCGTCCAGGAGCAGGCCCGCGTGCGCGAGCGGCAGACCGGCCATGAAGACCGTGTCGGCCCAGACCCCGCCGGGCCAGTGCTCGAGGGTGCCGTCGGCGTCGTAGGTGGCCGAGCCCGGCTGGTCCAGCCAGTCCACCAGCGCGACCAGCCGTGGCTCGAGCGCGGGCCGCAGCCCGGGCTGGTCGCGCAGGGCGAGGGCGAGGGCCGTGAGGGGGGCCAGGTGGTTGACGTGCTCGACCCGGACGCCGCGCTCGAGCCGCTCGGCGAGCCACCCGATCACGTCCGGCGGGAACGGTCGCCCCGCCGCCCGGGCCAGGCGCACGAGACCGAGCAGGCACACGCCCTCTCCCCAGAACCACTCGCGCAGACCCATCTCCCAGGTGCGTGCGGCCACCGCGTCCCCGAGGGCGAGCAGCCGGTCCCTGGTCAGCTCGGCGACGGCCAGGGGTTCGCGCGGCGGCTCCGCGAGCCGGGCGTTGTCGAGGTCCTCACCGGCCACCGGAGCTCCCTCCCGCGGTGGTCGCGACCGGCACCGGGTCCAGGGCGCTCGGCGGTTCCAGCCGACGTCCGACGACCAGGTCGAGGACGAGGCGGTGGCCGGCCCAGACCGCCTCGAGCCGGTCGGCACCGAACGCCTGCTGCACCACCGGGTTCGCCACGTGCGGCGGGTCCTCCGGCAGGCCGGACGGGCCGAACCCGTCGGGCCGGCCGTCGACGCAGAACGGCCCCTCCCACCCGAGCTCGAGCAGGCGACCGTCGCGCGCGGTCCAGGTCACCCGCGGCGCACCGCCGGGATCGGCGGAGAACGACGGCTGCTCCAGCGCCGCCACGAAGTCCGCGAAGGTGCCGTCGTCCGCCGTCCGCCCGACCGTCGCCACGTACGCGCGGCCGTCGCCGCGCGGGTACCAGGCCTGCTCGGCCTCGTCCCCGGTGCGGACCGCCACCAGACCGCCGTCGGCCGCGACCGCGACGTAGCCCTCGCCGAGCCGCCCTGCGAGCCAGGCGCCGTGGTGCACCACCTGGTCGAACTGGGCTGCGGGGAACCAGACCCGGGTGCCGCCCGCCGGCCCGGACGGCGTCCGCTCCGGCAGGCCGTGGACCGACAGCACGGTGTCGCGGTGCTGGTGCGTGCGCGGCAGCACCCGTTGTCCCGCCCACGCGTTCGGACGCGCCGACGGGCTGTTGCTGTCGGCCGCGGGGAAGGTGGCGAACACCTGGGCCTCCGAGCCGAGGGTGGCGCCCCAGACGTGCTCCTGCAGGCCGGGCAGCCCCGCCCGGTAGGCCTGCACCGACGACAGCATCGCGTCCGGGGTGCGCCAGATCCGCAGGTCCGAGCCGTACGGGCGCTCGAGCAGGTCGTGGTGCAACCGGTAGGTGCCGCGGTAGACCTGGCGCCCCTCCCAGTGCTGCGGCCCGTCGGTCGCGACGGCGCGGACGAGGTCGGGCACCCGGTACGCGCGCGCCGTGGTGAGGGCCGTGGCGGGCAGCACGGCCGCGTTGAGAGCGCCTGTCCCCCAGAGCGCCCACATGATGGGCGCCGTCTCCTCGAGCCGGCTGGAGCGCAGCGTCGGGGTGTACGACCGGCCGTGCGCGGCACCGTGCACGCCGCGCCAGGAGTTGCACGCCAGCGTCAGCAGCACCTTGTCGAGCAGCGCCTCGGCGAGCCCGCGCACCTCGTCGTCGTCGCCCATCTCGACCAGGCTCACCAGCGCCAGCGAGTCGATGGCGAGGTAGGCGTTGGAGTCGAACTCGCTGAACCCGCCCGCGAGCTTGCGGCGCAGCCAGGCCAGCACCATGCCCCGCGCGTGGTCGGCGTGCCGGCGTCCGGTCCACCCGGTGTTGGTGAACGTCTCGTCGGCGAAGGTGCGGCCCACGATCAGCTCGGCGGTGTGCCACACCAGCTGGTGGTTCTCGGTGAAGTAGCACATGGCGTCCAGACCCGGCTGGTCGATCCAGTACTTGAAGCCCAGCAACGCCTCTCGCACCCGCTCGCGCTGGCCGGGCGCCCACTGCCGCTCGGGGACCCGGTGCCACAGGTGCATGAGCCCGACGGCCTCGAAGTCGGCGCAGTCGGCGCGCGAGGTGATCATCGTCAGCGGCGGGTCGAGGTCGACCGCCTCGACCACGGCGGCGTCGGGGTCGAGGTCGAACCGGGCCAGTGCGCGCGCCGATCCCGGGTGCTCCCCCGCGACGTGCTCGAGCAGCTCCCGCCGCCAGTCGTCCGGGCCGCCGACCGGCACGTCGCGCCGGCGGGGTGGCAGCACCGCGACCAGCAGCTCGCGCGCGACCGGGCAGCGGTCGTCGTCGACCCGCACCCGCAGGCGGGTCTCGCCGGTGCTCAGCATCGAGGCGGTGGCGTCGCCACCTTCCAGCTCGGCCGGGCCGTCCGAACCCGTGGACGTCCGCTCGTCCCTGCAGCTCGGCGACGGAGAGCTCGGCGCTGCCGTCGTCGAGCCGCGCGCGGACCGGCGGCCCGCCGTCGGCCTGCACCACGAGCGCCACCCCGGCCGGCCCGGTGAGAGCGACGCTGCCGTCACGCACCGCCCAGGACCGGCTCGCGACGGCGTCGAGCACCTGCTCGGCTGCGGCAGCGGCGTACTCGTCCGCGCCGGGCGAGGGCACCACGACGCGCACCGGGAGCCCCAGGACGCGCAGCGAGGCCGTGTGCCGCACCTCGCGGAAGGCCACCTGCCAGGTCGCCAGCAGCACCCGGCTCGTCCCGGAGGGCAGCAGCACCCGCACCGATCGCACCTCGCCCTGCATGTACCCGAAATCGTCACCGCGCAGGACGATCTCGTCGCCGACCCAGAGCGCGAACGGGCCGGTGCACGAGACCTCGAGCGTCCGCAGCTCGGGCTGGTCGACCTCGAGCACGGTGGCCGCGACGGCGTGCCGGTACTCCGGGGTGTAGCAGAACCGGCTCCAGTCCAGCAGGCCGTCCCGACCGGTGCGGGCTCTCTCCCAGACGGCCCTCGTCGACGCGGTGCCCGCCCGGCGCGGTCCACCGCAGGGCTCCCCCCTCGACCGGCTCGGGGAGCTCCTGGTCGACCACCAGCGGCCGCCGCTCGTACAGCCGCGCCTTCAGCGGGGCCACGTCCGGGCCGTTGGTCAGCACCCACCGGCCGTCAGGTCCCCACGGCGACCCGTCCGCCGCCAGCACGGCGTCGAGGTCGTCGCACGACGTGGACCACGCCGGGCCGACCAGCCAGTCGCGCACCAGCCCGTCGGGGTCGAGGGTGTGGACGGTGCGGCCCGTCGGGGCGGTCACCAAGGGTTCTCCTTCGTCTCGGAACGCGCGACGGCGCGAGCTGGCGGAATCACTTGAGGCCGGTCTGGGCGACACCGGCGATGATCTGCTTCTGCAGCAGGAGGAACAGCAGCACCACGGGGACGATCGACAGCACCGACATCGCCAGCACCAGGTTGAACGGGACGACCAGCTGCGCCGAGAACCGCGCCAGCGCCACGGGCAGGGTGTAGACGGACTCGTCCTGCGCCACGATGAGCGGCCAGAGGAAGTCGTTCCACCGCCAGATCACCGAGAAGATCGCGACGACCGCCAGCGCCGGGCGGCACAGCGGCAGCACGATCTGCAGGAAGATGCGGAACTCGCCGGCGCCGTCGATCCGCGCCGCCTCGATCAGGTCGTCCGGCAGCGACAGCATGTACTGCCGCAGCAGGAAGACCCCCGTGGGCGTGGCGGCCGCCGGGATGATCATGCCCCACAGGGTGTTGACCAGCCCGAGCGAGGAGACCACCTGGTACACCGGCAGGAAGATCACCTGCAACGGGATCATGATGGTCGCCAGCGTGATGACGAACAGCGTGTCGCGACCACGGAAGTTGTACTTGGACAAGGCGTACGCGGCCATCGAGTTGACGACCAGCGTCAGCACGGTGGCGAGCACCGTCACGATCGCCGAGTTCAGGAAGTAGCTCGGGAAGTCGAACGCGGTGAGCGCCTCGGTGTAGTTGCCGATCGTCAGGTCCTGCGGCCACAACGTCGGTGGGCGCTGCGCGAGCTCCTCCGGCGTCTTCAGCGAGCTGAGCACCGCCCAGACGATCGGCGTCAGGACGGCCAGCGCACCGGCGGTCAGCACGGTCCCGCGGACGATCGCACCGGTGCTGGGCGACCGGCCGGTGGTCGAGGACCACCCGCGGGTACCGGTCGTCGTGCTGGCGGTCGAGGTGGCGGTCGAGGTGGCCATCAGATCGCCTCCCGTCGGCGTCCGGCGAGGTAGTTGAGCAGGGTCGCGCTGAAGACGACGACGAACAGGATCACCCCGGCGGCGGCCGCGAGACCGAACCGGATCGGCGACTGGAACGAGGACTCGTAGATGTACTGGACGATCAGGGTCGTCGCTCCGAGCGGACCGCCGCCGGTGAGGGTGTAGATGTAGTCGAACGCCTGGAACGCGTGGATCGTCGACAGCACGACCACCACGAGCGTGGTGGGGGTGAGCAGCGGCAGCGTGATCGAGCGCACCTGCTGCCACCAGGTCGCGCCGTCCATGCGGGCGGCCTCGTACACGTTGCGGTCGATGCCCTGCAGCCCTGCCAGCAGGATCAAGCGCGTAGAAGCCCAGCTGGGTCCACAGCCCGACCGCGATCACGACCCCGAGGGCCAGTCCCGGTTCGAGCAGCCAGCCCGGACGGCCGAGCCCCAACGCGTCGAGCAGCGTGTTCACCAGACCGTTCTGGCGCTCCAGCGCGAGCCGCCAGATCAGGCCCACCACCACCGGTGAGACCAGGAACGGCACGAAGTAGGCCGCACGCAGCAGACCCCTCCCCCGGCCCTGGGCGTTGAGGGCGATCGCCAGGGCCAGCGCCGTCGTCGTGGTCAGCACCACGGTGCCGACCACGAACACCAGCGTGGCCCGGGCCACCGACCAGAACTCCTGCGACGACAGGATCTCGGTGTAGTTGTCGGCACCGGCGTAGGTGAACGTCCGGCCGTTGCTGGAGTCGTAGATGCTGAGGTTGAAGCCGTTCAGCGCCGGGTAGATCGTGAACGTCCCGAACAGCACCATGTTCGGGAGCACGAACAGGTACGGCGCCCAGGACTGCGCGCGCCACCGCCGCGGCCGGGGCCGGGGTGCGGGTGGCGCCTCCTGCGCGACGACCGCGCTCACGGGCTGACCTGCTCCGCGACCTCCGCGACGCCGGCCTGGATGGCCTCGGCCGTCGCCGCCGGGTCCTGGTTGCCCGCGAACATCGCGCTCACCTGCTCGACCACCACCGTGGCGGCCCCGCTGAAGGCGGGCGAGGCGTTCGACGCGAAGGCGTCGGGCGGGGTCTGCTCGACCTCGGCGCGGAACACGGCCATGTCCTCGACCCGGTCGGGGTAGGCGATCTCGGCGTCGGCCAGGTCGGTGCGCGTCGGGATCCAGTACGCCCCCTCGGCCATCGCCTGCTGCTGCTCGGCGCGGTTCATCCAGTCGACGAAAGCGACCGCCAGCTCGGGGTTCTCGGCGTCGGAGAAGGCGGCCAGGTACTTGCCGCCGGGGAAGCCGCCGCACCGCTCGGCGCAGGCGTTCGGCGCCGCTGCCCAGGTGAACGAGGCGTTCTCGGCGAACTGGCCGACCTGCCAGTTGCCCGACAGGTACACCGGCACCTCCTGCGCGAGGAACTGCTCGTTGGCACCCGCGTACCGGCTGCCGGACTCGAGCCAGAAGTCGGCGAGCAGACCGCCGGAGTCGACCAGCGCGTCGAGCTCGGTCAGCGCGGCCGTGCCCGCCTCGACGTCGAAGGCGGCCTCACCGTCCTCGTCGAACAGGGTGGTGCCGTACTCGCTGAAGACGGTGCTGAGCCGGTGCCCCGACTTGTCGATGGCGATCGCCGACTCCATGTCGTTGGCCTGCTGCACGGTGCTCGCGGCCTCGACCATCTCGTCCCAGGTCCACGGGTCGTCCTCGGTCGGCACCTCGACCCCCGCCTTCTCGAAGGCGTCGACGTTGACGAAGGGGCCGTTCATCGTCAGGTCGTTGGGCACGGCGAGGAACCGGCCCTCGGCGTCGGTGCCGGCGGCGGCCTGGCCCTCGACGAACTGCTCGGGGTAGTCCTCGCCGAGGTAGCTGCGGACGTCGATCAGCGCGTCGGCGTAGGGGGTCCACGCCGCGACGCGGGCGACGCCGGGCGGGCTGCCGGAGTTGATCCGGGCCTGCAGGGTCTGCTCGAGCTCGGCGAACGGGACGATCTGCAGGTTGACGGTGGCGCCGGTCTCCTCCTCGAAGCCGGCGATCAGCTCGCGCGTGACCGTCTCGTCGGGCCCGTCGGTGAAGTAGACGTAGTCGAGGGTCTGGCCCTCGAACGAGTCCCAGTCCAGGCTCTGCGACGTCGGGGCGGCGGAGCCGTCGCCCTCGGGCGTCGTCTCGCCCGGTGCGCAGGCGGCCAGGGCGAGCAGCGCCGCCGTGGCGACGCTGCCGGTTCGCAGGAGTGAGCGTGCACGCATCCGGATCTCCGTTGATCGGGGCGCCGCGGGGTGGGCGCCACTGGTGTCGGTTCGGGCTGACGCGATAGTGTCATGCCGTCCCGCCCTGAGGGCAAGCCATCCCGTCTGACGGGAAACGATTGCCCGGGCCCTGCCGTCTCCGGCGCCGTCACGCGTCGGGAAGGAGCGCTCACGATGACCGACGTCCGCCTCGCCACCCACCCGACGGAGCTGCCGCGCCTGTCGCCCGAGGAGCTGCGCGAGCGCTTCGTGCTGGAGGACCTGTTCACGCCGGGAGCGGTGTCCTGGGCGCTGTCGCAGCAGGACCGGGTGCTCGTCGGCGGGGCCCTGCCGCGCGGTGGCCGGCTCGAGCTGACCGCTCCCCCCGAGATCGCTGCCGACCGGTTGTGCGACCGCCGCGAGGTCGGGATCGTCTGCCTGTCCGGGTCCGGTGTGGTCACGGCCGACGACCAGGTGTTCGAGGTGGAGGCCGAGGACATCGTCTACGTCAGCCAGGGGACGGCGCAGGTCGCGGTCTCCGGCGACGCCGACTTCTACCTCGCCTGCGCCCCCTCGCACCGGCCGCACCCCACGACGCTGATCCGCCGCGCCGACGCGGAGACGGTGGAGCTCGGTGACCCGGGCCACGCCAACGTCCGCACGCTGCGCAAGTACGTGCACGACGGCGGGGCCGCGTCCAGCGAGCTCGCGCTCGGCATCACCACGATCGAGCCGGGCAGCGTGTGGAACACCCTGCCGTGCCACACGCACGACCGTCGGACCGAGATCTACCTGTACTTCGACCTGCCCGCCGACGAACGCGTCCTGCACGTCTGCGGTCCTCCGCAGCAGACCCGCAGCGTGGTGCTGGCCGATCGGCAGGCCGTGATCAGCCCTCCGTGGTCGGTGCACTTCGGCGCGG
This sequence comes from uncultured Actinomycetota bacterium, assembly GCA_963750285.1. GTDB lineage: Bacteria > Actinomycetota > Actinomycetes > Actinomycetales > CAWJMD01 > JBBQSN01. The sequence goes on along the minus strand of CAVVQA010000007.1, from coordinate 4,043 downwards.
GCACGAGCGCCTACCGGTTCGTCTGGTCGACGGCGGGCGAGAACCTCACGTACACCGACATGGATCCCGTGCCGACGCAGGAGCTCCGGTGACCGGACCGACTCACGCGCAACGGTTCTCGCTCGCCGGACGCACCGCTCTGGTCACCGGCGCCCGGACGGGCATCGGTCGTGCCGTGGCCCTCGGGCTCGCCGACGCCGGGGCGGACCTCGTGCTGTGGGGCCGCGACGCGGACGGGCTCTCCGACGTGGCCGCCGAGGTCCGCGCCCGTCAGGTGGAGGCCGACGTGGTCGCTGCGGACCTCGCGGACCTCGACGCCGTCCGCGGCACGCTCGAGGAGGTGCTGGCCAGGCACGAGATCGACGTGCTGGTGAACAACGCCGGCACGATCCTGAGGGACGACGCCGCGGAGACCTCCTTCGAGGACTGGCGACGGGTGATCGACGTGAACCTGCACGCCACCTGGCTGCTGAGCCAGGGCGTGGGCGCGGCCATGGTGCAGCGCGGTGGCGGGTCGATCGTCCAGGTCGCGTCGTTGCTGTCGTTCCAGGGCGGCCTGCGGGTCCCCGCCTACGCCGCGAGCAAGCACGCGGTCGCGGGGCTCACCAAGGCGCTCGCGAACGAGTGGGCCGGCTCGGGCGTGACGGTGAACGCGATCGCACCCGGCTACATCGGCACCGACAACACCACGGCCCTGCGCGAGGACCCGCAGCGCGAGCGCTCGATCCGCGAGCGGATCCCCGCCGGCCGGTGGGGCGAGCCCGAGGACCTCGTCGGCGCGGTGGTGTTCCTCGCCTCGCCGGCAGCCCGGTACGTGAACGGCCACGTCCTCGTGGTGGACGGCGGCTGGCTGGGCCGATGAGCGGCGCCCGCAGCACGAGAGCCGCAGCGCCCAAGGCGCTCGTCGAGCCGTCGCGGCCGATGAACGCGATCGCGAAGGTCGCAGCCGTGGTGTCGGCCCTCACCGAGGACCACACGACCAGCGGGATCGCCCGGCGCACAGGGCTTCCCACGTCGACGGTGCACCGGATCCTGCAGGACCTGGTCACCGTCGGCTGGGCCCGCGAGGACGGCGGCCGCGGCTATCTCCTGGGCGCGCGCCTGATCGCCGTCGCCGGGCGCGCGACCGAGCAGGCCTCGCTGGTCCGCGTCGCGCACGGGACCCTGCAGCGGCTCTCGGACGGGACGGGCCACGCGGTGCACCTGGCCGTGCGCTCCGGCGACGAGGCGGTCTACGTCGACAAGGTCGAGGGCAGCCGGGCGTACCAGATGCGCTCCCGGGTGGGCCTGGCGATGCCGTTGCACTGCACCGCGATCGGCAAGGCGCTGCTCGCTGCCCTGCCGGAGGCCGAGGTGCGCGCGCTGCTGGCCCGCGCGGGGATGCCCGCCCGCACCGAGCGCACCATCACCTCGGTCGAGACGATGCTGCAGCACCTCCAGGTCGTCCGCGATCGCGGCTACAGCCTCGACGACGAGGAGAACGAACCCACGACCCGTTGCATCGGAGCGGTCGTCCTCGACCACTCCGGCGCCCCCATCGGCGGCGTCAGCCTGTCGATGCTCGCGTTCGAGCTGGAACCCGAACGGGTGCGCCCGCTCTCGGCCCTCGTGGTGCAGGCGGCCGCGACGATCACCCGCGACCTGGGCGGGTGACGGGCGGGTACCGGGGGGCGCGGTCCGGTCAGCCGCGCAGCGCGGTGGCCGTCCGCGCGAGCTCCTCGACGGCGGTCCAGTCGCGACGCGCGAGCACGTCGGCCGGGGTGAGCCACGAGCCACCCACGCACGCGACGTTCGCCAGCGCGAGGTAGCCGGCGACCGACGACGGGTCGATGCCGCCGGTGGGGCAGAAGACGACATCGGGGAGCACCGAACCGATCGAGGCGAGCCAGCTCCTGCCCCCCGAGGCCTCGGCGGGGAAGAACTTCAGCGCGGTGTGACCCCGCTCGCGCAGCTGCAGCACCTCGCTCACCGTCGAGGCTCCCGGAACCAGCGGCAGGCCGGTGGCCTCGGCGGCGTCGAGGACGGCCGGCGTCGACCCGGGCGTCACGAGGAAGCCGGCGCCCGCCTCGGCGGCACGGCGAGCGGCGCTCGGGTCGGTGACCGTCCCGACGCCGACGAGCACCTCCGGGACGTCGGCGGCGATCCTCCGCACGCCCTCCAGGGCCGCCGCGCGTGCGCAGGGTGACCTCGACGACCGTGATCCCGCCGCGCAGGAGGGCGCGGGCCAGCGGGACGGCAGCCTCCGCGTCGTCCAGGACCACCACCGGCACCACAGGTCCCCGACCCAGCACCTCACGCGTCGTCGTCATGCTCCACATCCCACCACGCCTCGACGACCTACTGCGTCACGTGAGGTATCCCAGCCACAGCCCGTCTCGGGCACGTGTCATGCCCACGAAGAGCGTTCGTCGTTCGAGCTCCAGTCGGTCGCGGTGGTCGTCCACCGACTCGCCCTGACGCACCCGTCGGGGGGCGTCGCTGAGCTGAGGGAGGAGCACGTGCTTGAACTCCAGTCCCTTGGCCCGGTGGAACGTCCCCAGCTTCACCTTGTCCGACGGCTTGCCGTCGTACTGCTCGAGGTGCACGGAGTTCGTGCTGCTCGAGAACTCCGCGTTCGTCGAGCTGGTGGGCGACAAGCACCCGTCGGGCCTCGGTCGCCCGCTGCAGGAGAGCTTCGCCGAGGCGTGGGAGCTGATCAGCGCCCGGCTGGACGTGCGCGATGTCGGGGGAGCGGACGCTATACCTGGAGGACGAGCTGGTCCCGCTGGTGCGGGCCGGGTTCCTGGAGGACTGCTACTTCACCTACTCCTACTCCCCCGTCTATCGGCTCGGACGGACGCGTCCGCCGGGGTGATGGACATCGTCTCGGAGACCACGCGCAACGTGATCGACCGGCGGCGGCTGGAGCTGCTGACCCACCTGCAGAGCCTGCTCGGCTCGTTCGACGACCGCGCCGCCCTCCCCCGGGTGCTCGCCGGCCTCGCCGACGCCGACCACCCCGACCTGGCCGAGATCGATGTACCGCCGGTCCGCGTCGGTCCGCCCGCCGGACGCCCTGCCCGACAGCCGGCTGCCGTCCGCCCCGAGCGCGTCCGCTCGCTCGACGACGACCTGCTCCTGGAGGAGACCGACCGCGGCCGGGTGGCCTGGCTGCCGCTGCGGTCGTCCGGGTCCGACCCCGCCGACCCGCCGGTGCTGGTGGTCGCCCTCAGCGACCGCCTGCCCGCCGACCCGCACTACCTGGAGTTCCTCACCCTGATCGGCGCCGTCGTCAGCCAGGCGCTGGACCGGCTGCACCTGCTGGAGGCCGAGCGCCGCAACGCGATGAACGAGCGCCGCATGTCCGAGGCGCTGCAGCGCAGCCTGCTGACCCCGCCGGTGCAGCAGCCCGGACTGAAGGTGGCCGTGCGGTACCTGCCGGCGTCGCACCACGCGCAGATCGGTGGGGACTGGTACGACGCGTTCACCGTCCGCGACGGCGCCCTGACGCTGGCCATCGGCGACGTCACCGGCCACGACCGCGAGGCCGCCGCCGCGATGGGCCAGGTGCGGAACCTGATGCGCGGCATCGCCTTCACCCTGGCCGAGCCGCCGAGCGGGATCATGGTCGCCCTCGACGAGGCGATCCACGGCCTCAACGTCGGCACCAGCGCCACCGCCGTCCTGGCCAAGGTCGAGTCGTCCCCCGGCACGCCGCCCGGGTCGTACCGGCTGCGCTGGACCGTCGCCGGCCACCTGCCCCCGCGCTGATCTCGCCGTCCGGCGAGGTGCGCTACCTGGACGCCCCGCCCGACATGATGCTCGGCGTCTGGGCCCAGACCCCGCGCCAGGATCACGAGGTGCTGCTCGAGCCCGGTTCGAGCGTCGTGTTCTTCACCGACGGGCTGGTGGAGCGCCGGCGCAGCTCGCTCAAGGCCGGTCTGGACTGGCTCGCCGGGCGGCTCGCCGGCGGGTCGGCCCTCGACGCCGAGCAGCTGGCCGACCACGTGATGGCCGACCTGTCAGCGAACTTCGAGGACGACATCGCGGTGCTGGTGCTGCGG
>CAVVQA010000006.1:0-332711 GCA_963750285.1 uncultured Actinomycetota bacterium | reverse complement strand
TCCAGGTCGGTGGCGAGAAGCTCGCGCTGTCGACCGGCCGGACTCGTCATGAAGGCTCTGGCGAGCACCTGCATGAGCAGTGGGCGATAGGCCTCCGCAGCGCCCACGGCCCGGGCCGCACTGCGCAACGTCGCGTACCGCTCTGCCTCGTCCGGGGCAAGGGCGAGCAGGACCTCACCGACGGCGACGTCGAGCGAGGGATCCAGCAGCTCGGGATGCTCCTTGGGGAACTGTGCCTCCGTGGCGTAGTCCGGGGTGCCGACCCACGCCTTCACCGTGGCGACCTCGTCAGGTCGGACGACGAGCCACGCGGGAGCAGGTGCGGCGTCGAGCCCGTGGCCGACCCACACCCGATCCCACTCGACGGGTCCGCTGCACGATGACGTCTCGCCTCGTTGCGCAGAGCGGCTGTGAGACCGCGGTCGTGGGTTCCCTCCAGCGCTTGGTGCAGCCACGTCGCACACTCGAGCGTGCCGGCCTCGCGAGCGCCGCTACGCCAGCCCGCGAAGCTGGCCCGGGTGGACTCTCCGTACGGTCGAGCCGCATCGTCCCAGAGGGAATCGGCTGCGTCGGTGCGGCCGGCTGCCGTCAGCAAGCCCTCCAGGTGGACCAGGAACTCTGCCAGCACGTCGTCCGATCCGTCGCCCGCAGCGCGTTGCTCGGTCTGGAGGGCGAGGGCCTCCGTCGCACTCGCGATCGCCTCGTCCGGACGCCCGAGGCGTGCGAGGCAGTAGGCCTGCCGGCGCGCGGCCCAGGCGTGGTTCGGAGGGCTGGGTCCTGCGACGGGGAGCAGAGGTCATGGTAGATGTCGATGGCCTGGGCGGCGGCCGGAAGAGCCGCCTCGTCCTGCTCGGCGGCCGACAGGATGGCCGCCAGGTTGTCGAGTGCCCACGCCAGGTCGGCCTGGAGCCGTGGGAACTCGGCGGTGATCACCCGGTAGAGGTCGACGGCCTCCTTCGCGGTCGAGGTCGCATCATCCAGCTGGCTGTTCCGCGCCATGCCCACAGCGAGGTTCGCCAGCGCGGCCGCCAGGTCGGGCAGCTGCGTGGGTTCCTCCGAGGTCAGCTGCCTTTGGGCTGTACCGCCTCGATCGTCGCCACGACCGAGTCGTCGGTGCGTCCGATCGCCGACAGCTGGGTGCCCAGGTTGTTCAGTGCCCCAGCCAGCAGAGCAACCGAGCCAGGGTTCTCCGCGGGCTGCGCCCGGTACAGCGCAAGAGCCTCGTGCGTGGCGTCGAGAGCATCTTCCGCACGATCCACGTCGAGGAGCCGGGCACCCAGGTTGCTCAGGACCCGCGCGAGCTCCAGCTCGTGACCCGGTTGCTCGTCGGCGAGCTGCCGCAGGATGGTCAGCGCCGCCTCGGTCGGGGGGATCGCCTGCTGCTTCAGCCCGAGGTCGCTCTGCCTGGCCCCGAGGTTGTCCATCGCCATCGCCAGCTCCGGGGAGTAGGCGGGGTTGGCGTGGTTGAGGTCGACCAGGAGATCGGCAGCCTCCTGGGTCGTCGCCAGCGCTTCGCGGGTCGGCGCAACGCAGCCAGCCTGTTGCCCAAGCTGTTGAGCGCACGAGCGAGGTCAGGCAGGTAGACGGGATTCGAGGAGGCAAGGGTCCGGACGAGGTCGACCGCCTCAACAGCCATCGTGAGGGCGTCGTCGACCCGACCGAGGGCCGTCAGGCGGTTCCCGACGTTGTGCAGCGCTCCCGCCAGCTCACCACGGAAGGCCGGATTCTCCGCCGCCAGCTCTCGGTAGAGTTCCAGCGCGGATTCGCTGGGCGCGAGCGCATCCTGAGCGCGGCCGATGTCAGCGAGCTGGTTGCCGAGGTTGTTGAGGGCCATGGCGAGGTCTACCGGTAGATGACGGACTCCTGGGCGAGCTCGCCGTAGATCGACACCGCCTCCTCCCCGGCGGAGAGCGCCTCCTCCCGCCGTCCCGTCGCGCCCAGCCGTTGCCCGAGGTTGTTGAGCGCCATCGCGAGGTCTGGCGCGTAGGACGACGACGTCGCGGTGAGCTCGCGGTACTCGGCCAGGGCATCCTCGGTGACGCTCAAGGCCTCTGCACGCCGTCCCAGCGCAGCGAGTCGGTTGGCGACCCCGATCAGGGCCATCGCCACGCTGGGCCGGTAGCCCGCGTCCGCCTCGACCAGCTCGCGGTAGATATCCAGTCCTTCGACGCTGAGGTCGAAGGCGTCTGCGTCCCGTCCGACGGCTGCCAGCCGCAGGGACAGCTCGCACACCGCTGACGCGAGCGCCGGGCGGAAGGTGGAGTCAGATGCTGCGAGGGTGCGATAGGCCGTCGTCGCCTCCTCGGACAGAGCGAGGGCATCCTCGACCTGACCCCACCGGGCGAGTCCGTTGGATGCCTCACGTGCTGCGAGGGCCGTGTCGAGCCGGAGGACTGGCGTCGAGCTCTCGAGGTCGCGAAGTGCGGCGAGGCCACGAGGCCCGGCCTGCGCCGCGTGCTGCCACGCATGGCGCCAGAGGTAGGTCGCCTGCTGGGGCTCCACTCCCGCGTCGATGAGATCGCGATACCGACCCAGCAGAGCGAGAGCGACCGGTTGCGCATCCGGGTCAAAGGGGGACTGCCACGACGCGACGAAACGCGGGCGGAGGTGGTCCGCGAGGGCCTGGTGGGCCAGGCGGTACACCGCTGTCCCGTCCTCGCCGTCCTGCACCACGTAGCGGCCCAGGTGCTCCAGCACGCGCGTGATGTCGTCCCGTCCGACCTCGTGACCGGTCGAGGTCGCGGCGATCGCGCGCCACTCGTCCTCGGGGAGGCCGGCTCCGAACGCCCAGGTGAGGGCGGTGAGCTGCTGCCGCGCGTCCTCGACGCCGTAGGCGACGTCCCCCGCCGAGGTACGCACCAGGTCCACGTCGAACGCGGCCTCGACCGTGGACGCGACGTACCGCTCCCACCCCGCCCGACCGGTGTCCACCGGGTTCACCCTGAGCTCGTCGGTGACGAGGCGCCCCAGGAGGAACGGCAGCTCCTCGTCGCGGGTCGACGCCACCACGTGCGCCGCGACCAGGTCCGGGTCCATCTGCTGGGCGACGTCCCGGAGCCGCTGATCCACGTAGTCGTGGAGGGCCTGCCGCGTCGACGACGTCCGATCGAGATCGGCGAGGTCGATCACGTCGCCTGGTGCGAGCGCCTCGACGAGACCGATGTCCCTGGGTCCGGGCAGGTCCCTCGTCGCGACGACGACGGTCGCGCACGGCGCGAGACGCAGCAGGAGGTCGTCGACGAGCTCGAAGGCGTGCCCCCGTGCCTCGTCGAGCCCGTCGACGACGATCACCGGGGTCGTCCCCTGCTCGTGGGCACGCTGCACCGCCCCGACCAGCTCGGCGGCGTTGCGCCGGCCGGCATCGTGCGGAGGGACGAGCCCCGCCCCAACGAGCTGGACATCGAGCGCCCTCGCGACCTGCTCGACGGTGACGGCGCGGGCGTGGATCACGGCGTCGACCGCGTCGATGCCGGGGTCGTCGTGTGCGAGAGGGCCCTGCCTCAGAAGGAACTCGCGCTCAGCTGGATTGGAGGACGAGACGACGCGCCCGACGATCGCGGACTTGCCGGTACCGGCCTTGCCGGTGACGACGTAGACGCCCGGCTCGTCCGCCGTCACCCACCCGACCACACGGTCGACCTCGACGGTCCGTCCGGTGAACCACGACCGCTGGTCCTCGACGTCCCCACCCCGAGCCGCACGCAGCAGGTGCTCGACCACCTGCTGGGGGGCGGCAGGGTCGTACAGCGGGTTGGGGAGCATGCCGAGGGGCACACCCTCGCGGACGAAGCGTGGTCGCTGGTCGTCGACGTCCCACTCGCGCACCAGGGCGTCACCGAGGTCGTCCGCGCTGACCATCGGGCTGTGGGCCGACCAGCGCCGGCGCAGGTCGGGGTCCTGCGGCCCGTCCCGCAGGAGCCTGCGCAGTCGCTGCCCCAGCAGCCCGTCACGGGCCGTCTCGTACGGCAGGCAGGAGGTGATGACGCCGACGTAGACCTGGCGGCCGCCTGGCGGCCGCTGCCGGAGGAAGTCGCCCAGGGCCCGACTCACCTCGTCGGCGCCGGCTCCCGAGTAGCACGTGTCGAAGACGAGCAGCAGCTGGCTCGCACCTGACGCTGCAACTTTCGTCGCGACGTCGGTGGCGTCCAAGCCGGAGCTGAGGTCTGCTTCGCTGTCCCTGGCGAACAGCTTGAGAGCACCGGCAACCGCAGGGATCGCGTGGCCCGCCCACACGAAGGTCAGCCCGCCTCCATCAGGCAGCTTGTTCTTGATGGTCCTCAGGAACCTGCGGACAGCCTCCTCGTCGGGGTCCAGCAGCGGCTCGCCGTGGACGCCGGCCGGCAGGAGCGCGCGCAGACCCTCCACGTCGGTGCGTGCGTGCACGAGCTCGAGGAGGCTGTCGTGGTCGTACTCGCCGACTCCCACGGCGACGAGGAGTCCCCCGTCCAGCTGCGCCATGGTCGCCTCCCACCGTTCGAGCACATGCTCGCAGGGCGCGGACGGCGTGTGAAGGGTGGAGCAGCGCCCGCTGGGTCTCGTCGCCACCCCCTGAGCCGTCGAGCCGCCCTGTCGCGCACGTGAGTGCGCAGGACCCGCCCGTCTGCCAGAGGATGACGGGCGGGTCCTGCGCATCCGGCGTCGTGCCCCCACGACGCCGTTCCCCCGAGGTCCTGCCCGGCCGCCGTCCCGGGGTCCTCTCCCCTCCGGAGGGCCCTGGGACGGGCGGCCGGCGGGCGGCCCCTCAGACGCCCGACGCCCTCAAGAGCGCGCGGGTGCGGCGGTGATACCGGTTCGGCGAGAAGTTCTTCAGCCCGCGCCGAAGCAGACCAGCGGGGCGACCGAGCCGTCCTCGACCTCGGCCACGGCCGCGGTGAGGGCGGCGGCCGGCGTGAGTCCCGCGCGCAGCCCCTCGTGGTGGCGGACGGCGACCTGCTCGGCCACCTCGTCGCCGACGCGCGCGACCGACGCCACCACGGCGCGGGTGCCGCCGTGCAGCAGCGCAGACGTCATACCGAGCGCCTCGTCCCCCGGCCGGATGCTCGCCATCCCGGTCTCGCAGGCCGACAGCACGACGTGCTCGGGCAGCTCGCGCACCTGGTCGAGGTCGTGGCCGAACAGCCAGCCGTCGTGCAGCAGCAGCGAGGAGAACAGCGGGTTGTCGGGCTCGTGCCGACCGTGCGCGGCGACGTGCAGCACCGAGGCGCCGTCCATGGCCGCGAGGGTCGCCGTCACGCTCGGCCTCGGCACCGGTCAGCACGACGGCATCGGCGCCGTGCGCCGCGGCACGCACCTCCGGCTCCCCTCGCAGCACGTCGGGACCCGAGACCAGCACGGTCCGGCCGCCGGTACGGACCGGTCGCGCGGCGGTGGCCGCCCACCACGTGGCGGACGGTGCGACCGTGACCTCCCGCCGTCGCAGCGACCCCAGCATCGGCCACGGCACGAGGGCCGACTGGCCCGAGGGCACGACCAGCACCGGGCCGTCGCCGGCCGCGACGTCGCCGGGCACCAGGCCCGCCAGCCGCCGCAGCCCGCTGGCGAGCGAGGCAGCCACGCTGTCGCGCAACGGCTTCGGCAGCGCGTGCCCGGCGAGGAGGTCGAGGTCGGCGCGGACGCGCAGCACGTCCTCGCGCACCTGCCGGGCCGACGCGACCTCGTGCAGCCGGCACGACGAGCCGTCGACCACCAGGGCGTGCACGCGGTCGCGGACCGTCATGAGCGACACCAGGGTCGTCGCCCCGAGAGCGGTCTGGAGCTCCTCGAGACCGACGGGTCCGAGCACCTCCCCCGCGCCGCCGGTCTGCCACGACCGCTCGCGCACCTGCTCCTGCAGGTCGCGCACCTGCTCGCGGTACGCGGGGTCCGGACGTCCCGTCGCCAGCCGCTCGGCCTGCTCGGACGCCTGCAGGAAGCGCAGTCTCGCGAGCAGCTCGGCGACCTCGCCGTCCCGGGGCGGGCGCACCGGTCGCACCCGGTACCCGGTGGCCCGCACCTGCTCCGACCACAGCAGCACGTCGTCGGGACGCCCGCGGCGCAGCGCCTCGCCCAGTCCGTCGGTGGCGAGCGTGAGCCCGATCCGGGTGGCCGACGTCAGCAGGTCGAGGCTGCCGAACCGCGCCTGCACGTCCTGCAGGTCGCGCAGCCCGGTCAGCCGGGCCCGTTGTGCCGCAGCGACCTTGCGGCGCGCGGCCGCGTGCGCGGCGCGGGTCTCGTGCCCGAGCATCCGGGTCGACACCCGGGCGCCGGGCGGCACCCACCGTCCCCGCGGGACGGCCGCCGGGTCGTCGGCGCGACCCGCACGCACCAGCGCCGACGCGCGTAGCAGCCGCGCGACCGAGGCCTCCTCGCGCATCCCCTGCTGGTCGAGCCGATGGGCGAGGTCGCCGGCCGCGTCGGCCCCGTGGGCCGGACGGGTGGCGCAGTCGGCCCGCACCAGCTCGAGCTCGGCGAGCATCGCCCAGCCGGTGGCGCCGCGTCCGGTGAACACGTGCTGCGCCCGTCGCGCCCACGACCGCGCGACCCGCCACTGGCCGCGCAGCCGGGCGATCTCGGCCAGTCCCAGCTGGGCCTCGCCACGGTCCTGCCGGTGCGAGGTGCCCTTCAGCGCGGTCACGGCCTCGCGGTACCGAGACTCGCTCTCACCGAGAAGCCCTGCGGCCAGGAGCATCTCGCCCAACCCCTTGGCCGAGATGCCGTCGAGCCAGGGGCCGAGCGGGCCGAGGACGGTGCGGGCGTGCTGGGCCAGCCGGAGCGCCTCGGGCACGTCGCCGCGCAGGAAGGCCAGGTAGCCGAGGTTGCCCTGCGCCTTGGCCGCCTCGACCTCCATGTCGCCGGCGGCGGCGATGGCGGCGCGGCAGTCGTCCTCCGCCGCCGCGACCTGCCCCATCCGCAGCCGCAGCACGCCGCGGTTGAGGTGGCACAGCACCAGGTCGCGCCCCTCGGCCAGGGCCGCGCCGCGGTCGAACTCGGGGGCCGCGTCCTGCAGGCGGCCGGCCCGCAGGAGCATCAGCGCGCGCTGGCAGTGCCAGACCCCCTCCACCGCAGGCGGAACCGACGCGAGCAGGGACGCAGCGCCGTCGAGCGCGGCGAGCCCCGCGTCCACGCCGTCGAGCTCGGAGCGGGCCAGCGCGAGGGTGACCAGGCACCGCACGTGCGTCGCGTCGTCGAGGTCCGGCGCTGCGAGCGCGCGGTCGATCAGCCGCACCGCGGCGGCGTGCTCGCCTCGGCGCGCGGTGGCGACGGCGCGCTCCCACAGGGCGGGTGCGCTCGAGGTGGGGACCCGGGGCACCGGGTCAGTCTGACCTACCGGACAGGTGCCGGTGTCAGAGCTCGATCGGCGGCGCGGCCACCAGAGGGTCGTCGTCGCCGCGGCGCAGCACGATCTGGGCCAGGCCCGCGGGCAGGTCGTCCAGCGCGAACCGGCCGTCGTCGTCGACGGTCGTCACGGACGTGGTGCCGTCCGAACGGCGGACCGTCACCTCGCCAGCGCCCTTCGGCGTCACCCAGCCGTCGACGCGGCGCCGTGACTCCGGCCGATCGCTCACGCTGATCAGGATCGACAGGTCGTCGGTGCTGAACGTGATCGTCCGGGCGGTCTGGGTGGCGCGCACGCCGACGAGCTCGCCGCTGTGCTCGGTCATCGGAGCATCTCGACCTCGGTGTCGAGGTCCTCGAGCCAGACCGCGAACAGCACCCGGTCGACGAGGTCGACCGGTACCGGGTCGCGGCGCTCCCACATGGCGCGCAGCTGGTCGAGCAGGACGGCCTCCTCGGCCGACGGGTCGATCGTCATGCCCAGCTCCACTCCGGGTCGGCGACGCAGGCGCGCCGCAGCTTGTCCAGGCACCGGCCCCGGGTGGGACCGATGCTGCCGACGGGGATGCCCAGCTCGTCGGAGATGTGCTTGTAGTCGGGGCGGTCGGAGAACGCGAGCACCTTCAGCAGGTGCTGGCAGCGCTCGGACAGCTCGGCGGTGTGGCGCCACAGCACGTCGCCGTCGCGCATGTCGATGACCCGCACCTCCGGGCCGTCGACGGGGGGCAGGTGGGCGTCGACCTCGGCGTCCTCGGTCGGCGCCATCCGCTTGTTCCGCTGCGCCTGCCGGGCGGCCTCGCGCCGCACGGTGACCGAGAGCCAGCGCACGATCGTCTGGGCGTCGCGCACGCCGTCGCGGTGCCGCACCAGCGCCAGCCAGGTGTTCTGGACGGCGTCCTCGGCCTCGGCGGCGTCGACCCGGTACGACCGGGCCAGGTGCCAGAGCATGGGGGTGAGCAGCTTGACCAGGTCGTCGAGCGCGCGGGCGTCACCGTCGCACCAGGACGAGAAGAGGTCGCGGGCGCGGTCGGTCACCGCGGGGCCACGGGTGCCTGCCGTCATGGCGGGTCCTTCCGGCGCGTGGCCCTCGGCTCGCGGGGCGCCGTCCTCGGCCGCGGGTGCCGGCGGACGACGTCGCGCACGACCGCCGCCGCCTGCGCGCCGGTGAGGCCGTGCTCGCCGAATCCCTCGTGCTCGAGCATCGCCTTGGCGATCTTCGCCGCGATCACCGGCGCCGCGAAGCTGGTGCCGCTCCACACGCCGAACCCGGCGCGGAAGTCGTCGAGGTCGAGCGTGCTGTGGGTGGCACCGTCGGCGTCCTTCACCACGACCGACGGCTGCACCCCGCCGTTCAGCGCCCGCGGCATGGTGCTGACCAGGGCCGCGCCCTTGTCGTAGCAGCGCACCCAGTCGCCGTAGTTGCTGAAGAGGGCGATCGTGCCGTTCGGGTTCAGCGAGCCCACGCTGGTGACGGGGACGACTCCACGCTCCGGGCGCTTCACGACACCGCTTCTCGTGGGGGGCGAAGGCGGCCGGGAAGACCTCGGCGTCGGACGCGTTGTTGCCCGCCGCGGCCACGACCGCCACACCCATCGCCCCGAGCTCGCGCAGGACCGGCAGCATCAACGCGTCGTACGCGACGTCCTCGGGCGTCTCGTGCCGGTAGCCGAGCGACAGCACCACGACGTCGACGCGCAGGCCGCCCTCCTCGCCGTCGCGGTCGCGGCGGACCCGCTCGGCCAGACCGAGCAGGCAGCGCAGCAGCTCGTACTCGTCCGCGACGCCGTTGGCGTGCATCACCCGCACCGCGCGGATGTCGGCGTCCGGGCAGATCTGCCGGACGAGGCCGGCGATGAACGTCCCGTGCCCGCTGTGGCTGTCGAGCATGCCGTCGAGCACGCCCCACCCGATGCTCTTGATCTCCGGGTCGGTGTCGGGGTCGGTGAAGCCCAGGCGGACGTTGTCGAGCCGCAGCCCCTCGGACACGCCCTTCGCGCGGGTGAGCCACGGGTGGTCGCCGACGCCGGTGTCGAGGGTCACGACGACCGGGCGGTACCGCACGTCCTCGTCGCGGACCGGCTCGTCGCCGACCCACTCGACCGGCTGCCGGGCGCCCGAGCCGATGACGCCGTAGCTGTCCGCGCCGTGCCCGCCCGTGTACGGGGTGTGGCCCCCGGTGAACGGCGCGTGGCCCCCCGTGAAGGGCGCGTGGCCGCCGGTGAAGGGAGCCTGGCCGACCAGGCCGCTCCCCAGCCCGACGTCGGCGCTCAGCACGTGGTTGACGTTGACCATGACGGCCAGGTCGGGGCCGCCCGGGGTGCTCAGGTCCTCCTGGTGGGCCATCCGCTTCGCCCGGCGCACCACGCGCATCGCGTCGGCGCCCGAGACGTCGGCCCGGTCCTCGTCGTCGACGAGCCCGAACGAGCGCGGCGTCCGGCGGTACTCGGGGTCGTGCAGCGCACGGGCGAGGTCCTTGGAGCGCTTGGTCTCCTTCGCGACGAGGCCGAACTTGCGCGCGGCGCGGTGCAGCAGCGCCACGGCGTCCTCGTGGCCGTCTCCGGGGGAGACGATGACCTCGTCGACCACGTACGGGGGGATCACAGCACGTCCTCGCTGGCAGGGCCGGTCGGTGTCGGGGCGGGCGGTCACAGGGCTGGTACGTCACCAGGAGACCGCGTCGTGCTCTGGTGATACACCCTCGCGATCACGATGCGATAGTCATCGCGCCCTCGTGGGGCAACGTCGAAGGCCGAAGGACCCGCCGTGTGGTCACGGCACGATCCTCCGGCTCTCTGTGGTCGCCCTCGGCGCTTCAGCGGTTCTTCAGCGCGCCGGCGGAACCTCCTCCTCGTCAGCACCGCACGGACCGAGGAGCCAGAGATGACCAGCACCGACCAGGCCACGCACCACCGCCCGCACCGCCTCCCGCACCGTCCACGCCCGCCGGCTCCTGATGTCCTTCCTGTCGCCGTCGTCGCCGTCGTCGGGCTGAACCTCTCGCCCGCGTCGGCGTTGTCACAGTCACCGGCTCGAGGCTCCTACGGCGGGGTGACGCTCCGCGGGGTGGCCGGGCACCAGGGCACCTACTACAAGGCCCCCGGGGCGCTCTACGGCTCAGACCGTGCCGGCACCTCAACGTCCGCGGCGTCGTCGCCGGCCGTCCTCGCCACGTCCGGCTCCCAGTCCGTGACCTACAAGTTCGTCGTCTACCGGTCGACCGGGTCGATGCTGGACGCTACTGGGGCGAGAACTGGATCGTCACCCAGGCCATCCCGCAGGGCTACGGCTCGTCGGACTTCGCCCCGCACTTCCTCCGTCTCCCGAACGCGCCCGGCTACTACTGGGTGACCTTCTCGCGATCACCTGGCACGACGCTTCGGGCCGCCTGCCTCGGTGGCCGGTCTTCAGCTACAACGCGCTTCGACTACTCCTGCTCCATCGGCGGATGCGCCACCGGGCCGGGCTGGATCTACGTCTGATCCGCCACCCCGGACCCCGACCGCCCGGCCGCCACCCGGCCGGGCGGTCGGCTGCGGTCACCTGGCCAGGAGCGTGTCGATGACATGCCGCGGGGACGCCGAGCCCGCGGTCGTGAGCATCTCGAACCGGCCGTCGAGCCTGCCCGCGAGCCGGTCGGCGTGGTCGAGCAGCGGCGGCGACAGTCGCATCCGGGGGGTCAGCCCCTGGTCGGCGAGCAGCCCTTCGGCCGCACCCCACCACCGCGCCGCCACGACGTCCTGCCGTTGCATCGCCGACGCGACGGCGAGAAGCGCGAGGCGGTCGCCCATCACGATCGGGTCCGGGAACTCGTCGCGGGCGATGCGCAACGACTCGGTCAGGACTCCGACGGCCTCCGGGACCCGCTCCGCGCAGAGCAGCGACATCCCCCGCATCGACAGCACGTGGCCGAGGAGCGGACCCGCCCGGCACGTCACCACCAGCTCGAACGCCTCCTCGGAGATGGTGAGGGCGTCGTCGATCCTCCCGAGGGGGACGAGGTCGTCGACCAGCGAGACCAGGACGTTCACCACCTCGTGGGTGTCGCCGGACCGGCGGGCCTCCTTCAGCCCCTCGAGGTGCGCCTCGAGAGCGGCCTGGCTGTCGCCGAGGTGGGCGGCGACGAAGCCCACGAGATCGCGGGCCAGGGCCACGAGCGCGGGATCGCCGCTGAGGGCGGCGACCCGCGACGCCTCGGACGCGTGGCGCCGGGCCGGGTCCGCGTGCCGGCGCTGGGCCTCGACGGCCGCCGCGTTGCACCAGCCGTTGACGACGAGGCGGTCGACGGGCAGCCCCTCCGCGGCGGCCGCCTCCAGCGCGGGCACGAGCAAGTCGTTCGTCGTCGCGTCGTTCGCGTACGCCGCGAAGGTCCCTCCGAGGATGTCGAGCCGGAGGCGGTCGTGGACCTGCGCGCCCTCGATCGCCCGCGCGGCGTCGATCATCCTGCGGCCCTCCACCACCCGTCCGGTGAGCAGCCAGTAGCGATTGAGCGACAGGACGAGCTCGGCCGCCACGGGTGACCCCGCCGCCGTCGCGCGCGCCAGGACCCGGTCAGCGGGTCGTGGTCGCGCTCCAGCCGCGCGAGCCCTTCGCCGGAGGACTCGCCGAACAGGGTCGGGCGCGACCTCCCGACCAGCGCCGCGACACCGCTTGCGACACGAGCGTCGACGGCGGCGCGCTCCCCCGGACCGTCGGTGCGGAGCACCAGCTCGCGCACCGGGGTGCGGACGCGCACGCGCCCGTCCTGGCCGAGGTCGACCAGACCCGCGTCGACGAGGTCCTCGACGGCGTCGACGACATCGCCGCCCAGGTCGTCGACGACCTCCTCGACCAGCTCGATCGACATCCAGCCGTCCATCGAGGCGAGACGGCGCAGGAGGTCGGCGGGGGCCGCGGCGAGTGCCGCGACGGTGCTCGCGATGATGGCTCCGAGGCTGGCCTGGCGCTCGGGCACGTCCACGCGGCGCGACCCGTCCAGGCCCGATGCCGAACCGCCCTCGAGCCGGTCGGCGACCTGGTCGACCGTCAGCACCCGCGCGCGCATCGCCGTCAGCTCGATCGCGAGGGGGATGCCGTCGAGCAGCGCCGCGACGCGCTCGCCCGGTGCGAGTGCCGTCGCCGGGTCGAGCCCGGGCCGCACGCGCGAGGCGACCGCGGCGAACAGCTCGGCAGCGGGAGACGGTCCGACCATCCGGCGACTGCACCGACAGCGGTCCGATGTGCACGACCACCTCGTCGCGCACCCGCAGCGGCGCGCGCGAGGTGGCGAGGACGGTCGGCCCGCCGGCACGCAGCGCACCGGCGAGCGCGCCGCCGAGACCCGCGACCTGCTCGACGTTGTCGAGCACCAGGAGCACGTCGTCCTGCAGGGCCGCCGATCGCAGCCGCAGGGTCGACCCCAGGATCGGCACCGACCTCGCGGCAGACGCGCTCGAGCGCCGACCGGGCGGTGGTCTCGGTCTCCAGCTCGCAGAAGTGGACGCTCCGGCCGGCCGCCGCGGCGCGCGTGGGCGACCGCCAGCGCCACCGTCGTCTTGCCGATGCCGCCGAGCCCGACCAGCGTGACCAGGCCGCGGCCGTCGAGGTGGCCAAGGAGGTCGCGGACGAGCTCGTCCCGTCCGACGAACGGGGACGGCAGCGGGGGATGGGCGGAGCGGGGGGCGCGGTCTCGGACGGCAGCTCCTCCGCGCGCGTCCACGGCGTCGCGAGCTCCTGCCGCAGGATCGCCTGCTCGAGCCGGACGAGCTCCGGCGAGGGGTCGATGCCGAGCTCCTCCGCCAGCAGGTCGCGGATCCGGCGGCAGGCGTCGAGCGCGTCCGCCTGCCGGCCGCAGTGGTACAGGGCGGTCGCGAGCAGTCCCCACGCCCGCTCCTGGAAGGGGCGATCACGCGTGACCTCGCGGGCGTCGTCGGCGGCCCGCTCGGTCTCGCCCGTCCGCAGCAGCCCCTCGGCGCGGTCCAGCACGGCGGCGAGCCGGGTGTCCTCGAGGCTGCGGCGTGCCTCGTCGTGGAAGGGCAGACCGTCGAGACCGCCCAGCGGGTCCCCGGCCCACAGGTCGATCGCCCGGCCCAGGAGCTCCACCGCACGTGCGGCGTCGTCGGACCGCAGGACGGCACGTCCCTCGGCGACCTGGCGCTCGAGGTCGGCGGCATCGACGTGGAGCGACGGACCGACGAGCCGGTAGCCGTCGGCCGTCCGCTCGATCGTGGTCGTGCCCGGCAGCAGCCTGCGCAGCCCGCTCACGTAGACCTGGACGGCGTTGCGCGCGGTCGCCGGGGGTCGTCGCCCCAGACGGCGTCGATGAGCTGGTCGCGTCGTGACCACGCGGGGCGAGCGCAGGGCGAGGACGGCGAGCACCGCCTGCTGCTTGGCGCCGCCGAGCCGCACCTGCGCGCCGTCGACCACCAGGCGCACGGGACCGAGCAGCTGCACCTGCGTCGTTCCGCCCTCGCCCACGTCCGCATTGTGCTGCCGGACGGCCACCGCGCCCCGGGGGTTCACCCAGGTGGCTGGCTTCAGCGGCCCTTCAGCGCGTGCGGGCACGGTGGTTCCACGACCTCGGCGACCCCGCCGGACCCGTCAGAAGGAGCTCGTCATGGACACCACCGCCCACACCCTCGCCACCGCCCTTCGCGCGACCACCGTCGCGCTCGCCGTCGCCGCCGTGGTGCTCCTCGCCGGCTCCGACCCGGCCTCCGCCGCCGGTCGGCGACCCGGCGTCGCGCCGGTCACCACCGTGACGGTCCAGTCCGACGGCGCTGCGGCGTCGACGGCAGGGTTCCGCGCCCCGTGACGCGCGGACACTGAGAAGGCCGGAAGGTCCGACCCCCGGGAAGGGGTCGGATCGTCCGGTCTTCGGTGTTCTCAGATGGCTCGACGTGCACCTGCTCGTGCGGACGGTGAGAATCGTCTGATGGGTCACCACTGGGTGCTGCAGGGCAACCCCCGCCGGTGGGACGACCCCGACCGGCTGCACACCGAGCCGATCACGTCCTGGTGCGTCACCGGCATCCAGCGCGACGTGGCGGTCGGCGACCGGGTGCTGCTCTGGATGGCGAACCCCGACCCGGAGCTGCGCGGGGTGCACGCGGTGGGGACGGTGGCCGGCGAGGTCGAGCGGCGGGAGAACGGGAAGCCGTTCGTCGCCCTCGACGTGACCGCCTACGTGACCCACGACCCCGTGTCGGTGGTCGAGCTGCGCGACACGGCCTTCGCGACCCACCCGATCCTCACGATGGCCCGCCGCACCGCCTACCCGTGCACCGAGGCGGAGTACGAGGCCGCGGCCGCGCTGGTCCGTGCGCACGGCCCCACGCCGGCGCCCACCCCGCCCGGATGAGCCGAAGGCCGGAAGATCGAGGTCGTCAGGACGACCAGGACCTTCCGGCCTTCGCCGATCTCTGAGGCGGTCAGCCCCAGACGAGGCCCATCTCGGGGGTCTCCAGGATCGCGGCGACGTCGGCCAGCGTCCGCGAGCCGAGGTCGCCGTCGACCAGGCGGTGGTCGAACGACAGCGTCAGCTGCATCACCTGGCGCACGGCGAGCTCGCCGTCGACGACCCACGGCGTCGGCTTGATCTGGCCCATGCACAGGATCGCGGCCTCGCCCGGGTTGAGGATCGGGGTGCCGCCGTCGACGCCGAAGACGCCGACGTTGGTGATCGAGATCGTCCCGCCCTGCATGTCGGACGGCGGGGTGCGGCCCTCGCGCGCGGTGTCGGTGAGGCCCTTGAGCGCACCGGCGAGACCGACGAGGTCGAGCCGGTCGGCGTCCTTGATGTTCGGGACGACGAGGCCGCGCGGGGTGGCCGCGGCGATGCCGAGGTTCACGTAGAACTTGGTGACGATCTCGTTCGCCGCCTCGTCCCAGTACGCGTTGATGCCCGGGTTGCGGCGGACGGCGAGGCAGAGCGCCTTGGCGACGACCACCAGCGGCGACACCTTGAGGCCGTCGAACTCGCGAGAACCCTTGAGCCGCTTGACCAGCTCCATCGTCCGCGTGACGTCGACGGTGACCCACTCGGTGACGTGCGGGGACGTGAACGCCGAGCGCACCATCGCCTCGGCGGTCATCTTGCGGACGCCCTTGATCGGCGTGCGCACCTCGCGCTCACCCTGCGACCTGTCAGCGACCAGGCGGGCGCTGCGGACTGCTGCGGTGCTGACAGCCCGGCGGCGGCGGGCCCGTCGGCCAGCGCCATCACGTCGTCGCGGGTCACCGTGCCGTTCGGGCCGGTGGGGGTGGCCGAGGCGAGGTCGACACCGAGGTCGCGGGCGAGCTTGCGCACCGGCGGCTTGGCCAGCACGCGGGCGCCGGCGCCGGCGGGCGCGACGTCGACCGTGCCGACCGGCGGCAGGGTCGCCCCCGCGACGGGGGCCGACGGAACCGGCGTCACCGGGGCCGCCGACCGCATCGGCGCGACCGGCCTGGCGACCTGACGATCGGCCGAGAACGCCTCCTGCACAGCGGCTGTACCGCTCGGGTCGCGCTCGGCACCGGACCCGCGACGCGGACGGCGCTTGGCCTCCTGCGACTTCGGGCCGTAGCCGACGAGGACGGACGTGCGCCCGCCCGGCGCTGCGCCGCCGATGAGGCCGGGCTCGATGAAGCCCTCGTCCGGCGGCTTCGGGACCATCTCCTCGCCCGGTCCACCGATCTCGGGGCGCTCCGCGGCGGTGGCCTGCTCGGGCACGCCACCGGTGGGAGCGCCTGCGGGAGAGGCGCCGTCGGGGTCGACGTCGATCGAGATGATCGGGGTGCCGACGTCGGCGGTGACGCCCTCGGCGACGTGGATCTCGACCACCTTGCCCGCGAACGGGCAGGGCAGCTCGACCAGCGACTTGGCCGTCTCGATGTCGACGATCGGCTGGTTGATGACGACGGTGTCGCCGACCGCCACCTTCCAGGAGACGATCTCGGCCTCGGTGAGGCCCTCGGCGGGGTCGGGCAGCAGGAACTGCTTGATCTGCGGCATCGGGGTCCAGTCCTCAGAAGGCGAGCGAGCGGTCGACGGCGTCGAGCACCCGGTCCAGGTCGGGCAGGTACTCCTCCTCGTGCCGGCTCGCCGGGTACGGGATGTGGAACCCACCGACCCGCAGGACCGGGGCCTCCATCGCGTAGAAGCAGCGCTCGGTGATGCGGGCGGAGATCTCCGCGCCCATGCCGAGGAAGGTGGTCGCCTCGTGCACGGTGATGAGCCGGCCGGTCTTCAGCACCGACGACTCGATCGTGTCGACGTCGAGCGGCGACAGGGTGCGCAGGTCGATGACCTCGATCGAGATGCCGTCCTCGGCGGCGGCGGCCGCGGCGGCGAGCGAGGTGGTGACCATCGGGCCGTAGGCGGCGACCGTGACGTCGGTGCCCTCGCGGACCACCCGCGCCTGGTGCAGCGGCATCGGGGTGATCGAGGTGTCGATCTGCCCCTTCTCCCAGTACCGGCGCTTCGGCTCGAAGAACATCACCGGGTCGTCGGAGGCGATCGCCTGCTGGATCATCCAGTACGCGTCGGCCGGGTTCGAGCAGGAGACCACCCGCAGGCCGGGGGTGTGCGCGAAGTACGCCTCCGGGCTCTCCGAGTGGTGCTCGACCGCACCGATCCCGCCGCCGAAGGGCACCCGGATGACGACCGGCAGCTTGACCGAGCCGCGCGAGCGGTAGTGCATCTTGGCCAGCTGGGTGACGATCTGGTCGTACGCCGGGAAGATGAAGCCGTCGAACTGGATCTCGCAGACCGGTCGGTACCCGCGCAGGGCCATGCCGATCGCGGTGCCGATGATCCCGGACTCCGCGAGCGGGGTGTCGATCACCCGGTCCTCGCCGAAGTCCTTCTGCAGGCCGTCGGTGACGCGGAAGACGCCGCCGAGCTTGCCGACGTCCTCGCCCATGACCAGGACCTTGGGCTCGGCCTCCATCGCGGCCCGCAGGCCCATGGTGACGCCCTTGGCGATCGTCGACTGCACCACCGCGGTGGGCGCCTCGCTGCTGATGTCACTCACTTGTCAGCACCCTCTCCCTCGAAGGACGCGTGGTACTGCGCGAACCACGCCCGCTCCTCGTCGACCAGCGGGTACGGCTCGCGGTAGGCGTGCTCGAACATCTCGTCCGGGTCGGGGTTCGGCATCTCCAGGCAGCCCTTGCGGACGTGCACGGCGAGCTCGTCCGCCTCGGTGTCGATCCGGTCGAAGAAGTCCTGGTCGGCGTCGCCGCCGCGGGCCAGGTACGCCTTCAGCCGCGCGATCGGGTCCTTGAGCTTCCACTCCTCGACCTCGGCCTCGATCCGGTACCGGGTCGGGTCGTCGGACGTGGTGTGCGCGCCCATCCGGTAGGTGAACGCCTCGATCAGGGTCGGGCCCTCGCCGTTGCGCGCGCGGTCGAGCGCCTGCGCGGTGACGGCGTACGTGGCCAGCACGTCGTTGCCGTCGACCCGCACGCCGGGGAAGCCGAAGCCGCGGGCGCGCTGGTACAGCGGGATCCGGGTCTGCCGCTCGTTCGGCTCCGAGATCGCCCACTGGTTGTTCTGGCAGAAGAACACGACCGGGGCGTTGAACACCGACGCGTAGACGAACGCCTCGTTGACGTCGCCCTGCGCGCTGGCGCCGTCGCCGAAGTAGGCGATGACGGCGGCGTCGCGGTCCGGGTCGCCCGTGCCGACGGCGCCGTCGCGCTGGATGCCCATCGCGTAGCCCGTGGCGTGCAGGGTCTGCGAGCCGATGACGATCGTGTACAGGTGGAAGTTGTTCTCGGTGGGGTCCCACCCGCCCTGGTTGACCCCGCGGTACAGCCCGAGCAGCGTCACCGGGTCGACGTCGCGGGTCCAGGCGACGCCGTGCTCGCGGTAGGTCGGGAAGACGTAGTCCTGCTTGCGCGTCGCGCGGCCGGAGCCGATCTGCGCGGCCTCCTGGCCCAGCAGGCTGACCCAGATGCCGAGCTCGCCCTGGCGCTGCAGCGCGGTGGCCTCGGCGTCGGCCCGGCGCACCAGCACGAGGTCGCGGTACATGCCGCGCAGGTCCTCGGCCGTCAGGTGCTCGACCAGGGGCGAGTAGTCGGGGTGCTCCAGGCGCTCGCCCTCGGGGGTGAGCAGCTGCACCAGGTCCGGGCCGCCATCGAGGCGGGACCGGCCGGCGCCGACAGCGGTGTCGGTCACAGGGGTCTCCTTCGTCGTCGCCGGCACCAGGGGTCGCCTGGTGCAGCGGTGCTGACTGCGGGCGCCCCGCCTCCGGCCTCCGGGGTGGCCGGCACGCTGGTCGCGGGGTGGCGCCGGTCACCGGTGACCGCCGCCTCGCAGCACACCGTACCGCCTGTCGAGACGACCCTCGATCGTCCCACCGGCCCGCCCTGCGGACCCCTACGCGATGACGGCGTCGACGACCTTCTTCAGCGCGGACGGCTGGGCCGGGCTCTTCGGCGCCGCCGGGCGCATCTCCTGCATCTGGGAGCCGATGTCGCGCAGCTGGGTGCGGCTGAGGCCGGACCGCACCTTCGGGAACCAGTCCTGCTCCTCCTCCTCGATGTGGTGCGTGACGTTCTCGATCAGCACCGTCATCTTGGCGTCGAAGCGCTCGGCGTCCGGCGTCATCGCGGCGAGCTCCATCACCAGCACGTCGGCGACGTGGTGCTCCTCGTAGGACTCCAGCACGTCGTCCTCGAGCTCGGGCAGCAGCCGGCGGACCTCCGGGTACATCACCTCGTTCTCGAGGTAGGTGTGCACCGTCAGCTCCTCGATGATCTTCGTCGCGAGCCGGCCCTTGGTGGCCGTGGCGTTCTCGCCGGCCTTCTGGAAGTCGCGGAACAGGCTGCGGATGCGCTTGTGGTCGGCCTTGAGGACGACGATCGCGTCGGTGGACATGGAGCCTCCTGGGAGACGTGCACGGGGTGGCCGCGGCGACGCGGCCGGACCCTCCCAGCGTGCTCCCTGCACACCCGCACCGCGCGCCCAACGGGCGTGCCGTGGCTCACCCCAGCGCGCGGTACTCCCCGCAGACCTCGATCAGCCGGTCGTTGGCCTGCGGCTCGGCGATGGTGCAGCGCACGCCGTCGCCGTCGAACGGGCGCACCGAGAGCCCCACGGCGCTGCAGCGCGCGGCGAACGCCAGCGAGGACGACCCGAGCGGCAGCCAGACGAAGTTGGCCTGGCTGTCGGGCACCTCCCAGCCCTGGCCCCGCAGCGCCTCGAGCACGCGGGTGCGCTCGGCGACCAGCGCCTCGACCCGCTCGAGCAGCTCGTCCTCGGCCGCCAGCGAGGCGACCGCGGCGTCCTGCGCCATCGCCGAGACGCCGAACGGGACGGCGGTCTTGCGCAGCGCGTCGGCGAGGTGCGGGTGGGCCACGGCGTAGCCGACCCGCAGGCCGGCGAGCCCGTACGCCTTGGAGAAGGTGCGCAGCACGGCGACGTTCGGGTGCGTGCGCCACACCTCCATCGCGTCCGGCGTCTTCTCGTCGCGGACGAACTCGCGGTACGCCTCGTCGACGACGACCAGCACGTCGCCCGGGACGCGGGCGAGGAGGTCCTCGAGCTCCTGCGCCTCGACCGACGGGCCGGTGGGGTTGTTCGGCGTGCAGACGAGCACCAGCCGGGTGCGCTCGGTGATCGCGTCGGCCATCGCGGCCAGGTCGTGCCGGCCGTCGGGCGTGACCGGGACGGGGACCGCGGTGGCGCCGCTGATGCCGACGACGATCGGGTACGCCTCGAACGAGCGCCACGCGTAGACGACCTCGTCGCCGTCGCCGCACGTCGCGGCCAGCACCTGGCCGAGGACGCCGACGCTGCCCGTCCCCGTGGCGACGCAGTCGACCGGCACACCCAGGTAGCGGGCCAGCGCCTCGTGCAGCGCGGTGCACGCCATGTCGGGGTAGCGGTTCATCTGCGCGGCGGCGCGCTGCACGACCTCGAGCACGGACGGCAGCGGCGGGTACGGGTTCTCGTTCGAGCTGATCTTGTACGACGTGACGCCCTCCACCGGGGTGGGCGGGCGTCCCGGCTTGTACGAGGGGACGGCGTCGAGCGCGGCGCGCAGCCGCGGGCGGACCTCGGTGTCATCGGCCATGGCCTGAACACTACGACGCCGCCCGCGGCTCCCCTCGCCCCCGAGGTCACTCGGCGAGCGCCGCCACCGGGGCCGCCCTCGCCGCCCGCCGTCCGGGCAGCACCGAGGCCAGCAGGCCGGCGGCCACCGCGCCGACCACGACCAGCGCGAGCCGCCCGAGCGGCAGGTCGGGCTGCACCCCGCCGGAGGTGACCGCGTTCAGCACCGAGGCCGCACCGAGCCAGCCGTAGACGCCGCCGAGCACCAGCCCGAGCACCGTCCCCGCACCGGCCAGCAGCACGCCCTCGGCGGCCAGCGTCCCCCGCAGCTGGCGCCGGGTCAGGCCCAGCGCCCGCAGCAGCGCCGACTCCCGCGTCCGCTCCACCACCGACAGGCTGAGGGTGTTGGCGACGCCGACGACCGCGATCAGCACGGTCACCGCGAGCAGGCCGGTGAGCACCCGCAGGAGGGTGTCGATCACCTGCTGGTACGAGGCCCGCTCGGCCGCCGCCCCCTCGACCCGCACCGAGCCGGCCGCCGCCTCGCTCACGGCGTCGCGGACCCGGTCGACCGCCGCGACGGCCTCGGCCGGGTCGCCGCTGGCGAGAGCGTCGTCGAGGTCGAGCCACACCCGGGTGACCGGGGCCTGCGGGTCGAGCGTGGTGAGGTCGTCGCGCGACAGGACCAGCGCGCGGCCGCCGATGTCCGACACCGCGGCGGTGACGACCAGCTCGCCGCCGCCCTCGCGCTCGAGCGTCACCTGCTGGCCGTCCTCGAGCCCGATCTCCGCGGCGAGGTCGCCCGGAACGACGGCGGTGCCGTCGGCGAGCGCCTCGAGGGCCACCGGTGTCTCGGTGATCAGCCGACCGCGGTCCGGGTCGACCCCGCGCACCTGCAGGTCGACGCCCTCGCTCTGCCCGGGCAGCAGCACGACCGCCCGGGACCCGAGGAGCTGCTCGCTCTCGGCCACGTCGCCGACGCCGGTGACGGCCGCGACCAGGGCGTCGTCGAGCGGGGGCTCGGCCTCGAGGCCGTAGTCGGCCTGGTCCGAGCCGCCGACCGAGACGTCGACCGGCCACTCGTGGTCGAACACCTTCAGCAGGCTGGCCTGGGTGGTGGCAGCGCCGACCGCGACGGTCGACACCAGCGTCACGCCGATCAGGAGCGCGGCGGCTGTGCTGGTGGTGCGGCGCCGGTTGCGGACGCCGTTGACGGCCGCCAGCTTCACCGCGGCACCGGCGTCGCCCGGCACGAGCCGGGCCAGGAGCCCGCCGGCGGCGGTCACCATCGGGGGGACGACGAACAGCGCGCCGACCAGCACGCCGGCGAACGAGACGCCGCCGCCCACGGCCGCCACGAGGGCGCCGGTGGTGCTGCCGTCCGACGACATCGACAGACCGAGGGCCAGGCCGGCCCCGCCGAGGCCGAGCAGGCCGACCGCGAGGGCCACCCGCAGCCACGACGCCCTCTTGCGCAGGTCGGGGCCGTCGGCCGGACGCAGCGCGGCCAGCGGGGAGACCCGGGTGGCCGCGCGGGCCGGGGCGAGCGCCGCGCCCACCGTCACCAGGACGCCCGCGCCGACCGGCACGAGAACCGCGAGCAGGTCGGGCCACGCGGTGCCGGGCAGGTCGAGCTGCGGCTGCGACCGGGCGACCAGCGTCGCCCCCACGGTCGCCAGCCCGGTGCCGACCACGAGCCCGAGCAGCGAGGCGACGAAGCCCAGGACGGCCGCCTGGCCGAGCACCTCGCGGCGCACCTGCCCCTTGGTCGCGCCGACGCACCGCAGCAGCGCGAGCTGCCGGGTCCGCTGGGCGACGAGCACGGCGAAGGTGTTGGTGATGACGAAGCCCGCGACGAACATGGCGAGGGCGGCGAAGCCGAGCGCCATCGCGGTGAGGACGTCGACGCCGTCGAGCAGGTCGGAGATGGTCGCCTGCGCCTCCTCGTCGGACGTGCGGACGGTGCTGCCGGGCAGCGCCGCCGCCACGCGGTCGCGCAGCACCTCGGGGCTCACGCCGTCCTGCGCCGCGACGAGCAGCGTCTCCGGCCCGCCGCCCTCGCTGTCCTGGACCTCGTCCCAGCCGTCGATCGTCCCCGCGGTGACCAGACCCGAGCCGCTCGCGCCGATCGACGACGCCAGCCCGCCCGGGGTGATCCCCACGACCAGGAGCGGCTGCTCCACCAGCGACGGCATGCCCTCGCCGTCGACCTGGGAGAAGTCGTAGAGCTGGACGGAGATCTCGTCGCCCACGTCGGTGCGCAGCCGCTCGGCGACCGACTCGCTGACGGCGATCTCGCCATCGGCCGTGGCGAGCCGGCCCTCCAGCGGCACGGGCGTGCGGAAGCCGGGCAGCGCCGGCACGTCCGCCACGACGATGACGTCGCTGCGGGCGCCGTTGACGACCGAGGCGTAGGTCGACGTGGTGACGGCGGCGACCCGCACCCCGTCCAGCTCGCCCACCTCCTCGGCGACGCCGTCCTCGAGCGGTGTGTACACGCCATCGGCCTCGCCCCCCGTGACGACGACGTCGGCACCGGCGAGTCCCGTGGTCACGCTCGCGAACGCGGTGCGCTCGACGATCCCGTTGGCCATCAGCACGGCCGCGGCGAAGCCGGTGCCGAGGACGATGGCGATCCCGGCCGCGGTGAGGCGGCCGGCGTCGGCGCGCAGCCGCGCCCAGGTGGTGGCGCTGATCACCGGGACGCACCCACCGCGGCGCCGGAGGTGGCGGCGAGCACCTGCTCGGCCGTGGGCGACAGCAGCTCGCCCGCCACCACGCCGTCGGCCATCAGCAGCACGCGGTCGGCGTACGAGGCGGCGACCGGGTCGTGCGTGACCATGACGACGGTCTCGCCGAACTCGGTGACGCGCTCGCGCAGCAGGGCCAGCACCTCGGCGCCGGCGTGCGAGTCGAGGTTGCCCGTCGGCTCGTCGGCCACGACGACGTCGGGCCGGGTCACGAGGGCGCGGGCGATCGCCACCCGCTGCTGCTGGCCGCCGGACAGCTCGCCGGGACGGTGCGTCATCCGGTCGGCGATGCCGAGCGTCTCGGACAGGTGCGCCAGGGTGCCGTCGGTGCGCGGGTCCGAGCCGTCGGCGCGGGTGCTGCGGCGACCGGCGAGGTCGAGCGGCAGCAGCACGTTCTGCTCGGCGGTGAGCATCGGCAGCAGGTTGAAGGCCTGGAAGACGAAGCCGATCCGCCTGCGGCGCAGCAGCGTCAGCTCCTGGTCGGACAGCGACGTCAGCTCGGTCTCCCCGAGCCAGACCGAGCCGGACGTCACGGTGTCGAGACCTGCGAGGCAGTGCAGCAGCGTGGACTTGCCGGAGCCGGACGGCCCCATCACGGCGGTGAACGCGCCGCGGGCGATGTCCACGTCGACCCCGCGCAGGGCGGTGACGGCGGCCTCGCCGCGTCCGTAGGTCTTGGTCAGGCCGCGCGCTGACAGCGCGGCCGAGGCGCAGCGGTGGTGTGCTCATGCCCACCAGGCTGGCGCGGGCGCCGCCCGCGCCGCGTCCGCCGTCGGTCTCGTCCTGCGCCGCACCTGGCCCCCGACTTTCGTCGTGGGCGTGGCAGGCTGGCGGCCATGAAGTCGTTCGCGATCAAGGTCGTGGTGAACGCCGTGGCCATCTGGGTGGCGACCCTCGTGGTGCCCGGGCTGGGCGTCGGCGGCGGCGCCGGCGACGAGTGGTGGCAGACCGCGCTGACGTTCCTCGTGGTCGGCCTGCTGTTCGGCCTGGTCAACGCGGTCGTGAAGCCGGTCGTGAAGCTGCTGACGCTGCCGCTCTACCTGCTGACGCTCGGGCTGTTCAGCTTCGTCGTCAACGCGTTCATGCTCCAGATCACCTCGTGGATCTCCGAGGCCACGCCGCTGACGTTCGTGGTCGACGACTTCTTCTGGTCGGCCGTGCTCGGAGCGGTCGTGGTGACCTTCGTGAGCCTGGTGCTCAACCTGGTGCTGCCCGACGGCAAGGACGACTGACCGCTCCTCGCCGCCGGCCGCGTCCCGTCGGGAGCGGCCCGGTCGACCGGCGTGCCGCCGGGTCCCTGCGCCCGGCACGATCAGGCGTGCCGGCGCGACTGCACCACGCGGAACCGGCCCGAGACGTAGTGGCCGTCGGTGAGGGTCGCGTTCGCGGCCGGGTTCGCGCCGGTGCCGTGGAAGTCGCTGAACGCCGCCGACTGGTTGACGAACACCTGGCCGGTGAGGTTCATCGACAGCGCGACGCCTGCGTCGATCGCCGCCTGCTCGGCGGCGTCGAGCACGTCCTCGGAGGTGGAGTACACCGAGGCCGTCATCGCGCCGTGCTCGCGGACGGTGTCGCGGAACAGCCGCAGCGACTCCTCGGTGCCCGAGGTGCGGATGAGGAACGCCACCGGGCCGAAGCACTCGCGGGTGTAGACGTCGGTGTCGGAGGCGTCGACCGCGATCACCGCCGGCGTGCGGACGGTGGCGTCCGGGAAGTCCGGGTGGGTGACGGCGCGGGTCGCGAGCACCGTCGTGCCGAGCTCGCCGGCGCCGTCGGCGCGTGAGACGACGTCGGGGTTCACCGCCGCACCGAGCAGGCCGACCGCCCGGGCGTCGTCACCGGTGAGGCGCTGCACCGCCGCCGAGATCCGCTCTCCGAGCTCGTCGACCGACAGGTGCCCGGCGTCGGTGTCGATGCCGTCGGCGGGCACGTAGACGTTCTGCGGCGCCGTGCACATCTGGCCGGAGTAGAGGCTGAACGAGAAGGCGAGGTTCTGCGCGAGGCCGGCGACGTCGTCGGTGGAGTCGACGACGACGGTGTTGAGGCCGGCCTTCTCGGTGTAGACGACCGCCTGGTGCACGTTGCGCTCCAGCCAGTCGCCGAAGCCGGGTCCGCCGGTGTAGTCGACGACGCCGATCCGGGGGTGCAGCGCGAGCGGCTTCGCCAGCCCCTCGCCGTCCTCCTCGGCCGCGAGCACGACGAGGTTCGGGTCGAAGCCGTTCTCCGCCAGCACCTCCCGCGCGACCTCGACCGAGATCGCGAGCGGCAGGACCGCGCGAGGGTGCGGCTTGACCACGACGGCGTTGGCCGTGGCGAGGGACGCGAACAGCCCCGGGTAGGAGTTCCAGGTGGGGAACGTGTTGCAGCCGATCACCAGGCCGGTGCCGCGTCCCACCACGTGGAACCGCTTCGTCATCACCAGCGGGTCGCCCTTGCCGGGCTTGCTCCAGGTGGCCTCGGCAGGCACCCGCTGCTGCTCGGCCAGCGCGTACGCGACGGCCTCGAGGGCGCGGTCCTGCGCGTGCGGGCCGGCGGCCTGGAACGACATCACGAACGGCTGGCCGGTGGTGTGCATGACGGCGTGCGCCATCTCGAAGCTGCGGGCGTTGATCCGCACCAGGATCTCGGCGCAGACGGCGGCGCGCGCCAGCGGACCGGCCGCCCGCCAGGCCGGGACGCCGGCGCCGACCTGCTCGAGCAGCGCGTCGAGGTCGTCCTCGCCGTAGTGGGGGTAGGTGGTGCCGAGCACCGGGCCGTAGGGCGAGACCTCCGAGCCGACCCAGCCCGGATGGCTCCGGCTGGCTCGCCAGCGCCTCGTAGCGGCCGTCGAGGTGGGCGCGGTAGGCGGCCTCACCCGCCGGCGCGGCGTCCTCGCCGTAGACCCGGGGGGACGGCGACTCCGGGAACCGGCTCCAGTACTCGCGGCTGCCGATGGCGGCGAGCGCCTGGTCGAGCAGCTCGCGGTGCTCCTCGACGAGCTGGTCGGGCGTGCTGCCGGTGTGCGGCGCGTCGCCCGTGGTGGGGGCCGGGGTGGGGGGGTGAGGTCGTCACGGCCGCACACCCTGCCGCATCCGGCGGACGTCGTCACCGTCGCCTCCCGCCGGGCTAGGGTGCCGAGGGTGAGCACCGCCCCTTCCCCGGACCTCGTCGTCGGCGTCGTCGGCGCCGGCACCATGGGCGCCGGCATCGCCGAGGTCGCCGCCCGCGCGGGCCACCGGGTGCTGCTGCTCGACGCCGTCGAGGGCGCCGCCGCGGCCGCGCTGGTCGCGCTCGGCGGACGGCTCGACCGCGACGTGGCCAAGGACCGGCTGGACGCCGCCGCGGCCGACGAGGTGCGCGGCCGGCTCGAGGTCGTCACCTCCGCCGACGCGCTCGCGCCGTGCGGCCTCGTCATCGAGGCCGTGGCCGAGGACCTCGAGGTCAAGCGCGACCTGTTCGCCACCCTGGAGAAGGTCGTCGCCGACGACGCCGTGCTGGCCACGAACACGTCGTCGCTGTCGGTGACCGCCGTGGCGAACCGGCTGCGCGAGCCCGGCCGGCTGGTGGGCCTGCACTTCTTCAACCCGGCGCCGCGGATGCGGCTGGTCGAGGTGGTGCGCGGTGCGGCGACCGGTCCCGAGGTCGTGGAGTCGGCGATGGCGCTGGTGCGCGCCTGGGGCAAGGAGCCCGTGACGTGCACCTCGACGCCCGGCTTCATCGTCAACCGGGTGGCCCGGCCGTTCTACGGCGAGGCGCAGCGGATGGTCGAGGAGGGCGTGGCCGACGCCGCGACGATCGACCACGTGCTGCGCGAGGTCGGCGGCTTCCCGATGGGCCCGTTCGAGCTCACCGACCTGGTCGGGCAGGACGTCAACCTCGCGGTGTCGCGCTCGGTCTGGGAGCAGACCTTCCACGACCCGCGGTACGCACCGACCGTGCTGCAGCAGGGGCTGGTCGACGCCGGGCTGCTCGGGCGCAAGACCGGCCGCGGCGTCTACGACTACGCCGACCGACGCCCCCGCCGACGACCGCGCGGACGCCGGAGCCGTGCTGCGGACCGCGGACCGTGCGGCCGTCGCGGGTGCGCTACAGCGAGGGCTGGGCGGTGATGGAGCCGCTGCTCACGCGGTTCGCCGAGGGCGGCGTCGAGGTGAGCATCGTCGGCGACAGCGACCCCGAGTGCACCGACGAGATCGGCGTCCTGCTGCCCTCGGGCGGCCGGCTGGTCGAGACCGACGGCTCGACCGCCAGCTCGAGCGGCCACGACGTCGTCGTCCTCGACTGGGCGCTGGACGCCGCCACCACCCGGATGGTGGTCGTGGCCGCCGCGCCGGGCTGCTCGGCGCAGACCCTCAGCGAGTCGATCGGCCTGCTGCAGGCTGCGGGCGTCGAGGTCGTGGTGGTCAAGGACGAGGCCGGGCTCGTCGTCGCGCGGACCGTGGCGATGATCGTCAACGAGGCGGTCGCCCTGGTCGAGCGCGGTGAGGCCAGCGGCTCCGACGTCGACACCGCGATGACGCTGGGCACGGGCTACCCGCGCGGGCCGCTCGCCTGGGGCGAGCAGATCGGCCCGGCGTGCGTGATGGCGGTGCTGAGGCACCTCCACGAGGCGGTCCCGACCGGTCGCTACCGGGTGGCGCCCGGCCTGCGGCTGGCCGCGGAGTCGGGGTCCCCGCTCGATGCCTGAGCCCGGCCCCGGGTCCGACGGCGTGGTCGAGGGGTGGGCGGCCGAGATGTTCGCCCGCGACGCCGCGAGCCGGGCGCTCGGGATGGAGCTGCTCGCCGCCCGGCCCGGTCGCGCCGTGGTGCGGATGACGGTGCGCCCCGACATGGTGCAGGGACACGGCTCGGCCCACGGCGGCCTGCTCTTCTCGCTCGCCGACAGCGCGTTCGCGTTCTGCTGCAACGGTCCTGGCCGGGTGGTCGTGGCCGCCGCGGCCGACGTCACGTTCGTCGCCGCGGCCCGGGAAGGCGACGTGCTGGTGGCCGAGGCGGTCGAGGAGGCCCGCTACGGGCGCAACGGGGTCACCCGGGTGCGCGTGGTGCGCGAGGGCGACGGCGCCCTGGTCGCGCTGTTCCAGGGACGCTCCCGCCAGATCGGCTGAACGAGCCCGCTCCCCGGCCCGGCGGTCAGGCAGCGGCACGCAGGCAGCGGCGGTCAGGCGTCCTGCGAGGCCTTCCACGCCTGCCAGGCGCTCGCGACCATCTGGTCGACGTCGTGCCGCATCGTCCAGCCCAGGTCGCGGGCGGCGAGGTCGCCCCGCGCCACGATCCGGGCCGGGTCGCCGGCCCGGCGCGGCTCGATCACCGGGTCGAACGGCGTGCCGGTGACGCGCGCGACCGCGTCCATCACCTGCCGCACGGACAGGCCGTCGCCGCTGCCGAGGTTGTAGACCGGCTCGAGGTCGTCGCCGGCGTCGAGGCGTCGTGCCGCCTCCACGTGCGCGAGCGCGAGGTCCTGCACGTGCAGGTAGTCGCGGACGCACGTGCCGTCCGGCGTGGGGTAGTCGTCGCCGCGGATCACCGGGGTGCGGCCCTCGGTGAGCGCCTTGAGCACCAGCGGGAACAGGTTGTGCGGGCTGGTGTCGTACAGGTCGTCGTGGCCGGAGCCCACCACGTTGAAGTAGCGCAGCGAGGTGTGCCGGATCCCGTGGGCGACCGCGGCGTCGGCGATCACCCACTCCGACACCAGCTTCGAGCGCCCGTAGGGCGACTCGGGACGGGTCGAGGAGTCCTCGGTGACGAGCTCGTCCTCCGGCGTGCCGAACACCGCGGCCGACGACGAGAAGACGATCGAGCCGACGCCGGCGGCGACCATCGCCTCGAGCACGGACACCGTGCCCTCGATGTTCTGCCGGTAGGTGTGCAGCGGGCGCTTCACCGACTCGCCGGCGTACTTGTAGGCCGCCAGGTGCACGACGCCGGTGCAGCCGTGCTCGCGCAGGGTCCGCTCCACCGCCGCGGTGTCGAGCACCGAGGCGTCGACGAAGGCGACCGTGTCGTCGACGAACCCGCGGTGACCGCTGCTGAGGTCGTCGAGCACGACCGGCTCGATCCCCTCCGCCGCCAGGGCCCTGGCGACGTGGGCGCCGATGTACCCCGCCCCACCCGTGACCAGCCAGCTCGCCATCTGCTCCTCCTCGGTCGTCGAGGCGCCAGCATGTCACCGGCCCGCACCCGGTGCCGTCAGGGCGGCCCGCGCAGCGTGCTGATCTCCTGGCTCACCACCTCCGCCCGCGGGTCGAGGAACGGCGCCACCTGCGCCCGCCACGCCACCAGCGACGGGTGGTCGCTGGCGTCGACCAGCCCCGCCGTGGCCGCGTAGGCGCCGATCTCGTGCGCCGACCACGGGTGGGCGGTGTCGACCGGGCGGCCGTGCTCCACCGACGTCCACGTCCGGCGGTCGGGGTCGAGCGCGCCGTCGACGTCGGGGGTGAGGTCGCCGCCGTTCTCCAGCGAGAGCACCACGACGTCCGCCGGCAGCGGGACGTGCGACACCGGCGAGCCCATCGTCACCACCGCCTGCACGTCGCCCACGGGGACCGGGTCGACCGCGAGCGCCGCGGCCGTCATGCCGCCCTGGCTGTACCCGACCGCCAGCACCGGGTCGTCCGGACGCACCCCTGCCCGCACCATCGCCTCGCGCGCGGCCTCGAGGGCGTCGGCGTCGAGCCCGCCGGCCAGCCGCAGGTTGGCGGTGCCGTCGGCCGGGAGCGGGCCGCCGCCGGTGGACCAGGTCTGGGTCGGCGGCAGGTAGACCACCCAGCGCCGCCCGTCCGGGCCGTCGACGCGGTCGACCCGGACGCGTCCCGGCGTGTACGGGACCGGTGGCGGTCGCGGTGGTGGGCGGGGCGAACGGCCGCAGCCGGTCGACCAGCCCGGAGACGTCGTGCGCGCCGGTCGCGCGCCGCGGCGGGCCGGCCGGTGCGACGCGCACCTCGCCCTGCCGGAGGTACCCGGCAGCGCCGGCCGCGAGTGCGAGCAGGCGCCGCGACCTCCGGGACCGAGTCCGGCACCGGGTCGGCACCGCCGTCGACCGCAGCCGGGACGGCCAGCAGCCGCTCGACGACGTCGGGCACCAGCGCGCCGACGGCCACCGGGAGCGTGGCGAGCCCCTCGCGCACCAGCCACGGCCGGCGGGCCGCCTGCACCTGCACGGCGAGCGCGGCGGCCGTGGCGTCCGCAGCGAGCCGACCGCCCACCTCGTCGGCGGCACCGGACACGAGGGCGACGGACGGCGGTGGCGTCGAGGTCGCCGCCCGCGCCCAGCCCGGCCGCCCGCGCGGCCGTGCCGACCACCACGGGCGCGGACCGGACGACCACCCAGGCCGACGCCGACAGCGCCACCGCCACCGCGGCCGTCCCCGCGAGCACCGGCGCGCCCAGCACCGCCGCGCCCACCGCCGGGGGAACCACCGTCGGGGCCACGGCCCGCCAGGCGGCCGACGCGAGCCGCTCGGCACCGGTCTCGGCGACCCGGTACGCCTCGGCGGCGACGTGCGCACCCGTCCCGACCCGGGCGCACCCCGCCGCGGCGGCCACCAGCCCGGACGGTCCGGCGACCGCGCCGGCGGCCGCACCGACCACGCGCGCGGCACCGAACGGGTCGAGCGCGGCGGCCACCCCGAGCGCGGGGTGGGCGGCCAGCGCGGCGAGCTCGGGCACCACACCGGCCACCCGCACCGCGGTGGCCAGCAGCGCCGCGCCGCACGCGTGCACGTCCTCGGTGACCGCGGTCACGCCGCCGGCGCCTCCCGAGACCTCGAGCACGCTCACCGCGGGCCGTGCCAGCCGGGCAGCAGACCCGCGCTGACCTCGAGGGCCACCCGTGCCGCCCCGAACAGCTCGGCGACCTCCTCGAGCCGGCGGTCGGCCCCGCGTGCGTGGCCGCGCAGCGCGGCCACGAGGTCGTCGAGCCCGTCGGCGCACCGGTCGAGCCGGACCGCCTCGGCGGTGGCGGCGCCGGCGTACGCCTCGGCCGCCGGGCCCGTCCAGCCGGCGGTGCGGACGTGCCGGCGCACCTCTCCCGCGCGGGTGCGCACCTCGTCGGCGAGCGCGGCCGCCCGCGCCGCCAGCACGTGCAGCTCACCCGGGACCCCGTCGATCGGGCTCATCCACCGCCTCCGTCCTCGAACCAGTGCGGCGACGCTAGGTCCGGTCCGCGACGTTCCCGGGGCCGCCGACGGCACGGGTGTGGACAGCCGGGCCCGGCACCGGCCTGTGGACGGCGGGGCAGCAGGATGGAGGCGTGAGCGACTACCGGGTCACCTTCGTCTGCACCGGCAACATCTGCCGGTCACCCATCGCGGAGGTCGTCGTGGCCGACGCGCTCGAGCGGGCCGGGCTCGCCGACCGCGTGCGGGTGGACTCGGCGGGGACCGGCGGGTGGCACGTGGGAAACGGCGCCGACCCGCGGGCGGTGGCGGCCCTGGACGCGGCCGGGCTCGACGGCTCCGCGCACCGCGCCCGGGAGGTCGACCCGCTGGCGCTCGCGACCACCGACCTCGTGGTGGCGCTCGACTCGGGCCACGCCCGCGACCTGCGCGGGCTGGTGCCGCAGCGAGCGGACCGGGTGCGGCTGCTGCGCTCGTTCGACCCGGGCGCCGACGGCACCGACGTGGCCGACCCGTACTACGGCGACGACGCGGGCTTCACCACGGTCGTCGAGCAGGTGCGCGCGGCCGTGCCGGGCCTGCTGGCCCACGTCCGCGCCGACCTGGACCGCACGGACGAGGGCCGGCTCACAACGCCTTGACGGCCGCCAGCACCTTGGTGAGCGAGTCCTTCGCGTCGCCGAACAGCAGCGTGGTCTGCGGCTCGTAGAGCAGCTCGTTCTCGATGCCGGCGAACCCCGGCCGCATCGAGCGCTTGAGGAACACGACCTGCTTGGCCTGGTCGACGTCCAGGATCGGCATGCCGTAGATCGGCGAGCCGGGGGACGTCTTCGCGGCCGGGTTCACCACGTCGTTCGCGCCGACCACCAGCGCGACGTCGGCCGTCCGCATCCTCGGGTTGACCTCGTCCATCTCGGCCAGCACCTCGTACGGCACGTTCGCCTCGGCGAGCAGCACGTTCATGTGGCCCGGCATCCGGCCGGCGACCGGGTGGATCCCGAAGATCACCTCGATGCCGCGCGCCTCGAGCGCCGCAGCCAGCTCGGCCATCGTGTGCTGGGCCTGCGCCACGGCCAGCCCGTAGCCGGGGACGACGACGACGGACTGCGCGTAGCCGAGCAGGATCGCGACGTCCTCGGCCGTGGAGGACCGCACCGGGCGGTCGGACATCTCGGTCGACCCCGCGGTCGAGCCGCCCTTGAGCGCGCCGAACAGGATGCCGGGACCGACGCGACCCATCGCCGAGGCCATCGCCCGGGTGAGGATCGTGCCGCGACGCGCCGACCAGCGTGCCCGCGACCAGCAGCAGGACGTTGTCGAGGACGAAGCCGGACGCCGCGACGGTGAGGCCGGTGAACGCGTTGAGCAGCGAGATGACGATCGGCACGTCGGCGCCGCCGACGGGCAGCACGAGCAGGACACCCACGGCCAGGCCGGCGACGAGCAGCAGGACCGCCCAGGCGATCTCGCCGGACGCGATCAGCACCGCGGCCAGCGCCGAGCGAGGCGACCAGTGCGCCGATCATCAGCCAGCGCTGACCGGGCAGCAGCACCGGCCGGGTGGTCATCAGCTCCTGGAGCTTGAGGAAGGTGACGACCGAGCCCGGAGAACGACACCGCGCCGACCAGGACGGTGAACGCGATCGCGAGCAGCGCGCCACGGTCCGCCCCGATCTCGCTCCAGCTCGAGCAGCGCCACCAGGGCCGCCGCGCCGCCGCCGACGCCGTTGAACAGCGCGACCAGCTGCGGCATCCCGGTCATCTTCACCCGGCGCGACACCGGGACGGCGACGACCGTTCCCACCGCGATGGCGACGAGGATCGCGACCAGGTTGTCGAGCTCGGTCGACAGGAACACCGTCACCATCGCCACCAGCGCGCCGAACGCGCCGATCAGGTTGCCGCGGCGGGCGGTGCGCGGGCTGGACAGACCGCGCAGCGCGAGGATGAAGCAGACCGCGGCCACCAGGTACAGCAGCGACGTCCAGGTGGGCGACAGCAGGTTCACGCGTCACCCCCCTTGCTGCCCGAACCCGCTCTGCCCTTGAACGCTCTGCCCTTGAACATCTCCAGCATCCGGTCGGTGACGACGAAGCCGCCGACCAGGTTCAGGGTGGCGAGCAGCACGGCGAGCAGCGCGACCACGAGGACGAACGGGCTCTCGGCGTGGCCCGCGACCAGCACGGCGCCCGAGCAGGATGATGCCGTGGATGGCGTTGGCGCCCGACATCAGCGGCGTGTGCAGCGTGCTCGAGACCTTCGAGACCACCTCGAAGCCGACGAACACCGCCAGCACGAAGATGGTGAGCAGCGCGATGCCGTCCATCAGGCGTCCCCCTCGATCGGGTCGGTGGGCTCGGGTGCAGCCGCGGGTACGGGGGGCGCCAGCAGCGCGGCGGTGGGTGCGTGCCGCACCGCGCCCTCGTGGGTGAGGCAGGCGCCCGCGACGACCTCGTCGTCGAAGTCGGGCACCACCTGGCCCTCGGAGGTCATCAGCATCAGCAGGTTGACGACGTTCTTCGCGTAGAGCCGCGAGGCGTCGACGGGCATCGTGCTCGCGGCGTCCTTCATCCCGACCAGCGTGACCGAACCGCCTGCGTCGGAGGGGATCTCGACGTCCTCGCCCGGCACCGCGCCCTCGACGTTGCCGCCGGACTCGGCGGCGAGGTCGACGACCACCGACCCCGGCTTCATCGCCGCGACCATCTCGCGCGAGACCAGCCGCGGCGCGGGCCGGCCGGGGATCGCCGCCGTGGTGATGAGCACGTCGGCGTCCGCCACGTGGGGCGCGAGCAGCTCGGCCTGCCGGCGCGCGCGGTCCTCGCCCATCTCGCGGGCGTAGCCGCCGGCGCCCTCGATGGCGTCCAGGTCGAGGTCGATGAACGTGCCGCCCATCGAGCGCACCTCGTCGGCGGACGCGGCGCGCACGTCGTTCGCGCTCACCTTGGCGCCGAGCCGCTTGGCCGTCGCGATCGCCTGCAGGCCGGCGACGCCGGCGCCGAGGACGACCACCGACCCCGGCGGGACGGTGCCGGCGGCGGTCATGAACAGCGGCAGGAAGCGCGGCAGCCGGATCGAGGCCTCGATCACGCAGCGGTACCCGGCGACCAGCGCCTGGGAGGTGAGGGCGTCCATCGACTGCGCGCGCGAGATCCGCGGCACCAGCTCGAGGGCGAACGAGGTGACCTGCGCGTCGGCGAGCGCCTGCACGGTGGCGAGCTCGGTGGACGGCGAGCCCAGCCCGATCGTGATCGCCCCGGCCCGCAGCCGCTCCGGCAGCCGCGGGTGCAGCGGGCGCACGTGCAGCAGGACGTCGACGGCGCCGGCGTCGACCGCCTCCACCACCTCGGCGCCGGCCTCGGCGTACGCGGCGTCGGGGATCGAGCAGTGCAGGCCGGCCCCGGCCTGCACGATGACCTCCAGCCCGGCGTCGAGCATCTGCCGGACGGTCTCGGGGGTGACGGCGACCCGGCGCTCGCCCGGGATGGTCTCGGCGGGGACGGCGACCTTCACGCGCGCCAACCTAGTGCCGCGCAGGCCGCCCCTCGGGCAACGTGCCCGCCGCGGACGCGAAGATCGCGCGACCGAGGCACCTCGGGCAGTCGCGGATCCTCCCGCGGCCACCCGGGAGCGCGCGAGGTGGTCAGGCCCCGGTCCGGTGCTCGTCCGGCGTTCCGGAGACGACCTCGACGGCGAGCACCTCCAGCGGCACGCCCTGCTGCGCCGTGGTCATGACGTCGCGGCGCGGCCGACCGCGCAGCCGGACCGTGCACCCCACCAGGTCGCCGTGCGCGCGGCCGAGCTGCCACGTGCGCCCGTCCGCGCCCCGCAGCACGACCGAGCCGCCCTCGACCCCCTCGCGCACCTCGCCCTCGACGTCGACCTGCTCCTCGTCGCCGCCCGGGACCGCGGCGTTCGAGCGGGCTGCGCCCGGTGCCCTGCCGCCGCGGCGGAGAGCACCTCGAGCGGGACGCCCTGCTGCGCGGTCGTCATCACGTCGCGGCGCGGTCGCCCCCGCAGCGCGACCGTGCGGCCGACCAGTCCGGTGTGCGAGCGACCGAGCTGCCAGCTGCGGCCGTCGGCGCCGCGCAGCACCACCGACCCGCTCTCGACCCCTTCGCTCACCTGCCCCTCGACGTCGACCTGCCCGACGTCGTCCACCGACCTCCGCCGCGGTGTCGGCCGCGGACGCGGCCGCCGCGACGCAGGTGCTCGGGCTTCACCACACGCGGGTCCTGCTGCTCGGGCTCCATCCCCCGTTGGTACCCCTCCCTCCGGCGCGGCGCCACCCGCGGCACCTGGGACGATGGACGGCGTGAGCACCCCCCTCGCCGACGCCGGCACCGCCCTGGGCCCCCTCGACGGCCGCTACCGCTCCGCCGTCGCCCCCCTCGTCGAGCACCTCTCCGAGGCCGCGCTCAACCGCGAGCGGGTGCGGGTCGAGGTCGAGTGGCTGCTGCACCTCACCGACCACGGCACCGTCCCCGGCGCCGAGCCGCTGGGCGAGGGCGAGAAGGCGCGGCTGCGCCGGGTGGTCGAGGACTTCGGCCCGGACGAGGTGCGCGAGCTCGCCGAGATCGAGCGCGAGACCGCGCACGACGTCAAGGCGGTCGAGTACTTCGTCAAGCGGCGGCTGACCCGCACCGCCAGCGACGACGCCACCGAGCTCGTGCACTTCTGCTGCACCAGCGAGGACGTCAACAACCTGTCGTACGCGCTGATGGTCCGCGGCGCGGTCACCGAGGTGTGGCTGCCGCGCGCCCGCGCCCTGGTCGAGCAGCTGGAGGCGATGGCGCGCGAGCTGCGCGAGCAGCCGATGCTGGCGCACACCCACGGGCAGCCGGCCACGCCCACCACGCTCGGCAAGGAGGTCGCCGTGCTGGCCCGGCGGCTCGGCCGGCAGCTGCGGCGGATCGAGGGCGCGGAGTACCTGGGCAAGCTCAACGGCGCCACCGGCACCTACGGCGCGCACCTGGCCGCCGTCCCGGGTGCCGACTGGGAGCAGGTGTCGCGCTCGTTCGTCGAGGGCCTCGGGCTCACCTGGAACCCGCTGACCACCCAGATCGAGTCGCACGACTGGCAGGCCGAGCTCTACGCCGACGTCGCGCGGTTCAACCGGGTGCTGCACAACCTCGCCACCGACGTGTGGACCTACATCTCGATGGGCTACTTCGCCCAGCAGCTCGGGGCGCACGGCTCCACCGGGTCGTCCACGATGCCGCACAAGGTGAACCCGATCCGGTTCGAGAACGCCGAGGCCAACCTCGAGGTCTCCTCGGCCCTGCTCGACGTCCTGGCCTCGACCCTGGTCACCAGCCGGCTGCAGCGCGACCTCACCGACTCCTCGATGCAGCGCAACATCGGCACCGCGTTCGGCCACTCCCTGCTCGCGATCGACAACGTCGCCCGCGGGCCTGGCCGGCCTCGACGCCGACCCGGACGCCATGGCCCGCGACCTCGACGCGAACTGGGAGGTGCTCGGGGAGGCCGTGCAGTCGGCGATGCGCGCCGCCGGGGTCGCCGGGGCGACCGGCATGGAGAACCCGTACGAGCGGCTCAAGGAGCTGACCCGCGGACGCCGCGTCGACGGCGCCGCGATGCGCGAGTTCGTGGCCGGCCTCGGGCCTGCCCGCCGACGTCGAGGAGCGGCTGGCCGCGCTCACCCCCGCCTCGTACACCGGGCTCGCGGCGCGGCTGGTCGACCACCTCGACGACTGACGCCGGGTCGGCCCTCGCGCGGGTGGGGGCAGATTCCGAGGCTGGTCCCAGGCTGCTGCCAGGTCGGCCGCCGATGCTCGGGGTCGGAAGCCGCCGGACCATCCGACGGCACCAACGACGAGGAGCACCGATGCGCACCAAGACCATCGCCCTGGCCGCCGGCGGCGCGCTGGCCCTGACCACTCTCGGCGGCGTCGCCGTCGCCCTGCCGGTCATGGCCGCCACCAGCACCGCGACCGCCACCGAGGACGGCACCGAGGACGGCACCGAGGACGCCGCGGGTGACGACGCCACCGACGACGCCACGGTGGCCGAGCGGCTCGCCGAGCGGACGCAGCAGATCGCCGAGAAGCTCGCCGGGCTGGTCACCGACGGCACGATCACCCAGGACCAGGCGGACGCCGTCGCCGGCACGCTGGCCGAGGCCGGGCCTGAGGGCAGAGGCGGCCCGCGGCGGCCACGGCTCCGGCGGGCGCGACGGCGGGTCGGACGGGCGCGGCGGTGCTGCACCAGGGCCTGGCCACCGCAGCCACCACCCTCGGGCTCGAGGAGGACGCGCTGCGCGACCGGCTGCGCGCCGGCGAGACCCTGGGCGAGGTCGCCGACGCCGAGGGCGTCGACCGCGCCGACCTGGTCGCCGCGCTGGTCGCCGAGGCGCAGAAGGCGGTGGCGCAGAAGGTGACCGACGGGGACCTCACCCAGGCCGAGGCCGACGAGGTCTCGTCCGGCCTCGAGGACCGGATCACCGAGGGCCTGGACCGCGAGGGCCCCGGGATGCGCGGCCCCGGCGGCCCGAAGGGTGACGCCCCGTCCGACAGCCCGACCAGCACGCCGTCGCCGTCGACCACCGAGGGCGACAGCTGACCGCGGCACCTACTCGGGGCGTCAGCCACTACGCCTCGGGGCGTGAGCCAGACGCCCCCGGTGGCCGGGACGCCGCCGGTCGAGACGCCGCCGAGCGAGCCCGCCGCGGAGCCCGCCCGGCGGCGTCTCGGCGCCGAGGTGCTGATCGTCCTCGGCCTCTCGCTCGGCCAGTCCGCGGTCTACGCGGTCACCAGCCTGGTGGCCAAGCTGACCCAGGGACCGATCGGGCAGGCCACGGCGACGCTGAACAGCTCGCGCAGCGAGCGGCCGTACCTCGACCTCACCTACCAGCTGCTCGGCACCGTCTTCGCGCTCGTGCCGGTGGCGCTGGCGCTGTTCCTGCTGTCCGAGCCGGGTCGCAGCGCCACCCGCCGGCTCGGGTTCGACCTGCGCCACCCGCTGCGCGACCTCGCCGTCGGGGCCGGGCTCGCCGCCGCGATCGGGCTGCCCGGCCTCGGGCTGTACTTCGCCGGACGCGCGCTCG
The DNA here is from genome assembly GCA_963750285.1 of uncultured Actinomycetota bacterium. Classification (GTDB taxonomy): domain Bacteria; phylum Actinomycetota; class Actinomycetes; order Actinomycetales; family CAWJMD01; genus JBBQSN01. The sequence goes on along the minus strand of CAVVQA010000006.1, from coordinate 294,470 downwards.
GCATCACCGCGGAGGTCGTCCCCGCGGCGCTCAACGCCTACTGGTGGACGATCCCCGTCCTGGTCCTGTCGGCGCTGAAGAACGCGGTGCTCGAGGAGGTGCTCGTCGTCGGGTACCTGGTCGAGCGGCTCGAGCAGATGCGCTGGGCCGCACCGCTGGTCGTCTTCACCTCGGCGGTGCTGCGCGGGTCGTACCACCTGTACCAGGGGTTCGGCCCGTTCGTCGGCAACGTCGTGATGGGCCTGGTGTTCGCCGTCGTCTACCTGCGGTGGCGGCGGGTGATGCCCCTCGTCGTCGCGCACACGCTGCTCGACCTGGTGGCGTTCGTCGGCTACGACCTGTTCGCCGACGAGCTCGGCCTGCGCTGACCGCACCCGCGGCGCTGCCCGTTCGATCGAGGCCGAGGTGGAGACCGAGGTCACCACCCGCGGGCTTGCCCCGTGCGCGCCGCGTTGAGAGCCTGGACGCAGAGCCCGCGAGGGGCTCCCGGACGAGCGGGGCCGTACCCGGACAGCGACAAGACGGCTTCCACGGAGGCCGTCATGTCCTGGCTCGTTCTCGTCATCTCCGGTGTGCTGGAAGCCGTCTGGGCCACCGCCCTCGGTCGTTCCGAGGGATTCACCCGCCTCGTGCCGTCGATCGTGTTCGGCGTCGCGCTCGCGCTCTCGATGCTCGGCCTGGCGTTCGCCATGCGCGAGCTGCCCGTCGGCACCGCGTACGCGGTCTGGGTGGGCATCGGCGCCGGCCTCACCGTCGCCTACGCCATGGCCACCGGCGCGGAGCCGGTGTCGGTCGTCCGGCTGCTGCTGATCCTCGGCCTGGTCGGGTGCGTCGTCGGGCTGAAGCTCACCCACTGACCCCGTCCGCCGGGCACCTCAGGTGCCGTCGACCGCCTGCACCGAGCCGGCGTCGACCGACGCGCCCGCCGGCAGCGAGACCTGCACGCGACCGTGCGGATCGACGGTTGCGGAGACGCAGCCGGCGCCGGCTGCGCGCACCTCGGCGCCGTCGGCCACGACCGCCACGTCCTGGTTGCACACCTGCCCGCCCGCGGGCGTCGCCTGCGACGCCGCGACCAGCAGGCCCGGCACCGGCGTCGGCGCCCGGCCGAGCGCGGCCGCCAGGTCGACGCTGAGCCGGCTGCACGGGGACCGGTCGTCGACGACCTGCCCGTCCGGCCCGAGACACACCACGCCCCGCGTCGGCGACAGCCACGACCTCGCGGCGGCGAGCGCGGACGCGGACGACGTCAGCCGCCAGTCGCGCTCCTTGTCCTCGTCGAACCAGACCACGGTGGTCAACCGCGGGAACGCGGTGCTGGCGAACAGCTCTGCGATCCAGCGGCCCTTGTCGGTGGCGCCGAGCGGAGCGGTGTCGCCTGCGGGGTCGGCCGAGGCGACCTCGCAGATCCACACCGGCAGGGTCGGGTCGAGCGAGGTGAGCCGCTCGTACTGGGCGGCGAAGACGTCCTCGAAGGACTGCCAGCGACCCCACCGGTCGTCCTGGCCCCAGTTGTAGCCGTCGATGCCGAGGACGTCGACGTAGTCGCGACCGGGCCAGATCGTGCGCACGTCGGTGGTCTCGGCGTAGACGTCGGCCGTGGGGTTGAACACCCACCGCACGTTGTCGCCGCCGGCCGCGCGGACCGTGCTGACCACGTGCCGCCAGGCCGCCACGAACTCCGCGGGGGTGCCGCCGTAGGGCTTGCGGGCGCCGGTCGTGGGCTGGAAGTCCGACCAGTCGCCGTTCATCTCCGGCCAGGGCCGGACGTAGACCTCGTGCGGGTACGCCGCGGCGTGGGCGCCGATCCGGCGCAGGTACGCGTCGTGCGCCCCCGAGGACCAGGACCGGAAGTCGTACGGCCCCATGTCCCACGACAGCAGCACCTGCCGGCGTCCGCCGTCGGCGAAGCCGCTCTCGATCGCGGCCGGGAACTCGTCGCCGTAGCCGTAGAAGTACGACGCGACCTCGAGCGGTCGGCCCAGGGTGCGCTCCAGGTCGGTGAACCGCTCCGGCTGCGCGACCATCCCGTCGACGTAGGCGCCGAACGCCACCCGGTCGCCGACCGGCACCGGGACGGGTGCGGCGGTGGCGGTGGACCCGTGCGGCAGCACCACGGCGGCGATCACGCCGAGCAGCGCGGCCACCGCGAGGAGCGGGCGCGCGAGACGGGAGGAACGGGACACACCCCTCGATCGGAGCGGCGCCCGACCTGCTTGACGGGTGGCGCCCCCGCGCCACCCGGCCGACCTCGACGCTCACACATCGTCACCGTCGTGAGCGGAGAGTCACCCCTGCGGGGGGACCTCAGTCCTCGATCACGCGCTTGGGCAGGGTGCGCAGCAGCGCCAGACCGGCGCCGACCAGCGCGAAGGCCGCGAGCGGCAGCCACACGGCGTCGACGCCCGTGACCGCGAGCGCGCCGGCACCTGCACCGCCGCCGAGCACCGAACCGAGAACCGCACCTGAGTTGTCGTACACGACTACCACTTCCTCTCGCGGCGCACTGCCGCGTCGATGAACGCCCTCGCCTGCACGGTTTGCAGGAACACGTCGTAGACCATCTCCACCACCAGGACCGCGCCCACCAGCATCTGCACCGGTCCGCGGGAGCGGACGGTGACGACCCGTTCGGCCACGAAGATCGCGGTGACGGTCAGCCAGATCGGGAAGAAGGTCAGGTGGTGCTCCACCCCGACCGCCCAGAGCAGGGCGCCGAGGTAGGTGAAGGTGACGAGCACCCCGAGGAGCGACAGCAGCTGCCGTCCCCAGTACTCGCGGGTGACCCGGGTGAACCCGTAGTCGGTGAGGTTCTCCAGCGCGCCGCGCTTCCAGCGCAGCCGCTGCCGGGCGAGCTCGCGCCAGGTGGGCATCACCTCGGTGGTGAGCCGGCAGCGGCGCGGGGAGACGATCTCGTGGCCGAGCGTGAGCAGCGCGAGCGTCAGCTCGTTGTCCTCGGTGAGGACCCGGGTGTCGTAGACCTCGGGCGCCCCGGGCAGCCGGCCCTGGGACCTGGCCCGGACGACGTCGCGCAGGGCGCCGACGGCGAACACGGTCGCGGTGCCGGTGAGCACCAGCACCTTGCCACCGCGGCGGGTGACGTCGCGGGCGTACCGCGCGTACTCGTTGCGCTGGCACATGCCGACGAAGCCGCCGCCCTCCTGCCCGGTGAAGGTGCCGCCGACGGCACTCACCTCGGCCGCGAGCAGCCTGCGCTCGGCCTCGGCGAGGAAGCCCTGCTGCAGCACGGAGTCGGCGTCCATGACCATGACGGCGTCGTCGTCACGCAGGCCGTCCATCACCTGCGGCAGCGCCTGGTTCAGGGCGCCGGCCTTCTTGTGCGTGTTGCCCACCGTCTCGACCACGCGCACCGGGTAGCGTCGCGCGACGTCGGCCGTCCCGTCGCTGCAGTTGTCGCAGACCACGACGACCTCGTCGGGCGTGCGGTCCTGGGACAGGACCGACTCGATCGTGGACGCGATGGTCGCGACCTCGTCGTGGGCGGGGATGACGACGGACAGGCGCAAGCGGGTGCGGGCGGGCTCCCTGCGGCGACGACGCGCGGCACCGGTGTCCCCGGCGGGCGTCGTCGTGCGGCTGTGCGTCGGCGTCAGGACGCCGGTGGACATGGTCTCCCTACGAGTACCCCGTGTGAGTGGTCTACGTCCAGGGTGCGTCAGGGTCGACGATCAGGCAAAACGAGCGGGTGGCCCCGTTCAGCCCTGTGGTGCAGGGCCGAACGGGTGACGGGTCCGGTCAGAGCCGGACGACGCCGTCCGCCGTGCGGAAGTCGACCGCCAGCAGGCCGGGGGTACCGCGTGGGGCGACCCAGTCGACCGCGATGTCGGCGAGCGGCTCGCCCACGTCGGTGCCGAGCCACTGGGTGACCCGCGAGGGGTCGCCGGCGATCTGGAGGCCGGCGATCGAGACCGGGGACGGCTTGTCGGCGCCCGGACGCAGGGCGTCCTCGATCGTCCACTGGACCATGTACGGCAGCTGCGGGTCGGACATCAGCCCCTTGAGGCCGAGCTGCTTCCAGGTGAGCTCCACGCCGTCGGGGCGGTGCCGGTTGCCCACGACCGCGGGGCGGCCCAGTCGCTCCTCGAGGGGGGCGATGTCGTCGACCGAGACCACCCAGCCGAGCCAGCCGCCGCCGGCCTCGGAGCGGGCGCGGACCGCCTGGCCGAACGGGGCCTTGTCGGACGCCGGGTGGTCGAGCACCTCGACCACCTCGACGTACTGGAGACCCTCGAGCGGCAGCAGCATGTTGCGGGTGCCGAAGCGCGGGTGGATGCCGCCGTCCAGCAGCTCGACGCCGAGCGCCTCCGACAGCCGCTGCGCGGTGGCGTGCAGGCCGTCACCCTCGGCGGCGTAGGAGACGTGGTCCAGGCGCATGACCCGATCGTGGCAGACCGTCAGCCGGTGCCGACCACCGGGTCGCGCCGCCGGACGGTCAACCAGAGCCGGTGGCCGGTGATCACCAGTGCGAGCCAGCCGAGCGCGAGCGCCCACGCCGTGACGACGTCGGTGAGCCAGTGGTGGCCGAGGTAGACCCTCGACAGCCCCATCGCGACGGCGAACGCCGCGCACCCGGTGACGGCCAGCGCGCGGGTCCACCGGTGCCGCAGCTTGCGCAGCAGCAGGTAGGCGACGATGCCCGCGATCGCCATCGAGTTCAGCGAGTGGCCGCTCGGGAACGACGGCGAGCTCTCGAACGGCGGGACCGCCTCGTCCAGCGGTGGCCTGGTCCGGCCGACGGCCGCCTTGCCGACCGTGGTCATCAGCAGCGACCCGGCAGCGGTGATCGCGATCAGCACCACCGGGGACCACGACCGCCAGCGCAGGGCCAGGCCCACGGCCACCGCGGACGCGAGCAGCGACATGCCGATCTTGGCGCCCAGGTTCGTGAACGCCGTGACCGCGGCGTTCAGACCGTCGGAGCGCAGTTCCACGGCCGCGTCGAGCGCCGGCTGGTCCAGGCCCGCCATCCCGTCGCCCTCGACCACGCCCTCGTAGATCCCGGCGGTGCCTGCCGCCATCAACCCGGCCACGACCAGCCCGGCGGCGACGGTCAGCAGGATCGCCCACCGCGGCGTGGCCCAGCCCCAGGCGCCCTCGGCGCGGTGCCACGCCCACGCGGCGGCCGCGGCGATCCTGCGTCCGACCGAGGTGTCCCAGGTGGTGAGGTCGCGCGGGCCGACGTACTCGTCGCTGTCGGGTCCCGGCGGGCCCTCGAGGCGCTCGCGCAGCCGCGCGGCGCCCGGGCTGTCGTCACCGGTCTCGGGTCGGTCCACCCGTCCATCCTGTCGGCGATCCGCCCGCGCGGCAGATCGGGCGCGGCCGTCTCCGAGTCCGCCGACCAGTCGGGTGTGATGCGCGAGCCGGGCGGCGTCGTCTACTGCGTGACCGGGCGCCAACCCGACCGCGAGCACCAGACCTGATCTCCCGCGACCGCCCCGATCAGGCTCCGGCGGCGACCGCCGCGGTGAGCGCCGGTGCGAGGTCGCCCTTCGGGTCGACCACGAGGTCGTCGAGCGCGAGCCACTGCGCGACCTCGCGCAGGTGGGCCGCCAGCTCGGCCGCGGTGGCGGGCGGAGCCCCGGGTTCGGCGTGGGCGGCCTTCACGACCAGCACGCCCGCCTTGCGGTCGGCCTTGAGGTCGACCCGGGCCACGAGGTCCTCGCCGAGCAGGAACGGCAGCACGTAGTAGCCGTAGCGGCGCAGGTGCTCGGGGACGTAGATCTCGATCCGGTAGTGGAACCCGAACAGCTTCTCGGTGCGGGTGCGCTCCCACACCACGGGGTCGAACGGGCTGAGCAGGGTGCGGACGGCGGTGCGGCGCGGCACCCGGGCGTCGCGGTGCAGGAACGCCGGCTTGCCCCACTCCTCCACCTCGACCGGGATCAGCTCGCCGTCCTCGACCAGGCTCGCGATCGCGGGCCTCACCGCGGTGGACGGCAGCCGGTAGTAGTCGCGCAGGCAGAGCTCGGTGGCGACGCCGAACGAGCGCGCGGCCCGGCGGACCAGCTCGCGGTGGGCCTCGTCGTCGCTCGGCGTGGGGGCGGCGAGGACCGCCGGTGGGAGCACCCGCTCCGGCAGGTCGTAGACCCGTTCGAACGCGGAGTTGCGGCCGGCGACGGCGAGGTCGCCGACGCCGAACAGGTGCGTCAGCGCGTGCTGGGTGCTCGACCAGTTCCAGCCCCAGTTCACCCGGTCACGCGGCAGGCCGTCGTCGAGGTCGCGCGAGGTGGAGGGTCCGCGCTGCCGCACCTCCTCCAGCAGCGACCGCACGAGGTCGGGCTGCTGCGTGGCGATCTCGGACTGCTCGCGGTGACGGCGCATCCGCGGCTGCATGTGCGGCCACAGGTCGACGGGCATGAAGGCCGCGACGTGCGCCCAGTACTCGACGAGCCGGCGCGGAGCCTGCTCCGCCGCTCTCGTCAGCAGCCCGGTGTCGTACGGCCCCATCCGGCTGAACAGCGGCATCAGGTGGGCGCGGGCGAGCACGTTGACCGAGTCGAGCTGCAGCACGCCGGTGCGCTGCACGGTGCGCTCCAGGGTGCGCATCGTCGGGCGCGCGTGGCGCGGGTCGAGGAAGCCCTGGGCGGCGAGGGTGATGCGACGTGCCTGGGACCGGCTCAGCGACTGCGTGGTGCGCACGGCGTCACCCTAGGAGCGGGCACCGACAGCGAGGGACTACGCGTCGCCGCGCACCTGGGCCACCGACGCCACCACCAGCTCGCGCAGGACGTCCTTGTCCACGGCGTCCAGGCGCTTCAGGTACAGGCACGAGCGGCCGGTGGAGTGCGGGCCGAGCCGCTCGAGCAGGTCGGTGCGCTGCTCGAAGCCGTCCATCAGGTAGACGGTGGTGCTGCCCTTGCGGGGCGCGAAGGCGACCACGGGCCAGTCCAGCTCGCGGCCGGTGGCGTAGCGCAGGTGGGTGCTGCCGAAGCCGACGATGCCCGTCCCCCACAGCACCGGCGGCTTCGCCGGTGACCTCCTGCATCAGCCGGCAGACGGCGCGGGCGTCCTCGCGGCGCCGCTCGTCCGGCACGGCGTCGAGGAAGGCGCCGACGTCGGCGTCGGTCGGTCGGGTCGCGGGAGCCGCCACGGGGCGACGGTACGGCTCCGGCGTGCGGCCCCACCAGCCCCGGGGCACGATCCACCCATGGTGCGACTGCGCAGGTCGACGCCGACGCAGCCCGGGCTGGACGCGTCGGCGCGCGGGCAAGGGGTTCGTCTACCTCGACGAGGAGGGGGCGCGGCTCGCGGCGTCCGACAGCGAGCGCTGCAAGGCGCTGGTGATCCCGCCCGCCTGGGCCGACGTGTGGATCTGCCGCTGGCACAACGGGCACCTGCAGGCGGTCGGGACCGACGAGGCCGAGCGGCGCCAGTACCTCTACCACCCGGAGTGGCGGGTGCAGCGCGACGCCGCGAAGCACGACCGCGTGCTGAAGGTGGCCGCGCGGCTGCCGCGGGCGCGCGAGGTCGTCGCCCAGCACCTGGCCGAGCCCGGCATGAGCCGAGAACGCGCCCTGGCCACCGCTTTCCGGCTGCTCGACCTCGGGTTCTTCCGGATCGGCGGGGAGACCTACGCCGAGCAGAACGGCAGCTACGGGCTCGCGACGATCAGCAAGGACCACGTGCGGATCGAGGACGGCTCGGTGGTCTTCGAGTACACCGCCAAGTCGGGCAAGGAGCGCTACGTCGCGCTGGCCGAGCAGGAGGTGCTCGACAGCGTCACCGCGCTGAAGCGGCGGCGCAGCGGCAGCGAGAAGCTGCTCGCCTTCAGGGACGGCTCGCGCTGGCGCGACGTCAGCAGCGACGACATCAACGAGTACGTCAAGACCGTGGTGTCGGGAGAGGTGTCGGCCAAGGACTTCCGCACCTGGCACGCCACCGTGCTGGCCGCCGTCGCGCTCGCCGTCTCGACCCACGCCGCCGACAGCGAGTCCAAGCGCCGTCGTGCCGTCGCGCGGGCGATGAAGGAGGTCTCGGAGTACCTCGGCAACACCCCGGCGGTGTGCCGCGCCTCCTACGTCGACCCGCGCGTGGTCGACCTGTTCGAGGACGGCGTCACGATCGAGCACGCGCTCAAGCACCTCGGCGAGAGCACCCGGCCGGGCTTCCCCGCCACCCACGGGCCGATCGAGAAGGCCACGCTCAACCTGCTGAAGAAGGCACCGAGGTCGTCCGGACGCGCGAAGCGGCGCTGACCCGAGCGGCTCGCAGGGGTCAGCCGGCCCAGTCGGGGTCGGCGGCGGTGAGGACGGCGGGGTCGGCCTCGCCGGGCTCGGGGAGCGCCGACGAGGCGATGCCCTTGCCCACCAGCGCGGCCCGGCAGGCGTCCTCGAAGCCGAGCGGGCCGCCGGGCGGTGGGCCGACGAGCCCGTCGAGGTCGTTCTCCTTGCAGACGACCTCGTGCACCAGGCTGCCGACCAGCGGCTTGGCGACGCCGGTGGGGACGGGCGTGACGAAGCCGATCCAGTGCGACGCGAGCCGCGGGGTGAGCACCGGGACGGTCTGCACCCAGCGCGGCCGCAGGCCCGCGACGGCGGCGTACCGCTCGATCATCTGGCGGTAGGTGAGCACGTCGGGACCACCGACGTCGAAGGCGCGGTTGACCTCGGGCGGCAGACCGGCGGCGGCGACGAGGTAGTGCAGCACGTCGCGCACGGCGATCGGCTGGATCCGGTTCTCGAGCCACTTCGGCGCGACCATCGCCGGCAGCCGGTGGGTGAGGTGGCGCAGCATCTCGAAGCTGGCCGATCCCGACCCGACGACCACCGCCGCCTGCAGCACCGCGGTGGGGACGCCCGAGGCCATCAGCAGGTCGCCGACCTCCACCCGGGAGGCCAGGTGCTCGCTCAGCTCGACGCCCTCGGGGTGCAGCCCGGACAGGTACACGGTGCGGCCGACGTCCTCGGCCTGGGCGGCCAGGCCGAACTTGCGCGCGAGCTCGGCGTCGCGCTCGGCGAAGCCGGGCTTGCCGTCCATCGAGTGCAGCAGGTAGTACGCGACGTCGACGCCGCGGCAGGCCTTCTCGAGCACCAGCCGGCTGTCGGCGTCACCCTCGACGACGTCGACCCGCGAGGCCCACGACCGGGGCTCGACCTTGGACGCCGATCGGGTCAGCACGCGCACCGACCACCCGGCGTCGAGCAGCAGCGGCACCACCCGGGCGCCGATGTACCCCGTGGCGCCCGTCACGAGCGCGAGGCCGGTCACAGCGCCTCGATGAGGCTCGGCAGCACGAACAGCATGCTGAGCGACCAGGTCACGTGGGTGATCATCGGTCCGAGGACTCCTCCGGTGACGCGGCGCTCCAGGCCGACGACGAGACCCAGGACGGCGGCCGCGAAGACGAGCATGAGGTTCCCGGTGGTCACGGTGACCAGCGTGTAGACCACTGTGGTCGTCAGGACGGGGTGCCGCACCCCGACGGCCGCGTAGAGGGCGCCGCGGAAGAACAGCTCCTCGGCGATCCCGTTCACCAGGGTGATGGCCACGACCACCGGCAGGGACGCGAACCGCGCGTGGTCGAGCACGTCGTCGACGGCGGCGCGCAGCGGCGGCACCTGGGCGACCACGACCGCACCGGCGGCGAACACCAGCACCGCGAGCAGTCCGACGCAGAGCGGCTGCACCACCGGCCGCGCCGTCCGCAGCCCCTCGCGGGTGTTGGCCCAGCCGAGGTGCAGCGGACCGGACAGGAACGCGCCCAGCGTCCAGACGCCCGCGAGGGCGAAGGTCGTCACGTAGAACGTCGGGTCGCCCGGCTCGAGGCTCAGGCTGAACCCGAGCAGGACCGCCCCGACCACGAGCGTGACGCCGCTGACCCACCGGCGGCGGACGAAGGCGCGGTCGCTCTCGTGGTGGTCGCGCGGGACGACCGCGACGAACGAGGCGTTGACGAACCGCGACAGCTCCCCGCTCACGCGCCGGATCGGCATGCGGCCAGCGTAGGCACTCAGCTCACCGCCGGCTTCTCGGGAGCGCCTTCCTGCTCCGAGCCCGTCCCCTTCTCGAAGAAGCTGATCTTCCCGTCGGCCTCGAGCACGGCCAGCCGCACGTCGGCGATCCGCTCGATGCCCTGCTCGCGCGCCGCGGCGTAGAGGTCGTCGAACGAGAGCCGCTCGGACCGCATCGTCTCGACCGCCGGCTCGCCGTCGTGCACGACGAGCACCGGGACGCCGTGGACGACCTTGCGCATCCGCGGCCAGCGCCAGTTGAGCCACGACAGCAGGACGGTGAGCAGGGTGAAGACGCTCACGGCCAGCAGCGACCCGGTCACCGAGAAGTCCTGCTGCGTCACGCCCTGCTGCACGAGGTCGCCCATCGTCACGAACAGGATCAGCTCGAAGGTGCTGAGCTCGCCGAGGGTCGACCTGCCCGACGACCCGGGTGACGAGCCAGAGGAAGAAGAACATCACGACGGCGCGGACGACGATCTCCACCGGGTCTCCTCCTCGGTGCGGTCGGGCGGTCGGGTGGCGGGTCGGTCAGGGCAGCAGGGTGGTGGTCCAGCGCACGGCCGCGCGCTGCACGTCGTCGACCAGCAGCCGCACCTCGGCGTCGCGGCCGAGCTGCGCCGACGGCTGCACGTAGGTGTCGAAGTCGACGACGAGGGTGTCCGATCCCTCGGCGGTGACGAACTCCAGGTAGCGCCAGCGGCCGTCGCGGGTCTCGCCGTCCGGCTCGGGGTAGAAGCCCTGGGTCTCGAACACGTCGAAGAACGACCCGGTGACGGCCAGCACGACCGGCGACGCGGCCGGGAACCCCTGGTCGCTGCGGACGGTGGCCCGCCAGGTGACGTCGAGCCCCGCCCGGGCGACCCGGGGGTAGTCCAGCTGCAGGCTCCAGCCGTCGGCGGACGACGTCCGCCGCTGGGTGTGGAGCCCGAGCCAGCCCGACGCGCCCAGGCCCACGAAGGCGGCCATCACGGTGAGCACCGCGCGGCGGCCGAGCATCGCCCGGCGCGAGGCGCGCAGGCTCTCGATCCCCTGCAGGGTGGACCCGTCGTCGGTCACGGCACCTGTCTACACCCGCGGGCGCGCCACCGCCGCCCGCAGCATCGGCACCGGCGGCACCGACGCCATCAGCGCGAGATCCTCTCGGGCAGAGGTGAGCCCGTCCAGGAAGTCGAGCACCCGCGGCACCGGGTTGCGCTCGAACAGCAGCGGGAAGAACCGGGTGCCGTCGACGTCGCCCGACAGCAGGCCGCGCAGCAGCACGGCGTCGACCAGCCGGTGCCGGGCCGGGTACGCCGGCGGGGGGACGGGGTCGCGGCCGCCGGACAGCGGCGTCCGCCACCGCCACCGCCTGCCGCTGCATGGCCGAGAAGGTGTAGCCCGTCGACGCCCGGGTGGCGCCGCCGACCGTGCCGATCCGGACCACGCGGGGCCGGAGCCGGTCGCGCGTGCGGTGCCGGGCGTCGGTCATCGGGATCGACCCCTCCTCCGGGCGCAGCCGCGCGGCCGACGACAGCCCGAGGTCGCGCAGGTAGGCGTCGAGGCCGGCCCGCATCAGGGCCGGGTCGGACGGGCCCGGCGCCAGCACGGTGTACTCCGCGAGCGCGGTGCCGTCGCCCATCGGCAGCAGGTAGCCGAACCCGGTGCCGCGCGGCGGCTGCGGCACGCGCAGGTCCATCAGCACGGCCCGGTCGTGGTCGACCTCGCCGCCGTCGGTGCTGACCACCACGCCCAGGAAGTGCTGCCACAGAGCCGTTCTCGGCCGCGGAGGCTCCTCACCCGGGAGCGGCGCCGACGTGAGCACCCACGGAGCCGCCACCTCGACCTCGCCGGCGACGACGCGGACGCCGTCCCCGTCGCCGGCGACCTCCTGCGACGGCGGCCGCCACGTGCACCAGGTCGATGCCGGCCGCCGGGTCGGCGACCAGGTCGCGGACGGCCGCGTAGTAGGTGCTGGAGCGCAGCGTGCGGTACCGGTGGGTGGGAGCCAGGTCGACGTCGACGACGCGGTCGGGCCCGGCCACCCGCAGGGAGGTCCAGGTGCGGTCCGCGAACGCGAGCACGTCGTCGCCCGGCGCCGGTGCGCTCCCAGAAGCTCCAGGTGCGGTCGTCCGGCGTCGTCGCCAGCCGGTCGAGCGGGTCGACCACCACGACCCGGGTGGGGGGCAGCCGACCGGCGCGGCCGGCGAGCGCGAGGCGGTGCAGCACCGAGACGGCCGCACCACCACCGCCCACCAGCACGAGGTCGGCGTCGGTCGGGTCCACGCCCGGATCGTGGCAGACGCGGGGTCAGCGGAAGCGGCGGCCCTCGTCGCGGCGGTACGCCCAGACGGCCAGCAGGCCCATCAGCACCGTCCAGACCGCCACGTTGACCCACGCGGAGGACGGGACCGCCGACGAGGTGAGCTGGGCGACGACCAGGTCGCGGCCGCCGCGCGAGGGCAGCAGCAGCGACAGCCGGTCCAGCCAGACCGGGAACATCTGCGGGGGCAGGAACAGCCCGCCGCCGAACGCCATCGGCAGGAAGATCATCTGCACCGCGGGCAGGGCCGCCTTCACCGGCAGCAGGTACCCGAGCGAGATCCCCATCAGCAGGAACGGGGTGCCCGCCACCATCATCGCGAGCAGCGCGCTGACCGCCTGGACGGGCGTGGCGGTCGCGCTGGTGAGCAGCAGCGCGATCACCGCGATGACGCCCACGCCCACGGCCGCGAACAGCAGCCCGGTGATCACCTTGGCGCCGAGCCGCGGGAGGACGCCGGCCGAGAGCGTGCGCAGGTACGGGTCCCACGGCGTCGAGCGCTCCTCGGCCGTGCCGAGCCCGAAGCTGAACAGGCACACCGAGAGCACCGACACCAGGGCGAGCTGGCCGGCCGCGGCGGTGGCCGCCGACGGCTCGTCGCGCAGCGCGCTCTGGGGGACGATGAAGAACAGGAACGACAGCGCGGGGAAGGCGATGTTGCCCACCATCGCCATCGGGATCCGCACCTGCTCCAGCAGCTGGTACCTCGTGTGCAGCGCGAGCATGCTCCCGGCTCGCACCTCGCCGTCGCGCGCACTGCGCCCCATGGTTCGCTCGCTTCGCTCGCTCACAGGTCTTCTCCAGGTCGGTCGGCTCGGCGTCGGCGGCGCGGGTGAGCGAGAGGAAGGCCTCCTCCAGCGAGGTGGGGGAGACCTCGAGGTCGGCGAACGGGACCGCGCGGGAGACGATCTCGCGCACCACGGCGTCGGAGTCGGTCGTCAGCAGCTCGGTGCGGCCGCCCCTGCCCTCGGTCACCGACGTGACGCCCGGGAGCGCCGTCAGGGCGCGCGGGTCGTCGGTGCGCAGGCTCACCCGGCGCACGTCGACGACCGCGCGGACGGCGTCGAGGGTGTCGTCGGCGAGCACGCGTCCGCGGTCGATCACGACCACGCGCTCGGCGAGCGCCTGCACCTCCTCCAGGTAGTGGCTGGTGAGCACCACCGTGCCGCCCTCGGCGTGGAAGTCGCGGATCGCCTGCCAGAGCGCGTGCCGGGCGTCGACGTCGAGGCCCGGTGGTCGGCTCGTCCAGGAACACCAGGCGCGGGTGCCCGACGAACGCGAGAGCCACTGCCAGCCGGCGCTTCTGGCCGCCGGACAGGCCACCGGTCTGCCGCCGCGCGAGGTCCTCGAGGCCGAAGCGCTCCAGCAGCTCGCCGGTGGGTCACGGCCCGCTCGTAGTGCCCGGCCACGAAGTCGACGACCTCGCGCACCCTCAGCAGCGGCGGCAGCCCGGTCTCCTGCGGGGTGTTGCCGATCCGTCGCCGGTTCACCGCGTCGCGCGGGTCGCCGCCGAACAGCTCGACCGTGCCCGAGGTGGGGCGACGCAGCCCGAGCATCAGGCTGATCAGCGTGGACTTCCCGGCGCCGTTGGGGCCGAGCAGGCCGATCAGCTGGCCGGCGGGGACGTCGAGGCTGACGCCGTCGAGGGCGACGGTGGCGTCGAAGGTGCGGCGGACGTCGACGGCGCGCGCCAGGACGTCGGGACCGGTGCGGTCGCTCGGTCGGGTGCTCATGACGTGGTTCCCCCCAGGAGGTCGCGGAGCGTGGTCAGGTAGTGCTCGAAGGCGTCGCGCCCCGCGCGGGTGAGCGCGACGTAGGTGACGGGCGTGCGCCCGGAGTGGGTCTTGGTGACGCCGACGTAGCCGGCGTCCTCGAGCTTGCGCAGGTGCGTCGACAGGTTCCCCGCCGTCATCCCCAGCAGCTGCTGCAGCCGCGGGAAGGTGATCCGGTCCTTCGGCCCGAGGGTCGCCAAGGTGGTCATCACCCGCAGCCGCGCCTGGGCGTGGATGACCGGGATCCAGCTCGTGCGGGTGCGCTCACCTGCGGGCCTCGCGCCGGCGCCGGACGGCGAACCAGAGCGCGGCCAGCAGGAAGCCGCCGCCTCCGGCGAGGCTCATCACCGCGAACATCCCCGGCGTGCCCACGACCACACCGGCCACCACGCAGACGGCGAACCAGGCGCCGAGCGCGAACATGTGCACGTCGCGCCAGACGGCCGCGCCCATCATGTAGAGCACCGCCACCAGCAGGCACGACAGCGCCGGCCACAGCAGGTCGAGCAGGGCCGGGTCGACCCCGCGCCGGCCGAGGGTGATCATCACGGCGGTCAGGGCGCCGAAGCCGAGGAACCAGCTCCAGCCGTAGAGCGCGCCGCGCAGGTCGTCCTCGCTCCGCACGCCGCGCACCTGCCGCAGCGTGTGCACGAGCGTGACCGCGAGCGCCCCCAGCATCAGCACGCCGAGCACGGTGCCGGCCACCGGCACCGGCACCCGCACCGGCGACGACGGCGAGCCGGCCGCCCACAGCGCCGCGAAGCCGAGCAGCCAGGCCAGTCCCCACGCGCCGTAGGGGAGCTCGACGTGCACGTCGGTGCTGGAGCGCACGTGCGCTCGCTGCGCCTCCACCAGCGCCAGGCTCTCGCTGGGGCTCAGGCCGGTCCCGGCTGTCCTCGTCGACGTCCACAGACAAGTTTGTACCGCAAACTTGTTTGCGTTGTCCAGAGCGCGGCCCCCGCGCGCCGTGGGTACGGTCGCGGACGTGGACCACCCCCAGAACACGACCTTCCCCAGCAACGGCGGCACCGCGCACGGCTACCTCGCCCTCCCGCCCGGCGGGCGCGGCCCGGGCCTCGTCGTCATCCAGGAGTGGTGGGGCCTCACGACCCACCTCCAGGACGTCACCGACCGGTTCGCGGCGGAGGGCTTCGTCGCCCTGGCGCCCGACCTGTACGGCGGCCGCGCCACCCACGACGCGGCGGAGGCGGAGGAGCTGGCGACCTCGCTCCCCCGCGACCGGGCGGTGCGAGACCTCGCCGGAGCGGTCGACCACCTGCTCGGCCACGACGCCGTCACGTCGTCGACGGTCGGAGCGGTGGGGTTCTGCATGGGCGGTGGCTTCGTGCTGTCGCTCGCCGCGGCGGCCGGCGAGAAGGTCTCTGCCGCAGTGCCGTTCTACGGGACGGTCGGCGACTCACCCGACCTGTCGACGATGACCGCCCTGGTGCAGGGTCACTACGGACGGCAGGACCACAGCATCCCGGCGGAGGTGGTCGAGCAGATGGCCGACCGGATCGAGCGCGAGACCGGGCAGGCACCCCGGATCCACTGGTACGACGCGGGTCACGCGTTCGTCAACGACGAGAACCCGAAGGGGAACTTCGACCCCGAGGCTGCGGCGCTGGCGTGGGGCCGGGCGGTGGACCACCTCCGCGCGCAGGTGCGCTAGCGGATCAGCACTCCGGCGGGACGGTCACCGGTCGCGGTGCGGCCGCGGACGCGTCGAGCTTGGCCAGCATCGCGCCGAACACCTCGTCGAGGACGGCGAGCTGCTCGGGCGTCAGCAGGTCGAAGACGTTCTCGCGCACCGTCCGCACGTGCCCGGGGGCCGTCGCGACCACCACCTGCCACCCCTCGTCGGTGAGCACCGTGCGGTTGCCGCGGCGGTCGAGCGCGTCCTTCTCCCGCCGCACCCAGCCGCGCTCGGCCAGCCGGTCGACGGCGTGCGAGAGCCGGCTCGGCGAGGAGCTGACCAGCTCGGCCAGCTCGCTCATCCGCAGCGACCGGCCGGGAGCCTCGGAGAGCATCGCCAGGATGATGTAGTAGGTCTGCGGCAGGCCGGACTCGTCCTGCATCTGCCGCTCGAGGGCGGCGAACAGCTTGCGGTCGACCGCCAGGAAGGCGCGCCACACCCTCTGCTCGTCGTCGTCCAGCCAACGCGTCACGTCCCCACCCTTCCCCTCGCGGCCCCCCGGCACGCGTTCCACCCCGACGGACGAGGTTACCGCCGCGCGAGGTGCCGTGAGATGACCATCCGCTGGATCTGGTTCGTGCCCTCGAAGATCTGCATCACCTTGGCCTCGCGCATGTACCGCTCGACCGGGAAGTCGCGGGTGTAGCCGTAGCCCCCGAGCACCTGGACGGCGTCGGTCGTCACCTTCATCGCGGCGTCGGTGGCGACCAGCTTGGCGATGGAGGCCTGCTGGCTGAACGGCCGGCCGAGGTCCTTCAGCCGAGCGGCACGCAGCACGGTCGCCCGCGACGACTCGACGGCAGCCGCCATGTCGGCCAGCAGGAAGCCGAGACCCTGGTGGTCGATGATCTTCTGCCCGAACGCCTCCCGCTCCTTGGCGTAGGCCACGGCGTCGTCGAGCGCACCCTGGGCCAGACCCGTTGCGACGGCGGCGATCCCGAGCCGGCCGGAGTCGAGCGCCGCGAGCGCGATCGGCAGACCCTGCCCCTCCTCGCCGACCAGCCGGTCGCCGTCGACCTCGCACGCGTCGAAGTTGACCGTGGTGGTGTGGTCGCAGTGCAGGCCCATCTTCTTCTCGGGCGCACCGAACGACAGGCCGGGCGCGCCGGCCGGGACGACGAAGCACGAGATGCCCTTGGTGCGGTGCTCGCCCGTCCGCAGGAACGAGGTGTAGTAGTCGGCGTTGCCGCCGTGGCTGATCCACGACTTGGTGCCGTCGACCACCCAGCCGTCACCGTCGCGGCGCGCCTTGGTGCGCATCGCCGCGGGGTCGGAGCCGGCGTGCGGCTCGGACAGGCAGTAGGCGCCGAGCTGCTCGCCGCCGAGCATGTCGACCAGGAGGTCCTGCTTCTGCTGCGTCGGTGCCGTAGGTGGCCACCGGGAACGCGGTGAGGCCGTGGACGCTGACGCCGACCCCGACCGAGGCCCACGCCGACGCGATCACCTCGAGCACCTGGAGGTAGACCTCGTACGGCTGGCCGCCGCCGCCGAGCTCCTCGTCGTACGGCAGCCCGAGCAGCCCGGAGCGGCCGAGCAGCGCGAAGACGTCGCGCGGGAAGCGCTCGGCGGCCTCGTCCTGCGCGGCGCGCGGCTTCAGCTCCTTGCGCGCGATCTCCTCGGTCGAGGGCCAGCAGGTCCTCGGCCTCGGGGGTGGGCAGCACACGCTCGACGGTCATGGCTCGTTCCTCGCCACGACCGGCAGGCTGTACCCGACGACTCGCTCGCTCCGCTCGCTCATGGCAGTACTGTACCCGCAGTCTCAGTACTGCCGACGTCCCGAGGAGCCACACCGTGAAGATCGACGCAGCATCCGCCCTGGTCACCGGCGGCGGCAGCGGCCTGGGCGCCGCCACCGCCCGCACCCTCGCCCGGGCCGGCGCGGCCGTCGTGCGTCGCCGACCTGCCGTCGTCCCCGGGGGCCGCGGTCGCCGAGGAGATCGTCGCGGCCGGCGGGCGGGCGGAGTTCGTCGCCACCGACGTCACCGACGAGGCGGCGGTGCAGGCGGCCGTCGACGCCGCGTCCGCCCTGGCGCCGCTGCGCGTCGTCGTCAACTGCGCGGGCGTCGGGACGCCGGGCAAGGTCGTCGGGAGGAAGGGGCCGCTGCCGCTGGCGGCCTTCTCCCAGGTGGTGCAGGTCAACCTGGTCGGCACCTTCAACGTCATCCGGCTGGCGGCCGCGGCGATGATGCAGACCGAGCCCGTCGACGGCGAGCGCGGCGTGGTGGTCAACACCGCCTCGGCCGCGGCCTTCGACGGCCAGATCGGCCAGGCCGCGTACTCCGCGTCCAAGGGCGGGGTCGTGGGCATGACGCTGCCGATCGCGCGCGAGCTGGCGTCCAGCCTGATCCGGGTGATGACGATCGCCCCCGGGACTGTTCGAGACCCCGATGCTGGCCGGGCTGCCGCAGGAGGCGCAGGACTCCCTCGGCGCGCAGGTGCCGCACCCCTCGCGCCTCGGCCGGCCGGACGAGTACGCCGCGCTGGTCGAGCACGTCGTGGCCAACCCGATGCTCAACGGCGAGGTGATCCGCCTCGACGGCGCGATCCGGATGGCCCCGCGCTGAGCGCCGCCCACCGCGGCACCACCCCCGGCACCAGGAGCTGTTCGACGCGCTCGTCGCGCTGTTCCTGTCCGAGGGGTTCGCGCGCGCGACGCTCGACGAGCTCGCCGCGCGGCTGCGCTGCTCGAAGTCGACCCTGTACCAGCTCGCCCGCAGCAAGGACGACCTCGTCCGCGCCGTCGCGGTGCACTTCTTCCGCGAGGCGACGGTCCGGGTCGAGGCGGCGCTCGAGGGCACCGGCACGTCGTCGGAGCGCGTCGAGGCGTACCTGCGGGCGATCGGGCGCGAGCTGCGGCCCGGCTCCGACGGTCTTCTTCGCCGACCTCGCCGCGTCCGGGCCCGGCCGGCGAGGTGTACCGGCGCAACACCGCGATCGCGGCCGACCGGGTGGGCGAGATGCTCGCCGAGGGCGCGCGCACCGGCGAGTTCCGGGCGGTGCGGGCGGCGTACGTCACCGACCTGGTGGGTGCGCAGATGGTGCGGATCCAGCAGGGCCAGGTGCGCCGCACCACCGGCCTCGACGACGCCGCCGCCTACGAGGCGCTGGCCGACCTGGTGCTGCACGGGGTGGCGTCCGGGGGCTGACGGACGTCGGTGGGGCGTCGTACGGTTCCCCGGTGCGACGCCTGCCCCACGAGAACGTGGCCACCGTGCTGGTGCACCCTGCGCACCTGCGCGCGCTCGAGCTCGCCCTCGTCGAGCGCGACCTGTGGGTCTGGCCGGTCGCCACCGCACCGATCTGCGTCGACGGGCCGCGCCGCGCCTTCCAGCTGCGCCGGCGGATGGTCGAGCAGCGAGCCGGCGCGTGGGACTGCGCGGCCGACTGGGTGCCGGTGTGGATCTCGTTCGGCGCGTCCTGGTCCGCCGACGGCGAGCCGCTGCCGTGGGCGGCGCACCGCGAGCTGTGGGCCGTGCTGGCCGAGCACGCCGAGCACGTGCGGCACCGGCGCCGCCTCGGCGGCGTCCCCCGGCTCCGCGGTCCGCGCGAGGTGCTCGGCTCCGCCGTCGGCGGCGCAGGGTGACCCGGTACGCGCGTGCTGCTGCGGGGCATCAACGTCGGCGCCCGGGCACGAAGGTGTCGATGCCGCGCCTGCGCGAGCTCGCCGAGGGGCTCGGCTGGACCGACGTGACCACCTACATCAACTCGGGCAACCTGTTCGCCGACTGCGGCGGTGCCTCGCGCGCGTCGGTGGAGAAGGCGCTCGCGGAGCGCTGCACGACGACCTCGGCAAGCCGGTCGACGTCGTGGCCCGCACCCGGGCGCAGCTGCAGCAGGTGGTCGACGCCAACCCGTTCCCGGACGCCGAACCGAGGTTCCTGCACGTCGTCTTCCTCGACCGGCGAGCCGTCCGCGGCCGGGCGTCAAGGCGTTCGACGCCGAGCTCGCGCAGGCACCCCGAGCGCGGCGTCGTGATCGGCACCGAGGCGTACGTCGACTACGTCAACGGCGCGGGCCGCTCGAAGCTCGCCCTGGGACAAGGTGGCGCGCGCCGACGGCGTCACCGGCACGGCCCGCAACTGGCGCACCGTGCTGACGCTGCTCGAGAAGGTCTGATGCCCGGCGGCCTCGGGGCCGGTGCTGGTGGTCACCGGCCAGCTCGCCGCGGGCAAGAGCTCGGCGGCCAGGGCCGTCCTCGACCGCTTCCCCCTCGGCTACCTCGTCGACGTCGACGGCGTTCGCGAGCAGGTCACCTCCGGCCTGGCCGGCCCGCTGGAGTGGACCGAGGAGACGACCCGCCAGTTCGGCCTGGCCCTCGACGGCTCCGCCGCGCTCGCGGCCGTCTACCACCGGGCCGGGTTCGCCGTCGCGATCGAGGGCGCCGTCGACCCCGCGGACGTCGACGCCGCGCTGGAGGCCGTCGGGCTGCTGGAGCACCGGGTCGGCGTGGTCCTCCACCCGCGGCTCGAGGTCGCCCTGGAGCGCAACCGGTCCCGCACGACCAAGTCCTTCGACACCGCCGTGCTCGAGGAGGTCATGGTCTCGATCGACGCCGACCTGGCCACCGCCGCCGTGCCGCCCGGTTGGACCGTGCTCGACACCTCCGACGAGGACCTCGCCGCCACCGTCGAGCGGGTCGTCGGCCTCTGCCCGGACCCGCTGCCAGGAGGCTGAGCGTTCCGACCCCCGTGGCGGGGTCAGGACCTCCGCCCCTTCCCCGTCGCAGGCGTGAGTCAGCCGGCGGACCGGGACGGTCGCGGTCAGCCGCGTGGCGGTGGCCCCACCACGACCCTCGGTGCCGGCGCCATCACGACACCCTAGGGTCGCGGGCATGGACGCCGACGTCGTCGTGGTGGGAGCCGGCCTGGCCGGACTGGTCGCCGCAGCCGAGGCCGCCGACGCGGGCCGCCGGGTGCTGCTGCTCGACCAGGAGCGCGAGGCCGACCTCGGTGGGCAGGCCTGGTGGTCGTTCGGCGGGCTGTTCCTCGTCGACTCGCCCGAGCAGCGCCGGATGGGGATCAAGGACTCCGCCGAGCTGGCCTGGCAGGACTGGGAGGGCACGGCCGGGTTCGACCGCGCGGAGGACCACTGGCCGCGGCGCTGGGCGCAGGCGTACGTCGACTTCGCGGCCGGCGAGAAGCGGTCGTGGCTGCGGGAGCAGGGCCTGCGGCTGTTCCCGGTGGTCGGCTGGGCCGAGCGCGGCGGGTACACCGCCACCGGCCCGGGCAACTCCGTGCCGCGGTTCCACATCACCTGGGGCACCGGCCCCGGCGTCGTCGCGCCGTTCGAGCGGCGCGTGCGCGCGCACCTGGCGTCCGGACGGATCCAGGCGAGGTTCCGGCACCGGGTCGACGACCTCGTGACCACCGACGGTGCCGTCACCGGGGTGCGCGGGACGGTGCTCGCGCCGGACGCGTCGCCGCGCGGCGTCTCGTCGAACCGTGACGCCGCAGGCGAGTTCGAGCTCTCGGCCCAGGCCGTCGTCGTCACGTCCGGCGGGATCGGCGGCGACCACGGAGCTGGTGCGGGCGGCGTGGCCGGAGCGCCTCGGGCGCTCCGCCGGAGCGGATGCTCACCGGGGTACCGGCGCACGTCGACGGCCGGATGATCGGCATCACCCAGCGGGCCGGTGGCGTGGTCATCAACCCGGACCGGATGTGGCACTACGTCGAGGGCATCGAGAACTGGGACCCGGTCTGGCCGGGCCACGGGATCCGGATCCTGCCCGGCCCGTCGTCGCTGTGGCTCGACGGCGCCGGACGCCGCCTGCCCGTCCCGCTGTTCCCCGGCTTCGACACGCTCGGCACGCTGGACCACCTGCGCCACAGCGGGTTCGACCACTCCTGGTTCGTCCTGACGCAGAAGATCATCGAGAAGGAGTTCGCGCTCTCCGGCTCGGAGCAGAACCCCGACCTCACCGGCAAGGACGTCGGCAAGGTGCTGCAGCGGGTGCGTCCGGGCGCGCCGCCCCCGGTCGAGGCGTTCAAGCGCAACGGCGCGGACTTCGTCGTGGCCGGCACCCTCGCCGAGCTGGTCGAGGGCATGAACCGGTTGACGCCCCACGCGCCGCTGGACCTCGCCCAGGTCGAGAAGGAGGTCGTCGCCCGCGACCGCGAGATCGACAACGACTTCACCAAGGACCTGCAGATCGCCGCGCTGCGCTCCGCGAGGGCCTACCGCGGCGACCGGCTGATCCGGGTGGCCTCCCCGCACAAGATCCTCGACCCGGCGGCGGGTCCGCTGATCGCGGTGCGGCTGCACGTCATCACCCGCAAGACCCTCGGCGGCCTGCACACCGACCTCGACGCGCGGGTGCTCGGCGCGGACGGCGAGCCGCTGCCGGGGCTGTACGCGGCGGGCGAGGTGGCCGGGTTCGGCGGCGGCGGCATGCACGGGTACCGCTCGCTCGAGGGCACGTTCCTCGGCGGCTGCCTCTTCTCCGGCCGCGTGGCCGGCCGGGCCGCGGCGGCCGCCGCCACCGCCTGACCCGCCGTCCCGCGCGGGACGCCGGGAACGGGCCACGCGCCCGCACCGGGATGCCGGCGCGCCCGAGGCCGCCCACCGCCCGACGGCTGGCGGCGTCGTCGGGTCGGGTGTCGCCCGAGGGCGGCGACGTCGTGCCGCGGGCTCGGCTCGGTGGTGAGGTGCGCGGCGGTGATCCGGTCGGTGCGGAACCAGCGGTAGTCCTCGCGCAGCCGGCACCAGGCGGCCAGGTGCCAGCGGCCCCCGGTGAGCGCCAGCACGACCGGCTCCACCTCGCGCCGCGTGGTCGCCCCGGTCGCGTCGCGGAACCGGATGGTCAGCACCACGCCACGCCGCAACGCCTCCTCGACCGTCCGGGCGGTGCGCGGACGACGACGGCCGGCACCGCGGGTCCAGACCCGGGAGGCGATGTCGCGCGCGCGGCGGCGCTCGGCCTCCGGCATCACCGCCAGCACCTTCGCCAGCGCGGCCCGTCCGTCCGTGGCGTACGGCAGGTCGGGGACGGCGGACAGCGCGACAGCGAGCGAGACCGCCTCTGCCGCGGTGATGTTCACCGGCGGGAGGGTCACGGCGTCGTCGAGGACGTAGCCGCCGCCCGGTCCTGGCTGGGCCCAGATGAGCGAGCCGGCCTGCTGCAGGGCGCCGACGTCGCGCTTCACCGTCCGGGTCGAGACCTCGAACCGTGCCGCGAGCTGCTCCGCGGTGCGACCCGCCGCCGCCGGCCGCGCGGAGCTGCTCGACGATCGCGTAGAGGCGGTCGGTGCGGTTCATCGCGAGGTCACCCGGAAATGGTGACATGACGGTGCCACCGGCACCAGGGAGGATCGGAGCCATGACGACGACCACGCAGGAGACCCTGACCATCGACCGGGACGGCCGCGCCGTCGCCGTGCACGTGCTCGCACGCGGCTCGCAGGACGCCCGGACGGTGGTGCTGTGCCACGCCGCCCCGGGGTCCGGGCTGCTCGACCCCGACCCGCACGAGACCGCCCGGCGCGACCTCACCCTGGTCGCGGTCGACCGGCCCGGTTACGGCGGCAGCGACCCGGTACCGGCAGGTGCCTGGTCGACCGTGGGCGACGCGGCCGACGACGTCGCCGCGGCGCTCGAGCACCTCGGGCTGCGCGGCCCGGTCGGGGCGGCCGGGTGGTCGGCCGGCGGCCGGGTGGCCGCGGCACTGGCGGCCCGCCACCCCGGGCTGGTCGACCGGCTCGCCGTGGTCGCGACGCCCGGCACCGCACGAGGACGTCGCGTGGATCCCGGAGGACCAGGCGGCCGGGCTGGAGGCGATGCGCGGCCGGACGGCCGACGAGGTGCACGGCGCGCTCACCGGGATGCTCGACGGCCTGGCCCGCGGCGGCGTCGAGGACCTGCTGCCGCTGGTCGGCGCCGGCCCGGCCGACGCCGGCGTCCTGGCCGACGCCGGCTGCCCGCACGCGCCTCGAGGCGATGCTGGCCGACAGCGTGCGGCAGGGCGCGGTGGGCATGGCCCAGGACATCGCCGGCTACGGGTTGCGGCCGTGGGGCTTCGAGCCGCTGGACGTCGCCGCGAAGGCGCTGCTCGTGTTCGGTGCGGCCGACGCGATCGGCGCCGCGCACGCGCGCTGGTGGAAGGACGCCCTGCCCGACGCGCGCGTCGAGATGGCGCCGGGTGCCGGGCACCTGGTGCTGCTGCCGCTGTGGGGCAGGGTGCTGTCGCACCTGGCCCCGGGCAGCCTGCGCTGACGGGCCTCAGCAGGGACGTTCGACGGGGACGAGGGCGCCGGTCAGGCGCGCACCGCCTGGTCGAGCCGGTCGAGCGCGCCGGTCCAGCGCTGCTCGAAGCCGCCGGCGTCGCCGGCGATGCGGTCGTGCCGCAGGTCGAGCCGGGTCGAGCCGGCGTCGTCGGACAGGTCCAGCTCCACCAGCGACGCGGGGGCGTCCGGTGTCTCGTGCCACGACAGCCGCAGCTGCTGCTGGGGGTGGAAGCTGCGCAGGACGCCGCTCGGGCCCTCCTCGCTGTGCCACGGCTCGCCCTTGCCGCCGAAGGTGGCGCCCGGCCCGAGGAGGGCCTCCGCGCCGCTGCGGCTGATCAGCGTCTGCCAGACCTGTGCCACCGGGGCGTCCACGGTGCGCACCACCTGGACGCCTTCCTGCTTCCCGTCGACCTCGACCTCGCTCGAGCCCATGAGCGTTCCTCCGTCCGCGAATCTGTTCCGACCGCCTCGACGGCGCCGAGGCGCACCCCCATCTCAGCACCGTCGCGCCGCCACCACCAGGGTCCGGGCGCAGGCGTCGGCGGACGTGCGCGCGACGTGCGGTCACGAGGTGGTGCAGGCGTCTCGGCGGGATCGAGCGCCCGGACCCGCACGTCGCGGAACCGGACGGCGTCGTCCGGGCCGTGGTTCTGCAGCCCGACGTGCCCCGGCACCGCCCAGGCGCGGCCGGCCCGGGCGCGGTGGTCGAGGACGGGCTCCCCGTCGAGCGCCACCCGCACCCGCTCGGCCTCGACCACGACCGTGAAGGTGGTCCACTCCCCTGGCGGGTTCAGCGCGGCGTCGCGCGCGGCGGTGTCGGGGCCGACGGCGGCCTACAGCGCGCCGGTGGTGCGGTCCAGCCGTCCACGCACGACGGGACCGGCGTGCTCGGCCCTGCGGGATCGGGCTCCGAGCCGTCCCACGCGCAGCCCGCCAGCAGGGCCGCGCCGACGGCGGCGCCCCGGCGCGCGGACGCACTCAGCGCACCCCGCGCGGGCGGAGCTGGACGCTGATCCGCGGCCCGACCGGCTTGGCCGTCTTGGGCACCGCGTGCTCCCAGGTGCGCTGGCACGAACCGCCCATCACCAGCAGGTCGCCGTGGCCGAGGCTGTGCCGCACCGCCGGCGCCCCGCCGCCGTTCGGCCGCAGCAGCAGCGAGCGCGGCGCACCGAGCGACAGGATCGCGACCATCGTGTCCTGCGTACGGGACCGGCCGATGCGGTCGCCGTGCCAGGCCACCGAGTCGCGGCCGTCGCGGTAGAGGCACAGCCCGGCCGTGGCGAACGGCTCGCCGAGCTCGGGCGCGTAGTGCGCGTCGAGGGTGGCCTTGACGGCGTCGAGCACGGGATCGGGCAGCGGGTCGCGCTCGCCGTAGAAGCAGAGCAGGCGGGGCACGTCGACCACCTTGTCGTACATCTCGCGCCGCTCCGCGTACCAGGGCACGCGCTCGACCAGCCGGGCGAACAGGTCGTCGGCGCCGTGCAGCCAGCCCGGCAGGACGTCGACCCAGGCGCCGTGCGACAGCAGCGTGCGCCGGACGCTGCCGGCCAGCGGCGGCACCTGCTCGGCACCGGACTGCTCGACCTCGAGGTCGAGCAGGGAGCCCTGCCAGGTCAACGCCTCACCCACCTGTGGATCGTACACCTGTTCGACCTCCGGAGATGGTCGAGAACCCTCGTCCGCCGCCACCCGATCACCACCGGCCTCCTGGAGGCGACGAGCCGGCGGCCGACGAGCGCAAGGCGGGACGAACCGGACTACCGTGAGGCGGCACCGATCCGTCCGCGAGGAGGCCGACGCATGTCCGACCAGGTGACCACCACGTCAGCACGACCCGGGGCGGGCTGCGCAAGGCCTCCTTGCGGTACGTCGGCCCGGGGATGGTGGTCGCGGCCACCGGCGTGGGGGCCGGCGACCTCGTGGCCACCCTGGTCGCCGGGTCGAAGTACGGCTACACGCTGCTGTGGGCAGCCGTGCTGGGGTGCGTGGTCAAGATCGCGCTGGCCGAGGCCACCGGGCGCTGGCACCTCGCCACCGGCACCACGATCTTCGAGGGCTGGCGCAGCCTCGGTCGCTGGACCACCTGGTACTTCGCCGTCTACGTGACGGTGTGGGGCTTCGTCTTCGGGGCCACCGCCATGACCGCCACGGCACTGCCGCTCAACGCGATGTTCCCGTCGGTGCCGCTCAACGTCGTTCGCCGTCGCCGCCGGTCTCGCCGGTCTGGCCTTCGTCTGGTTCGGCCAGTACGCCGTGTTCGAGAAGGTGATGACGGCGCTGGTCGGCATCATGTTCCTCACCGTCGTCGGCATCGCGGTCCTGCTGGTGCCAGACGTGCCCGCCATGCTCGCCGGGCTGGCCCCGGTGGTCCCGGACGGCTCGGTGGTCTACACCCTCGGCCTGATCGGCGGCGTCGGCGGGACGATCACGATGGCCGCGTACGGCTACTGGCTCAACGCCAAGGGCTGGCACGACGCGTCCTGGATGAAGGTGATGCGGCTCGACAACCGTGTCGCCTACCTCACCACCGGCGTGTTCGTGCTGGCGATGCTGGTCGTCGGCGCCGAGCTGCTGTTCACCGCGCAGATCGCCCTCACCGAGGGCGATCGCGGCCTGCTCGACCTCGACGCCGTCCTGGAGGAGCGGTTCGGCAGCACGCTGGCGACCGTGTTCCTGGTCGGCTTCTTCGCCACCGCCTTCACCTCCGTCCTCGGCGTCTGGCAGGGCGTGAGCCTGATGTTCGCCGACTTCGTCGCGAACCTGCGCGGGCGGAAGGGACCCGAGGAGGACGCGACCGAGGAGGTCGTCCGCGCGGAGCGGTCGCCCGCGTTCCGCGCGTACGCGCTCTGGCTCACCTTCCCGCCCATGCTCCTGCTGCTGGTGGACCGGCCGTTCGCCCTGGTCATCGCCTACGGCGCGCTCGGCGCGTTCTTCATGCCGTTCCTCGCGCTGACGCTGGTGTGGCTGCTCAACACCTCGCGGACGCCGAAGGAGTGGCGCAACGGCTGGCTCAGCAACGTGCTGCTGGTGGCGGCCGGGCTGCTCTTCGTGGTGCTCTGCGTGATCGAGCTGCAGAAGCAGGTGTCGGCGCTGTGAGACGCCGGTTCCGGCAGGTGGACGTCTTCGGCGAGAGCGCCTACCGGGGCAACCCGCTCGCCGTGGTGCTCGACGCCGACGACCTGACCACCGAGCAGATGCAGGCTTTCGCCACCTGGACCAACCTGTCGGAGACCACCTTCCTGCTGCCGCCGACGCAGGAGGCGCCCACTACCGGGTCCGCATCTTCACCCCGACCACCGAGCTGCCGTTCGCCGGCCACCCCACGCTCGGCAGCTGCCACGCGTGGCTGTCCGAGAACGACTGCGACGACGCGGTCCTGGTCCAGGAGTGCGGCGCCGGCCTGGTGCGGGTGCGACGCACCGACGCCGGGCTCGCCTTCGCCGCGCCGCCGCTGGTGCGGTCCGGCCCCGTCGACGAGGACGACCTGCGCCCGGTGCTCGACGCGCTGCGGGTGGCGCGCGACGAGGTGGTCGAGGCGCAGTGGGTCGACAACGGGCCGGGCTGGGTGGCGGTGCTCCTCGCCGACGCCGCGGCCGCGCTGGCGGTGCGGCCGGGACCGGTGGGCGACCTCGACATCGGCGTCGTCGGGCTGCACCCGCAGGGGTCGCCGTGCGCGGTCGAGGTGCGCGCGTTCTTCGGCGTGGAGGGCGCCACGGTCGAGGACCCCGTCACCGGGAGCCTGAACGCGTCCGTGGCGCAGTGGCTCACGTCGTCGGGCCGGCTGCCCGACCGCTACGTCGCCAGCCAGGGGACGGCGATCGGGCGGGCGGGGCGCGTGCACGTCGAGCGCGACGCAGGACGGCACGGTCTGGGTCGGTGGGGCGACGGTCACCTGCGTCGAGGGAGACCTCGAGCTCTGACCCCCGCGGAGCGGGGCGTCACCAGCGGGACGGCTCGAAGTCCTTGAGGAACACGCCGTGCAGGTCGTTGCCGCGCTCGCCCTGCACGATCGGGTCGTAGACCCGGGCGGCGCCGTCGACCAGGTCGAGCGGGGCGTGGAAGCCCTCCTCCGCCAGCCGCACCTTGGTGACGTGCGGCCGCTCGTCGGTGATCCACCCGGTGTCGACCGCCGTCATCAGGATGCCGTCGGTCTGCAGCATCTCGGCGGCGCTGGTGCGGGTGAGCATGTTGAGCGCGGCCTTGGCCATGTTGGTGTGCGGGTGGCCAGGACCCTTGTAGCCGCGGCCGAAGACGCCCTCCATCGCCGACACGTTCACGACGTAGGTGCGCCGGTGCGGGCTGGCCGCCATCGAGGCCCGCAGCCGGCTGATCAGGATGAACGGCGCCGTCTGGTTGCACAGCTGCACCTCGAGCAGCTCCATCGGGTCGACCTGGTCGACCACCTGCGTCCACGAGTTCGCCGACGTGACGTCGGGCAGCAGGCCGCCGGCGTCGATCGCGGTACCGGCGTGGTGCCGCTCGAGAGAGGCATGCCCGGCCATGAGCGACATGCGGCTGATCTCGTTGCCGGACAACGTCTCCGGCAGGTGCGGCACCGGGTGCTCGGACAGCGAGCCGGCCAGCGCGGCCGGGTGCGCCTCGCTGATCCGGTCGAAGGTGAGGATCTCCGGGAGCCGGCCGGACGGCAGCGGCTCGGACTCGGCGGCGACGAGCGGCGCGTAGGCGCCGGGCGAGCGGCGGACGGTCTGCGCCGCGTTGTTGATCAGCACGTCGAGGGGGCCGGCAGCGGCCACCGAGTCGGCCAGCGCCACCACCTGGGCGGGGTCGCGCAGGTCGATCCCCACGATGTGCAGCCGGTCGATCCAGTCGGCGCTGTCCTCCACCTGGGAGAACCGCCGAGCGGCGTCGCGCGGGAAGCGGGTGGTGATGGTGGTGTGCGCGCCGTCGCGCAGGAGGCGCAGCGCGATGTACATGCCGATCTTCGCCCGGCCACCGGTCAGCAGCGCGCGGCGTCCGTGTGAGATCGGTTCTGGCATCGCGCTTCTCGTGGTTGATCGCCGCGCAGCTCGGGCAGAGCTGGTGGTAGAACGCGTCGACCACCGTGTACGGCTGCTTGCAGATGTAGCAGGGCCGTGGCTGCAGGTACTCCCCCGCCGAGGCACCCCGCACCGTCGACACCAGCGCGATCCCGGCCGTCTCGTCGTCGATCCGCTGCGGGGAGCCGGTCGCGGTAGCGGCCACCACGGCGGCGTCGGCCTCGCGCAGGGCGGTCCTGCGCTCGTCGCGACGGTTGCGCTTGTAGGTCTTGTAGATGCTCGCGGTGCCGCGGCGCACGGTCGCGGCGTCCGGGTGCTCCGGCGGGAGCTCCTCGACCCGGGCCAGGACGGCGAGCGCGTGCGCGAGGTCGTCCGGCGCGATCCGTCCGTCGACGAGGGGGACGGGGACCGGCTGCGGGTCGAGGGACGGGTCGGGCACCGGTCAAGGGTAGGCGCCGGACGACTACGCCCGGTCCACGCCCCGATCGGAGAGGTACGCGGACGCCACCCGCTTCGGCGCACGGGCGAGCCAGGCCTCGACCACGACCTCCTCCAGCTCGTCCGGCTCGAGCAGGTGCAGGTGCGACGCGCGCACGAGGACGCCCTTGTAGCGGTCGAAGTGCGGCGTGGTGAAGAACGGCGTCGACCCGTCGCGCGACCAGCGCCTCCTTCGTCTCCAGGTCGGGAGTGGACAGCACGATCACGTCGGTGAGCCGCTCACCGTCGTCGTCCAGGGCGTCGGGTCGTGGGGTCCGGAAGACGACGAACGCCTTGCCGCGCACCAGGTAGGCCTCGGCGTCCCAGGTGGTGCCGGACTCCACCTCGGGCAGCCGCTCGGCGAACCGGCGCAGGTCGGCGACGGCGGACCCGGTACGGCGTCTCGGCACCGTGGGCAGCCCCCTTCTCATCGGTGCTCGGTCCTCGTCAGCTCGGCTCAGCGACGGCCGCGGGACTCGCGGTACTTGCGGTGGACGGCCTGCCGGCTGACGCCGAGCTGGGTGGCGATCTCCGCCCAGCTCAGGCCGCGGACCCGCGCGCGCCGCACCTGCACGGCCTCCAGGCGGTCGGCCTCGGTCCGCAGCAGGGCCGCGGCCCGCAGGCCCGACCAGGGGTCGTCGTCAGCAGCGTTCTGCACCAGGGTCATCAGCTCGTGCACCTCCACGTCCGTCAACATACGTTGACGTCTCCGAGATCGTCAACACCTGTTGACGCCACGGTTCGTGGCAGGGTGGGCGGGTGCACGCGCTCGAGCCGCTGGAGGCTCCCGTCCCGCCGCTGGCCGCGCTGCGCCGGATCGGGTTCCTGCTCGAGCGGGCGCGGGAGAGCACCTACAAGGTCGAGGCGTACCGCAAGGCGTGCGCGACGCTGGCCAAGCTGCCCGCCGACGACATCCGCTCTCGGGCCGAGCGGAAGTCGCTGACCGACCTGGCCGGCATCGGCCGCTCGACGGCCGGCGTCGTGGAGCAGGCGGTCGCCGGGCGGGTCCCCACGAAGCTGGCCGAGCTGCAGGACGCCCAGGGGCCGCTGGTGGAGGGCGGCGAGGAGCTGTTCGCCGCGATCCAGGGCGACCTGCACATGCACTCGGACTGGAGCGACGGCGGCTCGCCCGTCGAGGAGATGCTGGTGACGGCGATGGAGGTCGGCCAGAGCTGGACCGCCCTCACCGACCACTCGCCGCGGCTGACGATCGCGAACGGGTTGTCGGCGGCCCGGCTGAAGAAGCAGCTCGCGCTGGTCGACCGGCTCAACGCCCGGGTCGAGGGCCGGTTCCGGCTGCTCAAGGGGATCGAGGTCGACATCCTCGACGACGGGTCGCTCGACCAGACCGAGGAGATGCTCGACCGGCTCGACGTCGTCACCGCCAGCGTGCACTCCAAGCTGAAGATGGAGAGGAGCGCGATGACCCGGCGGATGGTCAACGCGGTGCGCAACCCGCGCGTCGACGTGCTCGGCCACTGCACCGGACGGCTGGTGACCGGCGGCCGCGGAAAGCGGCCGGAGAGCCAGTTCGACGCCCGCGCGGTGTTCGAGGCCTGCGCCGAGCACGGCACCGCGGTGGAGATCAACTCCCGGCCGGAGCGGTGCGACCCGCCCGACGAGCTGGTGCTGCTCGCGCTGGAGATCGGCTGCACCTTCACGATCGACTCCGACGCGCACGCCCCCGGCCAGCTCGAGATGAAGGCCTACGGCGCCGAGCGCGCCGAGCGGCTCGGGGTGCCGTGGGACCGGATCCTCACCACCTGGGACGTCGACGACGTGCTGGAGTGGACGGGCCGCGCGTGACGGCACGGCTCGTGGTGTTCGCGGGGCTCCCCGGCTCGGGCAAGACCACGGTGTCGCGCGCGGTCGCCGACCGGCTGGGCGCCTGCTTCGTCAGGATCGACTCGATCGAGTCGGCGGTCACGGCGACGCTGGCACCGGTGGGTGGGAGCCCGGTCGGCTACGTCGTGGCGGCGCAGGTGGCGCACGACCAGCTGGTCCCCGGACGCGACGTGGTCGTCGACGCCGTCAACGCGGTCGAGATCGCCCGCGAGGGCTGGCGCCGGCTCGCGGCCACCACCGGCGCGCGCCTGAGGTTCGTCGAGGTGGTGTGCGGCGACGCCGCCGAGCACCGCCGCCGGGTCGAGGGACGGACGGGTGACTGGCCCGGCCACGTGCCTCCCGCCTGGGACGCCGTCGCGCGCCGCCCCGTGGGAGCCGTTCACCGACGAGCGGCTGCTCGTCGACAACCGTGCGACGACGCCGAGCAGCAGGTGGAGGCGGTGCTGCGGTACGTCCGCGCCTGACGGCGGCGCCGACCCGGGTGTCACCGGGTCAGCCGTGGTCAGGCCCGCAGGCGCAGCCTCAGCTGACCGCCGTTGTCGATCCGCGACTCGACCAGGTCGCTGCGCGACTCGACGAACGCGGTGAACGTCTTGAACCCCAGCGACTTCTCCTTGAACTCCGGGTCCATGCGCTGCATCAGGCTCTTCAGCCCGCCACCGAACAACCAGCCGCTGGCGTCGGCCGCCTGGCCCGGAGGCGAGGTCGAGCGCGCGGACGAGCAACGAGGTCGCCGACTGCTGGCGCTCGTCCCCGAAGTCCCACAACGGTTGCGGGCCGCTCTTGGCGGCGTCGTCCTTCGCGGCACCCTTGGCCGCCGACCTCTTCGACGGCGTCTTCGTGGCCGTCGTCTTCGCAGGGGTCGTCGCCTCGGCGGCGGCCTTCTTCGCGGCCGCCTTCTTCGCCGCGGCCTTGGTCGGCGGGGCCGTCTGCTCCGTGGTCGTCGCCTCGGCCGGCGGCGGCTCGGCGACCTCCGGGACGCCGGGGACGTCGTCGTAGGAGGTGAACTCGTCGCAGGCCGCCACCAGCGCACGGCTCGTCGACCCGCTCACGCCGATGCCGACGACGTACCGTCCGAGCTGCTTGCACCGCTGCGCCAGCGCGATGTAGTCCGAGTCGCCGGCCACCAGCACGACGTGGGTGATGTCCTCGTAGCGCATCAGGTCGTCGATGGCGTCGACCGAGAGCCGGATGTCGGCGCCGTTCTTCGTCCCGCTGACGGGGAACAGCTGGGTGAGGTCGACGGCGCGGTCGACCAGCTGGCGCTGGTACGAGGCGTTCACCGGGATCGACCAGTCCGCGTACGCCCGGGCGAAGGCCACCCGGCCGTAGGAGGCGGCGTAGTCGAGCAGCGCGCCGACGTCGACCTGTGCGCGCACGAGGCGGGCGGCGATGTCGGGATCGGGGTCGGGCCGCGCGCTCAGCTCCTTCACGCGGTCGTTCCGCCAGGCGTCGCGACGCCCGCCGTGCACCTGGTCGTAGCGGGAGATCACGACGTTGTCGAAGTCGATGTAGACCCCGACGCGCGGGTTCTGGTCGATGCGGTCCGGCATGCCCCGACCGTAGCCCGCTCAGGTGGACGGGCGGTGATCCGGGACCTCGGCGGCGTCGTCGGCCCACACCTCGACCAGCTCGCCGACGTGCCCCTCGTCCAGCGTGAGGAACACCGCGACGTGGAACGTCCGGTCCCCGTCGCTCACCCTCGCCCGCCCGGCAGCGCGGCCGTCGGCGGCCACGACGTCCTCCAGACCGAACGCCCACGACCCCGGGTACTCGCGGTTGAGGCGCACGTAGCCGGCGGCGTCGAACGTCTCGCCGGTGTGGACGAGACGGGCGGTGAACCCCGGTGCCAGCAGGGCCGCGACGCCGTCCCAGTCCTGCCGGTCGATCACGTCCGCCAGGGTGCGCAGCACCTCGCCGGCGCTCCCGTCGCTCACCGCTGGTCCTCCTCGAGGAACCAGGCCCGACGCATGCCGGGCGGCCGTCCGGGCTCGACGTAGTGCTCGGTGCCGAAGAACATCGCGAACGCCTCCTCCGGCATGGACAGCATCTGGCCGACGTCGGTGGTCTGGCTGGCGTGCGCCTCCAGCGCGGCGCGGCGCTGCGGCAGCTGCGCCGACACGTCGACCTGCCAGTGGATCTCGGCCTCGGGGCTGCCGATGGGGTTGCCGTCGTCGGCGGGCGCGTCGGGGTCCCAGTCCTGTCGGCCTCGCCGGCCGCCCTCGCCTGCTCGAAGGCCCGGCGGATCGCGTCGCGGTTCATCGTCGACTCGAGCAGCCGCGGCCTGCGGGCCGCCAGATCGGCCGCGCGGTGGACGACGTGGTGCACCTTGACGTGGTCGGGGTGGCCGTACCCGCCGTGCCAGTCGTACCCGACGACGACGTCGGCGTCCTCCTCGTCGAGCACGGCCACCAGCCGGCGGGCCGCGTCGTCGAGGTCGGCGCCGTGGAAGGCGGCCTCGTGGTCGTTCTGCTCCCAGCCGGTCATCCCGGAGTCGGCGTACCCCAGCCAGGCCACGCGGGCGGTGCCGGTGGCACGGGCGGACGTCTCGGCCTCGGCGCGACGGCGCTGCACGACGGTCTCGCCGGGCGCGAGGTCGGCGGGCGCCTCGCCGTGGTCGCCGTCGGTGGCGAACACGACGACCACGCGGTGCCCCTCCGACGCGGCGCGCGCCATCGACCCCGAGGTCTGGCTGGCCTCGTCGTCGGGATGGGCGTGGACGAAGACGACCGTGGTCACGGCTCGTCCCTCGCCGCTCCCAGGTGCCTGCGCCCTCTGGCTCGCTCGCTCCGCTCGCTCACGGAGGTCATCCTGCCCGGTGGGTCCGACACCGCCTGCCCGCACCCCTCGTGCCCGGTTCGTCGGCTACGCCCTGCAGGACTAGTCAGATCGGGCTACCCGATCCGGACCGAGCCGCCCGAAAAGGCGATGCCGGCCGACTCCGGGGCGGTCCACCATGGCCGCCATGCGCGCTACCTACAAGGTCCTCGCCCATCTCGTCGCCGGCCTCGTCGCGATCCAGGCGGCCGTCATGGTCTTCGCCGTGGCCGGCCTCTACAACTGGGTCGCCGACGGCAACTCGCTCACCGAGTCGGTGCTCACCTCCGAGGAGCCGCCGGAGTTCACCGGCGCCATCGGCTTCATGCTGCACGGCATGGTCGGCATGATGCTCATCCCCGCGATCGCGATCGCGCTCCTGGTGGTCAGCTTCTTCGCCAAGGTGCAGGGCGGGATCCGGTGGGCGGCGATCGTCCTCGGCCTGACGGCCCTGCAGGTCGTCCTCGGCATCGCCGGGCACGCCACGCCGTACGCCGGGCTCCTGCACGGCCTCAACGCCCTCGCGCTGTTCGCCTGCGCCCTCTACGCCGGCCGCGCCGCGAAGGCCGTGCCGGCAGCAGCCACCGCCGCGCCCGAGGTCGCCGTCTCCCGGTGACGCGCAAGGAGCGGGTCCGGCTCGGGATCGGTCTCGCCCTGACGGTCGCGGTGCTCGGACCGCTCGGGTGGCTGTGGTGGGACTCCCGCCTGCCCGGCACCTACTCGGTGATGGACATGGGCGTCCACGACCACGGCGGCGGGCCCGGGGGCGAGCACGCCGACGCCCACGCGGCCGGCCACGGTGCCGCCGGGGACGCCGACGCCGTCTCGGTCGACGACCTCGGCGGGACGGTCGAGGGGACCGCCGACGTGGTGGTCGAGCTGGCGGCACGGCAGGGCGAGGTCACGCTCGCGTCCGGCCGCACGGTGCGGGGCTACTCGCTCAACGGCACCACCCCCGGTCCGCTGATCGAGGCCACCGTCGGCGACCTCGTCGAGGTGCGTCTGCACAACGAGGACGTCGCCGACGGCGTCGCCCTGCACTGGCACGGCATCGACGTGCCGAACGCGCAGGACGGGGTCGCGGGCGTGACGCAGGACGCCGTCGGTGCCGGCGAGGACCACGTCTACCGCTGGATCGCGCCGGACGCCGGGACGTACTGGTACCACTCGCACCAGCAGTCGAACCCGCAGGTGTCCGGCGGGTTGCTCGGCGCGGTGCTGATCCACCCCGCCGCCCCGGAGCCGGACGTGCTCGACGTCGTCGCGGTCTCCCACCTGTACGAGAGCGTCCAGACCGTCGACGGCGTCGACGGCGTCCGCGAGGTCGAGGCCGAGCCGGGGACGCGGGTCAGGGTGCGGGTGGTCAACTCCGACAACGGTCCTCAGACCGTGTGGGCCGACGTGCCGTACCTGGTCCGGGCCGTCGACGGCGTCGACGTGAACGAGCCGACCGAGGTCCCCGACCGGGCCGTGGGCGTCCCCGCAGGCGGGCGGGTCGACCTCGAGGTCGCCGTCCCCGAGGACGGCTCGGCGGTGCGGGTCCAGATGCTCGCGGGCGTCGGCCTCTCGATCGGTCCGGAGGGCAGCAGCTCGGACGAGGTGCCCCAGCCCGACGACGAGGTCGACCTGCTCTCGTACGGCGCGCCCGCCGATCTCGGGCTCGACCCCGACGCCGCCGACCGCGAGTTCCGCTACGACGTGGGGCGCCGCCCCGGGTTCCTGGACGGGCGACCCGGCTACTGGTGGAGCGTGAACGGCGAGCTGTACCCGGACATGCCGATGTTCGTCGTCAGCGAGGGCGACGTCGTCCGCGTGACGATCCACAACGGCAGCGGTCAGACGCACCCGATGCACCTGCACGGCCACCACGCGGTGGTGCTGTCGCGCGACGGCGTCGCGGCGTCCGGGAGCCCGTGGTGGTTCGACTCGCTCGACGTGCGCGACGGCGAGACGGTCGAGATCGCGTTCGTCGCCGACAACCCCGGGATCTGGATGGACCACTGCCACAACCTGCTCCACGCCCGGGAGGGGCTGGTGACGCACCTGGTGTACGACGGCGTCACCACCCCGTACCTGCTCGGCCGCGACTCCGGGAACACCCCGGAGTAGAGCGGAGCGGTAGGGCTCAGTCGGCGATCCGGATCCGCACGCGGCGGAAGCCCTTGCCCTTGTTCTCGATCTTGGCCACCTCGATCCGGCCGATCTGCGCCGTCGAGGCGACGTGGGTGCCGCCGTCGGCCTGCACGTCGAGGCCGGTGATGTCGACGATGCGCACGACCTCCACGTCGTCCGGGACGAGGTTGGTCGCCGTCCGGATGATGTCGGGGATCGCGAACGCCTGCTCGCGCGGGAGCTCGCTCACCAGGATCGCGCGGTCGGCGGCGACCTCGCGGGCGCACGCCTCCTCGATCGTGGCCTTGAAGCCCTCGGGGACCTCGGGGAGGTTGAAGTCCATCCGCGCCGTGCCGGGCTCCATGTTGCCGCCGGTGACCAGCGCGCCGAAGTCGCGGAACACCACGCCGGACAGCAGGTGCAGGCCGGAGTGGGTGCGCATCAGCGACGTGCGCCGGGCGTCCTCGACGGCTCCCCGCACCGTGGTGCCGGCCGGCGGCACCGGGTCGCCCTCCGCGACCAGCAGGTACAGGTCGCCCGCCTTGCGGGTCCCCACCACGCGGGTCTGCACCCCTCCCCACAGCAGCACGCCGTGGTCGGGCGGCTGGCCGCCGCCGCCGGGGTAGAAGGCCGACCGGTCGAGCACGATCCCGTCCTCGGGACCGCTGTGCACGACGGTCGCGTCCCACTCCCGCAGGGTCGCGTCGGCGAGGTCGAGCCGCGTCGTCCGTCCGTCCGCCATGGCCCGACGCTACCCAGCGCCGCGCCCTCGTACGAGACTGTGACCCATGGCGCTGCACCTCGCCTCCACGCCGGAGGCCAACTCCCTGCTCGAGCGCGACCCGCTCGCCCTGCTCCTCGGCATGCTCCTGGACCAGCAGATCCCGATGGAGAAGGCGTTCACCTCGCCACGTGTGCTGGCCGACCGGCTCGGGGTCGAGCGGCTCGACGCCGCGCAGATCGCCGCGCACGACCCGGCCGAGATGCTCGAGATCTTCCGGACACCGCCTGCGCTGCACCGGTTCCCGGGTGCGATGGCCGAGCGCACTCAGGCGATGTGCCAGGCGCTCGTCGAGCGCTACGACGGGTCGGCCGAGGCGGTCTGGGCCGATGCCGCCACGGGCGGCGAGGTCGTCCGGCGGATGTCGGGGCTCCCGGGCTTCGGCGCGCAGAAGGCGAAGATCTTCACCGCGCTGCTCGGCAAGCGGATGGGCGTGCGGCCCGAGGGCTGGGAGCTCGCGGCGGGCGACTACGGCCTGGACGGTTACCGCTCGATCGCCGACGTCGTCGACGACGCGTCGCGGCTGAAGGTGCGCGACACCAAGAAGCAGGTCAAGGCCGCCGCCCGCGCCGCCGCCGGCTCCTGAGCGCCGTGGGCGGACCGGTCCAGTCGGTCGAGCTGCTGCTCGACCCCGCGACCGACGCCGCCGTCCGCGGGCAGTGGGCTGCTGCTGGCCGCGGCCGGCCTGCCCAGCCAGGCCCGGCACAGCGGGGAGAGCAACGCCCCGCACGTGACGCTGGCGGTGCGGGCGGTGATCCCGGACGCCCTCGACGACGCGCTCGCGGCCGCCGTGCGCGACCTGCCGCCCGTCCGGCTCGGCGGCCTGCTCGTCTTCGCCCACCGCCGGTGCGTGCTGGCCCGCGCCGTCGTCCCGTCCGCGCCCCTGCTCGCCCTGCACGCCCGCGTGCACGCCGTGCTGGACGCCGAGCCGGCCTGCGACCCGTCCGCGCCGCACCTCGCACCGGGCACCTGGACACCGCACGTGACCCTGGCCCGGAACCTGCCGGTCGCCGACCTGTCGGCCGCCGTGGCCGCGCTCGGCCCGGTGCCCGAGGTCAGCGGGTCCGTCGCCGCCGTCCGCCGCTGGGACGCGACCCGCCGCCGGACCTGGGTCCTGGAGACCGAACCCGTCGGGCGCGCGGCCCGTCTCCCTGGTGACGGACCCGCTGCGGGCCGCTGGACGGGGAGGCCGGGATGGACTGGATCGGGTGGGCGTTCGTGCTCGTCGTCGTGGCGGCGGTGGTCGGGGTGGTGCTCGAGCGACGCCGGCGCCGCGAGCGGGTCGGAGGTCCGGAGCACAGCGGTCAGCAGGCGACTGAACCCGGCAGGCACCGCGGCCCGTCTCCCTCGTGCACGGACCCGCTGCGGGGCCGACGAACGGGGAGGCCGCGGATCGACTCGGATCGGGTGGGCGTTCGTGCTCGTCGTCGTGGCGGCGG
Source organism: uncultured Actinomycetota bacterium (assembly GCA_963750285.1). Lineage (GTDB taxonomy): Bacteria > Actinomycetota > Actinomycetes > Actinomycetales > CAWJMD01 > JBBQSN01. The sequence goes on along the minus strand of CAVVQA010000006.1, from coordinate 256,042 downwards.
TGGTCGGCGTGGTGCTGGAGCGGCGCCGACGTCGCGAGCGGGTCGGGGGGCCGGAGCACAGCGGCCAGCACCGGCCGGCGGCGCCCGGGGGCGGTCAGGCGCCGGGCGACGGCCAGCAGGTCGACCAGCGGTTCGGCGGGTTCTCGCCGGACTGAGCGGTCGCTCAGCCGACGGCCGAGCGCCCCAGCTTCCAGTACCCCATGAACGACACCGAGCCGCGCGGCACCCCGAGGTCGCGGACGAGGTAGCGCCGCAACCCGGTGATGGCACCGGCCTCGCCGGCCATCCAGGCGTAGAGCCCGGTCGAGGTGTCGCTGGCGGCGACCTCCCAGAGCAGGTCGTCCCCCTCCGGGGCCGCCAGCTCCTCCGCCCCGGCGCCGGGCCCGCCGATCAGCTGCGGCCAGGTGCGGGCGAGCGCGTCGACGACGGCGGGCTGCAGCAGGGCGCCGGGCGCTCCGGACCCGCTGCGCGCCAGCCACGTCACCTGCACCCCGGCGGGCCGTCGACGTCGAGCCGGTCACCGTGCTCCGGCACCTCCAGGACGGCCTCGCCGGTGGTGTCGCGGGGCAGCTCCTCGAGGATCCGCAGCGCCGCCGGGACGGCCGTCTCGTCGGCGACGAGCAGCACCGCGGTGCCGGCCGGGGCGCGGAACTCCAGGCCGCCGGGGTCGCCGTCGAAGCCGGCGTCCGGCCCCAGCAGGGCGGCCACGTCGCCGGGGGCGGCCGAGCCGGCGAACCGCGAGGCGGGCCCGCCGTCGCCGTGCAGCACCATGTCGACGTCGACCTCGCGCAGCAGCGGACGGACCGCCCGGGTCGTGTACGTGCGCACGCTCGGGCGCACGTCGTCGGGCAGGTCGTAGATGCCGGCCCAGCCGAGCTCCAGCGGGACGCCCTCGAAGCCGTCGCGCCCCTCGACGGGCAGCACGAGCTTGATCCGCTGGTCCAGGCCCGGGTCGGCGAACCGGTCCAGGTCGACGCCGGTGAAGGTCACCCGCACGAACGACGGGCTGAGCCGCCGCACGGCACGCACCTGCACGGCGAACGCACGCCACGGCTCGACGGCAGGGGTGGCGTCCACCGAATCGGTCTGCGCGGCCACGCTGTCCTCCAGAGGCTCGGGAGGCGCCAGGTTAGCCTTGCCTAACTCTCGAACGCCAACGGGGCCGCCGGTCAGGCCGGGCGCGGGTCGGACGCCAGCACCGACATCGTCCAGACGTCCTCGTACCGGCCGTCCCAGCGCAGGGCGTCGCGGCGCACGCCCTCGCGGACGAACCCGGCCTTCTCGTAGGTGCGCTGCCCCGCCGGGTTGCTGGCGTGGACCTCGAGCTCGATCCGGTGCAGACCCACCACGTCCAGCCCGAAGGCGACCACGGCTCGCGTCGCCTCGGTGCCGTAGCCACGCCCCCGTACGTGCGGCCCGACGAGGGCGATCCGGAAACCCATCGAGCGGTTGTCCGGGTCGAGGTCGTTGAGCACCACCTCGCCGAGGTACGCGCCGTCGTCGGCCCGCAGCACCGCCCAGTCGGCGCGGTCGTCGGCGCCCGGCAGCCGGGTGAGGAACGCGAGCACCGCCTCCCGGGTGAACACGGTGTGCGTCCCGGTGTGGCGGATGCCCTCGGCGTCCTGGAGGCCCTCCCACGCGTGGTCGAGGTGCTCCGGGCCGTGCTGCACCAGCCGCAGCCGCGGCGTCGTCAGCTCGGGCTGGGCGGCGAGCGCGGACACGTCGAGAGGGAGTTCGGATCGGTCCATGCCGACAGGGTGCCCGTCCGGCGCCGGAGCGGGACACTGGGTTCCGTGCCCGCGCACGGACCGGACCAGGACGCGCGGCGGACGGCGATCGACGTCCGCGCTGCGGCTGGCGCCGCGCGAGCACTTCCTGCCCGAGGAGCAGCGCGGCCGCGCCGGCGCCGACCGCCCGCTGCAGATCGGGCACGGCCAGACCAGCTCCCAGCCGCGCACCGTGGTCGACATGCTCGAGCTGCTCGACGTGCGTCCGGGACTGCGGGTGCTCGACGTGGGCGCGGGGTCGGGCTGGACCACCGCGCTGCTCGCGTACCTCGTCGGGCCCACGGGCTCGGTGCTCGGGGTCGAGCTCGAGCCCGAGCTGACCGCCTGGGGCGCGGGAACCTCGCGGCGGCGGACGTGCCGTGGGCGCGGCTCGAGCAGGCGCAGGACGGCGTGCTCGGACGTCCGGACGAGGCGCCGTTCGACCGGGTGCTGGTGTCGGCGTCCCCCCGCCGGCTGCCCCGGCAGCTGGTCGACCAGCTCGCCGTGGGCGGCGTGATGGTGATCCCGGTGGACGGCCGGATGCTGCGCGTCACCCGCACCGGCGGCCCCGACGGGCCGCGGGTCGAGCGGTTCGGCCGCTACCTGTTCGTCCCGTTGAGGTGACCGTCGAGGTGGTGCGCACAGCATGATGGGCACCATGAGGACCCCGCGCCTGCTCACCGCCCTGCTCGCCCTCGCGCTCGGCGCGGGCACCGTGGTGGCGGCGGTGGGAACGCCGTCCGCACCGGCCGCGGCGGCGACCCTGCCTGCGCGGGCGCCGCTCGACCTCACCGGCGACGGCCGCTCGGACGTGCTCGCCCTCAGCTCGTCCGGGCAGCCTGTACCGCTACGCGGGCGACGGCGCCAGGGAACCTCGAGCAGGGCCGCCCGGCTCGGCCCCGGGTGGGGTGCCTACGACCTGGTCCGCGTGGTCGGCGACTGGGACGGCAACGGCACGGCGGACGTGATGGCCCGCGCACCGCGCCACCGGTGGCCTGTGGTTCTGGCCCGGCCGCGGGGACGGCACGCTGTCGAGCGGCCGCCAGGTCGGCACCGGCTGGGGCGGCATCGCGCGAGCTGGTCGCGCCAGGCGACTGGGACGGGGACGGGACGCCCGACCTGCTCGGCGCGAGGGCGGCCGACGGTGCGCTGTGGCTCTACCCGGGCACGGGCGCGGGACGCTTCGGCGACGGCCCGCCAGGTCGGGAGCGGCTGGTCGGGCCGCGACCTGATGACCTCGGCCGGCGACTGGGACGGCGACGGCGGAACCGACGTGGTGTCGCGGGAGACCTCCACCGGACGGCTCTGGCTCAACCGCGGCGACGGGCGCGGAGGATTCGCGACCTCTCGCGTCATCGGGAGCGGCTGGGGGTCGATGGACGCGCTGACCGGGTCGGCCGACGCCGACGGCGACCGGCGGTCGGACCTGCACGCGCGCAGCTCGGACGGACGCCTCCTGCTGTACCGCGGCGACGGCACCGGCGGCTTCGCCGGGTCGCGCGTGGTCGGCACCGGGTGGGGGGCGATGGTGGCCATCGCGGGGGCGGGCGTGCGCCGCGACCCCGACGCTGCCCGCGTTCTCGTCCTCGGTCCGCGCGCCTCGACGCCGCCCTGCTGGAGCGGATGCGGTACAGCCACCGCGCCGGGTGCCCGGTGGCGACCGCCGACCTGCGCTACGTGCAGGTCACCTACTACGGCTTCGACCGCAGGGCGCGCACCGGCGAGCTCGTGGTGCACCGCACGGCGGCGACCGCGACGACGCAGGTGTTCGCCCGGCTGTACGCGGCGCGCTTCCCGGTGCAGCGGATGCTCCTGGTCGACGCCTACCGCGGCGACGACCACGCGTCGATGGCCGCGAACAACACCTCGGCGTACAACTGCCGCGCCGTCGAGGGCGGCACCGGGCTGGTCCGAGCACGCCTACGGGACGGCGCTCGACCTCAACCCGGTGCAGAACCCGTACGTCACGTCGTCGACGGTGCTGCCGCCCGCGGGCCGGTCCTACCTGGACCGGTCGAACGACCGCCCGGGGATGGTCGTGCGCGGTGACGTCGTGGTCCGGTCGTTCGCCGCGCAGGGCTGGGAGTGGGGCGGGGACTGGTCGAGCCTCAAGGACTACCAGCACTTCTCGGCATCAGGCCGCTAGGGCCGGCTCCGGCTCGGCGTCGACCTCGGGCAGCGCGCGGCGTCGCACCACCCGGACGACGACGGCCGCCAGCACCGCGCCGAGCAGGGCGCCGAGCCCGTTGACGAGCACGTCGTCGACGTCGGCGCTGCGCCCGGAGTAGCGCTGCCCGACCTCGACGGCCACCGACAGGGCGACGCCGGCCGCGGTCGTGGTCAGCACCCGCCACCCCCACGCCGCGCGGGAGAGCACCGCGAACGGCACGAGCAGCGCGAGGTTGCCGAGCAGGTTCCACGCCGCCAGCACCGGGTTCAGCCCCTCGAGCTGGAGCCGGATCGTCCGGAACGGGACGAGGTTCACCCCGCCCGCTCCGCCGAGGTCGAGCGAGACCGTGAGCGCCACGACCACCAGCACGAACGCGGCCCAGGCCAGCCGGCTCACCGCGACGGCACCGCCCCGGGCGCCCGCCCGGACCGTGCGCACCAGGAGCACGACCGCCACGGCCACGGCGGCGGCCGCGAGCAGGGCGGCGCCGGGCGGCGACAGGAGCAGGCTCACGCGGTGATCGTCGCACCCGTCGCGCCCGCTGCCGATCGGCGGCACCGATGAGTTACCCGATCTGCACCGGTCCTACCCACGTGAACGGTGACCTGGTGCTGGCGCGGCTGGCGGTGTGCCCCGCGCTGCCGGCCACCTTCGTGCGCCGGGTCACCGAGCTGCCCCCGGGCGCCACCGTCGCGTTCGACCCCGTGGACTGGCGCGGGGCGGTCGTCGTGGTCCGAGACGGCATCGTGCGGCTGACGCTGCGCTCCGGGGTGGAGCAGGAGTTCGTCGCCCGGGACGTGCTGTGGCTGGCCGGGCTCGACGTGCTGCACCTGCACAACCCCGGGCGCGAGCCCACTGCGCTGGTGTCGGTGCGCCGCAGCCAGGACGCCTGACCGCCCTCGGACCGGGGCCGCGGCCTCCGGTCGAGTTCGCGGACCGCTCAGTCGAGGTAGGCGGGGACGCCGAACTCGGCGAACAGGCTGGTGTCGAGGAAGAACGTCATCCCGACGATCCTGCCGCCGGAGACCTCGAGCGACTGGATCGCCCACGGCTCGTACCGGCCGTTCGCGGCCGGCTTGTACTGCGCGTAGCCCGGTCGGCCGTTGACCTGGACCGGCACCAGCCTCGACCCGCGGCAGGCCGCACCGGGCCCGACCATCCAGGCGGCGATGTCGTCCGGGCCCTGCAGCCACAGCGCGAACGGCGGCATGTTCTGGGTGGCGTCCTCGGCGAGCAGCTTCACCAGGGCGTCCATGTCGTAGGACTCGAACGCCGCGACGTAGCTGGTGAGCAGCGCGGCGTGGTCGTCGTCGAGCGGGTCGAGCGGCTTGTCCTCCAGGCCCGTGGCGGCCATCGTGGCGCGGGCCCGCTGCAGGGCGCTGTTGACCGAGGCCGTGGTGGTCTCGAGCAGGGCGGCGACCTCGTCGGCCTTCCAGCGCAGCACCTCGCGCAGGATCAGCACCACGCGCTGGCGCGCCGGCAGGTGCTGCAGCGCCGACGACGAACGCCATCCGCACGGAGTCGCGCGCGACGGCGACGTCGGCGGGGTCGGCGGCGGTGAGGTCGATCCGGTCGGACGGCACCGGCGTGACCCAGGTGGCCTCGGGCTGCGGCTCGCCCAGCGACCCGACCACGGGCTCGGACGGCCCGCCGAACTCGGTGGGGATCGCCCGGCGGCCGGACTGCTCGATCATCGTCAGGCACACGTTGGTGGCGATCCGGTACAGCCACGAGCGCACCGACGAGCGGCCCTCGAACCGGTCCCACGCCTTCCAGGCGCGCACCATGGCGTCCTGCACGGCGTCGTCGGCGTCGAAGGACGAGCCGAGCATCCGGTAGCAGTAGCCGGTGAGCTCGCGGCGGTACGCCTCGAGCTGCTCCGGGCCGCCCTCGCGGGGATCGGTCTCCTCGACCGCGAGCTCGCCCGCGGGTGCCAGGTCGGTCATCGTCGTGCCTCCTGCGGGATCTGCTGCCTGCACCTGCTCGGACGCCTCCACCGACGTCTCCACGGACCCTAGCCGCCGCCCCCGACGACGCCCAGGGGCTTCCTGCCAGCGCAGCCACTCCAGCAGGTCGACCAGCTCCTCGGGGTGGGCCAGGGCGGGCAGGTGCCCGCCCGACATCTCGTCCGGCGCGATGCCCAGCCGGTCGCGGGTGTACCGGCGCACCAGGTCGATCGGGAGCAGGCGGTCGTCGCGGCAGGCCACCACACGGGTCGGCACGTCGGGCCAGGCCGTCAGCGGCCACGGCTCGCCGAACGCCCGGCTGGACTCGTCGAGGTCGTGCTCGTGGCCGGCGGCGGCGACGTCGGCCGGCACGTCGTGCCAGAACAGCGCCTCGGGGTCGAACTCCGCCGGGCGTCCCTGCTCCGCGGCGAGCGCGGCCGCCGCCTCGTGCTGGCCGACGGCGCCCCACCAGTCGCTGCCCGACTCCCCCGGCACCGGCACCATCGGCGCGACGAGCACGAGCAGGTCGACCGGACGCCGGGCGCAGGCGATCGGCGCCGACAGCGCACCCATCGACTGCGCGACGACCACGACCGACGGGTGGTCCCCCATCGCGGCGGACACCACGTCGGCGTAGTCGGTCAGCCCGGCCGCAGGGTCCTCGCACGGCAGGTCGACGGCCACCACCTCGTGCCCGCGCGCCTCGAGGAGCGGCACGACGCGGTACCAGTACCAGGAGTCCGAGCCCGCGCCGGGCACCAGCACGTAGCGGGTGGTCATGGTGGTCCTCCAGAGGTCGACGGCCGTCCTCAGGGGTGACCGCCGGCGCCGCCGGATCTCATCGGTCGCCCGCGACCGGCCGCTCAGCGACCCCCGACCCGGACGTCGACCCACACCGAGCGGTGGTCCGACGACGGGAACGGGAAGGTGCCGGTGAGGCGCGACAGGGGGTTCGCCTGCACGGGCCAGAACACGCCGGCGCCGACCACCTCCAGGTCGGTGGAGGGCAGCACGTAGTCGGCCCGCAGGTTGCCGGGCTGGGTGTCCGCGAAGTCGGCGGTGTCGTAGCGCGGGTTGCCCTCGTGCACGAGGTTGGCGCCCCCCTGCAGCGCGGACGCCTCCTTGGCGCCGCTCGACGCCGGCCTCGGGTCGGTGATCCGGGGGTGCTCGAGCAGCTGCTGGATCGCGCCCGGCACCGAGTCGCCGTCCACCGGGTCGCTGTTCTGGTCGCCCGCGATCACGAACGAGGCGCCTCGCTGGAGCCCGCCGCGCCGGCCCTCGTCGTCGTACACGTAGCGGGCGTCGCGGCCGCCGGAGACGTAGTCGGCCCAGAACCGGATCTCGTCGTGGTTGCGGGTGCCGTTGCGGTCCTCGGCGCCGTCGAAGGTGGGGGGCGTCGGGTGCGAGACGAGGAAGTGCACCGTGCGGCCGCCCTGGCCCCGGTGGTTCGCACCGATCCGGACCGGCACGTCCCAGTGCGACTTGCTCGACAGCCGGACGTCCTCGAGCTCGTCCGCCGAGTACCAGTCGGCGGGCGCGGGGGTGGCGGGGTCGTCCGGCAGCAGGGCACCGGGCATGTCGGCCCAGCGGAAGTGCTGGAAGGTGCGCACCCTGTCGGTGACGATCGGGTACCGCGAGAACACCGCCATCCCGTACTGGCCCTCGAACAGGCCGAACCCGAAGGCGTCGTCGCCGCCGCCGACCGTCCCGTCGTTGTTGAGGTCGTGGCCGGACGGCACGCCGGTGTTCGACGGCGCCACGTACACGTACGGGTAGTCGATCGGCCGCGCGCCGTGCTGGGACACCTCGAGGTAGTTCGTGCGGAACAGGTCGGCGGCCGCGTGGTCGGGCACGTAGTCGAACTCGTTGAGCAGCAGCACGTCCGGACGCTCGCGCTGCACGATCTCCGCGACCGTCGCGGCCTGCGCGTCGTCGCGGGTCGACAGGTCCTGCACGAGCTCGCCCGCCGCGGCCCGGTTGAGCGAGGCGTTGAAGGTGGCGAACCGCACCGTCTCACCGCCCCGGCCGTGGTCGCCGCCACCGGCCTCCCTGACCGGGCCCGCCGGCCGTGGCCGGGGTGAGGGCCCCGGCGAGCAGGGCCGTCCCCGAGACGGCGGTGGCGAGCAGGACGCGGCGGCTGCGACGTGTCGGCATGCGACCCATCCTGCGCACTCCGGGCGTCGGGGGGAAGAACGGACGCGTGAGGAAGGTGGCGCTCGCCCGTCCGGGGGGACCGGTGCGCGCGGGCTCAAGGGCGCGGGCCCGCCGACCGATCTGCACGTGATGACCACCGCCGTCCCGGTTCGACCGGCGGCGGCACCGACAGGAGGGCCGACGGCCGTGCGCACCAGCACGACACCCGCCAGGTCGTGGCGCCGCGTCGCCGCGACCGCGCTGGCGACCGTCCTGGTGGTCACGGGCGAGTTCGCCCTCCTCGACACCGTCTACCACCGCGGCGACGACGCCCGCGCGCAGCAGGTGCTCCAGGCCGAGCTGCACGGCGTGCTCGGCTCCGCGACCGGCACCGACGGCCGCGACCTGCCGCAACGTCTCCGTCCGGGCGCAGGCGCTGGTCGACGACCTCGCCCTCGCCGGGCTCCCCGCCGACGAGGTCGCGGCCCTGGGGGCCGGCGTCGCCGACGTCCGCGCCGGGCGCGCCGAGGAGGCGGTCGCCGCGAGCGCGGCCGTCGGGGACGCCGTGCGCGGCCGCAGCGAGGCCATCGACCGGCAGGCGAACCTCGTCTACGCGGTGCTGCTCGTCGTGGTGTCGATCGGCTGGTTCCTCTGGTTCCGCCGGCTCGTGCAGCGGCACCGGGCCCTCCAGCAGCGGGTCACCGCGCAGGAGTCGCTGGAGGCCAGCGAGAAGCGGCTGATGGCGTTGGTGCAGAACGGGTCCGAGCTGGTCACCGTGCTGGACGCCGGCGGCCTCACCACCTACGTCAGCCCGTCGTCGCGGGTCGTGCTCGGCCTCGAGGCCGAGGAGGTCCTCGGCACGGCGATGGTCGACCGCGTCCTGGACGACGACGTGCAGACCGTCGTGGCCCAGCTCTCCGGCCTCGGGCCGGGCGAGAGCCGCACCGTGCGGATGCGGGTCGGTCACGCCGACGGCCGGGTGCTCGTGCTCGAAGGGAGCCTGACCAACCTGCTCGACGAGCCCGCGGTGAGCGGTCTGGTGCTGACGCTGCGCGACGTCACCGACCGGCACGCGCTGCAGGAGCGGCTGGCCGTGCAGGCGTTCTACGACGACCTCACCGGGCTGGCCAACCGGCAGCTGTTCATGGACCGCCTCGCGCACGCGCTCGGCCGCGGCCCCGACGGCTCCTACGCCGCGGACGGCGCGGAGGTCACCGTCCTGTTCTGCGACGTCGACGACTTCAAGACCGTCAACGACAGCCTGGGCCACGGCTGCGGCGACGAGCTGCTGACGACCATCGCGCGCCGGATCGCCGACGTCGTGCGGCCCGGCGACACCGCGGCCCGGCTCGGCGGCGACGAGTTCGCCGTGCTGCTCGACCGCACGCCCTCCGAGGACGCGATGCGGGTGGCGGCGCGGCTCGTGGAGGCCGTCGAGGAGCCGGTCACCGTCGGCGGGACGTCGGTGCCGGTGCGGCTCAGCATCGGCGTGGCCACCGCCAGGGGCGGTACGGCCGACGAGCAGGAGCTGCTGCGCAACGCCGACCTCGCGATGTACGACGCCAAGGGCGCGGGCCGCACGACGGGCCGGTCGACCACCGCGCAGTACGAGCCCGCCATGCACGCGCAGGCGGTCGAGCGGCTCGCGCTGCGCTCGGAGCTGCACCGCGCGCTGGACGAGGAGCAGCTGGTGCTGCACTACCAGCCCACGGTCTCGATCAGCGACGGCGCGGATCACCGGCTTCGAGGCGCTCGTGCGCTGGCAGCACCCCGAGCGCGGGCTGGTCGCCGCCGGCGGCGTTCATCCCGCTGGCCGAGGAGACCGGGCTCATCGTCCGGATGGGGTCGTGGGTGCTGCGCGAGGCGTGCCGCCAGGCGGTCGCGCTGCAGACGCGCGGTCCGGTGACGATGGCCGTCAACGTCGCCGCCCAGCAGCTCGCGCACCCGGGCTTCGTCCAGGAGGTGCTCGGGGTGCTCGCCGAGACCGGCCTGCCGCCGCACCTGCTGGTCGTCGAGATCACCGAGAGCGTCGTGATGTCCGACCTGGCGGCCGCCTCGCCGCGGCTCGCCGCGCTGCGCGAGCACGGCATCCGCGTCGCGATCGACGACTTCGGCACCGGCTACAGCTCGCTCGCCTACCTGTCCCAGCTGCCCGTCGACGTGCTGAAGGTCGACAAGGCCTTCGTCGACCACGTCGCCAGCGGCCAGGACGACGCCTCGATCACGCAGGCGATCATCGCGATGGGCCACCGGCTCGGGCTGTCGACGGTCGCCGAGGGCGTCGAGCAGGCCGACCAGCACGCGTGGCTGCGCGAGGCTCGACTGCGACCTGGGCCAGGGCTACCTGTGGAGCCGGCCGGTGCCCGCCGACCAGCTGCCCGCCCTGCTCGCGCGGTCCGCGCTGCCAGGGCCAGGTGCCGGCGCCCCGGCGCGAGGACGCCGCCGGGCAGGTCACGACCGCCTGACCCGCCGCAACCCCCGTGACGGTGTCGGCACCGTGCGGCAGAGTGAGCGCATGGTGCTCGTGCACGACGTGGCCCCGGACCTCGCCCACGCCGCCGCGGTCGACCGGCTGGTGGCCTCGTTCGCCGCCGTGCCGCGCCGGCAGCCCGGTGCGGCTCGCCAAGCGCACCTCCAACCTGTTCCGCCCGCGCCAGGCCGCCACCGGTGCGGGTCTCGACGCGTCCGGCCTCGACGGCGTGCTGCACGTCGACCCGGTCGCCCGCACCGCCGACGTACAGGGCATGTGCACCTACGAGGACCTCGTCGCGGCGACCCTGCCGCACGGGCTCGCGCCGCTCGTCGTCCCGCAGCTGCGCACCATCACCCTCGGCGGCGCGGTCACCGGCCTCGGCATCGAGTCCACCTCGTTCCGGCACGGACTGCCGCACGAGTCGGTGCTCGAGCTCGACGTCCTCACCGGCACCGGCGAGGTGGTCACGGCGCGGCCCGACGGCGAGCACGCCGAGCTGTTCGCCGCGTTCCCGAACTCCTACGGCGCGCTGGGCTACGCCACCCGGCTGCGGATCGAGCTGCGGCCGGTGGGGCCGGCGGTGCTCACCCGCAACGTCCGCTTCGACGACCTCGACGACCTCGTCGTCGCGGTGGGGGCGCTGTGCGCCGACCCGGTCTGGGACGGCGAACCGGTCGACTACCTCGACGGCGTCGTGGTCGGGCCGTCCGAGGCGTACCTCGTGCTCGGGCGCGACGCCCCGCTGGCCGAGGCGCGCGCGGCCGGCCCGCCGAGCGACTACACCGGCCAGCAGGTCTACCACCGCTCGCTGGGCGAGCGCGAGACCGACGCCCTCACCGCGCACGACTACCTGTGGCGCTGGGACACCGACTGGTTCTGGTGCTCGCGCGCCTTCGGGGCGCAGCACCCGGTGGTGCGCCGGCTCTGGCCGCGGCGCTACCGCCGCAGCGACGTCTACCACCGGATCGTCGGCTTCGAGAACCGGCACCACGTGGCGGCCACGGTCGACCGCTGGCGCGGGCGACCGGCGCGCGAGCGGGTGGTGCAGGACGTCGAGATCCCGCTCGACCGCACGGCGGACTTCCTGCGCTGGTTCCTGCGCGAGGTGCCGGTCGCGCCGGTCTGGCTCTGCCCGGTGCGGCTGCGGGGTGGCGCCGCGGCCAGCACCTGGCCGCTCTACCCCCTCGACCCCACCGAGGTGTACGTCAACGTGGGCTTCTGGGGCACGGTGCCGATCGCCCCCGGTGCGCGTGACGGTGACGTGAACCGGGCCGTGGAGGAACAGGTCTCGGCGTCGGGCGGCCACAAGTCGCTCTACTCCGACGCGTACTACGACCGCGAGACCTTCGACCGGTTGTACGGCGGCGAGACCTACCGCCGCGCCAAGGACAGGTACGACCCCGAGCACCGCCTGCCCGGGATGTTCGAGAAGGTGGTGGGACGACGATGACGAGCCTGACCCGCACCGTCGGCGGCGACGCCGAGCAGCGTGCTCACCGTGGCCGAGCTGGTGAGAGCGGTCGTCGACGAGCCGATCCCGTTGCAGGTCAAGGCCTTCGACGGCTCGCGGCTGGGCTCCGACGACACCGGGATCACCCTCGACATCCGCACGCCCGAGGCGCTGCAGTACGTGATCACCGCGCCGGGCGACCTCGGCCTGGCCCGGGCGTACCTCACCGACGGCCTGGTCCTGGAGGGCGTGCACCCCGGCGACCCGTACGAGCTGTTCCGCGCGCTGCGCTCGGTGCGCACGCACCGCCCGCCGCCCGCCGAGATCGCCCGGCTGGTGGCGGCGATCAGCCGCGAGCTACGGCCGCGGGTTCCTCCGTCCGCCGCCCCCGCCGCCGCAGGAGGCACCGCCGCGCTGGCGCCGCGCGGCCCGGCAGCTCGCCGCCCGGGCCGGTCGCGTCGAGCGCGCGGGCGAGGCGATCAGCCACCACTACGACGTCAGCAACGCCTTCTACGAGAAGGTGCTCGGCCCGTCGATGACCTACACCTGCGCGGTCTACGACTCCCCGGACGACTCGCTCGAGCAGGCGCAGGCGCGCAAGTACGAGCTGGTCGCCGGCAAGCTCGCGCTCGAGCCCGGCATGCGGCTGCTCGACGTCGGCTGCGGGTGGGGCGGGATGGTGCGGCACGCCGCCCGCGAGCACGGCGTGCGAGCCCTCGGCGTCACGCTGTCGCGCGAGCAGGCGACCTGGGCGCAGGCCGCGATCGAGCGAGAAGGCCTGTCGCACCTGGCCGAGGTGCGCCACCTCGACTACCGCGACGCCCCCGCCGAGGCGTTCGACGCCGTCAGCTCGATCGGGCTCACCGAGCACATCGGGGTGCGCAACTACCCGGCGTACTTCCGGTTCCTGCGCAGCCGGCTGCGCGTCGGTGGCCGCCTGCTCAACCACACCATCACCCGGTCCCAACGGACGGATCGGGCCCCGCACCGAGCCGTTCACCGACCGGTACGTCTTCCCCGACGGCGAGCTCGCCTCTCCCGGGAGGGTGATCAGCGAGGTGCACGACGCCGGGTTCGAGGTGCACCACGAGGAGAACCTGCGGCTGCACTACGCCCGCACCCTCGCCGCGTGGTGCGCGAACCTGGTGGAGAACTGGGACGAGTGCGTCGCCGAGGTCGGCGAGGCCACCGCCAAGGTGTGGGGCCTGTACATGGCCGGCTCGCGGATGGCGTTCGAGACCAACGGGTTGCAGCTGCACCAGGTGCTCGCGTCCAAGCCGGGACCGGACGGCGAGACCACCTACCCGCTGCGGCCCGACTGGACCCCGTGACCCCTCCCGAGCCGGGGGTGGCTCGGGTCGGCGAGGCGCTCGTGGTGGGTGACCTGCTCGCGCTCGGGCCGTTCGACGTGGAGCCGTCGGTCCCCTGACTTCCTGCCGCAGTTGTCCACAGGTCGTGTCCGTCGGAGTGCGGCTGTCCACAGGATCCGTTGCAGGACAGCGGTTGTCGGTGGTCACCCCTACTCTTGGGGTATGGCGGCGGAGGCGGTGGACGCGGGGTCGGGGCACCCGGTCCTGGCCGCACTGGCGCAGCTGGACGAGATCCTCGATGTCGCGCTCGGGGAGTCGACGTGGTCGATGTCGGCGGTCGAGCTCAGCCAGGCGGTGGTCTCGGTGAGGTCGGTGGCCGGCCGGGTCGAGGCGTTGAGTGGCGGGCTGCTGCGGGAGTCGATCTCGCGCGAGACCCCGGACGCTCGCGGTGAGCAGGGTGCCCGGACGGTGAACCTGCTGAGGTCCCGGTGCCGCGTCTCACCGAAGCGGGCGTCGGCGGACGTGGAGAACGCGAAGCTGACCTGCCCCGACACCGGGACCCTGCGCGGGCTGGGTGCCGCGCTGGCGGCCGGTGACGTCTCGCGGGAGCACGTCGACGTCGGCCGGTCGACCCTGAAGCGGCTGCCGGTGCGGGTGGTGCGGGAACGTCGGGACGAGGTCGACCACCTGCTGACCGAGCACGCCCGCGGGTTCGACCCGGCCGGCGCGGAGCACCTGGCCAGGCACCTGTTGTCTGTGCTCGCTCCGGACCGGGCGGACCGGTACGACGAGCACGCCCTCGACCGGCGGCACCTCGGCGATCGCGACCGACCAGACCGGGATGGTCCTGCTCAGCGGCCAGCTCGACCAGGTCACCGGGTTGAAGTTCCGGGCGGTGCTGGACCACGTCGTCGAGACCGACCGTGCCGCCGGGAGGGCGGACGGCGCCGAGGTGGACGTCCGGACCCGTGGTCAGCGCCGGGTCGACGCCCTCGCGCTGGTGGCTGACGCGGCTGCTGAGTTCCTCGGCCTCGGCGGCGCCACGACCGGCCCGACGACCGCTCCGACCACCGCGCAGGAACCCGAGCCGATCAGGACCGAGAACGCCCGGTGACCCGGCAACGGGCGGCCCGGGCGGTCCCGCGGGTCGTGGTGGTGACCACCCCGGAGCAGCTCGCCGGCGCCGAGGGCGCGGGCGCCGCGGTCACCACCGACGGTGACCTGGTCGGCCGTGGCGCGCTGACCCGGATCGCCTGCGACGCCGTCATCGACCGGGTCGTCCTCGGCGAAGACGGTCGAGTCCTGGCGATGGACACCATCGGCCGGCTCGCCACGGCCGCGCAGCAGACCGCCCTGGCCGCCCGCGACCGCGGGTGCGTCTGGCCCGGCTGCACCACCCCACCGTCGCTGTGCGAGGCGCACCACGTGATCTGGTGGTCCCGCGGCGGCCCGACCACGATCGACAACCTCGCCCTGCTCTGCCACCGCCACCACACCCAGATCCACGCCCAGCCCGAGCACGACGAGGACGCCTGGGTCATGGTGATGCGCGACGGCGTCCCCGTGGTTCAGGCCACCCGACCGGCTCGACCCCGACCGCCGGTTGCGGCGCAACACCTTCCACCAGACCGTCGACGCCACCCGCCGCACCGGCCTGCGCTGGCGCACGCCTCCACCGCCGATCGGAGAGTGACCGTCACCGCGGGGTGCCGCACCAGTCGCGACGGGTCGAGAGCCCGTCCGTGCGGACGACGTCTCGTCGATGAGCAGCTCGTCGGGGCCCAGGTCGTCGGGCGGCTCGCCGTCACAGCCGCCCCGTACGACTCGTCCGAGGTCTCGACGACGATGACCTGTCCGGAACGGCGAGCGCCGTCGAGTCGCCTCGCACGCGGTCGACGTCGTCTCGGCCGAGGGAGAAGTCACGTGCCGACGGACTGGCCGTCGACCGGGCCGCAATCAGGCAGGTAGACGTGCACCATGCCGTCGCGGACCGCGACGCCGAGGCCGATGCGCGGGAGCGAGCGCTACTTGCGCTGCACCTTCCGGACGTCCATCACCAGGATGACGCGGTCGGCGCTGTCGGGCGGCGCGGACGTGCCCGGGTCGCCGTAGCGCTGCCCCAGGTGCACGTAGAACGAGCCGGTGGGGTCCGGCTCGGCCGCCACCAGCTCGCCGCGGACCTCGACGAACCGCAGCGGGTCGTCGGGGTCGATCACGAGCAGGCTCATCGACGGGTTGGCCTGCAGGTTGCGGTACTTGGCGCGCTGGGTGGTGTGCGTGAACCGCAGGTGCTCGCCGTCCCAACCGCTCGCGTTCCCGGACCGCTCGTCGCCTCAGCGCACGCACGCGGTACCGCAGGTGGCTCACGGCCGACGACCCGGACGTGCCGAGCAGCTCCAGCCGGGCGCCGGGCTGCACCGTGCCGAACAGGCGCACGCCGTCGCCGAGCAGCACCGGGGCCACGTGCAGGGTGAGCTCGTCGACCAGCCCGGCGACGAGCGCCTGCTGCACCGCGCTGCCACCGCCGGCGACCAGCACGTCACGCCCGCCCGCCGACTCCCTGGCCCGGCGGACGGCCTCCTCGATGCCGTCGGTGACGAAGTGGAAGGTGGTGCCGCCGTCCATCGGCAGCGGGTCGCGCGGGTGGTGGGTGAGGACGAAGACGTCGTGGCCGTACGGCGGCGTCTCGCCCCACCAGCCCGTCCAGGACAGGTCCCACGGACCCCCGAACCCGCCGAACATGTGCCGGCCCATGACCGTCGCACCGGCCCGCCGGTAGGCCCGCATCGCGTCGTCGTCCGGCCCGGTCTCGCCGCCGTCGTCGCCGGCCATCTCGTGCCACAGGCGGGTGGCGAACACCCACTCGTGCAACCGCTCGCCGCCGACCCCCATCGGCTCGTCCGGTCCCATCGCGGGTCCGGCCACGTAGCCGTCGGTGGACACGCTGATCTCCGCGTAGACGCTCATGTCCCTCAGACCTCGCTCCCGTCGTCTTCTCATCGGTCCGGCCCGCTCGGAGCCGGTCGGCGCTCAGAGCAGCTGCGAGACCGCGTGGATCGTCACGCCCACCAGCCCGCCGACGACGGTGCCGTTGATCCGGATGAACTGCAGGTCGCGGCCCACCAGCAGCTCGATCCGGCGGGCCGCCTCCTTGCCGTCCCAGCGCTGGACGGTGTGCGAGATCGTCGCGGCCACCTCGGGGCCGTAGGTGTCGACCAGGAACGCGGCGGCGTCCGCGGCGCGGGCGTCGACCCGCGCGCGCAGCTCGGCGTCGTCCACCAACCGGCGGCCGAGGTCGACCAGCGCACGCCGGGCGCGCTCGTGCAGCGGACCGTCGACGTCGTCCAGCGACTCGACCACCGCCGCGCGGACCGACTCGGCGACGGCGGTGGCGGCGTCCGCGGTCCCGGGGTTGGCCAGCACCCGCACCTTGAGCGCCTCGGCGCGCTCGCGGGTGGCGTCGTCGTGCTGCAGGTCGTCGGCCAGGCGCGAGAGCAGCGAGTCCAGCGCCTCCCGCGCCCGGTGGTCGGGGTCGTCGCGCACGTCCGCCACCCAGCGCAGCGCCTCGCGGTACACCCGGTCGACCACGCGGTCGTCGAGCCAGGTCGGCGACCACCACGGCGCCCGCTCGCGCACCACCGCGCCCACGGTGTCGGCGTGCGAGGCGAGCCAGGCGTGCCCCTCGACCAGGACGAGGTCGACGAGCGGCCGGTGCGCGCCGTCGCGCAGGACGTTCTCCAGCAGGTGCCCCGCGACGGGCGACAGCGGCTCGGCCGACAGCCGGGGCAGCAGCGCCTGCTCGACGAAGGCGCGCACCTCGTCCTCGCCGACGCCGCGCAGCGCCCTCGCGAGCGCGGGGGCGACCTCGCGGACGACGCGGGCGGCGTTCTGCGGCTCGCGACACCCACCGACCGACCCGCAGCGCCGGCTCGGCCCCGGCCACGCGGTCGCGGGCGACGTCGGCGGTCAGGAAGCTCTCGGTGACGAACTGCTCCAGGCTCTGCCCGAGGGCGTCCTTGCGCTCCGTCACCAGCGCCGTGTGCGGGATCGGCAGGCCGAGCGGACGACGGAACAGCGCGGTGACGGCGAACCAGTCGGCCACCGCACCCACCATCGAGGCCTCCGCGCCGGCGTTCACGTAGCCGAGGAAGCCCTCCTCGCCGAAGGTCAGGACGTAGACCAGGGCCGCCAGCAGGAGCAGGCCGAGGGCCACCGCCTGCATCCGGCGCAGCGCGCGCAGCCGCTCGGCGTCCAGCGAGGCCGGGGCGCCCGGCGGGCCGGTCAGCGGTGCGGTCAGCGGGGCGGTCATGGTGACAGCGTGCCGGACGCCGGGCACCGGCCTAGCGTGTGGCCATGACCACGCGACCGATCCGGATCGGTGTCCAGCTCCAGCCGCAGCACGCCGAGTACGCCGCCATCCGACGGGCGGCGGCCGAGGCCGAGGAGCTCGGCGTCGACGTCGTCTTCAACTGGGACCACTTCTACCCGCTCTACGGCGAGCCCGAGGGCGAGCACTTCGAGTGCTGGACGATGCTCGGCGCCTGGGCGGAGGCCACCTCGCGGGTCGAGATCGGCGCCCTGGTCACGTGCAACAGCTACCGCAACCCCGAGCTGCTGGCCGACATGGCCCGCACCGTCGACCACATCAGCGGCGGCCGGCTGATCCTCGGCATCGGGTCCGGCTGGTTCGAGAAGGACTACGACGAGTACGGCTACGAGTTCGGCACCGCCGGAGGGCGGCTGGACGCGCTGGGCGAGGCCCTGCCGCGGATCGAGCGTCGCCTCGGCCGGCTGAACCCGCCGCCGACGCGCGACATCCCGGTGCTCATCGGCGGCGGCGGCGAGAAGAAGACGCTGAAGCTGGTGGCGCAGCACGCCGACATCTGGCACGGCTTCGGCGACGTCGAGGTGGTCGAGCGCAAGGTGCAGGTCCTGGACGGCCACTGCGCCGACGTCGGGCGCGACCCGGGCGAGATCGAGCGGTCGGTCGGCGTCGGCGGCGAGCCGGAGGAGAACGGGCAGGCCCTGCTCGACCTCGGCGTCACGCTGTTCACCGTCAGCTCCGGCGGCCCCGACTTCGACCTGTCCCGCGTCCGTCGCTGGGTGCAGTGGCGCGACGCCCAGCAGCGCGGCTGACCCGCTCAAACCCGGGCTTGACTTATATAAGTTGATCCTGAAGTCTAGGCGCCATGACCACACCTGTCGAGATCGTCGGCGGCATCGACCGCGTCGTCCGCACCACCACCCGCGACGGGCAGGAGGCCAAGGTCGTCCAGGCCTCGCGCACCTACCCCTCGCCCGTCGAGGACGTCTGGGACGCCCTCACCTCGATCGAGCGCATCCCCCGCTGGTTCGCTCCCGTCAGCGGCGAGCTGGAGGTCGGCGGCCGGTACCAGGTGGAGGGCAACGCGGGCGGCGAGGTCCTCACCTGCGACGCCCCGCGCGCCTTCTCCCTCACCTGGGAGTCGATGGGCGGCGTCTCGTGGGTCGAGGTCACCCTCGAGCCGCACGGCGAGGACGGGACCCTGCTGCGGCTCGTGCACACCGCCCACGTGCCGGAGGAGTTCTGGGGCACCTACGGGCCCGGCGCGGTCGGCACCGGGTGGGACCTGTCGCTGCTCGGCCTGCACCTGCACCTCGGCTCGGGCGGCGCGTCGATCACCCAGGACCACGGCGACGAGTGGGCGGGCTCGGACGAGGGCCGGGCGGTCGTGACCGCCAGCAGCCGCGGGTGGGCCGACGCGCTGATCGCCGACGGCACGGACGAGTCCGCCGCGCGCGCCGCCGAGGCGGCGACGACGGCGTTCTACACCGGGGTCCCTCAGGAGGGCGCGGAGCCGCGCGGCCCCGCACGCCTGATGCACGCCTTCGACGTCCTCGGCGACCCCGTCCGCCGCCGCATCCTGGAGCTGCTCGCGTCCGGCGAGCTCACCTCGGGCGCGGTCACCGAGGTGGTGCGCGAGGAGTTCGGGATCTCCCAGCCGGCGGTGTCCCAGCACCTGAAGGTGCTGCGGGAGAACGGGTTCGCGACGGTGCGGCCGCGAAGGCACGCGGCGGCTCTACGCCGTCGACCCGGCCGGGCTGCGGGAGGTCGACGCGTGGGTGCAGCAGTTCAGCGCGTTCTGGGAGCAGAGCCTGGACGCGCTCGGCACCGAGCTCGCGCGAGGGCGACGGTCGCGACGCGCGACGACCTGACGGCGACGGTGCCCGCCCCCGGGCGTCGCCTTTGTCCAAGACGCCCTGACCGCCGCGGGTGCAGGATGGCGGGATGAGCACCGAGACGACCCTCGCCGACCTGTCCCCCGCCGAGCGCTACCGCCTGCTGGCCGCCCGCTTCACCGACCTGCTCGAGCAGGTGCCGGACGACCGCTGGGACTCCCAGAGCCCGTGCGAGGACTGGACGGCTCGCGACGTCGTCGCGCACGTCGTCGAGTCCGAGCGCGGCTTCGTGGCCGGGGCGGGCGAGGAGCTGCCCGCGGCGCCGGACGCCGCCGACGACCCGGCCGGCGCCTGGCGGGCCACCCGCGACGGCATGCAGGCCCTGCTCGACGACCCCGAGCGGGCCGACCGCGAGTTCGAGGGCCGGTCCGGCAAGGGCACCATCGGCGGCATGGTCGGCCGTTTCCACTGCGTCGACCTCGTGGTGCACGGCTGGGACCTGTCGCAGGCCGGCGGCGTCGAGAACGAGGTGCCGTCCGACCAGCTCGCGTGGGTGCGCGCCCAGGTCGAGCAGCTGTCCGACATGGCCCGCTCGCCCGGCGCGTTCGGTCCCGAGCTGCCGGAGCCGGACGGCGCCGACGAGACCACCCGCACGATGGCCTTCCTCGGCCGCCGGCCCGTCCCGGCCTGACCGCGCGCGGGACCGCGGCCCGTGCGAGCATCGCAGGATGGCTGACGAGCAGACGCACGAGGACCAGGACTTCGCCGAGTACGTCTCGGGCACAGGCCACTTCGACCGCGACACGGACTACGTGACCGACCGCATCACCTCCGACGGCGCGATCGGCCACGACGGCCTCGGGCTGCGCGGCGAGGACGGCGTCCGGCGCTGGCCGGTGGAGCCGGGCCGGTACCGGCTGGTGGCGGCGCGCGCCTGCCCGTGGGCCAACCGGGCGGTCGATCGTCCGGCGGCTGCTCGGCCTGGAGGACGTGATCTCGCTCGGCCTGCCCGGGCCGACCCACGACGAGCGGTCCTGGACCTTCGACCTCGACCCGGACGGACGCGACCCCGTGCTCGGGATCGAGCGGCTGCAGGACGCGTTCCTCGCGCGCGACCCGCAGTACGCCAAGGGCATCACCGTCCCGACGATCGTCGACGTGCCCTCGGGCAAGGTCGTCACCAACGACTTCCCGCAGATCACCCTCGACCTGTCGACGCAGTGGACCGCCCACCACCGCGACGGCGCGCCGGACCTGTACCCGCAGAAGTGGCGGGACGAGATCGACGAGGTCGAGCACCGCGTCTACACCGAGGTCAACAACGGCGTGTACCGGTGCGGGTTCGCCGGCTCGCAGGAGGCGTACGAGAAGGCGTACGACCGGCTCTGGACGGCGCTGGACTGGCTGGAGGACCGGCTGACCGGGCAGCGGTTCCTGGTGGGCGACACCATCACCGAGGCCGACGTGCGGCTGTTCACCACGCTGGCGCGGTTCGACGCGGTCTACCACGGCCACTTCAAGTGCAACCGGCAGAAGCTGAGCGAGCTGCCGGCGCTGTGGGCCTACGCGCGCGACCTGTTCCAGACCCCCGGGTTCGGCGACACCACCGACTTCGCGCAGATCAAGAAGCACTACTACGTGGTGCACGCCGACATCAACCCCACGCAGGTCGTGCCGAAGGGTCCGGACCTCACCGGCTGGACCACGCCGCACGGACGGGAGTCGTTGGGCGGCAGACCGTTCGGCGACGGCACCCCACCGGGCCCGCCGCCCGAGGGCGAGCGGGTCCCGGCGGAGCACACCCCTCTTCGCGGCTGACTCTCCTTCGGCCGGCCCACCGGGCCCGGGCTGCTCACCTGTCTCCCCGGGCCTCCGCCCGCGTCAGCGGCCGCGAGAGGCGTTGCGGGGGTGCGACTTCGCGGTGCGCTCGTTGCCGCGACGGTAGTTGCCGGTCACCCGCGCCATCAGCAGCTGGGCGTCACCGGTGCCCACCTCGTCGAGGAACTCGCGCGCCCGCAGGCCGCGCAGGGTCGTGGCACGGCGTCCGTGGTGGAGCACCACCACCTCGTCGCCCCGCTCCTCGTACTCGAAACCCTCCGGTCCGCCCACGCCTGCGAGGGTGGCACGCGTGGCACGATCTCGTCGTGCCCGTTCCTGCTGCCGACGGCCCCGGTCGCGGGCTGGCCCACGGCCTCGCCCGGATGCGCGGCCGCGACCCGCACGAGGAGCACCGCGCGGCCACCCCGCTCGAGCTGCTCTTCGACCTGACCTTCGTCGTCGCGTTCGGCGTGGCCGGGAACGAGGCCGCGCACCTGCTCGCCGAGGGCCACTGGTTCGCCGCGGTGGCGGGCTTCTCGTTCGCGATGTTCGCCGTCTGCTGGGCCTGGATCAACTTCACCTGGTTCGCCTCGGCCTACGACACCGACGACTGGGTGTTCCGGCTGCTGACGATGGTGCAGATGGTGGGCGTCCTCGTCCTGGCGCTCGGCCTGCCGCCGGTGTTCGACTCGCTCGACCACGGCGGGTACCTCGACAACGGCGTGATGGTCGCGGGCTACGTGGTGATGCGGCTGGCGATGGTGGCGCAGTGGCTGCGCGCCGCCCACCAGGACCCCGAGCACCGCTCGACCTGCCTGGGCTACGCGGCAGCGATCACGGTCGCGCAGGTCGGGTGGGTCGTCCTGCTCGTCGCGCACACCTCCGGATGGGTCACGTTCGTCGCTGCGGGCGCGCTCTACCTGGTCGAGCTGGGCGGTCCCGTGCTCGCCGAGCGGCGCTCGCGCGGCATGACCCCGTGGCACCCGCACCACATCGCCGAGCGGTACGGGCTGCTCGCGATCATCACCCTCGGCGAGGGCATCCTCGGGACGGTGGCGGCGCTGGGCGCCGTGGTCGAGGCGCAGGGCTGGACGGTCGACGCCGCCCTCGTCGGGCTGGCCGGCACCGCGCTGACCTTCGCGATGTGGTGGACCTACTTCGTCACGCCCGCCGGGCAGCTGCTGCACCGTCACCGGGAGCGGGCGTGGCCGTGGGGCTACGGCCACATCGTCGTGTTCGCCGCCATCGCCGGCACCGGGTCGGGGCTGCACGTCGCCGCGTACCACCTCGAGCACGCCACCCACATCAGCGCGACGGCGACGGTGCTCACCACGGTGGTCCCCGTCGCCGTCTACCTCGTCATGCTGTTCACCCTCTACACGCTGCTGCTGCGCACGTTCGACCCGTTCCACGTGTGGCTCCTGCTCGGCGCCGCCGTCTTCCTGGTGCTCCCGGTCGTGATGGCGCAGGCCGGCGCGTCGGTGGTGGCGTGCCTGCTCGTCCTCGTGCTCGCACCGGTCGTCGTGGTGGTGGGCTTCGAGGTGGTGGGCCACCGGCACCAGGCCGAGGCGCTCAGGCGAGAAGCGTCGGGTGCACCCGCCCCGGGAAGCGCACGCTGAACCGGCTGTCCCCCAACCACTCCCGCACCTCGTCCGCGCGGCTCCCGATCGCTCGCCTCCGGGACGCGGGGACGTCCTCGAACCAGTGCAGCCGGATCTCGCCGTCGGGACGCTGGGTCCAGTAGCCGACCACCCGGCCGTCGACCCAGATCGTCGGACCGCCGTTGCCGTTGCGGTCGAACGCCTCCTGCGCGGCGACCGGCGGCAGGTACCAGTCGCGCGCCTTCCAGCCCATCGTCGTGGGGTCGAGCCCCGGCAGCAGCGCGGTCCACGGGTCGGCCGGCTCGACGGGTGCGTCGTCGCCGGCCGCCAGCCAGGCGGGCGTCCCGTCCTCGAGCAGCACGGGGACGGCCGAGGCGTCGGCGAGGGCCCGTCGGGTCGTGCCGAGCGTCCAGCCCGCCCACCACTGCAGGTCGGCCGTCGTCCCGGGACCGAACCGGCGCAACCACCGGTCAGCGAGATCCCGTGCGGCGTCGAGCCTCGTCGGTCCCGTCCACGCCACCGGGGAGCCAGTCGTCCATCGCCGCCCAGGTGTACTGGCCGTTGATCCAGGTGCCCGTCGGCCGGGTGCGGACGATGACGCCGTCGAACCCGAGCTGGAGCAGCACCCTGGTGTGCGCGGCCACCGACGCCTCGTTCGGCGACCCTCGTCCGAGGACGACCTTCTCGGTCAGCGCAGGCACCCGCCGACCGAGCTCGCGGGAGGTCATCGGGCCGTGCTCGTGCAGGATCCGCAGCGCCTCGGCCGTCGCGTCGGCCAGCCACTGCTCCGGCTGCTGGAAACCGCTCTCCGACAGGTACTTCAGGTTCCGCCGCCGTTCCGCGGCCGCCACCTTGCGGGTTGCCGCGGCGTGCACCGTCCGCACCACGTCCGGCGTGCCGACCCAGAGCGTGCGACGCATCGCGTGGTGACGCACCAGCGTGCGCTCGTCGTACAGCGCCCGGTCGACGGCGGCCAGCGAGGGCGTGCGCATCCGCACCAGCGCCGACAGGTAGACGGTGACCGGGTCGCTCGAGTGCAGCACGACGAGGGCGTCGGCGAGCGCGGCGAGGTCGTCGGTGCGGTCGTCGGGCAGCAGCAGGTGACGGTGCGCGAGCCGGGCCCGACGCTCGGCGTCGTCGACGGTGCGGTGGGAGGTCACCGGATCAGGACGAGCCGGCGACGAACACCGGCACCATCACCGCGACCATGATCCCGGCCGTCACCTCCTGGACGGCGTCGTGCACCGCCCGACCGGCCCACTGGCCGTCGCGGACCTCCTCGGCCCTGGCCTTGACCTGCTTCTTGTCCTGGTCGGGGAACAGCTTCGGTGCCAGGTCGAGCGCCGACACGAGCGACACCAGCGCCCCGGTGCGCTCGTCCGGGTCCTGGCCCTCGACGACGACGGCCCTGACGCGCGAGCGGATCTCGGACTCCTCGCGGCCGTCCGCCTCCTTCCACCGGGTGGAGGGGAACAGCCCGAGGACCTTGTGCTCCTCGCGCGACAGGAGGCCCTCGGCGGCCATCTGCTCGAGCAGCTGCTGCTTGAGCTCGCCCGGCCGGTCCTTCCAGGTCCACGCGTAGAGCTCGGAGACCGCGTTCTTCGGCTTCTTGCCGTGGCACTTCTCGAGGATCAGCGACATCGGCTCCGCGGGCGGCTCGTTCCGTCCGGTCCGCGCCAGCCGGCCGGGCTTCACCGGTCCGCCGTCGGCCTCGACGAGCTCGAGGGCGCCGGCGAGGACGAGGTCGACCACGGCGGCGCCGGCGATGCCCGCGCTCAGGGTGGAGGAGTCGACGAGCGGCTTGCCGGACTTCTCGTCCAGGGCCAGGAGCAGCAGCTCGGCAGCGATCGGTCTGGTCACGGACGCCTCCCCGGCGGTTCGGTCGGACCAGTCCAGCACACCACGCCGGACGGCCGTACGCGTCCGCCGGCAGGACCAGCTCGCAGGTCATCCTCGCGGCGCACGGGCCCGCTCCAGGACGGCGTCGATCACCGGGGCGGTGCTCGCGACCAGGTCCTGCGTCGCGAGTCCGTCGAAGAGCGGGACCTGCAGCACGAACCGCGCCATCGCGGTGCCGAGCAGCTGCGCGGCCACCGGCGCGAGGACGTCGACGGCGTCTCGCCGGCCCACGACCGCGGAGACCCGCGGCAGGAGCTCGGCCGAGAAGGACTCGACCAGGATCTGGACGGCGACCTGGTTCGAGCCTGCGCTGCGGAGCACCGCCAGGAAGGTGTCGCGGACGTGCGGCTCCTCCCACGCGGTGAAGTACATCCGCGCCAGCCGCTCGCCGAACGTCCCGTCGGGCCGGTCCAGCTCGGGCGCGTGCTCGCGGACGTAGCGCGGCAGCTCACCGACGACCGCGCGGAACAACGCCTCCTTGGAGCCGTGCTGCTGCATCACCAGCGCGGGATCGACCCCCGCGGCTGCCGCCACCGCCCGGATCGTCGTCTGCTCGTACCCGTGCGCGGCGAAGCAGCTGCGGGCGGCGCCGAGCACGTCGGTGGCCGTCGTGGTGGGTCCGGGGCGGCGGCCGGGGCGGGGCCGGGTCGGGGTGGGCACGGGCTCACCGTACTCGAACTCAACATAGGTTGACATCTTCACCCCCGCCGAGGACATTGATCTCAACACCCGTAGAGATCGGAGCACCCGATGACCGTCACGACCGCACCCCCCACGCACGGGGGAGCCACCGCCGAGCACGCGCAGGGCCCGCGCCAGGTCGTGCTGATCGCCCTGGGCATCGCGCTGGTGGCCGCCCTCCTGTTCGTCGCACTCGCCTGGCCGGCGGTGCACGCGGGCCCGCGGGACCTCCCTGTGGGCGCCGTCGGACCGGCACCGGCGATCGAGCAGCTCGAAGCGACCCTCGACGGGGAACGTCCCGGCGCCATCGCGCTGCGCACCTACGCCGACGCCGACGCCTTGGAGCAGGGCGTGCGCGACCGCGAGGTCTACGGCGGCCTCGTGCTCGACCCGGCCGCCCCGGTGCTGCTGACAGCCTCGGCCGCCTCGCCCGCGGTCTCGCAGGCGCTGGTCGAGCTGTCGCGGAGCGTCGGTGCCGGCCTGTCGCAGCAGGCCGGGACGCCGGTCGTCGTCCGCGTCCGCGACCTGGTCCCGACCTCGGCGTCGGACCCCCGCGCTGCCGGGCTGGCCGCCTCCGTGCTGCCGCTGACGATCGCGGGGGTCGGCCCGGCCGCGGCGCTGGCGCTGCTGCTGCACCGCCGCACCCGCGCGCAGCTGCTCGGCCTCGCCGTCGCCGTCACCGTGTCGGCCCTGACCGTCGCGACCCTGCTCGGCGTCTGGTTCGGGACGACCGACGGCCACCTGCTCGCCACCTCGGCCGCGCTCGCCGCCGGGACCGGCGCCATCGGCCTGGTGGTGCTGGGCCTGGGGCGCCTGCTCGGCCGGGCCGGCGTGGCGCTGGCGGCCGCGCTGGCCATGCTGCTCGGCAACCCGCTGTCGGCCGCCGCGTCCGCCCCCGAGCTGCTCCCGTCCGGATGGGGCGCCCTGGGTCAGCTGCTCCCGCAGGGCGCCACGACCAGCCTGCTGCGCTCGCTGGTGTGGTTCGACGGGGCCGGGGCCGGGGGCCCGGCCCTGGTGCTGCTCGGCTGGGCCCTCGCCGGCGCGGTGCTGCTCGGGCTCGCCGTGGTGGGGTCGCCGCGTCAGCCGGGCATCCGGTCGAACGGCGAGGAGTAGCCCGGCGCGGACGACAGCACCCGCTCGACGTCGGCCGGCGTCAGCGCGTCGGGGCCCGACGCCCGCTCCACCGCGCGGATCGTGGGGGCGAGCAGCCGGACGTCGCCGGCGGACGGGAACCCGCAGATCCGCCTCCTCGGCCAGCACGAACGCGACGCAGGCGTCGATGTGCTCGGGGTCGTCCCACGGCTCGTACCAGGTGGCGTACGCCGGGTCCTGGCCCGGCAGCCAGTTCTGCCGCGCCACCGTCTTGATCGTGCGCAGGGCGACGTCGTGGGCCGTGCAGTCCTCGACCAGGAGGCGGAACTCGGCCGCGTACGCCTCGCGGGTGGCCAGCAGGTAGCTCCACGGGGACAGCACGGCGTCGAAGTCGAAGCGTCGCAACGCCTCCCGGTGCACGGCCGGTGCCTCGTGGCCGTGGCCGGTGATGCCGAGCGAGGTGGTCAGGCCCTCGTCGCGGGCACGCACCGCCGCCGCGAGCGAGCCGGACGACGGCCCGGCGTCGCCCGTGACCTGGTCGAGCACGTCGAGCTCGCCGACGGCGTGGATCTGGAGCAGGTCGACGCGGTCGACCCGCAGCCGCTCGAGCGAGCGGTTGATCGAGGCCCAGGCCTGCTCGTACCCGCGCTCCTCGACCTTGGTGGCCAGGAACACCTCCGGCGACGACAGCCGCTCGGACCACGGCCCGAGCCGCTCCTCGGAGGCGCCGTAGCTGGCGGCCGTGTCGACGTGGTTGATGCCGGCGTCGAACGCCTCCTGCAACGACGCGTCGGCGGTGTCCTGGTCGACCGCTCCCAGCATCGCGGCGCCGTACACCAGCACCGAGGAGTCGAACCCGATCCGTCCCAGCCGTCTGCGCTCCATCACCCCATCCAAGCCCCGACCGGACCTCGTCACCACCCCGGGCACCCCACCGGTGGCTCAGCCGAGGCCGGGAAGCAGCAGCTGGCCCTCGACGCCGCGCGGGGCGGGGAGGGTGAGGCCGACCCCGACCCGCACCACCCCGCGGCCGTCCTCGTCGAAGCCGGTGGAGTCCAGCAGCCGGGCGGCCAGGGCCGCGACGTCCGGCCCCGGGTCGGTGCCCGCCACCTGCAGCGGGCTGCGACGGAGGTCCTCGCCGCCGTCGTCGTAGTGCACCTGGACCTCGACCCAGGTCGGGAGCCGGCCGTCGTCGGGCAGCCGACCGAGCGCCGAGGACACCCGGTCGGCCAGGACGGCGTGCACCGCGCTGCGGCTGCGGGTGGCGTGGGCCAGGGTGCGCTCGGCCGCCGCGGACATCCGCGGGCCCGGCAGCCGCACGCGTCGGTCGTCGGTGCCGTCGGCGATCGAGGCCAGCCGTCGCGCCATCGCCGTGCCGAGGAACCGCTGCAGGCCGACCTCCCCCAGCGGCCCGAGGTCGGCGACCGTGCGCAGTCCCTCGGCGTGCAGCCGCTCGACGGTGGCGGGCCCGACGCCCCACAGCTCGTCGAGGCGCAGGCCCGGCCGGAGCGCCGCCTCGTCGACCGGGTCGACCACCACCAGGCCGTCGGGCTTGGCCCGGCGGCTGGCGAGCTTGGCCATCAGCCGGGTGCGCCCGACGCCGACGCTCACCGGCAGACCGACCTCCGCCCGCGCGCGGCGGCGCAGGGTCACCGCCACGGACCGGGCCCGGGCGACCGCCACCGGGTCGGCGTCGTCGTCGAGCCCGAGGAACGCCTCCTCCATCGACCCCGGCTCGACCAGCGCGGTGACCTCGGCGAACAGCGCGAACAGGTCGGCGCTCGCCCGGTCGTACGCCCCCGGCCGCAGGTCGACCACCGCGACCTGCGGGTACCGGCGGGCCACGGACTCGGCCGAGGTGCCGGCTCGCACCCCGAGGGCACGCGCCTCGTAGCTCGCGCAGCACACCACCCCGTGCGCGACCACGAACGGACGGCCGACCAGGTCCGGCCGGTCGCGGGCCTCGACGGACGCGAAGAACGCGTCGGCGTCGGCGTGCAGGATCACCCGGCCATGCTGGCGCGGCCGCCCGACAACCGGCCCCCCGACAGCCCGCCCGACAGCCGGTCGCGGACCGCGGGCACCACGGCGGCCAGCACCACGACCGCCACCGCCGCCGCGGCCACCGCGGTGGCCACCGAGCGCGGCTCGTCACCGGTGCGGCCCACCGCGATCCAGGCCAGGCCCCACGCCATCGCGGCCGCGACCGCCACCCGCCCGCCGAGCCGAGCGCGCGGCGAGCACCCCGACGGCCGCGACGACCAGCAGCACGCCGACGGCCAGCAGCTGCGCCACCGCCGGACCGGGCTCGGCGCCCGACGCCACCAGCGTCGCCGTGACGTTCGCGCAGGTCGCCACCGCCACCCAGCCGAGGTACAGCCCGAGCGTCCCGTCCACGACGACGGACTCGACCAGCCCGCCGGTGCGCGGCTCGCGGTGCAGCACCAGCAGCACGCGCACCAGCACCGCGAGCAGGGCGACGATCACCACGACGCTGACCCACAACCAGCCCTGCTGGGTCACCAGCAGCCAGCCCGCGTTGAGCACCATCGACGCCGCGACCCACCACCCGGCCCGCCGCTGGCCGTGGCGCGGCCGCCTGCGACGGCACCCACTGCAGCACGGTGTACGCGGCCAGGCCGAGGTAGACCACGCTCCAGATCGAGAACGCCGGCCCCGCCGGTGCGAGCAGCGTGGCGTCGGCCGCCAGCGCCCCGCCGGAGGACTCCTCGACCCGGGTGCCGAGCACCCCCACCCCGACGAGCGTCCCGAGGACGCAGAACACCTCGGCGAGCGTCACCGCCACCTGCCGGACGCGGTCGGACGAGGTCACCCCGGGAGACGCCATGCGGACAGGCTCGGACCTGCGCGCACGCGCCCGCCACCGGAGGGCGAGGGCGGGCCCGGCGGCGCGAGGCCGGTCAGTCGCGGCGCAGCGACCGGTCGTTCTCGGCGACCACCCGCACGACCTCGCGGCCGTCGGTGCGTCCGAGCTCCTCGGCGCCGCGGCGGAAGAAGTCCGCGAACTCGTCGGACTCCGCGAGGTCGGCCGGGCGCTCGCCGCGCAGCATCGCGCGGCCGAGCGAGGCCAGGGTGCGGTCGGGCTGGTCGGCGAGCCACCGGGCGAACTCGGCGTCGGCGTCCGGACCGGCGAAGCGGGCCGCGTCGGTGCGGGCGACGCCCTCCATCAGCGCCTCCGGCGAGGACAGCATCTCCTCCACCCGCGCGTCGACCTCGCGACGGCGCGCGGCGTCGTCGTCCCCCGGGCGCGTGAACCCGCTGATCACGTTCACGGCTTCACCACCGGGACGTCGCCACCGCCGGCCAGGCTCGGCAGCGGCAGGTAGCCGCTCACCACGCCGAGGCCCCGCAGGAACCCGTCGGAGCTGTCGACGACGTCCGACAGGTCCTTGTAGGCGTTGAGCGCGTCGCGCACGGCGTCGACCACCTTCTTCACCTTCGACAGCGCGTAGCCGCCGGCGATCAGCGCGAGGGGGAGGCCGAAGCCGCTGGCCGCCGCGGTACCGGCCGCGCCCGCCGCGATCGCCGCGGCCGCGGCGGTGTCGGTGCAGACCTCGACCGCGATGCCGAGCAGCTTCGCGAAGTCCTTGGCCGCCTCGGCCGAGTCCTCGTAGTTCTGCCCGGCCTCCCTCAGCTCGGTGCTGGCGGTGTCGAGGTCGGCGGCGACGTCGTAGAGGAAGTCGCGGGCGTGGTCGGAGGCGTTGCCCTTCCACGGCAGCTCGAGGGTGTTCGCGGTACCGCGGAAGTCGGTGCGCACGTCGTAGAGGAAGTTGCCGAGGTTCTTCAGCGCGTTGCCGGCCCGGTTGTAGGCGTTCCAGTCCCCTGAGAGCGGCTTGCACAGCTCCTCGATCACGTTGACCTCGTGGTCGATGAGCCCGATCGTGGCGGCGAACTTCGTCACCTGCAGCACCGCGCTGTTGATGAACGCGGACGGGCTGATCAGGTCCCACCACGAGGACCCGCCGATGTCGGGGTCGACCTCGGGGTCGCGCAGCTCGATGGTGGGGTCGGTCCAGTTGGTGATCAGCCAGTACTGGTCGGGGACCTCGCCCGTCTCGTCCTTCGACGCCTCCAGCTCACCGTCCGGCAGCGCGCCCGCGATGTGGTCGAGCACGCGCGCCCGGTCGCGGTCGACCGTGCGGTAGGTGTCGTCGGTGGTGCGGAACGCCTCGGCGACGTCGCCCACCAGGGTCTGCAGGTCGCGCAGGTAGTCGTTGGTGGTGCTCTCGACCGAGTAGTGCGTGAACATGAAGGTGTTGAGGAAGCCCTCGTCGAAGGCCGTGCTGATGTCGAGGTGGTCGGCCGCGTAGGTGCGCGCCTCCCCGACCCAGAGCCTGAGCTCGTCCATGTCCTTGGCCGCCGCGCGCAGCGTGCCCGGCTCGTAGCGGAACCCCACGGTCACACCCTCTCGCGCGTCGGACGGCCGTCCGGCGCGGACGACACACCGCCCATGATGGCCGACCGCGCCGCAACGTCCTCGCGGCTGTGCACAGGGCTGCTGCACACTCGGGCCGTCTCGACGCAGACGCCGCGGACGCGGTTCGGCTGGCGTGACGACGTGACGAGCACCGAGGTCGACGTGGCTGAACCCTCACCGGCGCGCCGCAGGCGGCCGCGGAGTGGGATCGGGGTTTCGCCGTGCACTTCCGAGCCGGATGGGCGAAGGTGTCGCCCGGTTTCCACCCACCGGCCGCCGGGGCCGCCGCACAGGAGGGGGACGACGTGGTGCTCGCCGCCGCTGCCGCAGGCGACCTGCGGCTCGACACGAACTGGGTCGACTACCTGGTCATCGCGCTCTACTTCGTGTTCGTGCTCGGCATCGGCATCCTCGCCCGCCGCGCCGTCTCGAGCAGCATCGACTTCTTCCTGTCCGGGAGGTCGCTGCCCGCGTGGGTCACCGGCCTGGCGTTCATCTCGGCCAACCTGGGCGCGGTCGAGATCATCGGGATGTCGGCCAACGGCGCCCAGTTCGGGCTGCCGACCGTCCACTACTTCTGGATCGGCGCCGTGCCGGCGATGCTCTTCCTCGGCCTGGTGATGATGCCGTTCTACTACGGCTCCAACGTGCGCTCGGTGCCCGAGTTCATGCGCCGCCGGTTCGGCACCGGTGCCCACCTGGTCAACGCGATCAGCTTCGCGGTGGCGCAGCTGCTCATCGCGGGGATCAACCTGTTCCTGCTCGCGAGCATCGTCGAGGTGATCCTCGGCTGGCCGCTGTGGGTCTCGCTGATCGTCGCGGCGGCGATCGTCCTCACCTACACCGCGCTCGGCGGCCTGTCGGCGGCGATCTACAACGAGGTGCTGCAGTTCTTCGTCATCGTCGCGGCGCTCCTGCCGCTGACCCTGGTGGGCCTGCACAAGGTCGGAGGCTGGTCCGGCCTCAAGGAGCGGATCACCGAGGCCGGCGACGCCGAGGCGCAGCTGTCGTCGTGGCCCGGCACCAACCTCACCGGCATCGACAGCCCGGTGCTGTCGGTGATCGGCATCGTCCTCGGCCTCGGCTTCGTGCTCTCGTTCGGCTACTGGACGACGAACTTCGTCGAGGTGCAGCGCGCGATGGCGTCCAGCTCGATCTCGGCCGCGCAGCGCTCACCGATCATCGGCGCGTTCCCGAAGATGTTCATCCCGTTCATCGTCATCTTCCCGGGCATGATCGCCGCGGTCCTGGTGGCGGAGATCGCCGAGCCCAAGGCCGCCGGCGAGGAGGCCGCGTACAACGACGCCCTGCTCTACCTGATCCGCGACCTGCTGCCGAACGGCATGCTCGGCGTCGCGATCGCGGGCCTGCTCGCGTCGTTCATGGCCGGTATGGCGGCGAACATCTCCGCCTTCAACACGGTGTTCTCGTACGACATCTGGCAGACGTACGTCCGCAAGGACGACGAGGACGACTACTACACGCGGATCGGACGGCTGGCGACGGTGGGCGCCACCGTGGTGGCGATCGGTACCGCGCTGTTCGCGGCCAGCTACCAGAACATCATGGACTACCTGCAGACCCTCTTCGGCTTCTTCAACGCGCCGCTGTTCGCCACCTTCATCCTCGGGATGTTCTGGAAGCGGATGACGTCCACCGCGGGCTGGACCGGTCTGGTGAGCGGCACCCTGGCGGCCGTCGCCGTCGGCGTGCTGAGCGAGGACGCGCTCGGCGCCGCCTCTCTCGGCGTGATCCCGCTCTCGGGCCAGGGTGCGAGCTTCGTCGCCGCCGGTGCCGCGTTCGTCGTCGACATCCTGGTCAGCGTGGTGGTCAGCCTGGTCACCCGGCCCAAGGAGGAGTCCGAGCTGCGCGGCCTGGTCTGGTCGCTCACACCGAAGCAGGACTTCCACGACGCCGACGAGGGGAAGCTGGCCTGGTACCAGCAGCCCACCCGCCTGGCGGGCGTCGGCGCCGTCATCGTCATCGCCCTCAACGTCGTCTTCTGGTAAGGCTCCAGGTAGGAGGAGGCAGTCATGGCACGCGACACCGCTCCGGCGCACGACGCCACCGAGGGGGCCAGCCACCGTGCGGGCGCGCTCGACATCCGCAACTTCATCGGCGGGCTGATCGGCCTGTACGGGATCGTGCTGACCGCCCTCGGGCTGTTCGGCACCAGCGACGCCGACATGGACCGCACCGGCGGGTTCGCCGTCAACCTGTGGGCGGGCATCGGGATGCTCGTCGCCGCAGCGGGTTTCATCGCCTGGGCCCGCCTGCGACCGGTGGTGGTCCCCGACGACGCCGACGCGGGCGACCACGGACGCGAGCAGGTCGGGAAGGACCACTAACCGCCGAGGCGCACGTCCGTCCCGCTGAGCCGGGCGCGGAAGCCGTCGTCCTGGACCGTGACCTCCTGCAGCACGAGCCCCTCCGGCACGCCGTCGACCGGCTGGC
This sequence comes from uncultured Actinomycetota bacterium, assembly GCA_963750285.1. GTDB lineage: Bacteria > Actinomycetota > Actinomycetes > Actinomycetales > CAWJMD01 > JBBQSN01. Next base: position 222,652 of record CAVVQA010000006.1, on the reverse strand, counting down.
GGATGGTGACCAGCTCGCGCACGGCCGCGCCCACGGCCCGCGCGAGCAGGTCGGGGCCGCCGAGGTCGATCTCCTGCGGCTCCACGACGATCAGGCCGTCCTCGGCGCGGACGGTGCCGGTGGCGCGGACGTCGAGGGTGCGACCCAGGACCGTGACGCTGCGGCGCAGCTCGGCCCGGCCGTCCTCGGCCGCGGTGAGGGTGGCGCCGCCGCCGATCGCCGGCGGCGACGGCGGCGAACGGCTGGGTCGCCTCCACGTCGAGCCGTGCGGCGGTGATGCCGTCCGGGCCCGACCGGATGCCCTGCCCGGTGGCCACGACGTCGAGGAGCGTGCCGTCGGGCGAGACCAGGTCGGAGGTGCTGAGGTCGACGTCGCCGAGCCAGGTCTCGTCCGGGCCGAGGTCGTCGGGCGCGTCGGACCCGCCGGGGTCGGTCGCGGACGGGACGGGCGTCGGCGACGCGGACCCGGACGGCTCGTCGGCCGGGCGGCTGAGCAGCCAGAACGCGACGGCCGCCGCGACCGCCAGGACGACGAGCAGCACGAGGGCGCCCACCAGGCCGTCGACCACGCGCCGGCGGCGGCCGACCACCGGGTGCTCGTCGACGTCGTCCGGTGCGTACCCCTCGTCCACCCCGGGCCCGCTCACGTCGCCGGCCGGTCGAAGACGCAGAACTCGTTGCCGTCCGGGTCGGCCAGCACGTGCCAGGCCAGGCCGTCGTCGCCCTTCGGCCGCAGCACCGTGGCGCCGCGGCGGACCAGCCCGTCCACGTCGTCGGAGAGCACGTCGACGTGCACCCGGTTCTTCGTCGTCCGCGGCTCGGGGACGGGGTTGAACGCCATGCCGGTGAACGGCGCCTGCGGGACGTCGACGACCTGGGTCCAGCCGTCCTGCTCCACCACCCGGGCGCCGAGCACCTCGGCCCACCAGGTCGCCGCGCGGGTGGCGTCGGCGAGGTCGGGGCCGCAGTCCCACGCCAGCTCCTGCAGGCCCCGGGGCCCGTCGAGGAAGACGCACAGCTCCTGGCCGTCGGGATCGTGCAGCACCGTCCACCGTGCCGTGCGGCGGCTGGTGGTCGGCGCGGGTCGCGCCGGCGTCGAGGACGTCGTCGACGGAGCCGGCGCCGACGTCGAGGTGCAGCCGGTTCTTCACGCTCTTCGGCTCCGGCACCCGGTTCAGCCAGACCTGCACGCGGCCGTCGGCGTCGCGCAGGTCCGCGTCGCCGTCGTCGTGCTCGGTGAGGCGCCAGCCGAGCACGGGCGACCAGAACCGTCCGAGCCGGACGGGGTCGGCGGCGTCGACGCACAGGTCCTTGTAGGTGGCCGGCGGGTCGGACGGGGCAGGCATGTCCGCCACCGTAGGGGTGCGGTTCAGGCCTCGCAGCCGGGCGCGTGGCGCCGGACGACGACGACGGCGTCCTGCGGGACGCTGCTCAGCCGCCCGTCGGGGCCGGACAGCAGCATCCGGCCGGACAGGACGGGCAGGTCGAGGACGTCGGCCTCGGTCGGGCCGACGGTGAAGCCGCGGTCCTGGTAGCGGGTGGCGTGCAGGGCGCGCTGGGGCGGGAGGTGGTCCGACGGCCGGATCTGGCGGGCGGGGACGTTCAGCTCGTGCATGGCGTGCCTCTCCTGTGGTGCGTCCAGGATGAGGCATCGGCATGTCCGGTACGTGTCCTGAACGTGTCGCCCGCGCGGCGACCCGCCGGGAGCGCCGTGAGGCCCGTCACACCCGAACGGTTCAGACCGGCACGATCTGCGCCAACCGCGCACCGGTGAGCCGCTCGGCCTCCTCCCACAGCCGCGCGCCGGTGGCGTGGTCGCGGCCGGGGCGCGGCACCGCTGCCGGGCCGGTCGGGCCGGTCAGGCCGAACCGGCCGCTCGGGCCGACGTAGGCACCGTTCGCCGCCGAGGGGTCGGCCGCCGCGAACAGCAGCGGCTCGGTGCCGACCTCGACGCCCTGGGACGGCGCGACCGCGATCCCGATCCGGAACGGCGACCACCACGGTGTGCCGCTGCCGAGCCCGGCGCCGGCCGACTGCAGGTTGGTGCGGGTGTAGCCGGGGTGCGCCATCGTGCTCACCAGGTGCCAGCCCCGGTCCTGCGCCACCCGGGCCAGGTGCGAGGCCATCAGCATGTCGGCGAGCTTGGACTGGGCGTAGGAGCGGAACGGGCTCCACCGGCGCCGGGTCCACTGCAGGTCGGAGAAGTCGATCCGGCCGGCCGCGGCGACGCCGCTCGACATCGTCGCGACCCGCGGGGCCTCGGCCCGCAGCAGGAGCGGCAGCAGCCGGACGGTGAGCGCGAACGGGCCGAGGAAGTTGCTCCCCAGCTGCAGCTCGAAGCCGTCGACCGTCTCGAACCGCTCGGGCGGCGCCATCACGCCGGCGTTGTTGACGAGGGTGTCGACCGGCCGGCCGTCGGCCGTCAGGCCGTCGACGAGCTCACCCACCGACGCGAGGTCGGCGAGGTCGACCCGGCGCACCACCAGGCTCGCCCCGGGCACGCGCTCGAGGATCTCGCGACGGGCGGCCTCGCCCTTCTCCGGCGTGCGCACCGCCATCACGACGTCGGCGCCCGCGGCGGCGAGCCGGGTCGCCGCCTCCTTGCCCGTGCCGCTGTTGGCGCCGGTGACCACGACGAGGCGGCCGCTCTGGTCGGGGACGGTGTACACGGGGTGGCTCCTCGCACTTGGTGCAGACCGGTGGTCTGTTATGCCGTCGACGTTAACAGACCGTTGGTCTGCCCACAAGGGACCGCCGGTCTGTACGATGCGCCACGTGACCTTCCAGCGGGCGCGGAGCGACGAGCAGCGCGAGCAGCGACGCGCTGCCGTGCTCGACGCCGCCACCGAGATGCTCGGGCAGATGCCCGTCGCCGACGTCACCCTGAACGCGCTGTCGCGCCGGGTGGGGCTCGCGAAGTCGAACGTGCTGCGCTACTTCGAGTCGCGCGAGGCGGTGCTGCTGGAGCTGCTCGACCGGGCGCTGCGGGAGTGGGCCGACGACCTCGTGGGCCTGGCCGCTGCGGTGCCGCGCCGGGGTGGTCCCACGCTGCGCGGCGACCGGCTGGCGGCGGTGCTCGCCGCCTCGCTGGCGGCCCGTCCGGTGCTCTGCGACCTGCTCGCCGCGCAGGCCGGGGTGCTGGAGCGGAACGTGTCCGCCGAGGTCGCGGCCCGCTACAAGCGCGCCACCCTCGCCGTGCTCGACGACCTCGCCGCCGTGGTCACCGACGTGCTCCCCGAGCTGTCAGCCGCTGCGGCGCAACGGTTCTGCGCGGCCCTGCTGCTCGTCACCGGAGCCTCCTGGTCGTACTCGCAGCCCTCTGCCGCGCTCGTGGCGGCGTACGAGGCCGAGCCCGAGCTGGCCGTGCTCCGGCTCGAGCACGAGGACGTGCTGCGCGAGCTGTTCGCCGTGCTGCTGTCGGGCCTGCTCGCCCGGGGGGCCTGAGTGCCCACGCCCCTGGTCCTGGTCCTGGTGGCGTGCCTGGCGTCCGGCATCGGCGGCGGGCATCTGGCTCGAGCCGCGCCTGCACGCCGGCCTGGTGCGTGGTGCGCGCGGCAGCGCCTGGCGCGGGGCGCTGGTGTCGGCGGCCGTGCAGCTGGGCGCGCTGGTCGCCTTCGGGGTGGTCGCCCTGGGGGCGTCGTCCCTCGACGTCACGCTCCGGGCGGTGATCACCAGCGGGGCCGCGCTGGCGTACGCACCGGTCGTGATGTCCGCGATGCCGAGCAAGTACTCCGGGTACCGCGAGCAGCGGTCCGACCTGCGACGCGCCGGCGCGCGTCGCCCGATCGACCGCGGCATCGCCTGGGCCGGTGGGCCCGTGGCGCTGGCCGGGCTCGGCGTCCTGTGCGCCGCGCTGATCGCGACCTACGCCCCCTGAGCGACCCTCGCGGTCAGGCGTTCTGCTCGCCGGTGATATTCACCAGCCAGCCGATGCCGAACCGGTCGACGAGCTGGCCGAACTCGTCGCCCCACATCTGCTTCTCGAGCGCGGTGGTCACCTCGCCACCCTCGGACAGCCGCTCGAACCACCCGCGGAGCGCGTCGCGGTCGTCGCCGGACAGGCTGATGGTGATGTTGTTCCCCGGCCGGTTGTCGGTGCCCGGCGGGCTGTCGGCCGCCATCAGCGTGAAGCCCGCCTCGGTCTCGAGCTGGGCGTGCATGATCTGGTCGGCCTCGGGCCCGGTCATCCCGTACTCGCCGAAGGTGCTGCTCGTCAGCGTGCCGCCGAGCACGTCCGCGTAGAAGTCCATCGCGTCCCTGGCCTGTCCGGAGAAGCTGAGGTACGGGTTCAGTCGCGAAGCCATGACGGATCTCCTTCACCGGCGGACGAACGGGCACAGCGAGCGTAGGACTGCTGCAGCGGCACGTCCACGGTCATCGGGGACCGGCGTCCGAGCGGTCGGGGCCGTCACGGACAGGCGCGCTCGACGTACGCGTCCGCCCTGCTCGCACGACCCCACGGTGGACCGCGAGGATGGGGGCATGACCACCGTCACCGCGTACGCCGCCCCCTCCGCCGGAGCACCCCTCGAGCGCACCACCATCGAGCGCCGCGAGGTGGGACCCCGCGACGTCGCGATCGACATCGCCTACGCCGGCGTCTGCCACTCCGACATCCACACCGTGCGCGACGAGTGGGGCGCCGCGAACTACCCGCTCGTCCCCGGTCACGAGATCACCGGCACCGTCACCGCGGTCGGCGCGGAGGTCGACCGCTTCTCCGTCGGCGACCGCGCGGGCGTCGGCGTCCTGGTGGACTCGTGCCGCGAGTGCGCCGCCTGCCGCGACGGCGAGGAGAACTACTGCGAGCAGGGCATGACCGGCACCTACAACGCGGTGCTCCCGAGCGGCGAGGTGACCCAGGGCGGGTACAGCACGGCGATCGTCACCGACGAGCACTTCGTGCACGCGATCCCGGACGCCCTCGGGCTCGACGTCGCCGCGCCGCTGCTGTGCGCCGGCATCACCACGTACTCCCCGCTCAGGCACTGGGGCGCGGGCCCGGGCAGCCAGGTGGCCGTCATCGGCCTGGGCGGCCTCGGCCACCTCGGCGTGAAGTTCGCCGCCGCGCTCGGCGCCGAGGTCACCGTGCTGAGCCAGTCGCTGAGCAAGCAGGACGACGGGCTGCGGATGGGCGCCCAGCACTACTACGCCACCAGCGACGACGCGACCTTCGACGCCAACGAGCAGCGGTTCGACCTGGTGATCAACACCGTCTCGGCCAACCTCGACCTCGACCGCTACCTGGGCATGGTGCGCCGCAACGGCACCTTCGTGGAGGTCGGGCTGCCGGAGAACCCGTTGACGGTCAAGGCCGGGAACCTGCTGTACCCGCGGGTGTCGCTCAGCGGGTCGATGATCGGCGGCATCCCGCAGACCCAGGAGATGCTCGAGTTCGCCGCCGAGCACGGCATCGCGGCCGAGATCGAGACCATCCCCGCCAGCGCGATCAACGAGGCGTACGACCGGGTCGTGCGCAGCGACGTCCGCTACCGGTTCGTCATCGACGTCGCGACGATGCGGGAGGGCTGACGGCCGTCCGGCTCAGACCTCGCGGGTCATGAACACGGCGTGCGGGTCGAGGGCGTAGCCGCCGAACGGCCCGCACCCGGCAAGGGGACGGGGCCGAGGACGCGGTCGAGGTGGTCGTTGCCCAGCACGCCCAGCGGGTCGAGCCGGTCGCGCAGCGCCACGACCTCGTCGAACCGCGGGTAGCGCCGGCGCAGCGTCGCGGCGTCGAGGCCGTGCACCTTGCCCCAGTGCGGCCGGCCGCCGACCTGGCCGGCCAGCCGCTCCAGGGTGCCGAAGAACGCGTCCTGGTCGGGGCTGCCGGGTGCCACGTGCGCCGCGACGTACCCGGTGTCACATCCGTGCGCCGTCGAGAACGCGATGGGATCGGCTGCGGCCGTGCGGATCTCGACCGGCACCGGGATGCGCCAGCCGCTCGCCTCGACCGCCGCGACCAGCTCGCGCACCAGCGGCACCAGCTCGGCTCGCGGCACCGCGTACTCCATCTCGACGAACCGGACCCGCCGCTCGGTGGCGAACACCCGGTGCGACACGTCGGTGAACTCGCGGGCGCCGAGCGCGTACGCCGACGCCCGCGCGAGCGGACGGACGAGGCCGGGGACCCGGCGTCCCGCGCCGACGACGGCGCCGAAGACGTCGTTGGCCAGCAGGTCGTCGTCCCACCAGCGGCGCGCGCGCGACAGCGGGCGCAGCGTGTCGCGCGAGCCGTCCAGGGGCACCCGGTTGTTGCGCTTGAGCAGCACCCGGCGGGTGTGGGTCCACCAGTGCACGTCGACGTGGTCGTTCGCCGCCGTGAGCTCGTCGTGGCTGTCGAGCACGTCGTCGAGGGACGCCGCGGTCTCCTGCGCGTGCAGCGCGAACAGCGGCTCCACCTGCAGGGTCACGGTGTCGATCACGCCGAGCGCGCCGAGGCCGACCCGCACGAGGTCGAGCAGCTCGGGGTGCTCGCTCTCGGTGCAGGTGAGGGTCGAACCGTCGGGGAGCACCAGCCGCAGGCCGACCACCTGGGTGGCGAGGCCCCCGAACCGGTCCCCGGTGCCGTGCGTGCTGGTGGAGATCGCTCCCGCCACCGTCTGCGCCTCGATGTCGCCGAGGTTCGTCAGGGCCAGGCCCGCGTGCTCGAGCAGCCGGTTCAGCCGCCGCAGCGTCATCCCGGACCGCACCGTCACGCGGGCCGCCGCGACGTCGAGGTCGACCAGGGCGTCGTGCCGGTCGAGCCGCAGCTGCACCTCGCGCGGGACGGCGACCGGGCTGAAGGAGTGGCCGGTGCCGACGGGTCGCACGCCGCGTCCGGCCGCAGCGGCCGAGGTCAGCACGGCCGCGATCTCGTCGGTGCCGGACGGGCTGGCCACCTCGACGCCGTCGGCCCGCTGGTTGCCCGCCCAGTTGCTCCAGGCGCCCTGCGCCGGTCGTCCCCGCACGAGGCCAGACTAGGACGGTGCCGACCTCCGACCTGCGCCGCCGCCTCGACCACGCCACCCGCGACCTGGACGCACCGGTCGCGGTGGTCGACCTCGACGCCTTCGACGCCAACGCCGACGACCTGCTCCGGCGGGCGTCGGGCGTCCCCGTGCGGGTGGCGAGCAAGTCGCTGCGCTGCCGTGCTCTCCTGCGACGGGTGCTGGCGCGCGACGGCTTCGCGGGCGTCCTCGCCTACTCGCTCTCGGAGGCGCTGCGGCTGGCGGAGGACGTCGAGGACGTGCTGGTGGGCTACCCCACCGCCGAGCGCACGGCGCTGCGGACGCTGGTCGGCGACGAGCGGGCGCTCGAGCGGGTGACGCTGATGGTCGACGACCCGGCCCAGCTCGACCTCGTGGAGGCGGCGGTGGGTCGTGACCGGTCCGGTCCGGTGCGGGTGTGCCTCGACCTCGATGCCTCGTACCGCCGCGCCGGCGGCAGGGTGCACCTCGGCCCGCGCCGTTCCCCCGTGCACTCGGTCGACGACGCCGTGCGGCTCGCCCGCGCCGTCGCGGGGCGCGACGGCTTCCGGCTGGTCGGGCTGATGGCGTACGAGGGCCAGGTCGCGGGGCTGCAGGACCGCCCGGCGCGGAACCCGTTGCGCGGCAAGGCCGTCCGGACGATGAAGTCGCTGTCGGTGGACGAGCTGGCCGGGCGGCGGGCGGCGGTCGTGGCGGGCATCCGGAAGGTCGCAGACCTGGAGATCGTCAACGGCGGCGGCACGGGCAGCCTGGAGTCCACCGTCCGCGAGGGTGTGGTCACGGAGGTGGCTGCGGGGTCGGGGCTGTACGCCCCCGCGCTGTTCGACGGGTACGACGCGTTCCGTGCCCGGCCGGCCGCCTTCTTCGGCCTCGACGTCACCCGCCGTCCGGCCCCGGGCGTGGTGACCGTCAGCGGCGGCGGCTGGGTGGCGTCCGGGCCGGCGGGACGCGACAGGCTGCCTGTCCCCGCGCTGCCGGAGGGGCTGCGGCTGCTGGGGGCGGAGGGCGCGGGCGAGGTGCAGACGCCGCTCACGGGGGCCCCGGCCCGGCGGCTCGCCGTCGGCGACCGGGTCTGGTTCCGGCACGCCAAGGCCGGCGAGCTGTGCGAGCGGGTCGAGGCGCTGCAGCTGGTGCAGGGCGACGCCGTGGTCGAGACCGTCCCCACCTACCGCGGCGAGGGGATGGCCTCGCTGTGACCGCACCGCTGCTCCCGACGTCCGCGGCCGGAGGGTGAAGGGTGAAGGGTGAAGGATCGTCGGGGTGATCACCCCCACGATCCTTCAGCCTTCGACGGCGATCACGCCCGTCGTCCACGGGCCGGGGCCGAGCCGGTCGATCGCGGCACCGATCGCGCGCTCCTCGTAGGAGAAGTGCGACTCCATGATCGCGGCGAGGCCGTCCAGCTCCGGGACGAGGCGGTCGGCGGCCTCCCCCGTCGCGGCCCGGTCGACCAGCGCGGCCACCCGACCCAGGATCGTGCCGATCATCGCGTGGTCCTGCAGCAGGCGGTCGACATCGGCTGCGAGAGAGGGTTCCTCACGTCGCAGCATGGGCAGCAGGCCGTCGTCCTCGGCCGTGTGGTGCCGCTCCAGCGCCGAGCAGGACGCGGCGCAGCGGGCGCGCAGGTCGGCGTCCTCCTGCAGGGGCACCACGCCGGCGACGAGCTGATCGCGCAGCCCGGCGACGCGGTCGAGCAGGTCGTCGTGGGTCGCGGCGAGCTGGAGGCTCAGGGCGAGGACGCGGTCGGACGGGGGCACGGTGCGTCGATCCTGCCAGCCCTCATCCGGCGGCGTGGGCCACCAGCCAGTCCAGGACGTCCTCGCCGGCGTCCATGGCGGTGACGTGCCCGTCGTCCGGGCGCAGCCACAGCTCGGCCGAGCCGCTGCGGTCGGCGAGCCAGCGCGAGTGCGACGCGGGCACCATCCGGTCGGCCCCGCCGTGCACCAGCAGCAGCGGTGACGCGATCGTCGCGACGTCGAACCCCCACGGCCGCACCGACGCGAGCGAGTCCTCGGCCGCGCCCTCGGGGTCGCCGGCGAGCGCAGCCCGGACGACCTCGAGGAACCACGCCCAGCGTCCGCCGAGGGCCTGCTCGTCGCCGGGGGTGAAGCCGATGTCCAGCCCGTCCTCGAGCGCCTCGAGCGCCTCCCGTCCCTGCGCCGCCGCCCGGTGCTCGGCCACGCCGGCCGGCGCCATGCCGGCGAGGAAGTCCAGCCCCTCGGCGTCGTAGGGCGCCGGTGACGAGACCGCCGCCGTCGCCAGCACGCGGTCGCCGAGCAGCGCCGCGCAGGCCAGCGCGCGCGGTCCGCCGCCGGAGTGCCCCATCACCAGGAACCGGTCGATCCCGAGGGCCCGGGTCAGGTCCTCGACGTCCGCGGCGACGTCGCCGACGCTGCGTCCGGGGCGGGGGTCGGACCCGCCGTAGCCGGGGCGGTCGTGGCCGACCCAGCGCAGGCCCAGCCGGTCGGACGCCTCCCGCAGCGGGGTGGGCGGCGCGCCCGTGTTCGGGGTGCCGTGGTGCCACACCACCACCGTCCGGCCGTCGTCGCCGGGGTGGCTGTCGTGGACCCGCAGGGTCCGGCCGTCCCGCGTGGACAGGTCGCGCTGCTCGACCTGGTGCTCATCGGCCCAGTCCACCAGACCCGTTCCGCCCGGCGTCCGCCAGGGATCTGCGGACCGGGGTGTGACGAACCCGGTGCGAGATGCATGAGCAACCGATGAACCTGACCGAGGCCGCCCTCCGCCGCACCGTCGAGGCGGCGCGCGGCGGCGACCCGGACGCCTGGGAGGCCCTCTACCGACGGGCCTACCCGCGGCTGTACGCGTACGCCCGGCGCAGGCTCGCCACCGACGACCAGGCCGAGGACGCCGTGAGCGAGGCGATGACGCGCGCGCTGCACCGCATCTCGGCCTTCGCCTGGACCGCGGCCGGCATCGACGGCTGGCTGTTCGGGATCGCGCGCAACGTGGTGCTGGAGACCTACCGGGGCGGGTCGCGCACGACGGCGACCGACCCGCAGGTGCTCGCGGCGCACGCCGAGTCGCGGCACGCGGTGCGCGCGCCGGACCCGGCCGAGCAGGTGGTGGCCGACGAGGAGCGGCGGATGGTGCGGCTCGCCTTCGACCGGCTCACCGAGCAGGACCGCGAGCTGCTCGAGCTGCGGGTCGTGGTCGGGCTGGGCTCGGAGGCGGTCGGGGTGCTCACCGGACGCCGCCCCGGTGCGGTCCGGATGGCGCAGTCGCGCGCGCTGGAGCGGCTGCGTGGCGAGTACGAGGGGCTGGCGCGATGAACGGGGACGGGGTGGCCGACGCGATGGACCGTGACGAGGACGAGGAGCTGGCCGAGGTGGGGCGAGCACTGGGATACGACGAGGACCGCGAGCCGCCGGCCGACCGGGTCGCCGCGCTGCGCGCGCAGGCCGAGCGGCTGCGCGCCGGGGACGGCGCGGACGGTACCGGTGGGGCGGACAGGGTCGGCGGGGGAGGCGGGGGCTGGTCCGGCCGGCGGCGCTCTCTGCTGGTCGGCGGCATCGCCGCCGCCGTCGGTGCGCTGGCCGGTGCCGGCGCCCGCGAGCTGGCGCTGCCCGAGCAGAAGGTCGTCCCCACCGAGGACCTCGCGCTCACCGGCGTGCCGTCCGGTGTCACCGCGCGGGGCCGCCTGATCAACCACACCTGGGGCACCGAGTTCCTGCTCGACGTGCAGGACCTGCCGCCGGAGAAGGTGTTCCGGGTCGCCCTCGACCAGGTCGACGGCGAGCGCGTCGACGCCGGATCGTTCCGCTCCGTGCCGGACGTGCTCATGGTGTGCCGGTTCAACGCGGCCCCGCTGCGTGCGGACGTCGCCACCGTGCTCGTGATCGACGACGCCGGCGACGAGGTGATGCGCGCCGACCTGCCCGCGGCCTAGACCGCCCACGACCCACGACCAGGACCGCCCCCACGACCCAGCCGGCGTGCTCGGACGCCTCCCACCGCACGACACCCGTTCCGCGACCAAGGAGATCGAACGATGCGCACCACCACGAAGGTCATCGCCACCACCGCCGCACTCGCCCTCGCCGGCGCCGGCGCCCTGACCACCGCGTCCGCCAGCGGCGGCAGCAGCAGCAACAACGGCCCGAAGGGCCACTCCGCCGTGGGCCTGACCGCCGGCGGCACCAAGCTCGCCGCGTTCGACACCGAGCGCCCGTCCCAGGTCTGGTCCGGCCGGCTGCTGTCCGGTCTGGTCGAGGACACCCGCCTGGTCGGCATCGACTTCCGGGTCCAGGACGGCAAGCTCTACGGCCTCGGCGACCTGGGCGGCATCTACGTCCTGGACGTCAAGAAGAGCAAGGCCTACCTGCAGGAGCGTCCGCGGGTCGCCCTGGACGGCAGCGAGTCCTACGACATCGACTTCAACCCGGCCGCCGACGCGCTACGGGTGCTGTCATCGAACGGGACCAACCTGCGGGTGCCGTTCGCGACCCCCGGCGTGGCGATCGTCGACGGTTCCCTCACCCGGTCGGCCCCGGCACCCACCCCGGGCACCGTGCCCGCCACCGGCGTCACCGGCGGCGCGTACACGAACAACGACCTGGACGCCTCGACCGCGACGAGCCTGTTCGTCCTGGACACCGAGCGCGACCAGATCGCGTTGCAGTCCCCCGCCAACGCCGGCACCACCGCACCGACCGGTGCCACGGGTGTGGACGCCATGGGCGACACCGGCTTCGACATCCGCAGCGAGCTCAAGGACGGGAAGACGGTCTCCGTCGAGGGCTACGCCGTGGTCGGCGGGATCCTCTACGACGTCAACCTGCTCACGGGTGCCCTCAGCAAGGAGGGCAAGATCGGCGGCGGCCAGGTCACCGACATCGCGGTGGCGCTCGACCGCTGACCTCCCGCAGCACCACGCCTCCGGCGGCCACGTCCTCGACGTGGCCGCCGGTCGTCGGTGGGGACACCTACTGTGCTGCGCGTGACGACACCGCACCTGTCCCTGGAGCAGGCCCGACGGGCGGCGATCCGGGCCCAGCTGCTCACGGCGGAACGGCCCACGGATCTGCTCGCGGTCGTCGAGCACCTCACCTACCTCCAGCTCGACCCCACAGCCGCCGTGGCCCCCAGCGCCGACCTGGTGGCGTACACCCGGCTCGGCGGCGGCTACCGGCCCGAGCACCTCAAGGCGCTGCACGAGGTCGACCGCACCGTCTTCGAGCGGCGCGCGTTCGTGCGGCCCACCTCCCACCTGCGGCTGCAGCTGGCCTCGATGCGGGCCTGGCCCGGTGACGGACTGGGCCGAGGCGCGCCGCTGGCTCGAGGTGAACGACGCCTTCCGGCGCTCCGTCCTCGACCTGCTGCGTGAGCAGGGCCCGCTGCTCTCGCGCGACGTGCCGGACACCGCGCAGGTGCCGTGGGCGTCCAGCGGCTGGACCGGCAACCGCAACGTCACGCAGATGCTGGAGTTCCTCAACGCCCAGGGCTCGGTCGCCGTCTCCGGACGCCAGGGACGCCAACGGGTCTGGGACGTGGCGGAGCGGGTGTACCCCGCCGACGTCGTCGTGGTGCCCGAGGAGGAGGCGGAGCCCGAGCGCCGGCGGCTGCTGCTGCGCGCGCTCGGCGTCGCCCGCGCTGCGTTCGTGGGCGACGCCGGTGAGCCGGTCGAGGTCGAGGGCACCACCGGGGAGTGGCGGCTCGACCCGGCAGCGCTCGAGGGCGGGTTCGACGGCCGCACCGCGCTGCTGTCGCCCTTCGACCGGCTGGTGCACGACCGCGTGCGCGCCCAGGACCTGTGGGGCTTCGAGTACGTGCTCGAGATGTACAAGCCGAAGCCGGCCCGCCGCTGGGGCTACTTCGCCCTGCCGGTGCTGCACGGCGACCGGCTCGTCGGCAAGGTCGACGCCACCGCCGAGCGCAAAGCCGGGGTGCTGCGGCTGAACGCCCTGCACGAGGACGTCCGCTGGACGAAGGCGATCCGGTCGGCGGTGCTGCGCGAGGTCGACGCGCTGGCCGCCTGGCAGGGACTGGAGCGGGTCGGGCCCGGCTGACGGGCACGCCGCCCGGCTCACCCGGTGCGGACGACGGCCAGCACCGACGGGTCGTGCCCGGACACGCCACCGGTGAGCGTCGGCCCGTCCCCGAGCGGGGTGCCGACCACGCGGGCCAGCACCACCTCCACCTCGCCGGCCTCGACCACCGTGGTCGGCCCGTCGTCATGCACCCGCGCCGCTCCCGGTGCGGGCACCGGGGCGCCGGGAGCGCCGCTGCCCCGCACGGTGGCGCCGGGGTCGCGCGGCTGCCTGCGGCCGTCGACCTCCAGCTCCTCGGCCGCCTCGGTGCCGCCGGTGAGCACGGTCGAGACGAGGGCGGCCAGCCAGACCGGGTCGGCCGTGGCGTCGTGCACCCACCGCCTGCCCAGCACCGAGTGATCGGTGGTGCCGACCAGCGCGTCCTCGGCGCCGACCAGCGGACCCGACCGGTAGGTCAGCGGCACCTGGAGCACGACGGCGCCGGCCTGCAGCAGGAAGGTCTCGACGCCCACCTCGCCGGCGGGGTCGTCGAAGCGGTACGCACCGAGCGCGGTCACCTCGGCTCCCGCGGGGAACCACGGCCGCGTGGGCAGCCACGCCCGCAGGAGGTCGAGCTTGCCGGGGGTCAGGGTCGCCTGGTGGATGAGTGCCATGGCCGGACCCTACGGGCCGTGCGCCTCCAGCAGCTCGGCGCCGATCGCCGCCAGCTCGGCCCGCAGCCCGGCGTGGTCGAGCACCTCGACGGCCGCCCCGAAACCGGCCAGCTGCTCGGCCAGCCCCCGCACCAGGTGGGCGCCGACCCGCACGGTCGCGGTCCCCTCCGGACCGGCCGGCGCCCCGGGCGGTGCGGGGACGTCGGGCTCGAGGTAGGTGCCGAAGTGCGTGCGCAGGACGGGCAGGAGCCGCGCCGGGACGCGCACCGTCGCCCGCACCGCCGAGCGGTGGCCGTCCACCTCCGCGGCCGTCGCGCGCCACTCGGCCGCGAGGTCGAGGTCGGCCGGCGGCTCGAACACCTCTCCCGTCGGCCGGATCGACCGCACGCGGTCGACCCGGAAGGTGCGCCGGCCCCGCGGCGGTAGCCGCCACGAGGTACCAGGTGCCGCGCTTGTCGACCAGGCCCAGCGGCTCCACCGTGCGGGTCCCCGCGTCCCCCGACCGGGGCGCGTACACGACCTCGAGCACGCGGCGGCGCACCACCGCCTCCTGCAGCGAGCGCAGCACCTCCAGGGCCACCGGTGCCGACGCGCCCCACGCCGCGGGGTCGACGTGCACGGCCGCGGCCGCCTGCTCCGCGTCCGCGCGGAAGGTGGCGGGCAGGGCGCGCAGCAGCTTGCGCACGGCCGTGGCGGTCTCGGGCCGGGTGCCGCCGCCGGCCGTCGCCGCGCCGAGCAGGAGGAACAGCGCCTGCGCCTCGCCGGACGGTCAGCCCGGTCAGGTCGGTGCGCGCGCCGCCGACCAGCTGCCAGCCGCCGCCCCGCCCGGGCTGCGGGTAGACCGGCACGCCCGCCGACGACAGCGCCTCCAGGTCGCGGCGCGCGGTGGCCACCGACACCTCGGTCTCGGTCGCGAGCTCGGCCGCGGTGACCCGGCCCCGGGTCTGCAGCAGCAGCACGGTGGCCACCAGCCGGTCCGCCCTCATGCCTACCAGGTTCGCAGACAAAGTGATCAGCAGGTGAGCACTTCACCCGGTTGTCTGGGTGCTGAGGCAGGTCGGACCCGCCGACCGCCGCTCCCGAGGAGGACCCGATGCTCCGTGGACCCGCCACCCTCAACCTGTTCGCCGACGACGTCGTCGCCGCGTCGCGCTGGTACGCCGACCTGCTCGGCCTCGAGCCGTACTTCGTCCGCCCGCTCGAGGGCCCGCCGGCCTACGTGGAGTTCCGGGTGGGGGACCACGAGTTCGAGCTCGGCATCATCGACCGGCGCTGGTCGCCGTACGGCCCGGACGCCACGACGCCCGCCGGTGCGGTGCTGAACTGGGCGGTCGACGACCTCGACGCCGCGATCGAGGACGTGCTGGCGCGCGGCGCCACCGTGCTGGAGCCGCGCACCGAGCGCGGTCCGGGCTTCGTCACCGCCTCGTTCGTCGACCCGTTCGGCAACGTGCTCGCCCTGATGCACAACGTGCACTACCTGGAGATGGCCGCGCGGGTCCGCGCTTGACCTCGAGCGCGGTTGAGCTCCTAGCGTGCGTCGGACGAGCCGCCGGGGGTGGCACCGGTGCCGGGCGATGAGTTCGCGGCACCCGGCCGGTCTGACCCCCAGAGACCCAGCAGCCGCCCGACCGGGCGCACGACGAGGAGCGACCATGAGCCGGACCGGCGCCCACCCCCGGACCCGCACCGGCCTGGACCTGCGCACCGGCACCCAGCGGGTGTTCGCGCACGTGCTGGCCAGCTCGCTCGTGGTGTCGGTCGTGAACTTCACGCTGTGGTTCGCGGTGACGTTCTGGGTGTACCTCGAGACCCGCTCGGTGCTGGCCACCGGCCTCATCGCCGGCATCTTCCTCGTCGGCCACGGCCACCACCGGGGTCTGGTTCGGCAGCGTGGTCGACCACCACCGCAAGCAGCAGGTGATGCAGTGGTCCGCCGGCGCCTCCTTCGCGCTGTACGCGGTCTGCCTGGGCATCTACCTGACCACCCCGGCCGAGACCTTCCGCGACCCCGCGAGCCCCGTGCTCTGGGTGTTCGTCGTGCTGCTCATGCTGGGCGTGATCACCGGCAACCTGCGCGGCATCGCGCTGCCGACGATGGTCACGCTGCTCGTGCCGGAAGGGTTGCGCGACAGGGCGAACGGTCTCGTGGGCACCACGTCCGGCGTGTCCTTCCTCGTGACCTCGGTGATCAGCGGGCTGCTCGTCGCGTACGACGGGATGCGCTCGGTGCTCGTCCTGGCGCTGGTGGTGCTCGCGGCGAGCGTGGTGCACCTGTCGCGGCTCGAGGTGCCGGAGGCGGCGCCGGCCCGCACCCGCAAGGGCGACGACGGCCACGGCGTCGACCTGCGTGGCACCGTGCACCTGGTGCGCGGCGTCCCCGGCCTGGTGCCGCTGATCGCGTTCAGCTGCTTCAACAACTTCCTCGGCGGCACGTTCATGGCCCTGATGGACGCCTACGGCCTGTCGCTCGTCTCGGTGCAGGCGTGGGGCCTGCTGTGGGGCGTGCTCAGCACCGGCGTCATCGTCGGCGGCCTGCTCGTGGCGCGGATCGGGCTGGGCAGCAACCCGGTTCGGCTGCTGCTGCTGGTGAACGTGGTCACCTGGTCGGTGACGGTGCTGTTCCCGCTGCGGTCCTCGATCTGGCTGCTGTCGGTCTCGATGATGGTCTTCATGCTGCTGATGCCGTTCGCCGAGGCGGCCGAGCAGACCGTGCTGCAGCGGGTCGTGCCGTTCGAGCGGCAGGGCCGGGTGTTCGGCTTCGCCCAGAGCGTGGAGCAGGCGGCGTCGCCGCTCACCGCCTTCCTGATCGCCCCGGCCACCCAGCTGTGGGTCATCCCGTCGATGACCGACGGAGCCGGCGCCCGCGCGATCGGCACCTGGTTCGGCACCGGTGCCGACCGCGGCATCGCGCTGGTGTTCGTCGTCGCCGGCGTGATCGGCCTGGTCGCCACGCTCCTGGCGCTCGCCAGCGGCCCGTACCGCCGGCTGTCCGCGGCCTACCGGGAGGCGCCCGGCGCCGTCGGGCCCGAGCCGGACGGGCAGCCTGACGGGAGGGGCGACGACGACGCGGTGGACGTCGCGTGCGCGGCGGCCTGACCGGGCGGGGGCGCAGCCGCTGTCGGTGCGTCGTGCCAGGGTCCTGACGGAGCGAGCGGGCGGACGAGGGGAGCGGGCGGGATGGCGAACGGTGTGCTGGCCGAGGGGCTGGTCAAGGTCTACGGCTCGCGCTCGGGCGAGGTGAGGGCGCTCGACGGGCTCGACCTGGAGGTCGAGGAGGGCACCGTGGTGGGGCTGCTCGGCCCGAACGGCGCCGGCAAGACCACCGCGATCAAGGTGCTCACCACGTTGCTGCGACCCGACGGCGGTCGCGCCCGGGTCGCCGGCGTCGACGTCCTGGCCGACCCCAAGGCCGTCAAGCGGCGGATCGGCGTCAGCGGCCAGTACGCCGCGGTCGACGAGTACCTGACCGGTTTCGAGAACCTCGACGTCGTCGGCCGGCTGTACCACCTCGGCGCGCGTCGCAGCCGCGAGCGCGCCCGCGAGCTGCTCGAGCGCTTCGACCTCGCCGCCGCCGCCGACCGCCCGGTGAAGGGCTACTCCGGCGGCATGCGCCGGCGGCTCGACCTCGCGGGCGCCCTGGTCGCCAACCCGCCGATCCTCTTCCTCGACGAGCCGACCACCGGCCTCGACCCGCGGTCCCGGCTCGGCATGTGGGAGGTGATCGCCGACCTCGTCCGCGAGGGCACCACCCTGCTGCTCACCACCCAGTACCTCGAGGAGGCCGACCGGCTGGCGAACCGGATCGCGGTCATCGACCACGGCCGGGTGATCGCCGAGGGCACGGCCGACACCCTCAAGGACCAGGTGGGCGGCGAGCGGGTCGAGGTGGTCGTCGCGCGGGAGGACGAGCTGGAGCGTGCCGGGGAGGTGCTGGCCCGCGTCGGCATCGGCGGGCCCTCCGCCGACCGCCACAGCCGCCGGGTCACGGTGCCGGTCTCGGGGGGCGCGAGCGTGCTGATCGACGTCGTGCGGGAGCTCGACGCCGCGGGCATCGCCATCCAGGACATCGGCCTGCGCCGCCCCACGCTCGACGACGTGTTCCTCAGCCTCACCGGCCGCGCGGCCGAGGGCGACGCCGACGAACCCGTGGCAGCGAGCCCGGGGAAGGAGCAGTCGTGAGCGCACTCACCGAAGCCGTCAGCGACGCCGCGACGGTCACGCGACGGAACCTGATCAAGATCACCCGGGTGCCCGACCTGCTGGTGTTCACCACCTTGTCACCGATCATGTTCGTGCTGCTGTTCGCGTTCGTCTTCGAGGGCGCGATCGGCAGCCAGGACGTCGGGGTCGAACTACCGCGAGTTCCTGATCGCGGGCATCTTCACCCAGACCGTCGTGTTCGGCGGCACCTTCACCGGCTTCAGCCTCGCGGAGGACCTGCAGAAGGGCTTCATCGACCGGTTCAGGACGCTGCCGATGTCGTCGTCGGCGATGCTGTTCGGCCGCACGATCAGCGACGTCGTCAACAACGTGATCAGCCTGGTGGTGATGGCGCTCACCGGTCTGCTCATCGGGTGGCGGGTCCGCTCGTCGGTGCTCGACGCCCTGGTCGGCTTCCTGGTCCTGCTGCTGTTCGCCTACGCGATCTCCTGGATCATGGCCTACGTCGGCCTGATCGTCCGGACCCCCGAGGTGGTCAACAACGCCAGCTTCATCGTGATCTTCCCGCTGACCTTCGCCGCGAACACCTTCGTGTCGGCCTCGACGCTGCCGGGGCCGCTGGAGACGTTCGCCAACTGGAACCCGGTGTCGTCGGTGACGCTCACGGCGCGAGAGGCGTTCGGCAACACCAACCCGGCCTTCCCGCCGCCCGACATCTTCCCGCTGCAGAACCCGTTGCTCTACACGCTGATCTGGATCGTGGTGATCCTGGCCGTGTTCATCCCGCTGTCGGTCCGCCAGTACGAGCGCACCACCTCGCGGTAGCGACGGCCGTCAGCCGTCGTCAGCCGACCCGTCGGCGCCGGCTCAACCACGGCTGCAGCCAACGGGTCACGCGGGGCAGCACCAGGTAGACCATCACCGGCGTCAGCAGCACGGTGGTGAGCAGCACCCGCAGCGGCATCGGCCAGTGGCCGACCAGCGGCGCGAGCAGGGCGGTGAACAGGACGTTCATCGGGAAGAACGCGACCCAGATCGTGACGGCCTGCTTCCACCGCGGCGGGGCGACCGGCGCCGACTCCTCCACCGAGCGGGTCTGCGGCTCGTCGAACCAGCCCTCGATGCCGGTCCGGTGCTCGACACGGGTGTGCTGCACCAGGTCGGCCGCGATCCGCAGCCACTGGGTGCGCTCGCGCGACTCCTCCCACAGCAGCAGGCTGTGCCGGCTGTCGAAGCGGTAGAGCATGTGCCACTCGCGCGACCCCGTCGACGGCCGCACCCAGCCGGCGCCGAGGAAGCCGGGGAAGCGCGCGGCCATGCCGGTGCCGGCGTCGACCCAGGCCTGCATCAGCCGCTCGTCCTCGGGGCGCACGCGGCGGGTGATGGCGACGGTGACCGGGCCGTCGGCCCGGTCGGTGGCAGGCGTCTCGTCGGTCACCCGACCAGTGTTCAGCGTCGGGGGCGCACCGTCAGCCGCAGGGTCACCACGTCGCCCTCGTCGACGCCCTCCGCGTACGCGCACGCGGTCCTTGACCGGCACCAGGTAGCCGCCGTCCTTGGGCCACAACGAGGTCTCCCAGACGGTGCCGCCGAGCTCCAGCTCGACCGGGATCATGCCCCAGCCGTAGGTGACGTCCCGGGCGATCGCCCGCAGCTGCTCGGCCTGGAGGTCCTCGACCCGGACGAAGTGGTACGGGGACGGCCCGCGCCAGTAGACGATCGTCCCCGTCAGCTCCAGGTCCACGACGGCAGGCTAGAGCCCGATCCGGACGGTCGTCGTCCGGGACGCGGCACCGCCGCCGTGGTCAGCGGCGGTGCAGCCGCCGGTCAGCGCGCGGCGACGGCCTCGATCTCGACCTTCAGCTCGGGCGCGGCGAGGCCGGCGACGAGCAGCAGGGTGGTGGCCGGCGGCGGCTGCGGGAGGCTGCCGCCCGCCGCGGCCATGAACGGGCCGACGTCCTCGGGATCGGTGAGGTAGATCGTGAGCTTCACCAGGTCCGAGGGCGTCATGCCCGCCTCGGCGAGCACGGCGTGCAGGTTGGCCACGGCCTGGACGGCCTGGGCCGCGACGCCGTCGGCCGGGGTGCCGTCGGCGTCGATGCCGACCTGACCGGAGACGAAGACGAGCGAGCCGGCGTCCGTCACCTGGATCCCCTGGCTGTAGAAGGGCGAGGCGGGGACGGTGGCGGGGGCGAGCGGGGTGGTGGTCATGATCGGTTCTCCTTCTCGGCGCGCAGGGCGTCGAACTCGTGGCGGATGGCCGCGCGGTGCGCGGGGGTGAGGCGTCCGGCCCGGCTGAGCAGCAGGAGCCCCTGGTACAGCAGAACCAGTCGTGCGGTGGTGGCCGCGTGCTGCCGGCCGAGCTCGCGCCGGAGCACGGCTCCGACGCGCTCGCCCACCAGGTCGAGCCCGGTGCGGACCGACTCGCCGGGGACGGACTCGTCGCCGCCGAACTCGGCGGCGGAGTTGACGACGAGGCAGCCGTAGCCGTCGTCGAGCGGTGGGGCGAACAACGTGAGGTACAGCTGCTCCAGGTCGTCGAGACCTGCTGCCGGACCGGCGAACTCGTCGAGACGGGCCCGGATGACGGTGGTGACGTAGTGGTCGAGCGCACGGCGGAACAGCCCGGTCTTGTCGCCGAACGCCGCGTACAGGCTGCTGGTGCGCAGCCCCGTGGCCGACTCCAGGTCGAGCACCGAGGTGCGGGCGAACCCCTGCCGGCGGAAGGCGTGCATCGCCGCCGTCAGCACCTGGTCCTCGTCGAACGTCCGCGGTCGGGCCATGTCCCTATTATGGAGTGTTCACTACAGAATGCAAGAGGCTGCTCGGAGATCAATGCTCTGTTGACAACGTGTCGTTGAGAGAACCAGGGTGACGGTGTGGAGACGAGCAGGCGGCGGCCGAGCGAGGTGCGCGCGAGAGGCTGCTCGCCTGCGGTGCGGCGGCGCTCGACCGGCGGCCGTGGCAGGTCGGACGGCAGCCGCCGTCGGCGGTCGACCTGCTGCAGCACCTGCTGTGGCGCTCGAACGGCCCGCGGCGCGGTGCGCCGGTGGAGCGCGACGACCTGCGCGCGGCCCTGCGGCTGGTGGCGGCGGCCCGCGCCGAGGTCGACCAGCTCGAGACCGCGCTGCTGTTCGCCGCCCGGTCCGGAGGTCTCACCTGGGGCGAGGTCGCCGACGGCCTCGGTCTGCGCTCGCCGCAGGCCGGCCAGCAGCGCCTCGACCGCCTGCTCGCGCGGACCGGCGACGACCGGTGACCGCGCACGTCTCGAAGCCCGACCTGCTCGCCCTGCACGCCGTCCGGCTCCGTGGGATGGCCGACACCGCCTCGGCCGCAGCACGTTTCGACCTCGGTGTCGACGCCACCGAGGAGCGCCTGCTCGACGCGCAGGCGTTCGGCTGGGTCACCTGGTCGCAGTTCGCGGGCAGCGGCGGGTGGTCGCTCACCTCCGCCGGGCGCGAGCAGAACGAGCGCGAGCTCGCCGACGAGCTCGCCGCGGCGCGCGCGGCGACCCGGGTCGGCCGCGTGCACGCCTCCTTCGTCCCGCTGAACGCCCGGCTGCAGAGGGCGTGCACCGACTGGCAGCTGCGGCCGACCGCCACGGACCCGCTGGCGGCCAACGAGCACACCGACGCGCGGTGGGACCGGGCCGTGCTCGCCGAGCTGGCCGGGCTGTCCTCGGCGCTGGCCCCTCTCGTGCGTGGCCTCTCGGACGTCCTGGCCCGCTTCGACGGCTACGGCACGCGGTTCGCGACGGCGCTCGGCCGGGTGCAGGCCGGGCGACCACGCGTGGGTCGACGGGAGCGGCCGCGACTCCTGCCACGCGGTCTGGTTCGAGCTGCACGAGGACCTGATCGCCACGCTCGGGCTCTCGCGCACGTGATCGTCGGGCTCCGGGACGCCGAGGACCCGCAGGTCGTGGGACGCAAGGCGGCCACGCTCGGCCGGCTGCTGCGCGCGGGCTTCGACGTCCCACCGGGCTTCGTCGTCGCCCGGGGACGGGATCGGCCGGCGCGGTCGAGCAGGACCTGCTGCGGGCGTACCGCGCTCTCGGGGCCGGGGTGGTGGCCGTCCGCTCGTCCGCCACCACCGAGGACGGCCCGGACGACTCCGCGGCCGGTCGCCACGACAGCTTCCTCGGTGTCGAGGGCGAGACGGACCTGCTCGCGAGGGTCGACGACTGCCTCCGCTCGCTGCACGGGCCCCGCGTGCCCGCCGACGGTGGTGGTGGTGGTGCGATGGCCGTGCTGGTGCAGCGGCAGGTGGACGCCGACGTCGCCGGGCGTGGTGGCCACGGTCGATCCCCTCACCGGCGCATCCCCCGGCGGTCGTCGAGGCGTCGTGGGGGCTCGGCGAGGCGGTCGTCGGGGGCCTGGTGGAGCCGGACCGGTTCCTGGTCGCCGACGGCGGAGTCGTGGGTCGCCGCGTCGGCGCGAAAGCCGTTCGCAGCGAACGCGTCCCGGGCGGCACCACCAACGTCGCCGTGCCGCTCGACGACCGGTCACGGCCGTGCCTGGACGACACCGACGTGCTGCGGGTGGCCGCTCTGGCCGCCCGCGTCGCGGACCTGCTCGGCGGGCCGCAGGACGTGGAGTGGGCGCTGGCCGGCGGGCGCCTCGTGCTGCTCCAGGCGCGGCCGCTCACCGGGCTGCCGGCGTGCGCGCCACGCGAGCACCCGGCCCGGCGGGTGCGGTGCTGCTGCGCGGCACCCCGGCGAGCCGCGGCCGGGCGCGCGGCGTCGCCCGCGTCGTCACCGACCCGGCCGGAGCAGGCGGGCTGCGGCCGGGCGAGGTGCTGGTGTGCCGTACCACCGACCCGTCGTGGACGCCGCTGCTGTCGGTCGCGTCCGCCGTCGTCACCGAGACCGGCGGGGTGCTCGCGCACGCCGCCATCGTCGCCCGCGAGCGCGGGATCCCCGCCGTGGTGGGCGTGGCCGGTGCGTGCGACCGTCCTCGGCACCACGCCGCGGGTCGTCGTGGACGGCGCCGCCGGGACCGTGGAATCCGATGCGTGCGCAGATGTCGATGGCCCGCCGGGCGGGGCGTCAACCCAGTGAAGGCGGCACCGCCGCGAACCGAGAGACCGAGGAGAGACCAGTGCGCTACCTGATGCTCGTCTGCACCGACCCCGAGCCCGACACCGCGAGCGGCGAGGGCGAGATGCCCGTCCAGGAGTGGGTCGACAAGTACGACGCCAGCGGGACGCGGGTGCTCGGCGAGCGGATCCGTCCCACGTCCGACACCCGGGTCGTGCGCAAGCGCGGCGGCAAGGTGCACGTCACCGAGGGCCCGTACGCGGAGGCGTCCGAGTGGATCGTCGGGTTCGACGTCCTGGACGTGGCCGACCTCGACGAGGCGGTCGCCGTCGCGGCCGAGCACGAGATGGCCCGGCACGGACGCCTGGAGCTGCGGCCGTTCTGGACCGACGGGGACTGACCTGGTCTGCTGACGTCCGTGACCGACGTCAGGACCGGACCGACCGAGGCCTACCTCGCCCTCAGCGACGAGGACCAGGTCGAGGCCCTGCGTCCGGCGGCGCTCGAGGCGGCGGCCCGGTTCGGCCTGGCCGTCGCCTCGGCCGAGGTCGCGGCGCACGCGTACAACACCACCTTCGCGGTGACCACGACCGACGGCGCCCGGTGGGCGCTGCGGGTCGGCACCAGCTCGCTGAGCACGCCGGCGCACGCGGTCGCCCAGCAGGAGTGGCTGCGGGCGATCGCCGCGGAGACCGACGTGCACGTCCCCGAGCCGCTCGCGACGCCGGACGGCGCGTGGTTCGTCCACGTCGATTCCGCAGGCGTACGCCCGGCCCCTGCTGGTGACGGCGGCGTCCTGGCTGGAGGGTCCCGACGTCGGCCGCTGCGACGAGGAGGTGGCGCACGCGCTGGGGCGCGCGATGGCCACGCTGCACCGGCAGTCGGCGGGCTGGGCGATGCCCGACGGCGGGAGCCTGCCGACGTTCGACCAGCGCATGTTCGGCGACGAGGACCGGCTCGACGACGTCGCGTCGCTCACCGACGACGACCGCGAGGTGCTCGCCCGCACCCGCGAGCGGACGGCCGAGGCCTACCGGCGGATCTACGGAGGCGCCGCGCTGCAGGTGCTGCACGCGGACCTGCACGGCGGCAACCTGAAGTGGCACGGCGGCCGGCTCGCGGTGTTCGACCTGGACGACTGCGGGCTCGGTGTGCCGGCGCTCGACCTGGCCATCTCGATGTTCTACCTGCGCGACGGCGACCCGGCGCCGGAGCGCGGCCTGCTCGCCGGCTACGCGGAGGTGGCGCCGCTGCCGGACGCCGACCCGGCCGACCTCGAGGCGCTGATGGCGGACCGGCAGATGCTGCTGGCCAACACGATCCTCACCAGCTCGGCGGCCGACCTGAGGTCGGAGGCGGAGACCTACCTGCCGGTGGCGGTGCGCCGGCTGCGGCGCTGGCTCGACACCGGGGTGCTCACGCGCGCCCCGTTCGACGACTGAGGCGCCACCACCAGCGGGTTAGTCGTTCGTCGACCGTCGGTGCACCGACCTACGATCGAGGACGCCATGCAGGACTTCCCCCCGAAGGTCACGACCTTCTACCGCGCCGACGGATCGGGGCCGGGCGCCGATCCCGACACCCGGTCCCCGCTGGCGTTCCTGCGGTGGGTGCTGCGCAGCCAGCGCGCCGTGGTGGCGTGGTCGTCGGTCACCTGCCTGCTGTGGTTCCTGCCGATGACCCTCGGTCCGTACCTGGTCGGGCGCGCCGTCGACGACGGCATCATCGGCGGCTCCGGGTCGGCGCTGGCGCTGTGGGCCGGTGTGCTGCTGGCGGTCTCGCTCGTCGGCGGCGTCTTCGGGGTGGTCTTCCACACCCTCGTGGTGCGCACCTGGCTGATCGCGCTGTACGGCACCACGCAGATGGTCACCCGCAAGATCGCGCAGATGGGCCACGTGCTCCCGCGCCGCTCGCCCACCGGCGAGGTGCTGAGCGTGGCCTCGAGCGACTCCGACGAGTTCGGCGCGCTCACCGAGATCCTCGCCCGCTCGATCGCGCAGCTGGTGTCGTACCTGACGGTCGCCGCGATCGTGCTGTCCACGTCGTGGCAGCTCGGCGTGCTCGTGCTCGTGGCCGCCCCGGTGCTCGTCGGTGCCGCGCTGCCGCTGCTGCGTCCGCTGCACCGCCGGCAGGCGGTCGAGCGCAGCCGCACCTCCGACCTCACCTCGATGGCCACCGACATCGTCGCCGGCCTGCGGATCCTGCGCGGCATCGGCGGCGAGGCGACCTTCGGCCGCAACTACGCCACCCAGTCCCAGTCGGCCCGCCGCGCCGGCGTGGCGTCCGGCGTGTGGCAGGCCGTGGTCGAGGCCGTCGGGGTGCTGCTGTCCGGCATCTTCCTGGTGGCGCTGGTGTGGCTGGGCACCCGGCAGGTGCAGGAGGGCCGGCTCTCGGTCGGCGAGCTGGTCAGCTTCCTCGGGTACGGGCTGTTCATGGTCGGCCCCATCCGCACCTTCTTCGAGATGGCGCAGAAGACCACCCGCGCGCTGGTGAGCGCGCGCAAGGCGGTGGCGATCTTCGAGCAGCGCCCGCCGTGGCGCGAGCCCGCCGCGCCGGTCCGGCTCGACGGCACGGCGCCGCTCGTCGACGACCGCAGCGGCTTCACCGCGACGCCGGGGATCCTCACCGTCGTGGTGAGCGCCGTCCCGGAGCAGAGCGCGGCGCTGGCCGACCGGCTCGGGCGCTACCTGCCGCCCGACACCGAACCCGTGGGCGAGGACGACGTCCCGCACCTCAAGGGCCGCGCCGCCCGCCGGGCGCGGGTCGACCGCGTGCGCCGCCGGGCCGAGATCGCCGAGCGCGACGAGGAGGTGGCCGGGCGGGAGTGGGGGGTCCGCCTCGGCGGCGTCGACCTGTCGGCGGCCCGGCTCGACGACGTGCGTCGCACCGTGCTGGTCAGCGACACCGCGAGCGCGCTGTTCGCCGGCACGCTGCAGGAGGCGGTCGACCCGCACGGCCGGCTGACGCGCGAGCAGGCCGAGACGGCGCTGCGGGTGGCGAACGCCGAGGACGTGTACGACGCGCTGCCGGAGGGCTGGCAGGGCCTGCTCGACGAGCGGGGCCGCGGCCTGTCGGGCGGCCAGCGGCAGCGGGTCGTGCTGGCCCGGGCGCTCGCGGCCGACGCGCCGGTGCTGGTGCTGGTCGAGCCGACGTCCGCGGTCGACGCGCACACCGAGGCGCGGATCGCGCGGCGGGTCGAGGCGCTGCGCGCGGGCCGCACGACGGTGGTCTGCACCGTCTCGCCGCTGTGGCTGCACCACGCCGACCGGGTGGTGCTGCTGCACGACGACCAGGTGGTGGCCGAGGGCGAGCACCACGACCTGCTCGAGAACCACGCCGCCTACCGCCGGGTCGTGGCCCGCGCGCTCGACGACGGCGGTGTCCAGAGGCGGAGTGTCGTCATGACCGATCTGCTCGCGACCTCCGCCGACACCTGGCGCGACCGGTCGGTCGACGCCCCGGCCGTCGCGCCCGAGCTGCGTCCGCCGGTCGACGCCTCGTGGTCGCAGCGCTACGCCGCGTACCGCCGCCGGCACGAGCTGCGCCGGCAGAAGGCCGAGCAGGTCTACGCCGACTCGCGCGACCCGGCCCGCGGCTGGCCCGTCTCCGGCAACCGCGCGGTGCTGGCGTTCTGCCGCGAGCTGGTGTCCACCCGCCGCCGGTCGGTCGTCGCGCTGGTGCTGCTCAACGGGCTCGCGGCCGCGGCCGGCCTGGTGGTGCCGCGCCTGCTGGGCGAGCTGGTCAACACCACCGTCGGCGGTGGCGGACCCTCGCTCGACACCCTGGCGCTGGCGGTCGTCGCGGTCGTGGTGCTGCAGGCCGCCCTGACCTTCGCCGCGCAGCGCACGTCCACCCTGTTCGGCCAGGACCTGCTCTCCAGCGCGCGCGAGTTCGTCGTCCGCACGATCCTGCGGCTGCCGCTGGGGTCGGTCGAGAGCGCGAGCACCGGCGACCTGGTCACCCGGGTCACGCGCGACGTCGGCACGATGAGCCGGGCGGTGCAGTACGGGCTGCCGATGGTGATCATCTCGGCGCTCACCGTGGTGCTGTCGATCGGCGCGATGCTGCTGAACTCGTGGCTGCTCGCGCTGCCGGCGCTGGTGGTGTTCGCCACCGCCGCGCCGTCGGTGCGCGCGTACCTGCGGCGGGCGCCGAAGGCGTACATCACCGAGGGCTGGACCTACTCGCGGATCAACACCACGCTCACCGAGACCGTCGAGGGCGCGCGGACGCTGGAGTCGCTCGGCCTGTCCGGCCGCCGGGTCCGGGCGGGCGACGACGACATCGAGGTGTCGGCGCAGGCCGAGCGGTACGGCATGACGCTGCGCAACCAGCTGTTCGCGGCGCTGAACTTCGCCTTCCAGACCCCGCGGGTGGTGACCCTGCTCGTCGGCGCGTGGGCCTACCAGCGGGGCTGGGCCGACCTCGGCCAGATCACCGCCGCGGTGCTGTACGTCGGTGCGCTGGCCGATCCGCTCGACCGGCTGATCGGCGAGGTCGACCGGCTGCAGGTCGGCGCCGCCTCCACCAGCCGGCTGCTCGGCATCGCCGAGGTGCCGCCGGACCGGTCGGCCGGCGACGACGAGCCGGAGGGCGTCGACCTGGTCGGCGAGGACCTGCGGTTCGCGTACCGCGCCGGCCACGACGTGCTGCACGGCGTCGACCTGCGGCTGCTGCCCGGCGAACGCCTGGCCGTGGTCGGCCCGAGCGGGTCGGGCAAGTCCACGCTCGGACGGCTGCTGTCCGGCATCAACCGGCCCCGCACCGGCCGCGCCACCGTCGGCGGCGTCGACCTGGTCGACCTGCCGCTGGAGGTGCTGCGCACCGAGGTCGCGCTGGTCACCCAGGAGCACCACGTCTTCATCGGGACGGTGCGCGACAACATCGTGCTCGCCCGCGAGGGCTCCGACGACGACGCCGTCCGCGAGGCGCTGCGGGCGGTCGGGTCCCTGGCGTGGGTCGAGGCGCTGCCGGACGGGCTGGACACCGTCGTCGGGTCGGGGCGGCAGGCGCTCACCCCGGCGCAGGCCCAGCAGGTGGCGCTGGCGCGGCTGATCATCGCCGACCCCCACACCCTCGTGCTCGACGAGGCGACCTCGCTGATCGACCCGCGCACCGCGCGCACGCTCGAGGGGTCGATGAACGCGCTGCTCGAGGGCCGCGCCGTGGTCGCGATCGCGCACCGCCTGCACACGGCCCACGACGCCGACCGGATCGCCGTCGTCGTCGACGGCCGGGTGGTCGAGCTCGGCAGCCACCACGAGCTGGTCGACCTCGACGGCGAGTACGCGGCTCTGTGGCGGGCCTGGACGAGCTGAGGACCTCGGGCTGCTGCGGGGTCCGGTCTCAGATCAGTCGCGGGCGTCCAGCACCGTGAGCTCGGGCGTGATGTCGGCACCGAGAAGGGCGCGGTCGGCGGTGAGCAGAGCGATCTGCTCCGTGGCAGCCTGCGCCACGAGCAGCCGATCGAACGGATCGCGATGCGGGAGCCCGCTGATCTGCCGGGTCGCCCACGCGTGCCGGTGGGTGATCGGGATGATCCGCACACCCGCCTCGTCGACCCGGTCGACGAGGTCGTCCGGCACGTCGAGCTTGCCCAGCTCCGCCTTGATCGCGATCTCCCAGATGCTGGCCGACGAGACGTGCACCGCCGTGGACGCTGCGACAGCGCCCCGAGCCACGGGCCCGAATGCTTGATCATCAGTCAGCAACCAGAGGAGGACGTGCGTGTCGAGAAGCATCAGCGCCCCTCGAACGCCGCGACCACGTCGTCGTCCATGTCGTCGAAGGTCGCGGAGTCATAGCGCACGACGCCCGCAGCCGTGCCGAAGACGATGTCGACCCGCCGATGCGGTACGAGGTCAGCCACAGGCTTCCCCGCACGGGCGATGACCACGTGCTCGCCACGCTCGACCTGCTCCAGCAGGCGCGAGAGGCTGCTCTTCGCCTCGTGCACGTTCACCACCGTGACCATGGGTCGATGGTACGTGGCTAGGTCGGGCTAAGTCCATCCGTGCGGGCGGATCGAGCGCCCTGGTTCCTGAGCCAGTCCACCAGCTCGGTCGCCCCCTCGCGCTCGGCGGCGTCGAGCGGCGTCAACGGCTCCCAGGGCGGGACGACGTCGAGGTCGGCGCCCTGCTCGCGCAGAAACCGGGCGCACTCGAGGCGGCCGCCGTGGCAGGCGCCCCAGAACGCGAGGTCGAGGTCGTCCTGACCGGGGCGCCGCCCGTCGTCACCCGTGCCGTCGAAGCGGGCGACCAGCCGGTCGAGGAGGCCGAGCGTCGCCTCGTCGTGGATCGTCGTGCGCGCTCCACGCTCGAGCAGCCGGTGCGCGGCCGCCCACTGCTTGAAGCCGCGGGCGTCGGCCATCGCGGTGCCGCCGCCGAGGACGGCGCCGTCGGCCTCGATGTCGGCACCGGCGTCGAGCAGGGCGTCGAGGGCCTCGACGTCGTCGCTGCTGGCGGCCCAGTGCAGCGCGGTCTCCTCGTGCGCGCCGCGGAACCGGCCGTCGAGGTCGGCACCGGCGGCCACCAGGACCCGGATGGTGTCGGCGACCCGCGGGTGGTGCCCGGGCCAGTCGGTGGCGACGAGCAGCAGCGTGCGCGACATGCCGTCCGGGTCGTCGTCGCCGAGCCTCGCGGTGGCGAGCCAGTCGTGCTCGTCCAGCAGGCGCTCGAGGGCGTCGACGTCGCCGGCGTGGATCGCGGCGACGACCGCCCGGGCCACCGGGTGCTCGGTACCGACCGTCCTCGTCACAGGCTCATCATGGTCCGCTCCCGGGTCCTGCGGGGGTGACGCCGATGAGTTCTCGCGTCCGTGGGGGTCAGACCTGACGTGACGACGCAGACACCGCAGCACACCGCCCTCCCGCAGGTCGTGGACCGGGACACCTGGCTCGCCGAGCGCACCGCGCTGCTCGTGCGGGAGAAGGCGCACACCCGTGAGGGCGACGCGATCGCCGCCGCGCGACGCCGGCTCCCGATGACCGAGGTCGACGCCGGTGCGCTGGTGACCGGGCCCGACGGGCCGGTGCCGTTCCTCGACCTGTTCGACGGGCGCGACCAGCTGCTGGTCTACAAGCACATGTGGCACCCCGGGAAGCCGATCGAGGACCAGTGCGAAGGCTGCACCCTCAGCATCTGGAACGTGCAGGACACCAGCTACCTGGCCGCGCGCGACGTCTCGTTCGCGGTGCTGTGCGAGGGGCCGTGGGACGAGGTCGCGCCGTTCGTCGACTTCATGGGCTACGTGCTGCCCTGGTACTCCGCGCACGGGGTCGAGGACCCTGCCGTCGGCGCCGGGCTGGTCGACGACCGCGGCCTGATCTCGGCGTACCTGCGCGACGGCGACCGTGTCTTCCTCACCGGCGAGGTCGTGGCCCGTGGGGTCGAGGCGATCATGCCGTCGCTGAAGCTGCTCGACATGACCGCCTTCGGTCGCAAGGAGTCCTGGGAGGACTCACCGCAGGGCTGGCCCCGCCCGGAGGGGGCGAGCCACTGGTGGCGCCAGGACGGCCGTCCGGTCGCGCAGTGGACCCGGCCGGGTGCCACGCCGGTCGCCGGAGCCGGCGAGAGCTGTCACTGAGCGAGCCGCTCCGCCAGCCGCTCGAGGCCGCCCCGGATCATCGACGCGTAGCCGTCGTCGCTCAGGGCGTGGACCGCGAGCACGCCCCGATCGAGCTGCTGCCGCGCGTCGTCGGCGCGGCCCTGGCGCCGGTACCCGTCGCCGAGGTTGAGGTGCAGGCTCGGCGCCAGACCGGCCGCGGACGGGATGCCGATCGCCGCCAGCTCGGTCTCGCCGACGTCGGGGTACGCGGCGAGCGCGCGCTCGTCCCAGGCCACCTCGGCGGCGAGGTCGTCCTCGAGGTCGGCCAGGTAGTGCGCCAGCACGCACCGCTGAGCGGCCCGTGCGGGTGCGGTGCGGTCCCACAGGTCCAGCAGGTCGCGTCGGCCCCCGGTCCGGTCGCCGGACAGGGCGCGGGCGACGGCCGCCGTCACCTCGTCCCAGGACGGTCCGGCCGCCGACGTCCCCACCGGCTCAGTGGCCGTCGTTGGCCATGTCGACGAAGCGGGAGAAGTGACCCTGGAACGCGACGGTGATGTTGGCGGTCGGGCCGTTGCGGTGCTTGGCGACGATCAGGTCGGCCTCGCCGGCGCGCGGGGACTCCTTGTCGTAGGCGTCCTCGCGGTGCAGCAGGATCACCATGTCGGCGTCCTGCTCGATCGAGCCCGACTCGCGCAGGTCGCTCATCGCGGGCTTCTTGTCGGTGCGCTGCTCCGGACCACGGTTCAGCTGGGAGACCGCGATCACCGGCACCTCGAGCTCCTTGGCCAGCAGCTTCAGGGCGCGGGAGAACTCGGAGACCTCCTGCTGGCGCGACTCGACCCGCTTGCCCGAGCTCATCAGCTGCAGGTAGTCGATGACGACGAGCTTGAGGTCGTGCCGCTGCTTGAGCCGGCGGCACTTGGCGCGGATCTCCATCAGCGACATGTTCGGGCTGTCGTCGATGAACAGCGGCGCCTCGCTGACCCGGCCCATCGTCCGGGCGAGCTTGGTCCAGTCCTCCTCGCGCATCGTGCCCTTGCGCATGTGCTGGAGGTTGACCGACGCCTCGGCCGACAGCAGACGCATGGTGATCTCGTTGCGGCTCATCTCGAGCGAGAAGATCACCGAGGTCTTGCCGTGCTTGATCGAGCAGCTGCGGGCGATGTCGAGACCGACGGTGGAGTTGTGCGTCGGCACCATCGTGCGGCCGGCGACGTAGAGGTGGTCGGGGTGGTCGATCATCACGCACCGCACGGGTACGGAGGGGATCGGCCGGGCCTCGACGACGAACCGGTGGCCGGTGCGCTTCGGCGCGCGCTGCCGCTCCTTGTGCACCAGCTGCTTGCGGGTGAGCGCGAACACCTCGTCCGTGGTGGTGAAGGTGACCGTCCAGCACGTCGACGACGCCTCCGTGCGGCCGGCGACGCGCTCGGCCCAGCGGCCGTACCGGTAGCCGAGCGAGGAGAGCAGCTCGCAGAAGTCGTCGACCAGTCGCTCGTGGGTGACGGCGAACTGGACCGATCCTGTGCGGTTGACCGTGCCGTCGGTGTCGAGCAGGCCGGCGAGCAGCGCGCGTCGCTGCGTCTCGGACCCTCGTAGGTAGGCGGTCGGGATGTGCTTGTTCCCGAGGACACCGACCTTGCGCAGGAGCGCCGTCATCGAGCCGTGGTCGGCCTCCATCGTCCAGCCCAGGGGCCCCGCGGGGACGAGCCGCAGGCCGAGGCCCTCGAGCCGCATCACCATCTCGGCGTCGGCGGTGTGGACGCGGGGCGCATCGGTGGAGCCGTCGCCCAGCCACGCGCCCAGGACGTACGGGTCGACGGGGAGGTCGGCCTCGGGCAGCCGCAGCGGCAGGGCGTTGCGCACCGAGTGG
Organism: uncultured Actinomycetota bacterium; assembly: GCA_963750285.1. Lineage (GTDB taxonomy): Bacteria > Actinomycetota > Actinomycetes > Actinomycetales > CAWJMD01 > JBBQSN01. The sequence goes on along the minus strand of CAVVQA010000006.1, from coordinate 190,406 downwards.
TTGAGCCGGCCGTCGGCCGTGCCGCAGCGGAGGGTGGCGGCGATCTGCTCGGTGGTGCGCAGCTCGGCCGACGCGCCGCGGGTGCCGCGGCGGGACCGGCGGTCGTCGGTGAGCCACTCGTGCCACGCGTCGGCGACGATCGTCGAGCCGTCGTCGAAGACGACCTCGTAGCAGGGACGGTCCTGCAGCACCTCGGTCGCCGCGACCACCCGGGTGGGGGTCCCGTCGGCGGCGATCAGCTCGTCGCCGACCCGGACCTCGCCCATCGTCGTCCACCCCGTGGGGGTGGCGAGCGGGGTGTCGAGCGCGAGCGCCTTGCCCATGGCCGGCCGGGCCGCCAGGACGATCATCTGGCCGGGGTGCAGGCCGTTGGTGAGCTGGTCGAGGTCGGAGAACCCGGTGGGGACGCCGATCATCTCGTCGCCGCGACCCTCGGAGATCTCGATCTCGTTGATCGTGCCCTCGATCGTCTCCGACAGCGGCACGTAGTCCTCGCTCGTGCGCCGCTCGGTGACCGAGTAGACCTCCGCCTGCGCCTGGTTCACCAGGTCGTCGACGTCGCCGCCGCCCGAGGCGTACCCGAGCTGGACGATCTTGGTGCCGGCGTCGACCAGGCGGCGCAGCACCGCGCGCTCGCGCACGATCTCGCCGTAGTAGCCGGCGTTGGCCGCGGTGGGGACCGAGGAGATGAGGGTGTGCAGGTAGGCCGCGCCGCCGACCCGGCCGAGCTCGCCGCGCTTGGTGAGCTCGGCGGCGACGGTGACGGCGTCGGCCGGCTCGCCGCGGCCGTACAGGTCGAGGATCGCCTCGAACACCAGCTCGTGCGCGGGCCGGTAGAAGTCGGTGCCGCGGACCTGCTCGATGACGTCGGCGATCGCGTCCTTGGACAGCATCATGCCGCCGAGGACCGACTGCTCCGCCGCGACGTCCTGCGGCGGGGTGCGGCCGAAGTCCTCGCTCGGTGGCTGCGAGGCGTACGTGGCCGGGTCGAACGGCCCTGCCTCGGTCATCGACACCGCGGTCTCCCCCTCTTCCCGCGCGCCGGCGGTCGCCGTGACTGCTGGGACGCTCACTCGAACATGTGTACGCCGGACCTGTGACAGGCGCTCCCGACGGCTGGTCGGGTGGACGTCCGCCGAGCACCGTAGGTGCCACGGGTCGAGGGTCCAAACGAGGGCCGGCGGGTCGTGCACAGGGGTTGCCCACAGGCCGGGGACGGCGTGCGCGCCAGGCTGTGCACAACTGTGGACAACTCTGTGCGCGCAACGCCGTCGGCCTGTGACTTGCGGCGTCCGCAGGTGCGTCGTCGCAGGTCAGGGGCCTGCGGCCGTGTGGAGGGGAAACCAACGTCCAGGTGTCCACCAGGTGAACCCGCGCGTCGCCTGTCGGTGCCGGCGCGCAGGATGGCCGACGTGCCACGCCAGCCCGTCGACCGGTCCCAGGACCGGCAGATCCTGGCCCTGGCGGTCCCCGCGTTCGCGGCGCTGGTCGCCGAGCCGCTGTTCCTGCTGGCCGACTCCGCGATCGTCGGGCACCTCGGCACCCTGCCCCTGGCCGGCCTCGGGATCGCCGCCGCCGTGCTGTCCACGGTGGTCGGCCTGTGCGTGTTCCTGGCCTACGGCACGACGGCCGGGGTGGCCCGCCGGCTCGGCGCCGACGACCTGCGCGGCGCGCTCGCGATGGGGGTCGACGGCATCTGGCTGGCACTGGGCCTCGGCCTGGTGCTCTGGGTGGTCACCGCGGCGGCGGCGCCGTGGATCGTCACGGCACTCGGTGCGTCCGACCAGGTCGCGCCGCCGGCCGTGGCGTACCTGCGCTGGTCGCTGCCCGGCGTCCCCGCGATGCTCGTGGTGCTCGCCGCCACGGGGGTGCTGCGCGGGCTGCAGGACACCCGCACGCCGCTCGTGGTCGCCGTCAGCGGCGCGGTGGCCAACGTCGCGCTGAACTGGGTCCTGGTCTACCCGGCGGGCATGGGCATCGCCGGCTCCGGCCTCGGCACGTCGCTGGCGCAGGTCGCCATGGCCGTCGCGCTCGTGCGGGTGGTGGTACGGGCTGCCCGCCGCGAGGGGGCGCCGCTGCGGCCCGACCGTCCCGGGATCGTGGCCGCCGCACGAGGCGGGCTCCCGCTCGTGGTCCGCTCGGTCGCGATGCGCGCGGTCCTGCTGGTGCTCGCGGCGGCGGCCGCCGTCCAGGGCGACGCGCAGCTCGCCGGGCACCAGGTCGTCTTCACGATCTGGATCTTCACCTCGTTCGTGCTCGACGCGCTGGCGATCGCCGGCCAGGCGCTCACCGGCCGCTTCCTCGGGGCCGGGGACGTCGACGGCGCCCGCGCGGCCACCCGCCGGATGGTGCAGTGGGGTCTCGGGTTCGGCGCCGTCGTGGGCCTGCTGCTGCTGGTGTCGGCGCCGTGGGTCGGTCGGCTGTTCACGCCCGGACGTCGCCGTCCAGGCCGTGATCGCCGCCGCGCTGGTGCCCGCCGCGCTCACCCAGCCGGTGTCCGGGCTACGTGTTCGTGCTCGACGGCGTGCTGATCGGCGCCGGCGACGGCCGCTACCTCGGGCTCGCCTCCGCGATCACGGCGGTGGTGTTCGTCCCGCTGGCGGGGCTGGTGCTCTGGGTCGGTCCCGGCGGCACGGCCGGGCTGGTGTGGCTGTGGGTCGCGTTCACCGTCGGCTGGATGGGTGCGCGCACGGTGACGCTGTGGTCGCGCGAGCGCTCCGGCCGCTGGCTGGTCACCGGCGCCTCGCGCTGACCGTGGACGCTGCTGGTGCCCGTCGGTCGGCGGGCGGAGCATGGGCCCATCGACCAGACCTCCCTGCGCGAGCTGCAGCGACCGATCAAGGACGCCGTACCGCGACGACCCCGCGACCGCGCTGGTGACGCTGCACGCCACCGGCGTCGTCGACAGCGAGGCGATCACCTGCACCGTGCCCACCTGGTCCGGGCCGGCGCGGGCGGGGCTGCACCCGTCGGCCGGCGGTGACGGCTCCGACGCGTGCTCGGGCGACCTGCTGCTGCAGGCGGTGGCCGCGTGCGCCGGGGTGACGCTGCGCTCGGTGACCACCGCGATGGGGATCGTGCTGCGGGGGCGCAGGTGCACGTCACCGGGACCTTCGACGCCCGCGGCACGCTCGGCGTCGAGAGGGGCGTGCCGGTGGGGCTCACCGACGTCGACGTCCGGTTCGAGCTCGACACCGATGCCGACCCCTCGGCCGTCGAGCGGCTGCTGAACCTCACCGAGCGGTACTGCGTGGTCGCGCAGACCCTCACCACCCCGCCGCGGCTGCGGGTCCGCTCGACCTGACCGAGGCGGTCCGCAGGTCCCCGGACGGGCCGGGCGCGCACCGCCCCGGCACGATGGGGCGATGCGCTACGTGGTGATCGGGGCAGGGGCCGTCGGTGGGACGATCGGTGCGCGGCTGCACCAGGCGGGACGCGAGGTCGTGCTGGTCGCGCGCGGCGACCACCTCGCCGCGATCCGACACCAGCACGGGCTGCGGTTCGTCGCGCCGGACGTCGACGAGGTGCTCGACGTGCGGGCCGTCGGCGGTCCGGACGAGCTCGACCTGGACGGCGACGACGTCCTGCTGCTGGCCACCAAGTCCCAGCACACCGCGGACGCGCTCGGCACCTGGTCCGCCGCCGAGGTCGCGACCGGGCCCGGTGCCGGTCGGGCCGCCGGCGAGGTGCTGCCGGTGCTGTGCGCGCAGAACGGCATCTCCAACGAGACGGCGGCGCTGCGCTGGTTCGACCGCGTGGCCGGGGTGTGCGTCTGGCTGCCGGCCGAGCTGCCCGAGCCCGGGACGGTGCTCGCCTCCTGCGCCCCGCTCACCGGCATGCTGCACGTCGGCGCCCACCCGGCGGACCGGCGCGACGACCGGCTCGAGGCGGTGCTCGACGCGGTGGCCGCGGACCTGGAGGCGCCCGGTTCCTGGCCCCGCGTCCGGCCGAGGTGATGCCGTGGAAGCGGGCCAAGCTGCTGGGCAACCTCGGCAACGCCTTCGACGCGCTGCTCGAGCGCGGCGGCTGGGACGACCTGCTGGCCGCCGCCCAGGACGAGGCGCGCGCCGTCTTCGCCGCCGCCGGCTGGGACGTCACGTCGGCACGAGGAGGAGGCCGCGGTGCGGGGCGACCGGATGCAGCCGCAGGACATCGCCGGGCGTCCGAGGGCCGGTGGTTCGACCTTCCAGAGCCTGGCCCGCGGCGCCGACTCGGTGGAGACCGATCACCTCAACGGCGAGATCGCGCTGCTCGGCCGGCTGCACGGCGTCCCCACGCCGGTGAACCGGGCGCTGCAGCGGCTGGCCGCCCGGGCCGTCCGCGACCGGCTCGCACCGCGCAGCCTCACCGCCGACGACGTGCGCGCCCTGGTCTGAGGCCGCGCGGCGACGCCCACCGCTGCCGCAGCGCGTCCTCACGAGGTGGGCAGGTGGTTCACGAGGCTCGCGGGCCTCGTGAACGTGGTGGTCGCCACGTTCACTAGGCCAGCGAACCCACCGGCCGGACGCACGAAGGCCCCCACCGCGGACGGTGGGGGCCTTCGATCGAGCAGGGTCAGGCGGGGACGACCTCGAGCGCGACGGTGGCCGCGACCTCGGGGTGCAGGCGCACCGAGACCTGTGTACTCGCCGACGGTCTTGATCGGCTGGGAGATCTCGACCTTGCGGCGGTCGACCTCGGTGCCGGTGACCGTCTTGACGGCGTCGGCGACGTCACCGGGGGTGACGGCACCGAACAGCCGGCCGGACGCGCCGGCGTTGACCGGCAGGCGCACGGCCTTCGCCTCGAGCGTCGCCTTGACCGACCGCGCGGTCTCGACGTCGGCGATCTCGCGGGACGCACGCGCCTTGCGGATCGAGTCGACCTGCTTCTGGCCGCCCTTGGTCCAGGCCGTGGCCAGACCGCGCGGGACGAGGTAGTTGCGGCCGTAGCCGTCCTTGACCTCGACGACGTCGCCGGGGGTCCCGAGGCCGGTGACCTCCTGGGTGAGGATGAGCTTCATGGTGTCGTCGCTCCTTCTCAGCGAGCCGAGCTCGAGTAGGGCAGCAGGGCCATCTCGCGGGCGTTCTTGATCGCCTTGGCGAGCTGACGCTGCTGCTGCACCGACACACCGGTCACGCGCCGGGCGCGGATCTTGCCCCGGTCGGACACGAACTTGCGCAGCAGCGCGGTGTCCTTGTAGTCGATGTAGGTGATCTTGGCCGCCTTGAGCGGGTTCTGCTTCTTCTTCGGCTTACGAAGTGCCGGCTTGGCCATCGTGGAGCTCCTCCTTAGGGAGCCCGGGTCCTGCCGAGGACCCGGGATGGGGTTGATCTGCTGTCAGTCGTTCGGTGCTGGGGTGCGGGTCAGAACGGGGGCTCGTCGTCGCGGTTGCCGCCGAAGCCGCCACCGCCGCCGCCCGCCGAGGGCCCGGAGGCCCACGGGTCGTCCTGCTGGCCGCCGCCGCCCTGCTGGCCACCCTGGCCGCCGCCGGACCAGCCGCCGCCGCCCTGCTGGCCACCGCCGCCGCCCTGGCCGCCGCCGGACCAGCCGCCGCCACCGCCGCCGCCACCGCGCGAGGCCTTGGTGACCTTCGCCGTGGCGTACCGCAGGGACGGGCCGATCTCGTCGACGTCGAGCTCGACGACGGTGCGCTTCTCGCCCTCCTTCGTCTCGAAGGAGCGCTGCTTCAGCCGGCCGGACACGATGACGCGAGCACCTCGGGTGAGGGACTCGGCCACGTTCTCGGCCGCCTCGCGCCAGATGGCGCAGCGCAGGAAGAGCGCCTCGCCGTCCTTCCACTCGTTCGTCTGCCGGTCGAACGAGCGCGGCGTGGACGCGACGGTGAAGTTCGCGACCGCGGCCCCGGACGGCGTGAACCGCAGCTCCGGGTCGGCGGTGAGGTTGCCGATGACCGTGATGACGGTGTCGCCGGCCATCTCAGCGCGCCTCGGGGCGCAGGACCTTGGTGCGGAGCACGGACTCGTTCAGGTTGAGCTGACGGTCCAGCTCCTTGGCGACCTCGGGCGTCGCCTTCATGTCGACGACCGCGTAGATGCCCTCGGACCTCTTCGCGATGTCGTACGCCAGCCGGCGCTTGCCCCAGATGTCGACGTTGTCGACGGAGCCGCCGCCCTTGCGGACGACGTCGAGGAACCTGTCGAGCGACGGAGCGACCGTGCGCTCCTCGAGCTCGGGGTCGAGGATGATCATCATCTCGTAGTGACGCATGCGGGAACCCACCTCCTCTGGACTCGGCGGCCACGGTCTCTCCGTGGCAGGAGGGTCGAGCGTCCTCCGGCGCCCGGCCCGGCGTGAGCCGGACCTGACAGCGGAGAGGGCACCCATCTGCGGGTTGGACGCTCCGGAGGGGAGCAAGCAGAGAGTGCCCGTGCGCCGAGTCTACCCGTTCCACGCGAAGGTCACGACCAGCGCGTCGGGGGCGTCCTCGAGGTCGCCGGCGGCGGGGTCGTCGTCGTCCAGGCCGGACTCGTGGGAGAAGGCGCGCACGACGTCGTCCTCGGGCCAGCGGGTCACCGAGACCGCCCGCCAGGCCAGCCAGAGCAGCGCGCCGACCCGGGCCAGCACCAGCAGGGCGTACGCCCACGGCGGCAGCCCGCGGTTCTCGACCGACAGCCCGTACAGGTAGAACCAGGTGCCGGTGGCGTAGGCGGCCTCCACGCAGCCCCAGGCCAGCAGGTCGCGCCAGCGGGGGACGGCGAGCGCCGCGAACGGCAGCACCCACAGCCCCGCCTGCACCGGGAGCGAGGGCGAGACCACGAGGAACCCGACGAGGAGCAGCAGCACGACGGCGGGCAGCCGCGGCCGGCGCTCCGCGGACAGGGTGAGCAGCGCCACCGCCACGAGCACCAGCGCGTACCCGACCACGGCCCACCAGCGCACCGGGCCGTCGATCCCGAGGCCGCCGGCGCTGCGCAGCACGCCCGGACCGACCCGCACGAGCAGGAACGGTGCGCCGACCACCGCCGCCAGCACCGGCACCCAGACCCACGGGTTGCGAGGCCGCACGTCCTCGCGCAGGTCGCGCGGCAGCAGCGCGAGGACCAGCGCACCCACGACCACCGCGGCGACGCCGGCGAAGCCGACCCAGCCGGGCACCGGCGGCACCGCGCCGGAGCCCACCTCGTCGCCGACCAGCCGCGGCAGCAGCCAGAGCGACCCGTAACCGGGCGGCGAGCTCCACGCCGCGCTCCAGTACGCGCCCCAGCCGTCGCTCGACAGCACCAGGACGGGGACGTTCGTGAGCAGCCAGGCGAGCACGGCCGCGGCGCCGGTGGTGCCGACGGCGGCCCAGCGGCCGGTGCGCACGGCGAGCAGCACCAGCGCGAGCAGCACCACCACGGCGAGCGGACGGGTGGTGACCGCCAGCCCGACGAGCACCCCGGCGACCACCGGGCGCTCGCGGCTGAAGGCCAGCACGCCGAGCACGGCGAGCGCCACGGCCACCAGGTCGAGCGAGACCAGCGCGCCGGTGGCCACCACCGGCGAGAGCGCGACGAGCGCGGCGTCCCACGGCCGGTGCCGGGCCAGGGCCGCGACGGCGAGCACGACGGCGACGAACGCCACGGCGATCAGCACGGTGGCGAGGTCGAACACCCAGCGCAGCTCCTGCGGGCCGCCGGGGGCCAGCAGCGACAGCAGCCACAGCCAGAACCCGGTGCCCACCGGCTGCGCGAGGTGCTCGCCGCCGACGGCGTCGAGGTAGGGCAGGGCGCCGTCGACCAGGCCGGCGGACCCGTACAGCGCGGGGACGTCGGAGTAGCAGGCGTGGGTGAACTGGTCCGGCGAGGCCCACAGCGTGGTGCGGCAGTGCTGGCGCAGCAGCACCGCGAGCAGCATGGTCGCGCTGGCCATCAGCGGCAGCACGCCGAGGGCGCCGGCCCCCCACGGCAGCCACGACCGCTCCGGCCCGCCCGCGCGCCGGCCCGCGCACGCCGCCGGCCGCCTCGCTGACGGCCGCGACGAGCGGGTCCTCGCGGGTCGGGCTGGCGACCGGCGCCGGCGCGTCAGCCACCGGGTGGGGCGCCACCGCCACCGTCGCCGCCACCTCCGCCACCTCCGCCGCCGCCGCCGCCGCCGTCCGTGGGCGGTGGCTCGGTGGTCGGCGGGTCGGTCGGCAGCGGCAGGGTCGGCAGCGGCAGCGGTCGAGGTGTCGGTCGGGCGGCTCGGTCGTGGGTGGCGCCGTGGTGGTGGGCGGCGCGGTGGTGGTCGGGGGCGCGCGGTGGTGGTCGAGGTCTGCGAGCGCGACGGCTCGCTCGCCGACGTCGGCCCGCTCCGGGAACTCGAGCTCCTCGGCGCCCTCGAGCGCCGGCCGACATGTACGTCGTCCAGATCCGCACCGGGAACGAGCCGCCGGTGATCTCCTAGCGCCCGCCGAACGCGGGGATGGTCGACGGCGTGCCGTCCTCCTTGACGGTGTAGAGGGCGACGGCCGTGGCCAGCTGCGGGGTGTACCCGACGAACCAGGCCGAGCGGTTGTCGCTCGAGGTGCCCGTCTTGCCCGCCGCGGGACGTCCGAGCCGCGAGGCGTACTCGCCGGAGCCGTTCTCGATCACGCCCTGCAGCGCGGCGGTGGTGTCGGCCATGACGTCCTCGTCGAACACCTGGCTGCCCTCGTTCGGGCCCGCGTAGACGACCTCGTCGCTGCCGGCGGCGGTCACGCTGCGCGACGATGTGCGGGGTGTGCCGCACGCCCTGGGCGGCGAACGTCGAGTACGCCGCCGCCATGTCGAGCGGGTGCGGGGACGCGGTGCCGAGCACGTTCGACAGGAAGTCGTCGAGACCGGCGGTGTCCTCCGGCAGACCGGCGCGCACCGCCACCTCGCGGGTCTTCTCCGGGCCGACGGTGTCGTTGACGTCGACGAACACGGTGTTGACCGAGTTCGCCGTCGCCTTCTCCAGCGTGATCTCGCCGAAGCTCGAGCCGCCGAAGTTCTTGCACCGGCCGCTCCTTGCCGGAGGAGTCGACGTAGGCGTCGAAGGTGCGGTTGTTGCGGCCGTTCCACGTGCTCTTCAGCGCGATGTCGTCCTCGAGGGCGGCGACCAGCGTGAACGGCTTGAAGGTCGAACCCGCCTGGGCGACGTCCTGGGTGGCGGCGTTGCGACTGGCGCGTCAGGTAGTCGGCGCCGCCGTAGAGCGCGACGATGCCGCCGCTGGCCGGGTCGATCGAGGTCAGCGCCGCGTGCAGCGTCGCCGGCCGGTCCTCGCTCGGGAACGCCTCGGGGTCGTTCATCGCCTGGATGGCCGCGGCCTGGGCGCCTGCGGCTGATCGTCGTGGTGATCCGCAGGCCGCCGGTGTCCAGGTCGGTCTCGGTGACCGAGCTGTTGGCGAGCAGCTCGCTGCGCACCATCGCCAGCAGGTACCCGTTGGGCCCGGCGTAGGTCTCGGCGGTCTTCTCCGGCTGCGTGGTCGGCACGACCATCGCGTCGCGCTGGCCCTCGGACAGGGTCTGCCCCAGCACCATGCCGTCGAGCACGTACTCGAACCGCTCGGTCGCCTTCTCCGGGTTCTTCGCCGGGTCCCAGCCGCTCGGGTTCGGGACGATGCCCGCCAGCAGCGCGCCCTCCTCGACGGTGAGGTCGGCGGCGTTCTTGCCGAAGTACGCCTGCGAGGCGGCCTGGATGCCGTACGCGCCGCGGCCGAAGTAGATGGTGTTGAGGTACGCGGTGAGGGTCTCGTCCTTGGACTGCTGCTGGTCGATCTTCAGCGCGATGATGGCTTCCTTGGCCTTGCGCGTGTAGGTCTGGTCGAAGGTCAGGTAGTAGTTCTTGACGTACTGCTGGGTGATCGTCGAGCCACCGCCGGCGTAGTCGCCGCTGACCTGGCCCCACACGGCCCGGGCGATACCCACCGGCGAGACGCCGCGGTTCTCGTAGAACGTGCGGTCCTCGGCGGCGACGATCGCGTCCTTGACGTGCTGCGGGATCTGGTCGCTCGCCACGATGGTGCGGTCCTGGGCGGCGAACCGGCCCATCTCGTTCTTGCCGCCGTTGTAGTAGACGATCGAGGTCTGGTCGTCGGCGAAGTCGTTGGGCTGCGGGATGTCGATCAGCCGGTAGGCGACGTAGAACCCGATCAGCCCGAGGGCCACCAGGCCGAGGAACGAGCCGAGGACGACCTTCCAGGACGGCAGCCAGCGGAACCGGCGGCTGCGGCCGCGGGCCTGGCGGCCCTGCCGGGTGGCGGCCCCGGCCGCGGCGGCGCCGCCCTGACGGCTCCCCTGCCCGGCGCGCCCTCCCTGGCCGGAACGGGGGCGACCACCCTGCGCGGCGGCTCCGCGGCGGGTGCCGGCGGCAGCGCGGGGCGAGCCCTGCGCGGGGCGGCGGCCGCGGGCGGGCGGGCGGTTGTCGTTGCTGCGGTCAGCCACGAAGTAGGTCTCCAGGTCGGCGACGGGCGGGCGGCGCCGTCGTGCGTGCGCCACCGGACAGTATGAGGTCCCTCCCTGGTGACGCCCGGCGGAGCGGCCCTCCGGGTGGAGAACCTGCACAGGACCTCCCCCGTCTTCCCTAGGATGGAGGCCCGACACCCCCGTCGGACCCGCGGACACGCGTCGACCCGGAGGTGACCCGATGACCCCCTACCTGGTGATCGGCGGGATCGGTGTCGCCCTGCTCGTGTTCTCCCTGGTCGTGGGCGAGCTGTTCGACGGGCTCTTCGACGCGTTCGGCTCGGACCTGCTGTCCGGCGCCTCGCTCGCCGCCTTCCTCGGCGCCCTCGGGTTCGTCGGCGCCCTGGTCTTCGGTTCCACCGGCTCGCACGGCTGGGCCACCGGCGCCGGCCTGCTCGCCGGGCTGGTCGTCGGCGCGGGGGCGGGCTGGCTGTCCAGCGCGCTGAACCGCGGCGGCGGCGACTCCACCGTCCGCTCGTCGTCCCTCGCCGGCCGCGACGCCACGGTCGTGAGCGCCGTGCCCGAGGACGGCTACGGCGAGGTCAGCATCGTCGTGGCCGGCCACATCACCAAGCTCAACGCCCGGGCCGGCACCGCGCTGCCCGCCGGCACCCCGGTCACCATCACCGCCGTCCTGTCCGCCACGTCCGTCCAGGTCGCCCCTCGGGGCTGACCGAACCAACCACCCGGGGGGTACCGCCGTGGAGTTCCCGACCACGCTCGTGTCGATCGTCGGTCTCGTCGTCCTGCTGCTGCTGGTGGTCTTCGCCATCACCCAGCGGTACAAGGTCGCGGGGCCCGAACGAGGCGTTCATCGTCACCGGCCGCCGGGGCAAGGAGGTGCGCGACGAGACCTCCGGGAAGATGTCCACCGACCTGTCCGGGCAGAAGGTCGTCATGGGCGGCGGGGTCTTCGTGCTGCCGTTCGTCCAGCGCCTGCACACCCTCGACCTGCAGTCCCGGCGGATCTCGGTGCAGATCCGCGGCGCGGTCTCCGGCCAGGGCGTCAAGCTCAACCTCGACGGCGTCGCGATCGTCAAGGTCGGCGGCAACGAGGACTCGATCCGGGCCGCGGCCCAGCGGTTCCTCACCCAGCAGGGCGACATCGAGGTCTTCACCCAGGAGACCCTCGCGGGCTCGCTGCGCTCCATCGTCGGCTCGCTGACGGTCGAGCAGATCATCCGCGACCGCGCCGCGTTCGCGCAGCGGGTGGCCGACGAGTCCGAGACCTCGCTGACCGGCCAGGGCCTGGTGCTCGACACCTTCCAGATCCAGGACATCACCGACGACGGCAGCTACCTGGCCGACCTCGGCCGTCCCGAGGCCGCCCGGGTGGGCCAGACCGCGTCGATCTCCGAGGCCGAGGCCCGCCGTGCCGCCGAGCAGGCCCGGATCAAGGCCGAGGAGGAGATCGCGATCGCCCAGCGCGCGCTGGCGCTGAAGCAGTCCGAGATCAAGGCCGAGACCGACGCCGCCGCCGCGCAGGCCGCCGCGTCCGGGCCGCTGGCCCAGGCCGACCGCGACCAGGCGATCCTGCTCGAGCAGGAGAAGGTCGCCGTCCGGCAGGCCGCTCTGAAGGAGCGCCAGCTCGACACCGAGGTGCGCAAGCCCGCCGACGCCGCCCGGTACCAGGTGGAGCAGGAGGCCGAGGGCCGCCGCAACGCCGAGGTGTTCGAGGCGGACGCCCGCCGGCAGGCGTCCATCGCCGCCGCGCAGGGTGAGGCGGAGAAGGCCCGCCTCACCGGTGAGGGCGACAAGTCCCGCCGGTCGGCCCTCGCCGAGGCCGAGGCGATCGAGGGCGCCCGGCGCGGTGAGGCCGAGCGCTCGCGCCGCATCGCCGAGGCGGAGGCGCTGCGCGCGGAGGGCGAGGCGCAGGCCGCGGCCATCCTCGCCACCGGCCAGGCCGAGGCCGAGGCGATGGAGAAGCGCGCGGCGGCGTTCGCCAAGTACAACGAGGCCGCGGTGCTGCAGATGCTGGTCGAGGTGCTGCCGCAGGTGGCGCGGGAGGTCGCGGCCCCGATGGCGGCGATCGACAAGCTCACCGTGGTGTCCACCGACGGTGCCGGGGCGTTGCCCAAGCAGGTCACCGCGAACCTGGTGCAGACGATGGAGCTGCTGAAGAACACCACGGGCGTCGACCTGCAGGAGCTGGTCGGGCGGTACGCCTCCGGCCAGGCGGCTCCTGCGGCCCGCGCCTGCTCCTCGTGACGAGGCCTGACCACCCCGAAGATGGTCACGGCGGGCCATGTCCGCCGGCCGGGCACGCGGTGTAGAACGGGCCGACGAGGGGCCGGCGCGGTCCCGGCGCCGCACGGAGGCCCCTGATGACACGTCGTCCCGCCCTGGTCCTGGCCCTGCTCCTCGCCGCTGCGACCGGCCTCGCGCCGACGGCAGCGGCTGCGCCTCCAGTGCCGCGTCGTCAGCCGCGTCGTCAGCCGCGTCGTCAGCCACGTCGGCGACCGCTGTCCGGTCCCACGTGGTCCAGCTGCGCAGCGCGCCGCTGCGGTTGACCCCCGCCGGCGGGGTGCGGGTGGTGATGTGGGAGCGCTGCAGCCCCGGGGTCCAGCCGCTCGAGCTGAGCGTCGGGGTCTACCAGGGCGCGCTGGTCGGCGCCAGGACGCTGCACGCGGGGACCGACGCGATGCCCGTCTGCGACGGCGCGCGGCACCGGTACGTCTCACCGTCCCACCACCGGAGACGGGCCGGTTCCAGCCGGGCACCGCCCAGATCGAGGTCTACGTCGCCTCCTACGACCCGGTCACCCAGACCGACCGGGACGCCAGCGACGGCACCTTCGCGCAGCTCTACCAGCCGCGCCGCTAGCCGGTCCCGCTCCGACCCACCCCGCGCAGGTCGCCCGCCGGGGTGCTGCCCGGCGGGACCGACCCGCGCTCCGACGGCGGTGCCCTACGGCACGGTGACCTCGCGGGTGAACGGGTCTCCGGCCCGACCCCAGCCGTCGGTGACGACGAGCGTGACCGTGTAGGTGCCCGACGCGGCGTAGGTGCGGGAGGGGTTGGCCGAGGTGCTCGTGCCGCCGTCACCGAAGCTCCAGGCGTAGCTGCGGAGGGTGTGCCCCTCCGGGTCCACCGTGCCCGCGCTGCTCATCGTGCAGACCCGTGCGGTGGTGCACGTGGCGGTGAAGGTCGCGGTCGGACCGGCGTTGCCGGCCGGTTCGGTGATCGTCACCGTCTGGGTGGCCGTTGTCGCCTTGCCCCACACGTCGGTGGCGGTCAGCGTCACCGTGTACGTCCCCGGCGTCGCGTAGGTGCGCGACGGGTTCGCCGAGGTGCTGGTGCCGTTGTCACCGAAGGTCCACGCGAACCGGATCTGGTCGCCCTGGGCGTCCACGGTGCCGGCGCTGTTGAACGTGCAGGTGGTGTAGACCGTGCAGGTCGCCGTGAACGCCGCCTGGGGAGCGGTGTTGCCGGCGGGCTCGAAGAGGCCCACCGCACGGGTGGTCGAGGCGGCGTCGCCCCAGCCGTCCGTCGTGGTGAGCGTGATCGTGTAGCTGCCCGGCGTCGCGTAGGTGTGCGCCGACGGGGCGGCGCCGGTGCTGTTGGCGGTCCCGTCTCCCCAGCTCCACGCGTAGGCGATCGAGTCCCCGGTGTTCGGGTCGGAGGTGCCCGCGCTGTTCACCGCGCAGGCCAGGCCCTGGCAGCTGACGGTGAACGTCGGTGCCGGCGCCGCGTTGTTCGTCGGCCTGACGACGGTCACCGACTGCGGTGCCGAGGTGGCCGAGACCTGCCACTCGTCCTTCACCGTCAGCGTCACCTGGAAGGGGCTGCCGGCCGGGCTGGGAGTGGTGAAGGTCCGGGTCGGCAGCGGGCCGCTGCCGTTGACGGTGCTGCCGGTCGAGGTCCCGAAGCTCCACGAGTAGGTCAGCGACGACGCGTTCTCGTCCGTCGACCCCCGGCCGTCGAAGGTGCAGACGTTCTGGTTGCAGCTGTAGGTGAAGCTCGGCACCGGCGGCAGGTTCGACGGCTGGGTCACCGTGACGTCGGTGGAGATCCGCTCCACGCCGATCTGGTTGTGGACGTCGATCGGGCGGACCCGGACGCTGTAGGTGCCGGCCGGGATCACGGGGGTGGTGTAGGAGTAGTTCGACCCGGCGCTGCCGGGGCTGTTGAGGAACGCCGTCCGGTAGCTGGCGTTGGTGCTGGTGAACGTGCCGGTCGAGCTCATCCACTGCCCGGCGGCGTTGACCACGCCGACCTGGACGGACGCGATGCTCGCGTACTGGTCGGGAGCGTCCTCCGCGCGGCCCGTGACGACGATCTTGCCCGCGTCGAATGCAGCCCCGGACTGCGGCTGCCCGAGCGTCTCGGACAGGCTCGGCGCCCCGTCACCGGGGTAGGTCGCCCAGTTGGCGGTGGCCGGGCTGGCGTCGAACTGGTCGCGGGTGTCGTAGGCCGCGGCCGAGAACCGCCAGTTGCCGCCGGTGGGCAGGGTGATCGGCGGCAGCGACCACGTGGTGCTGGTCGCGCCGGGGACGCCCAGGGTGGCGACCCGGAACGCCGAGCCGGCGCCCATCGTCCCGTTGGCCTGCAGGTAGCGGCCGGTGTCTCGGTCCTGGAGGGTGACCCGGACCTCGTCGACCCCCGTCTCGTCGGTGGCGGTGCCGGCCAGGTCGACCCTCAGCGAGCCGTCCGTGGGTGCGGTGAAGGCCATCGTGGTGTTCGGCGGGTTGTCACCCGGGTACTGGGCGTTGATGGTCAGCACCGCCCGGTTGGCCGACGCGGTGGTGTTGTCCTCGTCGTCGGTGGCGCGCACGGAGAAGGTGTAGGTGCCCGGGGTCAGGTTGAACGGCGTGGTGTACGTCCAGTTGTAGACCGAGCCGCTGATGTTGACCGGGGAGATCCGGCACAGGCCGTTGCCGCCGGCGATGAAGCTGCAGTCGTTGGCCAGCCCCTCCCCGGTGGAGGAGTTCCGCAGCGTGATCTCCACGTTCTTCAGGCCCTGGTCGTCCTCGGAGGTGCCGGAGATGGTGATGGGGCTACCGGGGTTCGTCACGAACGTGGCGGTGAAGGGAGGGTTCACCGCGACGGGCTGGGTGATGGCCACGGCCGGCGCGGAGACGGTCGAGTCCACCCGCCAGTCGCGCACCCCGCTGCGCAGGTCGGCCTGGCCGATCGTGTCGATCGCGGTGGCGCTGCCGCGCCAGATGCCCTCGTGCGGCAGGGTGACCTCGTAGGACCAGGTCGCGTTGGTGGCGCCGATGACGTCCGGCGTGCCGCGGAAGCTGTTGAAGATGTCGTCGACGGTGCCGTCAGCCTGGAGGTAGCGCTGCTGCTCGTCGCGGAACCAGTAGCTCAGCGAGTTGACGCCCTTGTCGTCGGTCGCCGTTCCGGTCATCGTGAACGTCGTCGACGTCTGGGTTCCGGACGGTCCGCTGATCGTGGTCGTCGGGGTCTGGTCCTCGGTGCTGAACGACTCGAACCACTTCTCCGCCTTGGTCGAGTCACCCGACCCGCCCGTGGGGGCGGTGAAGGCCTGGGCGTAGACCCGCAGGTTGCGGTTGGTGGTGATGCTGGTCGCCGGGACCGTGATCGACCAGTTGCGGGTCGTGCCGGTACCGGCGGCCAGGGTGGCGTTCAGCGTGTTGGCGGTGCCGGCGAAGGTGGTGAACGCCGTGCCGTCGTCCTGCAGCGACTGGTTGCTGTCGCGGTCCTGGATCTGCACCTGCACCCGGCCGACGGTGCCGCTCGCGACCCGTGCCGTCCCGGTGATGGTGAACGTCGTGCTGTTCGCCACGACCCGACCCTCGATCGGGGCGGTGATCGTCGTGTCGGGCGCGGGCGCCGGGAAGGCCTCGGTGTTGAAGTCGTAGAAGCCGACCCGGCCGGTGCGCACACCGCCCTGGAACATGCCGTCGCCGCCGATGAACAGGCCGCGCGACGTGGCCTCCATCGCCTTGTTGCCCTCGAAGGAGTTCGAGACCGAGTACCACTCGAGCGCTCGTCCCGTGGCGGGCTCAGCGCGGCGAGGTGGTCACGACGGACGACGGCGTCGCCCAGGCCGTAACCCGCGAGGCCCTGGCCGGTGCCGTAGCCGACGTTCTCGAGCCCCGGGTAGCAGGGCTCGGCGGGGCAGGACTCCGGCGACTCGACGAAGCCGAAGTGCCCGCCGACGTAGACGGCGCTCTCCGTGATCGCCACCGAGTAGATGCTGTCGAAGTGCCGTGAGTTCCACAGCGGCTGCACGTCGGAGTCCTGGATCGACGCGGCGTTGAGCGGGTAGGCGATCGCGGTGTCGCTGATCGGCGGGGCGTCACCGCCCGAACCGCTGGTGACCACGAAGTACGAGTCGTCGGGGGCGATGTCGGCGCCGTAGATCCGGGTGACCCCGCCGACGCGGCCGAGGTTCAGGTCCCACAGGGTGCTGCGGAACGGGAGCAGCTCCTTGGTGGCGGTGTCGATCAGGCCCATGCCGAGCCGGTCCTGGCCGTCGATCTGCCGGCCGGTGTGCACGACCAGCAGCTTGCTGTTGTCGTGGGTGAGCTTGAGCTGCGGGACGCCGAGGGCGCCGTTGACGCCGATGCCGCCGCTGAGGTTGTTGTCGAAGCCGGCGTCGACGGCGCCCGAGGCGGCGTTGACCGCGGCCAGGCCGGTCTTGAGCACACCGTTGATCCGGGTGAACCGGCCTCCGGCGTAGACCGTGGAGTTGGTGACCGCCAGGGACTCGATCTGGTTGTTGGTGCTGTTCGAGAACCCGAAGGTGGTCAGCGGTGCACCGGTGGTCAGGTTGAGGCTGGCCAGCTTCTGCTTCGCCACGCCGTTCACGGTGTTGAACGAGCCGGCGACGAACAGCTTGGTGCCGTCCGGGCTGGCCTCGATGGCGCCCACGCCACCGTTGAAGGTCGGGCGGAACTGGGTGTCGATCAACCCGGTGGTCAGGTTGTAGGACGCGAGGCCCGCCTGGTTGACCGTCGTCGTCGGGCTCACCGTGTTGGCCAGCGAGGTGAAGTTGCCGGCGATGAAGACCCGGTTGAGCTGCGGGACGACCTCGATGTCCCAGATCTCGCCGTTGCTGATCCGCGGCGTGTTGGCCCGCGGCTTGTCCGGGACGAGCCGGGTGCCGTGACCCGGCTTCGGCTGGTCGATGCCGACGCCGCCACCGCCGACCGTCACGTTGACGGTGCGCGTGGTGGTGTTCGTCAGGCCCTGGTTGTCGGTGACGGTGAGCGTGATCGTCTTGCTGCCGCTGGTGGCGTAGGTGTGGGTCGTGGAGACGCCGGTGCCGGTGCCGCCGTCGCCGAAGGTCCAGTCGTACGACGCCACGGTGCCGGGCGCGGTGTCGGTGGAGCCGGAGCCGTCGACCGTGCAGGTCGCGGTCGGGCACGTGACGGCGAACGACGCGACAGGGGCCACGTTGGGCGCGGACGTCCCGTCGGACTGCAGGACCACGGTCCACATCGTCGCCTGGCCGGAGGAGCCGTTCGCCGTGGCCGTGCGGGACGGCGACGCACCGACCGGCGCGACCGCGTTCAGGTCGGAGGCCACGGAGGTGATGCGACCGGAGCCGATCCCGGCGGCGAGGCTGCGCTGGGTCTGCCCGGCCGGGAGGGTCCAGGCGGTCGTGCTCGAGGACTTGTCCGCCCAGTAGGAGACCACCCAGGAACCCGGGTTCGCGACGTTGGCGCCGGGGGTGGTGTGGGTCGTGCGGAAGTTCGTCTCGGCGGCCGAGGCGAAAGCGGCGGTCGGGTCGGCCGCGGTCCCGTCGTAGGCCAGCAGCGTCACGGTCGACTTCGTGACGGCGGAGAAGGTGACGGCGGCGTTCCGGCCGGCGTCGTTGGCCGCCGCGGACCGGCTGTACAGGGTGGTCAGGGTGTCCGAGTCCTGGCGGCTGCCCTCGAGCGTCCAGCCCTCCGGGGGAACGGTGATGCTCACCCCGGCGGTGTTGGTGGTGACGAAGAGCAGCATGCCGTCGGTCTCGCGCACGGCGGCGGGGATGGTCGCCCGGGCGGTGGTCTGGGTGAAGGCCGCCTGCGTCGACGCGCGGAAGGCGATCTCGTCGGACGTCGGCGGTCCCGACGTGGGGTTGACCGTGCGGGTCGTCGGGGCGGACGCGAGTCCCTGGTCGTCGGTGACGACGAGCGTGATCGTCCGCTCACCCGCGGTGGCGTAGGTGCGCGACGCGGTCTGGCCGGTGCCGGTCGACCCGTCGCCGAAGGTCCAGGCGTAGGAGGCGACGGTGCCGGGCGCGGTGTCGGTCGAGCCGGAGGCGTCCACGGTGCAGGTCAGCTGCGCGCAGCTGGTCGTGAACGCCGCGACGGGAGCCTGGTTGGCGGGCGGCGGGCCCTCCTCGGCCGCCTTCAGCACGACGGTCCACATGGTGGCCTTGCCGGAGCCCGTGGGGGAGGCGGTGGCGGTCAGGCCGGTCACCGGTCCGGCGGACGAGGGGGTGCCGCGGTCGGACGCCACCGCGGTGATCCGGCCACCGCCGGTGCCGAGGGCGATGCTGCGCTCGAGCTGACCGCCCGGCAACGTCCAGTCCGTGGTGGACGAGGACTTGTCGGCCCAGTACGACACGACCATCGAGCCGTCGGACGGCACCGTGGTGGCGGGGGTGGTGTGCGTGGTGCGGTTCTGGGTCTCACCGGCGGAGGCGAAGGTCTCGACCGGGTCGACGGCCGTGCCGTCGTACGCCAGCAGGGTGAGGGTCCCCTTGGTGACGGCCGAGAAGGTGATGGCGGTGCTGGTCCCGGCGTCTGCGGCGACCGCGGCCTTCTTGTAGGCGAAGGTCTTGGTGTCGGTGTTCGACTGCTGCTCGCCCACGAGCGTCCAGCCCGCTGGAGGCGTGGTCACCGTCTCGAGGGTGTTGACCGTGGCGAACAGGAGCATGCCGTCGCCCGCCTGCACCGACGCCGGGATCGTCACGCGGTGCGTGGCGACGGTCAGCGCCGAGGACGCCGACGCGCGGAAGGTGACGGTCTCGACCGCCGCCGAGGCGGGCAGCGCGACCAGCCCGGCGAACGCCACCGCGGCGACGACCGCCGAGACCAGAGACCGCACGGCCACCTTGACCCCGCGTCCGCGCTGCTCGATGGACGCCATCGCGAGGTGCCGTCCCCGCTGCTGACCGGTCGTGCGTGCCGCCATGGCTTTGCTCCCTCCGCGGGGCACGCTCAGTGCGAGCACGCCTCAGCTGTTCCTCAGAGGAGCATGTCGAGGGCCACCGGTGGTCGTGACCCGGAGTGAGTGCCTTCACCCGACCGGCTCAAGGGGCACCATGACAAATCGCCCTGGACGTGACAGAACGCAGCCATCGGCCATTCGGATGAGCGCGATCGGCCGTCAGGGGGAGCCGGGCCGTCCGGCTCCCCCCGACTGGCGGATCAGACCCGCGACACGGTCGTGACGCGGACGTCGGTGACGGCGTCGTCGCCGAGCCCGTCGTGGGCCGCGTGGTACTCCTCGTCGAGCATGTCGCTCTCGTCGAACGGCGCGTTGCCGGACAGCACGTCCTGGACCCGGTCGGTGTCGATGGTGCGGGTCCACGTACCCACCAGGACGGTGGCCACGGCGTTGCCGGCGAAGTTGGTGACCGCGCGGGCCTCGGACATGAACCGGTCGATGCCGACGATGATCCCGACGCCGTCGACCAGGTCGGGGCGGTGGCTCTGCAGGCCGCCCGCGAGGGTGGCCAGGCCGGCGCCGGTGACGCCTGCGGCGCCCTTCGAGGCGATGATCATGAAGACCAGCAGCGAGATCTGCTCGCCGATCGCGAGCGGGGTGCCGGTGGCCTCGGCGATGAACAGCGAGGCCATCGTCAGGTAGATCGCGGTCCCGTCGAGGTTGAACGAGTAGCCGGTGGGCACCACGATCCCGACGGTCGAGCGGGAGACGCCGAGGTGCTCCATCTTCGCGATGAGGCGCGGCAGCGCGGTCTCGGACGACGACGTCGACACGATCAGCAGGAACTCGCGGCCCAGGTACTTCAGCAGCGACCAGATGTTGAGGCCGGTGACCAGCCGCAGCAGCAGGCCGAGGACGCCGAAGACGAAGATGAAGCAGGTCACGTAGAACGAGATCATCAGCAGCGCCAGGCTCTTCAGGGCGTCCGCGCCGGTCTCGCCGACCACGGCGGCGATCGCGCCGAAGGCGCCGATCGGGGCGACCCACATGATCATCGCGAGCACCTTGAACACGACCCGCTGGAACACGGTGATGCCGCGCAGCGCGGCCTGGCCGGTGCTGCCGAGGGTCTGGATCGCGAAGCCGACCAGGAGCGCGACGAACAGGGTCGACAGCACCTGCTCGCCCACCAGCGGGGAGACCAGCGTGGTGGGGATCAGCGCGAGCAGGAACCCGGTGGTGCCGCCCTCGCCCTCCGCCGGCGGCGCCTCGTAGCCGACGCCCTCGCCGAGGCCGGCGCCGGGCTGGATCAGGTTGCCGACGACCAGGCCGATCGCGAGCGCGAAGGTGGACATCGCGATGAAGTAGCCGAGCGCGAGGCCGCCGGTGCGGCCGACGCTGGCGGCCGAGCGCACCGAGCCGATGCCGAGCACGATCGTGCAGAAGATGACCGGGGAGATCATCATCCGGATCAGGTCGACGAACGCGGTGCCGACGGGCTTCAGCGCCTTGCCGGTCTCAGGGGCGACCAGGCCGACGGCGATGCCGAGGGCGACCGCGACGATCACCGCGATGTAGAGCCAGTGGGTGCGGTCGCGGCGGCCGGACGGGGCCGAGGGAGGGGTCGACGGAGGGGTCCCGTCGGTGGCCAGGTTCTCGTCGGGCTGCCTGCGGGGCGATGTGCCGGGGACGCTCGTCATGCCTGCTCCTTGGTCACTCGGCCCGGCGTCGTCGTCGGGTCCGTGGGCCAGCGTGTCCACCTGTGGCGGGCGGGTCACGCTTGCGTTCGTTGCGTTCGGCCACGGCCGTCCTACGCGCGGGCACACTGTCGCCATGCGAGAGCGGTGGAGCCTCGCGCGCCAGCTGATGGTGCTGCAGGGCGCGGTGGTCGTCCTCGTCGTCGGGCTGGCCGCGGCGCTGGCGTACGGCGACGCCCGCCGCGACGCCCACGACGCCGCCGAGCAGCGCACCAGCGCGGTGGCCGGGTCGGTCGCCGACAGCCCGGACGTCCGCGACGCGGTCGACCTGGACGACCCGACCGCGGTGCTGCAGCCCTACGCCGAGCAGGTGCGGCTCGACACCGGCACCGACTTCGTCGTGGTGATGTCGCCCGAGGGGATCCGCTGGTCGCACCCGGACGTCTCCCTCATCGGGCGGCCGTTCGCCGGCACCACCGCGCCCGCCCTCGAGGGCCGCACCTTCAGCGAGACCTTCACCGGCTCGCTCGGCCCGTCGGTGCGCACGGTCACCCCGGTGCGGGCCGGCCCGGACGGCGACGGAGAGGTGGTGGCGCTCGTCGCCGTCGGCATCACCGTCGACCGGGTGGGGGCCGAGCTGCGCCGGCAGCTGCCGGCCCTCGCGGTCGCCGTGCTGGCCGTGCTGCTGCTGGCCGCGGGCGGCAGCTGGCTGATCTCGCGCCGGCTGCGGCGGCAGACCTTCGACCTCGGCCCGGCCGAGCTGGCCCGGATGTACGGCTACTACGACGCCGTCCTGCACTCGGTGCGCGAGGGCCTGCTGCTCGTCGACGCCGACGGCCGGCTCCAGCTGGCCAACGAGGAGGCCGAGCGGCTGCTCGCGCTGCCGGACGACGCCCGCGGGCTGGCGGTGGCCGACCTCGGCCTGCCCGGCGACCTGGTGGCGGCGTTCACCCGTCCCGACCCGGTGGTCGACGAGCTGCTGGTGGCCCGCGACCGGGTCGTCGCCGTCAGCGTCGCCCTCGTGGGCGCCGACGGCGGGCGCGTGGTGACCCTGCGCGACCGCACCGACCTGCAGCGGCTGACCGGCGAGCTGGACTCCACCCGCGGGCTCGCCGAGGCGCTGCGCTCGGCGCAGCACGAGGCGGCCAACCGGCTGCACACGGTGGTGGCCCTGATCGAGCTCGGACGGCCCGAGGAGGCCGTGCAGTTCGCGGTGGGCGAGCTCGCCGCCGCCCAGACCCTCACCGACAGCGTGGTCGCCGCCGTGAGCGAGCCGGTCGTGGCCGCGCTGCTGCTCGGCAAGTCGGCGGTGGCCGCCGAGCGCGGGATCGACCTGGTGGTCGAGGACGGCACGGCGGTCGACGAGGACGCCCTCGACGCCGCCGGCCTGCCCGCCCGCGACCTGGTGACGGTGCTGGGCAACCTGGTCGACAACGCGCTCGAGGCGGTGGCCGGCGACGGCGGTCGGGTCGGCGAGCAGCAGGTGCGGGTGCTCGTCGCCAGCCGCGACGACGAGCTGCTGGTGCGGGTGCGCGACACCGGTCCCGGGCTCGACGAGGCCGCCACCCGGCAGGCGTTCGAGCGCGGCTGGTCGACCAAGCCGGGCGGCGACCGGCCGCAGGGCCGCGGCCTCGGTCTGGCCCTGGTCGGTCAGGTCGTGCACCGCGCCGGCGGGGTCGTCGAGGTCGACGGGTCCGACGGCGCCACCTTCACCGTCCGGATCCCGCTGCGGACCGCGGCCGCCCCGGCCGGGGCGACGACGTGACCGGCCCGGGCTCGGGCCAGGGATCAGGCCGGGCCCCCGTCCGCCCATCCGGGTGCTCGTCGTCGAGGACGAGCCGGTCGCGGCCGACGCCCACGCCGCCTACGTCGGCCGCGTGCCGGGGTTCGTCGTCGTGGGCACCGCCCGCACGGCGGCGGACGCCGTCCGCGCCCTGCGCGAGCCCGACGCGGTCGACCTGGTGCTGCTCGACATGCACCTGCCGGACCGGCACGGCCTCGACGTCGTGCGGTCGATGCGCGCGGCCGGCCACCCCGCCGACGTGCTGGCGGTGACCTCGGCCCGCGACCTGGCGGTGGTGAGAGCCGCTGTGTCGCAAGGGATCGTGCAGTACCTGCTGAAGCCGTTCGCGTTCGCCGCCCTGCGCGAGCGGCTCGAGCAGTACGCGCGCTACCGCGAGCAGCTGCGGGGCGGGGAGCAGGCGGGCAGCCAGGAGGAGGTCGACCGCACGCTCGCCGCGCTGCGGGCGGCCCCCGCCCCCGCGCTGCCCAAGGGCGTCGCGGCGCCCACGCTGGAGGCGGTGACGGCCCGGCTGCACGAGGGCCCGGCGTCCGCGCAGGAGGTGGCCGACCACCTCGGCACCTCCCGGGTCACCGCCCGGCGGTACCTCGAGCACCTGTGCGAGCGCGGCAGCGCCGAGCGCCAGCCCCGCTACGGCGGCACCGGCCGCCCCGAGCTGGAGTACCGCGAGGTCTGACCCCTCCCGCACCTGAGCCGCTCCGGGTGCTGCCGGAGGGGCGAGTTGCTCCTGCGCGACACCGCTGGTTACAGTCGCCCCGATGTATCGAACCGATACATCGAACCGGTGGAGCAGCGGACGAGGAGGTGTGCGGTGGCCCGACGCAGCGACGTCCTCGGCCTGGCCGTGCTCGGCCTGCTGCACGACAGCCCCCTGCACGGCTACGAGCTGCGCAAGCGGCTCTCGGCCACGCTCGGCATGTTCCGGGCGCTGTCCTACGGCAGCCTCTACCCCGCGCTGCGCGCCCTGGTCGAGCGCGGCTGGATCGTCGAGCAGGACGCCACCGCCGTGCGCGAGCCCGTCGCCACGACCCCGCCGCCGCTGGCCGGCAAGCGGGGCCGGATCGTCTACGAGCTCACCGCCGACGGCAAGGAGCACTTCCAGCACGCGCTGGCCGAGTCCGGCCCGTCGTCCTGGGAGGACGGCGACTTCGACGTCCGGTTCGCGTTCTTCGCCCGCCTCGACGCCGCCACCCGGCTGCGCATCCTCGAGGGCCGGCGGACCCGGATGAGCGAGCGGCTCGACAACCTCAGGCGCTCGTTCGCCCGCTCCCGCGAGCGGTGGGACGACTACACCCTCGAGCTGCAGCGGCACGGCCTGGAGTCGGTGGAGCGCGAGGTCCGCTGGCTCGACGACCTGATCGACAACGAACGCCGCGGCGGCCCGGCCCCGCCGGGCGCCGGCCCACCAGGGCCCGCGGACGGCAGGACCCGGAACGGCATGACCAGCACCCCCCTCACCCGGCACCACGACCAGACCGAGCTGAACGCTCAGAACCAAGGGAGAAATCGGATGGGATCCGTCCGCGTCGCCATCGTCGGAGTCGGCAACTGCGCCGCCTCGCTCGTCCAGGGCGTGCACTACTACGCCGACGCCGACCCGTCCGGGTTCGTCCC
Organism: uncultured Actinomycetota bacterium; assembly: GCA_963750285.1. Lineage (GTDB taxonomy): Bacteria > Actinomycetota > Actinomycetes > Actinomycetales > CAWJMD01 > JBBQSN01. The sequence goes on along the minus strand of CAVVQA010000006.1, from coordinate 165,828 downwards.
CGGCCTGATGCACGTCGAGTTCGGCGAGTACCACGTCCGCGACATCGAGTTCGTCGCCGCGTTCGACGTCGACGCCAAGAAGGTGAACTTCGACCTGTCCGAGGCGATCGGCGCCAGCGAGAACAACACGATCAAGATCTGCGACGTCCCGCCGCTCGGCGTGACCGTGCAGCGCGGCCACACCCTCGACGGCCTCGGCAAGTACTACCGCGAGACGATCGAGGAGTCCGACGCCGAGCCGGTCGACGTCGTCGCGCAGCTGAAGGAGACCAAGGCCGACGTCCTGGTCTGCTACCTGCCCGTGGGGTCCGAGGACGCCGCGAAGTTCTACGCGCAGTGCGCGATCGACGCCGGCGTCGGCTTCGTCAACGCCCTGCCCGTGTTCATCGCCGGCACCAAGGAGTGGGCCGACAAGTTCACCGCCGCAGGCGTTCCCATCGTCGGCGACGACATCAAGTCCCAGGTCGGCGCCACCATCACGCACCGCGTGATGGCCCGCCTGTTCGAGGACCGCGGCGTCATCCTGGACCGCACGTACCAGCTGAACGTCGGCGGCAACATGGACTTCAAGAACATGCTGGAGCGCGACCGGCTCGAGTCCAAGAAGATCTCCAAGACCCAGGCCGTGACGTCGAACGTCGACCACGACATGGGCAAGCGCAACGTGCACATCGGCCCGTCGGACTACGTGCAGTGGCTCGACGACCGCAAGTGGGCCTACGTCCGGCTCGAGGGCCGCGCGTTCGGCGACGTCCCGCTGAACCTGGAGTACAAGCTCGAGGTCTGGGACTCCCCGAACTCGGCCGGCGTCATCATCGACGCCGTGCGCGCCGCGAAGATCGCGATGGACCGCGGCATCGGCGGCCCGATCCTGTCCGCGTCGTCGTACTTCATGAAGTCGCCGCCGGAGCAGTACGAGGACTCGCTGGCCAAGGAGAAGGTCGAGCAGTTCATCCGCGGCGAGGTCGAGCGCTGACCTCCCGCTGACCACCGGCGTCGACGGCCCGGTCCTCCCTCGGGGGGCCGGGCCGTCGTCCGTTCAGACCCAGTTCTCGACCCGCGCGGCGATCACCCAGCCGAGCGCGGCGGTGACGGCCACGACGGCGAGCACCCCGGCGAACCGGGCGCGCAGCGGCCACGGCCGGCGGAGCACGGCGACCGACGCCAGGAGACCGGCCACGGCGAGGAACATCCCGAGGCCGCCGAGGAAGATCGCGAGGCCCGGGACGACGGCGAGCAGCTGCAGGCCCACCGGCGGCGCGGGCCCGGTCTCGTAGACCTCGCCCTCCACCAGCAGGCGCGGGTACGGGGACATCCAGCGGCCGGCGCCACGGTCGCCCGCAGCGGCCGGCCGGCGCGGCTGTTCAGCTCGAAGGTGGTGCCGCGGACCCGCCGCGCGGGTCGGCCGTCGACCAGCACGGTCGGGCGGCCCAGCAGCCGTCGACCGCACCAGCACCTGGCCGGTGACGTCGGCAGGCGGAGCGGGACGGGTCCCGACGCCGCACCGGGCACGGGTGCGAGCGCGGGACGGGGCACGACGACGATGCTAGGCAGCGACCTCGAGGCGCTCGGGACTACCGTCCACAGCAGCGCTCCCCTTATGTTTGCGCCGTGAACCCATCGCAGGCTGCGCCGGGGAGTCAGGCGTCCCTGCGTGAAGCCAACCGCCAGCGCGTGCTGGAGGTGCTGCGCGAGCAGGGTGCGCTCACCCAGGTCGAGGTGGCCGGGCTGACCGGGCTCAGCCCCGCCACGGTCTCCAACGTGGTCAAGGAGCTCGACGCCGGCGGCGCGGTGGAGCTGGCCCCGAGCATCCGCAACGGCCGCCGCGCGGTGCTGGTGTCGCTCGCCACCGGGCACAGCCTGCTGGCGGCGATCGCGTTCGGCGAGCGCGACGTGCGGGTCGGGATCGGCGGCTCGCCCCTGGAGCTGCTCGGACGGCGGCGGATGCCGCTGCCGGCGGACCACCGGGCCGACGAGGGCCTGGACCGCGCCTCGCGCCTGCTGCTCGACGTCGTCGAGGAGTCCGGCAAGTCGATGTCGGACCTGCGCGCGGTCACCGTCGGCGTCCCCGGCCCGGTCGACCTCGTGACGGGTCACGTCGGCTCGCAGGGCATCCTGCCCGGGCTGGCGCGACGTCGCCGTGGCCGACGAGGTGCGCGACATGGTCAAGGTGCCGGTGACGGTGGAGAACGCCGCCAACCTCGGCGCCCTCGGCGAGCTGAGATCCGGTGCGCTGCAAGGCATCGACAACGGCGTCTTCGTCAAGCTGTCGTACGGCGTCGGTGCCGGGCTCATCCTCGGCGGCGAGCTGTTCCGCGGCTCCACCGGCACCGCCGGCGAGATGGGCCACCTGACCATCGACGAGGACGGCCCGGTGTGCCGGTGCGGCAACCGCGGGTGCCTCGAGACCTACATCGGCTCGCACGCGCTGCTCGACGCCCTGCGCACCACCCACGAGCGGCTGACGCTGCGCGACCTGGTGACCCACGCCCTCGACGGCGACGTCGGCTGCCGCCGCGTGCTGCAGGACGCCGGACGGCACCTCGGGGTGGCGCTCGCCGGCCTGGTGAACCTGGTGAACCCCTCGGTCGTCGTGCTCGGCGGCGAGCTCGCGGCCGTCGGCGAGGTCATCACCGAGCCGCTGCAGGCCGCGCTCGAGCGCTGCGCGATCCCGAGCGCCGCCGCGGCGGTGCAGGTGGTCGGCTCCACGCTCGGGCCGGACGCCGACCTGATCGGCGGGCTGGTGACGGCGGACGCCCTCGCCCCCCTGCACCAGGCGGTCGCGCGCCGCCCTTGTCTCAACGCGCTGAATTCAACTCTTGACGTCAAGGCTCGCTGAGCGGTTGACTGCGCGAGCCGCACCACCGTGGTTGCCGGCGTCTGATCGAGGGAGCTCAGTTATGCCACCCCGTCCCCACCGTCTGATCGGGGCCGCCCTCGCGGTCGGCCTCGGCCTGCTGTCGCTGACCGCGTGCGGCGACGACTCCCCCACCACCGGCTCCGGCGACGGCAGCGGTGACGGCGGCGGCGAGTCGTACAAGATCGCGCTGCTCCTGCCGGAGTCGAAGACCACGCGCTACGAGACCTTCGACCGCCCGCTGTTCGAGGCCGCCATCGAGGCCGACTGCCCGGACTGCGAGATCATCTACAGCAACGCCGACCAGGACGCGAGCAAGCAGCAGCAGCAGGCCGAGGCCGCGCTGACCCAGGGCGCCCAGGTGCTCGTGCTCGACCCGGTCGACGGCGAGGCCGCCGCGGGCATCGTCAACAGCGCCAAGGGTTCCGGCGTCCCGGTCGTCGCCTACGACCGCTTCATCGAGGGCGCGGACTACTACGTGTCCTTCGACAACGAGTCGGTCGGCAAGCTCCAGGCCCAGACCCTGGTCGACATCCTCGACGCCAACGGCGCCCAGGGCGACATCGTGATGATCAACGGCTCGCCCACCGACCCCAACGCGGGCAGCTTCAAGTCCGGCGCGCACAGCGTCCTGGACTCCAGCGGCTACGCGATCGCCGCCGAGTTCGACACCCCCGACTGGAGCCCGGACGAGGCCCAGGCGTGGATGGAGGGCCAGATCTCGGCCGTCAAGGGCACCCTGGTCGGCGTCTACGCGGCCAACGACGGCACCGCCGGCGGGGCCATCGCGGCCCTCAAGGGCGGCGGCGTCGAGCCGCTCCCGCCCGTCACCGGCCAGGACAGCGAGCTCGCCGCGATCCAGCGGGTGCTCGCCGGTGACCAGGCGATGACGATCTACAAGCCGATCCCGGGTCAGGCCGAGGCCGCCGCCAAGGCCGCCCTCGCCCTCGCCGCGGGTGAGGAGCCGGAGTCCACCGGTGACTACCAGGGCGTGGTCTCCACGATCCTCGACCCGATCGCGGTCACCAAGGACAACGTCAAGGACACCATCGTCAAGGACGAGGTCTACGAGGTGGCGGACATCTGCACCGCCGACTTCGCCGACGCCTGCGCGGCCGCCGGCATCAGCTGACCCACGACGGCGGGCCCGGGCCGACTCGTGGTCCGGGCCCGCCGTCCTGGCACCTGCCGCCCGCAGCCGCGGTGCGGCACCCTGACGGACCGACCAGCCGAGACGACGACGACGATCACTGGAGGCTCGAGCGGATGACCGCCACCCACGCGCCGGCGAGGACCGCCGTGCTGGAGCTCACGGGGGTGTCGAAGACCTTCGGCGCCGTCCAGGCGCTCAAGGACATCGACTTCGACGTCCACCCCGGTGAGGTCGTCGCCCTCGTCGGCGACAACGGCGCCGGCAAGTCCACGCTGGTGAAGACCATCGCGGGCGTCTACACCCCCGACGCCGGGACGGATGGTCTTCGCCGGGCGCCAGGTCGCCGTCGGCAGCCCCGCCGAGGCCCAGCAGCTCGGCATCGCGACGGTCTTCCAGGACCTCGCGCTGTGCGACAACCTCGACGTCGTCGCCAACCTGTTCCTCGGCCGCGAGGTGCACCGCGGCCGCGCCCTCGACGAGGTGACGATGGAGCAGGAGTCCTGGCGGCTGCTGCGCCAGCTCAGCGCCAAGATCCCGTCGGTGCGCATCCCCGTCGCCAGCCTCTCCGGCGGCCAGCGCCAGACCGTCGCGATCGCCCGCTCGCTGCTCGGCGAGCCGAAGGTCGTCATGCTCGACGAGCCCACCGCCGCCCTCGGCGTGGCCCAGACCGCCGAGGTGCTCAACCTCGTGGAACGGCTGCGCGAGAACGGGTTGGCCGTGATCCTCATCAGCCACAACATGTCCGACGTGATGGCGGTGGCCGACCGCGTCAACGTGCTGCGGCTCGGCCGCAACAACGGCGTCTTCTCCGTGAGCGACACCAGCACCCAGGAGATCATCGCCGCCATCACCGGTGCGACCACGAACGCCGTGTCCGAGCGCGCCAGCCGGCGCGAGGAGAAGGTGCTGGACCTCGGTCCCACCGACGGCCCGGACCTGGAGAAGGGCGACCCCCGATGACCAGCACCGCCAAGACCCCCGCCCCGGACGCGGCCGCGCTGCCCGCCGACCTGCAGGACGAGCGCCTCATCGCGTCCCAGGGCATCGGCGGGTTCGTCCGGGTGTTCCTCACCCGGCTGCGCGGCGGCGACCTCGGCCCGCTGCCCGTCGTCATCGGGCTGGTCGTCATCTGGGCGGTCTTCCAGGCCCAGAACGACGCCTTCCTGTCCAGCCGCAACCTGGTGAACCTCACCCTGCAGTGCGCGGCGACGGGCACGATCGCGCTCGGCATCGTGCTGGTGCTGCTGCTCGGCGAGATCGACCTGTCCGTCGGCTCGGTGAGCGGCCTGGCCGCCGCGATCCTCGCCGTCGGCGCGGTGAGCCAGGGCTACTCGCTGCCGCTCGTGCTGGTCGGCGCGCTCGCGGCCGGCGCGGTGATCGGGTTGCTCTACGGGTGCTGTACACCCAGTTCGGCGTCCCCAGCTTCGTCATCACGCTCGCCGGGTTGCTGGCCGTGCTCGGCATGCAGATCAAGGTGCTCGGGCCACAGGGGTCGATCAACATCCCGTTCAACTCCACGATGGTGGAGTTCGCCCAGCAGACCTTCCTGCCGTCGGCCGTCGCGTACCTGCTCGTGGTGCTCGTCGTCGCCGCCTACGTGGGCACCCGCCTGGTCTCGAACCGCCGCCGTGAGGGCGCCGGGCTGTCGACGACCCCGATCGGCCTGCTCGGCGTGCGGGCCGCCCTGCTGCTCGTGGTGCTGGCCATCCCGGTGGCGCTGCTCAACCAGGACCGCGGCGTCTCGGTGATGTTCCTGCTGTTCCTCGCGCTGGTCGTCGCGCTCGACCTGCTGATCCGCCGGACCCGTTGGGGCCGTTCGGTCGTCGCGATCGGCGGCAACGTCGAGGCCGCGCGCCGCGCCGGCATCAACGTCCGCCGCGTGTACATCTCGGTGTTCGTGATGTGCTCGACCCTCGCGGCCCTCGGCGGCATCCTCGCGGCCAGCCGGCTGGCGGCCTCGAACCAGAGCAGCGGCGGCGGCGACACCAACCTCAACGCCATCGCCGCAGCGGTGATCGGCGGCACCAGCCTGTTCGGCGGTCGCGGGTCGGCGTACTCGGCGCTGCTCGGCATCCTGGTGATCCAGTCGATCTCCAACGGCCTCAGCCTGATCAACCTCGGCACCCCGGCGCGCTACATGATCACCGGCGGCGTGCTGCTGCTGGCGGTCGTCGTCGACTCGCTCAGCCGTCGGAGCCGGGCCTCGCACGGCCGCGCCTGACCCGACCGTCCTCCGGCTGTCCGCACTGAAGAGCGGAGGATCCGACCCCTTCCCGGGGGTCGGATCCTCCGCTCTTCGGCCGTTTCGGTGCGGTATCGGGGCGGCTCGGGTATCTGGTGCGGTCCGGCCTCCTCCTGCCACTGTCGCTACGAGGAGGCCGCGATGGACGTCACGGAGCTGCGGGTGCACGGCGTCTCCGGCACGCCGCCGGAGGTGCTGGTCGGTGACACCGCGGTCGAGCAGGTGGCCGGCGACGACCTGGTGCGGTTCGTCCGGCCCGCCACCCGCGCGACGACGTCGCGGACGGCCCCGACGTCGAGGGGATGAGCTGGGGACGGCTCACGTCCGGCCCTGCGCTGCAGGCGCTCTGGCTGGTGCTGCTGCCGCTCGGGCTGGTGAACCTGGCGTTCTGGGCCGGCCACCACCCCGACCGCGAGCGCTTCCACGCCCTCGTCCGGCTGCTCGCGCTCAGCGTCACGGCGGTGCTGGCGGTCTCGATCACCCACGTCGCGGTCGACCTGCTCGCCTGGCAGTGCCGCGGGCAGCAGTGCGGCGCGGCCGCGGGGGTGCTCGGCTTCGCCGACGGGTGGGCGCCCGGGACGCGGGTGGCCGTGGCGGCCGCGGTGCCGGTGCTGCTGCTGGTGGTGCTGACCTCGCTCTCGCGGCGCGCGAGCCTGCGGTACGAGGCGGTCGCCGGCGGCCCGGCGGTCGACCCGACCAGCCCGGACGTCACCGTGTTCGACCGCACGCCGCGCGAGGAGGTCGCGGACGCGCGGCACCCGTCGCTGGACTCGCCGTGGATGTGGCGCGGGGAGTCGCTGGCCCGCCGGCTGCGGATCCTGCACCTGTCGACCGGTTTCGCCGTCGTCGCCGCGGCGGTGGGGCTGGTCCCGGACGACCGCGGGATCGCCTCCGTCGCCGCCCTCGTCCTGGCCGCGGCCGTGGTCGTCGTGGGCGCGGTGCTGGTCACGGTCCCGACGCCGTGGACGCGGTGGACCACCGGGTCGCTGCGGGGCGAGAAGGTGATCGGCACGGTGCTCGTGCTCGGTGCGCTGGTCGCCGTGGCCCTCGCCGCGGCCGGCGCGTGGGGCGGCGGCGCCCCGCCCTGGGCGGGTGCGCCCTCGGCCCTGCCGCGGCTCCCCCTCGTCGTCGACCTGCTCGTCGCGGGCCAGACCGTCCTGCTGACGACGCTCCTCGTGCTGCGGCTGCTCGGCCCGGACGGCCGGCAGACGGGACCGGACGGCACCGGCGAGGGCGCTCTCGGACGGGTGCTCGGACGGGTCGGTCCGACCCTGCTGGCCTCGAGCGGCGTGCTGCTCGGGTACGCGTACTCCGCGGCGGTGTCGGCCCGCGTCGCCGACCTGCTGCGCGGCACCTCCGGTGAGGTGCAGCTGACCGGGTTGCGCATCTTCGACTGGGGTGCAACGGGTTTCGTCTTCTTCGTCGGCATCCTGGTGATCTTCGCCGCGCTGATGGGCAGCCGGGTGGTCCGTGGTCGGCGGCGGATCATCACCCAGGTGCTGCACGAGTACGGCTACGCCTCGGACGAGCTCTCGGCGCAGGACTACCGCCGCTGGCGCGACGACCACCGGGTGCGACGGGTCGCGCTGCCGCGGGCCACGTCGGAGCTGGCGCAGGTCGACAACGTGCTGGCGCTGCTGGGGATCGGCGCGATCGCCGGGCTCGTCGTCGCGGCGCTGGCCTCCGCCTCGACGGTGGCGAACCTCGCCGGTCAGGAGCTCGAGCTGTTCGAGCCGCCGCGTGGGCTGGTGGTGGTGGGGAGCTGGATGGTGACCACCGCCGGGGTGGGCCTGGTGGCGCTGGCGGTAGCCGGCTGGCGGTCCGAGACCTGGCGCCGCCGGCTCGGGATCGCCTGGGACGTCGCGGCGTTCTGGCCCCGGGCCGCGCACCCGCTCGCCCCGCCGAGCTACTGCGAGCGCGCCGTGCCCCAGCTCGTGGCGCGCACCTGCTACCTGGCCCGGCCGTCGGCCGGCGGCCACGGGGTGGTGCTGTCCGGGCACTCGCAGGGCTCGGTCATCTGCGTCGCCGTCGCGCAGCAGCTGTGGGCGGTCGACCCCGTGCACGGGCTGGACCGGGTCGGCCTGCTGACCCACGGCAGCCCGCTGGCCCGGGCCTACGCCACGGTCTTCCCGCACCACTTCGGCTTCGCCCGGCTGCGCACCGTCGACGCCCGGCTGGGTCGCCGCTGGCTCAACCTGTTCCGCGTCACCGACCCGATCGGCGCCAGCCTCGTGCGGGTGCTCGGCACCGACCGCGACCGCCGGGTCAGCGATCCCGAGGGCCTCGACATGGACGGCGTCGCACGCCGCGTACCCGCCGGTGCGCGGGCACTCCGGGTACGACCTGGCCGACTCCTACGCCGACGCCGTCGACGAGCTGACCGACCTGGTCGCCGGGCAGGTGCGGCCGGCCTGAGCGGCACCGTCCGCCCGCGAGATGTGACCGCCGCGCGCGACGCGCCGGGCGTGTCGCGCGGGTGGGTCACACTCGCGGGGTGAGGCTCGGGCGGTGACCGACCAGCGCGCCCAGCCAGCGCGCCACCTGGCCGGCGCTGCGGGACGTGCTGTCGTCCAGCGGGTACCGCCGGCTGCTCGGCACCCGGCTCGCCTCGCAGGCCGGTGACGGCGCGTTCCAGGTGGGGCTGGCCTCGCTGGTGTTCTTCTCCCCCGAACGGGCCGCGACGACCTCCGCCGTGGCGTGGGCGTTCACCGCGGCCCTGGTCCCGTACACGCTGGTGGGCCCGTTCGCCGGCGTGCTGCTCGACCGGTGGCGGCGGCGGCAGGTGCTGCTGGTGGCGAACCTCGTCCGCGCGCTGCTGGTGCTGGTGGTGGCGTGGGTGGTCGTCGCGGTCGGCGTCGGGCCGGTGCTGTACGTGCTGGTGCTGGTCTGCCTGTCGGTCAACCGGTTCTTCCTCGCCGGGCTGTCGGCCGGGCTCCCGCACGTGGTGCGGCCCGGCGACCTCGTGGTCGCCAACGCCGTCACCCCGACGGCCGGGACGGTGGCCGCGCTGGTCGGCGGCGCCGGGGGGTACGCCGTCCGGTCCGCCCTCGGCGCCGGCGACGGCAGCGACGCCGTGGTGCTGGTCTGCGCGGCGGGGCTCTACCTGGTGTCGGCCGGCGTGGTGCTGCTGCTGCGCCCCGCCCAGCTGGGGCCGGACCGCGACGCGCCCGGCGGCCACGTGCGCGGCGAGCTGGCGGGTGTCGCGCGCGGCCTGGCCGAGGGCGCGCGCCACGTCCGCGAGCGCCGCGCGGCGTTCGACGCCCTGGCCGTGATCGGCTCGCTCCGAACGGGTTTCGGGCTCTTCACCCTGACGACGGTGCTGCTGTGCCGCAACACCCTCACCGACCCCGCGGACGTCGACGCCGGGCTCGCCCTGGTGGCGACCGCCTTCGGCGCGGCCGGGATCGGCGCCGGGCTCGCGGCCGTCGTCACCCCGTCGGCGACCCGGGCCCTGGGGCTGCGCACCTGGGTGGTGGGCGCGCTCGTCGCCGCGGCGGTCGTGGAGGCGGTCTTCGCGGTCGCGGTCACGTCCGTCCTGCTCGTGGCCGGGGCGTTCCTCCTCGGCCTGGCCGCCCAGGCGGTGAAGATCAGCGTCGACACGGTCGTGCAGACCAGCGTCGACGACACCTACCGCGGACGGGTGTTCACCTTCTACGACACCGTCTTCAACGCGGCGTTCCTGCTCGCCGCCGTCGTCGCGGTGCTCGCCGTGCCGCCGTCCGGTGACCAGCCGTGGGTGTTCGCCGGCGTCGCGGCCCTGTTCCTCGGCACCGCCGTCGTGTACCGCCGTCGGGCCTGATCTGCTGACCGACCACGGGCACCGCGCCGGGCGCCGGTCAAGTCCGGACCGGTCGCGACCGATGGAACCGGGACCCACCGCCCCACCCGGGAGGAACCCTCCGTGACCCAGCAGCAGGACCAGCGGCCGTACCCCGGCCAGGTCAACCAGTTCGGCAACCCGGTCGCGCACGCGGCACCGACCGTGACGCCGCACCCCAGCAGCTCGCCGTCCCCGGGTCGGGTGCCGACGGGCGCGCCGGACACCGTGGCCGTGCTGGCCGTCATCTGCGCCCTCCCTGCCGCCGCGCTCGGACTCGGGCTCGGCATCTGGGCGATGTTCCGGACCCGCCGCCCCGGCGTCGGCGGACGCGGGCTGGCGGTCGCCGCGGTGTCACTGTCGTCGGTGGTGCTCGTGGGCGGACTGCTCGCCGCGATCGCGATCCCGGTGTTCCTCAACCAGCGGAACAAGGCCGTCGAGGCCGACCTCGCGCAGGACCTGCGGACCGCCGCCACCGTGCTGCACGGCGAGCGCGCGCTGCAGGGCGCCTTCCCGGTCGCGCTGCCGCAGCCCGTCGCCACCAGCGGTCGGACCGACCAGGTCGTGCTGGTGTGGTCGTCGGCGGACGCCTTCTGCCTGGCGGCGTCCGGCGGCGAGCGTGTGCTCTACCTCGACGAGCAGAGCCTCACCAGCACCCGCGGCTGCCCGTAGCGGTCAGCCGGCGGCGGACTCGGGCTGCTGCGCCCACCAGGCGCGCAGCTCGGCCTCGGCGCGGTCCTGGTCGAGCGGGCCGTGCTCCATCCGCAGCTCGAGCAGGTGCGCGTAGGCGCGGCCGACCAGCGGACCGGGCCGGATACCGAGCAGCGCCATGATCTGCTGGCCGTCGAGGTCCGGACGCACCGCCGCGAGCTCCTCGGCCTCGAGCAGGACGGCGATCCGCTCCTCCAGCGCGTCGTAGGTGGCCGCCAGCCGGGCCGCCTTGCGCCGGTTCCGGGTGGTGCAGTCGGCCCGGGTGAGCCGGTGCAGCCGCTCCAGCAGCGGACCGGCGTCGGTGACGTAGCGCCGCACGGCGGAGTCGGTCCACTCGCCGCCGCCGTACCCGTGGAAGCGCAGGTGCAGCTCGACCAGCCGCGACACGTCCTTGGTGGTGGCGGTGTCGAGCTTGAGCTCCTTGAGCCGCTTGCGCGCGAGCTTGGCGCCGACCACCTCGTGGTGGTGGAACGAGACGCCGCCGCCCTCCTCGAACCGGCGTGTGCTGGGCTTGCCGATGTCGTGCAGCAGGGCGGCCAGGCGCAGCACGAGGTCGGGGCCGGGGACGGGCCCGTCCGGTCCGGTCTCCAGCGCGATCGCCTGCTCCAGCACGGTGAGCGAGTGCTCGTAGACGTCCTTGTGCCGGTGGTGCTCGTCGACGGTGAGCCGCAGGGCGGCGACCTCGGGGAGCACCTCGTCGGCGAGCCCGGTGTCGACCAGCAGCTCCAGCCCCGCCCGCGGGTGCGCCCCGAGCAGCAGCTTCCCCAGCTCGGCCATCACCCGCTCGCGGGAGACGATCTCGAGCCGCCCGGCCATCTCGGTCATCGCCTCGCGGGTGGCGGGCTCGACGTCGAAGCCGAGCTGGGAGGCGAACCGCGCCACCCGCAGCATCCGCAGCGGGTCGTCGCCGAACGACTGCTGCGGGGTGACGGGCGTGCGGAGCAGCCGCCGGGCCAGGTCGTCCAGGCCGCCGTACGGGTCGACGAAGGTGAGGTCGGGCAGCCGCACCGCCATCGCGTTGACGGTGAGGTCGCGGCGCGACAGGTCGCCCTCGAGGGTGTCGCCGAACGCCACCTGCGGCTTGCGCGAGGCGGGGTCGTACTCGTCCGTGCGGTAGGTGGTGATCTCGACGGTGAACCCGCCCTTGCGCGCGCCGATCGTGCCGAAGTCGCGGCCGATCTCCCAGTGGGTGTCGGCCCAGCCGCGCACCAGGTCGACGACGGCGTCGGGGCGGGCGTCGGTGGTCAGGTCGAGGTCGACCTCACCGGTGCCCGGGTCGCGGTGCAGGCGGCCCAGCAGGGCGTCGCGGACGGGTCCGCCGACGAGCGCGATCTCGTGCCCGGCCCCGGTGAACCGGCGGGCGACGTCGTCCAGGACGGGGGCGAAACCGACCAGCACCTCGACCGCGCGCCGACGGGCGGCTGCCACGGCCTGCGGGTCGGGAGGCGGGACGTCGGCGGGCACGGGAGACAAGGGTGCCAGAGGGTCGCGGGGTCCCCGGTCGGCCGGCAGGCCCACCCGTACAGTGAACGGATGCCGCCGTCCCCCGCTCCGCGGACGCCGGTCGAGGAGACCTCGGCCGGCGGTGTGGTCGTCGACGTCGTGCGCGGGCGGGCCGTCGTGGCCGTGATCGCCCGCTACAACCGGGCCGGACGGCTGGAGTGGTGCCTGCCCAAGGGCCACCCCGAGCCGGGCGAGACGCTCGAGCAGGCCGCCGTGCGCGAGGTGGCCGAGGAGACCGGCATCCAGGGCCGCGTGCTGCGCGCGCTCGGCGCCGTCGACTACTGGTTCTCGGTGCCCGGCGCGCGGATCCACAAGACCGTCCACCACTACCTGCTCGAGGCCACCGGCGGCGAGCTGAGCGTGGAGGGCGACCCCGACGCCGAGGCCGTCGACGCCGCCTGGGTCCCGCTCGAGGAGCTGGCCGGGCGGCTCACGTTCGTCAACGAGCGCCGCATCGCGCGCGCGGCGGGAGAGCTGCTGGCGGACTCGGCGTGACCGGGCGAGGCCTGCGCCGGTGGGCCGGTGCCGCCGGGGCGGCCGCCCTGCTCGCGGCCCTCGCCGTCCCCCTCGCGGCCCCGCCCGCCGCCGCGGTCGAGCCCGCTCTGCGCCTCACCGACGGTGGCGCCGGTGGCGCTCACCCCCGAGACGACCCTCGCCGTCACCGCCGACCTCGAGGCGGGCGACCAGGCCGTGCCGCCGGGCAGCCGGGTCGAGCTGCGGCTGCAGCGCAGCGTGATGTCGACCCGCGGGTCCGTGGCCGGCTGGACCGAGCAGGGCCTCGACGAGCCCGTCGGCAGCCTGCTCCAGACCGTGCAGCTGCCGGACGGGCTGGCCGCCGGTCAGACCCTCCCGCTCGACGTTCCAGGTGCCCCCGGGCGGCACCGGCCTCGCCGACCGGGCCGACGCCTGGGGGCCGCGCGGCATCAGCGTCGTGCTCCGCGGGCCCACCTCGGCCCGGCTGGGGGTCGTCCGCTCGCACGTGGTCTGGTACCCGGCCGACCCCGACGAGCAGGTCGTGGACCAGGTCGGGGAGCCGCTCGGCGTCACCGTCGTGGTGCCGCTGACCGGACCGGCCCCGGACCCGCTCACCGGCGTGCCCGATCCCGTCCGGCTGGCCGAGGAGGTCTCCACCGGCGGACGCCTCGACGCCGTCCTGGCCGGGGCGGCCCGCAGCGGCGCCGTGCTCGCCCTGGACCCGTCCGTCCTCGACCTGCGGTCGGGCAGCGGCGCGGCACGGCGACCCGGCGGCACCGGCGACCGGGCGGCACGGCGACCTCGAGCCCGGGCAGCACCCCGACGGGCGGCCCGGCAGCGACACCACACGGCACCGACAGCGCCCTCGCCACGCTGCAGGAGGAGTGGCGGCAGCGGGTCGACGCCGTCGCCGGGCAGCGCGAGACCCTGCTGCTCGGGTACGGCGACCCCGACCTGGCCGCCCTCGCCCACGCCGGCGAGGGCCCGGTGGCGCGCCTCGCCGACGACCGGGCGCGCGAGGTGGTCGGCGCCGCGCTGGACGCCCGGGTGCGCACCGACGTCGGCTGGCCGGTCGGCGGCGACGCCGACCTCGCGACCCTCGACCTGCTGGACGGGCTGGGGCGCACCGCCGTCCTGCTCGACCAGTCGGCCCAGCCGTCGCCGGACGACCCGGTCGCGACCCCGGACGGTCGCGGCCAGGTGAGCACGAGCGAGGGCACGATGCCCTCGCTCGCTGTCCGACAGCGTGCTCGGCGCGGCGCTCGCGGCGGTCGACGACGAGGGCGGCACCACGACCGCGGTGCAGCGGCTGCTCGCCGAGACCGCCGTGATCGCGCTCGAGCGGCCGTCCACGTCGCGGCACGTGCTGGTGACCGCCCCGCGCGACTGGGACCCCACCGCAGGCACCGCCGCGGCCGCGGTCGACGCCCTCACCAGCACGCCGTGGACCCGGCCCCGCTCCCTGCAGGGCCTGGTCGACGCCGACCCGCCGGACGTCGGCCGCACGGAGCCGACGATCAGCGACGCCGAGCGCGCGTCCGAGCTCGACGCCGCGGGGCTCGAGCGGGTGGGCGGGGCCGACCGCGACGCCGCCGAGGTGGCCGACGCCTTCGACGACCCCGACCAGGTCACCGCACCCGTCGCGCTCGCCTCGGTCGCGCTCGCCTCGGCCGGCTGGCGGGGGCAGGACGAGGAGTGGGAGGCGCACGTCGCCGCCCTCGAGGACCGGGTGCAGGCCGTCCGCGACTCGGTGCGGGTGGTGCAGGGCAGCACCCTCACCCAGGTCTCGCGCAACGTCCGGCTGCCGGTGACGGTGCAGAACGACAGCGACCAGCAGGTGACCGTGCGGCTCGACGTCGTGCCGCGCTCGAGCCGCCTCGTCGTCACCGACACCGTCGAGCTCACCGTGGCCCCCGGCGTCAGCGCGGTCGGGTACGTGCCGGTCCGCGGCGTCGGCAACGGCGACACCTCGGTGGTCGTGCGGCTGCTCAGCCCGTCCGGCGGCGAGCTCGGGTCGCCGGTCCAGACCCGGGTGCTGGTGCGCGCCGACTGGGAGTCGTGGGGGGCCGCCACGGTCGGCGGCGTCGCCGCCCTGCTGCTCGTGATCGGGCTGGTGCGCACCTGGCGGCGGGGGCCGGTGCGTCGCGGGCACGACCCGTTGCGCCAGGCTGCCTCCTCGTGACCACCGAGCAGGCGCCGGAGGGCGGCGACGGCCTCCTGCGCTCCAGCGCGGTGATGGCCGCGGGCACCGCCGTCTCCCGCGTGCTCGGGTTCGGGCGGTCGCGTGGTGCTGGTCGCCGCCCTCGGCCTGACCTTCGCCTCCGCCAACACCTTCGACGTCGCGAACAAGATCCCGAACATCCTCTACATGCTGCTCGCCGGGGGCGTGCTCAACGCCGTCCTCGTCCCGCAGATCGTGCGGGCGTCCAAGGGGGCGGACGGCGGTCAGGAGTTCGTCAACCGGCTGGTGACGCTCGCGCTGGCCTCGCTGCTCGGCGTGACGGCCGCGCTGACGCTGTGCGCCCCGCTGCTGGTGCGGATCTACGCGGTGAACCAGGCGACCGAGTGGCTCACGCTGTCGACCGCGTTCGCGTTCTGGTGCATCCCCCAGGTCTTCTTCTACGGCGTCTACACGGTGCTGGGCCAGGTGCTCAACGCCCGCGGGCGGTTCGGCGCGTACATGTGGGCGCCGGTGGTCAACAACGTCGTCGGCATCGCCGGGCTCGTGGTGTTCATCGCGGTGTTCGGCCGCGGCGACGGCGGCCAGCACCCGATCGAGAGCTGGACGCCGGCGAAGGTCGCCCTGCTCGGCGGCACCGCCACCCTCGGCGTCGCGGTGCAGGCGCTGGTGCTGCATCTGGCCGCTGCGCCGCGCCGGGTTCCGCTACCGCCCGGTGTGGGGGGTGCGCGGGGTCGGCCTGTCCAGCGCCCGGCGGGTGGCCGGCTGGACCTTCCTCGCCGTGCTCCTCGGCCAGCTCGGCCTGCTCGTCACCACCAACGTGGCCAACACCGCCGAGGCGCTCAACGCCGGCTCGGCGCTGCAGGAGAGCACGCCCGCGGCGGCCGCCTACAGCTACGCCTACCTGCTGTTCATGCTCCCCCACTCGCTGGTGGCGGTCTCGCTCGTCACCGCGCTGTTCACGCGGATGAGCCACGCCGCCGGCGAGGACGACTGGCCCACCGTCCGCGACGACCTCTCGCTCGGCCTGCGCACCGTCGGCATCTTCTCCGTGCTCGCGACCGTCGGGCTCGTCGTGCTCGCCGACCCCGTCGGGGTCGCGATGACCGGGTCGGTGCCGGGCGGCGAGGCGCTCGGCTCGGTGGTGTGGGCGATGGCGCTCGGTCTCACCGGGTTCAGCGCCACCTACCTGTTCCAGCGGGTCTACTACGCCTACGAGGACGCCCGGACCCCGTTCTGGATCCAGGTGCCGACCGTCGACCGTCATCGTCGTCGGCGACGTGCTGGCGGCCCTGCTGCTGCCCGCCGAGCAGATGGTGGTCGGCGTCGCCCTCGGCATGAGCGTCTCGGCCGTGGTGTCGGTGGTGCTGTCGGCCTGGTGGCTGCGGCGCTCGCACGGCCCGCTCGACGGCCCGCGGGTGGTGCGCACGCACGTGCGGCTGCTGGTCGCCGGGCGTGGTGGCCGGGCTCGCCGGCTGGGGCGTCGCGCACCTGCTGCACGACCTCACGCTCACCGGCCGCGGCGGCGCCGCGCTCACCTGCCTGGCCGGTGGCGCGCGTCATCGCGCTGGTCTACCTGGTCGGCCTGCGGGTGCTGCACGTCGAGGAGCTGCAGTCGCTCGGCCGCCGGTTCGGCCGGCTCGGCCGGCTCCTCGGCGGCTGACCGCACGTCCGCCACGTCGGACGCACCGGTCGATCCCGGTCGACGGGACGAAGTTCGCCCTCCGGCCTCAAGGTGCGGGCCCGGGCCGACCGAAGACCGACCCGTGGAGAACCCTGTCCGGCGCCTGGCGCGCACCGACGACCGCGGCGACATCATCGGCAGCTGGCTGATCCGGGTGACCCTCGGGCTCGCCGTGGCCGGCGTCGTGCTGTTCGACGCGATCTCGATCGGCAGCGCCAAGATGTCGCTGCAGGACACCGCGCAGGGCGCCGCCCGCGAGGCCGTGGACGCGACCGCGGTCTCCTCGCGACGCCGCGACGGCCTACACCGCCGCCCAGACCTACGCGACCGAGCAGAACGCGCTCAACCACGTCGACCCCGCCGCCGTGGTGGTGGCCGGCGACGGCTCGGTGACCATCTCGGTCGAGCGCACCGCACCGACCCTCGTGGTCGAGCGGGTGAAGTGGATCGCCGACTGGGCCGAGCTGCGCGAGACCCGCACCGCCACGCCCGTCCGCTGACGCTCCGCCTCCGACGCTGCTCCGGACGTCCGTCGTCCCTCGCCCGGCCGTCGCCGCGCCGCTGCGCTGGTGACCTGCTCACGCAGCCCTAGCATGGGGGGCGTGGACGGAGTCGGTGTCGGGACGGAGCTCGCGGGGCGGTACCGCCTCGAGGAGCGTTTGCGCACGACCGCGTCGAGCGACTTCTGGCGCGCGGTCGACACCACGCTGGACCGCACGGTCGGGGTGCGCCTGGTCGCCCCCGCCACCGCCGAGGACGCCATGGACGCCGCGCGCCGCGCCGCGATGGTCGACGAGCCGGCGCTGCTGCGGGTGCTCGACGTCGCGCAGGAGGACGGCGACACCGGGCCGGTGACCTACGTGGTCACCGAGTTCGTCGAGGCCGACTCGCTGGCCGACGTGCTGCGCCGCGACGGCCCCCTCCCGGCCGACCGGGTGCGTGCGCTGGTGGGCGAGACCGCCCAGGTGCTGTCCCGCGTCGCGGCGTCCGGCCTGCACCACGAGGCGCTGGAGCCGACCAGCGTGCTGCGCACGCCCGGTGGCGAGCTCAAGATCGAGGGCCTCGGCGTCGACGCCGCGGCCGAGGGACGGGCGGGAGCGCCGGGCGACCAGGCGGCGCGCACCGACGCCGTCGCCCTGGTCGCCCTGGTCTACGCCGGCCTCACCGGCCACTGGCCGCTCGACGGCGAGGTGAGCGGCCTCGAGCCGGCCCCCCGGATCGGCGGCGCGCCGGTGCCGCCCGGCGACGTCGTCAGCGACGTGCCGAACGACCTCGACACGCTGTGCGCGGTGACCTTCGGCCACGTCGACGACGGGCCGCTGACGCCCGACGAGGTGGTCGAGAACCTGCGGCCGTGGACCGCGGCCGAGGAGGCCGCGGCGATCGGCCGCCCTCCACGACGACGGACCGGCCACCGAGGCGCTGCCCGTGGCCGACGTCCCGCGCACCGACCGCACCGACCCGCGACCTGACGAAGTCCTCCGCCCGGCAGGACGCCCGGCGCCCCGCCGACGGCATGCGCCCGGCCGGCCGGTTCCCCTCGCGGGGCCCCGGAGCGGGAGCCGCAGCAGCGGCTGGCGCGGCCGGTGCGGCCGTGGTCGGCGCGGGCGCGGCCGGTGCCGCCGGTGCCGCGGCGGGCGCGGGTGCGGGCGCGCCCGTCCCGCCGGCTGCCGACGCCGAGCACACCGCCGCGATCTCGAAGGCCGACCTGTTCGGCGACGACGAGCCGGCCCGCACCCCCGACCGCACGGGTGACGTCGCGGCCGTCCCGCCCGCGCACGACCGGGCCGCGACGACCGCGGCCGGCCGCCGACCAGGCCGGGGACCAGGCGACGACGGCTGGGACGACGACGAGTGGGACGACGAGGCGCACTGGTCCGACGGCGACGACGGAGCGGACGAGGGCGGGCCCTACGACGACGAGGACGACGACGGGTTCGGCGGGTACGAGGAGGAGCGGGCCGGGCCGGACCGCCGTCCGATGATCGCCCTCGCCGTGCTCGCCGTGCTCGTGGTGGTGGGCCTGGTGCTCGCGCTGCAGGCGATCGGCGGGATCGGCGGCGGCGCGGCGACGACGTCACCACCGAGCCCACCGGCGGCACCACCGGCTCGTCCAGCGCCGCGCCGTCGACGTCCGGCACCGACGGCGCGCCGACGGGCCCCGTCCCCCAGATCTCCGGCGTCCGCACGCTCGACCCGCAGGGCGGCGACGGCGAGAACGACGAGACCGCCCCGCGGGCGATCGACGACGACCCGTCGTCGTTCTGGAAGTCGAGCACCTACAAGTCGGCCGAGTTCGGCGGCCTCAAGGACGGCCTCGGCATGGTCGTCACCCTCAGCGGCGAGGCCTCGGTCTCGTCGGTGACCGTGCAGGTCAGCGGCAGCGGCGGCGTGCTGGAGGTGCGCACCGCGCCCGGCCAGGGCCTCGAGGACTCCCAGGTCGTCGGCACGGCGACGCCGGGCTCCGGCACCGTCACCGTCGAGCTGGACGAGCCGGTCACCACCCAGAACGTGATCCTGTGGTGGACCGAGCTGCCGGACGTGTCGGGCAGCTTCCGGATCGAGCTCGCGGACGTGACGGTGCAGTGACCCCGCCCGGGCCCGGCGAGGGCGACGAGCTCGACGACCGCAGCGACCACGAGCTGCTGGCCGCCCACGTCGACGGCGACGGCGAGGCGTTCGGGGTGCTGGTGCAGCGGCACCGCTCGCGGCTGTGGGCGGTCGCGGTGCGCACGATGCGCCACCCCGAGGACGCCGCCGACGCCCTCCAGGACGCCATGGTCTCCGCCTACCGCGGCGCCGCCTCCTTCCGCGGCGACTCGGCGGTGACCACCTGGCTGCACCGGGTGGTCGTCAACGCCTGCCTGGACCGGATGCGGCGCGAGAAGGTGCGCCCGACCGTCCCGCTGCCGGA
Organism: uncultured Actinomycetota bacterium; assembly: GCA_963750285.1. Lineage (GTDB taxonomy): Bacteria > Actinomycetota > Actinomycetes > Actinomycetales > CAWJMD01 > JBBQSN01. The sequence continues at coordinate 146,294 of CAVVQA010000006.1, read as the reverse complement.
GCACCACGACCCCGCCTCGCCGCGCGACGAGCACGCCGGCACCGACGCCCGGCTCGACGTCATGGCCGCGCTGGCGCCGCCTCCCGGAGGGCCACCGGACGGCGATCGTGCTCGTCGACCTGCAGGAGCTGTCGGTGGCCGAGGCCGCCGAGGTGCTCGGGGTCGCGGAGGGGACGGTGAAGTCCCGCTGCTCGCGCGGCCGGGCGATGCTGGCCGAGCTGCTGCGGCCCGGGCACCTGGAGACGCCGGACGACGCCCGCGCGGCGTCGAGGGGAACCGGGTCGAGCCGGACCTGGCCCGGGGGGAACCGCGTCCCGGGCTCGCGCGTCGAACCTGGCGACCCACCCGTCCGCGGGACGCCGGCCGGCCAGGCCGGCCCCTCCCGGACAGCACCCGAGACCACCCCGGAGACGACCCCGTGACCAGCACCGCGCCCGGCGCGCACCCCCCGCCCGAGGAGGTCGACGCGCTGCTCGACCTCTCCGGCGGGGACGCCCGGGTGTCGGCGCACGTCGAGGCCTGCGAGCGCTGCTCGCAGGTGCGCGACGACCTGCGCGAGGTCCGGGCCCTGCTCGGCGCCCAGGCCCGCACGCTCCCCCCGGAGCCGCCCGACCTCGGTGCCCGGATCGCCGCGGCGCTGGCCGCCGAGCCGCCGCTGCGGCGCTCCGACGGCGCCGCTGCCCCTGTCGGCCGTCCCCGCGCAGTCCGCTCCTGCCACCGACTCCCCCGGGTGGGACCGGTCCGAGGGCGGCCAGGTGCTCGCCCTGCCCCGACGCCGTCGCTGGCCCGCGTACCTCGCGGTCGCCGCCAGCGTGGCGGTGGTCGGTCTCGGCGGCACCTTCCTGGCCGGCACCCTCGGCGGTGGCGGCGCCTCCGACGCCGCCACGGCGGCCGAGGTCTCCTCCGCCGACTGCGCTCGCGACTCCGGCGGCGGCGCCGCGGCGCCGAGCGTCAGCGTCCCGCCGGGCAGCCTGCCGGGCCCGGTCACCACCGCCGAGCGAGGACGCCGCGCGGTCCTCCGGCACCCGAGTACACCCGCGTCGACCTGGTCGCCCAGGCGAGCGCCCTCCTGCTCGCCGCCGACAACGGTCTGGGCACCCAGGAGACCGAGCCGGGCGTCCAGGAGTTCGCGGACCGCGACCGCGCCGACTGCCTCGCCGCCGTCGGCCGGTCCGGCGTCGAGCCGGCGGTCGACCGACGTCGCCACCTTCGAGGGGCAGCCGGCGGTGGTCCTGGTGCTCCCGTCGGGCCGCGGCTACGACGTCCTGGTGGTGCCCGCCGGCGTGCGGCAGCGGCGACGACCGGGTGCTGGCCAGCGCGTACCTGGAGTGACCTGCGGCACCACCGGGTCGGGCCGTCCCGGCGGGGGCCGGCGCGACCTGCTGGGGACAGCGCGCCGCCTCGGCACGGGGAACACCGGACGCCTACGATCGGTTGAGACGACCGACAGCCCCCGACCCGAGGCAGGACCCCCGTGAGCACCCCGACCGTCCCCGGCACGACCGAGCAGACCGTCCACCAGGTGGTGGTGGTGGGCTCCGGCCCGGCCGGGTACACCGCGGCGGTCTACGCGGCGCGGGCGAGCCTGGACCCCGTCGTCGTGGCCGGCTCGGTCACCTCCGGCGGCGCGCTGATGAACACCACCGAGGTCGAGAACTACCCGGGCTTCCCGAACGGCCTGATGGGCCCGGACCTGATGGACGCGATGCGCGCCCAGGCCGAGCGGTTCGGCGCCCGGATCGAGTACGACGACGTCGTCGAGATGGACCTGACGAGCGACCCCAAGCGGCTGGTCACCGGCAACGGCGAGACCTACCTGGCCCGCACCGTGATCCTGGCCACCGGCTCGGCGTACCGCGAGATCGGGCTGGAGAACGAGAAGCGCCTGTCCGGCCGCGGCGTCTCCTGGTGCGCCACCTGCGACGGCTTCTTCTTCAAGGAGCAGGACATCGTGGTGGTCGGCGGCGGCGACTCGGCGATCGAGGAGGCCACCTTCCTCACCCGGTTCGCCCGGTCGGTGACGATCGTGCACCGCCGCGACGAGCTGCGGGCGTCCAAGATCATGCAGGACCGCGCGTTCGCCGACCCGAAGATCTCCTTCGCCTGGAACAGCACGGTGGTCGACGTCCTCGGCGAGGACCGCGTGAACGGCGTCCGGCTGCTCGACACGGTCACCGGCGAGGAGCGCGACCTGCCGGTCACCGGCCTGTTCGTCGCGATCGGCCACGACCCGCGGGTCGAGCTGTTCTCCGACCAGGTCGACCTCACCGCGGAGGGCTTCGTCCAGGTCGACGGCCGCTCCTCGCGCACCACGCTGCCCGGCGTCTTCGCCTGCGGCGACGTCGTCGACCACGAGTACATGCAGGCCATCACCGCCGCCGGCTCGGGCTGCGTCGCCTCGCTCGACGCCGAGCGCTACCTGGCCGCCCTGGCCGACGACCCCGTCCCCGTCCGCGAGGAAGCCCTCGCGCTCGACTGACGGACCCCCGACCGCATACTCAGCAGCACGACCCCAGCACACCCCGAGCACGAACCCGAGCACGAACCCCGAGCACGAACCCCGGAAGGACCGAGGACACCCCCATGGCCGAGAACATCAAGGACGTCACCGACGCCAGCTTCGACACCGACGTGCTGCAGGCCCAGGGCCCGGTGCTGGTCGACTTCTGGGCGCCGTGGTGCGGCCCGTGCCGCCAGGTCGCCCCCATCCTGGAGGAGCTCGCCAACGAGCACGCCGGCAAGATCACCGTGGTCAAGGTCAACACCGACGAGAACCCGAAGATCGCCAGCCAGTACGGCATCCTGTCGATCCCGACGCTGAACGTGTACTCCGGCGGCGAGGTCGTCAAGCGGATCGAGGGCGCGCGGCCCAAGCCCGTGCTCGTCCGGGAGCTCGCCGACTTCCTCGGCTGAGCACGGCCGAGAGCGCGCACGACGGACGTGAGGGGCGGTCCGGGGCTGCCGGACCGCCCGGCGTCTGGTAGGCAGAACGCCGTGGACGACCTCCTGCTGCGACGCGGCGACACCGGCCCCCGGGTGCTGGCCGTGCGCCGTCAGCTCGTCGAGCTCGGGCACGCCGGCCCCGGCGAGACGCCCGAGGCGTTCGACCACGACCTCGAGCTCGCGGTGCGCGCCTTCCAGCAGGCCCGCGGGCTCAACTCCGACGGCATCGTCGGCCCCGACACCGCCCGCGCGCTCGACGCCGCCCGGTGGCGGATCGGCGACCGGATCCTGCGGCACGTGCCCGGCCACCTGCAGTCCGGCGACGACGTGCTCCAGCTGCAGCGCCAGCTGCTGCGGCTCGGGGTGTTCACCGGTCGCGCCGACGGCTGGTTCGGGCCCGACACCGAGCGCGGTCTGCGCGAGCTGCAGCGGGGCGTCGGGCTGCGCCCGGACGGCACCTGCGGGCCCGACACCCTGCGCGCCCTGGCCCAGCTCAGCCGCACCGTGGCCGGCGGCAACGCCGCCGCGCTGCGCGAGCGCGACCGGGTGCGCTCCACCGGGTCCAGCCTGGTCGGCAAGGTCGTCGTCATCGACCCCGGCCACGGCGGGTCCGACGCCGGCCACACCGGCCACGGCCTGGACGAGGCCACCGTCGTGCTCGACCTCGCCCGCCGGCTCGAGGGCCGGCTGCAGGCCACCGGCGTCACCGCCGTGCTGACCCGCGGGGAGCACCAGTCGCCCACCGGCCGCGAGCGGGCCGAGCTGGCCGGCCGGGTCGACGCCGACGTGTTCGTCTCGCTGCACTGCGACAGCTCCACCGGCGGCCGGCACACCGGGGCCCGTCCCGAGGGCCTGGCCACGTACTTCTGGGGCGGCCACGACCCGTTCTCCGCCTCCGGCCCGGGTCAGCGGCTGGCCGAGCTGGTGCAGCGCGAGGTCGTGGTGCGCACCGGCCTGGTCGACTGCCGCTCCCACCCGCGCACCTGGGAGCTGCTCCGGGTCACCTCGATGCCCGCCGTCCAGGTCGAGGTCGGCTACCTCAGCAGCCCCGACGACGCCCGCCGGCTGGCCGACCCCGCGTTCCGCGACACCGTCGCCGAGGGCCTGCTCGCGGCCGTCCAGCGGATGTTCCTCACCGAGCAGCAGGACTGGACCACCGGCACGCTGCGGATCGACGACGTGATGGCGATGTCGGCCGCCGGGCCGCCGCCGCGCGGCTGACGTCCCCGCCCGCACCGCGTCCCGGCACCGTCCCCGGAGGTCAGCCGGACGCGAGCGCCGGGCACCCGCACGGAGCCGAGGATCTTCTCCAGGGCGTGCTCCACGTCCTCGCGCCACGACAGCGCGGTGCGCAGGTCGAGCCGCAGCCGCGGCGTGCGGTGGTGCGGCCGGACGGTCTTGAACCCCACCGACAGCAGCAGGTCGGCCGGCACCAGGCAGCCGTCGCGGGTCGCCTCGGGTGGCGCCGACGGCCTGCTCGGTGGAGTCGGTGGTGCCGAACGCCTCGATCGCCCGCACCCCGCGGCGGGTGAGGTCCTTGGCGGCGCCCTGCACGAGCATCCGGGCGATCCCGCCGCCGCGGTGCACCGGCTGCACCCCTCCGGTCATCAGCACCACGGCGTCGGCCGACACCGGCGAGGTGGGGAACGCGGTGGCCCGGGGGACGAACTGCGGCGGGGCGTAGGTGACGAAGCCGACCGGCTCGTCGTCGACGTAGGCGATCCGGCCGCAGCTGCCCCACTCCAGCAGCACGGCCGACAGCCACGACTCCTTCTCCAGCTCGAGCCCGCCGGCCTCGGTCGCCGCCCGGGCGGCCACCGGCGTCCAGCTCCCAGGCCACGCAGGAGCGGCACGGCGTGGGCAGGTCCGACGACGGTGTCGAGGGTCAGCGGCGCCAGGCGGCGGCTCACGTCCCCTGCCCGCTCACGGCTCCGACGTCCCGGTGGCGTCGAGGCCCGCGGTGTCGTCGGCGTCGAGCCGTCGCGGGCTCAGCAGCGCGATGACGAACGCCACGCCGCGCCGACACCCAGCCCCACCAGAACCGGGCGAAGCACCTTCATGTCACACTCCCTGCACGAGCCGGCGGCCCCCATCCTAGGGCCGTCGGGCACCCACGAGGGAGGGCAGCAGGCGGTGGACGAGGTCCGCGGCACCACGCTGGACCGGTGGTCCGACCGCTACGCCGCCCGCACCCGCGGCATGTCGGCGTCCCAGATCCGGGCGCTGTTCGCCGTCGCCAGCCGGCCCGAGGTGGTCTCGCTCGCCGGCGGGATGCCCAACCTCACCGCGCTGCCGATGGACGCCGTGGCCCAGGTGGTGCACGACCTGGTCGCCGGCGCCGGCGCCACCGCGCTGCAGTACGGCTCCGGGCAGGGTGATCCCGCTCTGCGCGAGGCGATCTGCGCGGTGATGGCCGAGGAGGGCATCAGCGCGCACGCCGACGACGTCGTGGTCACCACCGGCTCGCAGCAGGCGCTCGACCTGGTCACCCGGGTGTTCTGCGACCCGGGCGACGTCGTGGTCGCCGAGGCCCCCAGCTACGTCGGCGCGCTCGGGGTCTTCCGCGCCTACCAGGCCGAGGTCGTCCACACCCCGATGGACGACGACGGGCTCGACCCGGACGCCCTCGACCGCACCCTCACCGCGCTGCACGCCGCCGGCCGCACCGTGAAGCTGCTGTACACCGTCCCCAACTTCCACAACCCCGCGGGCGTGACGCTCTCGCTCGAGCGGCGGCCGCGCGTGCTCGAGGTGGCCCGGCGTCACGGCGTGCTGGTGCTGGAGGACAACCCCTACGGCCTGCTGGGTTTCGACTCCGAGCCGCTGCCGGCGCTGCGCTCGATGGACGACGAGGGCGTGGTCTACCTCGGCTCGTTCTCCAAGACCTTCGCGCCCGGTCTGCGGGTCGGCTGGGCGGCCGCCCCGCACGCGGTGCGCGACAAGCTCGTGCTCGCGTCCGAGTCGGCGATCCTCTGCCCGTCCTCGTTCTCGCAGATGGCGATCCACCGCTACCTGGCCGGCCACGACTGGCGCCACCAGATCAAGCTGTACCGCGAGCTGTACCGCGAGCGGCGCGACGCCCTCGTCGACGCGCTCGCCACGCACCTGCCCGGCGCGACCTGGACGGTGCCGCACGGTGGCTTCTACGTGTGGGCGGGTCTCCCCGAGGGCCTGGACGCCCAGGCGATGCTGCCGCGCGCCGTCACCGCCCGGGTCGCCTACGTCCCCGGCACCGCGTTCTACGCCGAGGGCAGCGACGGCGACGCCGGCCGCAGCCACCTGCGGCTGTCGTTCTGCTACCCGCCGCCGGAGCGCATCGTCGAGGGCGTGCGGCGCCTCGCCGGCGTGGTCGACGCCGAGCTCGAGCTGCTCGACACCTTCGGCCCCGACGCCCTGCACGGCTGCGGACGGCGACTCCCAGGTCCGATCTCCCGCACCGGATCTCGCGTGACCGACGCCCCTCGGGTGCTGGTCCTGGCCGGCGGGCTGTCGCACGAGCGCGAGGTGTCGCTGCGGTCCGGCCGGCGGGTCGCCGACGCGCTGCGGGAGTCGGGCTGCGAGGTGCTCGAGAGCGATCTCGACGCCGGGCTGCTCGGGCGGTTGCGGTCGGACCGTCCCGACCTGGTCTGGCCGCTGCTGCACGGCGCGACCGGCGAGGACGGCTCGGTGCGCGACGTCCTCGACGTGGCGGGCGTCCCCTACGTCGGCGCCGACGCCGCAGCCTGCCGCAGGGCCTTCGACAAGCCGACGGCGAACGACCTCGTCGACCGCGCGGGGATCCTGGTGCCGACCTCGGTCTCGTTGCCGCACAGCCTGTTCCGCGAGCTCGGTGCGTCCGAGGTGCTGGCCGCGCTCGTCGGGAGGATCGGTCTGCCGCTCGTGGTCAAGCCGGCTCGTGGTGGCTCGGCCCTGGGGGTCGCCACCGTCGCCGACGCCGGCGAGCTGCCGCGCGCGATGGTCGGGTGCTTCGCCTACGGCGACGTCGCGCTGGTGCAGCGGGCTGTCGCCGGCACCGAGGTGGCGGTGTCCGTCGTCGACACCGGGGACGGCCCGCGAGCGCTGCCGGCGGTCGAGATCGTCACGGCCGGAAGGGCTTACGACTACGACGCCCGGTACACCGCCGGCGGGACGCGAGTACTTCGCCCCCGCGCGGGTCCCCGACGCCACCGCGGCCGCCCTCGCCGACCTCGCGGTGCGGGTGCACACCACGCTCGGCCTGCGCGACCTGTCCCGCACCGACGTCATCGTCACCCCCGGTCAGGACGACGGGGCCGCCGAGCCGTGGTTCCTCGAGGTCAACGTCGCCCCCGGCATGACCGAGACCTCGCTGCTGCCCCAGGCCGCCGCGGCCGCCGGGCTGGACCTGCCGCACCTGTACCGCGGCATCGTCGACGCCGCCCTGGCACGCGCTCGCTGATCAGCGACAACCGTTGCGGCGCAACGGATCTCGCGCCGAACGCGTTCCGGTCAGTTGCGGAACAGGCCCTTCTCGTCCGGCGCGAGCACGGCGAGGATGCGGTTGAGGTCGTCGACGGAGGCGAAGTCGACCGTGAGCCGGCCCTTCTTGGCGCCGAGGGCGATCTTGACCCGGGTGTCGAACCGGTCCGACAGCCGCCCGGCCAGGTCGTCGAGGGCCTCGTGGCGGGAGCCGGCGGACGCCCGACGGCGCCGCACCGGACGCTCGTCGTCACCGCCGAGGGCCACGACCTCCTCGGTGGCGCGCACCGAGAGCCCCTCGGCCACGATCCGCTGGGCCAGCCGCTCCATCGCCCCGCCGTCGGCCAGGCCGAGCAGCGCGCGGGCGTGGCCGGCCGACAGCACCCCGGCGCCCACCCGGCGCTGCACCAGCGGCGGCAGGTTGAGCAGCCGGATCGTGTTCGAGATCTGCGGACGGGACCGGCCGATCCGGGTGGCCAGCTCGTCGTGGGTGCAGCCGAAGTCCTCGAGCAGCTGGGCGTAGGCCGCGGCCTCCTCGAGCGGGTTCAGCTCGCTGCGGTGCAGGTTCTCCAGCAGCGCGTCGCGCAGCAGGTCGTCGTCGGCGGTGTCGCGCACGATCGCCGGGATGGTGGCCAGCCCGGCCGCCTGGGTGGCGCGCCAGCGGCGCTCCCCCATCACCAGCTCGTAGCGCGGGCCGTCCTCGCCGTCGGAGCCGGCGGGCGCCTCGACCCGGCGGACCACCACCGGCTGCAGCACGCCGATCTCGCGCACGGAGTGCACCAGCTCGGCCAGGGCGTCCTCGTCGAAGACCGTGCGGGGCTGGCGCGGGTTGGGCACGATCTGCCCGACCGGCAGCTCGGCGAAGGTGGCGCCCGGCACGGGCAGCAGGTCGTGCGGCCCGGGTGCCTGCACCGCGGCGTCGGGCGGGGTCGGGTCCTGCGCGCCGCCGCCCTCGGCGGACGCGCCGGCGGCCGAGCGCACCCGGGGAAGAACACGTCGACCGGACGCTCGCCGCGCGACCGCGCTCGGCGCCGCTGGGGATCAGGGCACCCAGGCCGCGGCCCAGGCCGCGCTTCTTCTCGGTCACTGCTTCGTCCCGGTCACTGCTTCGTCCCGGTCACTGCGTCGTCTCGGTCACTGCGAGGTCTCCTTCGGGGGCGGCGCCGCGCTCGGCGATCTCCTGCGCGGCGGACAGGTAGGACAGGGCCCCGCTGGAGCCCGGGTCGTACGTCATCACGGTCTGGCCGTGGCTCGGCGCCTCGGAGATGCGCACCGAGCGCGGGACGGTGGTGCGCAGCACGGTCTCGGGGAAGTGGGTGCGGACCTCGTCGGCGACCTCGGCCGCGAGCCGGGTCCGGCCGTCGAACATGGTGAGCAGGATGGTCGAGACCTCGAGCGTGGGGTTGAGGTGCGCCTTGATCAGCTCGATGTTCTTCAGCAGCTGGCTCAGGCCCTCCAGCGCGTAGTACTCGCACTGGATCGGGATCAGCACCTCCTGCGCCACGGCGAACGCGTTCACCGTCAGCAGGCCGAGGCTGGGCGGGCAGTCGACCAGCACGTAGTCGAGCCGCGGCAGCTCCTGCGCGTCGCGCTGGGCGAGGTAGGCGTGCACGGCGTTCCGCAGCCGGGTCTCGCGGGCGACCATCGGCACCAGCTCGATCTCGGCGCCGGCCAGGTCGATGGTGGCCGGGGCGCACCACAGGTTCGGGACGTCGGGGCACTGCTGCACGACGTCGGCGAGCGGGGCGCCCTCGACCAGCACCTCGTAGAGGCCGGGGGTGCCGGCGCGGTGGTCGATCCCGAGCGCGGTGGACGCGTTGCCCTGCGGGTCGTTGTCGAGCACCAGCACGGTGAGGCCGGCCTGCGCCAGCGCGGCAGCGAGGTTGACGGTCGACGTCGTCTTGCCGACACCGCCCTTCTGGTTCGCCACCGTCATCACCCGGGTGCGCACCGGCGGGGGGAACCGCCGACCCCGCAAGGCGATCCGGCGCCGGGCGTTCTCGGCGATCTCCTGCATCAGCGGCGTGCTGTCGTCGACCTCGGGGATCGAGCTGGCCAGCTCCGCCCGGTCGAGCTCGTCGAGGGCCTCGTCGGCGGCGCGCGTCGGCGGACCGGGGCGGTCGTTTCACGTGGAACGAGCACCTCGGCGGCGGAGGGCATCGGCTCCTGGCGACCTGCCTCGTGCGGGTCCTGCCCTGCGCGTCGCCGTGGTTTCACGTGGAACACCGCCGCCGCCCAAGCCCTGCCAGCCGACCGGGGTGGGGCTCGCCGCGGCGTCGACGACCGGCCAGCCGAGCCCGGGGGTGACCGAGCCGGCGGTGATCTGGGAGAGCACGGGCGTCCTTCCGGGACGGTGTCAGCGGGCGGTCGTCAGCCTAGTCGCAGCCGCGGACGCCCCCGGTCAGCGCCCTCGGCGGCCGCCGGCGGTCGCCACCCGGAGCCGGACCACCGTGGTCGGCACCGCCAGCCACCGCTCGCCGCAGGTCAGCACGGCGTCCTCGACCACGCCCCGGCGCCGCAGCGCCGCCCGCGCCCCGGCCAGCTCCTCGTCCGCGCTGCGGCCCTTGATCGCGAGCACCTGCCCGCCCGGCTCCACCAGCGGCAGGCTCCACCGCGCCAGCTTGTCCAGCGCCGCCACGGCCCGCGCCGTGACCACCTGTCCCCGAACGGATCCCGTGACGTCCTCGGCCCGACCGCGCACCACCCGCACGTCGATGCCGAGGTCGTCGACCACCTCGGCCAACCACACCGTCCGCCGCTCCAGCGGCTCCACCAGCGTGACCTGGAGGTCCGGTCGGGCCAGCGCCACGGCGATCCCCGGCAGCCCCGCCCCGCTCCCCACGTCGACCACCGTCGCCCCGACCGGCACCAGCTCCCCCAGCACGGCGCAGTTCAGCACGTGCCGCGTCCACAACCGCGGCACCTCCCGCGGCCCGATCAGCCCCCGCTCCACCCCGCTCGTCGCCAGGTGGACGGCGAACCGCCGCGCCAGCCCCACCTGCTCCCCGAAGACGCCGTCGAGGACGTCGTCGTCGACCGGCTCGAGGTCAGGCGGGGTGGGGTGCGTCACGGGGTGCTCCGGAGGGGTGTTTCACGTGAAACGTGGCAAGGGCGTGAGAGGTGGGACGGGGGTGGTGTGCTCGTGAAGACGTCAAGCGAAGCAGTCGAACGAGCACGACGCCCGCCGGTCCACCGTACGGACCGACGGGCGTTGTTCCACGTGAAACAGAGTCAGGCGGGGAGGACCACCACGTGGCGGCCGGCGTCCTCGCCCTCGGACTCGGACCGCAGCCCGGCGGCCGCGACGGTGTCGTGCACCACCTTGCGCTCGAACGGCGTCATCGGCTCGAGGCTGACCTTCTCGCCGCCGGTCCGCACCTGCTCGACGGCGGTCGCGGCGACCTTCTCCAGCGCCTCGCGGCGGGCGGCGCGGTGGCCGGCGACGTCCAGCATCAGCCGGGTGCGCTCGCCCGTGCTGGTCTGCACGGCCAGGCGGGTCAGCTCCTGCAGGGCCTCGAGCACCTCGCCGCCGGAGCCGACGAGCCGCTTCAGCGCCCGCTCCGAGCCCGGGTCGGCCACGACGGAGACGGCGGCGCGGCCGTTCTCGACGTCGATGTCGATGTCGCCGTCCAGGTCGAGGATGTCGAGCAGCTCCTCGAGGTAGTCGGCCGCGACGTCGCCCTCCTCCTCGAGCCGCTGGACCGACGGCTTGCGACGGCTGGTGGTCTGTCTCGCCGTCGTCCGCCGGCGTCCTCGTCGGTGCCGCTCTCGTCGGTGCGCTCTCGTCGGTGCTGCTGCCGGTGCTCGGGCTCTCGTCGGCGCACCTCGTCCGTGGCGTCGGCCGTCGGCGTCGCGCGGCGTGTCCATCTCGTCGGTGTCCGCGGACGGTGTCGGGAGCGGTGTCGGTGCTGTCGGTCATCGGGATCTCTCCTGGCTGGGGGCGTACGGGTCGGGAGCCGGGACGCACGGGTCTGCGCGGGGTGCGCGGCGTCCCGACGGGTCTAGGTGCCGGTGGCGGCGTCGGGCTCGTCGTCGGCGTCGGCGCCGTCGGGGCGCGCGCCGCCCGGACCGGCCGGCGGCTTGCGCTTGCGGTCCTTGCGCTTGGGCTGGGTGCGCTGGCCGCGCGGGCGCTCCGGCTCGTCGTCCTTGATCAGGGTCACGGCGCCGGGGATCGGCTTGCCCTTGCGCGCGAGCCGCTCGTTGCGGGCGGCCTCGGCCGGCGAACCGGGGGCCGGGCGGCGCTTGATCACGTAGTACTGCTGGCCGGCGGACCAGAAGTTCGTGGTGAGCCAGTACAGGAGCACGCCGATCGGGAAGTTCACACCGGACACGGCGAACACCAGCGGCAGGACGTAGAGGAGCACCTTCTGCTGCTGCATGAACGGGTTCCCCTCCATCGCGGAGGCGGGCATGTTCTTGCTCATCAGCTGCTTCTGGGTGAAGAACTGCGAGGCCGACATCAGCACGATCAGCACGACGGTGAGGACCTTCACCTCCCAGTTGTCGCCGCTGTTGAGGAAGGTGGAGGACAGCTGGGCACCGAACAGCGAGGAGCTGTCGGCCTGCCTCGCGAGCTCGGTCGGTCAGCGGCCCGATCTCGCGCTGCTTGCACCACGTACTCGTTGAGCACGCGGAACAGCGCGAAGAAGATCGGCATCTGGAGCAGGATCGGCAGGCACGAGGAGAACGGGTTGGTCCCGGTCTTCTTGTAGAGATCCATCGTCTCCTTGGTCATGGCCTGCCGGGAGGCCTCGTCCTTCTTCCCCTTGTACTTGTCCTGGATCTTGCGCAGCTCGGGCTGGATCAGCTGCATGCCGCGAGAGGCGTTGATCTGCTTGACGAACAGGGGGATGAGGATGATCCGGATGACGATGGTGAGCCCGATGATCGACAGCGCCCACGTCCATCCCGACGCCGGGTCCATCCCGATCGAGGTGAGCAGCGAGTGGAACTGGACCATGATCCAGGCCACCGCGATCTCGATCGGCTTGAGGATCTCCAACGTGTGCTCCTAGGTGGTGGGGTTCGGTGCGGGCGCGCCCGCAGAGGTCAGGCGTGCTGGTGCCCGTGCGGACGCCTCGTCCTCGCAGGAGGAACTTCGTCGACGCCGCCCGGGTTCCACGGGTGGCAGCGCAGCAGGCGGCGGACGGTGAGCCAGGTGCCGCGGACCGCGCCGTGCACCCGCAGCGCCTCCAGACCGTAGGCGGAGCAGGACGGGTAGAACCGGCAGGACGGCCCGAGCAGCGGTGAGACGAGCAGCTGGTAGGCGCGCACGAGCAGCATCAGCAGCAGCGAGGGCACCCGCACGAGGAACCGGCCCGTGGTCCGCAGGGCGCTCATCGGGTACCCGCTCCCACGGCGTCGGCCTTGCGCAGGCACGACCTCAGCGCGGGACGCAGGTCGGCGTCGAGCTCGGCGCTGGTCAGCGTGGCCGCCGACGGCAGGGCCCGGACCACCACGAGGGAGCCTCCAGGCAGATCGGGGAGCAGGGGGAGCACCAGGTGCCGCAGCCGGCGCTGCACCCGGTGGCGGACCACCGAGCCGCCGACGGCCCGGGAGACCACGAAACCGACCCGCGGGGGGTCGGTGGGGTCCAGCGCCTGCAGCGGGTGGCCCGGTGCGGGGCCGGCTCCGGGGTCCGGTGCGATCGCCGGCCGCCGGCCGCGGGACCGCGAGGTGCACGACCAGCGCCGGCCTGCCGGCGCGCACCCCGCTGCGCAGGGCCAGGGCGAACTCGTGGCCCCGGGTCAGACGGTGCGTCGCCGGGAGCACGGTGCGGCGTCAGGCCTCGGGTGGCGCGGGAGCGCCGGGATCAGGCCGACAGCTCGGAGCGGCCCTTGCGACGGCGCGCCGCGAGGATGGCGCGACCCGCACGGGTGCGCATCCGCAGGCGGAAGCCGTGGGTCTTGGCCCGGCGGCGGTTGTTGGGCTGGAAGGTGCGCTTGCTCACGACGACTCCGGTGCGTAGCGGGGAAGGATGTACCGCGTGCGCGGACGCACGCCTTCGGCCAGTACCTCCCGGGGCCGGACACCACCGGACGCCCGCGCCGGCCCGTCACGGGGGACGGGTGCGTGGGCATGCGACAGTGGCCGGTCGACAGGCCTGATCACGGTACGGCCCGCACGCTCAGCGGGTCAAACCGGCTGCGGCGCACAGCGCCGCCCGGCCGAACCGACCAGCGTCGCACCGGTGGCGAGCCCGGCAGCGGGCGACACGCCGCGCAGGGCGCGCCCGGGTCTGCCAGGCACCGCCCGGGCCGGCGTCCTGACCGGGTTGTGGACGGCCGCGCGGAGTTGTTACGGTCACGCGGCGACGGGGAGAACCCCGCGCGAGGTGCCGCTCCCGGGTACCGGTCTCGGTGCTGATCCCACAGGTTGTGGACAAGTCTGTGGATCGCGAACCGGGCGACGTCGAAGGAGGGGCTCGGCTTGCCCGATTCTGCTGATCTGCTGGCCGCCTGGACCGACGTCAGGGCCGACCTGCAGGACGACCCGCGGGTCAGTCCCCAGCAGATGGCGTTCGTGCGCCTGTCCCGCCCGATCGGGCTGATCGACGACACCGCGCTGTTCGCCGTGCCGGACGACCTCACCAAGCAGATGTTCGAGAGCCGGCTGCGCGAGCCGATCGCCGAGCTGCTGAGCACCCGGTTCTCCCAGTCGGTGCGCCTGGCCGTCACCGTCGACCCCGACGCCGCGGCCGTCCCCGACGAGACGCCGGCCGACGCCGTCGACCTGCGCGCCGCCGAGGAGCCCCGCGCCGAGGACGTCGCCGCCTCGGGCATGACGGTGGGCCGCCACGTCGGTGGCGCCACCCGTCCGCGCGACGCGCACCGTGGCGTCGAGCCGGCCCGGCTGAACCCGCGGTACACCTTCGACACCTTCGTCATCGGCGCCTCGAACCGGTTCGCGCACGCCGCGTCGGTGGCCGTGGCCGAGGCGCCGGCCAAGGCGTACAACCCGCTGTTCGTCTACGGCGACTCCGGCCTGGGCAAGACCCACCTGCTGCACGCGATCGGCGACTACGCCCAGCACCTGTACCCGGGGGTGCGGGTCCGGTACGTGAACTCCGAGGAGTTCACCAACGAGTTCATCAACTCGATCCGCGACGACAAGGCGCAGGTCTTCCAGCGCCGGTACCGCGACGTCGACGTGCTGCTCATCGACGACATCCAGTTCCTGCAGGGCAAGGTGCAGACGCAGGAGGAGTTCTTCCACACCTTCAACGCGCTGCACCAGGCGAACAAGCAGGTGGTGATCACCTCCGACCTGCCGCCCAAGCAGCTGTCCGGGTTCGAGGAGCGGATGCGCTCGCGGTTCGAGTGGGGCCTGCTCACCGACGTGCAGCCGCCCGACCTCGAGACCCGGATCGCGATCCTGCGCAAGAAGGCGATCGGCGACTCGCTGCGGGCGCCGGACGACGTGCTCGAGTACATCGCCTCGAAGATCTCCACCAACATCCGCGAGCTCGAGGGCGCCCTGATCCGGGTGACGGCGTTCGCGAGCCTCAACCGCCAGCCGGTGGACCTCCAGCTCGCCGAGGTCGTGCTCAAGGACCTCATCTCCGACGACGGCGCCCAGGACATCACCGCCTCGACGATCATGGCCCAGACGGCCGACTACTTCGGGCTGACGCTGGAGGACCTCACCGGCACCTCCCGCTCGCGCGTGCTGGTGACGGCGCGGCAGATCGCCATGTACCTGTGCCGGGAGATGACCGACCTGTCGCTGCCGAAGATCGGCCAGGCCTTCGGCGGCCGCGACCACACCACGGTGATGCACGCCAACCGCAAGGTGCGCGAGCTGATGACCGAGCGCCGCTCGATCTACAACCAGGTGACCGAGCTGACCAACCGGATCCGGCAGCAGCCACGCGGCTGAGCCCGGCTCGCCCGGATACCACCCTCCGCACCCTGCTGGAGGGGGTTGTCCCTCTTCTCCCACACCTGTGGACAACTCTGTGGACGCCGTCCTGCGCCCCTCGCGGACCGGACGGTGGACGAGCCGGTGGACCGCCGGTGGACCGGTGGTGGAGAAGCGTCGCCGGCCCGCAGCGGCACAGCGTCCGTCCACCGGCGGGTGCCGTCCGTCCCCCGGCCGTCAACAGCCCGTCCACAGCCGATCAGCCCGCTGACCTGCGAGGACGCCCTCCGTCCCCAGAGTGCACAACCGCGATGACGACGAAGGACAGATCTACTCCTCGGACAGGGATGACGAGCCATCTGTGCGGATGTGGACGACGGACCCGCCCGAGGGCTGCCCCGAGCCGAGCACGGTCCTCGACCAGCGTGGTGGCCGGAGCCGCGCGGGTGACCTGGTTCACCGCCGTGGGTGCTCTGCCGTAGGGTCGGGCCCGCAATCTCGCGCGCGGTCCTCCCGAGCAGATCCCCGTCCTGGTGATCCGCCTGCCGGGGGCCGCGCAGGTGCCCGTCCGGAAGGGGTCGTTGTGAAGCTGCGCGTTGAGCGCGACGTGCTGGCCGAGGCCGTCACCTGGACGGCCCGTTCGCTGCCCAGCCGTCCCCCCGTCCCGGTGCTGGCCGGGCTGCTGCTCGACGCCCGGGCCGACGGCGTGCTCGAGCTGTCCGGGTTCGACTACGAGGTCTCGGCCAAGGTCGACGTGCCGGCCGACGTCACCGAGCCCGGGCAGGCGCTGGTGTCCGGGCGGCTGCTCGCCGACATCTGCCGCAGCCTGCCCGACAAGCCGGTCGAGCTGGCCCAGGACGGCGCCAGGATCGTGCTCACCTGCGGGGCCAGCCGGTTCACCCTGATGACGATGCCCGTCGAGGAGTACCCGGCCCGTCCGGAGATGCCCGCCGAGGCGGGCACCGTGTCGGCCGAGGTGTTCAGCTCGGCGGTCGCCCAGGTCACCGTCGCCGCCAGCCGCGACGAGACGCTGCCGATCCTCACCGGCGTGCGGATGGAGATCGCCGGCGACACCGTCACGCTGCTGGCCACCGACCGCTACCGCCTGGCGATGCGCGAGCTGCCGTGGCGGCCCGCCTCCGCCGGTGCCGAGACCGCCACGCTGGTGCGGGCCCGCACGCTGTCCGAGGTCGCCAAGACCCTCGGCCAGGGCGGCGACGTCACCGTCGCGCTGTCCGCCGACGGCGGCCAGGACCTGATCGGCTTCTCCGCCGGCGGCCGGCGCACCACCTCGCTGCTCGTCGACGGCGACTACCCCAAGGTGCGCGCGCTGTTCCCGGCCGAGGCCCAGACCTACGCGGTGGTCGACACCCACGGCCTGATCGAGGCCGTCCGCCGGGTCGCGCTCGTCGCCGAGCGCAACACCCCGGTGCGGCTGAGCTTCTCCGAGGGCCAGGTCGTGCTCGAGGCCGGCCAGGGCGACGACGCCCAGGCGTCCGAGCGGCTCGAGTCCCGGCTCGTCGGCGAGGACATCACGATCGCCTTCAACCCCGGCTTCCTGCTCGACGGCCTGAACGCGCTGGGCACCCTCCACGTCCGGCTGTCGTTCACCCAGGCCACCAAGCCCGCGGTGCTCACCGGTCAGGACGGCGCCGAGGGCGACGACGACACCGGCTACCGCTACCTGCTGATGCCGGTGCGGATGGCGGGCTGAGGTCCGCCGCACCACACTCGGACCCGACCCCGCACCGCACCTCACCCCCCGGGAGCGCGCATGCACATCGGACTCGTCGGCCTCGGCAAGATGGGCCACAACATGCGCGAGCGGCTGCGCCGCGGTGGCGTCGAGGTCACCGGCTACGACCGCAACCAGGACGTCTCCGACGCCGCCACCCTGGCCGAGATGGTCCAGGCGCTGCCGGCCCCGCGCACGGTCTGGATCATGGTGCCGGTCGAGGTGGTCGAGCCCGTCGTCGACGAGCTCGCCGGTCTGCTCTCCGAGGGCGACCTGGTGATCGAGGGCGGCAACTCGCGGTTCTCCCAGGACGCCGTCAACGCCGAGAAGCTCGCGGGCACGGCGTCGGCTACCTCGACTGCGGCGTCTCCGGCGGCGTGTGGGGCCTGGACAACGGCTACGGGCTGATGGTCGGCGGCGACGCCGACCTGGTCGAGCGTGCGATGCCGGTCTTCGACGCGCTGCGGCCGGAGGGTCCGCGCGAGGAGGGCTTCGTCCACGCCGGCTCGATCGGCGCCGGGCACTACGCGAAGATGGTGCACAACGGCATCGAGTACGGCCTGATGCACGCGTACGCCGAGGGCTACGAGCTGCTGATGGCCAAGGACATCGTCACCGACGTCCACGGTGCCTTCAAGGCGTGGACCCGCGGCACGGTCGTGCGGTCGTGGCTGCTCGACCTGCTGGTCAAGGCGCTCGAGGAGGACCCGGGCCTGGAGCAGATCAAGGGCTACGCGAACGACTCCGGCGAGGGCCGGTGGACCGTCGAGGAGGCGATCGCCAACGCGGTCCCGATGCCGGTGATCAGCGCGGCGCTGTTCGCCCGGTTCGCCTCCCGCCAGGACGACTCCCCCGCCATCAAGGCGGTCGCGGCCCTGCGCAACCAGTTCGGCGGCCACGCGGTCACGGCCTCGGGCGGCGGCCCCGGTGTCTCGCCCGCCCACGCCGACGAGGCCGGTCCCTCGTCGGGCGCCGGCGAGGTCCAGTCGGTAACGAGCCGCGCGCGTGCACGTCAGCCACCTCTCGCTCGCCGACTTCCGCAGCTACCCGCAGGTCGAGCTCGCCCTGCACCCCGGGCCCACGGCGCTGGTCGGACCGAACGGGCAGGGCAAGACCAACCTGGTCGAGGCGATCGGCTACGTCGCCACGCTCGGCAGCCACCGGGTCGCCACCGACGCCCCGCTGGTGCGGGCCGGGGCGGAGCGGGCGGTCGTGCGCACCGCCGTCGAGCGCGACGGCCGCACCACCGTGGTCGAGCTGGAGATCACGCCGGGCCGCGCCAACCGGGCCCGGCTGAACCGGTCCCCGGTCCCGCGGCCGCGCGAGGTGCTCGGCGTGCTCCGCTCGGTGCTGTTCGCGCCCGAGGACCTCGCCCTGGTCAAGGGCGACCCGGACGGCCGCCGCCGCTTCCTCGACGACCTGCTCGTCCTGCTCGCGCCGCGGTACGCCGGCGTCCGGTCCGACTACGACCGGGTGCTGCGCCAGCGCAACACCCTGCTCAAGCAGGCGTCCCCGGCCAAGGGGCGCGGCCGCTCCCGGCGCGAACCCGTCGCGGACGGGTCGGGCGCCACCGTCGACTCCACCCTCGACGTGTGGGACGCCCAGCTCGCGACGCTCGGCGCCGAGCTCCTGGCGGCCAGGCTGTTCCTGGTGGCGCGCCTCGCGCCGTACGTGCGCGAGGCCTACCAGCAGGTCTCGGACGCCACCGGGCAGGCGGTGCTGGGGTACCGCTCGACCCTCGACGAGGCGCTGCCCGGCCTCGGTGCGGCGCTCGCGGGCGAGGGGGAGCTCCCGGGCCGCGCGGTGCTCGCCGAGGCGATGACCGCCGAGCTCGGCCGGGCCCGCCCGCGCGAGGTCGAGCGCGGGCAGTCGCTGGTCGGGCCGCACCGCGACGACCTGCTGCTCGACCTCGGCGAGCTCCCGGCCAAGGGGTACGCCAGCCACGGCGAGTCCTGGTCGTACGCGCTCGCGCTGCGGCTGGGGTCGTACCAGCTCTTGCGGACCGAGGCCGGCGCGGGCGACGGTGATCCGGTGCTGGTGCTCGACGACGTCTTCGCCGAGCTCGACGCCGGCCGCCGCACCCGCCTGGCGGGTCTGGTGGCCGGCGCCGAGCAGGTGCTGGTGACCGCGGCCGTCGAGGCCGACGTCCCGCCGGAGCTGGTCGGCGACCGGGTCCAGGTGCGCTCCGGCGAGGTGACGCGTGACTGACGAGCGCCCCGATCCGCAGCACCGACCCCGCACCGGACGCGGGTTCCGAGGCACCCGAGGCGACCGGTGCGGGGGCCGCCCGCGCCGCGCTGGCCCGCGCGCGGGCCGCGGCGACGGCGAAGGGGCTGCGACCCGGTTCCCCCGCCCGCGCCCGCCCCGGCGCCCGCCGCCGCCGCGACGACGGGTCCCGCTCCGGCACCGGCCCCGACGACCGCGACCCGCAGCCGTTCGCCCGCTCGATCCAGCGGCTGCTCACCGAGCGGGCCTGGACCACGCCGGTCGCCGTCGGCGGGGTGATGGGGCGCTGGGACCAGGTCGTGGGCGAGGAGGTGGCCTCGCACTGCCACCCCGAGACGTTCGAGGACCAGGTGCTGACCGTGCGCACCGACTCCACCGCGTGGGCCACCCAGGTGCGGCTGCTGGCGCCGTCGGTGCTGGCGCGGCTGTCCGAGGAGCTCGGCGCCGGCGTGGTCACGCGCCTGGTCGTCAAGGGGCCGGCCGGCCCGTCGTGGAAGCGCGGCCACCGGACCGTGCAGGGTCGCGGCCCGCGCGACACCTACGGCTGAGGGTCCCCGCCCGCTCCGGCCCGCCTCGTCCACGGTCGCAGCACCTCGTTCACGAGGCGTGCGAGCCTCGTGAAGGGCGCGGACGCCTCGTGAGGCCTCGGGCCGGCGACGACGGCGAGCGCGGGAACGGCGTGCAGGGGCCTCCGGAGGCCCGGAGTCGTGGGGGGAGTCGAACCGCCCCCGACCAGGCAGGGAAAAGTGCCTCCGAAGGGCGGCAGGGGCCCTGTCCTGTCGTCCGGAGGGACTAGGATGGAGGTCGACGGTCGCCCCCGCGGTGACCGTCCGCCACGTCGGGAGGATCTCCTCCCGGCGACCGCGACCCGCAGGGAGCCGACTTCCGTGGCCGACGAGACGTCCAGCCAGCAGCCCGACCCGCAGCCGACCAGCAGGAGCAGATGGAGCAGGCCAAGCCCGACCTCACCGCCCTGGAGCCGACCGAGCACCCCGACGAGGCCCCGTCGCTGGCCGACCACACCGACGGCGACGGCAGCTACGACGCCAGCGCCATCACCGTGCTGGAGGGTCTCGAGGCCGTCCGCAAGCGGCCCGGCATGTACATCGGCTCCACCGGCGAGCGCGGCCTGCACCACCTGGTGCAGGAGGTCGTCGACAACGCGGTCGACGAGGCCCTGGCCGGCTACTGCGACACCATCGACGTCACCCTGCTGGCCGACGGCGGGGTGCGGGTGGTCGACGACGGTCGCGGGATCCCGGTCGACATCGTCGCGGGCGAGGGCCGTCCGGCGGTCGAGGTCGTCCTCACCGTGCTGCACGCGGGCGGCAAGTTCGGCGGCAGCGGGTACGCGGTCTCCGGCGGTCTGCACGGGGTCGGCGTCTCGGTGGTCAACGCGCTGTCGAAGCGGCTCGCGGTCGAGATCCGCGGACGCGGCCCGAACGTGTGGCAGCAGACCTACACGATGGGCGTGCCCGACGCCCCGCTCGCCAAGGGCGAGGCCAGCGACG
Organism: uncultured Actinomycetota bacterium; assembly: GCA_963750285.1. GTDB lineage: Bacteria > Actinomycetota > Actinomycetes > Actinomycetales > CAWJMD01 > JBBQSN01. The sequence continues at coordinate 125,582 of CAVVQA010000006.1, read as the reverse complement.
CCACCGGCACCACGGTCACGTTCTGGGCGAACGACGACATCTTCGAGACGACCGAGTACGACTTCGAGACGCTGAGCAAGCGGTTCCAGCAGATGGCGTTCCTCAACAAGGGCCTCACCATCACGCTCACCGACGAGCGCCCCGGCCACGCCGACACCTCCGACGACGGCCTGGACGGCGGCTCGGCCCGGCTGCGCACCGTCACGTACACCTACGACGACGGCCTCATCGACTACGTCAAGCACCTGAACTCGTCCAAGAAGACCGACGTGATCCACCCCGAGGTGATCGCGTTCGAGGCCGAGGACACCGAGCGCCGGCTCTCGCTCGAGGTCGCGCTGCAGTGGACCACCGCGTACTCCGAGTCGGTGCACACCTACGCGAACACGATCAACACCCACGAGGGCGGCACGCACGAGGAGGGCTTCCGGTCGGCGATGACCTCGCTGGTCAACCGGTACGCCCGCGAGCAGAAGCTGCTCAAGGACAAGGACGACAACCTCACCGGCGACGACATCCGCGAGGGCCTCACCGCCGTCATCTCGATCAAGCTCGGCGAGCCGCAGTTCGAGGGCCAGACCAAGACCAAGCTCGGCAACACCGAGGCGAAGGCGTTCGTGCAGAAGGTCGTCGGCGACCACCTGGCCGACTGGCTCGAGCGCAACCCGGCCCAGGCCCGCGACGTCGTCCGCAAGTCGATCCAGGCGTCCGCGGCCCGGATGGCGGCGCGCAAGGCGCGCGAGGCCACCCGGCGCAAGGGCCTGCTGGAGTCCGGCGGCATGCCGGGCAAGCTGCGCGACTGCCAGTCCAACGACCCGAGCCGCTGCGAGGTCTACATCGTCGAGGGCGACTCGGCCGGCGGCTCGGCCGTGCAGGGCCGCAACCCCGAGACCCAGGCGATCCTGCCCATCCGCGGCAAGATCCTCAACGTCGAGAAGGCCCGGATCGACCGCGCGCTGGGCAACAACGAGGTGCAGGCGCTGATCACCGCGTTCGGCACCGGGTTCGGCGAGGACTTCGACCTGTCGAAGCTGAGGTACCACAAGATCGTGCTGATGGCCGACGCCGACGTCGACGGCCAGCACATCTGCACGCTGCTGCTGACGCTGCTGTTCCGGTACATGAAGCCGCTGATCGAGAACCAGTTCGTGTACCTGGCCGCGCCGCCGCTGTACAAGATCAAGTGGTCGAACGCCCCGCACGACTACGTGTACTCCGACCGCGAGCGCGACGCCGTCATCGCCGACGGCCGCGCCGCCGGTCGCCGGCTGCCCAAGGAGAACTCGATCCAGCGCTACAAGGGCCTGGGCGAGATGGACTACCGCGAGCTGTGGGACACCACGATGGACCCCGACCACCGCACCCTGCGCCAGGTCACCATCGACGACGCCGCCGCGGCCGACGAGATCTTCTCGGTCCTGATGGGCGAGGACGTCGAGTCCCGCCGCAGCTTCATCCAGCGCAACGCCAAGGACGTGAGGTTCCTGGACATCTGACCGCCCACCCGGCGGGACGCACCAGGACCCACCCAGCCGCACAGGATCCCGGGGACGGGACCCGACGAAGGAGCAGACGTTGAGCGAGCAGCCGCCGACCACCGAGCCGGCACGGTACGACCGGATCGAGCAGGTCGATCTCCAGCTGGAGATGCAGCGGTCCTACCTCGACTACGCGATGAGCGTGATCGTGGGCCGGGCGCTGCCGGACGTGCGCGACGGCCTGAAGCCCGTGCACCGCCGGATCCTCTACGCGATGTACGACGGCGGCTACCGGCCCGACCGGCAGTTCTCCAAGTGCTCGCGCGTCGTCGGCGACGTGATGGGGCAGTACCACCCGCACGGTGACGGCGCGATCTACGACGCCCTGGTGCGGCTGGCGCAGCCGTGGTCGCTGCGGTACCCGCTGGTGGCCGGGCAGGGGAACTTCGGCTCGCCGGGCAACGACCCGGCGGCCGCGCCGCGGTACACCGAGTGCCGGATGGCGCCGCTGGCGATGGAGATGGTCCGCGACATCGACGAGGAGACCGTCGACTTCGGGGACAACTACGACGGCCGCACCCAGGAGCCGCAGGTCCTGCCCGCGCGGTTCCCGAACCTGCTGGTCAACGGCTCGGCCGGCATCGCCGTCGGCATGGCGACGAACATCCCGCCGCACAACCTGCGCGAGGTCGCCTCCGGCGTCCAGTGGCTGCTGGAGCACCCCGAGGCGTCCAAGGAGGAGCTGCTCGACGCCCTGCTGGCGCGCGTCCAGGGCCCCGACTTCCCCACCGGCGCGCTGATCATGGGCAAGCGCGGCATCGACGACGCCTACCGCACCGGTCGTGGTCAGATCACGATGCGCGCGGTGGTCGAGGTCGAGGAGATCCAGAACCGCACCTGCCTGGTGGTCACCGAGCTGCCGTACCAGGTGAACCCCGACAACCTGGCGCTGAAGATCGCCGAGCTGGTCAAGGACGGGCGCCTGGCCGGCATCGCCGACATCCGCGACGAGACCTCCGGCCGCACCGGCCAGCGGCTGGTGATCGTGCTGAAGCGCGACGCCGTCGCCACCGTGGTGCTGAACAACCTCTACAAGCACACCCAGCTGCAGGACACCTTCGGCGCCAACATGCTGGCGCTGGTCGACGGCGTCCCGCGCACGCTCAGCCTCGACTCCTTCGTCCGGCTCTGGGTCGAGCACCAGGTCGACGTCATCGTGCGCCGCACCCGCTACCGGCTGCGCAAGGCCCAGGAGCGGATGCACATCGTCGTCGCGCTGCTCAAGGCGCTCGACGCCCTCGACGAGGTGATCGCGCTGATCCGCGCGTCCGCCACGGTCGACGTCGCGCGCGCCGGGCTGATGGAGCTGCTCGAGATCGACGACGTCCAGGCGGGCGCGATCCTCGACATGCAGCTGCGCCGGCTCGCCGCGCTGGAGCGGCAGAAGCTCACCGACGAGCACGCCGAGCTCGAGGCCCGGATCACCGACTACGAGGACATCCTCGCCTCGCCCGAGCGCCAGCGGCAGATCATCGGCGAGGAGCTGGCCGAGATCGTCGAGCGGTACGGCGACGAGCGCCGCACCACGATCGACCCGTTCGACGGCGACATGTCGAACGAGGACCTCATCCCGGTCGAGGACGTCGTCGTCACGATCACCCGCGGCGGCTACGCCAAGCGCACCCGGGTCGACTCCTACCGCTCGCAGAAGCGCGGCGGGAAGGGCGTGCGCGGCGCCACCCTGCGTGGCGACGACGCGGTGGAGCACTTCTTCACCACCTCGACCCACCACTGGCTGCTGTTCTTCACCAACCTCGGCCGGGTCTACCGGGCCAAGGCGTACCAGCTGCCCGAGTCGGCGCGCGACGCCAAGGGCCAGCACGTGGCGAACCTGATGGCGTTCCAGCCGGGCGAGCAGATCGCCCAGGTGCTGACGCTGAAGGACTACGAGCAGGCCGACTACCTCGTCCTGGCCACGCGCGAGGGCCGGGTGAAGAAGACCCGCCTCACCGAGTACGACTCGAACCGCTCCGGCGGGCTGATCGCGATCAACCTGCGCGAGCTCGGCGAGGCCACGGACGACGGCGCCCCGACCGGTGACCGCGACGAGCTCGTCGGCGCCCACCTGGTCGGCGCCGGCGACGACATCGTGCTGGTCTCGCGCAAGGGCCAGTCGCTGCGCTTCCACGCCACCGACGACGCCCTGCGCCCGATGGGTCGCTCGACGTCCGGCGTCACCGGCATGAAGTTCCGGGGCGACGACGAGCTGCTCGCGATGGTGGTCGTGCACGCGATCCCGGAGGCCGACGGCGACGCCGCCGCCGACGAGGAGGGCCGCCGGCACCTGTTCGTGGTGTTCGAGAACGGCAACGCCAAGCGCACCGACATCGCCGAGTACCGGGTGCAGGGCCGGGCCGGCCTCGGCATCAAGGTCGCGGCCGACTCCGAGAAGCTCGGCAACCTGGTCGGCGCCGTGATGGTCAAGGACGGCGACGAGGTCATGGTCGTGATGGAGAAGGGCAAGGTCGTGCGCTCCCGCGTCGACGACGTCGGGGTCAAGGGCCGCACCACCCAGGGCGTGCGGTTCGCCCGTCCGGACGCCGGCGACTCGATCATCGCGATCACCCGCAACGACGAGACCGTGGTCGAGGCCGAGATCGAGGCCGAGATCGAGGCGGAGGCCGAGGAGGCGGGACGGCGCCGACGCGACCGCCGAGGTGCTCGCGGGTGGCGACGCGGAGGTGTCCACCGACGGTGCGGGTCGCGCGGAGGCGGGTGCCGATGGCGTACCGTCGGACCCGGACGACTCGGACGCGTCCGGAGAGACGACCGGAGGTGAGGCGTGAGCACGTCGGACCAGACCCCCACGGGCCAGGTGAGGACGAGCTCGTCGCCGCGCCCGGCCGGAACCACCTCCGGCAGCGGTGCGCCGGGCGCCGCGCGCCGGCCCGGCCCGCCGGCTCCGGACCCACGACCGGTGCCACCCGCACCGTCACGCCCGGTGCGCGCCCGCCGGCTCCCGGCGGTCGCCCCGCGGCGAAGAAGGCCACGGCGAAGAAGGCCGCGGCGAAGAAGACCTCGGTGCGTCCCGGTTCGCGCCCGGCCCCGGGTGCGCCGCGCCGGGTCCGCCTCACCGTCGCGCGGGTCGACCCGTGGTCGGTGATGAAGCTGGCGTTCCTGCTCAGCGTCGCCATCGGCATCGCGATGGTCGTGGCCGCCGGCGTGCTGTGGACCGTGCTCGACGGCATGGGCATCTTCACCCAGATCAACGACTTCCTGTCGCAGATCCTCGGTGCCGGCAAGTTCGACATCAACGACTACGTCGGCTTCGGCAAGGTGCTCTCGCTCGGCACCGTGATCGCCGTGGTCAACGTCGTGCTGCTGACCGCGCTCGCCACCCTCGGGGCGTTCCTCTACAACATCGCGACGAACCTCGTCGGCGGGCTGCACCTCACCCTCTCCGACGACTGACCTGCCCTCCGGGCACCGCGTCTCCGGACGGTCGATCCGGTTTGGGAGCACCGCGGCCGCTGCGGTAACCTCGCTGCGCACGCGCTCCGGCGCGTGCGTCGCGTCCCGGGCCTATAGCTCAGTCGGTTAGAGCGCTTCCCTGATAAGGAAGAGGTCAGAGGTTCAAGTCCTCTTAGGCCCACCACGCGCACGAAGGCCCCGCCGGGATCCGGCGGGGCCTTCGTCGTCCTGCGAGCTGCTGCTCAGGCTGATCTTCCACATCCCGCCGCCGGCGCTGATGCCGACCTGGGTGCGACGGCCGCCGACGTCGATCGTCACCGCGTAGGTGCTGCCCGACGCCACCACCGACGCGCTGACCGAGGTGCCGGTCGGCACGCCGACCACCAGCGTCACCATCCGCGCGGACGTCCCGCCCCGCGCCGTGACGACGGTCGGTGCCTTGACGAACTCGTTGTTCTTGGTCGACACCCAGCCCTGGAGCGGGCTGGCCTGCCCGGTGATCGCGGTGGTCGCCCCCCTCGGGAGCACGTCGCCCGGCAGCGGCACCTGCAGCACGACCGTCTGCATCGCGCCGTCCGGCGAGGTGCCGATCGCGGCGCTGCGTCCGCTGAACTGCATCGAGGTCCCCGCCGGCAGGTGCCACAGCTGCTGGATCAGGCCCGAGGTCGGGCGGCTGACCCGGTCCTGCACGAGCAGGAAGCCCAGGTTCGGGTCGACGTAGGTGCCGCGCGTGCGGCCGCTCTTGGCGTAGGCGGCGTCGGCGACCTCGTACCAGCGCCAGTCGGCGCCGGCCGCGGTGCGGTTGAGCGTGGTGGCCGCCGCGCCGCTGAACGACACCCCGGGCAGCACGACCACGTTGTGGCCCTCGGGCGAGCGCTGCCAGAGCCGCTGCGTGGCGCTGGCGTAGCCGCTGTGCCCGGCCTCGACCAGGACCGGCCGGGTGCCGGACGTCAGCGTCACCGACTGGTGGTCGTAGTGACCGTGGTACGCCCGGCCCGGTCCGTAGCGCAGCGACCAGTGGATGCCGGAGGTGAACGGTGTCCAGGACGTGCGGCCGAAGACGTAGCCGGCGCTGTAGATCGCGTCCTGCCCGGTCAGCGGCGTGCCGGAGGCGCCCTGGGTGGCCGCGTACTGCGAGGCGGTGCCCGGGACGGCGAGCGGGGCGTCGCTGAAGGTGTCGCCGATCTGCACCAGCCGGCCGTTGCCGGCGGTGGCCCAGGCGCCGAAGTCGAGCATCTTGGGCAGCCGCTCGGCGATCGCCGGCGGCACCGGCTGGCCGCACTCGGACAGCTTGGTCGACGCCAGCTGCCAGCGGCCGTGGACGAACCCGAGGTAGCCCGGTGCCTGCTCGAGGAAGGCGCCCTGGGCGTCGACGCTCTGGGTGATCATCGAGCCCAGCCGGCTGCCGGCGGTGGTGCGGAAGTCGGCCCGGCCGAGCCGGCAGCCCGCGCCGAGCAGGCCGATCGCCGCCTCGAGGCCCTGGTTCCAGTCGCCGCCGTGGTTGGCGGGCGCGTTCAGCCAGGTGCCGTGCGCGGTCAGCCAGCTCGCGGCCGTGGTGTCGTTCGGGCGGTTGAGCGTCAGGCAGGCGAGGAACGACGTGCGCTGGCCCGCGTACATGGGGGTCCAGGTGTCGGCGGGCCGTGCGCCCGCACCCACCGGGTTGTCGCGCATGAAGTCGGCGGCGAACGCCCGGGCGCGGTCGGTGTAGGCCTGGTTGCCGGTGCGGTTGGTCTCGCGGATCAGCAGGTTCGCCCAGCTCATGCTCGCCAGCAGGCGGGTCGTGCCGGCGTCGAAGCTGCTGCGCGCCCACACCGTGTCGCCGGTGGTGCCGATCGACACCGTCCGGCCGTCGCCGAGCGCGAGCGAGCCCGCCATCAGCCCGGCGGCGGTGTTCGCGCTCATCAGGCCGTGCCCTGGCAGGCAGCTGTACGGCGCCGGCGCCGCTGCGGCGGGCGCGGTGGTGGCCGACGGGACCGTCACCGCGACGGCGGCGAGGGTCAGGGTCAGGAGCACGGGCAGGAGACGTCGGATCACGTCTGATGATCGGCCCGGGTGTCGTCGTGCTGGACCGGCATCGACGGCGCGTCACCCGCCCGCGACGGCGGTGCCGGAGCGTGACGAGGTCGAACGGAGTCCAACGGAGTCGGAGCCGCGCCTGCGCGCAGGTACCCTGGACGGCGTGAAGAAGCTGCTGCTCGTCCTGAGCCTGGCCGGTGCCGGGTACGCCGCCTGGCGCAAGATGGAGGCCGACAAGGCCGAGCAGGACCTGTGGGCCGAGGCCACCGACACGGTGCGCTGACCGCTCCTCCACCACCGGGGTCGGGTCGACCCTCGGGGCCATGGCGCAATTGGTAGCGCACCTGCTTTGCAAGCAGGGGGTTAGGGGTTCGAGTCCCCTTGGCTCCACAGCTGCGAGAAGGACCGGACACGGGTTTCGTCCGGTCCTTCTCGCAGCTCTGGCTGAAGGAGTTCTCGAACCCCTCGGGTTCCGGGCCCACGCTCCGGGACGGGCCGAGGGACGAGGCCCGGCCGGAGTGGGGCGTCCCCTTGGCTCCACCAGCTCGCACCGTCGTCTCTGCTCGTCCAGCCCACAGCTCGCGCGCCGTGAGGTGTCGGTTGCGCGAGCACCGTGATCCCACCAACCCGATCGCGTGACTTCTCCGAACACGCTGCGTTGTTGGTGCGTACGCACTGTGATGACGACATTGCGTCCCGAACTCGTCGCAGCACGGCTACCGTGTGCAGGAGCCGACGGTCGGGATCGAGGGGACGCGGGGCAGGAGGCGGTCGTGCTGCTCACACTGGGCGACGAGCCCGACGCTGCCGGACGCGCGCGTCGGTTCGTCAGCGGTGCGCTGGCCGAGGGCCCGTTCGAGCACCGCACCGACGACGCGATCCTGGTCGTCTCGGAGATGGTCACCAACGCGCTGCTGCACGCCGAGCCGCCGGTGACGGTCAACCTGGTCCAGCTCGACGACGTCCTGCGGATCGAGGTCCGCGACGGCGCGCACCGTCCGGTGCTGGCCGAGGCGCCGGCCAACGACGACTCGATGACCGGCCGCGGCCTCGCCGTCGTCGACGCGCTCGCCGCCAAGTGGGGCGTCGACCCCGAGCCCGAGGGCAAGATGGTCTGGGCCGAGCTGGGCGACTCCTGCGACATCGCCGAGCACGACGTCGAGCCCGACCTGGACGCCTGGGCCGACCTCGCCGACTGGGACGACGAGCCGCAGGCCCAGCAGTTCACCGTCGACGTCGGCGACGCCCCCACCGAGCTGGTGCTCGCCGCCGCCGCCCAGGTCGACAGCCAGCTGCGCGAGCTGACGCTGATGGTCGTGGGCGAGGCGTCGGGGCAGGGCCAGCCGATCCCGGCCGAGCTCGAGCGGACGATGCAGACGCTCGCCGACACCTTCGCCGAGGTGCGGCACGAGCTGAAGCGGCTGGCCAGCGAGGCCGCCGCGGCGGGGATGGAGCGCACCCGGGTGCGGCTCACCCTGTCGGAGGCGGCCGCGGCCCAGGCGCAGGAGTACCTCACGGCGCTGGACGAGATCGACGCGCACGCCCGCTCCGGCACCCTGCTCACCCTGGAGACGCCGCTGCACCAGCGGGTCTTCCACCGCTGGTACGTGCACAACGCGGTGGCCCAGGTCAGCGCGATGCAGCACCAGGAGACGCCGCCGCCGGGCATGCCGTTCGAGCAGGCCGTCGGCGAGCTGGAGCCCGGGCTGGAGCTCGACCACCCGGCCTGCGCCAACGGCTGACCGCGCTCTCCGCACGACGCCGCACCTCGGCACCACCCCCGGACGACCGAAGACCCCGCGCTCCTCGAGGGAGCCCGGGGCCTTCGGCACCCAGGTGCGGACGCGGCTCAGGAGCCGTCGTCCTCCGTGCTGTGCGCGGCCTTGCGCGGGCCGGGCTTCGGCGCTGTCGTCCGAGTCGGACGAGTCGGACGTCGGACGAGGCCTCCGACCCGGCGCCGACGGTGTCCGTGCCGGAGGTGTCGACGCCCGGCAGGTCGGAGTCGCCCGCCGGCTCGGCGACCTTCTCCGCCTCGCCGGTGGCCAGCGCGCTGCTGCCCGCGGTGGGTGCGGCCGCGGCGGCCTTCGGGGCCGCTGCGCTCGACGACGTGCTCGAGGACGTGCTCGACGTGGTGCTCGAGGTCGACGCGCTGCGCGGGGTGCCGGTGGCCGTGGCCCACGGGTCGTCGGTGGGCTGGTTGGCGCGCCACGCGGCGTAGCCCGCGGCGCCGGCGGCACCGAGCACGCCCAGCACCAGCAGCGCCTTGCCCGCGCGGCGGCGCTTCGGCTTCGGCTGGGCGCCCTTCGCGGCGCTCTCGACGCTGCTCGAGGGCCGAGCGGGACGCCGCCTGCGCCTCGTCGGTCTTGGCGGCCGCGGCGGCGGCCGCTGCAGCGACGACCTCCACGATGCGGGGCAGGAGGTCCTCGACGATCTTGTCGCGCGCGGCGTCGACCTTGGGACCGAGCGCCTCGGCGGCCTGCTCGACCTTCGGGGCGGCCGCCTCGACGGAGCGGTCGCGAGCCTTCTCCAGGCGCGGGCTGGCCCACTCGCGGGCGGAGTGCGCGGCGTGCGCGGCCTGCTCCTTCGCGGTGGCGGCCACCGGTGCGGCCCGGTCGAGCAGCGTGGCCGCCTGGTCCTTCAGGACGTCGGCCTGCGCGCGCGCGGTGTCGGCGGCTCGCTCGGAACGGCTCTTGGTGCGGAACATGGGTCCTCCCCTCGGACCCGGGTCTTCCCCGGATCACGGTTGCCGTGCGGGTCTGGTGCTGCGCCCTATCTTGCCCCGTCAACGGGCCGCGTGCCGCTCGGGTGCCCACCGGATCCGCGGTCGGAGGGCTGCGAGCCCGCCGCGGGCCCGTCCGCCGTGCTCGTGCGAGGATCGTCGACCATGTTCGCGACCATGCACACGACCGCCGGTGACATCCGGATCGAGCTCTTCCCGAACCAGGCCCCGCACACGGTGAAGAACTTCGTCGGGCTGGCGGAGGGCTCCAAGGAGTGGACCGACCCCAGGACCGGTGAGAAGAAGACCGAGCCGTTCTACGACGGCCTCGCCTTCCACCGCGTGATCACCGGCTTCATGATCCAGGGCGGCTGCCCGCTCGGCACCGGCACCGGCGGCCCGGGCTACGCCTTCGACGACGAGGTGACCGGCGACCTCACCTTCGACCGCCCGTACCTGCTCGCGATGGCCAACGCCGGCAAGCAGATGGGCCGCGGCACCAACGGCTCGCAGTTCTTCATCACCGTGGGGCCGACCCCGCACCTGAACATGAAGCACACGATCTTCGGCGAGGTCGTCGACCAGGCCGGCCGCGACGTCGTCGACGCGATCGCGCACCACCCCCACGGGCCCCGGCGACCGTCCCCGCGAGGACCAGGTCATCACCGGGATCACCGTCGAGCCGTGAGTCGTTGACCGGGGACGACCCCGGCACGACGACGGCAGGAGCACGGTGAGCGAGAGCGCGGGCAGCACCAGCACGGGCGGACCGACCGAGGTCCCGGTCTGCCCGCGGCACCCCGACCGGGAGTCGTACGTGCGCTGCCAGCGCTGCCACCGCCCGGTCTGCCCGCAGTGCCAGCGGCAGGCGGCGGTCGGCGTCCAGTGCGTCGACTGCGCCGCCGCCGGGGTGGCCCAGGTGCGCTCCGCCCGCACCGTCTTCGGCGGCCGGGCCCGTCTGGGCGAGCCCCCGTACGTCACCTACGTCCTGATCGGGCTGTGCGTCGTGGTCAACCTGCTGCAGCGGGTACCGGGCCTCGACGTCACCGACCGGTACGCGTTCGTGCCGGCGCTGGCCGCGGACGAGCCCTGGCGGTTCCTCACCGCCGCGTTCCTGCACGCCACCGGCGGGCCGTTCGGGCTGATGCACATCCTGTTCAACATGTACGCGCTGTTCCTGGTCGGTCCCTACCTCGAGCACGTCTTCGGACGCGCCCGGTTCGTGCTGCTCTACCTGCTCAGCGCGCTCGGTGGATCGGTCGCCTTCGAGCTGCTCACCCCGGACGTCACGCCGTTCGGCTTCCTCACCTCGGCGGTCGGCGCGTCCGGGGCGGTCTTCGGCCTGTTCGGCGCCCTGCTGGTGGCGCAGCGCCGGATGAAGTTGCCGCTGCAGTCGATCGTCGGCGTGCTCGGCGTCAACCTCCTGCTCGGCTTCTTCATCCCCGGCATCGCCTGGCAGGCGCACCTGGGCGGCATGGTCGTGGGTGCGGCGGCGGCGGCGGTGCTGGCCTACGCCCCTCGCGAGCGGCGCTCGGTGGTGCAGTGGAGCGGGATGGCCGCGCTGGTGCTCCTGGTGGCCGCGCTGGGCGCGTTCGGCCTCAGTGGCTGAGCCTCACGGAGAGTTGTCCCCACTGTGGACAACCCCTGGGGAAAACCACACCGGTGTAAGTCGGCCGGGCCGACCCCGTGCTCCGGGAGGGTCAGCGCCAGCGCGTGGTCATGATGAAACCGGCCATCACGATCGCGAAGCCGATCACCAGGTTCCAGCTGCCGACGGTCCAGTCGCCGATGCTCGTGATCGGGTACTTGCCCTCGCTCACGTAGAACACCACGATCCAGGCCAGACCGAGGACGAAGAAGGTCAGCATGAGCGGGACGAACCACCGCGCGTTGACCTTCGGACCACCCGACTTCGCGGGCGGAGCGGTGTACGCGGCCTTCTTGCGGACCCTGGACTCGGGCACGTCGCCCTCCCTGCCTCGCGTTCGCGGGTAGCCTGCCGGATGCCGGATCGCCGTGCCGGTGCCGGGGTGCTCGACCCGCGCACTCGCCGCCCGTTGGAGCATGCCGACCGCCTAGCCGTAGGGCACGACGTGGAGCACCAGCACCGGAGGCCGAGGTCGTGGCCCGGCACCGTGGCCGTCGGCCTGGTGCTGGCCGCCGCCGGTGCGCTGTTCGCCACCAGCGCCGGGACGGCCGCCGGCACCGACCTGCGCGCGCTCGACACCGACCTGCCCGGGCTCGTGCGGCAGGAGTCCGACCGCCTCGACGCCCGCAACGCCGACGTGGCCGGCGCTGCGCGCCGAGGTCGACGAGCTGACCGCCCAGGTCGGCGACAGCACGACCCGCGACCTGCAGGCCACCGCCGCCGAGCTCGCCGGCCCCGCCCAGCTGCAGCCGGTCCGCGGCCCGGCGGTGCGGGTCACCCTCGACGACGCCCCGTCCGACCGCCCGATCCCGGACGGCTTCGGCCCGAACGACGTGGTGGTGCACCAGCAGGACGTCCAGGCCGTGGTCAACGCGCTGTGGGCCAACGGCGCCGAGTCGATGATGCTGATGGACCAGCGCGTGGTCTCCACCAGCGCGGTCCGCTGCGTCGGCACCACCCTGCACCTGCAGGGACGGGTCTACTCCCCGCCCTACGTCATCACCGCGATCGGCGACACCGACGACATGCTCGACGGGCTCGACGACTCCCCGGAGGTCGGCGTGTACCGCGACTTCGTCCGCGCCGTCGGCCTCACCTACCGCGTCGACGAGCCCGGTGACGTCGACATGCCCGCCTACGAGGGCTCGATCGAGATGCAGCACGCCCGACCCGTCAGCGGCGACGGCGCCCGCAAGGGCGGCGGGTGAGCCGCGCCGGGCGCGCCGTCCGCACGGCGACGGCGGTCCTCGGGGAGCTGCTCATCACCGTGGGCGTCCTGCTGCTGCTGTTCGTCGCCTGGCAGCTGTGGTGGACCGACGTGCGGGCCGACGCCGCGCAGGAGCAGCGCACCGACGAGCTGCAGCAGGACTGGGGCGACTTCGGCCCCGACGACCTGCCGCCGGATCCCGGGCGACCCGCCGCGCCGCTGCCCGGCGCCCGGCGGCGGGCGAGGCGTTCGCGATCGTGCACGTGCCGCGGTTCGGCACCGGCTACCAGCCGCGCCCGGTGCTCGAGGGCACCAGCCAGACCCTGCTCGAGGACGGCGTGGGCCACTACCCCGGGACGGCGCTGCCCGGTGCGGTCGGCAACGTCGCGCTCGCCGGCCACCGGGTCACCTACGGCAAGCCGTTCAACCAGGTCGCCGAGCTGGTCACGGGCGACGCCGTGGTGCTCGAGACCGAGGAGGCGTGGTTCACCTACCGCGTCACCACCAGCGAGATCGTCGGCCCGCGCGACGTCGACGTGATCGCCCCGGTGCCCGGCGACCCGACCGCCGTCCCCACCGAGCGGATGCTGACGCTCACCACCTGCCACCCGATGTTCTCGGCCCGCGAGCGCTACGTGGTGCACGCGGTGCTCGACGGCGTGGCAGCCGCGCTCGGCCGGGGAGCCGGCGTCGCTGACCGAGGTACCGACCGGAGGTGCAGGCTGATGTACTCGGCCCTGTGGCGGGTGCTGCCGGGACCACGCTGGGTGCGGGCGCTGGTGCTGCTGGCGCTGGCGCTGGCGGTCGTGGCGGTCGTGCTTCGAGTGGGTGTTCCCGGCGGTGGCGCCGTACGTGCCCTTCAACGACACGACGGTGGGTGAGCAGTGACGCGAGCGACGACCGCCGACGTCGCTGCGTGGTGGACAACTACGACAGCTTCGTCTGGACGATCGTCGGGTACCTCGAGCAGCTCGGTGCCCGGTGCACGGTGGTGCGCAACGACGCCCTCGACGCCGACGCGGTCGACGGCCACGACGGCGTGCTGGTCTCGCCCGGTCCGGGCACGCCGGCCCGGGCCGGGGCCAGCGAGGCCGTGATCCGGCGCTGCGCGGCGCTGGCCCGTCCGATGCTCGGGGTGTGCCTCGGGCACCAGGCGCTCGCCGAGGTCTACGGCGCCACGGTGACCCACGCCGACGAGCTCATGCACGGCAAGACCAGCGAGGTGCAGCACGACGGCACCGGGGTGCTGGCCGGGCTGCCCGAGCCGTTCACCGCCACCCGGTACCACTCGCTCGCGGTGGTGCGCTCGACCGTCCCGGACGAGCTGGAGGTCACGGCCTCCACCGCCGGCGGCGTCGTGATGGGCGTGCAGCACCGCGAGCTGCCGCTGTACGGCGTGCAGTTCCACCCCGAGTCGGTGCTCACCCAGGGCGGCCACCGGCTGCTCGCCAACTGGCTCGCGGTGTGCGGCGACGACGGCGCGGTGGCGCGCAGCGCCGGCATGGCGCCGCTGGTGGCCGACCGCGCCTGACCCTCCGCTACGGCGTCGTCGTCGTCGGCGGCGGCTCGGTCGTCGGCGGCGGCTCGGTGGTGGTCGGCGGCGGCTCGGTGGTCGTCGTCGGCGGCGGCGGCGCGGTGGCCACGGTCAGCACCACCTCGGTGCCCTGCGGGACGCTGCCGGGCTGCCGGGTCCTGCGACAGCACGGTGTCCGGCGCCGCGGTGGCGTCCTCCTGCGGCTCGGCCCGGGTGCTGAGCCCGAGGGCGAGCAGGATGTCGCGGGCCTCGAGGTAGGTCTTGGCGGTGACGTCGGGCAGCGCGACCATGCCGGTGGAGACCACGATCGCGACCTCGGAGCCCTCGGCCACCCGCGCCGCGGCGGCGGGCGTCGAGGAGATCACGCGGTCCTTCTCGATCTTCGGGTCGTCCTGGGTGGTGACCTGGCCGGCCACCAGGCCCGCCTCGGCGAGCGCGGCCCGGGCCTCGGCCTGGGTCAGGCCCGCCAGGTCGGGCACCTCGACCTCGCCGACGCCGAGCGAGATCACCACCGTGACGGTGCTGCCCGTCTCGACCTGCCGGCCCGACACCGGGTCCTGCGACATCACCAGGTCGGCCGCGACGGTGTCGCTGTTCTGCGGCTCGCCCTCGGCGTAGACCAGGCCCTGGTCCTCCAGCGCCGCCTTCGCGGTCGCGCGGTCCGAGCTGGTCAGGTCGGGGACGGTGACGAGCACCGGGTCCTCGGGCTGGTCGAGCACCTGGGTGAACAGCCAGATGCTGCCGGCGATCACCGCGATGACGGCGAGCGCGAGCAGCACGTAGCCGGCGGCGCGGCCGCGGCGGGGCTCCTCCGGCTCCTCGTCCTCGAGGTGGCCCACCGGCACCGGCGCGGGGACGGCGGCAGGCGCGTTGAACACCTGGGTGGCCTGCGGCGAGGCGGCGGCCGCGCCGAGGCCGGCCGCGGCGACGGCCGCCGCGGGCATCGCGACCGTGGCCTCGCCCGGCGGGGCGGCCACGGGGGCCTTCACCGGGCGGCCGTCGAGCGCGGCGAGCAGGTCGGCGCGGAACGCGGCGGCGTCGGCGTACCGGTCGTCGCGGTCCTTGGCCAGGGCGTGCAGGACGACCCGGTCGAGGTCGGCGCCGACCGCGGGGTTGAAGGTGCTCGGCGCCTGCGGGATCTCGCGGACGTGCTGGTAGGCCACCGACACCGGGGAGTCGCCGACGAACGGCGGGCCGGCCGGTGAGCAGCTCGAACAGCAGGCAGCCGGTGGAGTACAGGTCGCTGCGGGCGTCGACGGTCTCGCCGCGCGCCTGCTCGGGCGAGAGGTACTGCGCGGTGCCGATGACGGCCTGGGTCTGGGTCATCGTCGCCGACGAGTCCGACATCGCCCGGGCGATGCCGAAGTCCATCACCTTCACCGCGCCGTTGTCGGTGAGCATCACGTTGGCGGGCTTGATGTCGCGGTGCACGATGTCGGCGCGGTGGCTGTAGTCCAGCGCCGACAGCACGCCGGCGGTGATCTGCACGGCGCGCTCGACCCCGAGCGGGGCGGGGGTGGCGTCGGCGCCGATGCCCTGGGGCGGGGTCTGCCGGTCGGTGTCGTGCAGGATCTCGCGCAGGGTCCGGCCGGAGACGTGCTCCATGATGATGAACGGGATGTGCTCGTCGGCGCCGCCGATGCCTGGCACGACGTCCTCGCCGGTGTCGTAGACCGCCACGATCGAGGGGTGGTTCAGGCCGGCCGCCGACTGCGCCTCGCGCCGGAACCGGGCCTGGAACGCGGGGTCGCGGGCGAGGTCGGCCCGCAGCATCTTGATCGCCACCTGCCGCCCGAGCCGCACGTCGCGGCCGGCGTGCACGACGGCCATGCCGCCGCGCCCGAGCAGGTCGCCGATCTCGTAGCGCCCGGAGAGCACGCGCTGATCGGGGCGCGCTGGTCGTCCACTAGTCGTCTCCACCTGTGTCGTCGCCCTTGCCGGGCTTGGCGTCGCTGTACGTGACGGTGACGGTGTCCCCCGCGCGGTAGGTGCCTTCCTCCACCGCGGTCACCTCGTCCTTCGGGGCCTCGCTGTCGGGGTCGGCCACGGCGTCGACGACGAGGTCGAGCGCCTCGAGGTCCGCGGTCACCTGCTTGATCTTGCGGCCCACGTAGTCGCCGGCGACCACCTCGACCGTCTCGACGGTGGTGGTGCTCGAGGTGGTGGGCGGGGCGGAGGTCGTGCTGCTGCTCGAGGTGGTGCTCGAGCTCGACGTGGTGCTCGACGACGACGCGCTCGTCGCCGGGGTGCTCACCGTCGTCGGGCTCGTGGTGGGGTCGTCGCCACCGCCGAGCAGACCGCTGGCGGCCAGCACCGCACCGAACGCCACGAAGGCGACCAGCAGGATCAGCGCCAGCAGCGGCGCCGAGAACCGGCTGCGGCGCGGCGGCGGGGCGGGGCGGCGGACCGTGGTGGTGACCGGGCGCGCCGGCGGGGCGGCGGGGGCGACCCGGGGCATCGCCCGGGTGGCGTCGACCGGGGGCGAGCCGGCGGCCGACATCGGCACGGTGGCGCCCACGCCGCGCCACCGATCCCGGCGGCGGCCGTGCGGCCCGGTGCCGTGGGGGTCGACGTCGCCGACGTCCCAGGTGGGCACCCGGCCCTGGCGCACCTGCTCCACCGCGCGCGCGAACGCGGCTCCGTCGGCCGGGCGCGCCGAGGCCTGCTTGTCCATCGCGCCCTGCACCAGCGCGCGGACCGGCTGCGGGAGCCGGGCGGGCAGCGGCGGCGGGGTGTCGTTGACGTGCGCCATCGCCTGCGCGACCGGCGAGTCCCCGCCGAACGGGCCGGGCGCCGGTGAGCGCCTCGTACGCCACGACGCCGAGCGCGTAGACGTCGCTGGCGGGCGTGGCCGGGCGTCCGAGGGCCTGCTCGGGCGCGAGGTAGGCGGCGGTGCCCATCACCTGGCCGGTGGCGGTGAGCGGGACGGCGTCGCCCGCGCGGGCGATGCCGAAGTCGGTGACCTTGACCTGGCCGGCCGGGCGTCACCAGCAGGTTGCCCGGCTTGACGTCGCGGTGCACCACGCCGGCGGCGTGCGCCACCGCCAGACCCTGCGCCGCCTGGCCGAGCAGGTCCATCGTCCGCTCCGGGGTGAGCGCGCCCTCGCGGGCGAGCTCGGACGACAGCGGCTCGCCCGGCACCAGCTCCATCACCAGGTAGGCGTGCGAGCGGCCCGGCGCGTCGTCGTCGTCGGCCTCGCCGTAGTCGTAGACGGCCGCGATGTTCGGGTGCGACAGCGCCGCCGCGTGCCGGGCCTCGCCGCGGAACCGCTCGAGGAAGCCGGGGTCGCCGGTGTACTCGGCCTTGAGCACCTTGACGGCGACGTCGCGGCCCAGCACGCCGTCGCGGGCGCGCCAGACCTCGCCCATGCCGCCGACGGCGATCGGCTCCACGAGCTCGTAGCGGCCGCCCAGGTGGGCGCCCTTCTCGGTCCTCATCGGGCGAGCACCGCCTCGATGACGGCCTTGGCCACCGGGGCCGCGGTGCGTCCGCCGCTGGCCTCGTCGCCCGCGGTGCCGCCGGACTCGATCACCACGGCGACCGCGACCTGCGGGTCGTCGGCGGGGGCGAAGGCGGTGAACCACGCGTGCGGCGGACGGCCCTCGGCGTGCTGGGCGGTGCCGGTCTTGCCGGCCACGGCCACGCCGTCGATCTGCGGCGGCGCGGCCGGTGCCGTCCTCCACGACCGCCTGCATCATCCGGTTGAGCGCGGCGGCGGTCTCGGCCGAGATCGGCTCGCCCATCGACGCCGGGCTGGACGACCGCAGCACGTCGAGGTCGGCCGCGACCGACCTGGCGGACGAGGTTCGGCTGCATCAGCTCGCCGCCGTTGGCGACCGCGGCGCTGACCATCGCCACCTGCAGCGGCGTCACCCGGGTCTCGTACTGGCCGATGCCGGTCTGGGCCTCCTGCGGCGGGTTGAGGTCGTCCGGGATGGTGCTCGGCGAGACCCGCAGCGGGATCCGCAGGTCGTTGTCGAAGCCGAACCGGTCGGCCTGCTCCTTCACCGCCGCGCCGCCGAGCTCCATGCCCAGGTACCCGAACGCGGTGTTGCAGGAGATGCGCAGGGCGTCGGTGAGCGTGGTCTCGTCGTTCGGGCCGCACGCCGCGCCGCTGGAGTTGGGCAGGCCGACCGAGGTCTGCGGCAGGTCGAGCACCGCGGGACCGGGCAGCACCGAGCTCTCCTGGTACGCACCGGACTCCAGCGCCGCCGCGGCCGTGACGATCTTGAAGACCGAGCCCGGCGGGTAGAGGTTGCCGCCGATGGCGCGGTTGGTCATCGGCTTGCCCTCGTCGGCCAGCAGCGCCTGCCACTGGGCCACGACGTCGGCGCGCTCGTGCCCGGCGAGCAGCTGCGGGTCGTACGACGGCTTGGACACCATCGCCAGGACGTCGCCGGTCTTCGGGTCGAGCGCCACCACGGCGCCGCGCTGGTCGCCCAGGGCGTCCCAGGCCGCCTGCTGCACGGCCGGGTCGATGGTGAGCTCGACCGTGGCACCGCGCGGCTCGCGGCCGGAGACGGTGTCGGAGAAGCGGGTGAAGAACTGCTCGTCGGCGGTGCCGGCGAGCAGCCTCGACTCGGCGCCCTCGACGCCGGTGGCGCCGTAGACCAGCGAGTAGAAGCCGGTGACGGGGGCGTAGACCTCGCCGTCGGCGTAGGTGCGCTGGAACTTGAACCGGTCGTCGACCGGGACGGAGGTGACCACCGGGTCGTCGCCGACGACGATCGGACCGCGCTCGCGGCTGAGCTCGGCCAGGATCGTGCGGGCGTTGCGCGAGTCGGCGCGCAGGTCGCCGGCGGAGGCGAACTGGATCCAGGTGGTGCTGCCGAGCAGCGTGGCGAACAGGATGAACGCCACGACCGAGAGCCGGCGCAGAGGGGTGTTCACGAGGGACCCCCCTTGCCGAGCGCGACGGTCGCGTCGCCGTCGTCTCCCCCGCCGTCTGCCCCGCTGCTCGTCGCGTCGCCGCTCTCGCTCGCGGACCGGGGTCGCGCACCGCCCCGACCGGCACGACCTGGGTGGCGCCGGCGTCCGCCGGCTGGGTCTGGACGGCGGGCGCCGGACGGCGCGCGGAGTCCGAGATCCGCAGCAGCAGACCGACGATGATCCAGTTCGACACCAGCGAGGAGCCTCCGTAGGCGAGCAGCGGCATGGTCAGGCCGGTCAGCGGGATGACCCGGGTGACGCCGCCCACGACCACGAAGCACTGCAGCGCGATGGTGAACGCGAGCCCCGCGGCGAGCAGCTTGCCGAACCCGTCGCGGACGCCGATGGCGGTGCGGAAGCCGCGCTGCACCAGCACCATGTACAGGCACAGCAGCGCGAACAGCCCTGCCATGCCGAGCTCCTCGCCGAGCGCGGCGTAGATGAAGTCGCTCTCGGAGTAGGGCACGAGGGTCGGCATGCCGCGGCCCATCCCGGTACCGACGAGCCCGCCGTTCGCCATCCCGAACAGGCCCTGCACCAGCTGGTAGCTGCTGCCGAACTCGCGGTCGTACACGGCGGGGTCGAACGGCGAGAGCCACGCCGCCACACGGGCGTTCACGTGGTCGAAGATGCGCCAGGCCACGACGGCGCCGCCCACGAACAGGCCCATGCCGATGAGGATCCAGCTGACCCGCTCGGTGGCCACGTAGAGCATCGCGACGAAGACGCCGAAGAACAGCAGCGAGGTGCCGAGGTCGCGCTCGACCACCAGCACGCCGACGCTGGCGCCCCAGGCGATCAGGATCGGGCCGAGGTCGCGGCCGCGCGGCAGGTGCAGGCCGAGCACCTTGCGTCCGGCCAGCGAGAGGTTGTCGCGCTGGGTGACCAGGTACCCGGCGAAGAACACCGTCAGGACGATCTTGGCGAGCTCACCGGGCTGGAAACCGAACGGTCCCAGGCTGATCCAGATCCGAGCGCCGTTGATCTCGGTGCCGATGAGGGGCAGCATCGGCAGCGCCAGCAGCACCAGGCCGGCGACCATCGCGGTGAAGGTGTAGCGGCGCAGCACGCGGTGGTCGCGCAGCACCCAGAGCACCGCGGTGCAGAGCCCGACGCCGATCGCGGCCCACACCAGCTGGCGCGGCGCGAGCGGCGAGAAGTCGTCGCGGCCGAGCCGGGCGAGGTCGATGCGGTGCAGCATCGCGAGCCCGATCCCGTTGATGGTCACCGCGATCGGGAGCAGCACGGGGTCGGCGTACGGCGCGCGGAACCGCAGCGTCACGTGCACGACCAGCGACAGCACGGCGAAGCCCGCGCCGTAGAGGAAGAGCTGGGGCGGCCAGGCGCCGTTGACGCCGGCGCCGACGATGCCGTACATGCCGGCGGAGATGCCGACGGCGAGCACCAGCAGCACCAGCTCGACGTTGCGGCGGGTGCGCGGTGCGTGCTCGCTGACGGTGGCCATCAGCCCTCGCACCCGTCGGGGAGGGGGAGGGTGGACGTCGAGGGGGTGGGCGTCGGGCGTGAGGGTGCCGATGCCCGTGGGCGGTGTGCGGTGGCGGGGGCGTGGTCGCCGTGCCTCGCGGGGGTCGTGGTGGGCGTCGGCGCGCGGCGGGCTCGGGGTGACCTCGACGACCTCGGGCTCGCACTCGCTCGACCCGGTGAACAGGTTGACCACGGTGCGCCGCGCGTCGGACAGGTCGTCGGCGCCGATGCCGCGCTCGACGGCGTCGCGGTCGACGGCGGTGAGGCTCTCGAGCGGGAGGTCCTGGCGCTCGTACACGTGCGACAGCTCGATCGGACCGATGTCGGACGCCAGGCCCTGGTAGATCGCGACGTCGTCGCCGTCGACGCCGACGTAGTACTGCTGCTGGCTCCAGACCCACGCGCCGTACAGGCCGCCGGCCACGATCGCGACCACCAGCAGGCCGCCGAGCACGCGCCGCAGCACGGTGGCCGCGCGAGGGGCCGGGGTCCTCCTCGACCTCCTCGTCGTCGTCGACCGCCGTGGTGCGGGTGAGGGCGGCGGCCTTGGCGGCCGCGCTGCCGGCGGGTGCGGCGCTCTGCCGCGAGCGCTCCCTGGCGGCCGCCCCGACCACCTCGGGGTGGGTCGGCGGCGCCGTGGTGGCCGGCACGACGTCGGCGACGATCGCGGTGATGTTGTCGGCGCCGCCGCCGCGCAGCGCGAGCTGGATCAGCTGCTCCGCGCAGGCCCCGGGGTCCTCGACCTCGGTCATCGTCTCGGCGATGGTGTCGAGGCTGACGAAGCCGGACAGCCCGTCGGAGCAGAGCAGCCAGCGGTCGCCCACCTCGGCGGTGCGCACCGAGGAGTCGATGTCGTCGTTGGAGTCGATGTCGCCCAGCATCCGCATCACGATGTTGCCCTGCGGGTGCCGCTCGGCCTCCTCGGCGGTGATCCGGCCCTCGTCGACCAGCCGCTGCACGAAGGTGTGGTCGGAGGTGACCTGGGTGAGCCTCCCCGTCGTGCAGGAGGTACGCGCGGGAGTCGCCGATGTGGGCCAGCGCCAGCCGGTTGCCGGACCGCAGGATGGCGGTGACGGTGGTGGCCATCCCGGACAGCTCGGGCTGGTCGCGGGCGCGGTCGCGCACCGCCCCGGCGGCGCCGCGCACGGCGTGCTCGAGGTGCTGCAGGGCGTCGGCGCCGTGCGACTCGCCGTCGAGCGCGGCGAGCCGGCCGACCGCGAGCGAGGACGCGACGTCGCCGCCGGCGTTGCCGCCCATGCCGTCGGCGACGACGAGCAGGTGCGGGCCGGCGTAGCCGGAGTCCTGGTTCTCCTTGTAGCGGCCCAGGCCGATGTCGGACCGGGCGGCGTACCGCAGGGCGATGGCCACCCGGGCTACCTCCGCAGCTCGATGACGGTGCGGCCGATCTTCAGCAGGCTGCCGGCCTGGGCGGGACGCGGGCCGCCGAGCGGCGCGCCGTCGAGCTGGGTGCCGTTGGTGGAGCCGAGGTCCTCGACCGTCCAGCCGGACTCGGTGGGCACCAGCCGGGCGTGCCGACCGGACGCGAAGTCGTCGGTGAGGACGAGCGTGCACTCCGGCGAGCGGCCGATCAGCACCGGTGCCTGGCCGAGGGACAGGGTGGTGCCGCGCAGCGAGCCCTCGACGACGACCAGCCGGGTGGGCGCGGTGCGGGCCGGCGCCGGACGCGGCTCCTGGCGGGCGGGGCGCTCGCTGCTCGGCACCGCGGCGGGGGGCCTTGGCGCGGGCGGGCTGGCGGGCGACCACCCGGGTGCCGAACAGGTCGCGGCGCATCACGCCGACCACGCTGAGCACCATCACCCAGAGCAGCACGAGGAAGCCCAGCTGCAGCAGCAGCAGCGTCAGCTGGCTCACGGCTCGTGCCTCGCCGCGGGGCTCGGCTCGACGGCTCGCTCGCTCCGCTCGTTCACTGGTCGTCCTCGGTGCGCTCGGTGCGCGAGGAGAACCGGATCCGGGTGCGGCCGAGGCGTGATCGTGCTGCCGTCGAGCAGCCGGGCGGTGCTGGCCCGCTCGCCGTCGACGAAGGTGCCGTTGGTCGACCCGAGGTCGCGCAGCACGGCGGTGCCGCCGTCGAGGCGGATCTCGGCGTGCTGGCGGGAGACGCCCGGGTCGTCGACCACGATGTCGGCCTCCGAGCCGCGGCCGAGCACGGTGCGCGGGCTGGTGAGCTGGTAGCGGCGGCCGTCGACGTCGAGCACGGGGTGGCTGGCGGTGGCGGTGGCCGAGGTGGCCGGCGCCACCCGCCCCTTCACCCGGGCGCCCCGGACGGTGAAGACGCCGGTGTCGAGCTCCTCGTCCTCCTCCAGCGTCACCGTGACCGGCCCGACGAAGGCGTACCGCTGCTGGCGCGCGTGCGCGGTGACGGCCTCGGTGAGCTCGTCGGCGAGGGTGTCCTCCCACGCGGAGAGGCGCTCGAAGTCGGTGGTGCCGAGGGCGATGAGGTACGCGTTCGGCACCAGGGTGCGGTCGCGGCCGACGACGGCGGCGGAGTTGTCGGCCTCGCGGCGCAGGGCGCTCGCGAGCTCGACGGGCTGCACCTCGCTCTTGAAGGCCTTGGCGAAGACGCCGCTGACGGCGCGCTCCACGCCCTTCTCGAACCGGTCGAGGACTCCCACGGGCACCTCCTTCACCTCACGTCGGGGCCGGCGGTCGGGCCGCCGGTCGGGCTGTCGGTCGGGCTGTCGGTCTGGCTGTCGATCTGCTGTCCTCCCGGGCGGCCGGTCGGCGCGCGGCGGACAGGCCGACGGCACGGGCGTGCAGTCGAGCGGCACCGCGCGCTCGATGCTAACGGTGCGCCCCGTGGCGAGCCCATTCCTGCTGTGCGCGGGGCGGTGGGTTCGTGTGCAGGTCCTGTGCCGCAGCGGGTCCCGCCGACCCCTCCGAACGTGGTGCAGAGGGCCGTTTCGTGCGTGCTAGCCTTCTCGGCGCTACTTGCGCGAGTGGCGGAACGGCAGACGCGCTGGCTTCAGGTGCCAGTGTCCGAAAGGGCGTGGGGGTTCAAATCCCCCCTCGCGCACACACCGAACGGGATCAGGTCCTCGGCCTGGTCCCGTTCGCCGTCCCGGGCCCGCCGGCAGCCGCCGGCAGCGACGGGCGGCTAGGTTCGCCCGATGGCCGACCTCGCACCCCCGCCCCGCCGCAGCCGGGTCGCCGGCCTCGCCTGCGCCGAGTGGGGGCCGGACGACGCCGACCTCACCGTGCAGATGCGCCTGGTCGACCGGCGCTGGCCGAGCACGCGGGCGCACCTCGACAAGGTCGAGGGCAAGGCGCTCGCAGGACGTCCCGACCTCGTGCCGGCCGTGCTCGAGTGGGTGCAAGGCGTCGTTCCTGTCGGACGAGGCGACCGGGCTCGCGCAGTCCGCGGTGCCGCGCCTCACCTGGGAGCGCTCGGACGCGAACCACCTCACCGTCCTGTTCGACCCGCTGGTCGCCGCCGCCCTCGACGCCTGACCCTCGCGAACCCTCAGTCCAGCAGCCCGGCCAGCCCGGCGGTCTCGCCGGCCCGCAGCGCCGCCCACACCTGCTCGCCGCGCTCGCGGTCGAGGTGCACCACGGACTGCGAGCCCTCGCGGTCGAGGCCGCTGACCGGAGCCGTCCCCGCGACGACCTCGGACGAGGGCGTGCCGCCGAGCGCCTCGGCGATGGTGCGCAGGTCCTGCTCGGTGGTGCCGTCGTCGACGGCGACGTGAGCGAGCACGGCGTCCAGCAGGGCGTCGAGCGTGGCGGGGTCGGTGGCCGTCTCGCGGCTGATCGCCTGACCGAACATCGCGCGCAGGAACCGCTGCTGGTTGTGCACCCGGTCCAGGTCGCCGTTGGGCAGGTTCTTGCGCTGCCGGACGAACGCCAGCGCGGCCTCGCCGTCGAGGTGGTTGGTGCCCTCGACGAAGTCGTGGCCGGCGTAGGAGGTGGCGTGCGCGCTGGCGACGTCGACCCCGCCGATCGCGTCGGTGACGGCGACCAGGCCGGCGAAGTCGATGACGGCGTAGTGGTCGATCCGCACGCCGGTCTCGGCCTCGAGCGCGCGCACCAGCAGGCTCGGCCCGCCGTACGAGAACGCCGCGTTGACCTTGCCCGGACCGCGGCCGGGGATCTCGACCCAGGAGTCGCGCGGCACCGACACCAGCGCGACCTCGCCGTCGGCGCCGACCTGGCCGAGCACGATCACGTCGCTGCGCTGGCGGCCCGGCCGCCAGGGACCGTCGCCCTCCTCCTGGGCCTCGCCGCGCGAGTCCGAGCCGACCAGCAGGAAGGTGCCGGTGCCGGTGACGCTGCCCGCGGCCGGGCGCTCGTCCTCCGGGATGTCGAAGACGCCGTCGACGCGCGGCAGGTCCTGCACCGCCCCGGCGACCGCGCGCTGGGGCGCGAGCAGGTAGGTGTCGACCGCCCAGCCCCCCGCACCGAGCACCAGGGCGCCGGCGACGAGCAGGGTGGTGGCGGTCCGGCGGCGCCTCACCGCGCGCCCACCAGGACCGACGCGTCGGTGCGCTGGTGCGGGACCGACGGCACGGAAGGCACGGACGCCACCCGCACGGCGGGCCGGGCGCTGTGCCGGGCGAGGACCGCCGGCGAGGTGAGCTCGACGCCGAGACCGCGGTAGCAGGCAAGCAGCTGCTCCTGCTCGCGCTCCCAGCACAGCTCCTCCGCGGCGCGGAGCCGGCCGGGGCTGGTGGTCGCACCGCGCGCGAGCACGCCGCGCACCGCCCCGGCCAGGTCGTGCGGGTCGCCCGGGTCGAACTGGAGCCCGAGGTCGTAGCGCCGCACCACCTCGGAGATGTCGGGCAGCCGGCTCGCGACGACCGGCACGCCGGCCTGGACCGCCTCGAACAGCTTGTTGGGCAGCGCGTACCGGTACGACAGGCAGGTGGGCTCGATCGCGATCAGCGCCAGGTCGGCGTCCGCCACGGCCGCCGACACGTCGTGCGGCGCGACGGCGTCGACCAGGCGCACCCGGTGCGAGACCCCGCAGCTCCGGGCCAGGGCGAGCAGGCCCTCGACGTACGTCGCGTCGCCGTAGCCGACCGCCGCCAGCACCACCTTCTCGGGCAGCTCGCGCAGGGCGCGGACCATGTCCTCGAGGCCGCGGCCGGTCGTGAAGCGGCCGGAGTACGCCACCACCTGCTCGCCGGGACGGCGGCCGAGGACGTCGAGCGGGCGCACGTGCTCGGCCCGCTCGGGGGTGTTGCGGACGACCCGCACCGGGCCGCGCAGCAGGTAGGTGCGCTCGAGCCAGAACGCGATCGACGGGCTGACGGTGATGACGGCGTCGGCGGTCGGCGCCAGCCGGCGCTCGAGCAGCAGGTCGGCCAGGCGTGCCACCGGGCGGAGCCGCCCGGAGCGGTTGCGGTGCCGCCAGAGCTCGTGCGAGTCGTACACCACCGGGATGCCCAGGGCGTCGCCGACGGCGCGGGCGGTGGGCATGGTGTTGAGGTCGTGGGCGTGCACCACGTCGGGCGCCCAGTCCAGCACGGCGTCGGTGGAGGCACGCCAGAAGGCGCGGATCGTGGACGGCCGGTGGAACGGCAGCAGCACGCGGCGCAGCCCGCGGTGCAGCAGGAGGTAGACCCTGCGCAGCGCGCCCCGGTGGGCCCGCACGACCCGGGAGCGCACCAGCCGGACGTACCGCCGACGTCGACGGGCGCGGGCCGCGGCACGCGAGGCGGCGGTGCGGCGCGGACGGCGCAGCCGGGTCGCGGGTGGGCTGGTGGGCGTCGCGGCCTCCGGGACGGTGCGGACCGACCCGACCCGGTGCCGGGCGCGCAGCCGGGCGGGAGTGCCCCGCACCCACAGGTAGACCAGCCGCACGACGGCCAGCACGCGGTGCAGCACCGAGCGTACCACCAGCCGCTGGACCTCGACGCTCGCCCTCGACGCCTGCGGGGTACCGGCTGTTGCCGAGCGCGAACACGCGCACCTCGGCCCCGGCCTCGCTCAGCGCGCGCGCGGAGCGCAGCACCCGTGCGTCGCTGTGGCAGGGGTTCAGGACGACCATCGCGACCCGAGGGCGGTCGGCGCTCATCAGTGGTGGCTCCAGGGTGGGTGCGGGGACGCGCGGCCCGGCAGGGCGTGACCGCTCGGGTTCCCATCGGCCGATCACCGCCGGACCTGAGCCGTTCGTGCCCGCGGCGCGTCGACGTCTCGCGGTCCGGGTCCGGGAGGCGGAGGATGGAGGGCGTGACGCGTCGGGACGAGCCGGGACCCGGCCAGGAGTCGGTCTGGGACTACCCGCGTCCCCCGCGCGTCGAGACCACCGGCGACGAGGTGGTGGTGCGGCTCGGCGGCGTCGAGGTCGCCCGCACCCGCAGCGCGCTCCGCGTGCTGGAGACCAGCCACCCGCCGGCGTTCTACCTGCCGCGCGAGGCCTTCACGGCCGGGGCCCTGCGGGACGCCGACGGGTCGTCGTGGTGCGAGTTCAAGGGCCAGGCCGGCTACCTCGACGTCCTCGGCGGCGACCAGGTGGCGGCGCGCGCGGCGTGGACCTACCCGAGCCCGTCCCGCGGGTTCGAGCAGATCCGCGACCACGTCGCGCTGTACCCGGGCCGGATGGACTCGTGCACGGTCGCGGGCGAGACGGTCGAGCCGCAGGCCGGCGGCTTCTACGGCGGGTGGATCACCTCCCGCGTCGTCGGACCGTTCAAGGGCGCCCCGGGCACCTGGGGCTGGTGAGCCGATGTCGGAGGAGCAGCTGATGGACGCACCCGCACGCATCGTCGTGGTCGGAGCAGGTCTTGCCGGCGCGAAGACGGTGGAGGCGTTGCGCGACAAGGGCTTCGACGGCTCGATCGTGCTCGTCGGCGCGGAGGAGCACCTGCCGTACGAGCGCCCGGCGCTGTCCAAGGGCTACCTCAAGGGCGACGACGACCGGTCGTCGTTCGAGGTGCACGACCGTGCCTGGTACGACGACCACCGGGTCGAGCTGCGGCTCGGCGAGACGGTGGAGTCGGTCGACCTCGCCGCGGGCACCGTCACCACGGCGGGCGGCGGCTCGCTGCCCTACGACCGCCTGGTGCTGGCCACCGGAGCCACGCCACGCCGGCTCTCGCTGCCGGGCGCCGACCTGGAGGGCGTGCGGACGCTGCGCACCGTCGAGGACTCCGAGGCGCTGCGCGACGCGTTCCGGTCGCAGGCCCGGGTCGTGGTCGTGGGCGCCGGCTGGATCGGCCTGGAGACCGCGGCCGCCGCGAGTGGCGCGGGCGCGACGGTCACCGTGCTGGAGTCGGCCGAGCTCCCGCTGCTGCGGGTGGTCGGGCGGCGGATGGCCGCGATGTTCGCCGACCTGCACCGCGACCACGGGGTCGACCTGCGCTTCGGCGTCGAGGTGGCGGCGCTGCGCGGCGACGGCCGGGTCACCGGCGTCGAGCTCGCGGACGGCGAGGTGCTGCCCGCCGACGTCGTCGTGGTCGGCGTGGGTGCCGCGCCCGCGACCCGGCTGGCCGAGGAGGCGGGGCTCGAGGTCGAGGACGGCGTGCTGGTCGACGCCCAGGGCCGCACCAGCGACCCGCGGGTGTTCGCCGTCGGCGACCTCGCCAACGCCGAGAACCCCGCTCTCGGACGCCGCGTCCGCGTGGAGCACTGGGCCAACGCGCTCAACCAGCCGGCGACGGTGGCCGCCGCCGCTCTCGGCGGGCCCGACACCTACGACCGGCTGCCGTACTTCTACTCCGACCAGTACGACCTGGGGATGGAGTACACCGGCTTCGCCGACCCCGAGCAGGACGACCTGGTGGTGCGCGGCGACGTCGAGGGACGCGAGCTGATCGCGTTCTGGACCCGGGACGGACGCGTGGTCGCGGGCATGAACGTCAACGTCTGGGACGTCACGGACGACATCAAGGCGCTGATCGGGTCCGGCGCGGTGGTCGACCCCGAGCGCCTGGCCGACCCCGACGTGCCGCTCAGCGACCTGCTGCCCTCCTGACCCCGACCGGCCGACCGGTCGACCGCCCGGACGTCGAACGCCGGCGCCAGGCCGACGAGCGCGCCCGCCAGCAGCACCGTCAGGACGAACCCGAGCCGCAGGTCGGACACGGTGGCCACGACCCCGACCAGCACCGCGCCCACGAGCGCGCCGACGTAGTTGAAGACGTTGAGCCGCGCCACGACCCGGTTGACGGCGTCGTCGGCCGAGGCGGCGGACGGGTCGGCGTCGCGGCGGGCGACGTCGGCCGCGGCCGAGAAGCACAGCGGGGCCAGCAGGGGCAGCCCGAGCCCGACGAGCCCGAAGCCGACGACGGCCACCTCGGGCCCGGGCGCGAGCACCGCGACCAGAGCGCCGACGGTGCCGACCGCCGCGCCGGTGCGCACCGTGCGGGTGGCGCCGAACCGCCGCACCGCGGGGTCGCCGAGCAGCCGGGAGAGCAGACCGGTCGCCTGGTAGAGCGCGTAGCCGAGCGCCGCGGTGCTGCCGGCCGCGCCGAGCTCGTCGAGGTAGAGGGCGCTCCAGTCCGAGACGCTGGAGTCGACCGCCCAGAAGCACGCCATCGCCGCGCCGAGCAGCACCAGCGCGGTGGACGGTCCGCGCCGGCGGCCGGGCGCCGGCACGTCCGCCCGGTCGGCGGAGGCGGCGTGCGGACCGTCACCGGCGGCGTCCGGCCGCCCGGCAGGGCGCCCGCCCGCGAGCAGCCGGGGTCCGGCGACGAGCGTGACGAGCAGCACCGCGACCGCCGCCACCAGCACCGACGGCGCCAGCGGCACCCCGACGTGCTCGCCCCACGCGACGAACAGCGCGCCGGCGATCGCGGCCGCGCTCCAGGCCGCGTGGAACGAGGCGATGATGCTGCGGCCGTAGGCGTGCTGCACGGCGACGCCCTGCATGTTGCCGGCGGCGTCGACGGTGCCCAGCGCGATCCCGTAGAGGGCGAAGCCGGCCAGGAAGGCGACGACACCTCCGGGCGCCAGCGCCACCAGCGTGGTCGTGGCCGCCAGGCCGAACAGCCCCACCCGCAGCGCCAGCCGGCTCGAGGTGGCCGCGGCGAGCCGCTCGGTGAGCACGCTGCCCACCCCGGCGAGCACCACCACCGCGAGGACCACGAGCGTGACCGCGCCCTGGGAGAGCCGGTGCACGTCGGTGGACTGGGCAGGTGCGTGAGCAGCACGCTGAACGCCAGACCCTGCGCGGCGAAGGCCGCCGTGGTGGCCGTCCGCGCTCGCCGCGGGTCCGTCACCGCGGGGGACCCTGCCGGATCCGCGTCCTGCAGGTCCTCGACCCAGCCGTCCTCACCCGGGTCGGCCGACTGCAGCAGCCAGGTCGCGCCGGCGTCGGCCCACTCCTGCGGACGGTGCGCGCCGTCGTCGGAGGCCACGACGTCCCAGCCGTCCGGCAGGTCCTCGCCCACGTACGCCCGCAGGCCCTCCGGGGTGAGGCCCTCGCCGATCGGGACGACGCCGTCCCAGCGCCGGGCGCGCTCCAGCGGACGCCGGTGGGGCGCCACGCCGGCCACCCAGATCCGCGGCCGCGGCGACGACCGCGGCCCCGGCTTGAACTGCGTGTGCACGGTGTAGTGCTCGCCGTCGTGGTCGACCCGGTCGCCGCGCAGCAGGCCGTCGAGCACCGCGAGCGACTCGTCGAGCATCGCGGCGCGGGTGCGGGGGTCGGCCTGGTCGCCGAGGTCGGAGAAGTCGCGGTCCGGCGGCTCGCCGAGCCCGACGCCGAGCACGGCCCGCCCCATCGACAGGTGGTCCAGGGTGATGAGCTGCTTGGCCAGGGTCGACGGCCGGCGTCTGCGACAGCGGCGTCACGAGCGTGCCGAGCAGGACCCGTTCGGTGCGGGAGGCGATCGCCCCGAGCAGCACCCACGGGTCGTGCACGTCGGGGTCGACCTCGACCCGCCAGCGCACGTGGTCCCACAGGAACACGGCGTCCCATCCGGCCGCCTCCGCGTCCACCGCCATCCGCACCACCGTGGCGGCGTCGGTGAACGGCGCGATGCTGAGCGCGTGCCTCATTCGTGCCATCGGCCTCATTCGTGCACCGTCGTGCGGCCGAGCAGGTCGACGACGGCCGCCACGAGCGCCGCCCGCACCGGCGGCGGGCACGCGTCGAGCAGGGCGTTGACCGGGGCCATCCGCGCGGGGAGCTGCCAGCCCCCCGGTGCCGTCGGCGAGCCCGGCCACGGCGAGCAGCCCCCCGAGCGCCTGCTCGTCGAGCGCCGCGGGGTCGAGCCCGGCGACCAGGGCCGCGACCTGCGGGTCGACCCGCACCGGTCCGGACGCCCTCGCCGCCTCGGCCGCCGCGGCCAGGTCGCGCACCAGCTCGTCGACCGGCGTGGCGGCGCTGAGCGACAGGTGCAGCGTCGGCGCCATCGCCCCGAACCGCAGCTGGGGCTGCACGAACCAGCCGCGAGAGGCCATCTCGTCGGCGAGGGTGAACACGTCCAGCCGCTCGTCGGTCCCGAGCGGCGAGCAGCGTCGAGTCGGGACGGGCGACCCCGTGCAGCCCCTCGACGTCGTCGACGGCGGCCGCGACGGCGAGGGTGGCGGCGCGCGCCGTCAGCGCGAGCCTGCGGTAGCCGTCGGTCACCGATCGCCTGGACGGTGGCCCACGCCCCCGCGAGCGGTCCACCCGGACGCGTCGACTGCAGCGTCGGGTTGACCACCGTGTACCCGGGCCACTCGGCCCAGGCGAACAGCTGGCTGCGGCGCAGAGCGTGCGTGCGGTGGAGCAGGAGCGAGGCACCCTTGGGGGCGTAGCCGTACTTGTGCAGGTCGACCGAGATGCTCGTGACGCCGTCGACGGCGAACGTCCACGCCGGGCGCGACGGGTCGTCGTCGAGGAACGGCAGCACCCAGCCGCCGATGCAGGCGTCGACGTGGCAGCGGACACCGCGACCGGCTGCGGCAGAGGCGATCTCGGCGACCGGGTCGACCACGCCGTGCGCGTAGGACGGCGCCGAGGCGACGACGAGCACCGTGCGGTCGGTGATCGCCGCGGCCGTGGCGGCCGGGTCGGCGCGGAAGGTCGCGGGGTCGACGTCGACGACCACGGTGCGCAGCCCGAACAGGTGCGCGGCCTTGTGGAAGGCGGCGTGCGCGGTGGACGGGAGCACGAGCTCCGGCGCCTCGACGTCCGGCCGGGCGTCGCGGGCGGCGAGCACCGCGAGCAGGCACGACTCGGTGCCGCCGGACGTCACCGACCCGGCGTGACCCGGTGGCGCGTCGAGCAGCCCGCCCGCGAACGCGACCAGGTCGCGCTCCATCGCGGCCAGGCTCGGGAACGCGGTGGGGTCCAGGCCGTTGGTGCCGGCGAACGCCGCGACGGTCTCGGCCGCCAGCGCGTCGACCTCGGCGAGCCCGCTGTCGTACACGTAGGCGAGCGTGCGTCCCCCGTGGGTGGGCAGGTCGCCCGCCCGCATCGCCGCGAGCCGCGCGCGGATCGCGTCGACCTGGCTCCGCTCCGTGGTCGGTCACGTGGTCAGGGTGCATCGGTGGCCTCCCGGCGTCGGTGGGGTGCGGGCGTCGCGGACGTCGGCGTCGAGCCGGTACCCGCGCAGCACCAGCAGCGACACCGCCACCAGGACGGCGGGCAGCAGCGAGAAGCCCAGCACGATGGCGGTCACCGCCGAGTCCGGCTGCGAGACGGCGGCTCCGGTGCTGGAGCGGTAGGCGCCGAGGGCGAGCACGAGCCCGTACAGGCCGGGGCCGAGGGCGAGCCCGAGGGTCTCCCCCGCGGTCCACAACCCGGTGTAGACGCCCGACCGTCCCTGGCCCGTGCGCGCGGCGTCGCGCGCCGCGACGTCCGGGAGCATCGCGAGCGGGAAGACCTGGGCGCCCGCGTACCCGACGCCGACCACGGCGACGGCGGCCAGGACGGCGGCCTCGGGCAGCTGGCGGGCGGCGACGAGGGCCAGGGCGCCCCCGCCGAGCAGCACCGACGCCGCGACGAAGCCACGGACCTTGCCCCAGCGGGCGCCGACCCGCTGCCAGACCGGCGTGACGACCAGCGCCGGACCCACGAAGGCGACGAACAGCAGGGTGGACGCCGCGGCGCTGCCGAGGACGTGCCGGGCGACGTAGTCGACGCCGGCGAGCATCGACCCCGTGGCCAGCGCCTGCAGGACGAAAGCACCGAGCAGGCAACGGAAGTCGCGGTCGTGGCCGATGACGGCGAGCTGGTCGCGCAGGCTGCCGCCGGCCGGCTCGACCCGTCCGACCGGCGCCGACCGGGTTCCCCACCAGGCACCGACCGCGCCGGCGGCGATCACCGCCGCGACCACGATCCCCATCACCAGGTACCCGCGCTCGGGCCCGACCGCGTCGCGGACGGCGGGCGCGCCCGCGCCGGAGACGAGGATCGCCAGAGCCAGGACGGCGACCCGCCAGGTCATCAGGCGCGTCCGCTCGGCGTAGTCGTCGGTGATCTCGGCCGGCATCGCCACGTACGGCACCTGGAAGAACGCGTACGCCGAGGCGCAGGCGAGGAACAGCACCGCCACCCACGCCGCCGCGACCGCGGGCGGGGACGCGGGGCCGGCGAAGAGCAGGGCGAAGCAGACCGCGAGGGCGAGGCCGGCGCGGACCAGGAACGGGCGTCGCGGGCCGGACGGGTGCCGGGACCGGTCGCTGATCCGTCCGGCCACCGGGTTGAGCAGCACGTCCCACGCCTTCGGCAGCGCGACGAGGAGCCCGGCCACCCCGGCCGCGATCCCGAGGCGCTCGGTGAGGTACGGCAGCAGGAGCAGCCCCGGGACGGTGCCGAAGGTCCCGGTCGCCACGGAGCCGAGCGCGTACCCGCGACGGGCGGAGGCGGGCAGCGACGTCACGTCGGCGACTCTAGGGCCGTCCGGCGCGCAGCACCAGGCGTCACGCGCTGGATCGTCAGGCGTTCTCCTTGCGGAAGGTCGAGGTGCCCCACCACACGGCGACCCCGGTGAGGATGAACGCCCACGCGGTGCCCCAGAACGTGGTGGAGGTGGCGATGTCGCCCACGAAGCTGGCGCGGACGCCGTCGACGATGTGCTTGATCGGCATGAAGTCGCTCGCCGTGATCAGCCACTGCGGCGCCAGCGTGATCGGGATGAGGATCCCGGACAGCAGCAGCACCGGCAGGAAGATCGAGTTGAGGATCGGCGCCATCACGTCCTCGCTCTTGGTGGTGAGCGCGAGGCCGTACGACGCCGCCGAGCACGCGCCGCCGAGCAGCAGGGTCAGGCCGACGCCGATCGCCGCCCCGCCGAGCGAGGCGTCCATGCCGACGACGTAGCCGAGCCCGACCAGCACCAGGGTCTGGACGAAGATCAGCAGGACGTCGCGCAGCAGCCGGCCCATCAGCAGCGCGGTGCGGCTGGCCGGCGTGACCCGCTCGGCCTCCACGACGCCCTCGCGCCACTCGGCGATCAGGCCGAAGCCGGCGAAGAACGCGCCGAAGACGCCGAGCTGGATCAGCAGGCCGGGGACGAACAGCGTGTAGGCGTTGTCGAACCCGAGCTGGGCCGCGAACGGCTTGAGCAGCGGCCCGAACAGGAACAGGTAGAGCACCGGCTGGGTCAGCCCGATGATCACCCACGCCGGGTTCCGCAGGTTCATCCGCAGCTGGCGGCGGAAGACGATGAAGGTCTCGCGCAGGAAGCGCATGGTCACTCTCCTTCTCGCAGCGAACGACCGGTGAGGGTCAGGAAGACGTCGTCGAGGGTGGGCCGGCGCACCTGCACGTGCGCGAGCTCGACGCCGGAGGAGTCCAGGTCGCGCAGCAGCCCCTGGATCCGCGAGCTGGCGTGCGGCACGCGGGCGCTGACGTGGAGGCCGTCGACCTCGACGTCCTTGCCGTGCCGTCGGCGCGGTCGCGGGCCAGCCGACTCGAGCTTCTGCGCCGCGGTCGCCGACCTTGTCGGCGTCGACGACGTCGAGCTCGACCAGGTCGCCGGACACGTTGTCCTTCAACGCGTCCGGGGTGTCGGACGCGATGATCTCGCCGTGGTCGATGACGATCACCCGGTCGCTCAGCGCGTCGGCCTCGTCGAGGTAGTGCGTGGTGAGGAAGACGGTGGCCCCGCGCTTGGTGCGCAGGTCGGCGATGTGGGTCCACAGGTTCGCCCGGGCCTGGGGGTCCAGGCCGGTGGTCGGCTCGTCGAGGAAGACCAGGCTCGGGTCGTGGATCAGGCCCATCGCGATGTCGAGCCGGCGCCGCTGGCCCGCCGGACATCGACTTGGGCTGCCGCAGCCACAGGCCGTCGAGGGCGAGCTGCTCGAACAGCTCCTTGCCCCGCTTCTCGGCCTGCCCGGCCGAGATCCCGTAGAGCATGCCGTGGTCCATGATCTCCTCGCCCGCGCGGGCGACCTGCCCGGTGGAGCCAGACTGCGAGACGTAGCCGATGCTGCGCCGCACCTGGACCGACTCCTTGACGACGTCGAAGCCGTTCACGGTGGCGGTGCCGGCGGTGGGCGTGAGCAGCGTGGTGAGCATCCGCAGGGTCGTGGTCTTGCCGGCGCCGTTGGGGCCGAGGAAGGACGACGATCTCGCCCTCCGCGACGTCGAGGTCGACGCCCTTGACCGCCTGCACGTCGACCTTCTCCCGGCCCTGCCGGGTGTGGAACGTCTGGACCAGTCCGCGTGCGGTGATCACCGGCGGTCGTCCTCTCTGCGTGATCTCTCTGCGTGGGCGCGGCGCGCGACGTCGCCGTCGTGAGCCCGGGCGCCGTGGAGCCGGGTGCTCGGTGGTGGGACCGGCCCCGTCGCCGGAACTCATCGGTGACCGTACGGGGTCCGTGCGACACGGGTCGACGTCGTTCCCCGCCGACGCCGGTGCGAGCATGACGAGGTGAGCGCCGCCCCCTCCCGCTGGACCCGGTACGTCGCCATCGGCGACTCCTTCACCGAGGGACTCAACGACGACGAGCCGGTCGACCACCCCGGGGTGGCCACGCCCGACCGGTTCTCCGGCTGGGCCGACCGGCTGGCGGCCCTGCTGGCGGTCGACGCCGAGACCGCCGGGGAGTCGTTCTCGTACGCGAACCTCGCCGTGCGCGGGCGCCTGCTGGCCGACATCGCCGGCCCCCAGGTCGACGCCGCCCTCGCGCTCGAGCCCGACCTGGTGAGCGTGGTGGGCGGAGGCAACGACATCCTGCGGCCGCGCGCCGACGTCGACGCCCTCAGCGCGCGGCTCGAGGCCGCCGTCGCCCGGATCCGCGCCACGGGCGCCGACGTCCTGCTGTTCACCCCGGTGGACCCGCGCGACGCCCCGGTGATCCGGCACACCCGAGGCCGCGCGGCCGTCTACGCCGCCAACCTCGGGACGATCGCGCGCAGCCACGGCGCGCACCTGGTCGACCAGTGGGGCCTGCGGGTGCTGCGCGACGGGCGGCTGTGGTCCGGGGACCGGATCCACCTGACCACCGAGGGCCACACCCGGGTCGCCGCGGAGGCGTACGCCACCCTCACCGGCACCACCGACCTGGCCGACGCCCCGTGGCGGGCTCCGCTGGGCGAGGACCTGCCGCCGTTCGAGCTCGGCCTGAGGGCGAACGCCGCCTGGGCCCGCGAGCACGCCGGTCCGTGGGTGCGGCGGCGGGTGCGCGGCCGCTCCTCGGGCGACGCGGTGCAGCCGAAGCGTCCCGGCTTCGACCGCCCGTCCGCCAGCCGGTGAGGCGCTGGCTCCCGGCCGGCACCGGGCTCGTGCTGGCGGCCGTCGTCGCCGTCAGCCTCACCCTGCGCTCGCCCATCGCGGCGGTGTCGCCGGTGCTGGGCGAGCTGCGCACCGACCTCGGTCTCGGCCCGGGTGCCGCCGGTCTGCTCACCTCGCTGCCGGTGCTGTGCTTCGCGCTCGCGTCGGCCGCCGTCCTCGGCCTCTACCGCCGGGTGGGCGCCGAGCGGGCCGTGGTGCTGTCGCTGCTCGTGCTCGCCGCCGGAACGCTGCTGCGCTCGGCACCGGGTTCCTCCCCGGTCCCGGCCCTGCTGGGCACGGTCGTCATCGGGCTGGCGATCACCGTCGGCAACGTCGTGGTGCCGGTGGTGGCCAAGCGCGACTTCGGCGACCGCTCCCCGGCAGTGGTCGGCATCTACACCGCGGCCCTCACCGCCGGTGCGGCGATCGCGGCGGCGGGCACCGCGCCGGTGGCCGACCGGGCCGGGTGGCGCGTGGGGCTGCTGGTGTGGGTCGGGCTGGTCGCCGTCGCGCTCGTGCTCTGGTTGCTGGTGCAGCGCCGTCACCGTCGGGACGGAGCACCGCCCGCACCGACCACCGGACCGCCGCTCGCGCTGCGCCGGAACCGGACCGCCTGGGCGCTGACCGTCCTGTTCGGCACGCAGTCGGCGCTCTACTACTCGATGACGGCGTGGCTGCCGTCCCTGCTCGCGTCCGACCCGTCCGAGGGCGGGATCTCCCTCGACCGTGCGCACGCCGGCGTCGCCCTGTCGGTGATGCAGGTCTTCGGCATCATCGGCAGCCTGCTGGTCCCGGCCGTGGTCGCGTGGGTCGGGCGGCACGGGCACGACCAGCGCGGGCTCGGCCTCGCCGTCGGGGTGGCGTGGGTGGTGCCGCTGGTCGGGCTGCTGCTGGCGCCGCAGTGGTGGCCGGTCTGGGCGGTGGTGGTCGGGCTCGGCCAGGGCGCCGGCATCAGCCTGGCGTTCGCCCTGATGGTGCTGCGCGCCAAGGACGACCACGTGGCCGCCGGGCTGTCGGGGTTCGTCCAGGCCGGCGGCTACCTGATCGCCGCCGCGACCCCGGTGCTGGTCGGGGTGGCCTACGACGCGTCCGGCGGCTGGCGGCTGCCGCTGCTGCTCCTCGCCGCCTTCGCCGTCGTGCTCGCCGCCAGCGGGCTGGTGGCCGGGGCCCGCCGCACCGTCGGCTGATCCCGGCTCCCTCCGTAATGCGCGTGACCCCGGGGCACGCGGCCGAGGACGATCGCGGCATGACCTCCGCCGACCCGCGTCCGCTGCCCGGAGGGCTCGTCCTGCGGACGATGGAGCCCGCCGACCTGGAGCAGGTCGGTGCGCTCCTGACCGAGCGCGGTGAGCCGGACGACGCGGTCGACCACCGGCTCGTGGTCTCGGACCCCGACGCCGGCCCGTCGTCCTGCGCGGTGGTCGTCGACGGCGACCGGGTGGTCTCCACCGCCGTCCTCCTGGACGAGCAGGTCCGGGTGGGACGGGCGGGGTCCGCCGGCGCGGTGACGCTGCCGGCCGGCCAGGTCGAGCTGGTGGCCACCGACACCGCCTACGAGGGACGCGGGCTCGTCCGGGCCCTGATGGGCTGGGCGCACGAGCGGTCCGCCGAGCGCGGGCACCTGCTCGGGGTGATGGTCGGGATCCCCTACTTCTACCGGCTGTTCGGCTACGAGTACGCGATCACGCCATCCCGCCCGCGCCCGAGCTCACCGGGGTGCCCGACGCGCCCGGCACCGGCACGCTGCGACCGGCGACCGAGGCCGACCTGTCGGCGGTCGTGCGCCTGCAGGACGCCGCCCAGGCCGGCGTCGACGTCGCCGTCCCGCACTCCGCGCCCCGGTGGCGCTGGCTGCTCGCGCGCGACGGCACGACGGTGTGGGTGGTGGAGCGCGACGGCGAGGTGGTGTCCACCGGGCGCGCCACCGACCCGGACGAGGGCGTCCTGCTGGCCGAGGCCGCCGCCGTCGACCGCGACGCCGCCGCCGACCTGGTGGCGGGGCTCGCCGCCACCGCCGGCGACGACCCGCTCCAGGTGCAGCGGCGCCCCGGGCCCGTCGACGAGGTCTGCGCCTCCCTGTACGGCGACCCGTCACCGCTCGCCGAGCAGTTCTACGTGCGGCTGCCCGACCCGGCCGCCGTCCTCGACGCCCTGCGCCCCGTGCTGTGGGAGCGCCACGTGGCGAGCGGCCTCGACCGCGTCGGGCCGCGACCTGGTGATCTCGACCTTCGGGGCGCACTACCGGATGCCGCTGCAGGAGAACGGTTTCGGCCCGGTGCAGGTGGGCGGCGCGATGCAGGCGCCCGGCGCCGCGAAGGGCCTCGGGTGCGCGCCCGACTTCCTGGCCGGCCCTGCTGCTCGGCCCGCTCGGCATGTCCGGCCTCAAGCGGCTCCGGCCGGACGTCTACCCCGGCGGCGACGCCGAGTGGTTCGAGGCCCTGTTCCCGCCCCTGTCGTCCGACCTGCTGATGTTCTACCTGCCGTACTGAAGGTCGACCGCTGCGGCCCGTAGGCTCGGCCGGTGACCGACGCCACCCCCTCCGCCCCGGCCGCCGCCCGGGTCGACACCGTCCGCAGCCACCACGGCGACGACGTCGTCGACCCCTACGAGTGGCTGCGCGACCCGGCCGACCCCGCGGTGATCGCGCACCTCGAGGCCGAGAACGCCTACGCCGCAGCGCAGACCGCGCACCTCGAGGGGCTGCGCGGGACGATCTACGACGAGATCGTGGCGCGCACCCAGCAGACCGACCTGTCGGTGCCGTCGCGCCGGGGCGCGTGGTGGTACTACTCGCGCACCACCGAGGGCAGCCAGTACACGGTGAGCTGCCGCTGCCCCGCCGAGGGACCGGTCGAGGACCCCGCGGGCTGGACGCCGCCGACGATCGAGCCCGGCGTCCCGGCGCCCGGCGAGGAGGTGCTCGTCGACGGCAACGCCGAGGCCGAGGGGCACGCGTTCTTCGCGCTCGGCGCGCTGTCGGTGAGCCCCGACGACCACCTGCTCGCCTACTCCGTCGACCTGCAGGGCGACGAGCGGTTCACCTTGCGGGTCAAGGACCTGCGCACCGGCGAGGTGCTCCCGGACGAGGTGCCGGGCGTGTTCTACGGCGCGTCCTGGAGCGGCGACTCCGGAGCGCTGTACTACACCGTCGTCGACGACGCGTGGCGTCCGTACGAGGTGCGCCGGCACGTGCTCGGCACCGCGGCCGGCGACGACGCCGTCGTGCACACCGATCCGGACGAGCGGTTCTGGGTCGGCGTCGAGACCACGACGAGCGACCGCTTCCTGCTGGTCGGTTCCGCGTCCCGCACCACCAGCGAGGTGCGGGCGCTCGACCTGCACGACCCGGCCGCCGAGCCCGTGCTGGTGGCGGCCCGGCGCGACGGCGTCGAGTACGACGTCGACCACGTGGTGGTCGGCGGTCGCGACCGGTTCGTGATCACGCACAACGACGGCGCGCAGGACTTCGCGGTCGCGCTCGCCGACGTGGGGGACGACGACCCGGCGCACTGGGAGGAGCTCGTGCCGCACGAGCCCGGCCGTCGCGTGGTGGGCGCCGTCGGGCTCGACCGCGCGGTGGTGCTGCAGGTGCGACGCGACGCGCTCACCCGGGTGGTGGTGCTCCCCATCGAGGACGGCGTCGTGGGCGAGCCGTGGGAGGTGCCGTTCGACGAGACGCTGTTCACCAGCGAGATCGGCAGCGTGTCCGACTCCGCCGACGCCCGTCCTGCGGGTCGGGTACGCCTCGTTCGTCACGCCCCCGACGATCTACGACGTCGACCTCAGCAGCCGAGAGCTGTTGCTGCGCAAGCGGACCCCGGTGCTCGGCGGCTTCGACAGCGCCGACTACGAGCAGCACCGCGAGTGGGCCACGGCCGCCGACGGCACCCAGGTGCCGGTGTCGGTGGTGTGCCGCCGTGGCACGCCGCGCGACGGCACCGCGCCGGTGCTGCTGTACGGCTACGGCTCGTACGAGCACAGCATCGACCCGGCGTTCACCGTCCCCCGGCTGTCGCTGCTCGACCGCGGCGTGGTGTTCGCCGTGGCCCACGTCCGCGGCGGCGGCGAGCTGGGCCGGTCCTGGTACGACCACGGGAAGATGACCCACAAGGTCAACACCTTCACCGACTTCGTCGACGCCGGCCGCCACCTCGTCACCTCCGGCTGGGCGCACCCCGACCAGGTCGTGGCCATGGGCGGGTCGGCCGGCGGCCTGCTGGTCGGCGCCGCCCTCAACCTCGCGCCCGACCTGTTCGCCGGCGTCGTGGCGCAGGTGCCGTTCGTCGACGCGCTCACCACGATCCTCGACCCGTCGCTCCCGCTCACGGTGATCGAGTGGGAGGAGTGGGGCGACCCGCTGCACGACGCCGAGGTCTACGCGTACATGAAGGGCTACTCGCCCTACGAGAACGTGGCCGACGTGGCGTACCCGCCGGTGCTGGCGCTCACCAGCCTGCACGACACCCGGGTGCTGTTCGTCGAGCCGGCGAAGTGGGTGGCCCGGCTGCGCGAGGTGGCGCCGGGCGGTGGCCCGTACCTGCTGAAGACCGTCATGGACGGCGGGCACGGCGGGGTGAGCGGGCGGTACGAGACGTGGAAGGAGCGCGCCTACGAGATGGCCTGGGCGCTGGACCGTCTGGGCGTGGCCGGCGGGCGGTAGGCCAGCTCGAGCACGAGCATGGCCATGTCGTCGCCGCGGCCGCCGCCGGTCCACTCGTCGACCTGCTCGCGCAGCCGCTGCAGGCCGCTCTCGGCCGGTCCCTTGCTCAGCTCGAGGCCGAGCCGGTCGGCCGCCGGGAAGAACTCGCCGCCGCGGTTGCCGAAGGGTCCGCGCATCCACCAGCGCTTGCGGCTGCGCGCCTCCAGCAGGCCGTCGGTGACGAGGACGAGCCGCTGCCGGCGGTCGAGCCGGTGGAAGGTGCTGCGCGGCGGGGCGCCGAGCATGCCGAGCGGCGGGGCCGGGTCGGCGTCCAGCTCGGTGGCCGGTCGCCCGTCGGGGCGCACGACCATCGGGCGCGGGGTGCCCGCAGGTGACGACCTGCACGTCGCCGTCCGGCTGCAGCTGCAGCAGGCCGGCGGTGACGAACTCCTCGGGCCGGGCGTCGCGCTCGACCGAGCGGTTCAGGGCCACCGCCAGCCCGGACAGCGTCGGCTCGGTGTGGGCGATCTCGCGGAACGCGCCGAGGACCACCCCGGCCATCCGGACGGCGTCCATCCCCTTGCCCTGCACGTCGCCGATCAGGACGCGGGTGCCGTAGGGGGTGGCCACCACCTCCATCAGGTCGCCGCCGATCCGGGCGGTGCTGGTGGCCGACTGGTAGAGCGTCGTGCACTGCAGCCCGCCGACCATGTCCGGGATCGGCCGCATCAGCGCGCCCTGGGCGGCGTCGGCGACGCTCGACATGGTGCTGAACGCCTCGAGCCGCGACTCGCGCGCGTACGCCACGAGCACGGCCCCGATCGCCGCCATCGCGATCAGGCCGAGGCGGGTCAGCTGGCCCGGGCTGGTCGCGAGGTCGTCGCCGGCGTCCCCGGCGTCCTGGGCGTACCCGAGCCAGACGGCGGCCAGCGTGGTGACGAGCCCGACCAGGGCGGTGGGCAGCGGCTTGGTCAGCGACCCGGCCACCAGCGGCACCGCGGTGAGCGCGCCCATCCACTGCAGCGTCGGGCCCTCGGCCAGCTCGCCCACGACGAGCGCGACCAGGACGACGAGCGCGACGAGGACGCCCGGCAGCGGGCCGTCGAAGCGGCTCGACCTCCGGGTCTCGGACATGGGGCAAGACTGTCAAACCCCGGTGGGTCTGTGCGTGCTGCGTCCCCGGTGGTTCACCTGTCCGGTCCCGCAGTCGCCGTCGCCGGCCGCGGCTACAGTTCGTGCCGTGCCCGAGCTGCCCGAGGTGCAGGCCCTGGTGGCCTTCCTGCGCGAGCGCGCCGTCGGGGCCGTGGTGGCCGCGGTCGAGGTCGGCGCGATCAGCGTCCTGAAGACCTACGACCCGCCGCCCACCGCGCTGGCCGGGCTCGAGGTCACCGGCGTCCACCGGTTCGGCAAGTGGATCAGCCTCGAGGTCAGCGGCCTGCACCTGGTGTTCCACCTGTCCAAGGCGGGCTGGGTGCGCTGGTCCGACGCCCTCGCCCCCGCGCCCGTGCGTCCGGGCAAGAGCCCGATCGCCCTGCGCGTCCGCCTCGACGGCGCCTCCCCCGCCGACCCCGCCAAGGTGCAGCCCGACCGGCTGCCCGGGTTCGACCTCACCGAGGCCGGGACGAAGAAGCGGCTCGCGGTGCACGTGGTGCGCGACCCCGCCGAGATCGAGCGGATCGCCTCGCTCGGCCCCGACCCGCTCGACGACGGGTTCGACCGGGCGTCGCTGGCCGGCCTGCTCGCCGGTGCGAACAAGCAGGTCAAGGGGCTGCTGCGCGACCAGAGCGTGCTGGCCGGCGTGGGTAACGCCTACAGCGACGAGATCCTGCACGCGGCGAGGCTGTCGCCGTTCGCGATCGCCTCCAAGCTCGACGACGAGCAGGTCGACCGCCTGCACGCGGCCCTGCACACCGTCCTCGACGGCGCGGTGGCCGGCGCCAGCGGCAAGCCGGCCGCCGAGCTCAAGGACGCCAAGCGCGGCGGCATGGCGGTGCACGGGCGCACCGGCCAGACCTGCCCGGTCTGCGGCGACACCGTCCGCGAGGTGTCCTTCGCCGACTCCTCCCTGCAGTACTGCCCCACCTGCCAGACCGGTGGCAAGCCGCTCGCCGACCGACGGCTGTCGCGGCTGCTGAAGTAGCGGCGCGGGGTAGAACGGAACCCGATCAGGACGGTAGAATGGTTCCGTGAGTCTGAACATCAAGAGCGAGCGGGTGCACGAGCTGGCACGGCGCGCCGCCGCCGTCACCGGGCGCAGCCAGACCGGTGCTGTCGAGCAGGCGCTGGAGATGCTGCTGCGCAGCTACGAGGTCGACCCCGCGAAGGCGCGGCACGCAGCGACCGTCGACGTCGTCCGGGGTCTGGTGGCCGACTACGCGGCCGACCCGGGCTCCGGACATCGCGAGGTCGACCGAAGTGGAGGACCTGTTCGATCACGCCTCCGGCCTGCCGCGGTGATCGTCGACTCCTCCGCCGCTGATGGCGGTCCTGCAGTCGGAACCCCAGGCCGACCGCATCCTGCACCTGGTGCTCGAGGTGCCCGGCCCGGATGTCGGTGGCGACCTGGCTCGAGGTGGGCATCGTGGCCGATGCGCGGTCCGGCGCGCACGGGCAGAGGCTCGACCGGATCATCGAGTCCCTGGGATCGAGCTGGTCCCGGTCAGCGCGCACCACGCGGCGGTGGCACGGGCGGCGTACCGCCGGTACGGGCGAGGATCGGGTTCGCCTGCCCGGCTGAACTTCGGCGACTGTTTCTCGTACGCGCTCGCCACGGTGTCCGGCGAGCCTCTGCTGTTCGTCGGGGACGACTTCGTGCACACGGACGTGAGCCAGGCGCTGCGCTGACGTCCGGCGGTCCGCCAGGGCGACGAAAGTCGCTGCGGCACGGCGGCTCAGCGCGACCTCCGCCCGATGCCCGGAGCATCCCGGCGCCGCGACGCTGGCTGGCATGACGACCACGCCCGCCGCCCTGAGCACGTACCCGCCGCCCTCCCCGGCCGTCCCCGTCCTGCAGGCCCGTGACCTGGTCCGGTCCTACGGCACCACGCGCGCCCTCGCGGGTGTCGGCCTCGACGTCGCCGCCGGCACCTCGGTGGCGATCATGGGGCCGTCCGGCTCCGGCAAGTCGACCCTCCTGCACGTGCTCGCGGGCATCGACGTCCCGGACGCGGGCTCGGTGGCGTGCGAGGGCCGCGAGATCAGCCGGATGGGCGACGCCGAGCGGAGTGCGTTGCGGCGCACCCGGTTCGGCTTCGTGTTCCAGTTCGGCCAGCTGCTGCCCGAGCTCCCGGCCGACGAGAACGTCGCGCTGCCGCTGATGCTCGCGGGCATCCGCCGACGGGCCGCCCTGGTGCAGGCCCGGCCGTGGCTCGACTCGCTCGGCCTCGCCGGCCTGCACGACCGGCGGCCCGGCGAGATGTCCGGCGGCCAGGCCCAGCGGGTGGCGATCGCCCGCGCGCTGGTCGGCCGTCCGGCGGTGGTGTTCGCCGACGAGCCGACCGGGTCGCTCGACCAGGCCACCGGGCACGAGGTGATGCAGGTCCTCACCCGCTCGTGCGCCGGCACGGGAGCCGCCCTGGTGGTGGTGACCCACAGCGACGAGGTCGCGCGCTGGTGCAGCCGCGTCGTCCACCTGCGCGACGGCCGCGTCGTCCGCGACGAGGTGCGGCCGTGACCGTCCCCGCGCTCTGGTCGCTGCTCGCGCGCCGGGGCGGTCGGCGCACCGTGCAGCAGGCCGTGCTCGCGGTGCTCGCCACCGCGGTCTGCACCACGCTGCTGCTGCTGACCGTCGGCGGCTGGCAGGCGTTCGAGGCGCGCGCCGACCGCGTGGCGTGGCGCTCGGCGGACGGCGTCGTCGGCTCGCTCGACTCCGTCGCCGGCCGGCCCGTCACCGTGGTCGACGTCCCCGCGGGCACGCCCGTCCCCGGCGGACGGCTGGCGGTGGGCGAGGTGCGCACGAGCCCGGCCCTGGACCGCCTGCTCGACGGGCTGCCGCGCGAGACCGGTCGCGACCGGTTCGTCGGCGACGGCCGCGTCGAGGGCGCGCACGACGGCGGCCGGGTCGCGCCGACGGCGCTGCTGCACCCCG
The DNA here is from genome assembly GCA_963750285.1 of uncultured Actinomycetota bacterium. Taxonomy (GTDB): domain Bacteria; phylum Actinomycetota; class Actinomycetes; order Actinomycetales; family CAWJMD01; genus JBBQSN01. The sequence goes on along the minus strand of CAVVQA010000006.1, from coordinate 80,756 downwards.
ACGAGGCGGTCGCCGTGGTGGGGAGGGCGAGCGACGACCCGCGCCTGGACGCCGTCGAGGTGCAGGTCGGCGACGAGCTCTCGGAGTTCTACGTGTTCCTGGCCATGGTGGGCGTGGTGCTGGTGACCGTGCCGCTGCTGTCGCTCGGCGGCGCGGCCGCCCGCCTCGGCGTCGCCCGCCGCAACGAGCGGCTCGCCGCGCTGCGGCTGGTGGGAGCGACCGGCCGCCAGGTGCTCGGCCTGGCCGGGATCGAGGCGCTGGCCGCGGCCGCGGCGGGGGTGCTGGTCGGCGTCGTCGGCTACGCCGCGCTGCTCGTTCCGGTGGGCCTGGTGCCGTTCCAGGGCGCCGGCCTCGGCGCCGACCTCTGGCTCGGGCTCGGGCGGGTGGTCGCCGTCGCCGGGGTGGTGATCCTGCTCACCGGCGTGAGCGCTCTCGTAGGTCTGCGCAGCGTGGTGGTGACCCCGCTCGGCGTGGTGCACCGGCACACCCCGCGCGGGCTGCGGGCGCTCCGGGCGCTGGTGGCCGCGGCGGTGCTGGTCGCGTGGGCCGCGGTGAGCGGCGGTGCGACCCTCACCGGGATCCTCGTGTTCCTCCTGCTGATCTTCGGCGTGCTCACGCTCGTGGGCCCGTGGGTGCTGGGGATCTGGGGCAGGATCCGTTGCCGCACAGCACGTTCGGTGCCGCAGATGCTGGCGGCGCGACGCCTCGTCGACGACCCGCGCGGCGCCTGGCGCGTCGTGGGCGGGCTCGCGCTCGCCGCCTTCGTCGCCGGCACGGTGTCCGTCGTCGCGGCGATCGACGTCACCGACGACCAAGCGCCGAGGACGGTGACCGCGCTCGTGCCCGACCAGCCCGGCGTCGCCGCCGCCGTGCGCACGGCCAGGGCGGAGCTGGACGAGCTCGGGGTGGCGTCGCGGCCGTCGCGCGACCTCGGGGGCACCGGCGCCCGGCTGGAGGTCCCGCTCGAGGGGTCCGACGTGGCCGGCCTGGACGAGGACGCCGTCCGCGCCGTGCTCACCGCGCGCCTGCCCGGCGCCGTGCTCGACACCGCCGACGACGCGGCGGTGGCCGAGCAGGTGCTGGTCGACGACGTGCGCACCGGCGGGCTGGTGGTCCTGGTCTGCGCGGTGCTCGTGGCGGCCACCGGGGCGGGCATCTCGGCGGCGGCCTCGGTGCTCGACCGCCGTCGCGCCTACGCCCTGCTCGCCCTCGCCGGTACCCCGGCCCGGGTGCTGGACGCCTCGCGCCGCGCGGAGCTGCGCGGGCCGCTCCTGCTCACCGCGCTCGGCTCGCTGGCCGCGTCCTGGGCGTTCCTGCTGCCCCTCACCGGGGCCGCGCTCATCACCGACCCGTCCAGCCTCGTCGTCGTCGGCGCGGCGGTGGGCGTCGGGGTGCTGCTGGTGATGGCGGCGTCGGAGGCCAGCCGTCCGCTGCTGCGCGCCGTGGTGCGCAGCGCGCACGTCCGTCCCGACTGAGGACGGACGGCGGGCGAGGCCTCGGCCGGGCGCTCAGCTGTCCGGGTTCCCGGCCTCGCCGACGAGGGCGGCCAGGGCGTCCCAGCGGCTGATCTCGCACCCGTTGGTGCGCGACAGCGCGGTCGAGACCTTCGCGTCGGCGAAGGTGCCGGTGACCGTCGCGGTCTGCGGCCCGCCGTAGATCTCGGTGCACATCTGGTCGGCCGGCGGGGCGGCGAAGGCCTGCGAGCCGATCTCGGCCAGCCGGGTGCAGGCGTCCGACGCGGTCGGCAGGGTGCCGCCCACCTCGCCGCCGGAGCAGGTCAGCGTGTACGTGGTGGTGGTGCCGGCGCCGTCGTCGACCACCACGGTGAGGTCGGCCTCGGTGGCCGGGCCGGTGGCCGGGGGCGCCGTGCTCGGGGCGGGCTTGGTGTCCGACGGCACGGGCACCGAGGTCACCGGGCTGTCCGGGTCGGAGGCCGCACCCCCGCCGGGCACGGTGGTGACGTCGTCGCCCGACGAGCACCCCGCCAGGACGGCGGTCACCGCGGCTGCGATCAGCAGGGCGGTCGAGGTCGGTACCGGTCGGCTGGCGGGCTGGGCGCGCACGGTGGGGCTCCTCCGTCGGGTGCTCTGGGTCGGGGGTACGACGCTACCGAGGGCCCCCCGGTTCCCGCGTCCCGCGACCGCCGGGGACGATGGGGACGTGCACGACGTACCCGAGACCACCGTCCAGGACCTGCCCGACCCCGTGCCGGGGGTGCTGCTCGACGTCCGCGAGGACGACGAGTGGACTGCCGGCCACGCGCCCGGTGCCGTCCACATCCCCATGGCCGAGCTGCCGCAGCGGCTCGACGAGCTCGACGCCGACGCCACCTGGCACGTGATCTGCCGCAGCGGCGGGCGCTCCGCGCGGGTCGTCGCCTGGCTGCAGCACCAGGGTGTCGAGGCCGTGAACGTGGCCGGCGGGATGGGTGCCTGGCTCGACGCCGGCCGCCCGGTCCGCTCCGAGGACGGCGGCCCCGCGCGGGTGCTCTGACCACTCTCTGCGACCGCGGGCGGCAGCCCGGTCGGCCCTCCCGCCGACCATTGATCGCCGCCCCACCCGTCGGTACGGTGACCTCGCCCGGACCTGCCCGGGCCGACCCCGGTGCGCCCGGGGACCGCGGGTTGAGGGGTGTCGTACGTGGTGGGTCCCGATCTCCTGGCACCGCGCCCCGACCTCTCCGGCACCCGCTCGAGCACCCCCTCCAGCACGACGTCCCCCACCGCCACGCCCCTCGTCGGGCGCGCGCCGCTGCTGCACGCCGTGCACGACGCCCTCGACCGCGGCCGGTGCGTGGTCCTGGCCGGCCCGAACGGGATGGGCAAGACCGCGCTGGTCGACGCCGTCGCCTCCTCCCGGCCGGGTGAGCTGGTGCTGCGCGCGACCGCCGTCGAGGCCGAGCGCTGGATCGGCGGGAGCGTGCTCACCGACCTGCTCGCCCAGGTGCCGGCGTCGGTGCGCGCCGGGCTCGACCCGGGCTGCGCCCGGGTGCTGGAGGGCGCCGGCCCGGACGACCTCGGGGCCCGCGGCCGGGCCTGGCACGACCTGCTCGCCGCCTGCGCCGCGCTCGGCCCGGTGCTGCTCCTGCTCGACGACGCCCAGCTGGTCGACCCCACCTCGGCCGACGTGCTCGCGTTCGCCGTCCGCCGGCTCGCTGCCGCCGGCGTGCGGGTGGCGATGACCTGGCGCTGGGAGGGCGCGCCGCGGGGCCTGCCCGTCGTGCCGGACGGTGCCGTGGTCCTCGACGTGCCGCCGCTGACCCCCGACGAGCTCGCCGAGGTGCTCCAGGCGCACGGCCTGTCGGCCCGGGCGGCCAGCCGGCTGCACCTGGAGTCCGCCGGCAACCCCTACCTCGCGCTCGCCCTGGCCGGTGCGTTCGTCGACCACGGCCCGGCCCGGCGCCCGCCCGAGCCGCTCCCGCTCGCGGTGGTGGCGATGCTGCGGTCGCGCCTCGAGCAGCTGGCACCGGGCACCCGCGAGACCCTGCTGCTCGCCGCCGTGGCCAACGCCCCCACCCTGCAGCTGCTCGAGCGCGCCGGGTGCGCCGACGCCGACGCCGACCTCGAGCGCGCCGGCGAGCTCGGCCTGGTCGTCGTCGAGGACCGCGCCGTCCGGTTCACCCCGGCCGCCCTGGCCCAGCTCGTCGCGCTCGACGCCGGCGCCGCCCGCCGCGCCGAGGTGCACACCCGGCTGGCCGACGCCGTCACCTGCGGGGCCGAGCGCGACCGGCACCTGGCGCTGGCCACCGTGCAGCCGGACGCCGCCGTGGCCCGCTCGCTGGCGCGGGCGGCCGAGGTGGCGCTGCGCCGCGGCGCGCACGACCTGGCGGCCGAGCTGTTCCTGCTGGCCGCCGAGCGCTCCCCCGCCGCCACCGGATCGCCCGAGCAGGTCGGCTGGCTGGTGGCCGCCGCCCAGCACGGCGCCGAGGCCGGCCGCGCGCAGGTGGTGCACCGGGCGGTCGAGCAGGTGCTCACCAGCACGGCCACGCCGCTGCAGCGGGTGCGGGCCCGGCTCGCGCTGGTGCAGCTCGCCAGCCAGGGCGCCGCCCGGATGTCGACCACGCTCGCGGCCGCCGCGGCCGACGCCGAGGGCGATCCCGCGGCCGCCGCGCTGGTGCGGCTCTGGCAGGCGCTCGCCACCCTGATGGGCGGCAACCCGGCGCTCGGACTCGTGCACGCCGACGCCGCCGCCGACCTGGCCGGCCGGGCCGGGGACGTCGACGTCGAGGCGCTCGCGCGCTCGCTCGGCGCCACCGCCGCGCGCCACCTCGGGCGGGCCGACCACACCGAGCGCCTGGACCGCGCGATGGCGCTGCCCGAGCCGCGCCTGCTCGGGTGGGGCCAGTTCGTCCCGCGGGTCGAGGCGGTGCGGGCGGCGGTCACCGAGGACCGGCTGGACGAGGCGTTGGACGACCTGCACCTGCTGGTCGCGCGGGCCGAGCGCGGGGTCCCCGAGGAGCTGGTCGGGCTGCTCGGCCTGCTCGCCCAGGCCTGCGCCCGGGCCGGACGCTGCCGCGAGTCGGTGCTGCAGGCCGAGCGCACCGTCCGGGTGGGCGCCGACGCCGGCCTGTCCCCCGGGCCCGGGTGGTACAGCGCCGCCGTCGCCGAGCTGGCGGGCGGGTCGCTGGAGCGGGCCGCCGGCTACGCCCTGCAGGGCGCCCGCGCCTCGGAGCAGGAGGGCGACCGCAACTTCCTGCGCTGCCACCTCAGCGTCCTCGGCGCCGCCCAGCTGCGGCTCGGCCGCGCCGACGAGGCGGTCGCCACCCTGCTGCGGGTGCAGTCGATCGAGGTGGAGGCGGGGGTGCGCGACCCGTCCGACCTGCGCTGGCGCGCCGACCTGGTCGCCGCGCTGGTGGCCGCCGACCGCCTGGACGACGCCGCGCAGGCGCTCGAGCGCAGCCGCGCCGACGTGCGCTCCCGCGGCCGCGGCGAGGGCGTCACCGCCCAGCTCGACCGGGCCGAGGCGCTGCTGCTGCTGGCCCGAGGCGACGCCGACGGCGCCCGTGGCCGCGCCGCGCGGTCGGCGCTGGCCTTCGCCCGGCTCGGCCAGCCGGTCGAGCAGGGTCACAGCCTGCTCGTGCAGGCCGAGACCCACGCCGCGTGCGGCGAGGCCGACGCCGCGGGCGCGATGGCGGCGCTGGCCCGCGAGCTCTTCGTGGCGCACGGCGCCCTGCCCTGGGTCGAGCAGGCCACCAGGGTCTGCGCCCGCGCGGCCGCCGCGCCCGTCCCGGCCCCCGCTGCGCGGCGGCTCGCCGCCGTCCCCCGGGCGGGTGGTCCCGACCCGGCGCCCGGGCGGCCGCTGCTCGCCGCCCTCACCGAGATGGAGCGGCGGGTGGCCGACCACGTGGCCGACGGCGCCACCAACCGCGAGATCGCCGGACGGCTGTACGTCAGCGTCAAGACGGTCGAGGCCACGCTGACCCGGGTGTACCGCAAGCTCGGCGTCCGCTCGCGCACCCAGCTGAGCCGCGTGCTGCTGGCCAGCGGTGCGCCGGGTCCCGCCCGGGCCCCTGGGCAGCCCCACTAGTCTGGCCGCGTCCCGAACAGGACACGAGGGGGAAAAGGTTGTGACGACCACGTCCGTGCGCTCCGCCGCGCCCGCCGGTGGACGGCTGCCCGTCCAGCGCACCCGGCGACCCACGTTCGCCGCGCTCGCGGTGCTGCTGATCCTGGTCGGCGCGCTCGCCAGCGCGTGGCTGGTGTACCGCAGCGGCAACCGGGTCGACGTCCTGGTCGCCCGCGACGACGTGACGGTCGGCCAGGTGATGAGCGCGGACGACTTCGCCGTCGCCCGGGTCGCCACCGACGACGCGCCGGTGATCATCGCCTCCTCGCGGGAGAACTTCGTCGGCACCCGCGCCGTCTCGAACATCCCCGGCGGGACGCTGCTCAACCGGCAGATGTTCGTCAGCGGCGACACCGTGCCCGAGGACGGCGTGGTGGTGGGGCTGGTGCTCACCCCGCAGCAGCGTCCGGCCGTGCCGCTGCGTCCGGGCGACGTCGTGCGGGTCTACCTGGTCCCGCCGGACGAGGCGGGCGGCACCGTCGAGGGCGCGCCGGGCGACACCATCGCCGACGCCGTCCGGGTCTACGAGGTGGCGCCGGCGCCGGAGAACGCCCAGGAGCTGTCGATCTCGGTCCTCGTGCCGGTCGGCGAGTCCGGCGACGTCGTGGCCGCGGCCTCGGCCGGGCAGCTGGCCGTGGCGCGGCTCGCGGCCGGCACCGAGCCCGACCTCGACACCGTCGACGACTGACCGGGCGGGCAGCGATGGGTCTGGTCACCTTCTTCGGCGCGAAGGGCTCCCCCGGCGTCACCACCACGGCGCTGCTCGCCGCCGCGCTGTGGCCGCGGCCGGCGGTGCTGGTCGACGCCGACCCCGACGGCGGCGACGTCGCCCTGCGGCTGCCGCGCGCCGACGGCGCGCCGCTCGACCGCTCGCTCGGCCTGCTCACGCTGCTGCCGCTGGCCCGGCGCGAGCTCGCCGCGCACGTGGTGCGCGAGCACTCCCAGACCGTCCTCGGCGGCGTCGAGGTGGTCGCCGGCCTGGCCGGCCCGGAGCAGGTGAACGCGGTCGGTCCGCTGTGGGGATCGCTGGCCGGCGCGCTGCACTCGCTGCCGGACGCGGACGTGGTCGTCGACGCCGGCCGGCTGCACTCGCAGTCGGTGCACCTCCCGCTCGCGCAGGCCTCCGACCTGGTCGTGTGCGTGCTGCGGCTGAGCGTCTCCGGCGTGGTCCACGCCCGCGAGCGGCTGCGCACGCTCGACCCCGTCCTGGTCGGCGCGAGCGGACGCCGCCCCCGCGTCGGCGTGGTGATCGTGGCGCCGGCCAAGGCCGAGCGAGACGTGCTCCAGGTCGCCTCCGGCATCCAGAACCTCGTGCCCAGCGTCGAGATGCTCGGGCACCTCGCCGACGACGCCTCCGGCGCGGCGCTGTTCGCGGGCGAGCCGGTCAGCAGGCCCGAGCGCACGCTGCTGGTGCGCTCCGGACGCCGCGTCGTCACCACGATCGCGGCGAGCCTGCCTGCCCCCGTGGCGGTCTCGGTGCCGCAGCCGGTGCCCGACCACCTGCCGGTGCCCGACCAGACCTCCGTGCCGGCGGGGGAGAAGGCCGGGGACACCGATGCCGACGGCCTTCCGACCCGGAGGTCGTTGCGCACCAACGGACGTCGTGGAGGTCAGGGGTGAGCATCGACAACGAGCTGGTCCGCGAGCTGCGCTCCCGCGTGGCGCAGCGGCTCAACCAGCAGCGTCGCCGCGACGAGGTCTCCGGCCGCTCGCCGATGTCCCCGGAGGACGAGCGCCAGTTCGCCCGCTCGCTCATCGTGCAGGTGCTCGAGGACCACGCTCGCGCTGAGATCGCCTCGGGCAGAACCCCTCTGACGGCCGAGGCGGAGGAGCACACGGCGGGCGCGATCCACGCGGCGCTGTTCGGCGTGGGCCGGCTGCAGCCGCTCCTGGAGGACCCCGACGTCGAGAACGTCGACATCAACGGGTGCGACCAGGTGTTCGTCGGCTACGCCGACGGCCGCGAGGAGCGGCACCCGCCGGTGGCGGATTCCGACGACGACCTGATCGAGCTCATCCAGGTGCTCGCCGCCAACGTCGGCCTCACCTCGCGCCCCTTCGACTCGGCCAACCCCCAGCTCGACCTGCGGCTGCCGGACGGCTCGCGGCTGTCGGCGGTGATGGGCGTCTGCGCGCGGCCGTCGCTGAGCATCCGGCGCTCGCGGCTGGGCAAGGTGTTCCTGTCCGACCTGGTCGGCACCGGGACGATGAGCGAGGAGCTCGCGTCGTTCCTGCGGGCCGCGGTGCGCGCGCGCAAGAACATCATGATCGCGGGCGCCACCAACGCCGGGAAGACCACGCTGCTGCGGGCGCTCGCCAACGAGATCCCCTCCGTCGAGCGGCTGGTCACCGTCGAGCGGTCGATGGAGCTCGGCCTGGAGCACTTCGTCGACCTGCACCCCAACGTGGTGGCGTTCGAGGAGCGGCTGCCGAACTCCGAGGGCGCGGGCGGGGTCTCGATGGCCGAGCTGGTGCGGCGCAGCCTGCGGATGAACCCGTCGCGGGTCATCGTCGGCGAGGTCCTGGGCGACGAGATCGTCACGATGCTCAACGCGATGAGCCAGGGCAACGACGGCTCGCTGTCGACCATCCACGCGAACTCCTCGATGGAGGTGTTCAACCGGATCGGCACCTACGCCCTGCAGGCGGAGGAGAACCTGCCGGTCGAGGCCACCCACATGCTGATCGCCGGCTCGATCAACTTCGTCGTCTTCGTCAAGAAGGTGAACGAGTACGACTCGGGCGGCGTCCTGCGCCGCCACGTCGAGTCGGTGCGCGAGGTCACCGGCGTCGACGGCCGGGTGCTGTCGAGCGAGGTGTTCATGACCCCGCCGTCCGGTGGCGTCGCGCGGGCGCACGCCTCGATCGAGTGCCTGCCCGACCTCGTGGCGCACGGCTACGAGCCCTCGACGATCGCGCGGTGGGCGTGAGCGGGCGGAGCCGGCCGTGACCGGCTCGAGCACCCTGCTGGCGCTGGCCGCGGGCGGGTTGCTGGGCCTCGGCGTCCTCGCGGTCGTCCTGGCCTTCACCGGGCTGCCGGCCCGCGACCCGTCGAAGCCGCCGCTGCTGCGCTCGGTCGTGGGCGGGCGCCCGCTGCTGCAGCGCGCGCTGTACGGCGCGGTGGCCGCGATCGTCCTGCTCGCGCTCACCCGGTGGCCGGTCGTGGCGGTCTCCGGGTTCCTGCTGGTCACGTACTGGGACCGCATCGTCGGGTCGGCCAAGGCCGAGCAGGTCGGCATCGCCCGGCTGGAGGCGCTGGCCACCTGGACCGAGTCGCTGCGCGACACCATCGCCGGCGCGATCGGTCTGGAGCAGGCGATCCCGTCCAGCGTCGCCGCCACGCCGCCGGTGATCCGTCCCGCGCTCAACCTGCTGGTCGACCGGCTGCGCATCCGCGAGCCGCTGCCGGACGCGCTGCTGGCGTTCGCCGAGGACCTCGACGACCCCAGCGCCGACACCGTCGTGGCCGCGCTGGTGCTGAACTCCCGGCTGCGCGGGCCCGGCCTGCACGACGTGCTCTCGGCGCTCGCGGTCTCCACCCGCGAGGAGCTCGACATGCGCCGCCGGGTCGAGGCCGGCCGCCGCAGCATCCGCCGCAGCGTCCGGATCGTGCTGGCGATCGTGCTCGGTGTGGGCGGGCTGCTCGCCGTGCTCAACCGCGCGTACGTCGAGCCGTACAGCAGCCTCGCCGGCCAGATGGTGCTGCTGATCGTGGCCGCCCTGCTGCTCGCCGGGCTGATGTGGCTGCGCCGGCTGGCGCGGGCCGTCACCGCCGAGCGGTTCCTCGTGGTGCGCAGCACCGACCGCGACGCCGCGCTGGACGAGGCGGGCGCATGATCCTCGAGTCGCTGCTGGCCGGCGCCGTCGTCGGCCTCGGGCTGTACGCCCTGGTCCGGGTGTTCGTGCGCCCGCGGCCGGGCGTCGGCGCGATGGTCGCGCGGATCGACGCCGGGCAGCGGTCGATGCGCACCCACACCCTCACCCAGAGCCAGCAGGGCGCCGTCAGCGCGGGCGCCGGCCAGGTCGAGCGGCTGCAGAACCGGCTGGCCGACTGGATCGAGGTGCGCGCGGCCGAGCGGCAGTGGGGCATCGGCCGCACCCGCTCCGACCTCGCCGTGATGAACCGGACCGTGGGCCAGTTCCTCGCCACCAAGGTGCTGCTCGGCCTCGGCCTGTTCCTGCTGAGCCCGATCGTGTGGGGCGTGCTGCGGGTGTCCGGCGTCCCGCTGCCGGTGGCGGCGCCGGTGCTCCTCGCGGTCGTCCTCGGGCTGTTCGGGTTCTTCCTGCCCGACCTCGCGCTGCGCGGCGAGGCCGAGCAGCGCCGCCGCGACTTCCGCCGCGTCGTCGGCGCCTTCCTCGACCTGGTCGCGATGAACCTCGCCGGCGGCCGCGGCCTGCCCGAGGCGCTGCTGGCCGCGTCCACGATCAGCGACCACTGGTCGCTCGTGCGCATCCGGCAGGCGCTGGCCAACGCCCGGCTGTTCGGCACCACCCCGTGGGCCGCGCTGGGCGAGCTCGGCGACGAGATCGGCATCGAGGAGCTGCGCGACATGTCCGGCGCGCTCGGGCTGGCGGCCGACGACGGCGCCAAGATCCGCGCCTCGCTGTCGGCCCGCGCCGCCACCCTGCGCCGCAAGGAGATGGCCGAGTCCGAGGGCGAGGCCGGCGAGCGCTCGCAGTCGATGCTGGTGGCGCAGATGCTCATCTGCGCGGCGTTCCTGGTCTTCCTCGCCTACCCGGCGGTCTCGCAGCTGCTGTCGAACCAGTGAGAGGCACGTCCGTGCAGGTGAGCCCGGTTCGCGACCCGCGTCCGGTTGCGCCCGAGGTGTTACCGTCGGTGCCGATCAGCACGTCGCACGAGTGGGGGAGACCAGACACGGTGGCACGCATCATCAGAGCCCTGCGGGAGCGCGCGGCGGCGCTGCGCGGAGACCTCGGCGCCTCGGCGCTGGAGTGGGCCATCATCGCGGCGGTGGTCGTCGTGGCCGCGTCCGTGATCGGCGGCGTCATCTACAACGTCGTCGACGACAAGACGGCCCAGCTCGAGCAGTGCGCGAACCAGCCCGTCGGATCTCCCGGCTGCGCCCCGTAGCGCCGCGTCCCGTCGCGCGACGTCTCGCGCTGCGCGGGGACTCCGGCGCCTCGGCGCTGGAGATGTCGATCGTCGCTCCGGGCCTGGTGCTGCTCATCTTCTTCGGCATCCAGTCCGGCCTGTACTTCTACGGCCGCACCGTCGCCGTCCAGGCCGCCCGCGAGGGCGTCGCCCTGATGCGCCTCGGGCAGACCGAGCAGATGGCCCTCGACCTCACGCCGATGGCGGAGGCCAAGGCCGAGGACTTCGCCGTCGCGGTCGGGCGCGAGTCGCTGCTCGACCCCGTGGCCGAGGTCGACTACGACGGCGCCGCGGGCCAGGTCGAGGTGCGCGTCACCGGACGGGTGATCACGCTGGTGCCGGGCCTGGAGCTCGAGGTCAGCGAGGTCGCCTCCGGCACGATCGAGCGGTTCGAGGGCGACCGGTGAGCCGGCTGCGTCGCAGGTCACCCCGCCCGGACCCGGTCGCGCCCACCGCGAGGCCGGCGCGATCTCGGTCGAGCTGGTGATCCTGTTCCCGATGATCCTGCTGGTCATCGCGCTGGTGGCCGCCTACGGGCGGCTGGCCCTGGTCAACGGCACCTTCGACTCCGGCGTGCGCGACGCCGCCCGCGCCGCCACCCAGGAGCGCACCGCCGTCGCCGCTCGAGCAGGCCGCCCGCGACGCGCTCGTCCGCGCCGTCGAGGAGTCGTCGCTGCCCTGCCTGGACTCCCTCGAGGTCGACCCGATCCTGGTGTTCGTGCCGGGCCAGCCGGTCACCGTGACGGCCCGGTGCAGCTACCCGATGGACGACCTGGCCGTCGGCATGCCCGGCTCGGTGACGGTCGAGGCCACCTTCTCCAGCCCGCTGGACCCCAACCGGGGTGTCCGGTGAGCGGGCCGCTCGCGGCGCTGCGCGCGCCGGGTGGTGCCGCGGCCGGGCGACGACGCCGGCACGATCGCGCCCGCGGTCCCGATCCTGGTCTTCGTCCTGCTCCTGCTCGGCGGGCTGGTGCTCGACGCCTCCCGCCAGCTCAACGCCCGCGGACGGGCGGTCGCGTACGCCGAGGAGGCCGCCCGGGCCGGCGCGTCGGCGATCGTGCTGGAGGACCCCCAGCTCCGGCTGGACGAGGACGAGGCCCGGCGCAGGGTGGAGGCCTACTGCGCCTCGGTGGAGGCCGCGGGCGTGGTCACCCGCTGCACGTTCGCAGCTGTCCAGGCGGTCTCCGCCACCGACGCGCGCCGGCTCGTGGTGCGGACCCGGGTCGAGCTGGAGATCCCGGCCACGCTGCTCGGGCTGGTCGGCGTCGGTATCGCTGCCCGCGGCGGGCGACGGCAAGGCGCGGCCCTACGAGGGCGTCGACGACGGAGGCGCTGAGCGACCCCTGCGCCGAAGGGTCGAACGGGGACGAGGTGGGCACTCGGCGCCGTGCTCCGCTACCCTCTCCCGGGCGCTGCCGGGTGCCAGGGGAGCAGGGATACACCGTGCGAGCAGGGCTGGTGTGGGGGGTCTGCTGCTGCCCGTGTGCCACCGCCGCGCTCGCCGCGTGCACCGCCGACCCCGAGCCGGTCACGCCCGTCACCCCGAGCGGTAGCCCCACCTCCACGTCGGCCTCGCACCGCCGGCCGCAGCCCTCCCCCTCCCCCTCGGTGTCGCTGCCGCTCTCGCCGCTGGAGGACGACCCCGCCGTCGAGGCGCTGCGCGGCTACCTGCGCGGCTACGCGCTGGCGGTCAACAACGGCGGCGACCCCACAGTCCCCGAGGTCGACGACATTCGCCTCCCCGGCAGCTGGTGGCCCGCATGCCCGGGCGATGTCGGACGAGGCGGGCCTGACGTACCCCGGGCCCGTCCCGTTCACCCCGGTCGGGCTGCAGACCGACACCGCCGAGCGCAAGGACGTCGCGCTCTGCCTGTACAACGCCGGCTACGCGCAGGACCCCGCCACGGGCGAGCCGGTCAAGCCCGCGAGGTGACCGCCACGTCGCGTCGTCGACAACGTCGACGGCACCTGGCTGGTCCGCGGGGTCTACGACGACGCCCCACGCTCCCGGCTGCGACGGCGTCACGATCCAGGAGGTGCCGTTCTGATGCGCGGTCGCAGCGACAGCCACGCGGTTCGCCGGGCGGCGGTCGCTGTGCCTCGGTGCTGCGCTCGCGCTCGGCGCCCGGCGGCGCTGGCCGCCCCCGGGGAGCGGGGCTTCGACCCGCCGCCGCCCGCCGGCCGCACCGAGTCGACCGGCAGCCCACGCAGCCGGCGCCCGACGTCCCCGTGCAGCGGCAGGTGCGCACCTGCAGCCTGTACGCCGGCAACGGCTCGTACGGCATGACCTGCCGCGGCGCACCGCGGCGCGACCGCGTCCTACGCCGAGATCCTCGGCGCCGACCCGGTACCGGACTGCTGGCACGAGCCCGTCCCCGAGGACTTCCGTCCGCCCCGGCACACCGCCGGACGAGCTGGACGAGGACGGCCGGCCGCAGCCCGGGAGCTGGTGGCTGCGGACGTGCCTGGTCCGCGGCATCGACCCCGGACGCCAGCAGCCGGACGGGCCGATGGAGTTCTCCCAGGAGCCCGAGTACCTCCTGCGACCCAGCACGCCCGACCCGGCTCACCCCGAACCAGGCCGTCCTGCTCGCCGGCGCAGCGCAACCAGCGCCAGATCCCGGAGCCGTTCGCCGCCACCTCGCCCTCGGAGACCGCCGCGGGTCGGGCAGGACGTCGCGTTCTACGTCCCGCCGTCGCAGCGCACCGGCGACACCATCACGGTGACCGGCCCCGGCATCGGCACGGTGTCGATGCGGGCCCGGATGACCGAGCTGGTCGCGTAGCCGACCGGCACCCGTCCCGACCCCCGTCGGTCGCGTGCCCGGGCGGCGGCGACAACGTCGCGCGTCGGCGAGACCCGCCTCACGACCACCCGGACGCGTGCTGGTGGCGGTGGACCCGCTCCTCGGCGCACCGCAGCCGCGGGGTCTACCCGGTGCAGGTCGAGGCCCGCTGGGTGGTCGAGTACCAGGCCGGCGGCGGCTGGGATCGACCCTCGGCGCCTTCACCCGCGACCAGCAGATCGACCAGCCCGTCTACCGAGGTGCAGACCATCGTCGTCCCCTGACGCGCAGGCCCGGTCGAGGCGCCCGTCGACCGGTTGTCCACAGGCCTGGGGACGGTCCCAGCGGGGGTGCGCGGAGGTCGTCTAGGGTCGGCTCGTCAGCCTTTCGTGCTCCACGCCGGGTGGGGCGCACCGAGTGAGGGGGACCACCCATGGCACTGACCGCTGAGCTCCAGACGCTCGAGGCCCTGTACAACACGCTGAAGAACAACGTGATGCTGGCCAACGAGATCCAGAAGTCCACGGACCGCGACCTGAACGGCGCCGTCTGGGAGAGCCCGAACGCGACCACCTTCCGCGACGCGTGGGCCGCCTTCAAGCCCGCCCTGGTCCAGTTCGAGACCACCCTGGCGATGGCGGCGTCCGACGTCGCGACCAACCACAACAACAACGCGCAGGTCAACGGCGTGCGCGAGGCGCCGATGCTGGCGCCGGTCGCACCGATCGGCTGAGCGCGGGCCCGATCGCTCGAGACGAGCACGACCACCGGCAGGACCCGCGTTCCCCCACGGGGGCGCGGGTCCTGCTGCGTCAGACGAATCCGGCCGCGTCCGTCATGATGGAGCGGTCCGACCGAGGGGGACGACCATGACCACCGGCTTCCAGCCCACCAGCAGGCTCCCGGTCAGCGGGCCCGACGCCGCCACCCGCCGGGGCGAGCGCGTCCGCGGCGCCCTCGCCGTGCTCGGCACGCTCGCGGTGGCGCTCGGCGTCCCGGCCCTGCTCGTGCTCGTGGTCGGCAACCCGCTCCCCACCTCGCTGCCGTCGCGGGAGTGGCTCACCGCCGACATCTCGGTCGAGGTCGTGCTCAAGGTCGTCGCGATCGTGGTGTGGGCGGTCTGGGCGCACTTCGTGGTGTGCCTGCTGGTCGAGCTCCGTGCGGCGCGCAGCGGCGACGGCCTGCCGGGCGCGGTCCCGTTCGGCGGCGGCAGCCAGCACCTGGCCCGCAAGCTGGTCGCGGCCGCCCTGCTCCTGGCCGGCACCGCCTCGCTCGCCCCCACCGGGGCGATCTCGACGGGCCCGACGAGCACGCCGGGCATCAGCGCCGCGGCGGAGGACGCCTGGGGCTCGCGCTACCAGGCGCAGGCGATGCAGATCGCCCAGCAGCAGGCCGCCGCGGAGGCCGCGGCCACCGAGCAGGCCAGCGACGACGCCGGCGCGGTGCAGTCCGAGGTCTACTACACGGTGCAGCCGCCGAACGGCCGCCACCACGACACCCTCTGGGACATCGCCGAGCGCACCCTCGGCGACCCGCTGCGCTACAAGGAGCTCTACCAGCTCAACCACGAGCGGGTGCAGCCCGACGGCCGCACGCTCGTCGACGCCGACCTGATCTACCCGGGCTGGGTGATGCGGATGCCGGCCGACGCCACCGGTCCGGGTCTGACCGTGGTCGAGCCCGCCGTCCCGGCCGCACCGGCCGTCCCGTCCGTGCCCGCCGCCCCGTCCGTGCCCGCCGCACCGGCCGCCCCGGCCCCTGCCTCCCCGGCCGTCGCCGAGCAGGCCACCGGCACCGTGTCCGCCACCGCCTCGACCACCGCGACACCGAGCAGGGCCGCGACCTCGAGCGCTCGCTGCTCGGTGGCGGGCTGCTGCTCGCCGGCGTCCTGGTGGCGCTCACCGGCCGCCGCGGTCCGTACGGCGCGCCCGGCGAGGGCGAGCAGCGGGTCCGGCTCGCGGCCGACGGCGACCTCGCCGGCCTGGTCGACCGCGCCCTGCGCTCGCTGGCCGCCAGCCGCGCCGCCGACGGCCTGCCGCTGCCCGAGGTCGCGCTGGTCTTCGCCTCCCGCGAGCAGGTCGTGCTGCACCTCACCGCACCGTCCGGTCACGAGCCGCCCGCGCCGTGGACCGTCACCGAGAGCGGCCGGTCGTGGCAGGTCGCCGGCGCCGACGTGCCCGACGACGTCGCCACCGCCCCCGCGCCGTACCCCGCGCTCGTCAACGCCGCCAGCACCGCCGGCTACGAGATCCTCGTCGACCTCGAGGCCGCTCCGGGCCTGGTCGCCCTCGGCGGCGACCTGGTCGCCGCGCGCGAGGCCGCCGCGTCGATGGCGGTCGAGCTGGCCACCAACGCCTGGTCCGACGGCGTCGAGGTCACCCTCGTGGGGTTCTCCGACGACCTCACCGGCGTGGCCCCCGAGCACCTCACCCAGGTGGCGGCGCTCGACGACCTGCTGCCCGAGCTCGAGCGCACCTCGGCCGCGCACACCGCGATGCTGGGCGCGCTCGGCGTCGACGGCGTGCTGTCGGGCCGGATCGCGCGCGGGGTCGGCGGCCCGATCCGGCCGCGGGTGCTGCTGCTCGCCGCCACGCCCAGCACCGACCAGGCCGGCCGGCTGCAGCAGCTGGTGGGCCACGGCCGCACCCCGCTCGCGGTCGTCACCGTGGGCGACCTGCCCACCGCCCGCTGGCGGTTCGTGCTCGACGCCACCGACCGGATCGACCTCGGCGTGCTCGGCGTGCACGGGCAGGCCCGCCGCCTGGCCCCCGCCGCCTACGCCGAGCTGGCGTCGCTGGTGGGCGAGGCCGACGCGCGCCGCGAGGAGGCCGCCACCGTGGTCGCCGCGCTGTCCCCGCGCGGCGCGGTGCAGGAGGTCCTCGGCCACGACGACCCCGGGTCCGCCGCCGCCGCCGACCCGGCCGCCGCCCTGCTCGACCTCGACCAGCCGGTGGCGGTGCAGGTGGGGCTGCTCGGCCCGGTCACCGTGCAGGCGCCCGGCCCGGTCGACCCCGACCGCGTCCCGCTGCTCACCGAGGTCGTGGTCGCGGCCGCGCTGCACACCGACGGCCTGCACGACGCCGTGCTGCGGGCCGCGCTGTGGCCGCGCGGCGTCAGCGACGACGTCGTCGAGGCGACCGTCCGCGACGCCCAGACCTGGCTCGGGCGCACGCCGGACGGCGCCGAGCGGCTGCACCTCGGCGACGACGGCCGCTGGCACCTCGCGGCCGACGTGCGCAGCGACCACGCCGAGCTCGCCGCCCGCGCGGCGCGCGCCGGCGGCCCGCTCGAGCGCGACGACCTGAGCACCGGCCTGGCGCTGGTGCGCGGCGAGGCGTTCGACGCCCCCGTCGCCCGGCCGCTACGGCTGGCTGGCCTTCCACCGCGGCGCGCGCGACGCGCGGGTGCTCGGCACCGCCGTCGCCCGGCGGGTGGCCGCGCTGACCGCCGCCGAGGGCCGGCGCGACCGGGCCGAGGAGGCGCTGCGGCAGGGCCTGCGGCTGGTGCCCACCTCCGAGGTGCTGTGGCGCGACCTGCTGCGGCTGCTCGGCGGCGACGACCCGGTCAGCGCCTCGGCCGTCGCCGACGAGATGCACGCGGCCCTGGCGCAGCGCCGGGTCGGCGTCACCGAGCCGGAGACCGACGCCCTCGTCGGCCAGCTGGCTCCCGGGTACCGCCACCGCTCGGCCTGACGTGCGCCTGCTCCTCACCGCGGTCGACTCCCGCCGCCCGGCGGACCCCGCCGCCCGCGTCGACGTCGCCGTGGACTGCGAGGACGACGCGTCGGTCGCCGACCTCGCCCGCCGCCTGGCCGAGCACCTCGGCGTGGCGGTGCCCGAGGCGCTGACGCACCAGCGCGCGCACCTGGGCGTGGTCGGCTCGTCGGCCACCGTCGGGGCCGTCACCGCCCCGGCGCCGCCGCTGCACCTCGGTGCCCGAGTCGCTGCCGCCCGACCAGAAGGTGGCCGGCTCCCCGCTGCGGCACGGTGTCGTGGTCGGCGTGGGCGGCGCCGTGCCCGACGTGCTGGTCGAGCCGGACGGCACCGTCGAGGTCCGGGTCGCGTCCGGGCCGGGCGCCGGGGTCGTGCACCGGCTCGGCGTCGGCGAGTACGCCCTCGGCTCCGCGGCCGGCAGCGACCTGCGCCTCGACGACCCCGACCTGCCCGACCGGGTCGCCACCGTGGTGGTCGGCCTGGACGGCGAGGTCGTGGTGCGCGCCGACGCCGCCGTCGCCGACCGCACCCTGCCCGCACCCGGCCGCCGCCGTCCGCTGTCCGGGCCGATCGTGGTGAGCGAGCGGGTCGCGCCGGCACCGGAGAAGAAGCGCCGGTTCCGTCGCCGGCGCAAGCGCCAGGTCTCGGACGAGCAGCTCAGCCAGGTGCGCACGCCGCACCGCACCGTCGACCCGGCCGACGAGCGCGCGCTGCTGGAGGTCGACCGCACGCCCGTCAGCGCCGAGGGCACGCCGTGGACCCCCGGCGACGCGATGACGGTCGGCGCGGTGATGCTCGAGCTCACCGACGTCCGCCCGGCCGACGCCTCGCTGTCGCCGAGCCCCGGCGGCGCGACGCTGGACTACAACCGCCCGCCCCGGCTGCTGCCCGAGCCGCGCAAGACCGAGTTCAGCCTGCCGCGGCTGCCCACCCGCCCGGAGAAGATGCCGCTGCCGTTCCTGATGGTGATCGCGCCCATCTTCATGGGCGCCGGCATGTACGCGATGACGCGCTCGCCGTACACGCTGATGTTCGTCGCGATGTCGCCGGTGATGATGATCGCGAACTTCACCCAGGGCCGGCGCAGCCAGAAGATCCGGTACAAGACCCAGGTCGCCGAGCACGAGGAGCGCACCCTCGCGATCGAGGAGGAGGCGCACCAGGCGCTCGTGGTCGAGCGCACCGCCCGGCGCACCGACGCGCCCGACCCGGCCGAGGTCCTGCTGATGGCCACCGGGCCGCGGGCCCGGCTGTGGGAACGCCGGCGCGGCCACCCGGACTGGATGGTCGCGCGGGTCGGGACGGCCGACACCCCGAGCGAGGTCGTGCTGCGCGACCCCGCCCGCGAGGCGCACCAGGGGCCGATCTCCTGGACCGCGCCGGACGTCCCGGTCACCCTGCCGCTGGTCGGCCTCGGCGTGATCGGCATCGCCGGGCCCGGGTCGCGCCCGCGGCGGCTGGCCCGCTGGGTGGTCGCCCAGGTCGCGGCGCTGCACAGCCCCGCCGACGTCCAGGTCGTCGTCCTCGTCGACACCCCGGCCGAGCAGGCGGGCGGCCGGGACGGCGCGGAGGAGAAGACCGACGACCCGGCCGCCGACTGGCAGTTCGTGCGCTGGCTGCCGCACGCGCGGGCCGACGCCGAGTCGCCGGTGCTGGCCCGGGTCGGCTCGGACGAGCAGACCACCGGCCGCCGGATCGGCGAGCTGCTCGCGCTGCTGGAGAGCCGGCGCGAGCGGGCCGACAAGGGCGCCGAGGCCGAGGACTTCGACCCCGTCCTCGTGGTGCTCGACGGCGCCCGCGAGCTGCGGCTGCGCAACGGCATGGTCACCCTGCTGCGGCAGGGCCCTGCCCACGGCATCCAGTTCTGCTGCCTCGACGCCGACGTCCGGCTGCTGCCCGAGGAGTGCCGCGCCGTCGTCGGTCCCGACCCGGACGACGCCGGGCGGCTGCGGGTCGACGTCACCGGCGGCGCCAGCACCGACGGCGTGCGGCCGGACCTGGTCTCCACCGCCTGGTGCGAGCGGGTCGCGCGGGCGCTCGCCCCGGTCAAGGACGTCAGCCAGGTGGGCCCGGCCTCCAGCGTGCCGACCTCCAGCCGGCTGCTCGAGGTGCTGCGGCTCGACCCGCCCACGCCCGAGCGGATCGAGGCGGTGTGGCGGCGCGGGGGCCGCACCACGGCGGCGGTCATCGGCGAGGGTGCCGCCGGGCCGTTCGAGCTCGACATCCGCCGCGACGGCCCGCACGGGCTGGTGGCCGGCACCACCGGCTCCGGCAAGTCCGAGCTGCTGCAGACCCTGATCGCCTCGCTCGCCGTGGGCAACCGCCCGGACGAGATGACCTTCGTGCTCGTCGACTACAAGGGCGGCGCGGCGTTCAAGGACTGCAAGGACCTCCCGCACACCGTCGGCATGGTCACCGACCTCGACGGCCACCTCACCGGGCGGGCGCTGGAGAGCCTCGGTGCCGAGCTGCGCCGGCGCGAGCACCAGCTGGCCGCGGCGGGCGCGAAGGACATCGAGGACTACCTGGCCGCCGAAGCAGCCCGACGACGGGCCGATGCCGCGGCTGCTCATCGTCATCGACGAGTTCGCCGCGCTGGTCTCCGAGCTGCCCGACTTCGTCACCGGCCTGGTCGACATCGCCCGCCGGGGGCGCTCGCTCGGCGTGCACCTGATCCTCGCGACCCAGCGCCCGGCCGGGGTGGTCACCGCCGAGATCAAGTCGAACACCAACCTGCGGATCGCGCTGCGGGTCACCGACGTCGGTGACAGCCAGGACGTCATCGACGCCAACGACGCCGCGCTCATCTCGCAGTCGACACCGGGCCGCGCGCTGGTCCGCACCGGGCACGCCTCGCTGGTGCCGTTCCAGTCCTCGCGCGTCGGCGGCCGCCCGCGCGGCGAGGACGACGCCGCCGAGGTGCGGCTGCGCGAGGTGGAGTGGGCCTCGATGGGCACCGCGGTCGTGCGCGAGGCCTCCGGCGACGACGACGACATCTCGGTCCCCACCGACCTGCGCGCCCTGGTCACGGCGATCACCGCGGCCGGCGACGAGATGGACGTGCACGCCCCGCCCAGCCCCTGGCTGCCCGCCCTGCCCGACCGGGTGGTGCTCGCCGACCTGTGGCGCGACCGCGAGCCGGGCGACGCCCCGGTCGTGGGCGTGGTGCCGCCGCTGCCGATCGGGCTCGGCGACCACCCGCGCGAGCAGCGGCAGGACCCGATGACCTGGGACGTCGAGCGCGGCGGCCACCTCGCCTTCGCCGGCCAGCCCCGGTCCGGGCGCTCCAGCGCGCTGCGGGTGGTCGCGGGAGCGGTGGCCGACGCCGTGTCGCCACGCGACCTGCACCTGTACGGGATCGACTGCGGCAACAACGCGCTGCTGCCGCTGGTGGCGCTGCCGCACGTCGGCGCCGTCGTCAGCCGCGACCAGCAGGACCGGGTGCGGCGCCTGGTCGCGCTGCTCGGCCGCGAGGTCGCCCGGCGGCAGACGCTGCTGGCCGAGCAGGGCTTCGCCGACGTCGCCGAGCAGCGCCGGGCGGTGGCCGCCGACGGCCGCCCCGACGAGCGGCTGCCGTACCTGGTGGTGCTGCTCGACCGCTGGGAGGGGTTCGTCGCGGCGTACGAGCAGGTCGACTCCGGCACGCTGGTCGAGCAGGTCACCGTCCTGATGCGCGAGGGCGCGGCCGTCGGGCTGCGGTTCGTCGTCTCGGGCGACCGGTCCCTGGTCACCGGACGGATGTCGACCCTGCTCGAGGACCGCGTCGTGCTGCGCCTGGCGCAGGCCGAGGACTACTCCCTCATCGGCATGCGGCCCAAGGACGTCCCGGCCTCGATGCCCGAGGGTCGCGCGTTCCGCGCCGTCGGACCCACCGAGGTGCAGGTGGCTCTGCTCGACGACGACCCCGCCGGCACCGCGCAGGTGGCCGCCCTGCAGGCCCTGGCCCGCCAGGCCACCGCTGCCGCCGGCGACCTGCCGCCGCAGGTGCGGCCCGCGCGGGTCGACGAGCTGCCCACCACGATCTCCTCGGTGGACGCCCACCGGCTGTCGCGCACCCCGCTGGCGCCGAGCGAGCTGCTGGTCGGCGTCGGCGGCGACACCCTCGGCCTGCTCGCCCACGACGTGCTCGAGGACGGCCCCGGGTTCCTGGTCGCCGGCCCGCCCCGCTCGGGCCGCAGCACGCTGCTGCAGGGGATGGTCGTCGACGCCCTGGCCCGCCGCTGGCAGGCCGTCGTGCTGGCCCCGCGGCGCTCGCCGCTGCGCGACCTCGCCGGCGTCCGCGGCGTGAAGGCGGTCTTCGACGACACCGTCTCGCCGGACGACCTGCGGGCCGTGCTCGGCACCAAGCAGGGCTCGCGGATCGTCGTGGTCGACGACTACGAGGTGATGGGCGCCGACCACCCGCTGGTCGGCGGTGCTCGACGACTACCTCAAGCAGGTGCGCGACCACGTCGACGCGCTCGTGATCGCGTGCGGGGTCGACGAGGTGCAGCAGTACTACCGCGGCCCGACCGCCGCGATGCGCCGCGCCCGCACGGGCGTGCTGATGGCGCCGCGGTCGGCCTCCGACGGCGACGTGTTCACCACCCGTCTGCCGCGGTCGGTCGCCGGCACCGCCCCGGTCGGCCGGGCGATCCGGGTCTCCTCCCGCGGCTGGGAGTGGTTGCAGGTGCCGGCGGCGCCCGCCGTCCCCGCGAGGGCCCCCGTGCGGCGGGCACCGGCCGAGCCCGGTGCGCCGAACGCCGCGGCGCCGCGCCCGCAGGAGCCCGGCGACGCGCCGGACCCGCCCGGCTGAGCCGCTCCGAGGGAGTTGTCCACAGGTGGGCGGTCGACCTCAGCGAGGGCCCGCGCGACCTGGTTAGGGTGCCAGGCAGGCATGTGCGGCACCGGAGTCGGTGGGCCGCCGAGCGCAGAGGGGGATCCGCGATGGCGGGCGAAGAGGAAGAGCCGCAGGCGAAGCCGAACCTGCTCAAGCCGAAGCGGCTGCGGGCGAAGAACGCGGCGTCGGACGCCGTCGACGCGCTCTCGTACCAGGGCGGCAACCCGCTGTCCGGCGCGGGCTCGTCGATCACCGACGGCGCGTGGGAGTCCCCGGACGCCGCGGCGTTCGTCACCGACCTCACCGGCATCGGCAGCACCGTGCGCACGGCCTTCGTCGACGCCGAGACGCACCTCGAGACCGAGTGGTCCAGCGAGCCCGAGACGGTGCTCGTGCCGGGGCCGGAGGCCTGGAAGGCCGACGCCGGCCAGATCGCGGGGAGGGTGCCCTGATGGTCCGGGTCAGCATCGACGTCGGCGCCCTGCGGGGCGTGGTCAGCACCATCAACACCTTCGCCAGCACGGCGGAGACCCAGCAGAGCACCGTCAGCAGCGCGGCGGCGCTCGCCGTCACCAGCGCGCCCTCGCTGTCGGCCGTGGCCGCCCAGGTCACCCAGGCCAAGGACGCCGCCACCGCGCTCGGCGACCGGGTCGACCTCGCCATCCTGGTCAACGGCGGCGACGAGGACTTCAACGGCACCGTCAGCTACGACATCCCGTACGACACCGCCTCGTCCACCCGCCGGATGATCGGCGAGCAGCTCGCCGTGCTGTTCGCCGACCTGCCCGACGGCGCCGGCCCCGAGGAGCTCGCGAGGCTGCACGACCTCGCCGCCATCCTCGGCCGGCACAGCGACGACGACTTCGTCCTCGGCACGATGTTCGACGACCTCGGCCCCGAGGGCACGCTCTCGGTCGCCCAGCGCCTCAACCAGGTCTACGAGGACTGGGACGAGGGCGGGATGCGGAACCCGAACTGGCCGGACGCACCCGACGGGTCGGACCAGCACATCACCGAGTACCTGCGCGACCTGCAGCAGTCGTTCATGTCCACGTTCGGCAACGCGCTCGCCACCGCCACCAACGGGTCGTACCTCGACGACGACTACGGCACCAAGCTCGCGCAGTACGCCACCGAGAACCGCGGGATGGCGTCCTGGGCGCTGTCGCAGACGCTGCGGTTCGGCACCTACGAGGCCGGGTTCCTCACCGACATCGGCGACCACCTCTACGAGTTCGAGCGGGAGGAGGGCGAGTACGGCCCGGTGTGGGGCCCGATGATGGGCGACGACCGCCCCCTCCTCGGCACCAGCACCGAGGACGGCTTCTACGACCCGTTCGTCGGCCTGTTCTCGGCGATGGGGCGCACGCCCGAGGCCGCCCTCGACTTCTTCGCGGGCACCGACGAGAACAACGTCATGCACGACGACCGGATCAGCTACTTCGCCGAGGACCGGACGATGAACCCCGACGGCGGCAACACGCTGTTCGAGGCGCTCGACGCCGCGACCACGACGTACCGTGACCCCGATGACCCGTACATGTCGTCCCGGGCGGCCTGGCTGATGTCGCAGACGGTCGAGGAGCTGGCGAACCGCGACGGCGACCCCGCCATCCCGGACGCCGGCAAGGACAGCCTCGGGCACATGTTCGCCACGTACATCACCGACGTCGACGCCGTGGCCCAGGGCCAGGACCGCGACGCGACCTGGTACGACGTGCAGGCCACCGACCCGTGGCTCGACCGGCCTGCCCCCGGGCGCGGGCTTCTCGGCCGACGACCTGAACGACGTGCTCAGCGAGGTGCTCACCGACGACGACGCCGTCGAGCAGGTCGGCAACGCCGCCCGGGAGTGGAACGGCTACCGGCTCTCGATGGCCGCCGACGGCTACGACGGCGACGACGGCGCGGGGGTGCGCTCGGCGCTGTACAACAACTCCTCGCTCAACGGGTACGTCCTCGGCAACCTCGAGGTCGGCACCGAGGGCGAGGCGAAGGACGCCGACGACCGGGCCAAGAAGTACATCTCGCTCGCCGGCGACGTCGCGGGCCTGATCCCCACCGGCGGCACCTTCACCAGCTTCCTGGCCGACCAGGCGCTCAGCCAGGGCAAGGACTTCGCCGAGGGCGACCTTCGCCGGCAACCTCGACCGCGTGAACGGCGAGAACCTCACCGTGCAGCAGACCGCGATCGTCGACCAGCAGATCGCGATGGTGCTGGCGCTGGAGGACCACCTGCCGGAGGGGTCGACCACCGACCAGAACGGCGACCCGTACCCGTGGTTCGCCGGTGGCGACCTCGCCGACCCGGGCTCCAACGCCTCGCTGCGCGCCGACTTCGTGCAGTGGGTCAACTCCAGCGACGTCGGCGACTTCGTCGCCGGGCTCGGACCGGACATCTACTCCTCCTTCGACGAAGGTCGTGGGCGCGCCGGTGCCGACGACTGACCTGCGTGGTCGTGCGCTGCGCCCCGCCGTCCTCGGCGCGGCGCTCGCGCTGGTCGCGCTCTCCGGCTGCACCGACGGGCCGGACGTCGAGACACCCGTCCCGACCCGTGCCGAGGGCTCGTACCTGTGCCCCGGCGTGCCCGGCGACCCGGTCGCGCTGATGACCGGCCGCGAGGGCCTGGAGGTCTCGCGCACCACCGGTGAGTGGGGCGGCGAGACCGCGCTGTTCGTCTGCAGCGTCGAGGACGGCGACGGCGACTCCGTCTTCACCGTCACCGAGCAGGACCTCGCCAGCGCCTCCACCAGCGTCGAGGCGCTCCTGGAGGAGAACCCCGACCACCAGGTGATCGAGTCGGGCACCGACCGGGGCGGGGTGTCGTACCAGTCCGGCGACCAGGCGCTGGCGCGGTTCGTGTGCGACGACCGGTTCCTGTCGGTCGAGGTGTTCGCCGTGCCGGAGGGCCGCGACGGCGCCGACGACACCGCTCGCTACCTGACCTCGCTGCTGCCGTGGGCGTGCGACGGCGACCCGGTGCCGGATTGACCCGTCCCTCCCGCGTCGCGGGGGCGGCGTGCGCCGCCCTCGTGGTGCTCGGCTCCCTCGCGGCCTGCTCCGCGGACGGAGCCGGTGGGGGCACCGGCGGCGTGCCGGAGCGTCCGCCCCCCACGCCACCCACCGAGCAGTCGGTGGTCGACGCCGTGCTCCCGGAGGCCACCGACCTGCGCCGGGCCGGGCTGATCGAGGGCGACGAGCTGCCCGGTCCGGTGGTCGACCGCCCGGTGCCGTTGCCGCCCGACCCGTGCGACGTCACCCAGCAGGCCGGGCTGCCCGGTGCGCCGGCCTGGTCGCTGGGTCGCGCGGTCGACGTCCGCGTGCCGGAGGGCAGCCCGGCCCCGGACCTGGTCGTGGCGCACCGGGTCTGGCGGTTCGAGGACGCCGACGACGCCCGCGACCTGCTGGCCGGCGTCACGGCGCGCACCGTGGCCTGCCGGTCGGTGGCGCAGGGCGAGCGGGTCGACACCTTCGAGCTGGTGGGGGAGCAGGACCCGCAGGTGGTGGAGTACCGCTGGACCGTGAGCACCGGCCCGATCACCTACCTGCGGCGGTACGTGTGGACCCAGCACCTGAACGACGTCGTCCAGGTCGAGGTGAGCACGCGCGAGCCGAGCGGCACGCAGGTCGAGATGCGCGAGCTCGCCGCCGACGTGGCCGGTCGGGTGCTCGACCGCGAGGTCGACCACCAGCGGTACGGCGAGCCCGACGACGAGGACGCCTGAGCACGCGACACGACACGATCAGGCTCTCTGCGGATGTCTGCGGTCTGCGCTAGAGAACCGGATACGGTCCGATCATGGACCCGGTGAGGAACCCCTACGCCCCCGGCGCCGGTCAGCGCCCGCCCGAGCTCGCCGGCCGCGACCGCGAGCTCGACGCCTTCGACGTCGTGCTCGAGCGGGCCTCGCGCGGCCGGCCGGAGCGCTCGCTCGTGCTCACCGGCCTGCGCGGGGTGGGCAAGACCGTGCTGCTGAACTCGCTGCGCTCGGCCGCGGTCCGGCGCGGGTGGGGCACCGGCAAGCTCGAGGCCCGACCCGACACCCCGCTGCGCCGGCCGCTGTCGGCCGCCGTGCACCAGGCCGTCCGCGAGCTGTCGGTGCGCGACCGCGGCGAGTCCGACGAGGTCCTCGGCGTGGTCAAGGCGTTCGCGCTGCGGGCGTCCGAGGCCCCGGCGGGGAAGGGCGCCGCGCGGCTGCGCGACCGCTGGCACCCGGGCATCGACGCCCCGGCCGCGGTCGGCCGGGCCGACTCCGGCGACATCGAGATCGACCTGGTCGAGCTGTTCACCGACGTCGCCGGCCTGGCCGCCGCCACGGGCAAGGGCGTGGCGCTGTTCGTCGACGAGATGCAGGACCTCGTGCCGGACGACGTCTCCGCGCTGTGCGCGGCCGTGCACGAGCTGAGCCAGCAGGGCCTGCCGCTGATCGTCGTCGGCGCGGGCCTGCCGCACCTGCCGGCGGTGCTGTCGGCGTCGAAGTCGTACAGCGAGAGGCTGTTCCGCTACGTGCGGATCGACCGGCTCGAGCGCGGCGAGGCCGACCGCGCGCTGGTGACGCCGGCCGCCGAGGAGGACGCCGAGTTCGACGCCGACGCCCTGGAGGCGCTCTACGCCGCCACCGACGGCTACCCCTACTTCGTCCAGGCCTACGGCAAGGTCGCCTGGGACGTCGCGCCGCGCTCGCCGATCACCGCCGCCGACGTCGCGGTGGCCGCCCCGGACGCGCAGTCCGAGCTCGCCGTCGGGTTCTTCGGCTCGCGGTACGAGCGGGCGACGCCGGCCGAGCGCGAGTACATGCGCGCGATGGCGGATCTCGGTGCCACGGACGGCGACGGCCCGGTGGCCACCGCCGAGGTGGCTGCCGTCCTCGGCCGCAAGCCGCAGTCGCTGTCGCCGGCCCGCGACGCGCTGCTGAAGAAGGGCCTGGTCTGGTCCGGCGAGCGCGGCCGGATCGCCTTCACCGTCCCCCACTTCGGCCGCTACCTGCGCGAGCAGGCCGGGGACTAGGAGCGCCCGCAGGCAGCGATCTCGAGACGTACCGACGAGGTCGATACACGGGACGGAGTCACGTGGCGCCGGCGATCGTCCACGACGCCGGGTGGCTCCCCGGACGTCTGCTCGCGGGTCGATATCCCCCAGCGTGATATCGGTCAGCGTGAAGAGGCCCCGATATCACCCAGCGCGATATCGACCAGGAGGACCGCACCAGGGGTCGGGCTGTCGGGCCTTCCCTCCGACATCGCGCGCGCGTGCTTGGCTGTCCGGGTGCCCCCTCGCCCCGCCCGCGCCGACGACGTGCACGACGCCGCGTCGGCGATGCCGCACGTGAAGGTCGAGCACGGCAAGCGGCAGGGGAACGCGGTCTACCAGGTGGGAGGCAGGTCGTTCGTCTTCTTCCGCACCGCGCGCCCGGACGCGTGCGACCCCGCGACGGGCGAGCCCTACGACGACGTGATCGTGCTGTGGGTCGGTGACGAGGCCGACAAGCAGTCGCTGGTGCAGGACGCGGGCTCCCCGTGGTTCACGACCCCGCACTTCGACGGCCACCCGTCCGTGCTCGTCCGGGCGTCACGGCTGCACGAGGTCACCCGCGACGAGGTGGTCGAGCTGGTGCAGGAGGCCTGGCTCGCGCAGGCCTCGCCGACCCGGGTCCGGCGCTGGCTCGCCGAGCGCGGCCTGGACGGCTGAGCGCGGCCGCCAGGGTCAGCCCTGCGGCCGCTGCTCGACCAGGCCGACCAGGTTGCCCTCGCTGTCGCGGACGAACGCCTGCCACTCGGCGGTGCCGGCCGGACCGAGGCGGTCGTCGTCGTGGGTGAAGATACACGTGCGGCGAGGACCAAGGTCGGCGCAAGGCGTTCGCAAGGCGGTCCGGTCAGCGTGGCGGCCGTCGCCGGGACCGCCCCGGCGCACCCGCACCCCGAGGTGATCCGATGTCGTTCCACCCTCCCGCTCCTGCGGGCCGCCTGCGCACCGCCCTGGTCGCGTCGCTCGTCGCCGTGCTGGCCGCCGACCTGGCCGGCGGCGCGGTGTCGGTGGCCACCGGCCTCGGCTCCTGGGCCGACGCGTGGGGGCCGCAGGCCCGGCTCGCCGCACCGCTGCCGATGGTCGCCGCGCAGGTCGTGCTCGTCGTCCTGGCACTGGGCCGCCGGCGCCGCACCGGCGTCGTGGCCGCCGGCCTGCTCGGCCTCGCCTGCGGCGTCAGCCTGGTGTCCGGTTTCCTCGACGGCGGCCTCGCCGACGAGCGACTGACGGCCACGCACCGCACCGTGCAGGTCGTCCTGCTGGCGCTGACGGCGGCGCTCGGCGCGTCGGCTGCCGCGGTCGCCGTGGCCCGGGCGCGCCGGACGTTCGAGACGTACGCGGCCGACGTCGTGGCCGGCTGGCGCGCGGCCGGGGTGGTCGCTCAGAAGCCGAGCGACGCGCGGTGCGCCTCGAGCCAGCCGGTGTAGGCGGGCAGCCCCCACTCCCGGGACAGGTCCAGCGCCCGGTCGGCGTGCGCCGCCGCCTCGTCCTGCTCGCCGGCGGCGACGGCGGCGAGCGCGAGGTAGCCGTCGACCGGGCCCTGGGCGATCGCGATCCCGGCGACGCACATCCGGCCGGCGAACGGGCGCAGCAGCGGCAGCAGCCGGGCAGCGCGGGCGACGTCGCCGGCCACGGCTGCGGCCTCGGCCTCCCAGCAGTGGGTCCAGGTGCTCGACCACAGCCCGCCGAGGTCCGGGAGCGGGTGCTCGGCCAGTGCGGCGACCAGCTCGTCGCGCCGTCCGGTCCTGGCCAGCACGGCGTGCTGGATCGGCCAGACCATCGGGTCGAGCGGCACCCCCACCATCGCGTCGGCCACCGCTGCCAGGGAGGGGTCCCACATCCGGGCCAGGACGAGCTCGCCGTCGGTGGTGTCGGGCCCGGGGACGGCGACGTCGCGAGAGGCGTCGCGGTAGACCGCCAGCGAGCGCTCCACCGCTGCGGCGTCGCCGCGCATCGCCGCCAGGTCGACCTCGACCAGGTGCCGCGCCATCAGCACGTACGGCAACCGGTGCCGGCGGGCGAGCGCGTCGGCCCGGTCGGCGAGCTCGGGCCAGGCCCCCGGGCCTGCCAGCTCCATCCGGTTGGTCGCGAGGGCGAGCGCGGACACCGCCTCAGCGGCCGGGTCGCCGAGCCGCTCGGCGGCGGCCAGGGCCTCCTCGCTCCAGCCCACCTGGTCGGCGGTGCGGTCCGGGCGCCAGGCCGCGACCCAGGCGGCCCGCGCCGCCCACCACAGCAGCGCGTCGTCGCCGATGCGCCGGGCGGCGGCCAGGCCGGCGTTCACGAGCGCGTCGCGCTCCGCGGCGGCGCCGCGGTCGTAGTAGAGCTCGACCGCCAGGGCGAGCAGCAGCCGGCAGCGGGCGGGGGAGTCCTCGCTGGGCAAGGTCGCCAGCGCCCAGCGCAGGTCGTCGACGACGTCCTCGAACACCTCGCCCCACTGGTGCGGCGTCCACAGCGTGTAGCGGGTGGTCGCAGCCGCGGCGGTGGCGACCCGCTCGGGATCGGCGAGCTCGCGCCCGAGCCCCACGGCCTCGTGCGAGGCGGCGACCACCTCCGTCCAGACGGCGGCGCGGGCGGCGTCCTCGGCGAGGTCGAGCAGCAGGGTCCAGCGCTCCGCCGCCGAGGATGCGGTGCTGCGCCGCTGGGCCGTGACGGCCTCGCGCCGCAACCGCGTCGCCTCGGTGTGCGCCGACAGCGAGCGGGCCTGGTCGGCGGCGTCGCGCGCGGCGGGCCACGCGCGGTCGGCGTAGCTCGGCCCAGCCTGCGCCCAGTGTCGGGCCAGCTCGGCGGTGCGCTCGTCCGGTTCCACCAGCGCCCGCACCTCGGGTGAGCCCTCGAGCAGCTGGGCCAGACGCGCGTGCCGCCGCGCGCGCTGCGACGCCGGCAGCGTCTGCAGCACGGCGTCGCGGGTGAGGGCGTGGACGAAACCCCAGCTGTCGGCGCCGGTCTCGCGCACCAACCCCGCTGCGGCCGCCTGCTCCAGCGCCGCCGCCACGTCGTCCGGCGGACGGTCGAGGCCCGGCGGCCACCAGGGCGCCCGGGAAGGACCGGCCGGCGACGGCGGCGCCGCGCAGCAGCTCCTCGGTCGCGGGCGGCAGCTCGTCCAGCCTGCGCCGCACGACGTCGAGGACGCCGCCGGGGACCGCGGGCTCGTCGGTGCGACCGAGCCGTGCGAGCTCGACCAGGTAGAACGGGTTCCCGCCGCACCGGCGGTGCCACCGCTCGACCTGCGCGACGTCGACCGGGACGGCGCTGACCGTCCGCACCAGCTCGCAGGAGGCGGCCAGGTCGAGCCCGGCGAGGTCGAGCCGCAGCGACTGCCGCCGTGCGAGGGCCTCCGCGGCCCGCGCCAGCGTGCCGGACGGCTCCGGGTGCGGCCGCCGGGTCGCGACCACCGCCAGGTGCACGTCGTCCGGCACCGTCGTCACCAGGTGGGCGAGCGCCCGGTGCGTCGACTCGTCGGCCCAGTGCAGGTCGTCGAGCACCAGCAGCACCGGACGCCTCCCGGCGGCGGACACCACCTCGCCGGCGATCCGCTCCCAGCTGTCGAAGGCTGGAGCGGCGGCGCCGTCCGGCACGAGGTCGGCCAGGGTGCTGACCGCGGCGTCGAGCCCGCGCAGGACGGCCAGGAACGGCCACAGCGGCGGGGCGCCATCGTCCTGCGAGCAGCGGCCCGTCGCGACCGTGAACCCGCACCCGGCCGCGGTGCGGGACAGGTCGGCCAGCAGGGCGCTCTTGCCGACACCGGGCTCGCCGACCACGACGCCCACGACGGTCCGTCCCTGCGTCGCCCGGTCGAGCAGCCCTCGCAGGGCGGCCTGCTCACGCTCGCGCCCGACCGGCGTCCACTCGGCACCGGTCGCCGGAGACGGGGGGACCGCACGGTCGGGCGGGGCTGCGGACGACGTCGGGGACGGCGAGGGCGCCTGCCCGGGCACGGCACCGGCCAGCACCGGCGCGCGCAGCGCGGCGTCCTGGCGCAGGATCGCCTGCTCCAGGGACCTGGCCGCGGCCGAGGGGTCCAGCCCGAGCTCGTCGGCCAGTGCGGTGCGCAGCGTGCGTAGCGCGTCCAGCGCCTCGACCTGACGCCCGGAGCGGTAGAGGGCGAGGGCGTGCAGCGTCCAGATCCGTTCGGACAGAGGCTGTCCGGCTGCACCACCCGCCGTCCAGGACAGGGCGCCGGCGTCGTCTCCGAGCGCGAGCAGCGCGGCGGCGCGCGCCTCCAGCGCCGCCGACCGACGGCGGGCGAGGGCGGCACGCTCCACCTCGACGACGGGGTGGTCGGGCAGGTCCGCGTAGGGCTCGCCGGCCCACCACGACTCCGCGGTCTCGAGCCGGTCGAGCAGCGCGGCGACCTCGTCGCGGGCAGGTGCGGCGGGCGCGACCTCGCCCCGCAGGAGCGCGGAGAGCGGCTCGAGCGCGCGCACGCACGCGTCGACCTCGGCGGCGAAGGCGTGCGCGTCGACGTCCTCGACCTCGAGCTGGTACCCCCGGTCGGTCGTGCGGATGGGCGAGCCCTCGCGGTCGGCGGGCCGGACCCCGCGCAGGGCGGACCGCAGCCCGGAGACGTAGGAGTGCAGGGCCCCGTGTGCCGCCCGCGGCGGGAAGCCGCCCCAGACCAGGTCGGCGAGGGCGTCGGCGGACAGCGGCTGACCGGGGTCCAGCGCCAGCGCGGCGAGCACGGCTCGGGCCTTGCGCGCCCCCACCTCGCGGGACACCGTGCCGCCGTCCACGCCGGGGTCCGACACGCGGGTCGTCCCGAGCACGTGGAGGCGCACGAGCACAACGTAGGCCTGCCACCGGCCGGTCGTCCCGAGGTCGGCACAAGGTCGGGGCAAGGCGGGCGTCCCACGCTGGGGCGGTCCGGACGACCCGCGTCCGGCTGCTCCCGAGGAGACCCGCATGACCGCCGTCGGCACCCACCCCGTCCAGCTCTCGCTGCCCGGCCAGTCGCACGTGGCCGAGGGCCCGCACGACCAGGCGGGCATGTACGTGATGCACCACGCCTTCCGCCGCGACCTGGCCCGGTTCGAGCAGGCGGTCCGCACGACCCCCGTGCACGAGACCGGCACCTGGGCCGCCCTGCGACGTCGCTGGCAGCGGTTCGGCGAGGTGCTGCACCACCACCACGAGGTGGAGGACACCGCGATGTGGCCGCTGCTGCGCGAGCGGGCCGTCGCCGCTGGCGAGCCCGACGCGGTCGCGCTGCTGGCGGCGATGGAGGCCGAGCACGGCGGGATCGACCCGGCCCTGGAGGCCTGCGCCGACGGCTTCCGGTCGATGGTCGGTCACCCGTGCGACGACCACCGCAACGCCCTCGACGTCTGCGTGACCTCCGCCCGCGCGGCGCTGCTGGCGCACCTCGCGCACGAGGAGCGCGAGGCGCTGCCGCTGCTGCAACGGGTGTTCTCGGTCGAGGACTTCGCGGCGACCGAGAAGGCGGCCGGGGCGGGGTACCCGGTGCGGCTGGTGCCGTTCCTGCTGGCCTGGGTGGCGGACGGCCTGCCGGCCGACGCGATGGCGCGGATCCTGGCCGACGCACCTCCCGGCTACGGGCTGCTGCTGCGGCTCAGCAGGGTCCGGTACGAGCGGGTGGAGCGGACCACCTTCCGGCACGGGTGACTGCGTCGTCGGACGACGGACGACGGTCGCCCGGCGGCTACACCGGCGGGCGCTGCTCGACCAGGCCGACCAGGTTGCCCTCGCTGTCGCGGACGAACGCCTGCCACTCGGCGGTGCCGGTCGGACCGAGGCGGTCGTCGTCGTGGGTGAAGATCACGTGCGGCTCGCCCTCGACCGCCACGCCCTGCGCGCGCAACCGCTCGACGGTGCCGGCCACGTCGTCGACGGCGAGGTAGTGCAGCGCGGTGGGCGCGCCGCGGTCGAGCAGCAGGCGCACGCCGTCGAGGTCGAAGAAGAGCAGGCCCGGCGGGTCGAACCGACCGGTGGGAGCGGTACCGAGCAGGTCGGAGTAGAACGCTGCCGCGCGGTCGAGGTCGTCGGCGTGCTGGGCGATCTGGACGAGCCGCATGACGAGCTCCCGACTGTTGGCTGCGCTTCAGCCCGGGATGCTAGAGTTTCCGGCGTGCCGCGACGCAAGACCCCGCTCGACACCACCGCCGACCTGCTGAACTCGGCGGCGATCCACCTGCTGCGCGGCCTGCGCGAGGTCGACCGCCGCTCCGGGCTCACGCCGACCCGGCTGTCCGTGCTGTCGGTGCTGGTCTTCGGCGGTCCCTGCACCCAGACCGCTCTCGCCGCCGCCGAGGGCGTCACCGCCGCCACCACCAGCCGGGTGGTCGACGGCCTCGTCGACCTCGGCCTGGTCACCCGCGACCCCCACCCGGACAGCGGCAGGGCCGTGCTCGTGACGGCCACCCGCGAGGGTGAGCGTCTGATGCGGGAGGCCAGAAACGCTCGGGTGCAGGCGATCTCGGCGGCGCTCCGGGCGCTGCCCGCCTCCGACCGCGCGTCCGTGGTGGGCGCGGCGCCGGCACTGCGGTCGCTCGCCGCCGAGGTGCCGCGGCACCCTGGCGGCTGACCTCAGCCGAGCCGGAACGTGGTCTGGCCGCTGCGGTCGCCCTTGCCGAAGGCGAGCACCTTCGTCGGCACGACCTCGACCACCACCGGACGGATGTCGCCGTCGTGCACACCCTGCGCGTCCACGTCGTAGGTCCAGACCTCGCCATACTTCGCGGCCATCGCCCGGGCGAACAGCTCGTGCTCCGGGCGGTCGGTGAGGCGACGCGCGGTGCCCTCGACACGACGTCGAGACCGCTGCCGAAGTCCGGCGTGCCGACGGTGAGCACGCAGCGGGGGTCGGCGTCGAGGTTCACCATCTTCTGCTCGCCCTCGCCGGTGTGCACCAGCAGCCGGCCCTCGGCCCGGCAGAACACCAGGGCGTCACGTGCGGACGCCCGTCCGGCCGCACCGTGGTGAGCCAGGCCATCTCCGACGTGGAGAGCGCCTGCTCGACGTCCGACCACGGCGTGGGCCCGACGTCGGGTGCGCTGAACCGCGGGTCCAGGGTGCCGGTGGGCGTGCTCGTGCGGGGTGCGTCCATGCCAGGGCTGACCCGTGCGGTCCGGCGGACTCATCGGCCCGGCCCGTGGGGGTGCTGCGAGGATCGGGTCATGAGCGAGGAGAGCCGCCGCCCGTCCGCTCCGAGATCGAGACCCTGCTCGCGTACCTCGACCGGTTGCGGCGCGACGCGCGACCCCTGCGGGAGCTGATCGACGGTGCCACCCACGACTGAGGGCCACGTCGAGGTCGTCGCCCACCGCGGGGCCTCGCACGAGCGGCCCGAGCACACCGAGGAGGCGTACGTCCTCGCCATCGAGCAGGGCGCGGACGCCCTCGAGTGCGACGTGCGGCTGACCGCCGACGGCCACCTCGTCTGCCACCACGACCCGGTGATCGACCGCACCAGCAGCGGGCGCGGGCGCCTCAGCACCCGCACGCTCGCCCAGCTGCGCGAGCTGGACTGGGACAGCCCCGCCGGTGGACCGCTCACGCTGGAGCGGCTGTTCGAGCTGGCCGCGGACGCCGGCCGTCCGGTCGGCCTGGCGGTGGAGACCAAGCACCCGGTGCGCTACGCCGGCGAGGTGGAGCGGCAGGTCGTCGACCTCGCCGACCGGTTCGGCTGGGTGCGGCCCGGTTCGCCGGTGCGGGTGATGAGCTTCTCGGTGGCCGCCGTCGCCCGGGTGCGGCGGTTCGCCCCCGACCTCACCACCGTGCTGCTCGTCGACGCCGTCCCGCGCTGGGCCCGGTTCGCTCCCTCCGGGTACCTGCCGGCAGGGGTGCCCGTCCTCGGCGCGGGCCAGCACCTGCTGGCGTCGGCGCCGCGCTGGATCCAGCAGGTGCGCGAGGCCGGGCACGCGCTGCACGTGTGGACCGTCGACACGCCCGAGGGGGTCGACGCGTGCCGGGCGGCCGGAGCCGTCGCTGTGATCACCAACCGGCCGCAGGACGTGCTGGGCCGTACCGGTCGCGGCCCGCACGGCGCGTGGAGCACGGCCTAGGGTCTGGCGCCCGAGCGGCCGCGGGTGTTTGATCCCTTCCCTGCCCGGGTACACGATGTGGCAGGTGTGACGGGAGGGGAGCTCAATGGGTCAGCCAGCTGTGCCACTGACCTGGCACGCGGTCTCGGTGACGGACGCCGCGACCTCGGTCGGCGGCGATCCGCACGTCGGTGGGGGCGTGCTGCTGGTCGAGTCGCGCCAGCGCGGTGACGCCCGCGCGGTGTCCGTCCCCCACCAGGCCGCCGCGGTGTCGTCCGCGCGCCGGGCCGTCCTGCGCGACGTGCTCACCAAGGTCGACCCCACGATCGTGCACGAGACGGCCGTCGTGGTGTCCGAGCTGCTCGGCAACGCCATCCGGCACGCGCGCCCGGTCGAGGACGGCCGGGTGCTGCTGCGCTGGCAGGTCCGCGGCGGCGTCGTCGACGTCGAGGTCACCGACGGCGGGTCCGGGCACGAGGTGCGCCCGCTGCGGCCCACCGCGATGTCCGTGCACGGGCGCGGGCCTGCGGATCGTGCGGCACCTCGCGCACGAGTGGGGCGTGGTCGAGGACGCCCAGGGCAACCGCACCGTGTGGGCCTGCCTCGGCGGCCCGTCGAGGCGACGCCGGAGGCGCCTAGGTCGCCGCGCCCGCATCCTCTCGCGCGCAGCCAACTAGTCTCGCGGGATGGGTAAGAAGTCCCGCCGCGCTGCCGCGGCCACCGCCTCGCTGCCCGAGGGCGCCGAGATCCCCGTCGTCGGTCCCCGGGAGCCGTGCCCCTGCGGCTCGGGCAAGCGCTACAAGCTCTGCCACGGACGCGGGTCGTCGCACGCGGCCGTCGAGCACGTCGCGCGCCCGTTCGAGGGCCTCGCGGGCGAGTGCGACTGGGTGGCCCTGCGCGAGGTCGTCCCCGCCGCCACCGTCGCGGTGCGCACCACCGCCGAGCACGGCGCCGTCGACGCGACCGTCGCCACCGTCCTCCCGATGGCCTGGGCCGCCCTGCGCCGCGCCGACGGCGAGGTGATGGTCGGCCTGCAGACGCCGTCCGGCTCCGGCGACCCCAGCCGCGACGTCGCGGCCGCCCTGCTCGTCGCCGCCGGCTCCGAGCCCGGCACGCCCGTCCCCGGCACCGGCCTGCCCACCGCGGCTCCGCGGATGCAGGACGTCCTCGACCCCGACGTCCCCTTCGCCGTCCGGCTGCACGAGGGCTTCGACTTCTGGCTCGGGGACGACGCCGAGAAGACCGACGACGTCGCGGAGTCGATGGAGCGCGCCAACGCGGCGATCATCCCGACCGAGCGCCTGGTGTCGGTGGAGGCCGCGTACTGGTGCCAGATCGGCTCCAAGACCCATCTGCGCTGGGTCCTGCCGCACCCCGAGGAGGACTTCCTCGACGGACTCTCCCGGCTGCACGCCGCCGGCGCCTCGTCGCTCGGCGAGGGCACCCGGTACATCGGGTCGTTCCGCGCGCACGGCCTGATCGTCCCGGTCTGGGACCTGGTGCCCGGCGCGGTGGCCGACGACGTCGAGGAGCCCGCCGCCGCGTTCGGCGCCCGGCTCGACGAGGCGATGGCCACCACCGGCGACCTCACCGCCGAGGAGCGCCGCGCCCGCGCCGGCGTCCTGTCGCGCCAGCTGACCCTGCGCTGACCCCGCGCTGACCCTGCGCGGACCGACCCGTAACGATCCGCGGACGCGGCCCCTGCAGGCTCGTCCGGTGATCGCAGCCGCGACCGCTCGCGTCCTGTCGCGCCGGGGCACCGCCCTGGCGCTGGCGGGCGTCACGGTCGGCCTGGGCGTGCTGTGGGTGGCGCTCGGCGAGCCGTTCCAGCTCGTCGCGCTGCCGCTGGCCCTGGTCGGCGTGCTGCTGTGGGCCCGTCGCCCGACCAACCCGATCGGCCCGCTGGTCACGGTGTCGGCCGCCCTGTTCACGGTGATGGAGGTCGGACGGGCGTGGGCCGAGGACGCTGCTGCCCGGCGGCGGCACCGCGGCCGCCACCGCGTTCTGGACCTCCGAGTACCTCACCATCGCGTGGACCTGCCTGGTCGGCGTCCTGGTCCCGCTGCTGTTCCCCGACGGCCGGTTCCGGTCGCGGCGCTGGCGGCGGGTGGCCGTCCTGGCGTCGGTGTCCGCGGTCACCGCGACGGTCGGCTCGGTGCTCGCCCCCGGCACGCTGGAGACCTCCGCGCAGGTCGTCGTCGCGAACCCGCTCGCGCTCGACGGCACCGCCGGTCGGCTCGCCACGCTGGCGTCGCAGGCGGGCACCCTCGTCACCTCCGGCTGCGGCCTGGTCGCGATCCTCGGCGTGGTCCTGCAGCTGCGCGGCGCCCACGGCGTGCGCCGGCAGCAGCTGCTCGTCGTCACCGCGGCGCTGCTGCTGCTGATGACCGGGCTGACGGTGGCCGGCGGCGCCAGCGCGGTCACCGGCGACGCCGGGTCGGGGCCCTGGGTCGGCGTCGCCGTCGTGGGCTGGTTCACCTTCCTCGCCGGCCTGCTGGTGCTGCTCCCGGTGGCCATCGCGGTGGCCGTCCTGCGGTACCGGCTCTACGGCGTCGACCTGGTCGTCCGGCGCTCGCTGGTGTACGGCCCGGTCGTCGTGGTGCTCGCGGCCACCTACCTCGCGTCGGTGCTGCTGCTCGGTGTCCTGCTGCGACCCGTGACCCGCGAGTCCGACGTCGCCGTCGCGGCCTCGACCCTCGCGGTGGCCGCGCTGTTCCAGCCGGTGCGCCGGCGGGTGCGCGCCCTGGTGGACCGCCGGTTCTTCCGCAGCCGCTACGACGCCGAGCGGACCGTCCACGGGTTCGGTGCCGCCGCCCGGTCGCTGACCGACCTGGACGTGCTCAGCCAGGAGCTCGTCGTCGTGGTGCGCGACGCCGTGCAGCCGGCGCACGTGCGGCTCTGGCTGCGGGACGCACCGCCCGCGCCGGCCGCCGGCCGGTCGCCGCGATGACCGGGTGACGACCTCTGGTGGCCGGCGAGCCCGCGGTGGGACGCTTCGGCCGGGACACCGGACGGAGGCGGGCGATGCGGGCTCGGGTGGCGGCGGCGGTGCTGGCCGCGTCGGCGCTGGTGGTCGGACCGCTGGCTGCGGCGCACGCGCTCGTCGTCCCCGGCCCGGCGGTCGCCGTCACCGGCGACGACGACGGCGAGGCCGTCGTCGCGGTGAGCGAGACCGAGGGGACGTGGTCCGGCACGCTCGAGGTCACCAACGCCTCGGGCGCCGTGGTGGAGCTCGCCGTGGCGGCGAAGAGCGGGCTGGGCGACGAGTGCGCGCCGCCGGAGGTGTCGCCGGACCAGGTCGAGGCGAACCGGGTGCAGTCGGTGACGATCGAGGTCTCCTGCGACGTCCCCGACGGCGGGGCCGTCCTGGTCCTGACCCTCGGCCCGGACGACAACCGGACCGTCGACGTCACGCTCGACCCCGAGACCAGCGAGGAACCGCAGTGGGGGTGGTTCCTCGTCGTCCTCGCGATCGCGGCCGTGCTGGCCCTCGCGCCCGTGCTGGTGGTCGCGGGGTGGTGGGCTCGCCTCCAGGTGCAGAAGACCGGTGACGACGGCCTGCCGCGGTGGAAGGCGGCGACCGACCCGCGCGAGCCCGAGCCCGAGGACGTCGACCTGTCGACGCCCGTGACCGGGGCGCCGTCGGGCTGGTCGTTCAGCGAGAGCTGGGCGAGCAACTTCACCGCCGTCCTCGCGCTGCTGACGGCGCTGTTCGGGTCGGCCGACATGCTCGACGCCTTCCTCGGTGAGGCTCCCGACGGTGCGGAGGGCCAGCTGCTCGTGGCTGCTGCCGGCGCGGCGCTGCTCGTGGGCATCGCCCCGCTGGCGCTCAAGCTGGTGGGCCCCACCTCGACGCCCACGGTCGGAGGGATCGCGCTCGGAGCGTGGCTCACCCTCACCGGCACGTTCCTCCAGGTGCTGGCCCTGGTGCACGTGCTGGCGGACGGACCCCTCGCCCTCCCGGCCACCGTCCTCGCCTTCGCGGTCGTGCTGTTCCTCCTCGGGTACGCCATCCGCACGCTGCACCAGTTCTTCACCGAGGCGTTCCCGACCCCCGGCCCCGAGGAGCCGACGACGGTGAGCGAGCTGCTGATGCTCACCACGGCCGTCCTCGAGGCCGACGGTGCTGCGGCGACGCCGCTGCGGCTGAAGGCGATCGAGAAGGTGGCTCGGGACTACCTGGACGGCGTCTCCGCCCAGGTCCCCGGACCGTCCGCGCCGCAGAGCATCCTGCCGCCGGGGATGCTCAGATCCCTCTACCCGGCTGCGGTCCTCGGCACCTCTCCCGGAGACCTGCCGAGTCCGATCCTCTGAGCCCGCTCAAGCTCCTGCGCCTGCAGGCCGGCCACCTGGGCGACCGCCTCGGCCGGCGCGAGCGGCGAGCGCTCGAGCAGCAGCTGCCGGGCCAGGGTGGCGCGGCCGAGCTCGCGCCGCGTCAGGACCCGGGTGGTCATGCCGGCCGGTGGCTCAGTCGAGCGGGTCGCGCGAGACCGGGCAGGACATGCAGCGCGGTCCGCCGCGTCCGGACCCGAGCTCGGAGCCGCTGATCGCGATCACCTCGATGCCCTGCTCCTCGAGCCGGGCGTTGGTCTCGGTGTTGCGCTCGTAGGCCACCACCACGCCCGGTGCGAGCGCCAGGGTGTTGTTGCCGTCGTCCCACTGCTCGCGCTCGGCGGTGACGGGGTCCAGGCCGGTGTCGATCACGCGCAGCCGGTCGATCCGCATCGCGTCGGCCGCGGCCTCGAGGAACGGCCGCGGGCCGCTCACCTCGAGGTCGCCGTTGCCGGAGGTGACGGTGTGCGCGGTGAGCGAGTCGGCGATCACCGGGTACATCACCACGGCGTCGCGGTCGACCATCGTGCAGACGGTGTCGAGGTGCATCGTCGCCCGCTCCTGCGCGATCGGCACGGCCAGCACCGTGTGCGCCACACCGGCCGAGAACACCTGCCGCGCAAGGCGTTCCACGCCCGCAGGGCGTGGTGCGCTCGCCGGTGCCCACCGCCAGGACGCCGTTGCCCAGCACCAGGACGTCGCCGCCCTCGACGTGCTCCATCGTCGGGTCGTACACCTGCTCGGTGCCGGCGAACCGGGGGTGGTGGCGGTAGATGATCCGGGTCAGCGAGGTCTCGCGGGCGCGCGCCGGCATCGCCAGCGAGGTCACCGCCACCCGGTCGCCGATCCAGGCCGAGGAGTCGCGGGTGAACAGCAGGTTGGGCAGCGGGTCGACGACGAAGTCCGACGGGGCGGCCAGCGCGGCCACCAGCCCGGCGTGGCCGGCGTCGGACCCGTGCAGCAGCTCGTCGGTGCGCAGGCCGCCCATCAGGGTGGCCGCGAGGGCCTGGTCGTCGAGGCCCTCCAGGTGCGACTGCACCCGGGCTGCCAGGGTCTGCCCGAGGTAGGGGGAGTCGACGGCCGCGGCCACCGCCTCCTCGCGCGCGCCCGGGTCCGACAGCGAGGCCGCCAGCAGCTCGGACAGGTAGAGCACCTCGACGCCGCGGTCGCGCAGCGCCTGGGCGAACGCGTCGTGCTCGTCCTGCGCGCGGCTGACCCACGGGATGCCGTCGAACAGGAGCCGGTCGTTGTTGCGCGGGGTGAGCCGGCTCAGCTCGGTGCCGGGGCGGTGCAGGACGACGCTGCGCAGGCGTCCGACCTCGCTGGTGACGCCCAGCGGCGCGGGGGCGGTCCCGCCGTCCGGTGAGCTGCTGCCGGTGCGGTCGGTGAGGTCGGTCATGGCCCGGAGGTTATCCGGTGCGGCGACCGGGCGCGGTCCAGCATCCGGGACGTCCGGCGCACCCGGAACGTGCCCGGCGCCGGCGGCGTTGCCCACCGGCATGAGCTCGCCCTTCTCCTTCCCGCGCGTGGTCGACGAGGTCACGGTGCGGCTGGTGGCCGCGCAGGTGCTCGTGGTGAGCACGCTGGCCGTCGCCACCGGGTGGCTGTGGCTGTTCGGCCTGCTCGCGGTCGACTTCGCGCTGCGGGTGGCGTTCGGACCGCGCAGCCCCCTCGCCCA
Organism: uncultured Actinomycetota bacterium; assembly: GCA_963750285.1. Lineage (GTDB taxonomy): Bacteria > Actinomycetota > Actinomycetes > Actinomycetales > CAWJMD01 > JBBQSN01. The sequence goes on along the minus strand of CAVVQA010000006.1, from coordinate 39,729 downwards.
GGTGGCGCTGAAGGTGCTGCGCCCGCTGGTGCCGGCCGCCCCGCGCCCCACGGCCGGACCTCCCAAGCGGTTCGCCGCGTCGATCGGCATCGTCTGCTCGGTGCTCGTCGTGCTGTTCGCCTACCCGCTCGGCTGGACGGTCGCGGCCTGGGTGGTCGCCGCGATGATGGTGCTGTTCCCGCTGCTGGAGTCGGTGTTCGGGCTGTGCGTCGGGCTGCGTGCTGTTCAGCGGCCTGATGCGGGTGGGCCTGGTGCCCGAGGCGGTCTGCGTCGAGTGCGCCGACATCTCGCTGCGGACCCGCCGGGTACCCGTCGCCACCTGAGATCGCCGTGATCCCGACCCCGGCGCGGTGAGAGCGTGGGCGGCGGAGAGGAGATCGCGATGACCACCGCCCCCGAGGGGCTCGAGCTCGCCCTGACCGCACCCGACGCGTCGGCGCGGCTGCAGGCGGCGCTCGCCGCCGGCACCCACCCCGATCCCGCACGGGTCGGGCTGCTGGTCGCCCGCTGCGCGGTGGAGCCGGACTTCTTCGTCCGCGACATGCTCACCTGGGCCCTCACCCGCCACCCGGCGGACCTCACCGTCCCCCTCCTGCTGGCCGAGGTCACGGCCGAGGTCTCTGCGGACGGCGCCCAGGCGCGCAGCCAGGCGCTGCACACGCTGTCGAAGGTGGGTGACCCGCGCGGCTGGGAGGTCGTGACGACCGAGCTGCTGCGCGACCCCGACGCGGAGGTGGCGCGGGCGGCGTGGCGCGCCGCGGTGGTCCTCGTGCCGGCCGGGCCGCGGCCGGGTGGCTCGCCGAGCAGCTCGCAGGGCAGCTCGGACGCGGCGACCGCGACGTCCGGCTGAGCCTGAGCCGTGCGCTGGTCGACCTCGGACCGGCCGCGACGCCGGCGCTGGACGAGGCCGCCGAGCACGGCGACGAGGAGGTCCGCGCGCACGCGATCGCGACCCGGCGGCTGGTGCTGGACCCCGACGAGGGGTTCGACGCCGCGCTCTGGGAGGCCACGACGGGTCGTGGCGCTGAAGGACGCCCCGCTCGTCGACGACGCACCCTGATCGCGCGTCGATACGCTGCGCGGGTGACCAGCACCCCGCCGTCCCGCGTCGCGGTCGTGATCCCGGCCAAGGACGAGCAGGAGCGGGTGGCGGCCACCGTCGGGGCGGCGCTCGGGATCGAGGGCGTCGACCTCGTCGTGGTGGTCGACGACGGCAGCACCGACCGCACGCAGCACCTGGCGCGCGAGGCCGGCGCCACGGTGGTCCGGCACGTGCGCAACCGCGGCAAGGCCGCGGCGATGCAGACCGGCGCGGCCACCGTCCACGCGCGCGACCGGGCCGACGGCGTCGCACCGCGGGCGCTGCTGTTCATCGACGCCGACCTCGCGGGGACCGCCGCCGGCACCGCGCCCCTGGTCGTCCCGGTGCTGGCGGGCGAGGCCGACATGACGATCGCGATCCTGCCCGCGCAGTCGGCCCCGGGCGGCGGCCGCGGCCTGGTCGTCGACCTGTCGCGCCGCGGCATCCAGCAGGCCACCGGCTGGACGCCCACCCAGCCGCTGTCGGGGATGCGCTGCCTGACCCGCGAGGCCTACGAGGCCGCGCTGCCGCTCGCGGCCGGCTGGGGCGTCGAGACCGCGCTGACGATCGACCTGCTCGCCGCCGGGCCTGCGGGTGCAGGAGGTGCCGTGCGACCTGCAGCACCGGGTGAGCGGGCGCGACCTGCGCGGCCAGCTGCACCGCGCCGCGCAGTACCGCGACGTCGCCCGCGCGCTGGCCGCCCGGTCCGGCTGGCGGGCCGTCAGCCGGTTGCGGCCGCGGCGCCGGGACGGCTGACCTCGTCCGGTCCCGCGTCGAGCGACGGATCCGCGCCGGGTTCGTCCGGTGACAGCTCCAGGGTGCGGACGCTGGCCGCGATGAGCAGCGGGATCACCAGGGTCGCGCCGATCGCCGGCACGACGGTGCCGGAGTCGTTGACCGCGAAGCCGATCGTCAGCATCACCAGCAGCGCGCCCAGCCCGTGCCGCAGGGTCGGGCTCGCCTCGTAGGTGCGCTGCAGCGCCGGAGCCCCCCAGGCGGACGGCCGCATCAGCACCAGCCCGACGAACACCGCGCCGAACGGCACCAGCAGGGTCAGGTAGCTGCCGGTGAGGATCTCCCAGTTCTGCAGCGCCTTGCGCTGCACCACCACGAGCGCGCCGCCGTCGATGACGGTCTGGACGAAGTTGCCGAAGTGGGTGCGTTCCGAGGCGGGGCGCAGCCAGTCGGCGACGCTCAGCAGCACCACCACCAGCGCCGTCCCGAGGCCGATCAGGACGACCCGGCGCCAGGTGACCCGCACGCCGGCGACGAGCAGGGCGAGCAGCGTGAACGCCGGGATCATCGCCGGCGGCCCGCCGAAGTCGCTGCCGATGCCGGGGGTGCCGTCGATGACCACGGCCACCACGCCCACGACGGCCACCACGGTCACGGCCAGCCGCCGTCGGCCCGAGCGCAGGGTCGCGTCGGCGAGCGAGGTGGCCATCATCAGCGCGCCGGTGGCGAACAGCGCGAACTGCACGTTGCCGAGCCCGTAGAACCGGCCCGCGACCACCGGCTGCTGGCCCATCAGCGAGCTGGTCTGCAGGGTCGACCCGGTGAGGACGTCGAGGGCCAGCACCCCGGCCGTGAGCCCGGAGACCACGCCGAGCGGGCCGAGCCGGCGGTTCCGCCACGGCCCGAGCAGCGCCAGGCTGGCGATCGCCACCACCCACACGAACACGGCGCCGACGACCGCGAGCAGGTCGTACTCGGCCCGCCACCACGGCACCAGGTTCGCCAGGAACGTCGAGACCGGGACCGAGGCGAACACCACCGCCACGCGCCGCAGCACCCCGAGCACCCGGCGACGGCCGTCGGTGCCGCCCCAGTTGTTGCGCAGCGCCAGCGCGGCGCCGCCGTAGAGCAGGATCTGCGCGATCACCAGGCCGTTGAAGAACCACACCACCAGCGGCTGGACGGTGATCGCCGCCTCCGACAGGTCGGCCAGCCGCTGCGCGCGCCCGGCGGCGGTGGTGTCGCCGGTCTGCGGGGTGACGATCGCCCCGGGCAGGCCGTTCGGGCGGTCGACGCCGAGCAGCGTCGAGCACGGTCGGCATCAGGTCGGTCACCTGCACCAGGCCGTCCTGGCGGGTGGAGCCGCTGCCCAGCAGCGTCCCGTCGTACCGGCCGCCGTCGGGCGCCGGACCGGTGGCCGCGCCGAGCTGCAGGTGCGGGGTGCGACCGGAGTCGGCGAGCGAGAACGTCAGGACGGTCGCGTCCGGCGGCAGCGCGTCGAGCACGGCCGCCATCCGGGCCTCGATCCGGGCGACCTGGTCGACCCGGCTGCCCGCCAGCCGGTCCGGGTCCTTCTCGCCGAGGTCCTCCGGGTCGCGGACGCTGCCGACGTCGACCACGAGCAGGTCGTCGCGCAGCAGCCGCGGCTCGAGCAGCCCGCGCCAGCGCCGCCGGGTCGCGCGGACGGCTCTCGTAGTCGCCGACGACCTTGCTGTCGGTCCCCACCGTGGCGATCGCGGCGCCCGGACCGATCGCGGAGACCGACACCCGCTCCTCGCGCAGCAGGTCGCCGAGGGTGCCCGGCACGGCGCCGAAGGTGCCCTCGGCGGCCAGCTCGGAGTACGTCGAGAAGCTCTCCAGCACAGCGGTCTTGCCCTGCCGCACCGGCTCGCCGGCGGTGCGGCACAGGGGCTCGGCCGAGCCCCGGGGCGCGTCTGCGGCGCGGCGGCCGGCCGACAGCGCCAGCCAGCCGTCGATGGGGCACGCGGTGGTGCGCACGTTGCGGATCGACACGGCGGCCACGCCGGCGGTGTCCGCGCAGCCCCGCGAGCGCCGGGGTGCGCTGCGGGTCGACGTCGTCCCAACGCAGGCCGGTGGCGCCCAGCACGACCACCGGACCATCCACGGCGTCGTCCTCGGACCGGGCCGAGGCGGCGGGGGCGAGGGCCGCGACACCGGTGACGGCGGTCAGCAGCGCGACGACGACGCGCAGGAGGGTGGACGGCACCCGTCCAGGGTAGTGAGCGGTTGTGGACGTCCCGTGGTCAGACGGCGGGGTCGCTGTGCGGGTCCGTCGTCGTGGCGTGGAACGCGCTGACGGCCCGCGCCAGAACCGTCTTCGCGGGCACGCCGAGGGCGAGCGCGGCGGCCGCGACGTCCTCCCACTCGGGCTGGACGTTGAGCACCCGTCCCTCGCGGCCGGCCACCTTGACCCGCACCCGGTGCCCGTCGACCTCGACGGCGACGTCGCGACGGTCGAGCGCGTGCTTGGTGACGACCTGCTCGCGCAACCCGATCGCGGAGGTGTGCTCGAACACCGCGTCGCGCACCTGCGCGGCGAGCGAGGGGTGCACGAGCACGTGCAGCGTGTGCGCGGGCCGTCCCTTCTTCATCAGGATCGGGGTGAGCCACGCGTCCGACGCGCCGGCGGCCAGCAGGGCGGCGAGGGCGGCCGGCCAGAGCCGCGGGTCCTGGTCGTCGACGTTGGTCTCCAGCACCAGGGCGGTGCCGGGCGCCTCGGCCGGGCCGGACCCGGTCCAGGGCTCGCCGACCACCAGCCGCAGCACGTTCGCGTGACCGGCCAGGTCGCGCCCGCCGGCGCCGTGGCCCTGCCGGGTGCCGGTCATCGCCGGCGCCGCGCCCCACGCGGTCGCGTGGGTGACCAGCAGCGCGGCCCCGGTGGGCGTGGCGAGCTCGACGTCGACCGGCCCGCCGTAGCTCGGCGCGTCGGCGAGCAGCCGGACGACGGCCGGGCCGGGCACCGACATCCGGCCGTGCGCGGCCTGCACGGTGCCGCCGCCGAGCGCGACCGCCGAGACGTGCAGGGCGGTGAGGCCGAGGTGGGCGAACCCGGCGCACGCGGCCACGACGTCGGCGATCGCGTCGAGGGCACCCACCTCGTGGAAGTGCACCTCCTCGGGCGTGGTGCCGTGCACCGCGGCCTCCGCGCCGGCCAGGGCGGCGAACGTGGCGAGCGCGCGGTCGATGCCGGGAACCGCTCGGGCAGAGGGGGTCTCGAGCAGCTACCGGACGTCGGCCCAGGTGCGGTGGGTGGCGGAGTCGGTGCCCTCGACGTGCACGCGGGTGGCGGCCAGGGCACCGCGGGTGGTGCGTTCGGGCCGCAGGGTGACCGGCTCGGGGGTGACGGCGTCGACCGCCCGCTGCAGCACCTCGACCGGCACCCCGACGTCGACGAGCGCGCCGAGCACCATGTCGCCGCTGACGCCGCTGGCGCAGTCGAGCCAGCCGATCACGGCTGCTCCTGAGGGGCTCGCGGCTCGGTGCGCGGCTCGGAGCGGCGGGCGACGCGGGCGGCGTGCACGCCTGCGCCGTAACCGTTGTCGACGTTGACCACCACGACGCCGGGCGCGCAGGAGTTGAGCATCGCCAGCAGCGCGGCGAGGCCGCCCGCCCCGGTGCCGTAGCCGGTGGACGTGGGCACGGCCACGAGCGGGACGCCGGTGAGACCACCGACCACGCTGGGCAGCGCGCCCTCCATCCCGGCCACCACGACGAGCGCGTCGAACGTGTCGAGCCGGTCGCGCACCGCCAGCAGCCGGTGCAGCCCGGCGACGCCGACGTCGTCGATCCGCACCGCCTCGGCGCCGTGCACCGCGATGGTGGTCGCCGCCTCGGCCGCGACCGGCGCGTCGGCGGTGCCGGCCGCGATCACGCCGACCCGGCCGCGAGCCGGCGGGAGCGGCCCGACCACGGCGGTGCGCCCCACCGGGTCGACGACGGCGTCCGGCAGGGCCGCCCGGACCGCGTCCATCGCCTCGACGGCGAGCCGGGTCGCGAGCACGGCGCGGTCGGGGTGGCGCTGCGACAGCGCGGTGAGGGTGCCCACGACCTGCTCGGGCGTCTTGCCCGCGCCGTAGACCACCTCGGCGTCGCCGGTGCGGCGGGCGCGGTCGGCGTCGAGGCGGGCGTAGCCGAGGTCGATGACCGCGGGCTCGTCGGGCTGGTCGGGCACGGATCGAGCCTAGGGCTCAGGCCCCGGCCTTCCGGGCGCGGTAGGCGGCCACGGCGACCCGGTTGCCGCAGCCCTGCTCGCAGTAGCGGCGGGACCGGTTGCGGGACAGGTCGACCACGACGTCCTGGCAGTCGTCCGCCGCGCACGAGCGCAGCCGGTCGGTCTCCTGCGCGCGGATGACGTCGACGAGCGCCATCGCCGCCTCCACCGCCATCCGCACCGCCACCGGCTCGTCGCTGGAGGTGGCGTGCAGGTGGTAGTCCCACGCGTCGTGGCGCACCAGCTGCGGCAGCGCCCGCGCCTCGGCGAGCAGCTCGTTGACGCCGACGACCATCGCGTCGACGTCGGCGGTCCAGAGGGCGCGCAGCCGGGGTCGCAGCGCGCGGACGGCCTCGACCTCGGTGGCGTCGCCGTCGTGGCGCCCGGTGAAGTCGTTGTCGTCGAGGAAGGTCGCGAGCTCGGCCGGGGTCGTGAGCCGGTCCTGGTCGGCGATCTCGGCGCCGGCGTCGTCGAGGTCGACGGTGTTCACCAGCCGCGCCGTCGACACCAGCGCGCACTCGGTGTCATGGGTGAACAGCATCTTGACTCCTGACATCTGACAGCCGTACGGTCATCACCATAACCTAGTGACACTGATGACAGGGGATGGTCGTGGCGGAGCTGGCGAGCACGACGCTCGGAACCGTCGGGACGCCGGCACCGGACGCCGCCCTGGCGGGCGGCGGCTCCGAGCGGGCCGCCCGGCCGGCGGGCTCGGCGGGTGCCGGGCTGCTGATGGCCGTGGTCTCCGCGGCCGCGTTCGGCACCTCCGGCGGCGTCGCCCGCTCGCTGCTCGACGCCGGGTGGACCCCCGGCGCCCTGGTGACGTTCCGGATCGGCGTCGCGGCCCTGCTGCTGCTCGTGCCGGCGCTGCTGTCGCTGCGCGGGCGCTGGCACCTGCTGCGCACCCACGCCGTCCGGCTGATCGGCTACGGGACCTTCGCGGTCGCCGGCGCCCAGCTGTTCTACTTCAGCGCCATCCAGCACCTGTCGGTCGGCGTCGCGCTGCTGATCGAGTACCTCGCCCCGGTGCTCATCGTGGGGTGGCTGTGGGGCAGGCACGGACGGCGGCCGACCCGCCTCACCGTCCTCGGCGTCGTGCTGTCGCTGGTCGGTCTGGCCCTCGTGCTCGACCTCACGGGCGACGTGCGGATCGACCCGCTGGGCGTGCTGTTCGCGCTGCTGGCCGCCCTCGGGCTGGCGTTCTACTTCCTGCTCGCCGACCACGACGAAGGCACCGAGCCGCTGCCGCCGCTGGCCCTCGCGGGCGGTGGCCTGGTGGTCGGCTTCGTCGTCCTGGTGCTCGCGGCCGCGGTGCAGGTGCTGCCGGTCGCGTGGTCCACGGCCGACGTCGCGCTCGCCGGCGCCACCGTCCCGTGGTGGGTGCCGGCCCTCGAGCTCGCGGTCGTCGCCGGGGCGTTCGCCTACGTGCTCGGCGTGGCAGCCGTCCGTCGGCTGCGGTCGACCGTGGCCTCGTTCGTGGCGCTCACCGAGGTCGTGTTCGCGGTGCTGTTCGCCTGGTGGCTGCTCGACGAGCTGCCCGGACTGGTCCAGCTCGCCGGCGGCGTGCTGATCGTCGCCGGCGTGGTGGCCGTCCGGCTGGGCGACACCCGCCGCTGACGTCCACCACCGCGGGCACGGCGTCCGCGACCCGGACGCCCGGCGTAGGTTGCGCACCGCCCGCAGCCGCCCCGCGAGAGGAGGACCGACCATGCCCGGAGTGCCCCCGGCCCGCTACGGCTACCTGGGCCCCGAGGGGACGTTCACCGAGGCGGCGCTGCTCCAGGTGCGGGCGGCGCAGACCGGCGAGCGGCTGCCGTACCCGAGCGTCGACGCCGCGCTGGCCGCCGTCCGCGAGGGCGAGATCACCGCCGCGATGGTGCCGATCGAGAACTCGGTGGAGGGCGGCGTCGGCGCCACCCTCGACGCGCTCAGCGCCGGCGAGGACGTCGTCGTGGTGCGCGAGGCGCTCGTCCCCGTGCAGTTCGTGCTGGCCGCCCGGCCCGGCACCCGGCTCGAGGACGTCCGCCGCCTCTCGACCCACCCGCACGCGCAGGCGCAGTGCCGGCACTGGCTCGGCGCGCACCTGCCGGACGCGGTCTACGTCCCGGGCCTGTCCACCGCCGCGGCCGCCGCGGGTCTCGACCCGGCCGGCGATCCCGACCCCGGCTACGACGCCACCCTGTGCGCCCGGGTGGCGGCCGACCGCTACGGGCTCGACGTGCTGGTCGAGGGCGTCGGCGACAACCCCGTCTGCCGTCACGCGGTTCGTGCTGGTGTCGCGGCCGACCGCGCCGCCGCCCCCCACCGGCGCCGACAAGACCTCGGTCGTGGTGTTCCAGTCCGACGACCACCCCGGCGGCCTGCTGGAGCTGCTCGAGCAGTTCGCCGCCCGCGGCATCAACCTGACCTGGATCCAGTCGCGTCCCACCGGCGAGTCGCTCGGCCGGTACAGCTTCGCGATCGACGCCGAGGGCCACGTCGCCGAGGCCCGGGTCGCCGAGGCGCTGATGGGCCTGCACCGGGTCTGCACCGAGGTGCGCTTCCTCGGCTCCTACCCGCGCGCGTCCGGCGGGCAGTCGCCGACCCTGCCGTCCACCACCGACCGGGCCTTCGCCGACTCCCGAGCCTGGCTCCAGCGCCTCCTCGACGGCCGCGCCTGATCGTCAGGCGGTGCGGGCGTCCTGCTCCCGCCAGCCCAGGACCGCCTGCCGCACCACCAGCACCGCGACGATCCCGTTCAGGGCGCCGAACACGACGTCGGTGGGGAAGTGCATGCCGCGGTAGAGGCGCGAGACCCCGACACCGATCGGGACGAGGAGCAGCAGCACCACGACCGCGACCCTGCCGACCCGGCTGCGCACGCGACCGGCCAGGACCAGTCCGATCGACAGGTAGAGCGCGGTCGAGGCGCCGGTGTGCCCGGACGGGAAGCTCGACGTCGGTGGGGCGGGATCGAGCTTCTCGACGTCGGGCCGCTCGCGCGAGACCAGCAGGGTCGTGGTGAGGAACACCGCCGACTGCAGCGCGACAGCCGCCCACACCAGGAGCGGCTCGACCCAGCGCTTCCACACCAGCCGCATCACCAGGCCGACGACGAACGCGGTCCCGATGATGACGGGTGTGTCGGCGACGGTCGACCACCAGTGCGTCAGCTCGTCGAAGGTCGGCGTCCGCTCCTCCTCGAACTCGACGGCCCACGCGTTGTCCCTGTCGATCACCGTGGCGAGCGGACCGCCGAGCAGCGTCCCCGCCCCGACAAGCGCACCGAGCCAGCCGAGCACAAGGACGGCGGTCACGACCGCCCACCGCCTGCTGCGCCGCTCGGGCAGCGACCGCCGCCGCTCCAGCACCTCACTCACCGTGGACCACCTGGACCTCCTTCTGCGGACCCCGAGAGACGGGCGGCGGTCGCCGACCCGAGCACACCGATCGTGGCGCCGACCACGACGTCGCTGAGGTAGTGCACGCCGAGCACGAGCCGGTCGGTGCACACGACGGCCGGCGAGCGTCGCGGCCACGGCGGCCGCCGCGCGCCGTCGTCCGCGGGTACGCAGCCACGGCCACGCGAGGACGAGCAGCAGCCCGAGGGCGAGCGTGCCGTTGAGGGCGTGCCCGCTCGGCATCGACCAGCCGATCTCGGCACCCACGTCGTCGGCGAACGGGGGCCGGTCGCGGCGCACCAGGAGCTTCAGCCCCGCCCCGGCCGCCGAGCCGACGAGCATGGTCGCGGCCACGACGAGCGCGGTGCGGCGCCGCCCGTCGCGCCAGGCGAGCAGGCAGCCCGCGGCCACGAGCGCGCGCATCGTCCAGGGGTGCATGCCGACCGCCACGACCTCGCCCGCGTCGACCAGCCACGGCTGGGCGCGGACCAGCCGCTCGAAGGCGCCGTGGGTGGCGTCGTCGGGCCGGAACCCCGTCCCGGACGGGGCGAGGAGCACCCTCATCCGCCGTCGGTCCGGTCGGGCTCCACCTTCTCGGTGGCCGGGTCCTGCGCCGCGCCGCGGGCGGCGTCGCGCTTGCGGCCGGCCGTGGAGTCGCCGACCTGGGGCACGCGGACCAGCAGCGCAGCCCGGGTCGACCCGCACGTCCAGCCGGGACGCCTCGCCGATCGGGTCGCCGTCGAGCTGGGCCTCCAGCGGGGTCTCCATCGCCACCCGCAGCCGGCGCAGCCGCCAGTGCTCGACCCGCTTGTGGCCGCGGCGCTGCCGGGTCAGCACCTGGCCGGCGACGGCGGCCCAGCCGACCACGCCCTGCGGGGCGATCGAGACGACGTCGAGGATCCCGTCGTCGAGCTCGGCGTCGGGCATCAGCACCAGCCCGCCGAGGAGCTTGCCGCAGTTGCCGATGACGACGGTGCGGACGCGGCGCGAGATCACCTCGTCGTCGTCGACCTTCATCCGCACCCGCACCCGGTCGCCGTTGAACTTGGCCAGGCCCGAGACCACGTACGCCACCGGCCCGACCTTGGCCTTGAGGCCCTCCGGGGCGTTGGCCATGATCTCGGCGTCGAAGCCGAAGCCCGCCATCACCAGGAAGGCGCGCTCGTCGCCGTCGTCGACCCCCATCCAGCCGACGTCGACGGGGCGGTCGTCACCGGTGAGGGCGATCCGGACCGACCCCTCGATGTCGTCGAGCGTCGCGTCCATGTTGCGCGCCAGCAGGTTCCCGGTGCCCGCGGGCAGCAGGCCCAGCGGCGTGCGCGTCCCGGCCAGCACCTCGGCGACCGCGCGGACCGTGCCGTCGCCGCCGTGCGCCATCACGACGTCGGCGCCGCGCTGCACCGCCTCGCGGGTCTGGCCGGAGCCGGGGTCGTCCGCGGTGGTCTCGAGCCACAACGGCTCGGACCACCCGTGCTCGACGCAGATCCTGGTGATCCGGGCGCGGACGGCGTCGGGGTCGTCGACCTTGGTGGGGTTGACGACGACGGCGGCGAGCGGCATGTGCTCCTCCTCGTGGGTCAGGGGCTCAGGGGGTGCGGACGGGGAGCGGGCGGTGCGACGGCGGCCGAGCAGCACGGCCGTCGTCAGCACCACGGCCAGCAGCACCGCAGCCCCCCCGAGCACGAGCAGCACCACGTCACCGCTCGCGAGCATGCGCCGACGGTAGTGGCTCCCGCCCGGCTCGGCCCGGCCACTCGCCCCGACCGGCCTCGACTAGCCTCGGCAGCGTGATCGACCTCAGGCTGCTGCGCGACGCCCCCGACGCCGTCCGGGCCAGCCAGCGCTCCCGCGGCGAGGACGACGGCCTCGTCGACGCCGTGCTCGACGCCGACGCCCGCCGCCGTTCGGCCCTGCTCGAGTTCGAGCAGCGCCGCGCCGACCAGAAGGCGTTCGGCAAGCAGGTGGCGGCCGCGAAGGGCGAGGAGAAGGCCGCGCTGGTGGCGCAGGCCAAGCAGCTGTCCGAGCAGGTCCGCGGGCTGCAGTCCGACGCCGACGCCGCCCAGGCCGAGCTCGACGAGCTGCTGTGGAAGATCCCGAACGTCGTGATCGAGGGCGTCCCCGTCGGCGGCGAGGACGACTACGTCGAGCTGAAGCAGGTCGGCACCCGGCGCGACTTCGCCGCCGAGGGCTTCGCCCCCGCCGACCACCTCGAGATCGGCGAGCGGCTCGGCGCCATCGACATGGCCCGCGGCGCCAAGGTCTCCGGTGCGCGGTTCTACTTCCTCACCGGTGCCGGCGCGCGCCTCGAGCTCGCGCTGCTCAACCTCGCGATGGACACCGCGACGGCCAACGGGTTCACCCCCGTCATCACCCCCACGCTGGTGCGGCCCGAGGTGATGGCCGGCACCGGGTTCCTCGGCGCCCACGCCTCGGAGGTCTACAGGCTCGAGGCCGACGACCTGTACCTCGTGGGCACCTCGGAGGTGGCGCTCGCGGGCCTGCACTCCGACGAGATCCTCGACCTCGGGGCCGGGCCGCTGCGGTACGCCGGCTGGTCGGCCTGCTACCGCCGCGAGGCGGGCTCGCACGGCCGCGACACCCGCGGGATCATCCGCGTGCACCAGTTCCACAAGGTCGAGATGTTCGTCTACTGCCGTGCCGAGGACGCCGAGGCCGAGCACCAGCGCCTGCTCGGCTGGGAGGAGCAGATGCTCGCCGCCGTCGAGCTGCCGTACCGCGTGATCGACACGGCGGCAGGCGATCTCGGGTCGAGCGCCGCCCGCAAGTTCGACTGCGAGGCGTGGCTGCCCACGCAGGAGCGCTGGCTCGAGCTGACCTCGACGTCGAACTGCACCACCTTCCAGGCCCGCCGGCTCGCCGTCCGCGAGCGCGCCGAGGGCGGCACCCGCCCGGTGGCCACGCTGAACGGCACCCTCGGCACCACCCGCTGGATCGTCGCGCTGCTCGAGAACCACCAGCAGGCCGACGGCAGCGTGCACGTGCCCGAGGCGCTGCGCCCGTACCTCGGCGGCCTCGAGCTGCTCGAGCCGGTCGCGCGTGGCTGACGGCCCCTCGGTCGACGGGCGCTGGCTCGTCGCGCTCGACGTCGACGGCACCCTGGTCGACTACGACCAGCGGCTCTCGCCCCGCGTCCGCGACGCCGTCGCCGCCGTCCGCGACGCCGGTCACCACGTGGTCGTCTCCACCGGGCGCTCGATCATGGGCACCACCCGCGTCCTGGCCGACCTGGGCCTGACCCACGGCCCGGCCGTGCTGAGCAACGGCGCCGTCACGGTGCTGCTCGACCCGGCGCAGGAGCCCGGCTGGACGCTGCACCGCACCGTCACCTTCGACGCCCGCCCGGCCGTCGAGCTGCTGCGGCGCGAGCTGCCCGACGCGCTGTTCGCGGTGGAGATCACCGGCGTGGGCACCCGGGTGAGCGGGCCGTGGCCGGAGGGCGAGCTGTCCGGCGAGCTGTTCACCGTCCCGTTCGAGGAGCTGCTCGACGGCGAGACCACCCGCGTGGTGGTGCGCAGCCCGGAGCACACCCCGGAGCACTTCATGGAGCTGGTCGAGCGGATCGGCCTGCACGGCGTGACCTACGCGGTCGGGTACACGGCCTGGCTCGACCTCGCGCCGGAGGGCGTCTCCAAGGCGAGCGCGCTCGAGCAGGTGCGGGTCGAGCTGGGCGTCGACCCCTCGCGCACCCTGGCGGTCGGGGACGGCCGCAACGACCTGGAGATGCTGGCCTGGGCCGCGCGCGGCGTGGCGATGGGCAACGCCCCGGAGGTGGTTCGCGACGCCGCCGACGAGGTGGCGCCCGGGGTCGAGGACGACGGCCTGGCCGAGGTGCTGGAGGCCCTGCCCGCTCCGTGACCCGGCGCGACGCAGGACCGCCGGTGTTGCGCCACCTGGGGGATGGCAGCGGTTCACCCGGACGGCATAGGTTGCCCCGCAAGAACGGCCCGAAACGGACGCCCGAGCCTGCGGTCGTCCGGGCCGGTACTCCGTCCGTGAACCGGACGGGCGCCGGCAGCCGTCGACCCCCGGAGGACACGTGCGCAAGATCCTCGTCTGCGCGAGCAGCGCCGCTCTCGCCCTGGCCGGCATCCCGGCCCTGGTGGCGCCGGCGAGCGCCGCCGTGACGCCCCACCTGAACGAGATCCACTACGACAACGTCGGCACCGACGTCGGCGAGGCGATCGAGATCGCTGCCGACCCGAACGCGGACCTCACCGGCTGGCGCATCGTGCTCTACAACGGCAACGGCGGCGCGTCCTACGACGACGACCCCGTGCCCAACGCCAACGCCGGCCGGCTTCGCCGTCGTGACCTACCCGGCCAACGGCATCCAGAACGGCGACCCGGACGGCGTGGCGCTGGTTCGGCCCGGACGGCACGGTTGCCGAGTTCCTGTCCTACGAGCGGCACGATGACCGCCATCGGCGGTCCCGGCGGCCGGCCTGACGAGCACCGACATCGGTGTCGTCGAGGCGGGCACCCGAGCCCGGCCGGCCTCTCGCTCCAGCTCGTCGGCAGCACGTGGACCGGTCCCCTCGCCAGCACCTTCGGTGCGGCCAACGAGGAGATCGAGGAGCCCCCGCCGGCACCGCCCACCGGCGTGTGCGGCGACCCGGCGACGCTGATCCACCAGATCCAGGGCAGCGGCACGGTCTTCGACCCGGCCTTCTCCGGTCGCCAGACCGTCGAGGGCGTGGTCAGCGCGGTCAAGCCGGGCCTGAACGGGTTCTACCTGCAGGAGGAGGCCGACGACACCGACGCCGAGGCCGCCACCTCCGAGGGGATCTTCGTCTACACCGGCAGCGCGACGCCGCCGAGCGTCACGGTCGGCCAGACCCTGCGGCTCGCGGGCGACGTCGCGGAGTTCGGCTCCGCCGGCTCGATCACCCAGCTCACCGAGCCGGTGTACCTCACCTGCTCCGTGCCCGCGGCGACCGTCACGGCCACGACGGTGACGTTCCCGCTCGCAGCAGCCGGCGACATGGAGCGCTACGAGGGCATGCTCGTCACCTTCGAGCAGGACCTCGTCATCAGCGAGTACTTCAACTACGCCCGCTTCGGCGAGGTCGTGGCCGCGGTGCCGCCGAACGGCTGGGCCCGGCTGTACACCCCGACCGCCGTGGTCGAGCCCGGCGCCGAGGCGATCGCCCTGGCCGAGCTCTACGCGCGCAGCCGGATCACGATCGACGACTCCTCGACCGCCCAGAACCCGGCGGCCCTGGTGCACCCCGGCAACGGCGAGCCGTACTCGCTGGAGAACAGCTTCCGCGGCGGCGACACCGTCACCGGCGTCACCGGCGTGATCGACCACAGCTTCGGGCTGTACCGCGTCCACCCGACCGCGTACGGCGAGTACACGGTGGAGAACCCGCGTCCGGCCGCCCCGGCCGTCGGCGGCGAGATCCAGGTCGCGAGCTTCAACGTCCTCAACTACTTCCTCAACCTCACCGGCGACGGCGACGTGTGCGGGCCGAACCAGGACGAGGAGTGCCGCGGCGCCGACACCGAGGAGGAGCGGCTGCGGCAGCGGGCCAAGATCGTGGCGGCCATCGCCGCGCTCGACGCCGACGTCGTGGGTCTGATGGAGATGGAGAACACCACCGGCGCCGAGCCCGCGGCCGACCTGGTCGCCGGGCTGAACGAGCTGGCCGGCGCCGGCACCTACGCCTACGTCGACACCGGCGTGGTGGGCACCGACGTGATCCGGCTCGGGCCTGCTCTACAAGCCCGCCGCCGTCACCCCGGCCGGTGACGTTCGACGTCCTCGACAGCACCGACGACCCGCGGTTCGTCGACACGGCCAACCGGCCGATGATCAGCCAGACCTTCGACGCCGTCGCCGACGGCGCGCGCTTCACCGTCTCGGTCAACCACCTGAAGTCCAAGGGCTCGGCGTGCGCCGGGGACCCCGACGCCGGTGACGGCCAGGGCAACTGCAACCTGACCCGGACGGCGGCCGCCGAGGCGATCGTCGACCACCTGGCGACCGACCCCACGGGCAGCGGCGACGAGGACTTCCTCGTGATCGGCGACCTGAACTCCTACGACCACGAGGACCCGATCACGGCGCTCGTGACCGGTGGCTTCGTCGACGAGATCAAGAGGTTCGGCGGCGAGGAGGCCTACGGCTACGTGTTCGACGGCCAGGCGGGTTACCTCGACCACGCGCTGGCGAGCACCTCGCTCGACAGCCAGGTCACGGGTGCGCAGGAGTGGCACCTCAACGCCGACGAGCCGAGCGTCCTGGACTACGACATGACGTTCAAGCCGGACCCGGTCGACGCCATCTACGCGGACGACCCGTACCGGTCGTCGGACCACGACGCCGTGCTGGTCGGGCTCGACCTCGACGCGCCGGAGCCGCCGGTCGCCGACCTGCTTCGGCCTGACGCCGACGATCGTCGGCGAGTGACGGCGCTGACGTGATCCGCGGCACCGCCCGGCGCGACGTCATCCTCGGCGGCGACGGCGACGACGTCATCGACGGCCGCGGTGGCGACGACGTGATCTGCGGTGGTGACGGCGACGACACTCCTGCGCGGCGGCGCCGGCACCGACCGGATCTCGGGCGGCGAGGGTGACTGACAGCCTGTTCGGGCGAGGCGGGCACCGACCAGCTGCTGGGCGACGGCGGCGACGACGTCCTGCGCGGCGGGGCCGGCACCGACGTGCTGCGCGGCGGCGAGGGCGACGACCGGTTGTACGGCGAGGCCGGTCGCGACGTCCTCGTCGGAGGCCCCGGCCGCGACCTGCTCGTCGGCGGCCCGGGCAACGACGTCGAGATCCAGTAGCCGTCCGCCGGTGCACGCGCGTGCCCCCGTCCCGTCGATGCGATGGGATGGGGGCATGCGGCTGCGGATGGTGGCGACGGACCTGGACGGGACGGTCGTGCGTCCCGACCAGACCATGAGCGCCCGCACGTCGAGGTGCTGCGTGCCTGCCACCGCGCCGGGGTGCTCGTGGTGCTCGTCACCGGCCGCCCGCCGCGGTGGACCGGGCACGTGCTCGACGAGCTCGGCCTGGGCGGTGTCGCGCTGTGCGCCAACGGCGCGCTGCGCCTCGACGGCGCCACCGGAGTGGTCTCGCGGGCGCGCACGGTCGAGATCGACACGGTGCGGCAGGTGGTCGGCGCGCTGCGCGGCCACTGGCCGGACGCGCAGGTGGCGCTCGAGACCACGGCCGGCTTCGCCCGCGAGCCGGGCTACGTGACCCGCTGGGACACCGCCACCGACGAGCTCGCGGTGGCCCCGCTGGAGGAGCTGCTCGCGGGCGCGGGGGGCCGTCCGCCGGAGGTGGTGAAGGTGCTGCTGCGGGTCGAGGGCGGTGACGCCGACGAGATGCTGGCGCTGGCCCGCGAGGTGGTGGGCGAGCACGCCGAGCCCACCCACTCCGACGCCGCGGACGGACTGCTCGAGATCGGCGCGCCCGGCGTCAGCAAGGCCGCGGCGCTGGCGGAGCTGGCGGACGAGGCGGGTGTCGACGCCCGCGACGTCGTGACCTTCGGCGACCAGCCCAACGACGTGCCGATGCTCGCCTGGGCCGGCCGCGGCTACGCGATGGCCGACGGCCACCCGGAGGCGCTGGCGGCCGCACCGCACGTGGCGCCCCCGGTGGCGCAGGACGGTGTGGCCCAGGTGCTGGAGCCCCTGCTGGCCGAGCTCACCGCCGGCGAGGAGCGGGTCGTGAGCGAGGACGAGGCCGCGCGGCGGCGGGAGGAGGCGCGGGAGAACGCGGCGTACCACGCGGCGGCCGCCGACCGCGCCCGCGCCAAGGACGCCGCCGAGGCGTCCGCGATCATCGCCGAGTTCGTCCGTGCCGCAACCGATCTCGGCCTGGCCACCACGTCGTTCACCGCCCGTCCCTACAGCGGGAGCGGACGGCTGCGCACCGACGTCGAGGGTTGGTACGTCAAGCGCGACCGTTCGCTCGGGGTCGGGCGCGACGGCGGCTGGTACGTGCTCGTGGTGCCGCCGCCGGGGGTGCTGGCCCGGTTCCGCGGGGTGCGGCTGGAGCCGTCCGAGCCGTCGGTCCAGGTGGGTCGTGGCGCGCGCGACGGCGAGTCGATCGCGCTCGAGGTGCTGCTGCGCCAGCGGCTCGAGGCCGGCGACGACTTCCCGTCCTGACGCGTCCCGGTGGCGCGACCCGCAGGTGGCGCGACCCTAGAGGTACTGGCCGGTGCCCTGGGTCGGGCGCCCGTCGGGACCCTGCTGCTGGCCCGGCTCGCCGAGCGGACCGGGCTGACCCGGCTGCACCGGCTGTCCGGTGGACGGCCCGCCCGGGAGCGCGCGCCGCATCTGAGCGATCTGCGCCTGGGCGGCCATCTGCTGGGCCACCAGCGCGGTCTGGATGCCGTGGAACAGGCCCTCGAGCCAGCCGACGAGCTGGGCCTGGGCGATCCGCAGCTCGGCGTCGCTCGGGGTGGCCGAGTCGTCGAACGGCAGCGAGATCCGGCGCAGCTCCTGCACCAGCTCGGGTGACAGGCCGTCCTCGAGCTCGTGCAGCGACCGCTCGTGCACCTCGGCGAGCCGCGCGCGGCCGGCCTCGTCGAGCGGGGAGGAGCGCACCTCCTCGAGCAGCTGCTTGATCATGCTGCCGATCCGCATCACCTTGGCCGGCTGCTCGACCATCTCGGCGGGGTTGCTGCGGCCGTCCGGAGCCGCCGGCGACACCCATCCCGCTCGGGGCCGACCACGACCACGGCCTGCTCGGGGTGCTCCGGGTGACCCTGCGCCTGCTCCGGCTGCTGCTCGCTCATCGACCCATCCTCACACCTGCGCGACGGCGGTCACACCACGAGGAGGAGCTTGCCCGACGTGGGAGGACTCCTCCATCGTCCGGTGCGCGGCGGCGGCGTCGGAGAGCGCGAACCGCTCGTGCACGACCGGGCGGACGGTGCCGTCGGCCACCAGCGGCCAGACCAGCTCGCGCACCTGCCGCACGATGGTCGCCTTCTCGCCGCCGGGCCGGGCGCGCAACGACGTCGCCATCACGGCCACCCGCTTGCGCAGCATGGCGCCGAGGTCGATCTCGGCCTTGGTGCCGCCCTGCAGGCCGATGACGACGAGCCGGCCGCCGGTGGCGAGCACCTCGACGTTGCGGGACAGGTACGTCGCGCCCATGTTGTCGAGCACGACGTCGGCGCCGCGGCCGTCGGTGGCCTCGCGGACCCGCTCGACGAAGTCCTCGTCGCGGTAGTTCACGAGCACGTCGGCGCCGAGCTCGGCGCAGCGCGCGAGCTTGTCGGCCGAACCGGCGGTGACGGCGACCCGCGCCCCGAGCGCGTGGGCGAGCTGGACGGCCATCGTCCCGATGCCGCTGGAGCCGCCGTGCACGAGCAGGGTCTCGCCGCGCTGCAGCCCGGCCGCCATGAAGACGTTCGACCAGACCGTGCACGCCACCTCGGGCAGCGCGGCGGCCTCGACCAGCCCGACGCCGTCCGGCACCGGGAGCAGCTGCCCCACCGGCACCGCGACCTGCTCGGCGTACCCGCCGCCGCCGAGCAGCGCGCACACCTCGTCGCCGACCGACCAGCCGGAGTCCTCGGTGCCCGGGCCGAGCTCGGTGACCGTGCCCGACACCTCGAGCCCGGGCCAGGCCGGCTCGCCCTGCCGGCGGCGGGTAGTGACCGAGGCGCTGCATGACGTCGGCGCGGTTGACGCCGGCCGCGGCGACCTTCACCAGCACCTGGCCGTCGCGCACCTCGGGGTCGGGCACCTCGGACGGCACCAGCTGCTCGGGTCCGCCCGGCTCGGTCACGGTGATCGCTCGCACCCTCGCGACCCTACCCAGCCCGACCCGCCGCCGGCCGGTCAGAAGGGGGGTGGCGGTTCGGTCTCGGCGTCGGGTGGCGGTCCAGGTTGCGGCGGAGGGTGTTCCGGCGGGCCGTAGGTGGCCGGTTCGGTGGTGTAGGTGCGGCCGAGCGGGCTGGTCCAGGTCAGGGTGCCGTCGGGGTGCAGGTGGGAGCGCCACCGGTCGCGGGTCTTGCGTTGGTGGTGGTGGCGGTGGAGCGGGACGAGGTTGCCGGGGGTGGTGGGTCCGCCTGTCGGCCAGGGGATGACGTGGTCCAGGTCGCAGCGCCAGGCGTCCAGGGTGCAGCCGACGCCGCGGCAGACGCCGTCGCGGACGCGGACGTCGTCGGCGACCGAGGCCGGTGGTCGGTACCGGCGGGGGTCCAGGGTGATGGCGCGGCGGGTGAGGGGGTCGGTGACCAGGCGCCGCCAGATGGATCCGGCGGCGGTGGCGAGCTCGCGGGCGTGGGCGGCGGTGACCGCTCCGACGCCGCGGACCTTGCCGAGGTCGTCGTCGACGCCGAGCAGGGTGGTGAGCGGCATCGTCAGGTGCACGGTCGCCGGTGGCAGCTGACCGAGGACGGGCAGGTCGCACGCCCCCACCGGCATGCCGGTCGGCCCCGCTCGTCCTGCTCGTCCGCTCGCCGCGCTCGGTGGCCCGGTCCGGTGCTGAGGCGGCGGGCTCCTCGACCGGTGCGGGTGCGACGACCTGGCCGAACAGGATGAGGTCGAGGATCACGTCGGAGCGCAGCTGGGCCAGCGTCCGCTCGTCCTGTTCAGCTGGTGCGTCGGCTGGTGCGTCGGAGTGAGGGTGTGCCGTGGCCGGCGGCCTTGAGGGCGCGGGCGATCCGATCGGCCCGGTCGTAGGCGGCGGTGCAGCGGCCGGCGTCGCCGGTGACGGTGAGGTGGGCGGTGCCGTCCGGGACCCGCGCGGACCCAGGCGGTGCGGTCGCGCAGACCCCGGGTACGGGCGCGTTCGCCGGCGTCGGGGTCGTGGCGCTTGATCTGGGTGGTGAGCCGGTCGCGGACCTGGGCCGGTGAGGCCGGGGTGCCGTCGCGGCGGTCGGCCAGCACCGCGGCGTGCACCTCGGGCAGGTCCTCGGTCTCGATGCCGGTGGTGGCCTCGTGCACGGTGATCGCGCGGAACAGGCTCACCCCGCGGGTCCGCATCGCCGCCAGCAGCGGCTCGGCCCGGTCCGGGTCCGCGGTGGCCAGGGCGACCCGGCGTCCGACCTCGCGTTCGCCCAGGCCGGTGGCGGCGGCGATCTCCGAGACCGCGGTGTCGGCCAGCTCGGCCCGGGCCGCGGCGCCGATCCTCGGGGCGGCGTACCGGTCGTCCTCGTCGTCCAGGACCTCCACCATCCGCCGGGTCGCGGCCAGCGCGACGGAGTCGGCCCAGGCCTTGACCTGCCTCGGCGGCCTCGATCACCGCCAGCGCCTCGTCACCGGTGGCCAGGTCGCACGCCCGGGCGTCGGGCCACCGCCGCGCCCGCACCGCACGCTCCCGCTCCGACCCGCCGCAGCCGCCGCAGCGAGGCGGCGACAGGGGCGGGCACGCCACCGACCTCACCCGTCGGGACGCCCCCGACCACCTCCGCCGCCATGACACCCATTCCAGCAGAGACCACTGACAACCGCTCTCGAACACCTGTCTGAGGACGTCACGCGGGTCCTGCCCGCTGGATGGCCAGCCAGCGCGCGAGGTCGTCGGCGGTGTCGACGTCGAACGTGGCGGCCGCGGGCAGCGGCACGGGGACGAGCCCGAGGTCGCGCACCAGCGCCCGTGCTGACGACCCGGGCGCGGGCGGGTGCGAGACCAGCAGCGCGGCGCCGGACGCGGTGAGCGCCAGGTGCAGCGGCTGCGGCCGGCCGTCGGCGTCGGCGCCCGACCACCCCGGCGGCGCCCGGGCCGAGCCGGTCCAGCCCGGCGAGCAGCGGGGCGACGGCGAGGTGCGCCTCGGGCGCGTCACCGGGCAGGACGACCACCGGGAGACCGGGCGAGGCGGCCAGCGCGGCGGCGACGCCGGCGTGCACGGCCCGCGCGGGGCCGGAACCGGCGGGGGACTCCCGCACCCACGTGACGGTGCGTGGCGGCGGGCCCGGCGGACCCGGCGCGAGCGGGCCCGGCAGCGGCCGTTCCGGGCCGACGACGGTGACGGGGTGTCCCGGCGGCAGGAGCGAGAGGGTGAGGGTCAGCAGGTCGTGCTCACCCACGCGGGCGCTGAGCTTGTCCGTCCCGAACCGGGACGAGGTGCCCCCGGCTAGCAGGACGAGGCTCGAACCGGGCATGATCCCCACATTGTCGTACGCCGTCACGGCGACGCGCCGGGACGACGTTGCTCCGTTCGGGTGATAGGCCGGGTCGGTTCGGTCAATCCGAGGGGTGCGACGACCGATGGAGGCTCATCGGGCCGGCACCACGTCGTGACCCGTGTCACGAGCTACAACACGAGCGACAGACGAGTGGAAGGTTCATCCCATGCTGCGCAGCTTCGGCATCAGGGCCAAGATCCTGGCCGTTCTCGCACTTCCGGTCCTTGTTCTCGCGCTGGCAGCGAGCGTCATCGCGACGACCGCCGCCACCGACGCGAGCAAGGCCCGGCAGATCGAGGCCCTGACGGAGCGCGCGAGCGGGCTCACCGACCTGGTGCGGGGGCTGGGCACCGAGCGCGCCCTGACCGTCGCCGTGCTGTCGGGCGACACCTCGCAGGAGCCGGCGCTGGCCAAGGTCCGCGAGGGCCTGGACACCGGCCTGGCCGAGCTGCGCGGCACCGAGCTCGACCTGAGCGAGCTCGACGAGGCGTCGCGGGCCGGGTACGCCGCCTCGCAGGACGCCAACGCCACGCTGCCCGGGCTGCGCCGCCAGGTCGACGGTGGGGTCCTCACCGCCGAGCTGGCCCTGATCCGCTACACCGAGATCATCCGCGCCGACATCGCCCTCCCGGCCGCGATCGCCGACGGCGTCGACGACCGGACGCTCGCCAACCAGCTGCGCGCCTACACCGCCACCCTCGAGCTGCTGGACGCCATCGCGGTCGAGCGCGACACCACGACCCCGGCCGTGGCCGCAGGCGGCTTCGACCCGACCGGCAAGGACGCCTCCGTCGACGCCGCGCGCCGCAGCGACCTGGTGCGCGAGCGCACCGCCGTGGTCACCAACGCCGCCGGTGTGCGCACCCCCGCGCTCGGCTACACCCCTCAGCTCGCCCGCCAGCGCACCATCGACGACGCCGACGGCGTGTTCGAGGGCATCGACGTGCAGTACTGGGTCGGCGCCTTCGAGGAGGACATCGACGCGCTCGGTTCCGGCCTCGGTCGGCTGGTCGACGGCGCCCAGGTCCGGTCCGCCCAGCTCGCGGACGACGCGAACCGGCAGGCCGTGCAGGTCATCGTGATCGCGGTCCTGGCCGTGATCGTCCCGGTGCTCCTGGCCCTGTGGCTGGCCCGCCGGATCACCCGCCCGCTGCGCCGCCTGACCGCCGCCGCCGCGCAGATCCGCGAGGACCTGCCGAGGATGGTCGAGCAGATGGCCACCCCGGGCGAGGGCCCCGAGCTGACCATCCCCGAGATCCCGGTCAACTCCAACGACGAGGTCGGCCGGCTGGCGAAGGCGTTCAACGACGTCAACAAGACCACCGTCGCGACGGCGCAGGAGCAGGCCGCGCTGCGCGGCTCCATCGCCGCCATGTTCGTCAACGTCGCCCGTCGCGACCAGGTGCTCCTGTCGCGCCAGCTGTCCTTCCTGGACCAGCTGGAGCGCACCGAGGAGAACCCGGAGACGCTCGACAACCTGTTCAAGCTCGACCACCTCGCCACCCGGATGCGCCGCAACGCCGAGTCGCTGCTCGTCCTGGCGGGCATCGACACCGGCCGGCGCCTGCGCCGCCCGATGCCGCTGGCCGACGTCGTCCGCACCGCGTCCTCGGAGATCGAGCACTACGAGCGGGTCGACCTGGCCCAGCACGTCGACCCGCCGATGGTCGGCCACGCCGCCCTCATCGCCGCGCACATGCTGGCCGAGCTGCTCGAGAACGCCACCGCGTTCTCGGACCCGGGCAGCCGGGTGCTCGTCACCACCGACAACGGTCCGGTCGGCGTCCGCCTGACCATCAGCGACGAGGGCCTCGGCATGAGCGCCGAGGAGCTCGACGAGGCCAACGACCGGATCCAGAACCCGCCCGTGTCCGAGGTCGTGGGCGCCCAGCGCCTCGGCTTCTACGTGGTCGGCCGCCTGGCCCGTCGCCTCGAGGCGTCGGTCACCCTGTCGCCCGGCGACGGCCGCGGCACCATCGCGACCGTCGACCTGCCGGCCGCCCTGTTCAGCCCCGGTAGCGTCGAGGACCCGTCCGCCCCGGCGGTCGGGGCCGCCGCGGCGCCCCAGGCGGGCCGCACCCCCGACAGCATCGCGCCCGTCAGCGCCGACGCCCTGGCCCACGCGGCCGAGGCCGTCGCCGCCGCGGCCGCCGACGTCGACAACCAGACCCTGCAGCCGCGGATCGTCCCGTCGGGACCTGCCGCGGGCGGCAGCCTGCCGCAGCGCAGCACCTCGCTGCCCAAGCGCGAGCGTCCGGCGACCCCGGTCGAGGCCCCCGCCGCCCTGGTCACCCCGCCGGTCACGCCGACGGCCGACGCCCCGGCCCTGCCGACCCGCACCCCGGCCGCCCCCGTGGCGGCCCCGGACCCGGTCGTCCCGGTCCAGCGTCGCGAGCCCAGCGAGGC
Source organism: uncultured Actinomycetota bacterium (assembly GCA_963750285.1). Lineage (GTDB taxonomy): Bacteria > Actinomycetota > Actinomycetes > Actinomycetales > CAWJMD01 > JBBQSN01. The sequence continues at coordinate 15,771 of CAVVQA010000006.1, read as the reverse complement.
CCGTCCCGGCCTGTTCACCGGCTTCCGCGCCCGTCGCGCCGAGGCCGTCGGCCGGTCGGTGACGCCCGAGGACCTCGAGGCCGGCACCCCCGGCGACGAGGTCGCGGACGCCCCGGTCGAGCTGGACACCACCCCGGTGCTCGAGCAACCGCGGTCCTGGACGAGCCCGTCGTGCTCGACGAGCCGCTCGTCCTGGACGAGCCGGTCGTGCTCGACGAGCCGGAGCCGGTCGCCGTCCCGGAGCCCGTGGCCGAGCCCGAGCCCGAGCCGCCGTCCAGGCCGTCGCCGAGCCCGTGGCCGAGCCGGACCCGGCGCCGGTCGCCGACGAGGCGCCCCGCCCGCAGCACGGACGTCGCAGCGCGGCGAACGAGCTGACCGCGCTGGCCTCCCAGCCCGCGCCGGTGGCTCCCGCCGCCCAGCCCGCCCGAGCCGGCGCCGGTGTTCTCCAGCGCCACCGCGATGGACATCCTGCCCGGCGCCACCGCCCGGCGCGGCCTCAAGCTGCCCGGTCGCGGACGGCGCGACATCCCCGACGCCGTCGGCCAGCCCACCCGGATCACCTACCCGACGATGACCGCCGACGACCTGGCCGCCACGGCCACCGCCGACTTCGCCGAGGCCTACACCCCGGTGATGGCCGCCCCCTCCGCACCGCTGGTGCCCAAGGGCGGGTCCGACGCGGGTGCCGAGCCGGTCACCCCGCAGCCGGCCGTGCAGGGTGCGGGCGACGTCCTGCGCCAGCGCTCGGCGATGGCGTCCAACGCGCTCAGCGAGCTGTCCGCCCTGTCGTCCTACCGTCCCGAGGGCGGTGCCGCAGGCGGCACGCCCCTGGTGCGCCGCACCCGCGGCGCCAGCGCGGCGGCCGAGGTCACCACGACCCAGCCCGCCGTCTCCAGCCGTCCCGGCCGCACCGCCGCCGAGGTCCGCAGCATGCTGTCGGGCTTCCAGGCCGGTGTGTCCCGCGGACGTGCGTCCGAGGCCACGGCCCCTGCTGCGGCGGGTGCCGGGGAGGAGGGTGGTCGATGACGCCTGGATCAGCACGGCGTGCACCGAGGGTGTGCGTCCGATCCGACACCACTCGTCCAGCACTCTCAAGCACCACCCCCACCGAACCGACATCCCTAGCAAGCCGCAGAACGACCGGAGGAACCCCGTGAGCACCATCAGCACCGAGGCAGCCAACTTCAGCTGGCTCCTGGACAACTTCGTCAAGAGCGTGCCCGACGTCCGGCACACGCTCGTCGTGTCGGCCGACGGCCTGCTCATGGCCATGTCGGACGAGCTGGACCGCACCAGCGGCGACCAGCTCGGCGCGATCGTCGCCGGCATGTCGAGCCTGACCCGCGGCGCCTCCCGGCAGCTGCAGGCGGGCGAGGTCCGGCAGGCCATCGTCGAGATGGACGCGATGTTCATGTTCCTCATGAGCATCTCGGACGGCTCGGTCCTGGCCGTGGTCGCCGACTCCTCGTGCGACGTCGGCCTCATCGGCTACGAGATGGCCCTGCTGGTCAGCCGCACCGAGGCGACGCTGACGCCCCAGCTGGTCACCGAGATGCGCTCGCGCCTGCCGATCCACGGCGAGACGCGGGCTCCGGCGATGGGGTGACCCCCCGTGGCCACTGACACGGCCGCCGGCACGGGGCGGCACGACGAGGACGACGGCAGCTACTCGGTCCGCCCGTACACGATGATGGGCGGCCGGACCAAGCCGGTCTCCTCGGTCGACCTCCCCGTCGAGGCCCTGGTCGAGGGCCTCGAGGTCCCGGACATGACGCTCACCCCCGAGCGTCGCCGGATCCTCGAGCTCACGGCCACCCAGTACCTGTCCGTCATGGAGCTGTCGGCCCACGTCAAGCTCCCCGTCGGCGTCGTGCGGATGATCGTGAGCGACCTCGCCGAGGCCAAGAAGGTCCGAGTCCACGGACTCACCCCGTCCATGACCACCCCTGGGACCAGTGCGGCCCCGGACGACAACGCTGCCACCCTCAGCATCCTGGAGAGTGTTCTCAATGGCATTTCCTCGCTCTGACGTCGCCCCCTCGGGTGCGGCAGCGGGGGAGCAGACCCCGCCGGCCCACCAGGCCGCCCCGACCGTCACGAAGATCGTGGTCGCCGGTGGGTTCGCCGTCGGCAAGACGACCTTCATCGGGTCGATCTCCGACATCGAGCCGCTCTCGACCGAGGCCGCGATGACCGAGATGTCCGTCGGCGTCGACGACGCCGGCGGCGTGACCGACCGCAAGACCACCACCACCGTGGCGATGGACTTCGGCCGGATCTCGCTCCCGGGCAACCTGTGGCTGTACCTGTTCGGCACGCCCGGCCAGGACCGCTTCCTGTTCATGTGGGACGACCTGGTCCGCGGCGCCATCGGCGGCATCGTCCTGGTCGACACCGAGCGCCTGGAGCAGTGCTTCCCGGCGGTCGACTACTTCGAGGCCCGGCAGATCCCGTTCATCGTGGCGGTCAACTGCTTCGACGGCGTGGCCCGCCACGACCTGGACTCGGTCCGCGAGGCCCTCGCGGTGCCGCCCCACGTGCCGATGGTCTACACCGACGCACGGTCCAAGCAGGCCACCAAGCACGCGCTCATCACGCTGGTGCAGCTGGCGATGCAGCGTCTCGCGGCCAGCCGCTGACACCACTCCTCCGGGAGCGTCAGAGGCACCCGTCGGGCTGACGGGGGTCGCGAGGTACAGGGGGGAGAGCCCGGGTCGTCCGACGTGAGAGCGTCGGGCGACCCGGGCTCCCCTCGTCTCCGGCGCGTCCGGGTGCTGGTACCCGGGGTCCAGGATGCGGGACGCTCCGCTCGGCGGGGAACGGATCCGGAGCACCCTGGGTTGCAGCAGGAGACCCCTGACCGTGGTCGCGCCCGCGACCCAGGCGCCCGAGGAGCCCCCGTGCCGATCTACGACGACGTGACCGCCCTGGTCGGACGCACCCCCCTGGTGCGCCTCAACCGGATCACCGACGGGGCGCAGGCCACCGTCCTGGCCAAGCTGGAGTTCTACAACCCGGCCAACTCGGTCAAGGACCGCATCGGCGTCGCCATGATCGAGGCCGCCGAGCGCTCGGGGCAGCTCGAGCCGAAGGGCTCCATCGTCGAGGCGACCAGCGGCAACACCGGCATCGCGCTGGCCATGGTCGGTGCGGCCAAGGGCTACCAGGTGATCCTGACGATGCCCGAGACGATGTCGAAGGAGCGCCGCGCGCTGCTGCGCGCGTTCGGCGCCGAGCTGGTGCTCACCCCCGGCTCGGAGGGCATGAAGGGCGCGGTCGCCAAGGCCGAGGAGATCGGCGCCGAGACCGGTGCCGTGCAGGTCAAGCAGTTCGCGAACGAGGCCAACCCCGAGATCCACCGCCGCACGACGGCCGAGGAGATCTGGGCCGACACCGAGGGCGGCGTCGACGTCGTCGTGGCCGGGATCGGCACGGGCGGCACCATCACCGGCGTCGGCCAGGTGCTCAAGGAGCGCAAGCCCGGCGTCCAGATCGTCGCGGTGGAGCCGGAGGAGTCCGCCATCCTCAACGGCGGCCCTCCCGGCCCGCACAAGATCCAGGGCATCGGCGCGAACTTCGTGCCGGAGATCCTCGACCGCGAGGTCTACGACGAGGTCATCGACGTCAACGCCGACACCGCCGTGAAGTGGGCGCGCCGCGCCGCTGCGGAGGAGGGCCTGCTCGTGGGCATCTCGTCCGGCGCCGCGCTGGCCGCCGCCGTCGCGGTCGCGCAGCGCGAGGAGAACGCCGGCAAGACCGTCGTCGTGATCATCCCGTCCTTCGGCGAGCGGTACCTGTCGACCATCCTCTACAGCGACCTGATGGACTGATGCTGACGGACGGGCGGGTGGCGAACGCGGTCCCGGCCGGGGCGCGCGACGTGCTCGCCCGTGCCCGGGCGCGGATGGCCGAGGACCTCGCGACGGCGCGCCGGCGCGACCCCGCCTCCGGCAGCGCCCTCGAGATCGCCCTGACCACACCGGGTCTGCACGCGATCTGGCTGCACCGGTTGGCGCACCGCTGGTGGTCCACCCCGGGCGGGCGCCTCCCCGCCCGGCTGCTGGCGCACCTCGCGCGCGCGGTCACGGGCGTCGAGATCCACCCCGGTGCGCGGCTCGGCCGGCGGTTCTTCATCGACCACGGCATGGGCGTCGTCATCGGCGAGACCAGCGAGGTCGGCGACGACGTGATGCTGTACCACGACGTCACCCTCGGCGGCCGCTCGATGGCACGCACCAAGCGGCACCCGACGGTGGGCCATCGCGTCGTGATCGGCGCCGGCGCAAGGGTTCTCGGGCCGGTCGTCATCGGCGACGATGCCCAGGTCGGTGCCAACGCGGTCGTCGTCAAGGACGTCCCCGCGGGCGCCGTGGTGGTCGGCGTCCCCGGGCGGATCCGCGACGTGCCGGCGGCGACCAAGGCCGCCACGTCCGACGACGACCTGGTCGACCCCGCGATCTGGATCTGAGCGAGACGCCCTTCCCGGACCGGCGGGGTCGAGCGGGTCAGTCGTCCAGGCCGCGCAGGAAGTCCTCGACCTCGGCGGCGAGCTCGTCGCCCCCGGGCAGCTCGTCGTCCGGCAGGGTCGGGGCGAGCAGGCCGGGGCCGCCGAGCGTGCGGCCCGCCGCGACGGCGTCGTAGGTGCGCTCCAGGCCGTGCACCGCCTCCTGCGTCTGCGGGGAGTCGGCCACCTGGGCGTCGATCTGCTGCAGCACGTCGACGCCGGCGGACCGCAGGCTGTCGGTGGGCAGCGCCAGCCCGGTGCTGGCGGCGACGGCGTCGAGCAGGGTCACCGCGGCGGGCGGGAACTCCGCGTCGCTGAGGTAGTGCGGCACGTGGGCCGTGTAGCCGACGACGTCGCGACCGGCCTCGGTGAGGCGCAGCTCGAGCAGCGCACCGACGTGGCCGGGCACCTCGACGTCGCCGATCCAGCGCGGCCGCCCGGCGATCAGCTCGCGGCTGCTCGCGTGGGAGGTGAGGCCGATCGGACGCGTGTGCGGCGCGGCCCACGGGATGCCGTGGACGCCGACGACGAGCCCGACGTCGAGCCGGTCGGCCAGGCCGATCACGGCCGTGGTGAACCGCTCCCACTGCAGGTCGGGCTCGGGGCCGTCGAGGAGGTAGAACTCCTGGCCGTCGGGGGACTTCACGGCGTGCACCACCAGCCGGTGCTGCTGCACGTCGGTGAACCGGTCCTGCCGGAACACCATCCGCGGGCGACGGCTGCGGTAGTCGATCAGCTGGTCGGCGTCGAAGACGGCCACCTCGCGGCTGGGCAGCTCGCTCAGCAGGTGCTGGACGGCCAGGCGCGAGGCGCTGCCCGCGTCGACGAAGCCGTGCAGGGCGTGCACCAGCGCCGGCCGCGTGCCGGGTTCGATGACTGCCTGCGGGTCGAGCTCGTAGAGGCTGTGTGGGTCGAGCATGGTTCTCCTCGTCTGTTCCTGAGGAGCACAACGCCCGGGCCCCGGCGAGGATTCCGCCGGCACCCGGGTGTGGTGCGTCGCGCCGGTCCCTGTGTCCTGGTCAGGGTCCGGGCGTGACGGGCAGGCCCGCCTCGCGCCATGCGACGAAGCCGCCGACCACGTCGGTGGCGCGGTGCAGGCCGATCGCCTGGAGCGAGGCGGCGGCCAGGCTCGAGGCGTAGCCGCCCGAGCAGATGACGACGACCAGGTCGTCGTACCGCGGCGCCTGGAGCACGCGGGCGTCGCCCACCGGGTCCAGCCGCCACTCGAGCACGTTGCGCTCGACGACCACGGCGCCGGGCACCAGGCCCTCGGCGGCGCGCTGGGCCGCCGGTCGGATGTCGACCAGGAGGGCGCCGTCCTGCTGCGCCGACCGCGCCTCGGCGGGAGACAAGCGCCGCAGGCCGGAGCGGGCGTCGTCGAGCACGGCCGCGACCGTCGTCGGCCGCGCCAGCTGCTGCGCGCTCATCGGGTGGTCTCCTGCTCGGGCTCGTCGGAGACGACCGTGCGGACCGGGGCGGCCGCACCGTCCCGCCAGGCGTAGTAGGTCATCTCGGTGAGCCGGGGCGAGTACGCGTGGATGCTCACCGCGGGCTCGACCAGCTCGTTGCGCACGTCGTGCACCTGGCCGGGCTCGATCGTCGCCACGACGCCGGGGACGAACTTGCGGGGCCGCAGCCGGCCGTCGACGGGTCGGATCTCGTGCAGGGCGCCGCGGACGACGGTGAACGCGGCCGACGAGCGGCCGTGGTCGTGCAGGTCGGTGCCTTGGAAGGTGTGCCAGGTGAGCACCCGGACGTCGACGCCGGCGGGGCCGTCGATCCGGGTCCAGCAGCGCTCGCGGCCGTCGAAGCGGACGGCGTGCTCCCACAGCTCGGGACGGGCGGCGACCTCGGCGACGAGCTCGGCCAGGTCGACGTCCGGCCCCTCGGGGAGAGTCGGGGTGCGGGTGGGGACAGGTGTGGCCAGGGTCGGAGCAGACATGGTGTACCTCTCGGAAAGACTTGTGCCAGAACAGATGTGGTGAGGAGCAGCTGGTCAGCGACAAGCGCGACAGCGGCTCGCCGGCATCCGGCACAGGTCGATCACGCGACGGGTCACGGGGCCGACGCGTCGTGGCGAGAGGGTGGTGCTCATGGTGCGGACCTCCATCGGTCCTGGCGGAAGCACCCTCACCCCGGGTGGGGCGGGTTGCTGCGGCGTCGACGAGCCAGGTCTCTCGGCCGCTCTGGATGGGCTCCTTCAGGGTGCGATGCCCGTCCACGGGTCGGCAAACCCGTCCCGGATGGTGGACGCGGGCCTCCGGGGTAGGTTGGGGCCATGGCGATCTCGTTCGAGAAGCAGGCGTCCGGGAAGGTCACGCTGACCAAGGGCGAGGGTCGCGTGCTGCTGCGCAAGTCCGCAGAACCGCTGCGCGCCACCGCGTCCTGGCCTCCGCACACGGACTACGACGTCTACGCCCTGCTGGTGCTGCGCGACGGCAGCACCCGCGCGGTCGCGATGTTCGGCGCCGAGGGCCAGCCGGCCCAGGCGAGCTTCGGCGGCGTGCGGCACCTCGGCGACGTCGGTCGGAGCACCCCGTCCGGCGGTGGCGGGCTCAAGGGCCTGTTCCGCAGGAAGCCGACCGAGCAGCCGCCGACGATCGCGACCGAGACCGTGGAGATCGTCCTGGACGACGCCGTCGCGGCGGTGGTGCCGGTCGTGTACTCGGCGCAGTCCAACGGCACCGGCTCGTTCCGGCGCTTCCAGGTGAGCACCACGGTGACCAACGGCACCGACTCGGTGACGATCGACGCCCGCGACGCGAACGACGCCGACGACGTCTACTCGCTGGTGCCCGCGGTGATCTACCACCACCCCGACGGCGCGGTGGTCGAGCGGGTCGAGCGCTACTCCGAGCCGGGCAGCGAGCGCCGCCCGGCGGTCTCGCTCGCTGCCGACGGCTCGGTGACCGTGGCGATGGACCGCGGCCCGGAGAACGACTACAAGTAGTCACCACGTCCGGCGGCGTCCGTGCTCAGGGCGGTGCCGGGCGGCTGCGCACCGTGACCGTCCCCGTCTGTTCGGACGAGATCGGACCGCCGCGCTCAGGCCGACGCCGCCGGCGGCCGATCTCGGGGACATGCCTGCGCCCTCCGTCGTCGACTCCGCGAAGGACCGGCTGCCCCCGTCGTGGCCCGCGATGGGCGCGCAGGCCGCCGGCCTGCTGCTGCGCCGCGCCACCTTCGGGCCCACCCCGGCCTCGCTCGCGGCGGTCTCGCGGGTCTCGGTCGACTCGTGGCTGTCCGCCGCAGCTGAGCCCCGCGACGCTGCCCGACCCGAAGGTCGACGCGATGGCTGCGGCGTGGCCGCGGCTGCGTCAGACCGTCGGGCAGGCGAACGCCGCGGCGGGCACGGTCTGGACCGGGGACTACCTGTACGCGCTGGTGGAGCACACCGTCGCGCGGTCGGTCTGGTCCGAGCGCCAGCTGTTCGAGCAGATGGTCTACCTCTGGTCGAACCACCTCAACGTCTCGCTCTGGGGCGACGGCGTGCACCTGAGCCGGCACCACTACGACGCCGTGATCCGGCAGCACGCGCTGGGCCGGTTCTCGGACCTGCTGGTCGCGGCGACGACGCACCCGGCGATGCTGCGCTACCTCAACGCCGACAGCTCCCGGGCGGGGCGGATCAACGAGAACCTCGGTCGTGAGCTGCTCGAGCTCCACACCGTCGGCGTCGGCAACCACACCGAGGCCGACGTCAAGCAGAGCGCCCTGGCGCTGACGGGGCTGTCGATCGACCGCACCACGGGCGAGTTCCTCTACCGCTCCCAGTACCGGCACGTCGGACCGCTCGCGGTGGGCACCTGGTCGCACCCGAACGGCTCGGCCGCGGACGGGATGGCTGTCGTCCGGTCGTACCTGACCCACCTGGCCCGGCACCCCGCCACCGCGCGGCGGGTCGTCGACCAAGCTCGCCGTCCGGTTCGTCTCCGACACGCCCCCGACCTCGCTGGTCGACCGCCTCACGGCCGTCTACCTCTCCGGCGACACCGCGATCGTGCCGGTGCTCAAGGCCCTGTTCACCAGCCCGGAGTTCCGCGCCAGCGGCGGGGCGAAGGTGAAGACCCCGCTCGAGGACCTCGCCTCGACGCTGCGCCTGCTCGGCGTGCCCGCACCCACCGCGGCCACGGCTCACACCCAGATGCAGGCGTGCGGCTGGGTGCTCGACGGGATGGGCCACATGCCGCTGGCCTGGCGCCCGCCCAACGGCTACCCCGACGTCGGAGGGCCGTGGATCAGCCCCAGCACGATGCTCGGCCGCTTCAACATGCACCTGTCGGTGGCGTCCGGGTGGTGGCCGAAGTTCGACGGCTACACCGGCCCGGCGTCCGTGCTCGGCGGCCCGGTGCCGACGACCCACGGCGCCCTCGTCGACGCGATGGCGGCGCGGCTGCTCGTGCCCCCGCCCTCGGCCGCGGTGCGCACCGCCGTGTGCGCGTTCTTCGACACCACGCCGACGACCGCGATCAACCAGTGGAGCCCGATGGCCACCTGGCGGATCGGCCACCTCGTCGCGCTGCTGCTCGACCACCCGTCCCACACCATCCGATGAGGACCGCGATGACCACCCCGACCCTGCCCGCATCGTGCGGGTGCTCGCCCGAGGCCGGCCTGTCGCGGCGGGCCGTGCTGCGCGCGATGGCCGCCGGCGGCGCGCTCGGCGCGGCCGTCGCCGTGGCGGGGGAGGGGACGCACACCCGGTACGCCTTCGCCGCCGACGGCGCGACCGGCGACACCATCGTGATCCTCTCTCTGCGAGGCGGTTTCGACGGCATCTCCGCCGTGGCACCGGTCGGCGACCCGTACTACCTGACCGCCCGGCCCGGGATGGCCGTCGCCGCGGGTACCGCGATCCCGCTCGACCGCACCTTCGCGCTGCACCCGAAGATGGCGCCGCTGAAGAAGTGGTGGGACTCCGGCCACCTGGCCGTCGTCACCGACGTGGGGCAGGCCGCCCCGACCCGCTCGCACTTCGACGCGATGGCCGAGATGGAGCGCGCCGCACCGGGTTCCGGGCTGCGCACCGGTTGGATCGACCGCCTCGCCGGCGCCCGCGGCACCACCGACGCGCTCGACGTCGCCCAGATCGGGTCGAGCAGCGCGCCGTCGTCGTTCATCGGTCCGGTGACCGAGAGCGTGGTCCGCTCGATCGACTCGTTCTCGATGACCGGCGCCACCACGGCCAAGGACGTCACCGCCTGGACGAACGCCCTCACCGCCCTGCACGCCGGCGGACCGGCCGGGGTGTCCGGCGCGGTGCAGACCATGCTCGGTGCGGTCGGGACGGTCTCGCAGGTGCGCTCCCAGCCGTGGACGGCGCACGCCGAGTACCCGCGCGACGGCAACGGCAACCTCACCCCGCTCGCGGCCGCCCTGGCCGACACCGTGCGGCTGATCAAGGCCGGGGTGGGCCTGTCGGTCGCCACGATCGACTCCGGCGACTGGGACATCCACGAGGGTGCCGGCGTGAACACCACCTGGGGCCGCACGCCGCGCAAGCTCGAGGAGCTCGCCGCGGCGATGTCGGCCTTCGCCGCCGACCTCGGCACCCACCTCGCGGACGTCTCGCTGGTGACGCTGTCGGAGTTCGGCCGCCGGGTCTCCCAGAACGGCACCGACGGCACCGACCACGGGCACGGCAACATGGTCTTCGCCCTCGGCGGCGGCATCAACGGCGGTCGCGTGCACGGCAGCTGGACCGGGTTGGCCCCGGCCCAGCTGCTCGACGGCGACCTGCCCGGCCGCACCGACTACCGCGACGTGGTCGCGAACGTGCTGACCCGACGGACGTCGACCACCTCGGCGCACGTGCAGGCCACGTTCCCCGGGCTCGTCCCCGCCGCTCTCGACCTGGCCCGCCAGCGCTGACCCGCGCGGGTCAGGGCGCGGTGCCGTCGACGTAGATCGCCGGGTCCTCGCCGATGCCGTCCACGTAGTCGTCGTGCCCGACCAGGACGGCCTGGTCGGTGCCCTCGTTGTACATCCGCGGGTTGGTGTGGTCGTCCAGCACCTCCTCGCCGTCGGTGCGCCCGTCGAGGTCGGTGTCGGGCAGGTTCGGGTCGGTGTGGGTCCAGAACCGCTCGCGGAAGTCGGAGATGCCGTCGCCGTCGCTGTCCTGCGATCTTGTCGTCGAGGAGGTCGAGGTCGTCCTGGGCGCTCTCGCGGTCGCGCTGCTCGAGCCAGTCGGCCGTGCCGTCGTGGTCCTCGTCGAGGTTCGTCAGCGTGCCGGCCCGGGTCTCGTCCCGGTCGCCCGTGCCGTCGCCGTCGGTGTCGTGGTTCATCGGGTCGGTACCGAGGAACACCTCGCGGCCGTCGCGCAGCCCGTCCCCGTCGCTGTCCGCGTCCAGGGGATCGGACCCGAACCGCGCCTCCCGGGAGTCCGACAGCCCGTCGCCGTCGGTGTCGCGGCGGGTGGGGTCGGTCCCCAGCCCGCCTTCGAACTCGTCCGGCATGCCGTCGCGGTCCCTGTCGGCCATGGCCTTCTCCCTGCGTCCGGGCACGTGGTCGTGCCGTGCAGAGGAACAGAGCGACGCGCGGGGCGTCGCGATACGGGCCGTCGGGGCAGCCGCGAGGGGAGGCGTCAGCAGGTGGAGAGCAGGCCGTCGGCCCGCAGGGTGGCGAGCTCGGCGGACGTCGGGCGTCCGCCGCCGGTCGCCTTCATGTCGCTGAGGCCGCCCAGCACGGCCCACGCGAAGACCTCGGCGTGGTCCTCGGTGCCGGACGCGAGGCCGTGCGCCGAGGGGTACCAGCCCACCCGGAGGCCGCGGACGTCGTCGTAGACGGCGCGGTCCGCGGCGCTCATGCAGGTCTCCGAGACCGCGTGACCGAGCTCGTGCACCAGCACCCGCAGCACGTCGTCGACGTCGTGGTCGGCGCGCACGTACATCTCGATCCGGTGCTGGGACGGGATGGTGAGCCCGCGCAGGCCGGCACGGCCGGGCAGGTAGTCGACGGTGTAGCCGACGGTGGCGGGGTCGATGCCGGCGGCCCGGAGCAGGGCGGTCGCCTGGGCGCCGACGACCTCCCAGCGCGGACCGACCGGGGCGGGAGCCACCAGCGAGGCCACGGGGCTGCTGACCGCGACCCGCACGTCCGGCGCCGCCGAGACGCGGTCCTCGGGTGCCGCGTCGGCGTCCGCGCGCAGCACCGGACCGAGCACGGGCTCGAGAACAGTGGCCGCGGTGGCCGCACCGGGCGGCACTCGGCCGCGGAGGCCGGGGCCAGGCCCGTGGTGAAGGTCGCCAGGCACGCCAGTGCGAGCACGGCCGCGCGGGGCGCGGCAGAGCGACGGGACGTGCGGGATCGGTTCAACGGGCACCTGGGGAAAGGGGACGGGGCTCTGCTCGAAGTCTGGGTGGAGGGCCGTGAGGCACGCGAACTAACGGGGGATCACCACCCCCACGGCTTACAGAGAGTCACGGACGGTGACGGACCGTTATGCGCGACCTGAGCGGGTCCGGATCAGGCCGGCACCTCCGTACCCGTCCCGTGCGGAGCCGGGGGAGCGGTCGACGGCCGCCGCCACCCCGCTGGCGGCGATCGCCGTGAAGATCAGGCCCGGCGCGACCGTCGTGGTCGGGTCGTGATCACCGTCACGGCCCCGACGGATGGGGACCGGTGCCTACCCCTGCGTGGCCGGGCGCGGCTCGTAGACGTCCGGCCCGCCCCACCGTCCGGTGCCCTGCTCGGGCGCCGGGCGACCGCCGGGCTCGTAGAGGTCCGGACCGCCCCACCGGCCCTGCTCCGCCGGCGCCGACGGCACGGGGACGTCGGCGGCGGGCGAGCCGGTCGCCGCCTGCAGGGCCAGGCCGGAGCCGACCAGCGCGAGGGCGGCCAGGCCGAGGGCCATCGCGGTGCGCGGACCGCGACCGGCCGGACGGCGGCCGGCCGGGGCGACGACGGGGATCGGGTCGCCGGCGTCCTGGGTGGGCCGGCGGTCACGGACGGACGTGGTGCTCATGGCTTCCTCCTGCGTGGGTGCCGGCCTGCCTGGTCGGCGTGCACCGACGGTGGTCCCCGTCACTGGAACCCGACGTGAGCCGCACTGGATCGCCACTGGCACCGGTGCCACGCTGGGTGCCCACAGGACCCGGGAGGTGCGCCATGGGCGATGGCTCCGCCACCCGGGTCGACCTGCTCGGTCCGCTGCAGGTGACGCGCGACGGCCACCCGGTCGGACCCGCCGGCAGCCGCCGACGGTCGCTGCTCGCCGTCCTCGCGCTGCGGCCCGACGAGGTCGTCACCGTCGACCAGATCGTCGACGCGCTGTGGGGCGAGGACGTCCCGGCGAGCGCCCTCAACGTCGTGCAGACGTACGTGTCGGCGTGGCGCAAGGCGCTCGAGCCCGACCGTGCGGCCCGGTCGACCCAGGGGCTGCTCGAGACCGTCGGGCCCGGCTACCGGCTGCACCTGTCCCCGGACTCCAACGACCTGCTGCGGTTCACCGGGCTCGCGGAGCAGGGGCGGCGGCTGGGCGTCTCGGGCCAGCACGGCGCGGCCGCCGCGGCGCTCGGCACGGGCGCTCGGGCTGTGGCGCGGGGAGCCGCTCGCCGACCTCGCCGGCGTGCCGTTCCACCCGGCCGCGGCCCGGCACCTGGCCGACCGGCGGCTCGACGTGCTCGAGGGCTGGGCCGCGGCCGTCCTGCGCTCGGCGGAGCCGGCCGACCTCGACCCGGTCGTCGTCGCGCTGGAGCGGGCGCGGGCCGACGAGCCGTGGCGCGAGCGCCTCACCGAGCTCGCGATGTGGGCCGTCTCCCGGCAGGGGCGGCACCAGTCGGCGCTCGAGCTCTACGAGGCCACGCGCCGGTCCCTGGCCGACGAGCTCGGTGCGGATCCCGGGCCGGCGCTGCGCGAGATGCACCAGCGGGTCCTGCGCCAGGACCCCGACCTGGCCCCGGCCCCGGCCGTGCGGTCGGCACGCCGTCCGCCCCAGGACTCGTTCGTCGGCCGCGACCGCGAGGTCGCCGAGGTCCTGGCCCTGCTGGAGTCGCACCGCCTGGTCACCCTGACCGGTCCCGGCGGCTCCGGGAAGACCCGGCTGGCGCAGGAGGTCGTGGCACGCCGTGGCGGCGATGTCGTCGCCGTCGAGCTGGCCGGGCTGCAGGACGCCTCCCAGGTGGCCGCGGCGATCGCGGCGCAGATCGGGCTCAGCGCGGTGGACCCGCTGGCCGCGCTGCTGACCGTGCTGGCGCAGCGGGCCGTCCTGCTGGTCCTGGACAACCTCGAGCACCTGCCCGGCGCGGGCACCACCGTCGCCCGGCTGGTCGACGGCACCGACCACCTGCGGGTGCTCGCGACCTCGCGCGAGGCGCTGGGCGTCCGGGCCGAGCAGCAGCTCCCCGTCCTCCCGCTCGCCGTCCCGGCCGAGGACGAGCACGACGTCGACGCGCTCGCGGGCTCGGACGCGCTGCGGCTGCTGGCGGACCGGGCGCGGGCCGTCGACCCGACGTTCGCCGTCACCGCCGACAACGCCACCGACCTGGCCGCGGTGGTCCGCCGGCTCGACGGGCTCCCGCTGGCGCTGGAGATCGCGGCGCCGTGGCTGCGACCGCTGACCGCGTCCGGCCTCCTGGCCCAGCTCGACCGCGTCCTCGACGTCCGCGGCCGCCGGCCCGGCGTCGAGGCCCGGCACCGGAGCCTGCGCGCGACGGTGGGGTGGAGCCACGACCTGCTCGACGCCGACCAGCAGCGTCTCCTGGCGCGGCTGTCGGTGTTCCGCGGGGACAGCGGGCTGGACGCCGTCGAGGCGGTCTGCGGCGACGGGGTCCGACGTCCCGGTCGTCGACGTGCTGGTCGACCTCGTCGACCGCAACCTGGTGCAGCTCGCGCCACCGGTGGCCGGTCGGCCGCGGTTCCGGCTGCTCCGGACCGTGCGGGACTTCGCGTCCGAGCGGCTGGACGCCTCGGGCGAGAGGCAGACGGTCGAGGAGCAGCACGCCCGCTGGTACGCGTCCTGGGCCGCCGGGCTCGCCGCGCACAGCGAGGGCCCCCACGCCGACGCCTGGCTGGCCCAGGCGCTCGCCGAGGCCGACGACCTCCGCGCCGCCATCGACCACCTCGCCGGGACGGGACGCACGGCCGACCGGTTGCAGCTCGCGGCCGACGCGATGGTGCTGTGGTTCGAGGCGGGCAACGAGCGGGAGGGGGAGCGGCGGCTCGACGAGGCGCTGGCCGCCGCCGCGCCCGACGCGCCCGCCCGCGCGATCGCCCTCGCCTACCTCGCCTGGCTGCGCGGGACCCACGACCGACCGCGCGCGGCCCGGCACGCGGAGGAGGCCGTGGCCCTGGCGCAGGCGGCCGGGGACCTCCCCGTCGAGGCGTTCGCGCTGCAGACGCTGGGGGACAACGAGGACGACCGTGCCGCAGCGGAGGCCGCCACCCTCCGGGCGATCGAGGTCGCCGGCCGCGCGGCGGGCCAGGTGGTCCGGTACGGGCCGACCGCGTCGGACGCCGTGGCGTGCGGAGCGGCCTACAACCTGGCCGCGCTCTGGGCGAGCAGGTCCGTGCCGCGGGCGCTGGAGCGGCAGCGCCAGGCCGTGGTGCTGGCCGAGCGGGAGGGTGACCGCCGCATCACCGCGGTCAACTCCGCACGGCTGGGGCTGCTGCACCTGCTCGCCGGCGACGTTCCTTCTGCGGCAGCGCCCGTGCGGCGCGCGACGTCCCTCGTCACCCACCCGCTCGCGGCGCGGTGGGAGGACATCGTCGTCCACGCCGAGGCGTCGCTGGCCCACCACGAGGGTCGGCTGGACGAGGCCGAGGAGCTGTTCCGGTCGCTCGTCCGGACCGCCTCGCTGGGTGGCCGGCCGCTGCACCTCAACCTCGGCAGCTGCGGGCTCACCGACCTGCTCCTGGACGCCGGTCGGGTCGACGACGCCGTCGCCGCGCTCGCCGTCGCCGAACGCGCTCTCGTCGACGGCGCCGACGTGCACCACGTCGCCCGGGTCCAGGTCCGGGCGGCCCGGCTGCGGAGGCTGACCGAGCGCCCCCACGACGCCGCCGACCTGCTCGCCGCGGCCGCGTCGGGCTTCGACGACGAGTCGCTGCCACCGGAGCGGGTGGTCTGGTTCGTCGAGTCCGCCGCGCTGGCCGCTCTTCGACGGGGACGGCGACGCGGCTGCCGCGCTCGTGCGGCGGCTGGACGAGGCCTCGGCCCGCACCGGTGTCGCCGTGCCGCCGTGGGAGCGCCGTCTGCTCGCCGGGCTCGTGGGTCCGGATACCGTGTGAAGGCACCAAGGAGGGCTCGCGTAGTGGCCGAGCGCGGCGGT
>CAVVQA010000005.1:0-614401 GCA_963750285.1 uncultured Actinomycetota bacterium | reverse complement strand
AGCCCAGCACGTCGTCCCGCAGCCAGGAGGTGGCAGGTGTTCGAGGCCGTCGACCCCGCGCTCGCCGAGCACGCCGAGCTGGAGCGCCGCCTGGCCGACCCCGCCGTGCACGCCGACCCCGCGACCGCCCGCACCCTGGGCCGCCGCTACGCCGAGCTGGACCGGGTGGTCTCCGCGCACACCGCCTGGCGCACCGCCGCCGACGACGCCGGGGCCGCGGCCGAGCTCGCCGCGCAGGACCCCGACTTCGCCGCCGAGCTGCCCGCCCTGGAGGCGGTGCGCGACGCCGCCGCCGAGCGGCTGCGCGGCCTGCTGGTGCCGCGCGACCCCGACGACGGCCGCGACGTCATCCTCGAGGTCAAGGCCGGCGAGGGCGGCGAGGAGTCGGCCCTGTTCGCCGGCGACCTGCTGCGCATGTACCTGCGCTACGCCGAGCGGCGGGGCTGGTCCACCGAGGTCCTCGACGCCACCGAGTCCGACCTCGGCGGGTACAAGGACGTCGCGGTGGCCGTCAAGGCCCGCGGCACGGTCGCGCCCGAGGACGGCGTCTGGGCCCGGCTGAAGTACGAGGGCGGGGTGCACCGGGTGCAGCGCGTGCCGGTCACCGAGTCGGCCGGACGCATCCACACCTCCGCCGCCGGGGTGCTGGTGCTGCCGGAGGCCGAGGAGGTCGAGGTGAGCATCGACCCGAACGACCTGCGGATCGACGTCTTCCGCTCGTCCGGACCGGGCGGTCAGAGCGTCAACACCACCGACTCGGCGGTGCGGATCACGCACGTGCCCACCGGCATCGTCGTGTCGTGCCAGAACGAGAAGAGCCAGCTGCAGAACCGCGAGCAGGCGATGCGGATCCTGCGGGCCCGGCTGCACGCGCTGGCGCAGGAGCAGGCCGACGCCGAGGCGTCCGCGGTGCGGCTCTCGCAGGTGCGCACGGTCGACCGCTCGCAGCGGATCCGCACCTACAACTACCCCGAGAACCGGATCAGCGACCACCGCACCGGCTACAAGTCCTACAACCTCGACGCCGTCCTGGACGGCGACCTGGACCCGGTGGTGCAGTCGGCCGTCGAGGCCGACGACGCCGCCCGGCTCGCGGCGGCCGCCACGCGGTGAGCGCGCCGCCGGGGGAGCCGCTGCGGACGGTGCTCGTGGCCGCGGCCGCCCGCCTCGCCGAGGCCGGGTGCCCCAGCCCGCGCGCCGACGTCCTCGCCCTCGCCGCCCACGTGCTCGGCCGCCGCCCGGGCGAGGTCGCGGCCGACGAGCTGCGGGGCGCGGTGCTGGCGCCGGACGCGGCCGACCGGTTCGACCGGCTGGTCGACGAGCGGGCGGCGCGGGTGCCGCTGCAGCACCTCACCGGGACCGCCGGGTTCCGCGAGCTGGAGCTCGCGGTCGGGCCCGGGGTGTTCGTGCCCCGGCCGGAGACCGAGCTGGTCGCGCAGGCCGCGATCGACGCCGCCGCGGCCGCCGCGGACGAGCTCGGCCGGCCCCCGACGGTGGTCGACCTGTGCACCGGCTCGGGGGCGATCGCGGCCTCGGTCGCCCACGAGGTGCCCGGCGCCGTCGTGCACGCCGTGGAGCTCGACCCGCAGGCGCACGCCTGGGCCGGGCGCAACCTCGCGGGGACGCGCGTCACGCTGCACCTCGCCGACGCCACCGACCCGACGGCCGAGCCGAGCGGGCCTGGACGGGACGGTCGACGTCGTCGTCGCGAACCCGCCCTACGTGCCGGACGACATGGAGCCGGTGGACCCCGAGGTCGCCGACCACGACCCCGCGGTCGCGCTCTACGGCGGTCCGGACGGGCTCGACGGTGCCGCTGCGGGTCGCGGCGCGCGCCGCGGTGCTGCTGCGGCCGCGGGGCACCTTCGTCATGGAGCACGCGCACGGCCAGCAGGAGCGGCTCGTGCGCCGGCTCGCGGCGGACGGCTGGGTCGAGGTGACCGGGCACCGCGACCTCGCGGGCAAGCAGCGCTACGTCGTGGCGCGCCGCCCGGCCGGGGGTCCGCCGCCCGGGTGACAGACTGGCCGCCGTGAGCGGGCCGACCGGGCGGAGGGTGCAGGGGTGAGCAGGGTCTACGACTGCCGCGACGACGCGGAGCGCACCGACGGCGTCGCCGCCGCCGCGGCCGCCATCGCGCGCGGCCAGCTCGTGGTGCTGCCCACCGACACCGTCTACGGCGTGGGTGCCGACGCCTTCGACCCGGTGGCCGTCGCCGCCCTGCTCGCGGCCAAGGGCCGTGGCCGCGAGGCGCCGCCGCCGGTGCTCGTCGCCGGCCCCGACGTGCTGAGCGCGCTCACCAGCGACGTCACCCCGCAGGTCGAGGCCCTCACCGAGGCGTTCTGGCCGGGCGGGCTGACGGTGATCTGCTGGGCGCAGACCTCGCTGCAGTGGGACCTCGGCGACACCGGCGGCACGGTCGCCGTGCGCGTGCCCGACCACGACCTGGCCGTCCAGCTGCTCCGGGCCACCGGACCGCTCGCGGTCTCCAGCGCGAACCTCACCGGGCAGCCCCCGGGGGACACCGCAGCGGCCACCCGGACCCAGCTCGGCGACGCCGTGCAGGTCTACCTCGAGGACGGCGAGCTCCCGGGCGGGACGCCGTCGTCCATCGTCGACGCCACCGGCGAGACCCCGGTGCTGCGCCGGGCCGGCGCGATCACCCTCGAGCAGCTGCGCGCGGTGGTGCCCGAGCTCGTCGACGGCACCACCGGCGCCCGTCGCCGCCCCCGTGGAGCCGGAGCCCGTCGCCGAGCCGGAGCCCGTGGTCGAGCCGGAGCCCGTGGTCGAGCCGGAGCCCGTGGTCGAGCCGGAGCCCGTGGTCGAGCCGGAGCCCGATCCGGTGGGCGCTCGCGGCGGGACGGCACGGGACGCACGCGCCCGACGACGTGGTGCCGGACCGACCGGCCGCTGCCGCCCACGAGCGCCCGCCGCCCGCGCCCGGGTCGCGCCGCGCCCGGCGCGCCGCCGAGCGGGCCGAGGCGGCGGCGATGCTGGACGACGACTACCCGGTGGGCACCGGCGCCGACCTGGAGGAGGGCGCCGAGGACGGCACCGAGGGCCACGACGAGGACCTGCTGGCGAGCGACCTGATCGAGAGCGACCTGCCGGGGGACGCCGTCGTCGACCCGATGGTGGCCCGCCCCGTCGACCCGATCTGGCGCGGCCGCCGCGGTACCGGACCCGACCGCGACCCGGAGGGGTGAGCGCCGGTCCATGGGCGGCTACCTGCTGGTCCTGCTCGTCGCGGCGGCGGCCACGTACCTCGCGACGCCGCTGGCGCGCCGGCTGGCCGAGCGCACGGGGGCGATGTCGCCGGTGCGCGAGCGCGACGTGCACTCGGTGCCGACGCCGCGGCTCGGCGGGCTGGCCATGCTCGTCGGTCTCACCGTCGCCCTGGTGGTGGCGCACTCGGTGCCGTTCTTCTCCCGGGTGTTCGACTCGTCCCAGTCGCCGTGGGCGATCCTCGGCGCCGCGGCGCTGATCGCGCTGGTCGGCGCGGTCGACGACGTGTACCAGCTGGACGCGGTGACCAAGCTCGCCGGCCAGGTGCTGGCCGCCGGGCTGCTCGCCTGGCAGGGCGTGCAGCTGGTGACGCTGCCGCTCGGGGGAGTGGTGGTCGGCTCCGGCGCGCTGTTCCTCGTCCTGACCGTGGTCGTGGTCGTCGTGGCGATGAACGCGGTGAACTTCATCGACGGCCTCGACGGCCTGGCGGCCGGGGTGATGGCCGTGGCCGCCGGCGCGTTCTTCGTCTACACCTACATGCTCACCCGGCAGACCAACCAGCTCGACTACTCCAGCCTCGCCGCCCTGGTCGCGGCGGCCACGGTGGGCTGCTGCCTGGGCTTCCTGCCGCACAACCTGCACCCGGCGCGGATCTTCATGGGCGACTCCGGCGCGCTGCAGCTCGGCCTGCTGCTGGCGGCCAGCGCGGTGGCCGTCACCGGTCAGGTCGACCCGGCGGTGGTGTCCGGCGCGCAGCTGGTGCCGATCTGGTTCCCGGTCGTGCTGCCCGCCGTCGTGCTGCTGGTGCCGTTCCTCGACCTGCTGCTCGCGGTGGTGCGGCGGGTGGGCAAGGGCCGCTCGCCGTTCGCACCGGACAAGCTGCACCTGCACCACCGGCTGCTGTCCATCGGGCACTCGCACCGCAACGCCGTGCTGATCATGTGCCTGTGGACCGCCGTCATCTCCTTCGGCACGGTGGTCACCGCGTTCGTCCCGCTGGGCGTGTGGCTGCCGGTCTGGCTCGCGGTGGCGCTGGTGAGCGTCGCGCTGACGATGGGTCCGCTGCGCGGCCGGAGCCTGCGCCGCCGGACGGAGGCCGCGGAGCGCTTGTGATAGCATTCACAAGCGTTCTCGGACGCACCTGCACCCTCACGGACCACCCTTCGATCGACCCTTCGGAAGACCCGCCCCCGCCGTCCCGGCGAGGGCCCGCCGCACCGGAAGGCCCCCCTCGTTGAGCACCCCCGATCCACCTCGCGAGCCCCGTCGCCGAGGCCGACGACCCCTACGCGGCCATGCTGCGCGGGTCGATCGTCCCGACCCTGGTCGTGGGCGTGGTGTGCGTCGTGGTCGCCGTCGTGGTGGCCGGCACCCCGGGCCTGGTCGGTGCCGCGCTCGCGCTCGCGATCGTCGTGCCTGTCGTTCTCCGCCACCCTGCTGGTGATGCGCTGGGCGGCCAAGAACGGCCCGAACAACGTGATGGCCGCGGCGATGGCCACCTACATGGGCAAGGTCCTCGTCCTCGGGGTGTTCCTGGTCGTGTTCGGCCGCGCCAGCTGGCTCGACGGGCCGTCCTTCGGCCTCACCGCCATCGTCTGCGCCCTGGTCTGGCTGGTCTTCGAGGCCCGCGCCTACTACCGGATGCGCACCCTGGTGTTCGCCGACCAGGTGCTGCCCGGCGACCGCGCCGCAGCGGCACCGGGCACGAGCGCCGACGAGGACCGGCGGTGAGCGCGGTGACCGACCCCGACCGGCCCGACACCACCCGTCGGCCGGACTACGAGGCCCTCGGCCACCCCGAGGAGCCGATCCCCGAGAGCGCGGCCTGGAACATCCTGTCGTACCTGCTCGCGGGCCTGATCGGCTTCGCCCTGCCGGCCTGGTTCCTGGACCGCTGGCTCGGGACGAACTGGATCGTCCTGATCGGGATCCTGGCCGGGACGGCCGTGGCGATGCTGACCATCTGGGTCCGGTACGGTACCGGCGTCCGCTCCGCCGGGAACGACGCGACGAGCGAGACCCGGCCCGGCACGACGCACGACACCGCCCCGCACGACGCAAGCCCCCTGGAGGACAAGCCGTGAGCCCGTTCGTGCTCGCCGCAGCGCCCGCGGCCGAGGAGGAGGGCGGCTTCGAGGCCCCCGGCATCGGCGACTTCTGGCAGCCCCTGGTGGGCGACGGCGCCTTCGCCATCACCCGCCCGATGGTCG
The DNA here is from genome assembly GCA_963750285.1 of uncultured Actinomycetota bacterium. Classification (GTDB taxonomy): domain Bacteria; phylum Actinomycetota; class Actinomycetes; order Actinomycetales; family CAWJMD01; genus JBBQSN01. The sequence continues at coordinate 608,968 of CAVVQA010000005.1, read as the reverse complement.
TGCTGGTGCTCTCGACGGTCCTGATCGCCGTCGTGATGCTGATGGCCACGCGCAGGCTCACCGTGGTGCCCACCAAGGGCCAGGCGGTCGTCGAGGCCGGCTACGGCTTCGTCCGCAACGGCATCGCCCGCGACATCATCGGCACCAAGAACTTCAAGCCGTTCCTGCCGCTGCTGTTCGCGATGTTCGTGCTGATCCTGGTGAACAACCTGCTCGGGATCATCCCGCTGGTGCAGTTCCCGACCATGTCGCGCGTCGCGTTCCCCGCGGCCATCGCGCTGGTCGTGTACTTCCTCTACCTGTTCCTCGGCGTGAAGAAGATGGGGCCCGCGGGCTACATCAAGCACATGGTGCCGCCGGGCCTGCCGCTGCCGCTGGCCCTGTTCGTCGGCTTCCTCGAGCTGATCAGCTACTTCTTCACCCGGCCGGTCACCCTGGCGCTGCGGCTCTGGGGCAACATGTTCGCCGGCCACCTGCTGCTCCTGCTGTTCGCCCTCGGCGGCGAGTACATGCTCCTGCACGGCGGCTTCCCGCTGAACGTGCTGTCGATCGGCCCGTTCGCGATGTCCTTCATCATGACCGTGTTCGAGATCCTGGTGGAGTTCCTGCAGGCCTACATCTTCACGCTGCTCGCAGCCCTCTACATCGCCGGCTCCCTGGCCGACGAGCACTGACGTCCCACCCAGCTCCACCCCCACCCGCACCGGGTGCGACTCACGCACCCGGCGATCGAGAGGAAAGATCCAGATGGAAGGCAACATCGCGATCCTCGGCTACGGCCTGTCGGCCATCGGCCCCGGTATCGGCGTCGGCCTGATCTTCGCCGCGTACATCAACGGCGTCGCCCGCCAGCCCGAGGCGCGCAACATGCTCCAGCCGCTGGCCTTCCTGGGCCTGGCGTTCACCGAGGCGCTGGCGATCTTCGGTCTGGGCCTGTCGTTCGTCTTCCGCTGATCGGCGTGCCGGGCGCCCACCGCGTCCCGGCCGCCACGACCGACCCGCACGTCCGAGCAGTACCTGACACCACCGTGGAGACACCGTGAGCTTCGCACCCACCGCGCTGCTGGCAGCCGAGGAGGGCGAGGGCGGCTTCTGGGAGACCGCCTACCCGATCATCCCGCACCCGGGCGAGATCATCGTCGGGTTCATCTGCTTCGGGATCCTCGTCTGGATCTTCGCGAAGAAGATCGTGCCCGCCCTGGAGAAGGTCTACGCCGAGCGCGTGGCCTCGATCGAGGGCGGCATGGAGGAGGCCGAGAAGGCGCAGAAGGAGGCGGAGGCCGCGCTCGCCGAGTACAAGGCGCAGCTCGCCGAGGCCCGCACCGAGGCCAACCAGATCCGCGAGGAGGCCCGGGCCGACGCCGCCGCGATCGCCACCGAGGTGCGCGACAAGGCGCACTCCGAGGCGACCCGGATCGTCGAGGGCGCCCAGCGCCAGATCGAGGCCGAGCGCCAGCAGGCGGTCGTCTCGCTGCGCAGCGAGGTGGGCCGGCTGGCCACCGACCTCGCGGGCAGGATCGTCGGCGAGTCCCTCGAGGACTCCGCCCGGCAGTCCCGCGTGGTCGACCGGTTCCTGGCCGAGCTGGAGGAGGCCGACCCCGCCGACGTGCGGGCGTCCGCGTCCGCCGCCCCGGCCGCGGGCACCTCGACCGGCAGCTCCACCGGCACCTCCACCGGCAGCAAGGGCACCGGCGGGACGGGAGAGCTGTTCTGATGACGGCTCACATGCGCGGCGCCAGCGTCGGTGCGCTCGCCGAGGCGCGCGAGCGGATCGAGGCCGCCCTGCCGGGCGGCAGCGGTGCCGACGCCGGCACGGTGGGCGAGGAGCTGTTCGCCGTCGTGCGGCTGCTCGACTCCTCGGCCGCGCTGCGGCGGGCCGTCACCGACCCGAACGCCCAGGGCGACAGCAAGGCGGGCCTGGTCGGCCGCCTGCTCGACGGCAAGGTCTCGGCCGTCACCGTCGAGGTCGTGCAGGGGCTGTCGCGCTCGCGCTGGTCGGCCGCGCGCGACCTGACCGACGCGGTCGAGGAGCTCGGCGTCCAGGCCACGCTCGCCTCGGCCGACCGCGACGGCGCGCTGGAGCGGGTCGAGAACGAGCTGTTCCGCTTCGGTCGCGCGGTCGACGGCGACCGCGAGCTGCGGGCGGCCCTCACCGACCGCGGCGCACCGACCGACTCGCGCACCGGGCTGGTCGAGCGACCTGCTCGAGGGCAAGGCGCACCCGGCGACGGTGGCGCTGGCCCGGCAGGTCGTCGGGTACCCGCGCGGCCGGCGCCTGGAGCAGGCGCTGGAGGAGACCGGTGAGGCGATCGCGCTGCCGGCGCGACCGCAGCGTCGCCCGGGTCACCAGCGCGGTCCCCCTCAGCGAGGAGCAGAGCACCCGGCTCGCCGCGGCGCTCGGCCGGGTCTACGGCCGCACGATGCACCTCGACGTCGACGTGCAGCCGTCCCTCGTGGGCGGTCTGCGGGTCCAGGTGGGCGACGAGGTGATCGACGCCAGCGTCGTGGCCCGCCTCGCCCGCGCGAACCGCCAGCTGGCCGGTCAGCTAGCAGCACGCCACCACCGCACAGAGCTTCACGGCACGAACCGACGAGTTCCACGAACGATCGAGCACAGGAGAGAGCAGGCAATGGCCGAGCTGACGATCCGTCCGGAGGAGATCCGCGACGCGCTGGACTCCTTCGTCCAGTCCTACGAGCCGGGCGCGGCCTCCCGCGAGGAGGTCGGGCGCGTCACCGACGCCGGCGACGGCATCGCCCACGTCGAGGGCCTGCCCGGCGTGATGGCCAACGAGCTGCTCACGTTCGCCGACGGCACCCTCGGCCTCGCGCTGAACCTCGACGTCCGCGAGATCGGCGTCGTGGTGCTGGGCGAGTTCTCCGGCATCGAGGAGGGCCAGGAGGTCCGCCGCACCGGCGAGATCCTGTCCGTCCCGGTCGGTGACGCCTTCCTCGGCCGCGTGGTCAACCCGCTCGGTGTGGCGATCGACGGCCTCGGCGACATCGAGTCCGACGAGACCCGCGTGCTCGAGCTGCAGGCGGCCGGCGTGATGCAGCGCAAGTCCGTGCACCAGCCGCTGCAGACCGGCATCAAGGCGATCGACTCGATGACGCCGATCGGCCGCGGCCAGCGCCAGCTGATCATCGGCGACCGCCAGACCGGCAAGACCGCGGTGGCGATCGACACGATCATCAACCAGAAGGAGTTCTGGGAGACCGGCGACCCGGAGAAGCAGGTCCGCTGCATCTACGTGGCGATCGGCCAGAAGGGCTCCACCATCGCCGCGGTGCGCGGTGCGCTCGAGGAGGCCGGCGCGCTGGAGTACACGACGATCGTGGCCGCCCCGGCCTCGGACGCCGCGGGCTTCAAGTACCTCGCGCCCTACACCGGCTCGGCCATCGGCCAGCACTGGATGTACGAGGGCAAGCACGTCCTGATCGTCTTCGACGACCTGTCCAAGCAGGCCGAGGCCTACCGCGCGGTCTCGCTCCTGCTGCGCCGCCCGCCGGGCCGCGAGGCGTACCCGGGCGACGTGTTCTACCTGCACAGCCGGCTGCTCGAGCGCTGCGCCAAGCTCTCCGACGAGCTCGGCGCCGGCTCGATGACGGGTCTGCCGATCATCGAGACCAAGGCCAACGACGTCTCGGCGTACATCCCCACCAACGTCATCTCGATCACCGACGGCCAGATCTTCCTGGAGTCGGACCTGTTCAACGCCAACCAGCGTCCGGCCGTCAACGTCGGCGTCTCGGTCTCCCGCGTGGGTGGTGCGGCGCAGACCAAGGCGATGAAGTCGGTCGCCGGCTCGCTGCGCGTCGACCTGGCGCAGTTCCGCGCCCTGGAGGCGTTCGCGCTGTTCGCGTCCGACCTCGACGCCGCCTCGCGCCAGCAGCTGTCCCGCGGCCAGCGCCTGATGGAGCTGCTCAAGCAGGGCCAGTACTCGCCGTTCCCGGTCGAGGAGCAGGTCGTCTCGATCTGGCTCGGCACCACCGGCAAGCTCGACGACGTCCCGGTCGAGGACGTCCGCCGGTTCGAGGACCAGTTCCTGTCCCACCTGCGCCGCGACGGCAAGCTGCTCGCGGGCATCAAGGAGACGGGCAAGTTCGAGGACTCCACCGACGAGGCGCTGACCAAGGAGGTCGAGTCCTTCAAGCGCGGCTTCCTCGGCGAGGGCGTCGACGGCAAGGCCGGCCCGGGCTCGGAGGAGAGCGACGCGCTCGACGAGGACGAGGTCGACCAGGAGCAGATCACCGTCCAGAAGCGCTGACCTGCACCGACATCGAACGACTGACTGACTGAACTGATCGAGAGGAGGGCGACATGGGAGCGCAGCAGCGGGTCTACCGCAACCGGATCAAGTCCACCACCGCGCTGAGGAAGATCTTCAGCGCGCAGGAGCTGATCGCCACGTCCCGGATCGCCAAGGCCCGGCAGGCCGTGGCGGCGTCCACGCCGTACGCGCGGGCCATCACCCGGGCGGTGTCCGCCGTCGCCACCTACAGCTCGAACCTGGCCCACCCGCTGCTCACCGAGCGCGAGCAGGTCAAGCGGGCCGCGGTGCTCCTGCTGACCGCCGACCGCGGCATGGCCGGGGCCTACTCGGTCAACGTGCTGCGCGAGGGCGACCAGCTGAACGAGCTGCTCAAGGGCCGCGGTGTCGAGCCGGTGCACTACCTCGCCGGCCGCAAGGCGATGGCGTTCTTCAAGTTCCGCCGCCGCAACGTGGAGCGGGAGTGGAGCGGCTTCTCCGACGCGCCGACGTTCGCCGACGCGCAGGAGATCGGCAAGATCCTGGTCGACGCCTTCCTCAAGGGGTCCGACGAGGGCGGCGTCGACGAGATCCACGTGGTCTACACGCGGTTCGTCACGATGGTCACCCAGGTGCCCACCGTGCTGCGGCTGCTGCCGCTCGAGGTGGTCGAGGGCGTCGAGAAGCCCGCCGAGGAGGACGTCCTGCCGCTCTACGAGTGGGAGCCGTCCGCCGAGCGCGTGCTCGACACCCTGCTGCCGCGGTACATCGACAGCCGGATCTACAACTGCATGCTGCAGGCCGCGGCCAGCGAGCACGCCGCCCGCCAGCGCGCGATGAAGTCGGCGTCCGACAACGCCCAGGACCTCATCCGCACCTACACGCGGCTGGCCAACCAGGCCCGCCAGGCCGAGATCACCCAGGAGATCAGCGAGATCGTCGGCGGCGCCGACGCACTGGCCTCCGCGGGTTCCGAGCACTGACCCCGAGAAGCACTCCCACCGAAACCCGTAGAACGAGAGTGAGTGACATGACCGCCACCACCACCACCGAGAAGAGCGCCACCGGCAAGACCATCGGTGAGGGCCGCATCTCCCGGGTGATCGGCCCCGTCGTCGACATCGAGTTCCCCGCGGGCTCGATGCCGGACATCTACCAGGCGCTCGAGATCGACTACGAGCTCACCGGCGAGAAGCGCACCCTGGTCCTGGAGGTCGCCCAGCACATCGGCGACAACATGGTCCGCGCCATCGCGATGAAGCCGACCGACGGCCTGGTGCGCGGCATGACGGTCCGCGACACCGGCGAGGGCATCATGGTGCCGGTCGGCGACGTCACCAAGGGCCACGTCTTCAACGCCACCGGCGAGGTGCTGAACCTCGAGGAGGGCGAGAAGTACGAGGTCACCGAGCGCTGGCCGATCCACCGCCGGGCGCCCGCGTTCGACCAGCTCGAGTCCAAGACCGAGATGTTCGAGACCGGCATCAAGGTCATCGACCTGCTCACCCCCTACGTGCTGGGCGGCAAGATCGGCCTGTTCGGCGGTGCGGGCGTCGGCAAGACCGTGCTGATCCAGGAGATGATCGCCCGCGTCGCCAAGGACCACGGCGGCGTCTCGGTGTTCGCCGGCGTCGGCGAGCGCACCCGCGAGGGCAACGACCTCATCGCGGAGATGGAGGAGGCCGGCGTCCTCGGCCAGACCGCCCTCGTCTTCGGCCAGATGGACGAGCCGCCGGGCACCCGGCTGCGGGTCGCGCTGTCCGCGCTGACGATGGCGGAGTACTTCCGCGACGTGCAGAAGCAGGACGTGCTGCTGTTCATCGACAACATCTTCCGGTTCACCCAGGCCGGGTCCGAGGTCTCGACCCTGCTCGGCCGGATGCCGTCGGCCGTGGGCTACCAGCCCACCCTGGCCGACGAGATGGGCGTGCTGCAGGAGCGGATCACCTCGACCCGTGGTCACTCGATCACCTCGCTGCAGGCGATCTACGTGCCCGCCGACGACTACACCGACCCGGCGCCGGCCACCACGTTCGCCCACCTCGACGCCACCACCGAGCTGTCGCGCGACATCGCCTCGCTCGGCATCTACCCGGCGGTCGACCCGCTGACGTCGACCTCCCGGATCCTGGACCCGCGGTACATCTCGCAGGCCCACTACGACACCGCGGTGCGGGTCAAGCAGATCCTCCAGCGCAACAAGGAGCTGCAGGACATCATCGCGATCCTCGGCATCGACGAGCTGTCCGAGGAGGACAAGATCCTGGTCAACCGGGCCCGCCGGATCCAGCGCTTCCTGTCCCAGAACACCTACGTCGCCAAGCAGTTCACCGGCATCGAGGGCTCCACGGTCCCCGTCGGCGAGACCGTCGAGGCGTTCACGAAGATCGCCGACGGCGAGTACGACCACGTCGCCGAGCAGGCCTTCTTCATGTGCGGTGGCCTCGACGACGTCGAGAAGAACTGGGACCGGATCAAGAAGGAGACCGGCGCCTGAGCCGCTCCTGCCTCGACGACAGAACACCGACGGCCCGTCCCCGCTGGGGGCGGGCCGTCGTGCGTCTGCGGCGGTGCGGGGCGGCCGGGTCAGTCGCGGGCGGCTGGTCGCGGCCGCCGCCGGGCTGCCACAGCACGTCGCCGGTCTCGCGGTTGGCGTACCGGGCCAGGACGAACAGCAGGTCCGACAGCCGGTTGAGGTACTGCGCGGCCAGCGGGTTCACGCCGCCGTCGGTGCCGGTGCCGTACGCCTCCACGGCGGCCCAGACCGTCCGCTCGGCCCGCCGCACCACGGTGCGGCCGAGGTGCAGGTACGCCGACGCCGGGCGTGCCGCCGGCGAGGACGAACGTGGTGAGCTTGCCCAGGTGCTCGTTGTAGCGGTCGATCTCGGTCTCGAGCTCGCCGATCCACGGCTCCTGCACCCGCAGCGGCTCGTACTCGTAGGTGTCGGCCAGCGGCATGCACAGGTCGGCGCCGACGTCGAACAGGTCGTTCTGCACCCGCAGCAGCAGGGTGCGCACGTCGTCGTCGAGGTCGCCGAGGGTGACCGCGAGCCCGATGACGGCGCCGGCCTCGTCGGCGTCGGCGTAGGCCGCGAGCCGGGGGTCGGTCTTGCTCGTGCGGGAGAAGTCGCCGAGGCCGGTGCTGCCGTCGTCGCCGGTGCGGGTGTACGGGCGGGTGATCCGGACGGGCATGGTCCGAGCCTAGTGAGCGGGCTGACCGGCCTCCTGGTCCCGGGGGCGAGGTCACCACGACGCCGGCGGGCCGGTAAACTCCTCCACACCCCCGTCCTGAGGAGGCCCCACCCGTGCCGCTCAACGTCGACCTCGTCGCAGCCGACCGCACCGTCTGGTCCGGCGAGGCCTCTGCCGTCCTGGCCCGCACCCTCGACGGCGAGCTGGGCGTCCTGCCCGGCCACACCCCGCTGCTCGGCGTGCTCGCCCCCGGCGAGGTCCGGATCAAGGGCGTCGACGGCGACTCCGTCCAGGCGCACGTCGACGGCGGCTTCCTGTCGGTCGAGAACGACCGCGTGCTGGTCGTCGCCGAGGGCGTCGAGCTCGGCGAGGCCGCCACGTCCCGCTCCGGCCACTGACCCGCTCCCGGCAGCCCACGGACCCCGGACGCTAGGCGGCGAGCGGGTGGGAGCCTTCACCGTGCCGCTCGAGATCGCCGGGGGGCTCGCGCTCCTGCTCGTCCTGGTGGCCGCGCTGTTCACGGTCCGGCGGCTGGCGATCGGTCGCGGCGCCTCCTTCGACTGCTCGCTGCGTCCTGGCCGGCCCGACGGCGGTCCCGTGCCCGACACGCGCTGGACCATCGGCGTGGCCCGCTACGGGCAGGACCGGCTCGAGTGGTTCCAGGTGTTCTCGCTGTCCCTGCGCCCCGCGCGCACCTTCGCGCGCGACCGGTTCGAGCTGGTCTCCCAGCGGGTGCCGTCCGGCACGGAGAGCCGCGCGGTGCTGCCCGGCGTGACCGTCGTGAGCGCGCGCTACGAGTCCGGCGACCTCGACCTGGCGATGAGCCCCGAGGCGTACACCGGCCTGGCCTCGTGGCTGGAGGCCGGGCCGCCCGGCCGCACCGGCCAGGTCACGTGACGGCGGGGACCGAGCCGGGCACCGAGACGATCCGCGTCGCCGGCGGCACCCGGCTCGAGGGCGAGGTGCAGGTCACCGGCGCCAAGAACAGCGTGCTGAAGCTGATGGCGGCCGCGCTGCTGGCCACCGGACCCACCGTGCTCGACGGCGTCCCCGACATCGTCGACGTGCGGATCATGGCCGAGCTGCTGCGCCGGCTCGGGTGCGGGGTGACCCACGACCCGGTGGCAGGGCGTGGTCGAGATCGACGTCCCGGACCAGCCGGGGCACCGCGCCGACTACGACCTCGTCCGCGCGATGCGGGCCTCGATCAGCGTGCTGGGTCCGCTCGTGGCCCGGGTGGGCGAGGCCGACGTCGCCCTGCCGGGCGGGGACGCGATCGGCTCGCGCGGGCTCGACCTGCACGTCGACGGCCTGCGCTCGATGGGCGCGGAGGTGCACGTCGACCACGGCTACCTGGTGGCCACCGCACCGGCCGGCGGGCTGCGCGGGACCGTCGTCCCGCTCGCGTTCCCCTCCGTCGGCGCCACCGAGAACCTCCTGATGGCAGCGGTTCTCGCCGACGGCACGGTCCGAGATCGACAACGCGGCCCGCGAGCCCGAGATCGACGACCTCGCCGAGATGCTCACCTCGATGGGCGCCCGCATCGACGGCACGGGCACCTCGCGGCTGGTCGTCGAGGGCGTCGACCGGCTGTCGCCGACCCGCCACACCGTCGTCCCGGACCGGATCGTCGCCGGCACCTGGTGCTTCGCCACCGCGGTCGCCGGCGGCGACGTGCTGGTGCGCGGCGCGCGCCCGGAGCACCTGCGGATCGCGCTCGACAAGCTGCGCCTCGCGGGCGTCGACGTCAGCCCGGACGCCGCCGGGGTGCGGGTGGTCGCGCGCCGCCGTCCCCGCGCCGTCGACGTCGCCACCCTGCCGTACCCGGGGTTCCCCACCGACCTGCAGCCGCTCGCGCTGACGATGTGCGCGGTGGGCGAGGGGTCGGCGGTGGTCACCGAGAACCTGTTCGAGGCGCGGTTCCGGTTCGCCCACGAGCTGGTGCGGCTCGGCGCCGACCTCACCATCGACGGCCACCACGTCCTGGTGCGCGGCGTGCCCCGGCTGTCCGGCGCGCCGGTCGAGGCCAGCGACATCCGGGCCGGCGCCGCGCTGGTCGTCGCCGGGCTGGCGGCCGACGGCGAGACCGTCGTCAGCGGGGTCGAGCACGTCGACCGCGGCTACGCCGACCTGGTGGGCCAGCTCGCCGGCCTCGGCGTCCAGGTCACGCGCGAGACCGCGCCCGCGGCAGACCGGTTCGGCTCGCTCCCCCCGTCGCCGGCCGGCCCGCCGCCCCCCACCTGAGCGCGGCACCGTCCCCGCGCGGGGCCGCCCGGCCGCACCTAGGCTCACGACGTGCAGCTGCCCGGTGACGCCCTCTACCTGATCGGAGGGCTCGCCCTCCTGCTCGGCGCGGTGCTCCCGGCCGCGCTCTCGCGCCGCGCGCTCTCGGTGCCGATGGCGTTCGTCGGTGCCGGCGTGCTCGTGGGGCTGCTGCCGCTGCCGGGCGGCGCGCCGATCTCGCCGGTCGAGGAGCCGCGGTCGCCGAGCGGCTCACCGAGCTGTGCGTCATCGTCGCCCTGATGGGCGTCGGGCTGGCGATCGACCGCCCGTTGGCGCTGCGCACCTGGGCCCCCACCTGGCGGCTGCTCGCCGATCGGGATGCCGCTGTTCGTCGTCCTCGCCGCCGTGCTGGGCTGGTGGTGGCTGGGTCTGGCCCCGGCCACCGCGCTGCTGCTCGGGGCGGTGCTGTCGCCCGACCGACCCGGTGCTCGCCTCGGACGTCCAGGTCGCCGGGCCGCAGACCCGCGACGACGACGAGTCGGTGGACGAGGGCGACGCCAAGGACGAGGTCGACGAGGACGACGAGACCCGGTTCGCGCTCACCAGCGAGGCGGGGCTGAACGACGGCCTCGCGTTCCCGTTCGTCTACGCGGCGATCTTCCTGGCCGCCGTCGGCACCGCCGAGGAGCACTCCTGGTGGCGCTGGCTGGGCTGGGAGCTGGTCGGCAAGGTCCTGCTCGGCGCGCTGATCGGCTGGGCCGCCGGGTGGCTGCTGGCCCGGATGGCGTTCCGGGCCCGCACCGAGTCGCTGCGGCTGGCCGAGACCGGGGAGCCGCTGCTCGCGCTCGCCGCCACGTTCGCGGTCTACGGGCTCACCGAGGTGGTCGGCGGCTACGGCTTCCTCGGGGTCTTCGCGTGCGCGGTCGCGATCCGCTCGCACGAGCGCGGGTCGCAGTTCCACGACCAGATGCACACCTTCATCAGCCAGCTCGAGCACCTGCTGACGATGCTGGTGCTGCTGCTGTTCGGGGCCTCGCTGTCGTGGGGCCTGCTCGCCGACCTCAGCTGGCCCGGCGTCGCCGTCGCGGTCGTCGTCGTCCTGGTGGTGCGGCCGCTGACCGCGGGGCTGTCGCTGGTCCCGTGGCTCCCCGCCGGCGAGGTCCGGCTGGACCGCAGGAGCGGCGGGTGGTCGCCTTCTTCGGCGTCCGCGGCGTGGGCACGCTGCTACTACCTGGCCTACGTGACGGGGTAGGCCACCGGCCTCGAGGGGCTGCGCGAGCTGTGGTCGACCGTGGCCTTCGCGGTGCTGCTCTCGGTGGTCGTGCACGGCGTGCTGGCCACGCCCGTCATGGCCCGGCTGGACCGGGCGCGGGCCGCGGCCTGAGCCGGGCTCGCCGGGCTCAGCCGGCTCCCCGGCGGGCGCCGCGCGGGCTCAGCCGGGCTCGCGCCCGCGCTCGAGGACGTGCTTGGCGACCTCGGCGTGCTGCGCAGCACCATCACCCGCGGGCCCTGCAGCGTCTCGGCGACGGTGGCCCGCACGTCCGCGGCCTCGAGGGTGCGCCGCACCACCTCCGCCTCGATCATCGTCGCCGGAGAGGCCACCGGGACGAGCAACCCGTAGTCCTCGGGCTCGCCCCTCCGACCGGGGCGCGCGACGACGGACTTCCCGCGTGTGAAGGTCCACCGCAGCAGCACCATGAGGATCAGCAGCACGGCCAGCGCGACGGCGGGGCCGTACAGGAAGGAGTAGCTCTGCCACGCCGCGGACACGGCCCTCACCTGCCTTCACGCCGGCCGCCACACCGGCCCTCGCACCCGGTCGCCGGGGTCCTCCCAGTATCCGCCCACCCGCGACCGGCGCGCCTGCGGGGCCGACGCGGACGGCCTCCCTACGCTCGCCGCAGCGACCGGTGCGCCCGCCGGGAGACCGGTCGGTGCGGCAGCGGAGCAGGGGGAGCGGATGGACGTCCAGGAGCAGGAGCGGGGGAAGGTCCTCGTGCTGCGCGGGCGCCTCGACGCCCGCTCCGCGCCCGACGTCCGGCAGAGCCTGCACCGCGTGGTCGACGCCGGCACCGGTGAGGTCCTCGTCGACGTCGAGCACCTCGTGCTGGTCGACGTCTCCTCGCTCGGGCTGCTGCTCGAGGCGCACCGCCGGGCCGAGCGGGGCGGACGCCACCTGGTGCTCGTCGCGGTGCCGGCTCCGCTGCAGCGGATGCTGCGGGTGACCCGGCTCGACCGCGTGCTCCACCCCGCGGACCGCGGAGTCGCCGACCGCCTCCTCGCCGACCTCCGCCTCCGCCGCACCGCCTGCCGCCTCCGCCTGACCGCCCCGCCCTGCGCTCCGCCGCGGGTGCTGGCAGGATCGCGGCGTGGAGCTCGCGCTCGTCGTCACCGCCGTCGTGCTGGTGGTCCTGGCCGTGTCGGCGGCGGCCGATCGTCTCGACGTGCCGGCGCCCCTGCTGCTGGTGGTCGTGGGTGTCGTCCTGAGCCTGGTGCCGGCGGTGCCGGAGCTCGAGATCAGCGACGAGATCATCCTGCTCGGCCTGCTGCCCCCGCTGCTCTACGCCGCGGCGATCCGCACCTCGCTCATCGACTTCCGCGCCAACACCCGTCCGATCGTGCTGCTCTCGGTGGTGCTCGTCATCGTCACGACGCTGGCCGTCGGTGCCGTGGCGCACTGGCTGCTGCCGATCGGCTGGCCGGCCGCGCTCGCCCTCGGCGCGGTGGTGGCCCCGCCGGACGCCGTCGCGGCGACCGCGATCGCGCGCCGGGTGGGGATGCCGCGCCGGGTGGTGACCATCCTCGAGGGCGAGTCGCTGGTCAACGACGCCACCGCGCTGGTGAGCCTGCGCGCCGCCACCGCCGCGATCGTCGCGCTCTCGGCGGCCGGTGCCGCGGGGGCACCGACGACCACGGCGGCGAGGCGGCGGTGACCGCCTGGACGCCGCCGGGGTCGGCCGGATCGCGATGGACTTCGGCTGGGCGGCGGTCGGCGGCGTGGCGATCGGGTTCGCGGTGGCGGTGGTGCTGATCGCCGTGCGCAAGCGGCTCACCGACACCGTCAGCGACACGACGCTGTCGCTCGTCGCCCCCTGGGTCGCCTTCCTCCCCGCCGAGCAGGTGCACGCCTCGGGCGTGCTGGCGGTCGTGGTCACCGGGCTGCTGCTCGGCCACAAGGCGCCGGTGGTGCAGAGCGCGGCGTCGCGGATCTCCGAGCGCACCTACTGGCGCACGATCCAGCACCTGCTCGAGAACGCCGTCTTCCTGCTGATCGGCCTGCAGGCGTACCGGATCGTCACGGACGTGGCGGGCAGCGAGCTCGACCTGCCGACCGTGCTCACCGCGTGCGCCGGCGTGCTGCTCGCGGTGGTGCTGGTGCGACCGCTCTGGATCTTCCCGTCGCTGTACCTGACCCGGCTGCTGCGCCCGCGACGCGACCGGGAGCCGCTGCCGTGGCAGGTCCCGGCCGTGATCTCCTGGGCCGGCATGCGCGGGGTGGTCACGCTGGCCGCCGTCCTGACCCTGCCGCCGCAGACCGCGCACCGCGAGGTGCTCGTCCTCATCGCCCTGGTCGTGACCTTCGGGACGCTGCTGCTGCAGGGCTCGACGCTGCCGTGGCTGGTGCGCCGCCTCGGCCTGCCCGGGCCGGACCTCGCTCGAGGACCGGCTGCAGGAGGCGGCGGTGCTGGAGCAGGCCACCGGCGCCGGGCTGCGCTACCTGGGCGAGCACCTCGACCCCGACGACCCGGACGGCATCGGCGAGAACCTGCGGCGCCAGGTGGAGCGGCGCACCTTCCTGGCCTGGGAGCGGCTGGTGCGGCCGGCGGTCACGAGTCGCCGAACCGCAAGCAGCAGCGGCTGCGGCTCGGGATGCTGGCGGCCGAGCGCGCCGAGGTGCTGCGGCTGCGCGACGAGGCCGAGGTGCCGCACGAGGTGCTGCAGTCGGTGATGGCGGCGCTCGACGTCGAGGAGTCGGTGCTGGTCCGCGCCGCGGAGGGCATGGACGCGCTGCCCGACCGCGACGACGAGCTGCAGGCGCCGGTGGGCAGCGCCGGGCTGTGCGAGCACCTCGCGTGCCGCCCGGCGGCGGTGCGGCCGGTGGGTGCCGGGGTGTGCAGCCGCTGCGTCGAGCTCGGCTGGGAGTGGGTGCACCTGCGGATGTGCCTGGACTGCGGCAACGTCGCCTGCTGCGACTCCTCGCGCGGCAAGCACGCGGCCGAGCACTTCGAGGACGACGGCCACCCGGTGATGCGCTCGGTCGAGGCCGGCGAGGCGTGGCGCTGGTGCTACGTCGACGAGCAGCTCGGCTGATCGCGTCTGCCTGGCGTCCGCGGCGGGACCGGTGTGACGCCGGTCTCGTGAGCAGCCTCACCTGCCGCTCGCCTGTCGGGTGGGTCCCGGCGTCAGTACCGTCGGGACGTCGACGACGAAGCCGCAGGAGGCACCCAGCAGTGACGAGCCGAGCGAGCAGGACGAGCGGCCCGAGCGCGACCGGCCGTGGGTGATGCGCACCTACGCCGGTCACTCCTCGGCCGCCGAGTCCAACGCCCTGTACCGGCGCAACCTCGACAAGGGCCAGACCGGTCTGTCGGTCGCCTTCGACCTGCCCACCCAGACCGGGTACGACCCGGACCACGTGCTGGCCCGCGGCGAGGTCGGCAAGGTCGGCGTGCCGATCAGCCACATCGGCGACATGAGAACGCTGTTCGAGGGCATCCCGCTCGACGAGATGAACACCTCGATGACGATCAACGCCACCGCGATGTGGCTGCTCGCGCTCTACGAGGTGGCCGCCGAGGAGCAGGGCGCGACGCCGGACCAGCTGTCCGGCACCACCCAGAACGACATCATCAAGGAGTACCTCTCCCGCGGCACGTACGTGTTCCCGCCCGGGCCGAGCCTGCGGCTGATCACCGACATCGTCGCGTACACGGTGTCGTCGGTGCCGCGCTGGAACCCGATCAACATCTGCAGCTACCACCTGCAGGAGGCCGGCGCGACGCCCGTGCAGGAGGTCGCCTTCGCGATGTGCACCGCGATCGCGGTGCTCGACGCCGTCCGCGACTCCGGGCAGGTGCCGCCGGAGCGGTTCGCCGACGTCGTCCAGCGGATCTCGTTCTTCGTCAACGCCGGCGTGCGGTTCGTCGAGGAGATGTGCAAGATGCGCGCCTTCGTCGAGCTGTGGGACGAGATCACCCGCGAGCGCTACGGCGTCACCGACGCCAAGGCCCGCCGGTTCCGGTACGGCGTGCAGGTGAACTCGTTGGGGCTCACCGAGGCCCAGCCCGAGAACAACGTCCAGCGGATCGTCCTGGAGATGCTCGCGGTGACGCTCTCGAAGCGCGCGCGGGCGCGGGCCGTGCAGCTGCCGGCGTGGAACGAGGCGCTCGGGCTGCCGCGGCCGTGGGACCAGCAGTGGAGCCTGCGGATCCAGCAGGTGCTCGCCTACGAGTCCGACCTGCTCGAGCACGAGGACCTGTTCGACGGCTCCCCGGTGGTCGAGGCGAAGGTGGCCTCGATCGTCGAGGGCGCGCGCGCCGAGATCGAGCGGGTGCAGGAGATGGGCGGCGCGGTCGCCGCCGTCGAGAGCGGCTACATGAAGCAGGCGCTGGTGGCCTCGCACGCCCGGCGCCGGGTGCGGATCGAGTCGGGCGAGGAGGTCGCGGTCGGCGTCAACCGGTTCACCACCACCGAGCCCAACCCGCTGACCGCCGACCTGAGGACCGCGATCCAGACGGTCGACCCCGCGGTGGAATCCGCTGCGGTGCAGGCGGTCCGCGGTGGCGCGCCGAGCGCGACGCCGATCCGGCGCGCAGGGCCGCGGCTGCCGAGGCGCTCCAGCGCCTGGTCGACGACGCCGGCACCACCACCAACCTGATGCCGGCCACGCTCGCCTGCGCCCGGGCCGGCGTCACCACGGGCGAGTGGGCCGGCGCGCTGCGCGAGGTGTTCGGCGAGTACCGGGCGCCCACCGGCGTCGGCGGCGCCCCGGGGGCTCGCCGGGCTCGGCGACCACGGCGCTGACGGCCGTGCGCGAGCGGGTACGGGCCACCGGCGAGGAGCTCGGCACGCGGCTGCGGTTCCTCGTCGGCAAGCCCGGCCTGGACGGCCACTCCAACGGCGCCGAGCAGGTGGCCGTCCGCGCCCGCGACGCCGGCTTCGAGGTGGTCTACCAGGGCATCCGGCTGACCCCGGCGCAGATCGTCGCCGCGGCGGTCGCGGAGGACGTCCACGTCGTGGGCCTGTCGGTGCTGTCCGGCTCGCACATGGACCTGGTGCCCGAGGTGCTCGACGGCCTGCGCGCGGCCGGCCTCGACGACGTCCCGCTCGTGGTCGGCGGCATCATCCCCGAGTCCGACGCCGCCGAGCTCGAGCAGCTCGGCGTCGCCGAGGTGTTCACCCCCAAGGACTTCGGCCTCACCGAGATCATGGACGTCGTCGTCGGCGCCGTCCGCCGCGCCCGCGGCCTCGACGACTGACCCCGGAGCCGCGGGATCAGGCCTCGACGGCGGTCACCGTGGTGGGGACGTTGCCCTTGATCGCCTTGGAGTACGGGCAGAACTCGTGGGTGAGGTCGGCCAGGCGCTGCACGGTGGCGACGTCCTTGCCCGGGACCTTGACGACGAGGTCGGCGGTGATGCCGAACGAGTCGCCCTCCGGGCCGAAGCCGATCGCGACGTCGACGACGGCGCCGGTGACGTCCTCGCCCTGCTTCTTCGCCACGGCGTGCAGCGCTCCGGTGAAGCAGGCGCCGTACCCGACGGCGAACAGCTGCTCCGGGTTGGTCCCGCCGCCGGGGCCGCCGACCTCGGTGGGCGCCTGCAGCACCAGGTCGAGCTGGCCGTCGGAGGTGACGACGTGGCCGCCGCGGCGTCCGCCGCCCGAGGCGGTGGCGTGGGCTGTGTAGACGATCGTGGACGGGGCGTGGCCCTCGGTGGTGGTGGTGGTCATACCTGGTCCAACCGGGGAGACGGCGCTGTTCCCGGGTCTCAGATCGTGGTGCAGGTCTCACATCCCGGTCACGCCCAGGCGGTCGCCAGCCGGCGCACGATCTCGCGCAGCCGCTCGGGCGAGGTGGCGAGGTTGACCCGCACGTGGCCCTCGTTGCCCGGCCCGAACATCGGACCGGCGTTGACCCACACGGCCCCGTCCCGCAGCGCCCGCTCCGCCGGGTCGGCCTGGCCGTAGGCGCGGGCGTCGACCCAGGCGAGGTAGGTCGCCTCCTGCCGCCGGGCGCGCGCGAGGGGCAGCTCGGCGGCGAGCAGCTGCTCGAACAGGTCGCGCTGGGCCGACAGCCGCCGGCGCAGGGCGTCGAGCCAGGCCTCGCCGTGCTCGTAGGCGGCGCGCGCCGCGACCGCGCCGAGCGGCGACAGGCCGCAGTTGCGCACCAGCGGCACCTGCGACAGCGCGCGGGCGTCGTCGCGCCCGGGTGCGACGACCTGCGCGCACTTGAGCCCGGCGGTGTTGAACGCCTTGGACGCCGCGAGCACCGTGACCGCGTGGTCGGCGGTGCCCTCGACCGACAGGTACGGCACCTGCTCCGCGCCCTCGAGCACCAGCGGGGCGTGGATCTCGTCGCTGATCACCCGGGCGCCGTGCCGCAGCACGACGTCGCGGACGCCCTCCAGCTCGGCCCGGGTGAAGACCCGTCCCCACGGGTTGTGCGGCTGGCTCAGCAGCACGGTGCGGGCGCCGGCGGCCAGCAGCGCGTCCAGCCGGTCCAGGTCGAGGGTCGCGTGCTCGTCGTCGGGGTCGAGCGGCAGGTCGACCCGCTCGCGCCCCGTCATCTGGGCGACGTCGAGGAACGGCATGTACGCCGGGGTCGGGACGACCACCGGCCCGGGGTCGCAGAGGGTGTCGAGCGCGAGCCCGATCCCGGCCATCACGTCGCCGACGAGCACCACCCGCGAGGGGTCGAGGCCCCAGCCCCACTGCCGCTGCGCGAACCCGGCGAGCGCCTCGCCGACGTCGCGGCCCGAACCGGGGTAGCCGGTGATCCCGTCCGCCACAGCGCGGGTCACGGCCTCGTGCACGGGCGGCGCGAGCGCGTAGTCCATCTCGGCGACCCACGCGGGCAGCACCCCCGGCGGTGCCTGCCCCCACTTCAGCGGCAGCGTGCGACGGGCCTGCTCATCGGTGAGGTCGACGATCACCCGTCCATCCTGCCGCGCGCCCCGCGGGCCCGGGTCAGGGGGCGAGGACCAGCAGCAGGCGGGTGACCTCGTCGGCGACGGCGTCGCGCCCCGGGCCGAGCCAGCGCCGCGGGTCGACCACGGTGTCGTCGGCAGCCAGCGCGGCGCGCACGGCGCGGGTCATCACCGCGTTGAGGTGGGTCGCCACGTTGATCTTGACCATCCCGTGCCTCACGGCGGAGGCCAGCCCGGCGTCGGGGACGCCGGACGAGCCGTGCAGCACCAGCGGCACGGCGACCGCGGCCGCGATCCGGGAGATCAGGTCGTCGTCGAGCCGGGCGTCGCGGGTGGTCATCGCGTGCGACGAGCCCACGGCCACCGCGAGCGCGTCGACGCCGGTGGCCGCGACGAACGCCGCCGCCTCGTCCGGGTCGGTGCGCACTCCTGGCGCGTGGGCGCCGTCCTTGCCGCCGATCTCGCCGAGCTCGGCCTCCACCCAGACACCCTGCTCGTGGCACCGGGCGGTGAGACCGGCGGTGACGGAGACGTTCTCGTCGTGAGCGAGGGTCGAGGCGTCGACCATCACCGACGGCACCCCGAGCTCCACCGCCTCGCGGACCAGCTCGGGCCGGGTGGCGTGGTCCAGGTGCACGACGACGGGAACCGCTGCGCGCCGGGCGATCTCGAGCGACGCGAGCGCCAGAGGTGCGAGCCCGCCGTGGTAGTCCGCGGTGTTCTCGGAGAGCTGGAGGACGACCGGGAGGCCGGCCTGTTCCGCGCCGGCGACGACCGCCTCGGCGTGCTCGAGCTGGATCACGTTGAACGCCCCGAGGCCGCGTCCGTGCGGCGGGCGGCGCCGACGACGTCGGCCATCGCGCTCACGCCGGCCGCACCTCCACGGCCGCGAGCAGGCGCGCGACGTCGTCGGGGTCGACCTCGCCGGCCACCGGTTGGAGCACGGCAGCGGCTCCCGCCGCCACCGCCCGTCGCGCCAGCTCGTGCACGTCGACGCGCTCGGCGGACCCGGCCTCGGCCAGGAGCACGGCGACGGCCGCCACGACGGCGTCGCCCGCCCCGGTCGGGTTGCCGGCCACCGGACGGGCGAGCACCGCGTGCACGGCCGGCGAACCGCGCCGCGCCACCACCAGCCCGTCGCCGCCCAGCGTGGCCACCACGAGGGGGACGGCCGTCGCGACGAGCCCGGCGGCCAGCGCCGCGACGTCGGGCACCGAGGTCGGGCTCCGGCCGGTGACCCGCTCGAGCTCTCGGTGTTCGGCGTCAGGACGGCGGTGCCGCCCGCGACCGCCGCGGCCAGCGCGGGCCCGTCGAGGTCGAGCACCGCGGGCACGCCGGCCGCCGCTGCGAGCGCACCGATCCTGGCCGGCACCTCGGCGGGGACGCCGGGAGGAAGGCTGCCCGACACCGTCATCGCCTCCGGCCGCTGCGGCCCGGTGCGGGCGAGCCGGTCGGCGACGACGGCCAGCAGCTCGGTCACGGCGGCGGCGGGGTCGTCCGGCGCCGAACCCGGTTCCCACAGCGAGGTCGTGGTGCCGTCGCGGGCGTGCACCACGACCGTGCGACGCACCTTCATCCGTCCGACCGATGTCGCCGGGACGCCGTCCACGGCGAGCTCGGCGACGATCCGCGTGGCCTTGCCGCCGGACCCGAGCAGCACCGCCTCGGACGCCACCCGAGCTGGCGGAGCACGCGGGCGACGTTGATCCCCTTGCCTCCTGCCCGGCTGACGACGTCGTCGACCCGGTGCACGGCGCCGGGACGCAGCTCGTCGAGGTGGTACGTCACGTCCACCGCCGGGTTCGGCGTCACGGTGAGGATCACGTCAGCCACTCCCCGCGCCTCATCACCCGCACGGGCACGAGGTCGTCGTCGACCACGAGCAGGTCGGCCCGCAGCCCGGTGCGCAGGCTCCGAGCTCGTCGTCCAGCCCGAGCAGCCGCGCGGGCGTGGCCGAGGCGGCCCGCACGGCGGTGACCAGGTCGATGCCGCCGTGCCGCACCACGCGGCGGACGACGTCGACCAGCCGGGCGGTGCCGCCCGCGATCGAGCGGTCCTCGGCCGGACCGTCGCCGGCGAGCCGGGCCACGCCGTCGACCACCTCGACGTCGAGCCCGCCGAGCCGGTAGGTGCCGTCGCCCGCTCCGGCTGCGCCCATCGCGTCGCTCACCAGGGCGACGTGGTCGGGACCCACGAGGTCGAGGACGGCGGCGACGGTCTCGTCGGCCAGGTGCACGCCGTCGGCGATCAGCTCGACGACGGTGAGCCCGCGGGCGGCCGCTCGCAGGGCGGCGGCCACCGGGCCGGGGGAGCGGTGGTGCAGCGGCGGCATGCCGTTGAACAGGTGCGTGACCGAGGTGCCCCGCCGTCGAGCGCTCCGCGCGTCGTCGTGGCGTCGGCGTCGGTGTGGCCGACGCTCGGGACCACGCCGAGGTCGCGGGCGCGGGCTGCGAGGGCCGCGGCGCCGGGCAGCTCGGGGGCGTACGTCATGGTCCGGACGTGACCGCGACCGGCCTCCACCGCCCGCTCGAGCAGCCCGAGGTCCGGGTCGCGCAGGGCGCCCGGTTCGTGCGCGCCGCGGCGGGCGGGGGACAGGAACGGGCCCTCGAGGTGGACGCCCGCCACCGTCCCTTCGTCGGCGAGATCCGCTGCGGCGCGGACGGCCTCGAGCAGCTTGGGCTCGCGGGCCGAGACCAGGCTGGCGAGCAGCGTCGTCGTGCCGTGCGCGTGGTGGTGCGCGGCCACGGCGGCGCCGGCCTCGCGGGTGCCGTCGGGGAAGGCGTGGCCGACCGCGCCGTGGGTGTGCACGTCGACCAGCCCGGGCAGCATCGTGCCGCCGGCCGGCTCGGTCGGCCCGTCCCAGGCCGACGCCGGCCCCACCAGCGCCAGCCGCCCGTCGCTGACCACGACGACGCCGTCGTCGAGCACAGCCTCGGGGGTGACGACGCGCCCGCGCAGAGCGGCGCCGACGGCAGCGCTCATCGCGCGGTGGACGGGGCCATCGCTGGCCCGGGCAGCAGGAAGGCGCCGAGAACCCCTGCGCGAGACCCAGCTCGCCGGCGACGATCGGCGGCACGGTGGCGACCCGCGCACGCCGGCGCAGGTGCTCGCGCACGGGGTCGATCAGCGCCGGCCCGGCTGCCGACAGGCCCCCGCCCAGCACCACGCGCGACGGGGCCAGCAACGTGACGGCGGTGAGCAGGCCGTCGGCGAGGGCGTCGGTGGCCTCGTCCCAGGCCTGGTCGGCGGAGCGGTCGCGCCCCAGCAGCCGGCGGACGTCGTCGGCGCCGACCACGGCGCGACCGGACAGGTCCTGGTAGCGGTCGGCGATCGCGCGCGCCGAGGCGATCGCCTCCAGGCAGCCGTGCTGCCCGCACGCGCAGGCGGGTCCGCCGGGGCGCACGACGACGTGGCCGATCTCCCCGGACTGGCTCGCCCCGCCGCGGACGAGGCGGCCGTCGCTGACGATCGTCGCGGCGATGCCGGTGCCGATCACGACGACGAGCAGGTCGTCGACCTCACGACCGGCGCCGAGGCGCCACTCCGCGGTGCCCGCGCAGGTGACGTCGTGCCCCAGCACGACGGGCACGCCGGTGGCGTCCGAGACCACCTGCGCCACAGGGGCGTCGCGCCAGCCCAGGTTCGCTGCCAGTACGCTCGTGCCCGTGGTGGCGTCGACCAGGCCGGGGATCGCGAGCGACGCGTGGCTGACGCGGGCGCGCTGGCGCGGCGTGAACGCGGCGAGCAGGTCCTGGACCACGCCCACGACGACCCGCAGCACGCCGTCGCCGTCGTGCCGTGGCGTGCGCGCACCCGCCGTCGCGAGCGTCGTCGACGTGCCGTCGAGCGCCTCGGCCTTGACGGAGGTGCCGCCGACGTCGACGGCCAGGACGGTGGTCACCGGTCCAGGATGATGGACCCGGACAGGTGCCGGGGGAAGTCGGGTCCAGACCCGCCGCGCCGGCCCGTGCGCGAGGCACAGCAGGCGCACCTGGACGAGGTCGGCCATCGGGTCGAGCGTGCGGCGCCTGAAGCGGCGCCGGTGGTGGGGACGTCGTCGCCGAGCCCCGGCGGGACCTCGCCGAGGGCCCAGGTCAGGCGTTCGGCGGTGGCGATCGAGATCGGCCCGCGCCGGGTCTCCATCGCGGGGTAGCTCTCGGTCCAGACCTGGGCCGCCTCGCGCAGCTTCAGCGCCGCCTCGTGGGCCAGCCCGACGGTCCACCCACGACGAGAAGGCGATCTGCTGGCGGTCAGGGCGCGTCGGCTGGGTCCGCGCGCCGAGGCGAGCACGCTCTCGGCGTCCGCGCTGGCCGGCTCGAGGTCGTGGCCGAGCGAGGCGCGCAGCAGCGCGAGGGTCGCTGTGGCGAACGGGTCTGGACCACCGACGCTCGTCGACCTCGTCCAGCACGACGGCCTCGGCGAGGTCGACGACCGGGGTCGCGGTCGGCGGTGACGACGGTCCGGCGCGGTGAGCCGGGCAGGGCCGCGAGCAGCTCGACCACCTTGGTGGTGGTGCCCGACCGGCGATGGCGAGCACCTGGTCGAGCCCCGTCCGATCCGGTGCTCGCTCGCCGGCCAGGCGTCCGTGACGCCCCGACCCGGCGACTCGCGGAGCCCCGCGTACGCCTGGGCGACGAACAGGAGGTGCGCACCGACGACGGCGACGCGCTCGCCCGGCGCGGGCAGGAGGTCGACGAGCCCTGCAGCTCGTCCGACCACCGTGCGCCACGCGTCCGGCTGGCTGGCCACCTCGCGCTCGAGGTGCGTCGCTGGCTGGGTGGTCGTCACCGGGGTTCCTCCTGCGGCTCGGGTCCTGCACGGGGCCGGGCCAGCATCCTGGGGATGCGTGATCGGTGTCAACATCGAGCCCGAACTGATCATGATCGCTCACAGTCGGCGCACATCCGATCAGGTGGGGAGACCGAGGCGGTCGCGGACGGGGCGCGCGACCCGATCCGGAGCCCCCGCCAGGCCGAGCGCGCACCAGACCGCCCCGGCCTCGCCCGGGCCGGCGGGCAGCACCCGGGCCCCGGCGCCGCGCGGCGTGCAGCGCGCGCCCGACGGCGGCGGCGACCACCGCGTCCGGCCCGACGAGGCCACCGGCCAGCACCAGGGGCTCGCCGTCGGCCAGCAGCGGCAGGAGCGGCCGGACGAGCGCGTCGCCCGCGCGGTCGACGAGGTCGAGCGCCACCGGGTCGCCGCCTGCCGCCCCGTCGGTGACGAGCCGGGCGAGATCGGCCAGCCGCACCGGCGGACGCTCCGTGACCACGCCGACCACCAGCTGCTTCCAGCGCCGGCGGTCGGCCTCGTCCTCGTCCACGGCGCCGGACGGCGCACGCAGGTCGGAGCCGGCCAGTCCAGCGAGGTGGTCGAGCGCGGAGCGGGCGAGGCCGTCCGGGAGGTCACCGGCGTCGAGCGCGTCCAGGGCCGCACGGACCGCCTCGCGCCCGAGCCAGTAGCCGGAGCCGTCGTCGCCGAGCAGCCAGCCGTGGCCGCCAGCCGTGCGCACCAGCCGTCCGCCCTCGATCCGGCCGGCGCTGGCTCCCGTCCCGGCGACGAGCACCGCGCCGTCGCACCGCGGCGCTGCCGGCCGCGAACGCGACCTCCACGTCGCCGACGTACTCCGGCGGCACCACCAGACCGGCGTCCCGCAGCGCCGCGTCGAACTCCTCGCGCCGGGGCCCGGACGCCAGCGCCGACCCGCCGGCGACGCCGAGCACGGCGCGGACGACCCGCTTGGCCCGCAGTCCGTGGGAGCGCGGAGCGCAGGGCGGTCGAGAGCGATCCGGCGGCCAGCCCTGGCTGACGACACCGGGTTGCCCGGGCCGCCGCGCCCGCTGCCGAGGCGCGTGCCGAGCCGGGCGCCGGCAGGCCCCCCGTCCCCGGCCGCGACCAGCACCCGGAGGCTGTTGCCGATACTGGCGCCGAGCACCAAAACCCCGCGAGGTGCGACCGTTTCGATCACGTTCCACGCTCCGTTGTGAGCGGTCAGGGCTCTGGACGCACGCATTCAATCACGCTACGGTCGGCGCTCGACAGGCCCGACGAGGGGCCGAGAATGTCGGGCCGCCCAGGCCCACGACGGCCGTCGGACGGCCGGGAGGGAGACCCCACCCCGTGGCACCCGGCACGACCTCGCAGCCGCCCACCCCGGAGCAGCCCGCCCCGGAGCAGCCCGCCCCGGAGCAGCCGCAGGCTCCCCGCGTGGACGCGCAGGCCTTCCTCGACGTCCTGCGCCCGCTGCTGGACCAGGTGGTGGAGCGCAACGTCCAGGGCGTGCAGGACGCCGCGGCCCTCGTGGCCGCCGCCGTGCTGGCCGACGGCCTGGTGCAGGCGTTCGGCACCGGGCACTCCGAGGCGCTGGCCATGGAGGTGGCCGGACGCGCCGGAGGACTGGTCCCCACCAACCGGATCGCGCTGCGCGACGTCGTGATCCACGGCGGGGCCGACCCGTCCGTGCTCGCCGACGGGACCATCGAGCGCGACCCGGCGCTCGCCGCCCGGCTCTAGAGCTGGCCGCTCCCTCGCCGGCCGACGTCTTCGTCGTCGCGTCGAACTCGGGCGTCAACGGCTCCACCGTCGAGATGGCGCGGCTGGCCCGCGAGCACGGCCACCCGGTCGTCGCCGTCACCTCGCTCACCCAGACCGACCTGGTCCCGTCGCGGCACCCGTCCGGGCTGAAGCTGCGCGACGTCGCCGACGTCGTGCTCGACAACGGCGCGCCCTACGGCGACGCCGTGCTCCCGCTCCCCGGGGGTGGCGCGGTCTGCGCCGTCTCGTCGATCACCGGCGCGCTGCTGGCGCAGCTGGTCGCCGCCGAGGTCGTGCGCCGCCTGCTCGACGCCGGTGCCGCGCCGCCGGTCTACCTGTCCGCCAACGTCCCCGAGGGCGACGAGCACAACCGCGCGCTGGAGGCCCGGTACGCCGGGCGGTTGCGCCGCACCGCCTGACACCGTCCGACGACCGAGAACCGAGAAGACCCGTCCGCAGGTCAGAACCGAAGGAGCACAGCATGTCTCTGCCGAACGAGCACTCCCGCCGGGTGTTCATGCAGCGCGCCATCATCGCGTCGGTGCTCGCGGCGGGCGGGGCCGGATCCCTGTCCGCCTGCGCCAGTGGCGGCGGTGGCGGCGGCTCGAGCGCCACGGGCGAGGGCGAGGTGAGCTCCGACAACCCCTTCGGCGTCGCGACCGACGCCCCGCTCGACGTCGTCATCTTCAAGGGCGGCTACGGCGACGACTACGCGAAGTTCCACGAGGAGCTGTACAAGAAGCAGTTCGCGGACGCCGAGATCAGCCACCAGGGCATCACCGACATCCGCCAGCAGCTGCAGCCCCGCTTCAACGGCGGCAACCCGCCCGACGTCATCGACAACTCCGGCGCCGAGAAGCTGCCGATCTCCACCCTGGCCGACACCGGCCAGCTCTCCGACCTCACCGCCCTGTTCGACGCGGAGTCGGTCGACGGCGGCACCGTCCGCGACTCGGTCCTGCCGGTCGCGATCGAGGCGGGCACCTACGACGACAAGCCGCTGGTGCTCAACTACGCGCTGGAGTGCTACGGCCTCTGGTACGACAAGGCGCTGTTCGACTCCAAGGGCTGGACCCTGCCGGAGACCTGGGCCGACTTCATGGCCCTGTGCGAGGAGATCAAGGGCGCGGGCATCGCGCCGATGGCGCACCAGGGCAAGTACCCGTACTACATCCAGCAGTTCCTCATGGACCTCGCGGTCAAGCACGGCGGGCAGGAGGTCGCGTTCGCGATCGACTCGCTGGAGCCGGACGCCTGGAAGAGCGAGTCGATGATGGCGGCGGCCGAGGCCCTGGCCGAGGTCAAGGCCAAGGGCTACATGCTCGACGGCACCGAGGGCCTGGACCACATCCAGTCCCAGACCGCCTGGAACGAGGGCAAGGCCGCCTTCATCCCGTGCGGCTCGTGGCTGGAGAACGAGCAGAAGAGCGTGGCGCCGGCCGAGTTCGTCACCACCGTCGCGCCCACCCCGCTGCTGGACGGCGCGAAGCTGCCCTACGACTGCACCCGGATCAGCGCCGCCGAGGCGTTCATCGTCCCGTCCAAGGCCAAGAACGTGGCCGGCGGCATGGAGTTCCTGCGGATCATGCTGTCGAAGGAGGGTGCGGCGAAGTTCACCGAGCTCACCGCGGCGCCGACCGTGGTGCGCGACGCGGTCGAGGGCCTCGACCTGACGCCGGCGGCGGCGTCCGTCGACGCGCTGGTGAAGTCCGGCGGTGACGACAACTGGAACTACTACTACGACGTCTGGTACTCGCCGATGGACCCGAAGATCCAGTCCGCCGTGGCGGAGCTGGCGGCGGGTCGGCTCGACGCCGCGGGGTTCTGCGACGCCGCCCAGAAGGCGGCCGACGAGGCCGCGGCCGACCCCACCACCAAGAAGCGCACCCGCGGCTGACCGCGGACCTTCCGGCCGGACGACGGAGGAAGGACGACAGGTGCAGCACGGCAGGTACCGCTTCGTGGTCGGCTTCCTCGTCGTCCCGCTGGCGCTCTACGGCGTCTTCGTCGTCTCGCCGTTCGTGCAGGCGTTCTACTACTCGCTGACGAACTGGACCGGGGTGTCGCCGGAGTTCGACTTCGTCGGGCTGGAGAACTTCCGCCGGCTCGCCGACGACTCGGTGTTCCTGCGCGCGATCCGCAACAACCTGGTGCTGCTCGTGGTGGTGCCGATCGCGTCGATCGTGCTCGCGCTGCTCTACGCGTTCCTGCTCAACGTCGGTGGCCGGGCAGGGGCCGCGGGCGTGCGAGGCGTGCGGGGGTCGGACTTCTACAAGCTCGTCTTCTTCATGCCGCAGGTGCTGTCGGTGCCGGTCATCGCCGTCATCTGGTCGGTGATCATGTCGCCGACGTCGGACGGGCTGCTCAACTCGGTGGGGGCCGCCGTCGGCCTGGAGCCCTCGCGGTTCCTGGCGAACCCCGACATCGCGCTGTGGTGCGTCGTGTGGGTGATGGTCTGGGGCAGCGTGGGTTTCTACCTGGTGCTGTTCAACGCAGCGATGACCTCGATCCCGCGCGACATCTTCGAGGCGGCGCTGATCGACGGCGCAGGGCGGGTCGCCACCTTCGTGCGGATCACCATTCCGCTGCTGTGGGACACGATCCAGACCTCGTGGGTGTACCTCGCCATCCTGGCGCTCGACGCCTACGCGCTGGTCGCGGTGATGACCGCCGGCCCCGGCGGGCCGGACAACTCCACCCAGGTGATCGCGCTCCAGATCGCCAGCAACGGCTTCCAGTTCGGGCAGGCCGGGTACGCGTCCGCGATGGGGGTCGTGCTGTTCTTCGCCACCCTCGTCATCGCCGCCATCATGCTGCGCGCCACCCGGCGCGAGCAGATCGAGTACTGAGGCACCGCGATGGCCGTGACCACGAGCTCCTCCGCCCCGCCGTCCACCGGCACGCCCCGCGAGCCGCCCGCCCCGCGCGCGGCGGGGCGGTGCCAACATCGCCTCGCACGTCGTGCTGGCGCTCTGGACCGTCACCGTCGTGGTGCCGTTCGCCTGGGCGCTGCTGGCCTCGACCAAGACGACGCGGGAGATCTTCGGCACCCCGTGGGGACTGCCCGAGACCCCGCGGTGGGGCAACTTCGCCAACGCCTGGGACAAGGGCGTGGGCGAGTACCTGCTCAACAGCGTGGTCGTCGTCACCGGGGTGTGCTGCTGACGATGCTGCTCGGCTCGATGACCGCGTACGTGCTGGCGCGGTACGAGTTCCCCGGCAACCGGTTCGTCTACTACCTGTTCGCCGCCGGGATGATGTTCCCGGTGTTCCTGGCGATCGTTCCGCTGTTCTACGTGGTGCAGAACCTCGGGATGCTCTCGACCTACCACGGGCTGATCCTCGTCTACACCGCGTACTCGTTGCCGTTCACCGTCTTCTTCATGCACGCGTTCTTCCGCACGCTCCCGCGATCGATCGCCGAGGCGGCCGTGCTCGACGGCTGCTCGCACACCTCGACGTTCTTCCGGGTGATGCTCCCGATGGCCAAGCCGGGGCTGCTGAGCATCGGCGTCTTCAACGTGCTGGGGCAGTTCAACCAGTTCGTGCTGCCGTCGTTCCTGTCGTCGCAGAAACCCGTTCTGGCGCAGGGCATCGCGACCCTGCTGGCCAGCCAGCGCTACGAGAACGACTGGGGTGCCATGTTCGCCGCGCTGACCATCGCGATGCTGCCGGTCGTGATCGTGTACGTCGTCTTCTACCGCCAGATCCAGTCCGGGCTCACCAGCGGGACGCTGAAGTGACCACCACGGCCGCCGACGAGCTGCCCGACGGCGACGCAGGTCGTCGCCGACCAGCCGCTGGACCGCTCGCGCCGCTGGCAGGCGCTGCTCGACGTCGTGGCCCGCACCGGTCGGCTCTCGGTCACCGAGGCGGTCGACCGGCTGGGGGTCTCCGGCGCCACCATCCGCCGCGACTTCCTCGCCCTGGCCGACCAGCAGCTGGTGACCCGCACCCACGGCGGCATCGTCGCCAGCGCCGTCGCGTACGACCTGCCCGCGCGGTACCGCGGCGCCGGTGACGGCGGGGCCAAGGAGCGGATCGCCGCGGCCGCGTGCGACCTGCTCGAGGAGGGCAGCGTGGTCGCCTTCAACGGCGGCACCACCACCTCGGCCGTCGCCCGCCGGCTCGGTGCGCGCGCCGACCTCGCCGCCACCTCCGTCCGACCGGCGATCACGGTGGTCACCAACGCGCTGAACATCGCCACCGAGATGGTGCTGCGCCCGCACGTGCGCACCGTGACCCTCGGCGGCGTCGCCCGGCAGCAGTCCTACGAGCTCACCGGCCCGCTCGCCGCGCTGGTGCTCGAGCAGCTGTGGATCGACACCATGGTCCTCGGCGTCGACGGCTTCTCCCTCGACGACGGCGCCTCCGCCCAGCACGAGGGCGAGGCCGGCATCAACGCCGAGATGGTGCGCCGCAGCAAGCGCGCGGTGGTCGTGGCCGCCTCGCCCAAGCTCGGACGGCGGGCGTTCGCCCGGATCTGCGGCTCGGACGCCATCGACGTCCTGGTCACCGACCGCGACGCCACCGACGCCCACGTCGCCCCGCTGCGCGAGGCCGGCGTCCAGGTCGTCCTGGTCTGACCCGCGCCGCGGCACCGCGCAGGACCGGGGGCAGGATGAGGTCATGAGCGACCTGCAGTGCGCTGCCACGGTGCTGCTCGTGCGCCACGGCGAGGCGGTGCCGGACGGCCGCGGCGTGGTCGGCGACGACGACCGCCCGCTCACCCCGCGCGGGCACGTCCAGGCGCGTGAGCTGGGCGAGCGGCTGCGCGACCGGCGGGTCGCCGCGGTCTACACCTCGGCGCTCCTGCGGGCGCGGACCACCGCGGACGCCGTGGGCGAGGTGCTCGGCCTGCCGGTGCGCGTCGTCGAGGGGGCGCAGGAGTTCTCGGTGGGCACGCTGGCCGGCACGCCCGACGGCGCCGAGCGCGCCCACGCGGTGTACACCGACTGGCTGACGGGCGATCTCGGCGCGGGCTGCCCCGGCGCCGAGACCGGGCACGAGGTCGTCGCGCGACTGGCGGCGGTGCTCGACGACCTGCGCGACCTGCACCGCGGCGAGACCGTGGTGCTGGTGACCCACGGCGGCGTGCTGACGGTGGCGGTCGCCCGGCTGTGCCGCGGCGCCCCGCCGGACCTCGCGGGGACGAGGGTGCCGAACTGCGCCGTCGCGGAGGTCTCGGGCGACTCCGACGGCTGGGACCTCGTCAGCTGGCCCGGGGTGCCCTCAGGCCAGGGCTGACAGCTCGGCGAGCACGTCGTCGGCGCAGCCCCACGACAACGTGATGCCGGCGCCGCCGTGGCCGTAGCAGTGCACCACGGCCCGACCGGCCTCCGGCTCGACCACCGTCTCGAGCCGGACCTGCGGCCGGGCCGGACGCAGCCCCACCCGGTGCCGCAGCACCGTGGTACGTGCGAGTCGCGGTTCCACCACCGAGGCACGCTCCAGGATCCGTTGCGCCACAGCCGGATCGGGAGTCGTATCCCACTCCCCGTCGTCGGCGGTCCCTCCGACCACGACGTGGTCGCCGCGGGGCAGCGCGTAGAGCGGGCCGTCGGCCTCGTCCTCGTCGCACCACCACTCGGTGAGGCCAGGGTTCTGGACCACCACCACCTGGCCGCGCACCGGGTGCACCGAGGGGTCGCCTGCCATCGCCCGGGCGCTGACGCCGGTGGCGTCGACGACGAGTCCGCGCTGCGGCAGGGCGCCCAGCGGCATCCGGGTGATGCTGCCGCCGGCGTCGGCCAGCCGGGCCGCCAGCCACGGCAGGTACCGGGTGGTGTCGACCAGCGGGACGGTGAGCCGCCAGCCCGAGCGGTAGCCCGGACGCGGGTCCTGCACCTGCTGCACCGCCGGCTCCCCGGCGCTCACCCAGCTGGGCCGAGGGGGAGTGGCGGCGGCGTGCAGCAGCGTCCCGGTCGTCAGCCGCACGCCGGTGGCGTCGTCCTGCGCGAGCTTGGTCAGCTCCGTGAGAGTCGTGGCGCCCCAGCGGTTCACCTTCTCGACCGGCTGCGCGAGGTACGGCAGCCACAGCCCGCCGGCGACGGCCGAGGTGGTCTCGAGCGGCAGGTCGCGGGCGAGCACGTGCGCGTCGAACCCGGCCTCCGCCAGCCGGACGGCGCACGACAGCCCGATGACGCCCGCGCCCACCACGATCACCCGCTGCACGGGGTCATCCTCGCAGCAGCGCGACGCGACCGGGTCAGAACAGGCGGGTCGAGGAGTCGTCGACGCCGCGCATGGCGTCGTAGTCGAGGGTGAGGCAGGCGATGCCGCGGTCGGTGGCGAGCACGCGGGCCTGCGGCTTGATCTCCTGCGCGGCGAACACGCCCCGCACCGGCGACAGCAGCGGGTCGCGGTTGAGCAGCTCGAGGTACCGGGTGAGCTGCTCGACGCCGTCGATGTCGCCGCGGCGCTTGATCTCGATCGCCACCGTCGCGCCGCCGGCGTCCTTGGCGAGGATGTCGACCGGGCCGATCGCGGTGGGGTACTCGCGCCGCACCAGGGTGTGGCCGGCGCCGAGCACCTCGATCTGCTCGGCCATCAGCTTCTGCAGGTGCGCCTCGACGCCGTCCTTGACCAGGCCGGGGTCGACGCCGAGCTCGTGCGCGCTGTCGTGCAGCACCTCGTGCAGCCGCACGACCAGCCGGTCGTCGGACTTCGCGTGCTGCACCGTCCAGAGCGCGACGACGCCGGTGGCCGCCTCGTCGTCGTCCGGGAGGGTCTCGGCCATCGAGCACGGCGGGCTCATCCAGTTCAGCGGCTTGTACGAGCCGCCGTCGGAGTGCACCAGCACGCTGCCGTCGGCCTTGACCAGCAGGAGCCGGGTCGCCAGCGGCAGGTGGGCGGTGAGCCGGCCCTCGTAGTCGACGGAGCACCGGGCGATGACGAGACGCACCCGCACACCCTACGAGCCGCGGGCGACGGCGGTGGTCAGCCGTCCTGGAAGTAGGTGCGCTCGACCACGGCGAGCACCGTCACCCGGGACGAGGAGGCCAGCGCGTCGAGGACCGGCTCGGCGTCGCCCTCCTCGTACGTGGGTCCGTAGCGGCCGAGCGAGACGTACGGGTCCGCCTGGCCGGGCGCGGAGACGTCGACCACGAGCGTCGCGTCGGGGTCGTCGGGGTGCTCGTACCGGCCCTCGGCGTTCTGCCCGGCGGGGCGCAGCTCCATCTCGCCGTAGGAGGTGGGCACCCACCCGAGCGAGCGGAGCCGGGCGTCGACGTCGGTGGCCGTGGCGTCCACCTGGCCGGTGGTCGTGCCGGTCGCCTCCCACCCGGTGACCGACGCCTGGGAGCACGACAGGGTCCAACCGTCCTCGGTCTTCCAGTTGTTCTGGCCGGCGGAGCACTGGTCCACCTCGGCGCGCCCGAGCGCGACGCCGACCTCGGCGAGCGCGGTGGCGGTGGGGTCGGCCAGGACGGCGAGCGGCTCGTGCCCGGCCTCGCGGGCGTCGACGACCCGGCGGTCCTCGGGCTGCGCGGCGGGACGGATGCCGTCCCACCCGCCGGACAGGCTCCACCACAGGACACCGACGCCGAGCAGCACGAGGGTGACGACCCCTCCCAGGACCCACAGGACGACCTTCACGGCGGTGCTCATGCCCTCCAGCCTGCCCGTCCCCGCGGTGCACGGACCGAGCACGCGTACCCAGACGCCCTGGTGTGACGTGCGTGACGTGGCGCCGGAACGCCGTCCGCGCTCTGCGAGGATGCCCGGGGCCGGGCGACGACGACGACCGGCCGACGACGAAGGAGCGAGTGATGGCACGCGAGTTCGCCACGGTGGGCGTGGTGGGTCTGGGCACGATGGGCGCCGGCATCGCGGAGGTGTTCGCGCGCAACGGCCTGGCCGTCGTGGCCTTCGAGCCCGACGACGCGGGGCTCGACCGCGGCCGCGTGCCACGTCGAGTTCTCCACCGGACGCGCGGTCGCGCGCGGCAAGCTGAGCGAGGACGACCAGCGCGCGCTGCACGACCGGATCCGGTTCACCACCGACCTGGCCGACTTCGCCGAGTGCGACCTCGTGGTCGAGGCCGTGCCGGAGCACCTCGACCTCAAGCGCGAGATCTTCGCCGCGCTCGACACCGTCGTGAAGCCGGACGCCGTGCTGGCCACCAACACCTCGTCGCTGTCGGTCACCGAGATCAGCGTGGCGACCCACAACCCCCGCCGCGTCGTCGGCATGCACTTCTTCAACCCGGCGCCGGTGCTGAAGTTCGTCGAGGTGATCCGCACCGTCGTCACCGAGGACGACGTGGTCGAGGACGTCGACGGCGCTCGCCGCCCGGATCGGGAAGATGCCCGTCGTCGTCGGCGACAAGGCCGGCTTCATCGCCAACGCGCTGCTGTTCGGGTACCTCAACCACGCGGTGTCGATGTACGAGTCGCGCTACGCGAGCCGCGAGGACATCGACGCCGCGATGACGCTCGGCTGCGGGCTGCCGATGGGCCCGCTGGCGCTGATGGACCTGATCGGGCTCGACACCGCCTACGAGATCCTCGACACGATGTACAAGCAGGGCCGCGACCGGCTGCACGCGCCGAGCCCGGTGCTCAAGCAGATGGTCACCGCGGGCCTGAAGGGCCGCAAGAGCGGGCGCGGCTTCTACACCTACGCCGAGCCCGGCTCGTCGCAGGTCGTGCCGGACGCGGCCACGCCGCCGGACGCGACCACCTCGCACGCCGCGCTGCGGCGCGTCTCCGTCGGTGGGGGTGGTCGGCTCGGGGACGATGGCCACCGGCATCGTCGAGGTCTTCGCCAAGGCCGGGCTACGACGTGCTCGCCGTGGCGCGCAGCGAGGAGAAGGTGCGCGGCCGTGCTGGCCGCCGTCGGCAGGAGCCTGGAGAAGGCGGTCGGGCGCGGCAAGCTCGAGCAGGCCGACGCCGACGCCGCGCTGGCGCGCGTGCGCACCACCACCTCGCTGCAGGACCTCGCACCCGTCGACCTCGTCGTCGAGGCGGTGGTCGAGGACCTCGCGGTCAAGCGGGCCCTGTTCGCCGACCTCGACGCCATCTGCCGGCCCGGTGCGGTGCTGGCCACGACCACGTCCTCGCTCCCGGTGGTGGAGTGCGCGGCGGCGACCTCCCGCCCGGCCGACGTGGTCGGGCTGCACTTCTTCAACCCCGCGCCGGTGATGAGGCTGGTCGAGGTCGTCAGCACCGTCTCCACCGCCGACGACGTCGTCGCCACCGCGGTCGACCTGTGCCGGCGGCTCGGCAAGCACCCGGTGACCTGCGCCGACCGGGCCGGGTTCATCGTCAACGCGCTGCTGTTCCCGTACCTCAACGACGCCGTGAAGATGCTCGAGGCGCACTACGCCACCGCCGACGACATCGACACCGCGATGAAGACCGGCTGCGGCTACCCGATGGGCCCGTTCGAGCTGCTCGACGTCGTCGGCCTCGACGTCTCGCTGGCGATCGAGCGCGAGCTCTACCTCGAGTTCCGCGAGCGGGGCTACGCGCCGGCGCCGCTGCTGGAGCACCTGGTCACCGCGGGGTACCTCGGACGCAAGGCCGGGCGCGGCTTCCGCCAGTACGCCTGACCCGCCGCCTCCCGCCGCCGCGTAACGTCGGTGCCCCCCGCGGCGTCCTCCCAGCAGGAGCGTGCGACCGGCGCGCACCGCAGGCGGGGACAGGAGCGGGGGTGGGCATGGAGGTCGAGGAGTTCCTCCGCACGCGCCTGCCCCGGCTCCTGCGCACGGCGACGCTGCTCACCGGTCGTCGCGCCGACGCCGAGGACCTCGTCCAGGACGTGCTCGCGACCGTGGTGCTCAAGTGGCGCACGGTCGGGGCGGCCGACGACGTCGACGCCTACGTGCGGCGGATGCTCGTCAACTCGCTGGATCTCGCGCTGCCGCAAGGCGTCCTCGAAGGAGCTGGTCGACCACGACGTCGTCGTGAGCGGCACCCGCGCCCCCTCGCACCCCGACCCCGCGCGGCAGGTGGTCGACGGCCAGGTGCTCTGGGACGCCGTCTGCGGGCTGCCGCCCCGGCAGCGGGCCGCCGTGGTGCTGCGCTTCTACGAGGACCTGCCCGACGTCCGCGCCGCCGAGGCGCTCGGGTGCAGCACCGGGGCGTTCCGCGTGCTGGTGCACCGGGGCGTCGCCGCCCTGCGCGAGCAGACCGGCCTGCACGACGCGCTCGACCCGGCCGACCCGCCGGGCCCGCCGGACCGAACGGCCACCGACCACCGACGACCAGCGACGACGCTCTCCCTGGGGGGTGCTGCGATGACCACCGACCTGCGGACCCGCGACCCCGGACCCGAGCTGCCCGGCCTGGTCGAGACCCTCGAGCTCGCCGCCGACCAGCCGTTCGACCTCGGCGCCGTCCTCGCGGGCGATCGACGACCGCGTGGTCGTGCTGCGCCGCCGGCGCCGGCAGCTGCTCGCCGTCGCGGCCTCGGTCGCCGCGGTCGGCGTCGTGGGTGCCACCACGTGGCTGCTCGGCCCCGGTCGCGACCTCGGCCAGGTGGCCACCCCCACGCCGCCCCCGACGGCGGCACCGGCCCCGACGGCGGTGGTCGAGCCGACGTCCGACCTCGTCGTCCTCGGCCGCCACGTCCGAGGTGGCCTACGCGATCCCGGAGTCGGTCGTCCTGACCGCCGCGCAGGTCGGCGGCGGGCGGCAGGTCACGCTCGACACCGCGGACTACGCGAACCAGCCGGTGGCGTCCGGGCAGTACTGCGACGCGGCCGACACCGGGGCCACCGGTCCGGCGCCGGTCGCCGGACGGCAGCGCACCTGGAACCTGCTCGCCCACGGACTTCGACGGGCAGGTCGACCTGGTGGTCACCGGCTGGGCGTCGGGCACGGGTCCGCAGGCGTTCGCCGACCTCGCCGCCGACTCCGGGCGCTGCGTGTGGCTCGACCCCGTGACCGAGGTGGCCGCGCCGTCCTGGCACGGCGACGACGTCTTCCTGGCCTCGACGACGCCCGTCCTCGGCAGCGCGAGGGCGATCGCGGTGCAGCGGGTCGGGGACCTGCTGGTGGGGGTCACGGCGTACAGCGACGCCGGCGACGCCGCCGCGCAGGTGGAGGCGCTGCGGGTGAGCGACCTCGTGGTCGACGAGCTGATCGCCTCCGGCCTCCCGCCACCGGCCGCTGACCGTCCGGGACACTGGGGTCGTGCCCCGCTCGAACCGTCCCCGCCGCCGCGGCCGCGCGCCCGTGCGTCCCGAGGACGACGACGCTCGACGCCGGCCGCGCCCTCGCGGGCATGCAGCGGTACGAGGAGCACCCCGACGGCGACTGGGTCGTCCGGCACGTGAGCGGCGCGGCGTCCGGACGCGCGTACCGCTGCCCCGGCTGCCAGCAGGAGGTCCCCGCCGGCACCCCGCACGTGGTCGCCTGGCCCGCCGACGCGGTCGTGGGCGAGGGCCTGGAGCAGCGCCGGCACTGGCACACGCCGTGCTGGCGCTCCCGCGACCGCCGCCGCCCGCCGCTGACAGCCGGTCTCGGTGCGCTGACAGCCCGTCTCAGTGGGCGGTGAGCCGGGAGAGGGCGGCGCCGAGCGGGCTGGGACGGCCGGAGCGGCGCTCGTGCGCGTCGGCGGCGCGGGCCATCAGCAGACCGGCGTTGACGCCGAGCCAGCGCAGCGGCTCGGGCTCCCAGCTGCGCGGGCGGTGCCCCACCCAGGGCAGGGCGGTGCGCGACGTCTCGCGGCCGGTGACGAGGTCGGCGAGCGTGGCGCCGGCGAGCTGGCTGAGCGCGACGCCGTCACCGACGTAACCGCCGGCCCAGGCGATCCGGGTGTCGGGGTCGAGCCGGACCGCCGGGTGCCAGTCGCGGGCGATGCCGAGCGGGCCGCCCCAGGTGTGGTCGATGCCGATCCCGGCCAGCCGGGTGGCACCGCCGGGCACGTCGGCCAGCACCGGGAAGTACCGGCGCAGCAGCGCGGCCAGGCCGCGGTGCACGCGCGGGTCCTGGTCGAAGCCGGGCCGGACGGCCGAGCCCCAGTGGTAGGGCGCCCCGCGGCCGCCGAACGCGATCCGGCCGTCCACGGTGCGCTGGCCGTAGACCACGAGGTTCTGGTGCTCGGAGAACGTCTGGCCGCGCTCGAGGCCGATCTGGTCCCAGACCCGTTGCGGCAGCTGCTGGGTGGCGACCATCAGCGAGTAGACGGGAGCGACGGACCGGCGGCGGGTGCGGTCCAGCAGAGGGGTGTATCCCTCGGTGGCCAGCACCACGTGCGAGCAGGTGACGGTGCCGTGGTCGGTGCGCACCTCGCCGCGCCGCACCGCCAGCGCGCGCGTGCTCTCCACGACGCGCACCCCGCGGCGCTCGGCCGCCTCGGCCAGCCCGGTGACGAGCCGGAACGGGTGCAGCGAGGCGCAGTGCGGGGTCCAGGTGCCACCCAGCGCGCCCTCGACCCGGACGTGCTCGCCGACCCCGTCGGCGTCGAGCAGCTCCAGCCCGGTGCCGGGATCGGCTGCGGCGGAGGCGACGTCGTGACGGGCGTGCTGGAGCCCGGCCGGCCCGCGCGCCACGACGACGGTGCCGCCCTTGCGGAACCCGACGTCGACGCCCTCCTCGGACGCCAGCCGCTCGACGTCGTCGACGGCCTCGCGGCAGGCCGCCGTCATCCGCAGCGCGGCGTCCCGCCCGTGCCGTGCGGTGAGGGCCTCGAGCGGGAGCGGGAAGAGCGCGGAGCACCAGCCGCCGTTGCGGCCGCTCGCGCCGAAGCCCGGGTAGCCGGCCTCGACCACCAGGACCCGCAGCGACGGGTCCTCGCGGACGAGGTGCAGCGCCGTCCACAGCCCGGTGAACCCGGCGCCGACGACGCAGACGTCCACCGTGGTGTCGCCGTCGAGCGCCGGCCGGCGGGTCGGCCGGCCACCGGCCTGCCAGAGCGGGCTCGCGACCGCGGTCGCCGCGGCGGCGCTCACGGGAGGTCCAGCAGCACGCTGCCGACCTTGCGACCGGACTCCACGTGCCGGTACGCCTCGACGACCTCGGCCAACGGGTACCTCCGGTCGACCAGGGGGCGGAGCCGCCCGTCGGCGAGCATCCGGGCGAAGCGCTCGACCAGCGCCTGGTCGATCCGCGGGAACGGGAACCGGACGTGCCGTCGGGCCGACGGCGTGACCAGGGCGAGGAGGGGGTTCTGGGCGCCGGGGCCCAGCTCGGCGGAGACGTAGGTCCCGCGCGGCCGCAGCAGCGGCCGGCACCGGCCGAACGTGCTCTTGCCCACCGTGTCGAAGACCGCGTCGAAGCGCTCGTCGACGTCGTCCAGCGTGGTGCGGGAGAGGTCGACCACGTGGTCGGCCCCGAGCCCGCGCACGGTCTCGACCTGCTCGGTGAAGCAGGTGGCCGTGACCCGGACCCCCTCGGCCCGCAGCAGCTGGACCGCCGCCGAGCCGATCGTCCCGCTGGCCCCGTGGACGAGCACGTCCTGCCCGGCGCGGGTGCGCGCCACCCGCAGGCACGCCAGCGCGTAGTGGGGTCCCTCGGTGGCGGGCGCCGCGAGGTCGTCGGGCACCCCGTCCGGCGTCCGCGCCACCGCGCCGTCGGCCCGCACCAGCGCCAGCTGGGCGTGGGCGCCGAACCGCCCCTCGACCCAGGCGAAGACCCGGTCGCCCACGTCGAACGACCGCGCCCCCGGGCCGAGCGCGACGACCTCGCCCGCGAGCTCGGTGCCGAGCACCGTCCTCTTCGGACGGGTCGCTCCCGTGAACGACCGCACGAAGAAGGGGTACGCGGCGCGGTAGGCGGCGTCGGTGCGGTTGACCGTGGACGTGGAGACGCGCACCAGCAGCTCGCCCTCGCCCGGCACGGGGTCGGGCACCTCCTCCACCTCGACGACCTCGGGCGGGCCGTACCGCCGGGACACCGCCGCCCTCACGACTCAGACCCTGCGTCGTATCGGTGGAACAGGTTGCGTCACAGCCGGTTCCACGCCTCCGTCAGCACCGAGCGCAGGATCGACTCCATCTCGTCGAACTCCTTCTGGCCGCACATCAGCGGCGGCGCGAGCTGCACCACCGGGTCGCCGCGGTCGTCGGCGCGGCAGTAGAGGCCGGCGTCGAACAGCGCCTTCGAGAGGAAGCCGCGCAGCAGCCGCTCCGCCTCGTCGTCGTCGAAGGTCTCCCGGGTGGTCTTGTCCTTGACCATCTCGATCCCGTAGAAGAACCCGTCGCCGCGGACGTCGCCCACGATCGGCAGGTCGAGCAGCTTCTCCAGCGTGCTGCGGAACGCCGGTGCCTGCTCGTGCACGTGGGCGTTGATGCCCTCGCGCTCGAAGATGTCGAGGTTGGCCATCGCGACGGCGGCCGAGACGGGGTGGCCGCCGAAGGTGTACCCGTGCGGGAAGCTGGTGTGCCCCTTCGAGAACGGCTCGAACAGGCGGTCCGAGGCGATCATGGCGCCGATGGGGGAGTACCCCGAGGTCATGCCCTTGGCGCAGGTGATCATGTCCGGCACGTAGCCGTAGTCGTTGCAGGCGAACATGTCCCCGATCCGCCCGAACGCGCAGATCACCTCGTCGCTCACCAGGAGCACGTCGTACTCGTCGCAGATCTCGCGGACCCGCTCGAAGTAGCCGGGCGGGGGCGGGAAGCAGCCGCCCGAGTTCTGCACCGGCTCGAGGAAGACGGCGGCGACGGTGTCCGGCCCCTCGAACTCGATCGCCTCGGCGATGCGGTCGGCGGCCCAGCGGCCGAACGCCTTGTCGTCGTCGCGCAGGTGATCGGGCGCCCGGTACAGGTTGGTGTTCGGCACCTTGAACGCGCCGGGCACGAGCGGCTCGAACGGCTCCTTGGCGGCGGGGATGCCGGTGATCGACAGGGCTCCCTGCGGCGTCCCGTGGTACGCCACCGAGCGCGAGATCACCTTGTGCTTGTTGGGCTTCCCGGTGAGCTTGAAGTACTGCTTGGCCAGCTTCCACGCGGTCTCGACGGCCTCGCCGCCGCCGGTGGTGAAGAAGACCCGGTTGAGGTCGGCCGGGGCGTACGAGGCCAGCCGCTCGGCGAGGTCGATCGCCGCCGGGTGGGCGTACGACCACAGCGGGAAGAACGCCAGCTGGGCCGCCTGCTTGGCCGCGGCCTCGGCGAGCTCGGTGCGGCCGTGGCCGACCTGCACGACGAAGAGGCCGGACAGCCCGTCGAGGTAGCTCTTGCCGCTCTGGTCGAAGACGCGCACGCCCTCGCCCCGCACCATCACCGGCACCGGCGAGGTCTCGTAGGTGGAGTGCCGGGTGAAGTGCATCCACAGGTGGTCGCGGGCGGCGTCGGTGCGCTCGGTCCCCCTCGGGGTGCGGGTGGAGGCGCCGTCGCCGGTGACCTGGGCAGGGCTGGTGCTCATCGGGTTCCCCAGTCGTAGTGCTGCTGATGGAGCTTGAGGTAGACGAAGGTCTCGGTGCTGCGGACGCCCGGCGTGGTGCGGATGCGCTGCGTCAGCAGCTCGAGCAGGTGGTCGTCGTCCTCGCAGACGACCTCGAGCAGGATGTCGAAGGACCCCGCGGTGATGACGAGGTAGTCGACCTCGGCGATCTTCCCGAGCGCCTCGGCGACGGCCTGCAGGTCGCCGTCGGAGCGGACGCCGATCATGGCCTGGCGGGTGAAGCCGACCTGGAGCGGGTCGGTGACGGCGACGATCTGGATGACACCGGACTCCACGAGCCGCTGCACCCGCTGGCGCACGGCGGCCTCGGAGAGCCCGACCGCCTTGCCGATCGTGGCGTAGGCGCGCCGGCCGTCCTCCTGGAGCTGCTCGATGATCCGCTTGGAGACGTCGTCGAGCAACGGACGGGTTCCGTTGGGCACCGGGTCATCCTGACGCCGGGCCGGGGCGGCAAGCAAGCGCGGGCGAGTGAATCCGTCGTCGAGAGCCCGTGCGGGTGACGTTTCCGTCACGACGTCGGGGTCGATTTCGCGCGATCCCGTTTCCATCGGCGGGTCGCCGTGGTTACGCTGCGCGCACGGGCCGTCCCCCTACGGGCGGTCGCCGCCTACCGGTCCCGTCGCGGGCCGGCCGGACGCAGGAGGACACGTGCGCGAGCTCCGCAGCTTCGTCGGCGGGCAGTACGTCGAGCCACGGGGCGAGGGCCGGATCGACGTGGTCGACCCCAGCACGGGCCGGACGGTCGCCACCGCGCCGGTGAGCACCGAGGCCGACGTCGACGCCGCGTACGCGGCGGCCTCGACGGCGTTCGAGACCTGGGGCCGCACCACCCCGAGCGAGCGGCAGCAGGCGCTGCTGAAGCTCGCCGACGCGGTGGAGGCGCGGGCCGACGACCTGGTCCGGCTGGAGGCCGAGAACACCGGGAAGCCGCACGCCCTGACGGCGAGCGAGGAGATCCCGCCGATGGTCGACCAGATCCGGTTCTTCGCCGGCGCGGCCAGGGTGCTCGAGGGGAAGTCGGCCGGTGAGTACATGGCGGGCCACACCTCGTACGTGCGGCGCGAGCCGATCGGCGTCGTCGGCCAGGTGACGCCGTGGAACTACCCGATGATGATGGCGGTCTGGAAGTTCGCGCCGGCGCTGGCGGCCGGGAACACGGTGGTGCTCAAGCCGTCCGACACCACGCCCGAGACCACGCTGCTGCTGGCCGAGCTCGCCTCGGAGTTCCTGCCCGAGGGCACCTTCAACGTCGTCACCGGCGACCGCGACACCGGGCGCGCGGTGGTGAGCCACCGCACGCCCCAGCTGGTGGCGATCACCGGCTCGGTGCGGGCGGGTTCCCAGGTGGCCGCCGCCGCCGCGCCCGACCTCAAGCGCGTGCACCTCGAGCTCGGCGGCAAGGCACCGGTCATCGTCTTCGACGACGCCGACGTCGAGGCGGCCGCCGAGGGCATCGCCGGCGCCGGCTACTTCAACGCCGGCCAGGACTGCACCGCCGCCACCCGCGTCCTGGTGGCGCCCGGGGTGCACGACGACTTCGCGGCCGCGCTGGCCGAGCAGGCGCGCGGCACCAAGGTCGGCCTGCCCGACGACGACGACGCCGCGCTCGGCCCGGTGAACAGCTCGGCCCAGCTCGAGCGGGTCACGGGCTTCCTCGACCGGCTGCCCGACCACGCCCAGGTGCGGGCCGGCGGCGCCCGGCCCGACGGCGAGGGCCTGTCCGGCGGCTTCTACCTGCAGCCGACCGTCGTCTCCGACCTGCGCCAGGACGACGAGGCCGTCCAGGACGAGATCTTCGGCCCGGTCATCACCGTGCAGAAGTTCACCGACGAGGACGAGGCCGTGCGCTGGGCCAACGGCGTCCGCTACGGCCTGGCCTCGAGCGTGTGGACCAAGGACGTGGGGCGCGCGATGCGGGTCAGCCGCGCCCTGGACTTCGGCTGCGTGTGGATCAACACCCACATCCCGATCGTGGCCGAGATGCCGCACGGCGGCTTCAAGCACAGCGGCTACGGCAAGGACCTGTCGATGTACGGACTGGAGGACTACACCCGCGTCAAGCACGTGATGATCGCCTTCGACTGAGCCCCACCACCACCCGCACGCCGACCCGCACGACCGCCCGCACGCGTCATCCCACCCCCGCCCCTCGGGGACAGGAAGGACTCCACCCCATGACCCGACGCCCCACCAGAGGCTCGAGCCCCGCCGAGCGCGCCGCCCGCCTCGCCGCCGCGCCGCCCGAGGTGCGCGCCCTCGCCGCCCTCCAGGCCCGCACGCGCGCGTCCTCGCAGGTCTCCCGCCGCGCCGCCCTCCAGGGCGCCGGTCTGCTCGGTCTCGGGGCCTTCCTCGCCGCGTGCGGCACGTCGGGCGCGCCCGGCACCGGTGCCAGCGGCGGCGCCTCGCTCGAGCCGGCGAAGGACCGCTCGGACGAGGACAAGACGCTGGCGTGGGCCAACTGGACGCTGTACCTCGACCTCGCCGAGGACGGGAACACCTACCCGACGCTCGAGGCGTTCAGCCAGGAGACGGGCATCGACGTCTCGTACAGCGAGGACATCGACGGGAACGACACGTACTACGGGAAGATCCAGGGCCAGCTCGCCAACGGCGACGACATCGGCCAGGACATCGTGGTGTTCACCGACTGGATGGCCGCGCGGATGATCACGATGGGCTACACCCAGGAGCTGGACCGGGCGAACATCCCCAACGCCGACAACATCCTGGCCTCGCTGGCCGACGTCGACTTCGACCAGGGCCGCAAGCACTCGCTCACCTGGCAGTCCGGCTTCGGCGGGCATCGCGTGGAACAAGGCGGCAGCTGCCGGGCGGGCTGCGGTCGGTCTCCGACCTGTGGAAGCCCGAGCTCAAGGGCCGGGTCGAGGTGCTCGACGAGTGGCGCGACACCGTCGGTCTGATCATGGCCGAGCAGGGCGTCGACAT
Organism: uncultured Actinomycetota bacterium; assembly: GCA_963750285.1. Lineage (GTDB taxonomy): Bacteria > Actinomycetota > Actinomycetes > Actinomycetales > CAWJMD01 > JBBQSN01. Next base: position 566,328 of record CAVVQA010000005.1, on the reverse strand, counting down.
CTCGGGCGACTGGGGCGCCGACGAGTTCGGCGCCGCGATGGAGGTGCTCGAGGAGCAGATCTCGAACGGCCAGATCCGCCAGGTGAAGGGCAACTCCTACAAGGAGGACCTCATCTCCGGCGACGCGGTGGCGGTCATCGGCTGGTCGGGCGACATCACCCAGATCAACTTCGAGAACGACGACCAGTGGGAGTTCGCCATCCCCGAGGCCGGCGGCACGCTCTGGAGCGACAACATGCTGGTGCCGATCGGGTCGCCGCACAAGAAGAACGCCGAGACGCTGATGAACTACTACTACGACCCCGCGGTGGCGGCCGAGGTCGCGGCGTACGTCAACTACATCTGCCCGGTCGAGGGCGCCAAGGAGGCGATGCAGGAGATCGACCCCGAGCTCGCCGAGGACACCAGCATCTTCCCGGACGACGCGACGCTCGCGCAGGTCTCGGTGGTGCGGTCGATGTCGGCCGACGAGGAGACCGAGTTCGGCGGTCGCTTCCAGACGGCGATCGGCAACTGAGGTGGCTGGCGGAGGGCTGCCGGCGGCGGGGCGCTCCGACGAGGGACGTGACCTGGAGCTGCGCCAGGTCACCAAGCGGTTCGGCGACTTCGTCGCCGTCGACGACCTGTCGCTGACCATCCCGTCGGGGTCCTTCTTCGCCCTGCTGGGCCCGTCCGGCTGCGGCAAGACGACGACGCTGCGGATGGTCGCCGGCCTGGAGCACCCGACGTCCGGCCAGGTGCTCATCGGCGGCGACGACGTCACCTCCACCCGGGCGCACCAGCGCCCGGTCAACACCGTCTTCCAGAGCTACGCCCTGTTCCCGCACCTCGACGTCACCGAGAACGTGGCGTTCGGCCTGCGGCGCAAGGGGATCCGCGACGCCGAGCAGCGGGCGATGGAGGCGCTCGACCTGGTCGAGCTGCGCCACCTGGCGCGGCGCAAGCCGACCCAGCTCTCCGGCGGGCAGCAGCAGCGGGTGGCCCTGGCCCGCGCGATCGTCAACAACCCGGCGGTGCTGCTGCTCGACGAGCCGCTCGGCGCCCTCGACCTCAAGCTGCGCCGGCAGATGCAGGTGGAGCTCAAGCGGATCCAGGACGAGGTGGGTCTCACCTTCGTGCACGTCACGCACGACCAGGAGGAGGCCATGACGATGGCCGACACCGTGGCCGTGATGAACGCCGGGAGGATCGAGCAGATGGGCGCTCCGCAGGCCCTCTACGACCTCCCGCGCACCGCTTTCGTGGCGAACTTCCTCGGGCGCTCGAACCTGGTGCCCGGCACCGTGGTCGACCGCGGCGGCGACGATGCTGGGGGTCGACGTCAACGGCACCCGCGTGCACGTCCCGGCCGACCGCGCTGTCAGCGACGAGGGCGAGGTCCTGGTCGGTTTCCGTCCGGAGAAGGTGCACCTGGTCACCGACGACGAGGAGATGCCCTCCGGCACCAACGAGCTCGGTCCCGGCACGGTCCTCGACGTGTCGTTCTCCGGGGTGAGCACCGAGTACCTGGTCGACGTCCCGGGCCTGGCGACGATGAGCGTCTTCGCCCAGAACCTCGACGCCGTCGTCCGGGCCTCGCGCGGCGACCAGGTGCGGCTCGCCTGGCTCCCGCGGCACACCTTCGGGCTCGCCGGCGACGAGGACTCGCACGCCGGGCAGGAGGTCCTGGACCGCGACCGCTCGGACGACGAGCCGGCCACCGAGAAGGCCCTGCTGTGAGCATCGCCGGCGTCGCGCACACCGCGACGCCGCCGGCGCCCGGGGCCGACGGCTCCGAGAAGGCCGAGGGCAGGCGGCGCGGCCGCACCGGCTACCTCCTGCTGCTGCCCGGCCTGCTCTACCTGGTGCTGTTCTTCGTGGCGCCGGTGGGAGCGCTGCTGCTCACGTCGCTGTACGAGCGGGTGCCCGGCGGTGCGGTGGGTGCGACCCAGCCCGCGTTCCGGGTCGCGAACTACACCGAGGCGATGGTCGCGTACGCGCCGCAGTTCGGCCGCTCGTTCGGGTACGCGCTCATCGCCACCGTGCTCGCCCTGGCCATCGGCTACCCGCTCGCGTACGTGATCGGCGTGCGCGCCCGCGGCAAGCCGCTGCTGCAGGGGCTGCTCCTGGTGATGGTGATCGCGCCGTTCTTCACCAGCTTCATCCTGCGCACCATCGCGTGGAAGCAGATCCTCGCCGACGAGAGCGTCGTCGTCAGCGTGCTCAAGGCGATCCAGCTGCTGCCCGACGACGCCCGGCTCACCGCGACGCCGATCGCGGTCGTGGCCGGGCTCACCTACAACTTCCTGCCGTTCATGACGCTGCCGATCTACGCCAGCCTCGAACGGCTCGACCTGCGGCTGGTCGAGGCCGGCGGGGACCTGTACGCCGGTGCGGCGCAGACCTTCCGGCACGTGACGCTGCCGCTGTCGCTGCCCGGTGTGGTCTCCGGGACGCTGCTGACCTTCATCCCGGCCGCCGGCGACTACGTGAACTCCGCGCTGCTCGGCAACGCGAGCACGTCCATGGTCGGCAACGTGATCGACTCGCGGTTCTTCCGCGTCGTCGACTACCCGACCGCCTCGGCGCTGTCGGTGCTGCTCATGCTCGCGATCCTGCTGCTGGTCGGCCTCTACGTGCGTCGCGCGGGGACGGAGGACCTCCTGTGACCAGGCTGTCGCTGGGCCGGCTGGTGCTGCCCGTCTACGCCGCGCATCGCCTTCGTCTACCTGCTGACGCCGATCGCGTACACGTTCGCGTTCTCCTTCAACGACGCCGGGCGCTCGAACCTGGTCTGGCGCGGGTTCACCCTCGACAACTGGAAGGACCCCTGCGGGGCGCCGGACGTGTGCCGCTCGGTCGTCAACAGCCTGCAGATCGGCGTGCTCGCGACGGTGGTGGCCACCGTCCTCGGCACCATGATCGCGATCGGCCTGGTGCGCTACCGGTTCAAGTTCCGGTCGACCATGAACCTGCTGCTCTTCCTGCCGATGGCCACGCCCGAGGTGGTGCTCGGCGCGGCGCTGCTGGCCCAGTTCCTCAACCTGCGGATCAACCCGGGCTTCGCCACGATCGTGCTGGCGCACGTGATGTTCTGCATCAGCTTCGTGGTCGTCACGGTGAAGGCCCGGGTGGCCGGGCTCGACCCGCGCCTCGAGGAGGCGGCGGCCGACCTGTACGCGTCCCCGCAGGCGGCGTTCTGGCGGGTCACCTTCCCGCTGCTGCTGCCGGGCATCGCCGCCGCGGCGCTGCTCGCGTTCTCGCTGAGCTTCGACGACTTCATCATCACGAACTTCAACTCGGGCAACACCGACACGTTCCCGAAGTTCGTCTACGTCGCCGCCACCCGCGGCATCCCCGCCCAGGCCAACGTCATCGGCTCGGCGATGTTCTTCCTCGCCCTGCTGATCGTCGTCGCCGGCCAGCTCGTGGCGGCGCGACGCCGGCGCCAGCTGGCTGCCCAGACCTGACCCCGCCCGTCCACGAGAGGTGCTGCACACGATGAGGATCCTGCTGGTCGGCTCGGGCGGTGTCGGCGACGCGTTCGCGCGGATCGCGGCCCGGCGCGACTTCTTCGAGCTCCTGGTGGTGTCCGACTACGACCTCGCCCGAGCGGAGCGCACGGTCGCGGCGGTCGCCGAGCGGCACCCGGACGACACGCGGTTCGTCGCGGCGCGCGTCGACGCCTCGGACGAGGCGTCGGTGACGGCGCTGGCGCGCGAGCACGGCGCGACGCACGTGATGAACGCCGTCGACCCGCGCTTCGTGATGCCCGTGTTCCGAGGGGCGTTCGCCGCCGGGCGCCGACTACCTCGACATGGCGATGTCGTTGTCGACGCGCCACCCGGACAAGCCGCACGAGCTGCCCGGCGTCAAGCTCGGCGACGAGCAGTTCGCCGTGGCGGGGGAGTGGGAGCAGGCCGGCCGGCTCGCGCTGGTGGGCATCGGCGTCGAGCCGGGCCTGTCCGACGTGTTCGCCCGGTACGCCGCCGACCACCTGTTCTCCGAGATCGACGAGCTCGGCACCCGCGACGGCTCGAACCTGGTCGTCGCCGGTCGCGACGGCGAGCCCTCGTTCGCGCCGTCGTTCTCGATCTGGACCACCATCGAGGAGTGCCTGAACCCGCCGGTGATCTGGGAGAAGGGCCGGGAGTGGTTCACCACCGCGCCGTTCAGCGAGCCGGAGGTCTTCGACTTCCCGGCCGGCATCGGGCCGGTCGAGTGCGTGAACGTCGAGCACGAGGAGGTGCTCCTCATGCCGCGCTGGATCGACGCCAAGCGGGTGACCTTCAAGTACGGGCTCGGCGAGGAGTTCATCTCGGTGCTGCGCACGCTCAACGCGCTCGGCCTCGACCGCACGACGCCCGGTCCCGGTGAACAGCTCGGCCGGCCGGGTCGAGGTGTCGCCGCGCGACCTCGTGGCCGCGTGCCTGCCGGACCCCGCGACGATCGGCGACCGGATGACCGGCACGACCTGCGCCGGCATGTGGGTCACGGGCACGGGCAAGGACGGCAACCCGCGCGAGGTGTACCTGTACCACGCGGTCGACAACGAGTGGTCGATGGCCGAGTACGGCGCCCAGTGCGTGGTGTGGCAGACCGCGATCAACCCGGTGGTCGCCCTGGAGCTGCTCGCCGCCGGCACCTGGTCGGGCGCAGGCGTCCTCGGCCCCGAGGCCTTCGACGCCGTCCCGTTCCTCGACCTGCTCAAGGACGGCTACGGCAGCCCCTGGGAGCTGCAAGAACGCTAGAGAGCGAGGTCGCCGAGAACGCGTCCGAAGGACGCCGTGTGCCGGTCGACCTGCTCCCTCGTCGTGGTCGGGGCCATCAGGGCCATGTTGTGGAACGGCGTCAGCAGCACCCGGTCGTTGAGGGCCGCCAGGTGCAGCAGGGTCTGCAGGCCGAAGTCGTCGGCCGCGGCCGCCTCGGCGCCGTGCCGCGGCGGCTCGGCGCTGAACGCGTACTCCGCCCGGCCGCCGAGGCGCGTGACGTGCCAGGGCAGCCCGTGCCGGTCGATGCCTGCCTGCACGCCGTCGGTCCAGTCCTGCGCGAGCCGCTCCATGTGGGCGTGCGCGTCGGCGGTGAGCACCTCGGCCAGGGTGGCGCGGATCGCGGCCAGCGACAGGGCGTTCGCGGCCAGCGTGCCCCCGATGCCGCCGAGGTCGACGTCCTCCAGCTCCACCGAGGCCAGCACCCGCTCGGCGAGCTCGTCGGTCATCCCGAAGGCACCGCACGGCACGCCGCCGCCGATCGCCTTGCCGAGCGTGACGAGGTCGGGCTCGAGACCGTCGCGGGCGGTCATCCCGCCGGGGCCGGCGCACAGGGTGTGGGTCTCGTCGAGCACCAGGAGCGTCCCGTGCTCGCGGGTGAGGGCGCGCAGCGCCTCGTGGTAGCCGGGGTCGGGCAGCACGATCCCGATGTTCGTCATGGCGGGTTCGGCCAGGACGCAGGCGATCTCACCGGTGGCGAGGGCGCTGCTCGAGGGCGTCGACGTCGTTGAAGGGGACGACGGCGGTGGTGAGCGAGGGCGGCACCGGCGGGCCGATGCTCCCGCGTCGTGCCACCACCTCGCCGTCGGCGAGCGTCGCGAAGGTCTCGTCGACGCTGCCGTGGTAGCAGAAGTCCATCACCAGCACCTTCGGTCGGCCGGTGAGGTGCCGGGCGTACCGGATGACGTGCCGGTTCGCGTCCGTGGCCGAGAGCGTGAACTGCCACTGCGGCAGGCCGAACCGGCGCGCGAGCTCGGCGGCGGCGTCGGGGGCGTCGGTGCCCGGGAGCATCGTGGTGATGCCGCGGGCCGCCCGGTGCGCCACGGCCTCGACCGTCGGCGGCGGGCTGTGGCCCGTCATCGCGCCGGTGTCGCCGAGGCACAGGTCCGCGACCTCGACGCCGTCCAGGCAGGTGAACGACGAGCCGTGCGCCTCCACCACGCAGAGCGGGAACGGCCCGGCCCACTTGGCCATCCAGCTCATCGGGACGCCGGCGGGCAGGTGCGCCCTGGCGCGCTCGTGCTCCTGCCCGCACCGTGGGTGCGCGGCGGCGAACCGGCGGGACTCCTCGGCGTGCAGCGCCTCCTGCCGGTCGCGGTCGACCCTCGTCACGCGCCGAGCACCTCGTCGAGCGCGCCGGTCAGCACCTCGAGGCCCTCGCCCAGCTGGTCGTCGGTGATCACCAGCGGCGGCAGCAGCCGGATCACGTTGCCGTAGGTGCCGCAGGTGAGCGTCAGCACGCCCTGGGCGTGGCAGCGTGCCGAGATCGCCGCTGCTGCAGCGGGATCGGGCGAGATGCCGTCGTCGGTGACGAGCTCCAGCGCCATCATCGCGCCGCGACCGCGCACGTCACCGATGCCGGGGTGGCGCTCCTGGGCCGACCGCAGCGCGGCGCCGATGACGCCCTCGATCGCCCGCGCGCGCTCCACCAGCCCCTCCTCGGCGTAGACGTCGATCGCGGCCAGCGCGGCGGCGCAGGCCACCGGGTTGCCGCCGTAGGTGCCGCCGAGGCCGCTGGCGTGCACCGAGTCCATCACGTCGGCGCGGCCGGTGACCGCCGCCAGCGGCAGCCCCGCCGCGATCCCCTTCGCGGTGGTGACCAGGTCGGGCACCACGCCCTCGTGCTCGCTCGCGAACATCGCTCCCGTGCGGGCGAAACCGGTCTGGATCTCGTCGGCGACGAAGAGCGCGCCGTTCGCGCGGCACCACTCCTGCAGCGCGGGCAGGAACCCGGGCGCGGGGACGACGAAGCCGCCCTCGCCCTGCACCGGCTCGATCACGACCGCGGCGACCTCGTCGGCGCCGACCTGCTTCTCGACCAGCGAGAGCGCGCGGCGCGCGGCCTCCTCGCCCGTCATCCCCGCGGGGTCGCGGAAGGGGTACGACATCGGCACCCGGTGCACCTCGCCGGCGAACGGCCCGAAGCCCTTCTTGTACGGCATCACCTTGGCCGTCATCGCCATCGTCAGGTTGGTGCGGCCGTGGTAGCCGTGGTCGAACACCACGACGGCGTCGCGGCCGGTGGCGGTGCGGGCCACCTTCACCGCGTTCTCCACCGCCTCGGCGCCGGAGCTGAGCAGGGCGCTGCGCTTGTCGTGGTCGCCGGGCGTCAGCCGCGCGAGCGCCTCGCACACCTCGAGGTAGCCCTCGTACGGGGAGACCATGAAGCAGGTGTGGGCGAACCGCTCCACCTGCTCGCGCACGGCCGCCACGACCCGCGGGTGGGCGTGGCCCACGCCGGTCACGGCGATGCCCGAGCCGAGGTCGATCAGGGTGTTGCCGTCGACGTCGGTGAGCAGCGCGCCGGAGCCGCTCCCGATCCAGGCGGGCAGCACGGTCGAGACCCCGGCCGCCACCGCCGCCGTCCGCCGGGCCGTCAGCTCCCGGGACCGCGGTCCCGGCACCTCGGTCACCAGCCGGCGGCTGCCGGTCCTCACCTCGCCACTGATCACGTCGCTCATGGCGTCAGAGTAGGGCCGGAAGGCCCCTGAGGAACCCCCTGCGCGACGGAATCCGTGCCCTCGACGGGCTGGCGCCCCCGTCCCACCCGGTGTTGGATGGCGGGGACGGGCGGAGCACGGCGAGAGGGGTCGGTCGATGGCGCTCAGCGGGCGCGAGCAGGACGTCGTCGGGGCGGTCCCCACCGGCCTGCTGATCGGCGGCGAGCAGCGCGAGGGCGCCGGCGGCGGCCGGATCGACGTCGACGACCCGGCCACCGGGCGAGGTGTTCGCGTCGGTCGCCGACGCCACCGCCGCCGACGGCCGGGCGGCGCTCGACGCCGCGGTGGCCGCGCAGGCCGACTGGGCCGCGACACCGCCGCGCGACCGCGGCGAGATCCTGCGCCGGGCGTTCGAGCTGCTCACCGAGCGGTGCCGACGACCTCGCGCTCCTGATGACGCTCGAGATGGGCAAGCCCGTCGCCGAGTCCAAGGGCGAGATCACCTACGCCGCAGAGTTCTTCCGCTGGTTCTCCGAGGAGTCGGTGCGGATCTCGGGCCGCTGGTCCACCGCGCCGAACGGGGCCTCGCGGCTGCTGACGATGAAGCAGCCGGTCGGCCCCTGCCTGTTCATCACGCCGTGGAACTTCCCGATGGCCATGGGCACCCGCAAGATCGGGCCCGCGGTCGCGGCCGGCTGCACGATGGTGGTCAAGCCGGCGTCGTCCACGCCGCTGTCGATGCTCGCCCTGGCCGCGATCATGACCGAGGCCGGGCTGCCGGACGGCGTCCTCAACGTGGTGACGACGTCGACCACCGGCGAGGTGATGGAGCCGCTGATCCGCGACCGCCGGCTGCGCAAGCTGTCGTTCACCGGCTCCACCGAGGTGGGGCGGCGGCTGGTCGAGCAGTCGGCCGAGCAGCTGCTGCGGGTGTCGATGGAGCTCGGCGGCAACGCGCCGTTCCTCGTCTTCGCCGACGCCGACCTCGACGCCGCGGTCGAGGGCGCGATGCTCGCCAAGATGCGCAACGGCGGCGAGGCGTGCACGGCGGCCAACCGCTTCCTGGTGCACAGCGACGTCGCCGACGACTTCTCGTCCCGGCTCGCGGAGCGGATGGGCGGCCTGAAGGTCGGCCGCGGCACCGACGACGGCGTCCAGGTGGGTCCGCTCGTCGACGCCGCGACCCGCGACAAGGTCTCCGACCTGGTCTCGGACGCCGTCGACCGCGGTGCCTCGGTGCGGTGCGGCGGCGAGCGGGTGGGGGAGCGCGGCTACTTCTACGCGCCGACGGTGCTCACCGACGTCCCCGACGGCTCGCGGCTGCTGGCCGAGGAGGTGTTCGGGCCGGTGGCGCCGGTCGTGACCTTCGACGACGACGACCAGGCCGTGGCGATGGCCAACGACACCGAGTTCGGGCTCGTGGCCTACGTGTTCACCCAGCGGCTCGACCGCGCGCTGTCGGTGGTGGAGCGGCTGGACACCGGGATGGTCGGGCTCAACGCCGGCATCGTCTCGAACCCGGCGGCGCCGTTCGGCGGCGTCAAGCACTCCGGCTTCGGGCGCGAGGGCGGGGCCGAGGGCATCGAGGAGTACCTGGAGACCAAGTACGTCGGCATCAGCACCTGACCTGCCCGGCGCCAGCGCAGGAGCAGGCGCAGGCGACCGCACCGGACACCCCCTGGTCCGTGGCGGGACGCAGCGGGGCCCGTCCGGACGCGAGTCCGGACGGGCCCCGACTGCTTCCTGCGTCCGGTCTCCTGCGACCAGAACCGGTCCGACGTCCCCCGAGACGCCGGACCGGTTGCGGGTCAAGAGGTCTGGACGGTGGAGTAGAGGCTCTGGATCACCGAGCCGAAGTACGGTCCCCACATGACGTCCTTGATGCCGCGGTAGCCGAACGAGTTCACCGAGTTCAGCGTCCCGGTCGAGCCGTTGAAGCCGACCATCCACGGGCCGCCGGACGAGCCACCGGTCATGTTGCAGGCCAGGCCCTGGTCCTGGCTGCCGTAGTAGGTGTCCTGCACGACCGTGCCGGCGCAGTAGGCCAGCTCGCTGCCGTCGTACGGACGCGCGGCCGGGAAGCCGAACGCGTGCGTCGCCTGCCCGCGGGCGAGGTTGAAGCCGATGCCCTGGCCGCCGACGGTGTCGGTGAGGGTGGCGCCGTTCAGCGTGTTCATCGTCGCGAAGCCGACGTCGTAGTCGAAGTCCTCGCCGTTGCGCCACTGCGTCGTCGTCGACAGCCGGCTCGCCGTCCAGGTGCCGTACGGACGCACGTTGTCGTCGTAGGCCGGGACGAACGCCCAGTTCGTGGCGAAGGTGCCGGCGTCGGAGACGCAGTGCCCGGCGGTCAGGACGGTCGACTCGTTGGCGCTGGAGACCGCGCTGCCCGAGCAGACGTAGTTGCCCGAGGACAGGGTGAAGAACACCTTGCCGGTGGTGGCCACGACCTGGCCGCCGCTGGTCCAGTACCCGCCGGTGCTGCTGCCGCCGCCGCCCGTCGGTGGCTTCACCGGCTTGGCGGCCGGGACGACGCTCGGGGCGCCCGCAGCGACCTTCGGCTTCTCCTTCGGCTTCTCGGACGGCGCCGGGGCGAGCACGGAGGCGTCCTTCGCCGAGGCCATCCGCGCCGGCGTCCAGTAGTCGACGATCCGCTGGTGCTCGGACGCGGTCGTGGCGCCCTTCGCCGAGGTGACCGCGGGGGATGCCCCGGCCGGTCCGGCCGCGAGCAGCGCCGCGGCGAGGCCCGCGGCCGCTCCCAGCGCGATGGTGGTGCGTCGAGTCATCGGGGTGACCCTCCTGTGACGGTGTGACCCGCGGCGGCGCCGCGGTGCTCGGCACGCTGGGGGCCACCTGCCGGTCTGAACAGGGGCAAGCAGGACATTTCTCGGTGCGCGGGCGGCCGGGACGGGACGTCCGGCGGCCGGTCGCCGGTGGTCGGCCGGGCCCGTGACGTCGGCGATGATGGGGGCGTGAGAGACGTCGTGCTGCTCGGGTCCACGGGGTCGGTCGGCACCCAGGCGGTCGACGTCGTCCGCGGCGCGCCCGACCGGTTCCGGGTGGTCGCGCTGGCCGCGGGCGGCGGTGACGTCGACCTGCTCGCCCGCCAGGCCGTCGAGCTCGGCGTCGAGGCCGTCGCCGTCGCGCGCGAGGACGTCGTCGACGAGCTCGCCGCCGCCATCGCCGTGCTCGCCGACGGCGGGCGCGTCCCCGCGGTCGTGGGCGGCCAGGACGGCGTCGTCCAGGTCGCCGGGCACCGCGCCGACGTCGTCCTCAACGGCATGACCGGCTCGGTCGGCCTGCGTCCCACGCTGGCCGCGCTCGCCGCCGGCTCGACCCTCGCGCTGGCCAACAAGGAGTCCCTCATCGTCGGCGGGCCGCTCGTGGTCGAGGCCGCGCGCGCCGCCGGCGGGCGCGGACCCGGTGCCACCGACCGCGTCGTCCCCGTCGACTCCGAGCACTCGGCGCTGGCCCAGTGCCTGCGCGGCGGGCGGCTCGACGAGGTGGCCAGGCTCGTCGTCACCGCGTCCGGCGGACCGTTCCGCGGGCGCTCGCGGGCCGACCTCGCGGACGTCACGCCCGAGCAGGCGCTCGCCCACCCCACCTGGGCGATGGGCCCGATGGTGACGACCAACTCCGCGACGATGGTGAACAAGGCGCTCGAGGTGATCGAGGCCCACCTGCTGTTCGGGATCCCGTTCGACCGGATCGACGTCGTGGTGCACCCGCAGTCGGTGGTGCACTCCATGGTCGAGTTCACCGACGGCTCCACCCTCGCCCAGTGCTCCCCGCCCGACATGCGGCTGCCGATCGCGCTCGGCCTCGGCTGGCCCGACCGCGTGCCCGGCGCCGCGCTCGGCGTGCGACTGGACCCGGGCCGCCACCTGGACCTTCGAGCCGCTCGACGACGACGCCTTCCCGGCCGTGCGGCTGGCCCGGCAGGTCGGCACCGCCGGCGGCACGTACCCCGCCGTCTACAACGCGGCGAACGAGCAGTGCGTGCACGCCTTCCTGGACGGGCGGGTGCCGTTCCTCGCCATCGTGGACACTGTGAGCAGGGTGGTCGAGGACTGGGCCGCCGAGGGCGAGGCCGCCGCGCCGGACGTGGACGCGGTGCTCGCCGCCGAGACGTGGGCCCGGGCGCGGGCCGACCGAGCTGCTGGAGGAGGTGACCGCGCGATGACCGACGTCGTCGAGTACGTGTTCGGCATCCTGATCGTGGTCGTCGTCCTCGCGGCCTCGATCGCGCTGCACGAGGTCGGTCACCTGCGTCCCCGCGAAGCGGTTCGGGGTCAAGGTCACCCAGTACATGATCGGCTTCGGCCCCACGCTCTGGTCGCGGCACCGAAGGGCGAGACCGAGTACGGCGTCAAGTGGATCCCGGCCGGCGGCTACATCCGGATGATCGGCATGTTCCCGCCGCGGGCCGGCGAGGACGAGCACCACCTGCGCGCGTCGTCGACCGGCGCCTTCCAGACCCTGGCCGAGGACGCCCGGCACGCCAGCGCGCAGGAGGTGCAGGCCGGAGCGACGAGGACCGGGTCTTCTACAAGCTGTCGGTGCCGAAGAAGGTCGTCGTCATGCTCGGCGGCCCGACGATGAACCTGCTCATCGCCGTCGTGCTGTTCACGATCCTGCTGGTCGGCTTCGGCGACCCGCGCGAGCGCACGAGCACGCTGACCGTCGCTGAGGTCCAGATCTGCATGGACCAGGGCGGCGGCTCCACCGAGCCGTGCGTCCAGGACTCCGACGAGGGCCTGCCGAAGACCCCTGCGTTCGCCGCCGGCCTCCGGCCCGGTGACGAGGTGCGTGTCGTTCGACGGCACCGCGATCACCGACTGGGAGCAGATGCGCTCGCTGATCCGCGACAGCGCCGGCCGCACCGTGCCCGCTCGTGGTCGAGCGGGAGGGCGAGCAGGTCGACCTCGACGTCACGCCGGTCGAGAACGAGGTCGCCCGGATCGTCGACGGCGAGGTCGTCGTCGGCGCGGACGGCGAGGCCGAGACCGTGCAGGCCGGCTTCCTCGGCGTCACCCCGGTGCAGGTCGCTGGTGCAAGCAGCCCGTGACGGCCGTCCCCGGGTTCGTCGGCCGACACCACCGTCGCGACCGCGGGGCTGATCGTGCGGCTCCCGGCCCGGATGGTCGACGTCGCCCAGGCCGCGTTCGGCTCCGAGGAGCGCGACCCGGCCGGGCCGATCGGCATCGTCGGCGTCGGTCGGCTCACCGGCGAGATCGCCGCGCTCGACGACATCGAGACCCAGGAGAAGGCCGCCAACATCCTCGGGATCCTCGGGTCGCTGAACATCGCGCTGTTCGTGTTCAACCTGGTGCCGCTGCTGCCGCTCGACGGCGGCCACGTCGCCGGCGCCCTGTGGGAGGGCCTGCGCCGCCAGATCGCCCGGCTGCGCGGCCGCGCCGACCCCGGCCCGGTCGACGTCGCCAAGGCGCTGCCGGTGGTCTACGTGGTGTCGGTGGCGCTGATCGCGATGTCGCTGATGCTGCTCTACGCCGACATCGTCCGGCCGATCACCCTGCGCGGCTGACCCGGCGCGCTCGCGGGCGTGGGGGCCGGGGCCCTCGACGGCGGGCTTCGCGGGCGTGGGGGGCGGCTTCGGGGGGCGTGGGGGGCGGAGCCCCCCACTGGAGCGATACTGGACGCATGGCGTCCATCCCGATCTCGCTCGGCATGCCCGCGGCCCCGCCGCCCGTGCTGGCCCCCCGGCGCAAGACCCGCAAGATCAAGGTCGGCAAGGTCGAGGTCGGCGGCGACGCCCCGGTCAGCGTCCAGTCGATGACGACGACCCCCACCACCGACATCAACGCCACGCTGCAGCAGATCGCCGAGCTGACGGCCACCGGCTGCGACATCGTCCGGGTCGCCTGCCCGTCCCAGGACGACGCCGACGCGCTGCCCGCGATCGCGACGAAGTCGCAGATCCCGGTGATCGCCGACATCCACTTCCAGCCCAAGTACGTCTTCGCCGCCATCGACGCCGGCTGCGCCGCGGTGCGGGTCAACCCCGGCAACATCCGCAAGTTCGACGACCAGGTCGGCGCGATCGCCCAGGCCGCCAAGGACGCCGGCGTCTCGATCCGGATCGGCGTCAACGCCGGCTCGCTCGACCCGCGGCTGCTGGAGAAGTACGGCAAGGCGACGCCCGAGGCGCTGGTCGAGTCGGCCGTCTGGGAGGCCTCGCTGTTCGAGGAGCACGACTTCCACGACTTCAAGATCTCGGTGAAGCACAACGACCCGGTCGTGATGGTGCGCGCCTACGAGCTGCTCTCCGAGCGGGGCGACTGGCCGCTGCACCTCGGCGTCACCGAGGCGGGGCCGGCCTTCCAGGGCACGATCAAGTCGGCCACCGCCTTCGGCGCCCTGCTGTCGAAGGGCATCGGCGACACGATCCGGGTCTCGCTGTCGGCGCCGCCGGTCGAGGAGGTCAAGGTCGGCAACCAGATCCTGCAGTCGCTCAACCTGCGCCCGCGCAAGCTCGAGATCGTCTCGTGCCCCTCGTGCGGGCGCGCGCAGGTCGACGTCTACACCCTGGCCGACCAGGTGACCGCCGGCCTCGAGGGCATGGAGGTGCCGCTGCGCGTGGCCGTCATGGGCTGCGTCGTCAACGGCCCCGGCGAGGCCCGCGAGGCCGACCTCGGCGTCGCGTCCGGCAACGGCAAGGGGCAGATCTTCGTCAAGGGCGAGGTGATCAAGACCGTCCCCGAGTCGAAGATCGTCGAGACCCTGATCGAGGAGGCGATGCGCATCGCCGAGCAGATGGAGGACGGTTCCGCCGACGGCGCACCGGCATCGCCTACGGTGACCGTGGGCTGACCGCACCACCTCCGGGGCGGCGCCCCGACCACCACCGAGGCTCGAAGGGGCGCCCGCTTGTTCCGACGTCAGCACCTGCGCCCGCTCGGGCCGGCTGACGCCACCGAGCTGCTCGACCTGTGCGACCGCGACCCCGTGACGAACGTCTTCGTCGCCTCCCGGGTGGAGCGCTACGGCATCGACCCGCCCGGCGGCCGCGGCGAGCTGTACGGCTGGTTCTCGCGCGGCGAGCTGGTGTCGGCGTGCTGGTACGGCGCCAACCTCGTGCCGGTGGAGCCGGTGCCGGAGTCGCTGCGCGCGTTCACCCAGCACGCCCTGCAGGTCGGCCGCCGCTGCTCCTCGCTGGTCGGCCCGGCCGACGGCGTGCTGGAGATGTGGTCGGCGCTCGAGCCGCGCTGGGGACCCGCCCGCGACGTGCGCGCCGACCAGCCGCTGATGGTGCTCGACCGGCCCAGCCCGCTGCCGCCCGACCCGCAGGTGCGGCCGGCCGGCCGCGCCGACCTCGAGGTGCTCGTGCCCGCCGCCGTCGCGATGTTCACCGAGGAGGTGGGCTACTCGCCGCTGCAGGCCGACGGCGGCATCGGCCTACCGGTACCGCGTGGCCCAGCTCGTCGACGACCGGCACGCGTTCGTGCGCCTCGAGCCGGCCGAGGGTGGCGACCGGGTCGTGTTCAAGGCCGACCTCGGCGCCGTGAGCCGCCGGGTGGCCCAGGTGCAGGGCGTGTACGTCGACCCGTCGTGGCGCCGCCGCGGCCTGGCCGCCCCCGCGATGGCCGCCGTCGTCGCGCTCGCCCTCGAGCAGGGCGTCGAGGCGGTCAGCCTGTACGTCAACAGCTTCAACACCCCGGCCCTGGCCGCCTACCGCCGCACCGGCTTCGAGCAGGTCGGCACCTTCGCCACCGTCCTGTTCTGAGCGGCACGGCACAGCTGCGGGCAACGACGACGCAGGGGCGTACCTCCCGCCGTCCACAGCCGTCGTTGCCCGCACCTGTGTCCACAGATCCGGGCGGCCGGCTGCAGCAGCGCACGTCGTTCACCAGCCTGGGCGGCATGGGAGCGGAGAAGGCGGTGGTGGCCGCGATGCGGCGCCAGGGGGTCGCCACGTGGCGCGAGCTGCGGTCGCGTCGACGAGCGTGTCCGCCGTTCGCCAGCTCGTGGTGGCGCGAGGTCGGCAGACGCTCCGCGACTCCGAGACCGTGCGCACGTCGCACGGTCGCCGAGGCGGTCTGCGAGCGGTACCGGGCAGCAAGGGCCGAGCCCGTGCGACCGGAAGGCGACCTCGACGCCTCGACGGACGTGCGTGGACGGGTGACGAGCCCGGTCCGGACGGTGATCGACTGCGCCCGGACGATGCCGTTCGCCGATGCCCTCGCGATCGCCGACTCGGCGTTGCGCCGTGCTGCGGCCGACGCTCCGCGTCGCCGCGCGGTCTCCCGGGCGAGAGTCCGAGCAGCCGCGAGTGTGGCCGCCGCTGACGGAGAGCGGCCAACCCGTTCGAGTCGGGTCGCGGGCGGCTGTCCTGGAGGCCGGCATCACCACCTTCGTCCCGCAGCTGGTCGTCCGGACCCGCGGTCCCGTGGTCAGGGTGGACCTGGGGGACCCGGACCTGCGGCTGGTGCTCGAGGCGGACAGCTTCGCGTTCCACGGCAGCAGGTCGGCGCTCGACCGGGACTGCCGCCGGTACGACGAGCTGGTGAGGGCTCGCTGGCTCGTGCTCCGGTTCTCCTGGGAGCAGGTGATGTTCGAGCGCGACTGGGTGGCAGAGATCGTGTCCGACACCGTGGCCTGGCGGCGGCTGAGCACAGGCGCGGGCAACGACGTCTGTCGGCCGACGGGACCGGCGTCTGGGCGGAGTTGCCGCAGCTGTGCCGTGGGGAACGCGGAGGAGATGGTCCAGGGGCGGCCGTTAGGCTCGTCGGCATGCTGCTGCGGATGTCCTCGCTGTTCCTGCGCACCCTGCGCGACGACCCGGCCGACGCCGAGGTCCCGAGCCACCGGCTGCTGGTGCGCGCCGGGTACATCCGCCGCAACGCGCCGGGCATCTACACCTGGCTGCCCCTGGGCTACCGCGTCTACCGCAACGTCGAGCGCGTGGTGCGCGAGGAGATGGACGCCGCGGGGTTCCAGGAGGTGCACTTCCCGGCCCTGCTGCCCCGCGAGCCCTACGAGGCCACCAACCGGTGGACCGAGTACGGCGACAACATCTTCCGGCTCAAGGACCGCAAGGGCGCCGACTACCTGCTCGGGCCCACGCACGAGGAGCTGTTCACCCTCGCGGTGAAGGACCTGTACTCCTCGTACAAGGACCTGCCGCTGGCGATCTACCAGATCCAGACCAAGTACCGCGACGAGTCGCGACCTCGGGCGGGGCTGCTGCGCGGGCGCGAGTTCGTGATGAAGGACTCCTACTCCTTCGACGTCGACGACGCCGGGCTGGAGCGCAGCTACCAGCGGCACCGCGACGCCTACGTGAAGACCTTCGACCGGCTCGGCATGCAGTACGTGATCGTCAAGGCGAAGTCGGGCGCGATGGGCGGCTCGGCCAGCGAGGAGTTCCTCGTGCCCGCGGTGAACGGCGAGGACACCTTCGTCCGCTGCACCACCTGCGACTACGCCGCCAACGTCGAGGCGGTGCAGGTGCACGCGCCCGACCCCACGCCGCTGGAGGGCCTGCCCGCCGCCCACGTGGAGGACACCCCGGACACCCCGACGATCGACACCCTGGTGGCGCACCTGCAGGAGCGGCTTCCCCCGCGACGACCGGCCCTGGACCGCGGCCGACACCCTGAAGAACGTGCTGGTCGTGCTGCGCCACCCCGACGGCACCCGCGAGCCGCTGGCGATCGGCGTGCCCGGCGACCGGGAGGTCGACGACAAGCGCCTCGGCGCGCAGGTCGAGCCCGCCGAGGTGGAGGCGTTCACGGAGGCCGACTTCGCCGCGCACCCCGACCTGGCCAAGGGCTACATCGGGCCGGGCGCGCTCGGGTCGACCGGGAAGAGCGGGATCCGCTACCTCCTCGACCCCCGCGTCGTGAGCGGCACCCGGTGGGTCACCGGCGCCGACGAGCCCGGACGCCACGTGGTCGACCTCGTGGCCGGACGCGACTTCCCGGCCGCCGGCGAGGAGGGCTCGGACGGCACCATCGAGGCCGCCGAGGTGCGCGCCGGCGACGCCTGCCCCGTCTGCGGCAACCCGCTCGAGACCGCCCGCGGCATCGAGATGGGCCACGTGTTCCAGCTCGGCCGCACGTACGCGGAGGCGCTCGGGCTCAAGGTGCTCGACGAGAACGGCAAGCTCGTCACGGTGACGATGGGCTCGTACGGCATCGGCGTCTCGCGCGCGGTGGCGGCGATCGTGGAGAACAGCCACGACGAGCAGGGCATCGTCTGGCCCCGCGAGATCGCGCCGGCCGACGTCCACCTCGTCGCCGCGGGCAAGGACGACGCCGTCTGGGCGGCCGCGAACCAGCTCGCCACCGACCTGGAGGCGGCCGGGATCCGGGTGCTCTACGACGACCGGTTCAAGGTCAGCATCGGCGTGAAGTTCAAGGACGCCGAGCTGATCGGCGTCCCGACCATCGTGACGGTCGGCAAGCGGCTCTCCGAGGGCGTCATCGAGCTGCGCGACCGGGCCACCGGCGAGCGCGAGGACGTCGCGGTCGCCGACGTCGTGCAGCGGCTGAGGCAGGTCTGCGGGCTGGAGGCGTGACCGGGCCCGCCCGGACGCTGGGCCCGGTCGAGGCGGTCGTCTTCGACTGGGGCGGCACGATCACGCCCTGGCACCAGATCGAGCTCGACGCGCAGTGGACCAGCTACGCCGCCGCGCACGCGGCCCACGCGCACGAGGCCGACGACCTCGCCCGCCGGATCTGGGAGGCCGAGGACGCCGCCTGGAAGACCGGACGCTCCGGCGGCGGCAGCGCGAGGATCGACGAGATCCTCTCCGCCGCAGGCGTCCTGGTCGAGCACGAGGGCCACGCCGAGGCGCTCGCCGCCTACCAGGAGTTCTGGGAGCCGCACACCCTGACCGACCCGGACGTGCCGGACCTGTGGCGCGGGCTGCGCGAGCGCGGCATCAGGGTCGGCGTGCTGTCGAACACGATCTGGACCCGCGAGTACCACCGGGCCCTGTTCGCGCGCGACGGCGTGCTCGACCTCGTCGACGGCGACGTGTACTCCAGCGAGATCCCCTGGGTGAAGCCGCATCCCGAGGCGTTCGCCGCCGCCCTCGACGCCGTCGGCGTCACCGACCCGGGTCGCGCGGTGTACGTGGGCGACCGCCCGTTCGAGGACGTCCACGGCGCCCAGGCGGTCGGCATGCGGGCCGTCCTGGTGCCGCACTCCGACATCCCGCTCGACCAGCAGGTCGCGGGCCACGGCCGCGACGACGTCGTCCCGGACGCCGTGGTGCAGCGCCTGGGCGAGCTGCTCGACGTCGTCGACCGCTGGCGCTGACCGGTGGAGACGCTGCTCGCCGACCTGTTCGGCGGCCTGCCCGTGGTGGGGCGTGGCCCTGCTGGTGCTGGCCGCGGTGCTCGCCGGGTTCGTCGACGCCGTCGTGGGCGGCGGCGGCCTGATCCAGCTGCCGGCGCTGCTCCTCGTACCCGGTATCGCGCCGGTGCAGGCGCTGGCCACCAACAAGATGGGCAGCATCTGCGGGACGATCACGAGCTCGATCACCTACTACCGGCGGGTGCGGCCCGACCTGCGCACGGCCCTGCCGATGGCCGCGCTCGCCTGCGCGGGAGCGGCTCTCGGCGCCCTGTGCGCCAGCCTGCTGCCCGCCGCGGTGTTCCGTCCGGTGATCGTGGTCGCCCTCCTCGCGGTGGCGGCGTACACGCTGTCGCGGCCGACCCTGGGCGAGGAGACGGCGCTGCGGTTCGCCGGCCGCCGGCACCTGGTCGCGGCCGGGGGCGCCGGGCTCGGCATCGGCTTCTACGACGGCATCCTCGGGCCGGGCACCGGGTCGTTCCTGGTCTTCGCGCTCGTCGGGCCTCATGGGGTACGCGTTCCTCGAGGCCAGCGCCAAGGCCAAGATCGTCAACTTCGCCACCAACCTCGGCGCGCTGCTGGTGTTCGTCCCGCAGGGCGCCGTGCTCTGGGGCCTGGGGCTGACGATGGGGCTGGCCAACCTGCTCGGCGGCTACCTGGGTGCCCGCACCGCGATCGCGCGCGGGTCGCGGTTCGTGCGGGTGTTCTTCCTCGTCGTGGTCGGGGCGCTGGTGCTGCGGCTCGGCTGGCAGGTCGTCACCGGCTCCTGACTTCCGGCGTCGAGAAGGCCGTCAGGACAGGCCCGGCACCCCGGGGAAGTCCGGCAGCGCACCCCACGTGCGCGCGGTGAGCGCGGCCGCCACCACCTGGTCGGTGGCCAGCACCCGCCAGTCCCCGGTGGTCGCGGCCACCAGCGCCCCCGGCCGCGCCCGCGACGTCGAGCTCGAGCCCGAGGGCCAGGGCAGCGGCGGCGGCGGCGTCGACCGGACGCTCCACCACGTAGGCCGGCTGGGCCGGACCCACCTCGACGCCCGCCGCCCCGGCGAGGTCGACCAGCGCCGCGGCGGCGGCCGCGTGACCGGCGAGCTGGGCGCGGGCCGCGTCGCGCGGCGCTCCCGCGAGCCGGACGGCGAGCACGCCGTCGCCGTGCACCGCTGCCCGGTGCGCCTCCACCAGCGCGGTCAGGGCGTCGGACGCCGGCGCGCAGCCCGGCGGGGTCGACGGCGTCCGGCCGCGGGCAGGGCGGGCGGAGCCGGTCCCGGCGCGCCGAGGTCGGCGGCGACGGCCCGGCAGCACGCGGCGACGGCGACGACGAGCCGGGCCAGTCCGCCGTCCAGGTCCGGCGGCGTCGGCCACCGAGGCGAGCAGGCGCTGCGAGGTCGGCGAGCTCGGCCGCGCCGAGCGCGGCGGCGTCGGCCGGCGCCGGTCGGCGGCGGCGAGGTGGTCGGCCAGCCCGGACGGCGTGGCGGACGGCGAGGGCACCGGGCCGGGCAGCGGGCCGAGCTCGGCGAGGTGCGCCCGGTGCCGCGTCGGCCGACGGCAGCGGCGGCCGCGCGAGTCCGACGACCGGTGGCGAGGTCGAGCAGCGCCTGGACCTCGACGACGGCGCCGAACCGGACGAGGTCGTCGGGAGACAGCGACGGCGGGGCGGGGGTCGCGACGTCGTCGAGCCGGACGTCGTCCCACCGCACGCCGCAGGCCGCGAGGCCGCCGGTCGCGACGGCCAGACCACCCAGCCGCAGGAGGGTCCGCCTCGCCGGACCGGGCCCCGGGACGGGGCGGGGTCGGGACGGGCGGGCGGCACGTCGCGATCCTTCCACGCCGTCCCGGACGGCCGCCGGACGGCCGCCGAGCCGCCGCCGGCGGAGCCGCGCCGGCACGGAGGCCGCTCGCCAGGCGTGAGGGTGGGGGACCTGCGCCGGGCACGGAGGCCGCTCGCCAGGCGTGAGGGTGGGGGACCTGCGCCGGGCACGGAGGCCGCTCGCCAGGCGTTAGGGTTTGGGGACCCACAACACCACAGCAGGGAGGAACCATGGCTCCGTCGACGCAGCCCTCCGGGGCCGACGCGGTGACCTCCCTGCTCGACCCGGTCGTCACCGCGGCCGGGCTGGTGCTCGAGGGCGTCGTCATCACCCCGGCCGGCAAGCGCCGGGTCGTGCGCGTGGTGGTCGACCTGCCCGAGGACCGCACCGGCAGCCTCGACCTCGACGCCGTGGCCGAGGTGTCCCGGTCCGTCTCCGACGCCCTCGACGGGTCCGACGTGCTCGGCGGGTCGCCGTACGTGCTCGAGGTCGGCACCCCGGGCGTCGACCGCCCGCTCACCGAGCGTCGGCACTGGTCGCGCGCCCGCGGCCGGCTCGTCACCGTCGCGGTCGAGGGCGCGGACGTCACCGGCCGGGTCCGCGAGGTCGGCGACGACGGCGTCCTGCTCGAGGTCGACGGCGCCCCGCGCCGGCTGCCCTGGGAGGGCCTGGCCGCCGGCCGGGTCCAGATCGAGTTCCGCCGCCCGGACGACGACGCAGCCGACGAGACCGACGACGCAACCGACGACGAGCACGACGAGCACGACGAGCAGGACGAGGAGGACTGACGTGGACATCGACATGGCGGCGCTGAGGATGCTCGAGCGCGAGAAGGACGTGCCGTTCGACGTCCTGGTGACCGCGATCGAGGCCGCTCTCCTGGTCGCGTACCACCGCTCCGAGGGCGCCACCGAGCGCGCGCGGGTCGAGCTCGACCGCAAGACCGGCCACGTGGTGGTCTGGGCCGCCGAGACCGACGACGACGGCGACCTGGTGCGCGAGTTCGACGACACCCCCACCGGTTTCGGCCGGATCGCGGCCACGACGGCCAAGCAGGTGATCATCCAGCGGCTGCGCGACGTCGAGGACGAGCAGGTGCTCGGCGACTTCCGCGACCGCGAGGGTGCCGTGGTGAGCGGCATCATCCAGCAGGGCCCGGACCGCCGGATGGTGCACATCGACCTCGGCACGGTCGAGGCCGTGCTGCCGCCGCAGGAGCAGGTGCCGGGGGAGCGGTACGAGCACGGCTCGCGGATCCGCACCCTCGTGGTGGCCGTGCGCAAGGGCATGAAGGGCCCGTCGATCACGGTCAGCCGCACCCACCCGGCACTGGTGCGCAAGCTGGTCGAGATGGAGGTGCCCGAGGTCGCCGACGGCACCGTCGAGATCGTCGCGCTCGCCCGCGAGGCGGGGCACCGCACGAAGATGGCGGTGCGCTCGACCGTGCCCGGCGTCAACGCCAAGGGCGCCTGCATCGGCCCGATGGGCCAGCGGGTGCGCGCGGTGATGACCGAGCTGCACGGCGAGAAGATCGACATCGTCGACCACAGCGAGGACCCCGCGGTGTTCGTCGGGCACGCGCTGTCGCCGGCGCGGGTGAGCAGCGTGACGGTGGTCGACGCCGAGACCCGCTCCGCGCGGGTGGTCGTGCCCGACTACCAGCTCTCCCTCGCCATCGGCAAGGAGGGGCAGAACGCCCGGCTCGCGGCCAAGCTCACCGGCTGGCGGATCGACATCCGCTCGGACGCGCGAGCCCGCCGCCGGCACCACCGCCGCGCCGGCCGCCGAGCCTGCCGCCGACGAGCGACCGCAGAGAGCGCCTCCGACGACCGCCCCGCGGGTTCCGATGCGGGTCCCGAGCACGAAGAGCGGTAGACTGTCCGGGACCGGGCCGGAGGTCCGGCAGCCCCCTGCGTCGTCCGCCCCCCAGCGGACCTGCGTCGGGTGCCGCCGGAAGGCCGACCGGTCGCGGTTGCTGCGTGTGGTGGCGGCCGGTGACGGGCTCACGACCCCCGAGGGGGCCGCGGTGCTGGTCCCCGACCCCCGGACCCGGCTCCCCGGACGAGGTGCGTGGTTGCACCCCGCCACGGAGTGCCTGGACCAGGCCGTGCGCCGCCGGGCGTTCGCCCGGGCCCTGCGCCTGCAGGTCCCGGTCGACCTCAGCGCGGTGCTCGACCACCTCGAGCAGCTGCCACCCAGCACAGCAGGCACCACCAGCACCACCACGTCCACCGTCGAGATCGGAAGCGGGTCAGCATCTGATGGGCACCCGATGAGCACCCAGCAATGAACGCCCCCCAGCACTAACCACGGTCCGCGCTGTTCCCAGCCGGACCGGGAACAGGACAGAAGTTGGCAAAGGTCCGGGTCTACGAGCTCGCCAAGGAGTTCGGGGTCGAGAGCAAGGTCGTGATGGCCAAGCTCACCGAGATGGGCGAGTTCGTCCGGTCGGCGTCGTCGACCATCGAACCTCCCGTCGTCCGCAGGTTGAAGGACGCCTTCCCTGCCGGCGGGGACGCCCCCGCCACGCCGCCCGCGAAGAAGGCGGCACCCAAGCCCGCCGCCAAGTCGGCGGCCTCCGCACCGGCGCCCGAGGCGCCGGCACCCGCGGCACCCGCACCCGAGGCACCGGCTCCGGCGGCACCTGCTGCCCCGGTCGAGGCACCCGCCCCGGTCGCCGCGGCACCGTCTCCCGCGGCACCTCCCGCCGCGCCGCCCGCCGAGCCGGCAGCGCAGGCCGAGGGCGCAGCCGCGTCGGGCGACGCCGAGCGTCCCGGCCCGCGCCCGTCGGCGCGCCCGGGCAACAACCCGTTCGCGAGCTCGCAGGGCATGCCCCGTCCGGGTCAGCGCCGCGAGCCCGAGCCCGAGCCCGAGCGTCCGGCGGCCTCCGCCGGTGAGCGTCCGGGTGGTCCGCGGCCCGGTGCCGCGCGCCCGGGCAACAACCCGTTCGCGACCTCGCAGGGCATGCCGCGCCCCGGCCAGCGTCCCGCCCCGGGCGGCGACCGCCCGGGTGGTCCGCGCCCGCCGGCCGGCTCCGGTGGTCCGCGCCCCGGTGGTCCGCGCCCCAACCCGGGGATGATGCCCGGTCGCTCCACCGTGGGTCGTCCCGGCGCTCCGGCCGGTCCCGGTGGCCCCGGCGGCCGTGGCCGTCCCGGCGGCGGTGCCGGCGGTCCCGGTGCCGGTCGTCCCGGTGGCGGCGGTGGCGGCTTCGGCGGCGGCGGTGGCCGTCCCGGTGGTCCCCCCGGTGGCGGCTTCGGCAAGGGCAGCCGCGGTCGCGGCGGCACGCAGGGCGCCTTCGGGCGCGCCGGCGGTCGTCCGGTGCGTGGCCGCAAGTCCAAGCGCGCGAAGCGTCAGGAGTTCGACGCCCAGGCGCCGCCGTCGATGGCCGGCTCGAGCGTCCCGCACGGTGACGGCAGCACGGTCATCCGGATCCGGCGCGGCTCGTCGCTGAACGACTTCGCCGAGCGCATCGACGCCAACCCCGCGGCGCTGGTCACCGTCCTGATCCACCTCGGTGAGATGGCGACGGCGACCCAGTCCCTGGACGAGGACACCTTCCAGCTGCTCGGCACCGAGCTGGGGTACGACATCCAGCTGGTGTCGCCGGAGGACGAGGAGCGCGAGCTCTTCGGGTCGTTCAACATCGACCTCGAGGCCGAGGCGGAGGCGGAGAGCGACGACGACCTGGAGTCCCGTCCGCCCGTCGTCACCGTCATGGGTCACGTCGACCACGGAAAGACCCGGCTGCTGGACGCCATCCGCAAGGCCGACGTCCTGTCGGGCGAGGCGGGCGGCATCACCCAGCACATCGGCGCGTACCAGGTGCGCACCGACCACGAGGGCGTCGAGCGGGCGATCACGTTCATCGACACCCCGGGCCACGAGGCGTTCACCGCCATGCGTGCCCGTGGTGCCAAGGTCACCGACATCGCGGTCCTCGTGGTGGCGGCCGACGACGGCGTGATGCCGCAGACCATCGAGGCGCTCAACCACGCCCAGGCGGCCGACGTCCCGATCGTGGTGGCCATCAACAAGATCGACGTCGAGGGCGCCAACCCGGACAAGGTCAAGCAGCAGCTCACCGAGTACAACCTCGTGGCGGAGGAGTACGGCGGCGAGACGATGTTCGTGCCGGTCTCGGCCAAGCAGGGTCAGAACATCGACCAGCTGCTGGACGCGATCCTGCTGACCGCCGACGCCGCGCTCGACCTGCGCGCGATCGTCGACAAGGACGCCCGTGGCGTCGCCATCGAGGCGCACCTGGACAAGGGCCGCGGCGCCACCGCGACCGTCCTGGTGCAGTCCGGCTCGCTGCGGGTCGGCGACGCGATCGTCGCCGGTGCGGCGTACGGCCGGGTCCGGGCCATGCACGACGAGCACGGCGAGCCGGTCGAGGTGGCCGGTCCGTCGCGTCCGGTCATGGTGCTCGGCCTGCAGTCGGTGCCCGGCGCGGGCGACACGTTCATCGTCGCCCCCGACGACCGCACCGCCCGGCAGATCGCCGACCGCCGCGAGGCCGCCGACCGCGCCGCGGTCCTGGCCAAGCGTCGCAAGCGGATCAGCCTCGAGGACCTCACCGAGGCGCTCGCGGCCGGCCGGGTCGAGACCCTCAACCTCATCATCAAGGGTGACGGTGCGGGCTCGGTCGAGGCGCTCGAGGAGTCGCTGCTGAAGATCGAGGTCGAGGGCGAGGTCGAGCTGCGGATCATCCACCGCGGCGTCGGTGCGATCACCCAGAACGACGTCAACCTGGCCACGGTCGACAACGCGATCGTGATCGGCTACAACGTGCGTCCCGCCGAGCGGGTCGCCGAGCTGGCCGACCGCGAGGGCGTCGACCTGCGGTTCTACTCGGTGATCTACAACGCCATCGAGGAGGTCGAGAGCGCGCTCAAGGGCATGCTCAAGCCGGAGTACGAGGAGGTGCAGCTCGGCACCGCCGAGGTGCGCGAGGTCTACCGCTCCTCCAAGTTCGGCAACATCGCGGGCTGCCTGGTCCGCACCGGTGTCGTGCGACGCAACGCCAAGGCGCGTCTGGTGCGCGACGGCACGGTCGTGGGCGACAACCTCGCGATCGAGTCGCTGCGCCGGTTCAAGGACGACGCCACCGAGGTCCGCGACGGCTTCGAGTGCGGTATCGGCCTGGGGTCGTTCAACGACATCCGCGTCGACGACGTGATCGAGACGTTCGAGATGCAGGAGAAGACGCGAGCCTGAATCCGTCCGGTGAGCAGCCGGGTCGCCTCGCGCGGGTTCGGCGAGGTGGCCCGGCTGCTCACCTCTGGGGACGGGTTCGGGGTCGCGCAGATCAGCACAGGCCGTCCACGAGCCGGCAGAAGGTGCCGGGGACGGGCTGAGCCGAGGGAGGTAGAGCCTTGGTCGTCGGGTCCCTGCGGCTGGACGTGCTGCTGGGCGACGTCCACTCGCTCAAGCACAAGCGGGCGGTGCTGCGGCCGTTGCTGGCCGAGCTGCGCAGGTTCGACGTGAGCGCGGCGGAGACCGGGTCGCAGGACCTGCACCGGCGGGCCGAGATCGGCGTCGCGGTGGCCGGGGGCGACCCCACCCACGTGCGGACGGTGCTGGAGCGGTGCGAGAGGCTGGTCGCCGCGAACCCCGAGACCGAGCTGCTGCAGGCCCGGCTGCGGGTGTGGGACGACGAGGACGAGTGAGGGAGCAGGGCGATGAGTGACAAGGCGCGGGCCAGGAAGCTGGCCGACCGGATCAAGGTGGTCGTCGCCGAGACGCTGGAGCGGCGGGTCAAGGACCCGCGGCTCGGGTTCATCACGGTCACCGACACCCGGGTCACCGGCGACCTGCAGCACGCCACGGTCTTCTACACCGTGTTCGGCGACGACACCGAGAAGGCCGCCACCGCAGCGGCTCTGGAGAGCGCGAAGGGCAAGCTGCGCTCGGAGGTCGGCAAGGCGGTGGGCATCCGGCTGACGCCGTCGCTGGAGTTCGTCCCGGACGCCGTGCCGGAGAACGCCGCGTCGATCGCCGACCTGCTGCGCACCGCCGCGGCCAAGGACGCCGAGGTCGCCGCGCTCGCGCAGGGCAAGACCTACGCCGGCGAGCCGGACCCCTACCGCCACCCCGAGCTCGACGACGTCGCTCCGACGACGACGAGGACGACGAGGACGACGAGGACGACGAGGACGACGAGGACGAGGACCGCGGGTGAGCGGTCCGCCCGCGGGCGGCCTGGTGCTGGTCGACAAGCCGGCCGGGTGGACCAGCCACGACGTCGTGGCGCGGGTCCGCCGGCTCGCCTCGACCCGACGGGTCGGGCACGCCGGCACCCTCGACCCGATGGCCACCGGTGTGCTGGTGCTCGGCGTCGACCGGGCGACCAAGCTGCTCACCTACCTGGTGGGCGCGGACAAGACCTACACCGCCACGGTGCGCCTCGGGGTCGCGACCGTCACCGACGACGCCGAGGGCGAGCCCACCGCGGTGCGCGACGCCGCGGGGGTCGACGAGCAGGCCGTGCGCGACGCGGTGGCCCATCTGACCGGTCCGATCCAGCAGGTTCCGAGCGCGGTCAGCGCCATCAAGGTCGACGGCAAGCGGTCCTACGCGCGGGTCCGGGCGGGGGAGGACGTCGAGCTCGCCGCCCGCCCGGTCACCGTCCACCGGTTCGAGGTGCACGGCGTGCGTCCGGCCGAGCACGAGGGCACCGCGGCGCTCGACGTCGACGTCGAGGTGGAGTGCACGTCCGGCACCTACGTGCGGGCGCTGGCGCGCGACCTCGGCGCCGGCCTCGGCGTCGGCGGCCACCTCACGGCGCTGCGACGCACCCGGGTGGGCCCGTACGGGCTCGACCGGTGCCGCACCCTGGACGAGCTCGCCACCGACCTCGCGCTGCTCCCGGCGGCCGACGCCGCACGTGCCGCGTTCCCGGTCCGCGAGCTCACCGCGGACGAGGCCAGCGCGCTGTCGTACGGCAAGCGGCTGACGTCCGCGGGCGACGTCGACGGCCCCGTGGCCGCGCTCGGGCCGGACGGCACCCTGGTGGCGCTGCTGACCGAGCGGTCGGGGACGGCCCGGCCGCTGCTGGTGCTGGCCCCCGCCGGCTGACCGCCGGGGGAGTGCCGGTGCCGCTCACGGTGGGTGACCGCACGGCCCCTCGTCCGCGTCGCGCGACGACCCATCGGGTGATGCGCGGGAATTTTGTCCCGGAGCATGCCGATATGTCCGATTTCGCGATAGGACTGAGGACGGATGAGAGACCTCTCATCGACGTCCACCACGGAGGTACCCACCGATGTCTGTCCGGAACCGACTGACGACCCGGCTGACGGCTCTGGCCGCCGGCACCCTGGTCGCCGGTGCGCTGCTCGGGAGCGCACCGACGACGGGTCCGACGCCCCGACCGCCCTCACCAGCGGTTCGACGACGGCTGCGTCCGGCTACGTCCCGGGCTCCGCCGACGACGCACAGAACGCGCGGCTCCGGGCGCAGCTGGAGCAGGCGCTCGCCGCCCGGGGTGGCGAGCTGAAGCAGGGCCAGGACGCCACGAACGAGGCCGTCACCACGGTGTACTACGACGACTCCCAGGCGCCGTCGTTCGCGTACGAGATCGCCCAGTCCGCCTCGATCTGGAACTCCTCGGTGAGCAACGTGCGGCTCGTCGAGGGCAGCCCGGCGACGCTGGACTACTACGAGGGCAACGACCCCGCCGGGTCGTACGCCTACAGCGACGGCCACGGCAACGGCTACGTCTTCCTCGACTACGCGCAGAACCAGCAGTACGACTCGCTGCGGGTGACGACCCACGAGACGGGCCACGTGCTCGGGCCTCCCGGACACCTACTCCGGCCCGTGCAGCCAGCTGATGTCCGGCGGTGGTCCCGGTCCGTCGTGCACCAACGCCTACCCGGACTCCACCGAGCGCGCGCAGGTGAACGCGCTGTGGGCCAACGGGTTCGTGCAGTCCGACCTGGGTCTGGCCGCCTTCGGCCGCTGAGGGCCTGGTCTCTCCATCGGAGCGCGTCCGGCCGGTGCCCTCAGGGGCGCCGGCCGGACCGGCTCCTCAGGCCCGACCGGCTGTGCTCTCCCGCACCACCAGCTGGTGCCCGACCACGACCTCCCGCGGTGGCCCCGTCTCGGTGCCCGCCGCGCGGCCGGCGAGCAGGTCCAGCGCGGCGTCCGCGAGCCCGGCGAGGTCCGGGCGCACGGTCGTGAGCGACGGGACGCTGTAGGCGCCGTCCTCGATGTCGTCGAAGCCGGCGACCGCGACGTCCCGCGGCACCAGCACGCCGCGCACCGCGAGCGTCCGCAGCGCACCGAGGGCGAGCTCGTCGTTGAAGCAGAACAGCGCGTCCGGCGGGTCGGGGAGGTCGGCCAGCCGTGCCGCCGCGGCCGCGCCGCTGGCGCGGTCGAACTGGTCGACGCTCGCGACCAGGGCGGGATCCGGCTCGAGCCCGGCGTCGCGATGCGCCTCGAGGTACCCCTGCAGGCGGAGGTGGGCGGTGCCCGCCCCGACCCGGTCCTGGGCGCCGACGGCGGCCACCCGGCGGCGGCCGAGCGCGAGCAGGTGGGCGGTGGCCTCGCGGGCGGCGGTGACGTTGTCGATCGCCACGTGGTCGTCCGGGCCGTCGAAGACCCGCTCGCCGAGCAGCACGATCGGCACCGACGGGCGGCGGCCCTCCAGGTCGGCCGCGCCGAGGGCCAGCGGGCTGAGCACCACGCCGTCGACCAGGTGGCCGGCCGGTCCGTCGAGCACGTCGACCTCGCGCTCGCGCAGCCCGTCGGTCTGCTCGATGAGCACGGTCCAGCCGTGCGGTGCGGCGGCGCGGATGGCGGCACGCGCCAGCGCGGAGAAGTACGGCGCGTCGAGCGCGGGAACTGCCAGCGCCACGACGCCCGTGCGGCCCTGCCGCAGCTGGCGGGCCGACAGGTTCGGGCGGTAGCCGAGCTCGGCCAGGCTGCGCTCGACCCGCTCCCGGGTGGACGGCGCGACCCGGACGGTGCCGCGCACCACGTTGGAGACGGTCTTGACCGAGACCCCGGCGTGCTCGGCGACCTCCTTCAGGCCCACCCGAGGACCACCGGCCGCACCCACCTCGCAGACGCTACCGGAGAACCGGGTCGCGGACGGGGGTGCCGTTCCAGCACTTTACAACGTTGGAATATCCGGGTAGGAAAGGCACATGGACCAAGCGAGGGTGCGGGTCTCCCCGGCGGACGTACGCGGTGAGGTGGACCGGCGGCTGTTCGGCTCGTTCGTCGAGCACATGGGGCGGTGCGTGTACACCGGCGTGTACGAACCGGATCACCCCAGCGCCGGCCGCGACGGCTTCCGCGGCGACGTGAGCGAGCTCGTGCGCGAGCTCGGTCCCACCGTGCTGCGCTACCCCGGCGGCAACTTCGTCTCCAGCTACCGCTGGGAGGACGGCGTCGGCCCGCGGGAGGACCGGCCCACCCGCCTCGACCTCGCGTGGCGCTCGATCGAGCCGAACGACGTGGGGCTGGACGAGTTCGTGCCGTGGTCCCGCGCCGTCGGGGCCGAGCCGATGATGGCCGTCAACCTCGGGACGCGGGGTGTGCACGAGGCGATCGACGTGCTCGAGTACACCAACCACCCCGGCGGCACCTACTGGTCCGACCTGCGCGCGGCGAACGGCCACAAGGAGCCGCACGACGTGCGGCTGTGGTGCCTGGGCAACGAGCTCGACGGCCCCTGGCAGATGGGCGCCAAGACCGCTCACGAGTACGGCCGGCTCGCTCACGAGACCGCCAAGGCGATGCGGATGGTCGACCCCCGGATCGAGCTCGTGGCGGTGGGCAGCTCCAACCACCAGATGCCCACCTTCGGGGAGTGGGAGCGCACCGTCCTGGAGCACACCTACGACCAGGTCGACCACCTGTCGCTGCACGCCTACTACGAGGAGCGCGACGGCGACCGGGCCAGCTTCCTCGCCAGCGCCGTCGACATGGACTCCTTCATCGAGGAGGTCGTCGCGATCGCCGACCAGGAGGGGGCCCGGCGCGGCTCGTCGAGACGGCTGACGCTGTCGTTCGACGAGTGGAACGTCTGGTACCAGTCGCGTTTCGTCGGTCAGACGAACCTGGACTGGACCTTCGCCCCGCACCTGATCGAGGACGACTACACCGCCGTCGACGCCGTGGTGGTCGGCAGCCTGATGATGTCGCTGCTCGAGCACAGCGACCGGGTGGCGATCGCCTGCCAGGCGCAGCTGGTGAACGTGATCGCCCCCATCCGCACCGAGCGGGGCGGGCCGGCGTGGCGGCAGAGCGCGTTCCACCCGTTCGCGCTGACCGCCCGGCACGCACGCGGCCACTCGCTGCGCACGACGGTCGACGCACCAGCGGTGGCCACGTCGCGCTACGACGCCGTGCCGGCCCTGCAGGTGACCGCCACCCACGACCCCGGCACCGGTGAGGCGTGCCTGCTGCTCGTGCACCGCGGGCAGGAGGCCGCGCTGCCCGTGCGCGTCGACCTCGACGGCTTCGGTGCCGACGCCCGGGTGCTCGAGCACGTCCTGCTGACCGGGGACGGCACCACCACCAACACCGCGCGGCGTCCGGACGCGGTCGTCCCGCAGCGGGTCGGTGGCACGTCCGTGCGCGACGGTGCCCTCGAGCTCGACCTCCCCCCCGCGTCCTGGTCGATGGTGCGCCTCGCCGTGCCCTCGGCCCGGGCGGGCGACCCGACCTGACCGACCCGAGCGACCTGACCCACCCGATCCCCCCCTCGACCGACGCGAACCGATGGAGATGAGCGAGATGGCCGGCACCCGACGCCACGACGGCAGCAGCACCCTCTGGACCCCGAGCGGGCTCTCCCGCCGCGGGTTCCTCGGACTGGGAGGAGCCCTCGGGCTCGGCGCCGGCCTGGCCGCCTGCGGGGGAGGCGGCGGACCGGCGGCCCCGCAGGCGGAGGGCGACGGCGGGGCGAGCGGCTACGCGGGACCTGCGGTGACGCTGGCGTTCTGGAACGGCTTCACCGGTGGTGACGGCCCGATCATGCGCGAGATGACCGACGCCTTCAGCGCCGAGCAGGACAACATCGACGTCAAGATGACCACGATGGAGTGGGGCGACTACTACCAGAAGGTGCCCACGGCGGTGACCACCGGCAAGGGTCCCGACGTCGGCATCATGCACGTGGACTCGTTGGCCACCAACGCCGCTCGCGGTGTGATCCAGCCGCTCGACGACGTCGCGGAGGCGCTCGGGTTCAAGGAGGAGGACTTCGCCGCGGAGGTGTGGAACGCGGGGATCTACGACGGGGCCCGCTACGGCATCCCGCTCGACGTCCACCCGCTCGGCATGTTCTACAACAAGACCGTGCTGGCGAGCGCGGGGCTCGACCCCGAGAGCCCGCCCCAGACCCTGGACGACTACACCGCGGCGCTCACCGAGCTCAAGGCCGCCGGCATCCAGGGTCACTGGGCCACGCCGTTCCAGTTCACCGGTGCCTTCCAGTTCCAGTCGCTGCTCTGGCAGTTCGGCGGAGACCTGTTCAACGAGGACGTCACGGAGGCGGCGTTCAACTCCGACGCGGGTGTCGAGGCGCTCACCTGGTACCGCGGACTGGTCGACCAGGGCTTCAGCCCGTCCGACGTGGGCCAGGACGCCGACAGCATCGCCTTCCAGAACGGTCAGGCCGCCTTCTGCTGGAACGGGATCTGGGCGATGAACTCCTACGCCGAGGTGTCCGGGCTGGAGTGGGGCGCCGCGCCGCTGCCGATGATCGGCGACCAGGCCGGTGCCTGGGCGGGCTCGCACCAGTTCGTCATCATGAAGCAGCGCAAGCCGGACCAGGACAAGCTCGACGCCGCGAAGGTCTTCATCAACCAGATCAGCCAGCAGTCGCTGGACTGGGCCGGCGGCGGCCAGGTGCCGGCGCGCAAGGAGGTCCGGGAGAGCGCCGAGTTCGCCGCCCTCGAGGTGCAGTCGACCCTCGCCCAGCAGGTCGACGCCCTGCGCTTCCCGCCGCCGGTCGCCGGCGTGGGTGACGCGCTGGCACCGATGAACGAGGCAGTCAACCTCGCCGTGCTGGGCAAGGTCGAGCCGAAGGCGGCGCTCGACGACGCGGCGGCGCAGGCCGCGAAGATCCTGGAGGAGAACCGGAAGAAGTACGGGGGCTGACGGTGGCCGTTCTCTCCGAGGCCGGTCCGCAGCAGCGGCCGGCGCCGGCTGCCACCGGTGCGCAGCGGCGTCGCTCGCCGAAGGCGCCGGGACCGCTGACGCCGTACCTGTTCCTCGCGCCGTTCGCGCTGCTGTTCGTCACCTTCGTGCTCGGACCGGCCCTCTACGGGATGTGGATCAGCCTGCACGAGTGGGACTACATGCTGCCCAACAAGCCGTTCGTCGGGCTGGAGAACTACAGCGACCTGTTCGACCGCGAGTCGGTGGTGTACGGCGACTTCTGGCAGAGCATGCGCGCGACCGCCGTGTTCACCGTCGCGAGCGTGCCGCTGCTGGTGGTCGTCCCGCTCGGTGTGGCGCTTCTGCTGAACCGGGACTTCCGTGGACGCAACGTGTTCCGCGCGATCTACCTGGCGCCGTTCGTGCTCGGCATCGCCGTCGTCGGCGTGCTGTGGCGGTTCCTGCTCGACCGCAACATCGGGTTCGTCAACTACGTCCTCGGTTCCGTCGGTCTGCCGGACGACACGGCCTGGCTCACGTCGATGCCGTGGGCGTGGGTCTCGCTGGTGGTGCTCACGGTGTGGTGGACGATGGGCTTCAACGCGATCATCTACCTCGCCGGGTTGCAGGACGTGCCCCGCCAGCTCTACGAAGCAGCCCGCATCGACGGCGCCAGCCGCTGGCAGGAGTTCCGCTACGTCACCCTGCCGTCGCTGCGGCCGGTGATGCTGTTCGTGGTCACGATCACGATCCTGGCCTCCGCCAACATGTTCGGGCAGTCGTACCTGGTCACGCAGGGTGCTCCGGGCAACGAGACCCGCACCGCGATCATGTACATCGCGAACGAGGGGCTGCAGGGCTTCCGGATGGGCAACGCAGCGGCGATGAGCTACGTGCTGGCCCTCGTCCTGGCCCTGGTCGCCGTCGTCAACTTCCGACTCCTGCGGCCGAGGGACTGAGCCATGCCCACCACGACCTCACGACCGACCGACGACCGCGTCGTCGTGCCACCTGCTCCGCGGGGCGGACGGACGTCGGCCGCCCTGGTCTACGTGGCGATGATCGGCCTCGGTCTCGTCGTCGTCGCGCCGTTGCTCTGGATGGTGACGACGTCGCTGCGCACCAACTCCGACGCCACCAGCCTGCCGCTGTCGTGGATCCCGCGCGAGCCGTCGCTGGACGGCTACACCGAGATCGTCACCGCCAACTCGGACGCGACGCCCGTGCTGCGCTGGTTCCTCAACAGCATGGTGGCGGCGACGGCGCACATGGTGCTGGTGCTGGTGGTCACCTCGCTCGCGGGATACGCGTTGGCGCGGATGGAGTTCCGCGGGAAGCGGATCATCTTCTGGGCGATCATCCTGACCCTGTTCATCCCCGGGCTTCGTCTTCCTCATCCCGAACTTCCTCATCGTCGACCGGCTGGGCTGGCTCGACACGCTGTGGGCGCTGATCGTCCCCGGCGCCGCAGGGGCGTTCGGCGTGTTCTTCTTCCGGCAGTTCTTCAGCGCCCTGCCCGTCGAGCTGGAGGAGGCGGCCCTGATCGACGGCGCGAACTACTGGCAGATCTTCCGCCGCATCATCGTGCCGCTCAGCAAGCCGGCGTTCGCCACGCTCGCGGTGCTGTCGTTCCTCGCCAACTGGAACGACTTCCTGTGGCCGGTCTACGTGCTCTTCAGTGCTGAGAACCTCACGCTGCCACCGGGCCTCAGCATCCTGCAAGGTGCCTACACCACCAACTACCCGGTGATCATGGCCGGCGCCGTGCTGGCCAGCGTCCCCGTCCTGGTCCTGTTCTTCTTCACCCAGCGCTGGGTGATCGAGGGTGTCGCGCAGAGCGGCCTGAAGGGTTGAGCCCCATGAGGAAGCTGCTGCCACTCGTCGTCCCCGCCGCCGCGGCCGCGCTCGTGCTGGGCGTGCTCCCGGCCTCCGCAGGCGCAGACGCCACCGCGAGCGCCCCGACGAGTCTGACGAACCCGGTGACCAGCGAGATCGCCGACAGCTGGGCCGACCCGGCGGTGATCCGCGGCAAGGACGGCTGGTGGTACGCCTACGCCACCAGCGACCCGCTGCGCGAGGGCGACACCGTGATCGAGCCGATGCACGTGGCCCGCTCGCAGGACCTCGTCGACTGGGAGTACCTGGGCAACGTCTTCGACGAGGCCGCCGAGCCGTCGTGGGCCGACGACGACAGCTTCTTCTGGGCGCCCGACGTGCGCTACGTCGACGGCCGGTACCTGATGTACTACACGGCCACGAACACGCTCGTCTCCGACCAGGACTTCGACGTCGCGATCGGCGTGGCGACGGCGCCGACGCCGACCGGTCCCTGGACCGACTCCGGCGCACCGGTGATCGAGCCGGTCCCCTCGGGGAACGGCGACTACCTCGGCACCATCGACCCGGCGATGCTGACCGCACGCGACGGCACGCGGTACCTGTACTACGGCGGGTACTACGGCGGGATCTTCGCCACCGAGCTGTCCGACGACGGCCTGCGCCGGGTGGGTGAGCCGACCCGGGTGACGATCGACAACCGGTACGAGGGCGCGTACGTCGTCGAGCGCGACGGCTTCTACTACCTGACGGTCTCGGCGGCGAACTGCTGCGCCGGGCCGGCGACGGGGTACAGCGTCTTCGCCGGGCGCTCGACGAGCCCGACGGGCCCGTTCGTCGACCGCGACGGCATCTCCCTGCTGGACTCCCGCGTCGGTGGCACGGTCGTCGTCTCCCCGAACGGCAACCACTGGATCGGGACCGGCCACCACGCGTTCCTCACCGACGCCTCCGGCCAGGACTGGATGGCCTACCACGCGATCGACCGGCGCGATCCGTACCTGAACGGCACCGACGGCATCAACGAGCGCCCGATGCTGATCGACCGGCTGGACTGGGTCGACGGGTGGCCGACCGTGCGAGCCGGCGCCTGGGCGTCCGAGGGACCCGTCGCCCCGCCCGTCACCACCGGACCGGTCGACGACGACTTCGACGCCGGCCTGCGCGCCCGCGACTGGCGCCGGATCGGCGGCGGCTGGGTCGAGCGCCGGGACCGCGACGCGGGCACGTACGTGCAGCGCACCCTCGCCGGACGCTCGCCGGGGATGCTCCTGGCCCGCGACCGGGTGCCGGGCGACCGCCGGTTGGAGGTCGACGTCCGCTCGCCGCGCGCCGTGGTCGGCGCCGTCGGCGGGACGGGCACCGCAGGCCTGGTGGTGCGGTGGAGCGGACCGCGCGACCACGTGGTCGCCGCCGTCGACGCGTCCCGCTCGCGGCTGGTCGTGGTCTCCACCCGCGCCGGGCGCGAGACCGTGGTGAGCGAGCCGTTGCCGGCGTCGTTCGACCCGACGACCTGGCACGTGCTCGCGGCGACCCTGCGCGGCGACGACCTCGTCGTCGACGTCACCGACGCCGGGCTGGGCGACCCCTACGCGGTGCTCGAGACCGCGCTGGCCCCGGCCAGGCGCGACACCGGCGTCGTGGGCGTCGTGGCGGACGACGGGCCGGTCGACCTCGACAACGTCCTGGCGGCGGGCCTGTCCGCCCCCGTCACCGAGCCGGTCGCGACCCCCCAGGTCGGCGCCCTCGACGCGGCGTACTCCGACGAGCTCGACGGCGAGCTGGCCGCCGGCACCACCTGGGTGCGCGAGGACCCGGACGCGCGGGTCGAGGACGGCGCGCTGGTGTGGCCGACCCAGGCCGCCGACCTGGTCGGCGGAGCGAACGACGCGGCGTTGCTGCTGCGCGAGGCGCCGCAGGGCGACTACGTGGTCGAGACCAGGTTGACCATCGACCTCGGCACGGGGACGGTGCGCAACTTCCAGCAGGGCGGGCTGGTCGCGTACGTCGACGACGACGAGTTCGTGCGGCTGTCGCACGTGGCGATCTGGAACACGCGCCAGACCGAGTTCGGCAAGGAGCTGCGCTACGACGGCGGCACCCGGTTCGGCGGGATGCTGGTCGGCACCCCCGCCGACACCACCTGGTTGCGGCTCGCGCACACGCTCGACCCCGAGAACGGCGAGCACGAGCTGCGTGCGGGAACCAGCCGCGACGGCGTGCACTGGACGTGGGGCGGCACCTGGACCCTGCCGGCCGGCACCGAGCCTCGGATCGGGCTGGTGTCGCACGGCGGGGACGCGCCGCAGGCGACGGCCCGGTTCGACTACCTGCGGGTCTACCGGTGAGAGGCCGGGCGGGCGCGGCGGTCGTGCTGGCCGCTGCCGCGCTCGCCCTGGGGGCGTGCTCCGCGGGCGGCGGGGACGCGACGACCGACGAGGAGGGTGCGCGCACCGTGGAGCAGGACCAGCAGCAGGACGAGCAGCAGGAGCAGGCGGGCAGCAGGGACCGCGTGTTCGAGGAGAACTTCCCGGACCCGCACGTGATCGCCGCCGACGGCGCGTTCTACGCGTACGGGACGAACGGCGAGGGTGCGAACCTGCCGGTCCTGCGGTCGGACGACCTGCGTGCCTGGGAGCGCGTCGGCGACGGCCTCCCGCAGCTCGGGGCGTGGGCCACCACGGGGAGGACGTGGGCGCCCGAGGTGCTCGTCACCGACGACGGCCGCTACGTCGCCTACTACACCGCTGCCGGCCGCGAGAGCGGGCGGCAGTGCATCGGACGGGCTGTCGCGACCGACCCCGCCGGCCCGTTCGTCGACGACGCCGCCGCGCCGCTGGTGTGCCAGGCCGACGAGGGCGGGTCGATCGACGCCAGCCCCTTCCGCGACGCCGACGGCAGCCTGTACCTGTACTGGAAGAACGACGGCAACGCGATCGGCGCCGACACCTGGCTCTACGTGCAGCCGCTCACGCCGGACGGCCTCGCGCCTCACCGGCGAGCCGACCCGGCTCCTGCAGCAGGACGCCGCCTGGGAGGGCGACCTGATCGAGGCGCCGTTCATGTGGCGCCACGCCGATCGCGGTGACGGGCGACGGACCAGCTGTTCCTGTTCTTCTCGGCCGACGACTACGGTTCGGCCGACTACGCCGTGGGCTACGCCCGCTGCGAGACCCCGGTCGGGCCGTGCGTCAAGGGCGAGGAGAACCCGGTGCTGACGTCGGCGGGCGAGGCCGCCGGACCGGGGCACAACAGCGTGGTGGAGGCCGACGGGAGGGCCTGGTTCGTCTACCACGCCTGGGCGCCGGACTCGATCGGGTCGACCTTCCCGGGCCGGACGATGTGGATCAGCGAGCTCGTCGTGGAGGACGGCGTGCCGGTCGTGCGCGGTCCCGCCTGA
This sequence comes from uncultured Actinomycetota bacterium, assembly GCA_963750285.1. Lineage (GTDB taxonomy): Bacteria > Actinomycetota > Actinomycetes > Actinomycetales > CAWJMD01 > JBBQSN01. The sequence goes on along the minus strand of CAVVQA010000005.1, from coordinate 528,446 downwards.
GTCCCGGACGGCCCCGGCGGTCGACGACCGAGACGGCGGTGCCCGGCATGGGGGCCGCGTGCACCGCCCGTAGTCTGTGCGCCGTGGACCGGTGGACCAGCCTGGACGACGTGCCGTCCGGCCACGGCCCGTCGGTCGTGGCCATCGGCAACTTCGACGGCGTCCACCGCGGGCACCGCAGCGTGCTGGTGCGCCTGATCGAGGAGGCGCGGACCCGCTCGGCGCGGGCCGTCGCGATCACCTTCGACCCGCACCCGCTCGAGCTGCTGCACCCCGACCGCGCGCCCGAGCTGATCACCGGCGTCTCCACCAAGCTCGACCTGCTGGCCGCCACGGGGCTGGACGCCACGCTGGTGATGCCGTTCACCCGCGAGCTGGCCGCCATGACCCCCCGCGAGTTCGTCGAGGGCGTGCTGGTCGGGCGCCTCGGCACCACCGCGGTCGTGGTCGGCCACGACATCCGGTTCGGCGTCCGCAACTCCGGCGACCTGGCCACCATGCAGGAGCTCGGCGCCGAGCTGGGCTTCGACGTCGTCGTGCTCGACGACGTCACCGGCCCGGTGCACGGCGAGCCGTCCGGCGGGCGCCGGTGGTCCTCGTCCTGGGTGCGCGAGCTGCTCGCCCACGGCGACGTCGCGTCCGCGGCCGACGTGCTCGGCCGGCCCCACCGGGTGGTCGGTGAGGTCGTGCACGGCGACCACCGGGGCCGCGAGCTCGGCTACCCCACGGCCAACCTCTCGCCCGAGGCGACCGGCGCGGTGCCGCAGGACGGCGTCTACGCCGGCTGGCTCGTGCGGCTCGACCTCGACGCCGAGGAGCCCGACCGGGCGCTGCCCGCTGCGATCTCGATCGGCACCAACCCCACCTTCGACGGCACCGCCCGCCGGGTCGAGGCCTACGTGCTCGACCGCACCGACCTCGACCTCTACGGCGAGACGGTGGCGGTCGAGCTGGTGGAGCGGCTGCGCGACACCGTCGCCTTCGCCGGCGTCGAGCCGCTGGTGGAGCAGATGCGGCGCGACGTCGAGCGGTGCCGCCAGGTGCTGTCGGTCGTCTCGCCCGGATGAGCGCCCGCGGCCGAGCAGGTCGCCGGCGACGCGCGCGCGGCGGCCGAGCACTGGTTCCTGTCGCAGGGCCTGCCGTGGTTCGTCGACGCCGAGCACGACCGGGTCCAGCGGCTGCTCGTCCGCGGCCGGCTGACCCGGATCGTCCTGCTCGCGGCGCTGGTCGCCGTCGCGGTCGGCGTCGGGTCGGGCTTCCTGCTGCACCAGCCCTCGGGCGGCCTCGCGGTCTCGGCCACCGTGATCGGCCTGCTGCTGTTCGCGTGGTCGTTGCGACGGCTGCGGTTCGGGCCGGTGCTCACCTGGGCGCTGCGCCGCACCCGCTCCCAGCTCGGCCTGCTGATCCCGCTCGTCACGCGGGCGCTGCCGCTGCTGCTGCTCTTCCTCGTCGTCATGTTCGTCAACACCGAGGTCTGGCAGGTCGCGTCGTCGCTGCCGGTCGGCGTGCTGTGGCTGACGGTGCTGCTGTTCGCCGGGCTCGCGGTGCTGTTCCTCGTCGCCCGGCTGCCCGAGGAGGTCGACCGCGTCGTCTCCGAGGTCGACGACGAGGACGACGGCCACGCGCTGCGCCGGGCCTGCCGCGGCACCCCGGTGGAGGACGCGTGCGACGGTCTGCTCGCCGGCCTGACGGCGGACCAGCGGGCCGCCCTCGGGGTGCCCCTCACCCGGCTGCAGCGGCTCAACCTGATGCTCGTGCTGCTCGTCGTGCAGGCCACGCAGGTGCTGCTGCTCGCGTTCGCGGTGTTCGCCTTCTTCACCCTGTTCGGGGTGGTGGCGATCCGGCCCGAGATCGTCGAGTCCTGGCTGGGTCACGGCGCCGACCGGCGGGTCGCTCAGCACCGAGCTGGTGCAGGTGTCGATCTTCCTGGCCGCGTTCTCCGGGCCTGTACTTCACCGTCTACGCCATCACCGACGAGACCTACCGGCGGCAGTTCTTCACCGAGATCACGACCGAGCTCGAGCACGCCGTCGGCGTCCGGGCCGTGTACGAGGCGCTGCGCTGACCACGTCGGCGCGTCGGCCCAGGCGTGCTCAGGCGAGCGCGCGCGCCCAGCTCCTGCACCAGCTCGGCCAGCGCCTGCCGCGCGGCCGGTGCGGCGCCGGGGAACGTCAGGAACCCGTGCGGCACCCGCTCGTACCGCGTGTACCGGACGGGCACGCCCGCCGCGCGCAGGGCGTCGGCGTAGCGCTCGCCGTCGTCCTCGAGCGGGTCGTTGTCGGCGGTGATCACCAGTGCCGGGGCGACGTCCTCGAGGTCGGCGTGCAGCGGGCTCACCGCGGGGTCGGCCGGACCGAGGTGCGACCCGGTGAGGTAGTGCTCGAGGAACCGGTCGATGTTGCGGCGCGGGAGCACCGGCGCGTGCGGCCGCGCGTGGATCGAGGGCGAGGCGAGGGTGAGGTCGACGGCGGGGTAGACGAGCGCCTGGTGCCGCAGCGGCGCGGCCGGGGCGTCCGGGCCGCCCGCCCGCAGCGCGTCGCGGTGCGCGATCGCGACGAGCGCCGCCAGGTTGCCGCCCGCGCTGTCGCCGGTGACCGCCACGCGGGTGGCGTCGCCGCCGACCTCGGACGCGTCGCGGGACAGGTGCCGCACCACCGCCCAGCAGTCGTCGAAGCCGGCGGGCGCCGGGTGCTCGGGAGCCAGCCGGTAGTCGACCGAGACGACCACCGCACCGAGCCGCGCGGCGAGCGTGCTGCACGACCACTCGGACTGCTGCAGGTTGCCGAGCACCCAGCCGCCGCCGTGGAGGTTCACCACCACGGGCGCGCCGGACGCCGGCGTGCTCGCCGTGCCGGTAGACCCGCACCGGGACGCCGGCCACCGTCGGTGCCGGTCGTCCGGACGCCCGCTGCGCGTCCGCCGAGGACGGCGCGCGTGATCGGTGCCGGGTACTCGCGCGCCCGGACCGCGCCGGATCGTGTCCAGGTCCATCCGCGCGACGTCGAAGCGACCGAGGGCGTGCAGCGCGCGGGTGAAGGCCCGGGTCCGCAGGGGCAGGGGCTGGGAGGGGCGCACCCGGCCCATCCGACCAGAGCACCGCTCCGGGTGCGAGCAGGGGGCCGGGACGCGGGCTACCGTCGGGACGTGCCCTCGGCCACCTCGCCCGCCCTGGCCGCCGCGCTGCGGTCGGCGGTCACCGGCTGGCTGTCGGTGCTCCCCGCCGACCAGCGCGACCTGGCGCAGGACGCCGCAGGCGGCGAGGGCGCCGAGGTGCGGGAGTGGACCTACCTGCCCGGTCCGCGGCCCGGCCTGCGGCTGGCCGACATGGACGGAGGCCGGCCAGGAGGCGGCGCTGCGCGTCCTGGACGCGGCGTGCTCGCCGTCCGGGCGCCCGGACGGTGCGCGACGTGATGCGGCTCGACGGCGTCCTGCGGGTGCTCGAGGAGTCGCGCGGGCGGGCCGGCGCCGAGCGGCGGCACCCCGGCAGCTACTGGTGGCGCGTGCTCGGCGACCCCGGGGGCGACGGGCCCTGGCTGCTGCGGGTCAGCGGCCACCACGTGGCCGTGCACGCCCGCGTCGTCGGCGACCGGGTGAGCGGCACGCCCAGCTTCCTCGGCGCCGACCCCGCCCGGGTCCCCGTGCAGGTGCCGGACGGCCCGCCGCCGGGCTACCGGACGCTGCCCGCCGAGCAGCTCCTCGGCCACGCGCTGCTCGCGTCGCTCGACGCCGACCAGCGGGCGGTGGCCGTCGTGGCGCCGCAGCCGCCGCCCGACCTCGCCACCCGCCACGACCCGCTGGCCGACCCGGCCGCCGTCCCGCGGGGCGTGCGGCACGACGCGCTCGACGCCGGCCAGGCGCGGCTGCTGGAGCTGCTCGTGCGGCACCACCTCGACCGGCTCCCGCCCGCGCTCGCCGGCTCGGCCTGGCGCGCGCTGGTCGACGAGGGCCTGGGCGGGGTGACCTTCGCCTGGCAGGGCGGCGCGGGTGGCGCGGTGGCGGGCGCGCCCGTACTACTACGCGGTGCGCGGGGAGTCGTTCCTGCTGGAGCACGACTGCGTCCAGAGCCGCGGCAACCACGTGCACGACGTCTGGCGCGACGTCCGCTCGGACTGGGGGCGCGACGTGCTGGCCGAGCACCGCCGGGAGCACCGCACCGGTGACGCGCACGGGCCGCCGGATCGGTGCACGAGCCGCCGGATTGGGTGCACGGGCCGCACGCTGGTAGCCTGACGGACGCCGTCAGATCGGCCGCGGATCCACAGTGCCCGGGTGGACATGCCCCGGAGCGCCGCGCAACGGACCACAGGGAGAACACAGTGCCGCTCGATGCCGCCACCAAGGCGAAGATCATGTCCGAGTACGCGACCGTCGAGGGCGACACCGGCTCTCCCGAGGTCCAGGTGGCGATGCTCACCCAGCGGATCAGGGACCTGACCGAGCACCTGCGGGAGCACAAGCACGACCACCACAGCCGTCGTGGTCTGCTCCTGCTCGTGGGTCAGCGCCGCCGGCTGCTGAAGTACCTGGCCAAGACGGACATCACCCGCTACCGCAAGCTCATCGAGCGGCTCGGCCTGCGCCGATGACCACCGGACGCGGTCACTCCCTGGGGGAGCGGCCGCGTCCTTCGCGTGGACGGCCCAGGTGGCCGTCCCCGCAGCACCCTCACAACTGAACCAGAGCACACACCAGGAGCGTCGGCCCCACGGCGGGCACGGGTCCTCGGTAGTGGCCCCCGGGTGGGCCGGCCTCGTGCCGCACCCGTCCCCGAGGGCCTCGATCGAAGACCGGTGCACCAGAACCGGCCGGGACGCCTGCGCTCCGCTAGAGAATGGAGCAACCCTTCATGGAGGGTCCCGAGATCACCTTCGCCGAAGCCGTCATCGACAACGGCTCGTACGGCAAGCGCACCGTCCGCTTCGAGACGGGCCGGCTGGCCAAGCAGGCCGCCGGCTGCGTGTCCGCGTACCTCGACGACGACACGATGCTGCTGTCGGCCACCACGGCCGGCAAGCACCCCAAGGAGCACTTCGACTTCTTCCCGCTGACGGTCGACGTCGAGGAGCGGATGTACGCCGCGGGCAAGATCCCCGGCTCGTTCTTCCGTCGCGAGGGCCGCCCCTCGACCGACGCGATCCTCACCTGCCGCCTGATCGACCGGCCGCTGCGGCCGTCGTTCGTCTCCGGGCTGCGCAACGAGGTCCAGGTCGTCATCACCGTCCTCGCGCTCAACCCGCAGGACCCCTACGACGTGCTGGCGATCAACGCCGCGTCGCTGTCGACCCAGCTCTCCGGCCTGCCGTTCTCCGGCCCGATCGCCGGCGTCCGGGTCGCGCTCATCGACGGCCAGTGGGTCGCCTTCCCGACCTGGGACCAGCTCGAGAACGCCGTCTTCGACATGGTCGTCGCCGGCCGCGTCGTCGGTGACCGGCCCGGACGCCGACGTCGCGATCATGATGGTCGAGGCCGAGGCCCCCGAGGGTGCCTGGAACCTGATCCAGGCCGGCGCCACCAAGCCGACCGAGGACGTCGTGGCCCAGGGCCTCGAGGCCGCCAAGCCGTTCCTCAAGCAGCTGTGCGCCGCGCAGCAGGAGGTGGCCGACAAGGCCGCCAAGGAGACCCAGGACTTCCCGCGCTTCCTGGACTACCAGCAGGACGCCTACGACGCCGTCAAGGCGCAGGCCGAGGGCGAGGTCGCGCAGGCGATCACCATCGCCGCCAAGCAGGAGCGCGAGTCGCGTCTCGACGAGATCAAGGACGCCGCCAAGGCGGCCCTGGCCGAGCAGTTCGAGGGTCGCGACAAGGAGATCTCCGCGGCGTTCCGCTCGCTCACCAAGTCCTCCGTGCGCCAGCGGATGCTGCGCGACAAGATCCGGATGGACGGCCGCGGCCCGGCCGACATCCGCACCCTGTCGGCCGAGGTCGAGGTGCTCCCCCGCGTGCACGGCTCGGCGCTGTTCGAGCGCGGCGAGACCCAGATCATGGGCGTCACCACGCTGAACATGCTCCGGATGGAGCAGCAGCTCGACACGCTCTCGCCCGAGACGCGCAAGCGCTACATGCACAACTACAACTTCCCGCCGTACAGCACCGGTGAGACCGGCCGCGTGGGCTCGCCCAAGCGCCGCGAGATCGGTCACGGCGCGCTCGCCGAGCGGGCGCTGATGACGGTCCTGCCGAGCCGCGAGGAGTTCCCCTACGCGATCCGCCAGGTCTCCGAGGCGCTCAGCTCCAACGGCTCCACCTCGATGGGCTCGGTCTGCGCGTCCACCCTGTCGCTGCTCAACGCCGGTGTGCCGCTGCGCGCCCCGGTCGCCGGCATCGCCATGGGCCTGGTGTCCGACGAGGTCGACGGCGAGACGCAGTACATCGCCCTCACCGACATCCTCGGCGCCGAGGACGCGTTCGGCGACATGGACTTCAAGGTCGCCGGCACCCGCGAGTTCGTCACCGCGATCCAGCTCGACACCAAGCTCGACGGCATCCCCGCGTCGGTCCTCGGTGGCGCGCTGACCCAGGCCCGCGACGCCCGGCTGCACATCCTCGACGTCATGAACGAGGCGATCGACGCGCCGGACGAGATGAGCCAGTACGCCCCGCGCGTGATCTCGGTGCAGGTCCCGGTCGACAAGATCGGCGAGGTCATCGGCCCGAAGGGCAAGATGATCAACCAGATCCAGGAGGAGACCGGCGCGCAGATCTCCATCGAGGACGACGGCACCGTGTACATCGGTGCCACCGACGGCCCGTCGGCCGAGGCCGCGCGCACGATGGTCAACGCCATCGCCAACCCGCAGATGCCGGAGATCGGCGAGCGGTACGTCGGCACCGTGGTGAAGACGACGAGCTTCGGCGCGTTCATCTCCCTCACCCCGGGCCGCGACGGCCTGCTGCACATCTCGCAGATCCGCAAGATGGTCGGCGGCAAGCGGATCGACGCCGTCGAGGACGTCCTGGGCGTGGGCCAGAAGGTCCAGGTCCAGATCGGCGAGATCGACCAGCGCGGCAAGCTCTCGCTGGTGCCGGTCCTCGACGAGGACGCCAGCGCCGACGCGACCGCCACGGAGTCCGCGGACGCGAACGCCTGAGGTGAGTCACCAGCTCCAGCCCGACGCCGTCGGGCAGGACGGGGGTGTGCGCGCGGACGAGCAGTCCGGCCGCGTGCGCCGCACCGTCCTGCCCGGCGGCGTCCGGGTCCTCACCGAGCAGATGCCGGGCCTGCGCTCGGCCACGCTCGGCGCCTGGGTGGGGGTCGGCTCGCGCGACGAGACCAGCGGCCACCACGGCTCGACGCACTTCCTCGAGCACCTGCTGTTCAAGGGCACCACCCGCCGCAGCGCGTTCGACATCGCCGAGGCGTTCGACGCCGTCGGCGGCGAGGCGAACGCGGTCACCGGCAAGGAGCACACCTGCTACTTCGCCCGGGTGCTCGACAACGACCTGCCGATGGCCGTCGACGTCATCGGCGACATGGTCACCTCCGCGACGATCACCCCCGAGGACCTGGACGCCGAGCGCGGCGTCATCCTCGAGGAGCTCGCGATGAACGACGACGACCCGGCCGACGTCGCCCACGAGCGGTTCTCCGAGCAGGTGCTCGGCGGCCACCCGCTGGGCCGGCCGATCGGCGGCACGCCGGAGTCGATCCGCGCCGTGACCCGCGACGCCGTCTGGGACCACTACCAGCAGCACTACCGGCCCGCCGGCCTCGTCGTCACCGCCGCCGGTGGCGTCGACCACGACCGGCTCTGCGAGCAGGTGGTCGAGGCGCTGCGGCACGACGGCTGGCCCGTCGACGACGGCGTCGAGCCGCTGGCCGCCCGCCCGGCCGGGGACGGCAGCGGCGGGCTCGAGCCCGTCGGCGCCGACGCCGGCAGCGTCCTGACGGTCAGGCGCAGCACCGAGCAGGCGCACCTGCTGCTCGGCGGCCTGGGCATCTGCTCCACCGACCCGCGCCGGTACGCGATGTCGGTGCTGAACGCCGTCCTCGGCGGCGGCATGAGCAGCCGGCTGTTCCAGGAGGTGCGCGAGAAGCGCGGCCTGGCGTACTCGGTCTACTCGTTCTCCGTCCGCCTACTCCGACTCCGGCTACTTCGGCATGTACGCCGGCTGCACCCCGGCCCGCGTCGGCGAGGTGGTCGACCTGCTCACCAGCGAGTGGGCCCGGCTCGCCACCGACCTGGTCGACGACGCCGAGCTCGAGCGCGGCATCGGCCAGCTCAGCGGCGGCCTCGTGCTCGGCATGGAGGACACCGGTTCGCGGATGTCGCGGCTGGGCAAGGCCGAGCTGGTCTACGGCGAGTTCGTCAGCCTCGACGAGTCGCTGCGCCGGATCCGCGCCGTCACCGCCGAGCAGGTGCGCGACCTGGCCGCCGAGCTGTTCGCGCGGCCCCGCTCGCTCACCGTGGTCGGCCCGTTCGACGCCGACCCGGTCGACACCCTGCCCTGACCGGTCGCCGGGAGGTCACGCCGTAGCGCTGATCGAGGCGGCGAGGCGAGCCTCGACCTCGTACGGCGGCTCCTTGGGCAGCAGCGCCTGCCCGTCGTCGTGACGGCCGGCGTGCATCAGGTCACGGATCGGGTGCATCAGCGGTGTGAGGTCGCGGATCGACGCCCACGTAGCGTTCCACCGCCTCGTCCGACAGCCCGCCCTGGATGACGCGCTGACCAAGAGCGTGGTCATGCGGTTCTTCTTGGACGGGATGACCAGCGAATCGCCGGTGCTCACCATCAGCCCCGTCGCGGTTGGCACGACCTCGATGAGAGCGATGGCCACGCGACGAAGCAACTCACGTACAAGACAGAGAAGCCGTCGTCAACAGGGGAGACCGAACTGAACCTCGAGCAAGGCCTACGACGAGACGCGCACCAGCCCGCTTCTACCTGACACTGGCTGAATCTGCTGCTCTTGTGAGACGTCGCCGTCGAGGGGTTCTTCATCCGGTCAGCCCACGATGCAACGGTTGCAGTGAGTCGGCGCATCTAGGGGGTAGCTGACACAGACGCCAGGAGGGGGCGAGATGGAGTTCGACGAGCTGGTCGCTGGCGCGCAGAGTCGCCTCCATCGCGTTGCCTACCTTCTCTGTCACGATCGGAACCTCGCGGAGGACCTCGTCCAGGAGACCTTCGCCATCGCATTCGCGAAGTGGTCGCGAGTGGCCAGCGCAGACAATCCGCAGGCGTACCTGCGACGAGTCCTCGTGAATCACTACCTGAGCGGGCAGCGGCGCAAGCGTGTCTTGGAGGTCTTCGATCACCGACGGGGCGACCACCAGCGCGCAGAGGCAGACACCGGCGCTGACGACCGCTCGCATCTTCAGCAGCTCCTCAGGGGTCTCAGCCCGAAGGCGCGCACCGTGCTCGTGCTGCGCTACTACGTCGACCTGCCCGACAGCGAGATCGCGAACCTCCTCGGGATCCGTGAGGCCACCGTTCGGTCGACGGCCGCCAGGGCCCTTGCGGCAGTCCGAGCAGCCGATCCTCAACTCATGATCGAGAGGGCGAAATTGCTATGACGACAACCGAACGCGACGCGGCGGAACTGAGGGCGCACCTCGAGCGCGAGGCTCGGTCGGTTCGGGATCTGCCCCCCATCGCCGATGCTGCCCGGCGCCGCGGCACACAGCTGCGCATGCGGCGACGCCTGACTCTCGGTGGTACGGCCCTCGTCGTCGCCGCGATGGTTGGTGGGATCGGGCTCATCGCGGACCAGCGCACGGATGCTCGCTTGGACGTGGCTGCTAGATCTGAATCGGTGGCGCTACCGGTGATGACCGATCCGGATGGAGTCAAGGTCCAGTTCCAGGCGGGGATGGGTGGGCAGCTGCTCATCTCGGAGGACGGGTGTCCCACCATCGTCCGGGACGGCGACGGGGTCGAAGTCGCCGTTGTGTGGCCCAAGGGCTGGACAGCGCGCATCGGCGACCGCGGAAAGTGGGAGGTCGTCGACCCGTCAGGCACCCTCCGTGCGACGGACGGCGATCTCATCTCCGCGGGCGGCGGCCCCTCCTACTGGGACGAAGAGACGTGCAGCCCAGAACTGTCGTCCGTTCGTCGTGTGCACAACCTCGACGTGCAACCCCCGCGCAAGACGGCGCCGGCACCGAACCTGGACATCATGGTCGTCCCGTCGAACAGCGGCGCGCACGAGCTCGCACGGATCCAAGGAACGGTGCAGCTGGGTTCAGAGGCGGGCTGTCCGGGGCTTGATGTCCAAGGCGAATTCGTACCCGTCGTGTGGCCCGCAGGCTGGTCGGTCCGTCCCGAGAGCTCGAACGAGACCGCGCTCGTCGACGAGTCGGGCGCCGTTGTTGCACGCACGGGCGACGAAGTAGCACTCGGAGGCGGTTACGTGGGGCCGACTGCGTCGTGGAACGAGCACCCGTGCGCCACCAGCGAACCGTGGGCAGGGTACTTGCTGGACGTCACCGAACCCTGATCGTCGTCGCGGTGACTCTTCGGGTGAAGTGGTGTCCCGGTGTCCGGCGAAGCTGGCCGCGGCGGTGCTGATGACGCTCGAGGACGCCTAGCCCTCCGATCAACGACGGCCGACCAAGGCGCGGTCGTGGTTCGGCGGGTGCCGCGCGATCGCCGCCGAGAGCTCCCTGCTCCGCGGCCGCTCGTGGGCCGGAGCGGTGCAGCGCCAGCCACGTCACATGGTCGTCCGGATCCACTCCGTCAGAGACAAGTGCGCTTGGTACACGGTCAGCGTGTTCGCGGTGGACGCGGCTCTGGCGAACGGGCGGGCGCTCACACTCTCGCCCGAGCTCACGCGCCGTCCACCGGCACCAGGTGGACCACGACGTAGGCCGGGCCGCCGTCGGCGTCCTGCACCAGCGACGAGCGCAGGTCGACCGTGACCACGTGGCCGTCGGCGTGCAGGTACCGCTTGCGGACGCTGTGGGTCGCCGTCCCGCCGATGAGCAGCTCCTCGGTGTTGCGGACGTCGGCCTCGGCGTCGTCGGGGTGGGTGATGTCCTGGTAGCGCAGCGCCATCAGCTCGTCGTTGCTGCGACCCACCATCTGCGCGAACACCTCGTTCGCGCGCAGGAACCAGCCGTCGAGGGTGTTGATCGCCATCCCGATCGGGGCGGCGTCGAAGACCGTCCGGAACCGCACCTCGGACGCCGCCAGCGCGTCCTGGCCGCGCTTGGCGGCGGTGGCGTCGACGCCCACCCACAGCACCTGCTCGCGCGGGCTGCCGTCGGCGGCCGGTCCGATCCGGCGGCGCTGGGTGGTGAGCCGCAGCCAGTGCGGGTGCCCGTCGCCGTGGTGCACCTGGACGGTGTGCTCGCCCTCCTCGCCGATCTCGTCCACGACGAAGGACTCGAGCCGGCGGCCGACCATCGAGGCGGGGGAGACCCCCAGCAGGGGGATGCTCCCGGCCGAGGCGTACCCGATCAGGTGCTGGTCGTCGGTCACCACCACCAGCTCGTCGCGCTCGCCGATCCGCAGCGGTGGTGGCTGCCCGGTCGCCAGCCCGTGCCGCACGCCGGTGACGGCCTCGACCAGCTCCGGCCCGGCCGGCACCGGCCGCCCGAACCACCAGCCCTGCGCGCGGTCGCAGCCCATCGCGGTGAGCTGGCGGGCCTGCTCGGGCAGGGCCACCCCCTCGGCGCAGACCCGCTGCCCCAGCACGTGGGCCGTCTCGATGATCGAGCGGACCAGCACGGCGTCGGTGAACGAGGCGTGCACGTGCTCGACGAACGAGCGGTCGATCTTCACCGTGTCGAGCGGGAGGTCGCGCAGCAGGCCGAGCGAGGACCACCCGGTGCCGAAGTCGTCGAGCGAGACCGTGCACCCGAGGTCGCGCAGGGCGGTCAGCCGCGCGGCGGCCTGCCCGATGTCCTGCAGGGCCACCGTCTCGGTGACCTCCAGGCACAGCAGCCGCGGGTCCCAGCCGGTGCGGGCCAGCAGGTCGCGCACGTGCTCGACCAGCTCGTCGTCCCTCAGCTGGGCGGCAGAGACGTTGAGGCACAACGTGACCCGGTCGTCCGGGTCCGGGAAGAGCCGGACGAGGTCGGCGACCGCCTGGTCGAGGACGAACTTCCCCAGCTCGCGGATCAGCGGACCGCGCTCGGCCGCCTCGACGATCTCGGCCGGCGAGATCGCAGGGCCGGGGTCGTCGGCCGACCAGCGCACCAGCGCCTCCAGGCCCACGACCCGGCACGACGGGAGGTCGACGATGGGCTGGTGGTGCACCTGCAGGGTCCGGTCGTCGAGGGCGGCGCGGATCCGGCGCTCGACGTCGTCGGTGGCAGGCACGGCGGCCAGCATGGCAGGTTGCCGGTCCGGGAGCCCCGCACCCGCTCCTCACCCGCCGACCCCGCGAGGTGTGACCGAGGCGCGCGACACGCTGGCGTGTCGCGCCGGCCGCCCACACTCGAGGATCGGGTGGCGATCTGCGCCGGTGACGCACGTCATGGGGTGGCGGCCGCGAGCGCGGTGCATACTGGCGGTGCGGGCCGCACGGCCCGTGAGTGGCAGACACAGATCTGCGCGTGCTCCGGGGTCGGTGCAATTCCGAACCGGCGGTGACAGTCCGCGACCCGACCGCAGCCAGCGGCCGGTTGACCTGGTGGAACTCCAGGACCGACGGTGAGAGTCCGGATGGGAGGCAGCACGCCGAGGGTCGTCGTCGGCCGGTGCGGTGCTCCGTCACGCAGGTGACGGTGCCGACCCGTCCGCGCGCACGGCCGCTCGCCGACGTACCCCGGTGCCGCGCCCGAGCGGACGGAGGACCGGTGGGCACCCCCCAGCAGCCCGACGACGGCCCCGTCGTCGCGCACCCTGCCGTCCGCGTGCGCGCCGCCGCCCCCGTCTGGGCGGGCGAGCTGGCCGCGATGCGCCGCGCGATCGAGCTGGCCGCCGACCCCGCCGTCCGCCCCGGGGCGAACCCGCGCGTCGGCTGCGTCCTGCTCGACGCCGGCGGCGTGGCCCGGGCGCACGGCCGGCACCGCGGCGCCGGCACCCCGCACGCCGAGGTCGACGCCCTCGCCGCCTGGGACCCCGCGCTCGGCGCGCCGGACACCGCCGTCGTCACCCTCGAGCCGTGCCGGCACACCGGGCGCACCGGGCCGTGCACGCAGGCCCTGCTCGACGCCGGCGTCCGGCGCGTGGTCGTCGGCGTGCTCGACCCGTCCGCCGGGGCCGGCGGGGGAGCCGACGTGCTCCGCGCGGCCGGGGTGGAGGTCGTCACCGGCGTGCTGGAGGACGAGGCCGCCGCTGTCGACCGGGCCTGGCTCGCCGCGGCGCGGCTCGGGCGGCCGCACGTCACCTGGAAGCTCTCGCCGACGCTGGACGGCCGGGTCGCCGCCGCCGACGGCAGCGCCCGCTGGATCAGCTCGCCGGAGTCGCGCGCCGACGCCCACGCCCACCGCGCCCGGCTCGACGCGATCGTCGTGGGCACCGGCACGGTGCTGGTCGACGACTGCCGGCTCACCGCCCGCGACCCCGCCGGGGCCGATCTGCCGCGCGAGCACCAGCCGCTGCGCGTCGTCGTGGGGCAGCGCGAGATCCCCGACGGCGCAGCCGTTCTCGACGACGCGGCCCCGACCGTCGTGCTCGCCACCCACGACCCCGCCGAGGTGCTCGCCGCGCTGTGGGAGCGCGGCGCCCGACGCGTGCTGGTGGAGGGCGGCCCGGTGCTCGCCGGTGCGTTCTGGCGCGCCGGGCTGGTCGACGAGGTGGTCGTCTACCTCGCTCCGGTGCTGCTCGGCGCCGGACCGGCCGCGGTGGGCGACCTCGGCATCGCCACCATCGACGACGCCGCACGGCTCGACGTCGTCGACGTCGTCCGGACGGGCGCGGACCTGAAGATCACCGCGGTGCCGCGACGGCCCGCCGGCGACCGGATCGACGACGACCAGCAGGAGGTCGGCTGATGTTCACCGGGATCGTGGAGGAGCTCGGCACCGTGGTGCGGCTCGAGCGCGAGGGCGGGTCGGCGCGGCTCGTCGTGGAGGGGCCGCTGGTCACCTCCGACGCCGTGCACGGCGCGTCGATCGCGGTCAACGGGGTCTGCCTCACCGTCACCGACGAGTCCCCGTCGGGCGGACGGTTCGCGGTCGACGTGATGGCCGAGACGCTGTCGCGCAGCTCGCTCGGCGGTCTCGTGGCCGGCGACCGGGTCAACCTGGAGCGGGCGATGCCGGCGGACGGCCGGTTCGGCGGCCACGTCGTGCAGGGCCACGTCGACGGCGTCGGCACGGTCGCGATGCGCGAGCCGGGTGACCGGTGGGAGCGGGTGCGGGTCGAGGTGCCGCCGGGCCTGGCGCGCTACCTGGTCGAGAAGGGCTCGGTGACCGTCGACGGCGTCTCGCTGACGGTCACCGCCGTGAGCGCGCCGGACGAGGCGGCTGGCCTGGTTCGAGGTCGGGCTGATCCCCACCACGCTCGCGCTGACGACGCTGGGCCGCGCCCCCGTGGGCGCGCCGGTGAACCTGGAGGTGGACGTGCTCGCCAAGTACGTCGAGCGGATCGCGGCCTTCGCCGCCGGTCCGAAGCAGGAGGAGGTACGACGATGAGCGTCCGGGTGGATCCGATCGAGCACGCGGTCGCCGAGATCGCCGCGGGGAGGCCGGTTCTCGTCCTCGACGCCGCCGACCGCGAGGACGAGGGCGACCTGGTGATGGCCGCCGAGCACGTCACCACGGCGTGGATGGCGTTCTTCGTCCGGCACGGGACGGGCTACGTCTGCGCGCCGATGGAGGACGACCGCGCCGACCACCTCGGGCTCCCGCTGATGGTGGCCCGCGGCGAGGAGTCGATGGGGACGGCGTTCACCGTCACCGTCGACGCCCGGGACGGCGTCGGCACCGGCATCAGCGCCGCCGACCGCGCCCGCACCGTGCGGCTGCTCGCCGACGGCACCACCACGGCGTCCGACCTGGTGCGGCCCGGGTCACGTCGCGCCGCTGCGCTCGCGCCGCGGCGGGGTGCTGGTGCGGCCCGGCCACACCGAGGCGGCGGTCGACCTCGCCCGGCTCGCGGGCTGCGCGCCGGTCGGGCGTGATCGTCGAGCTGGTCGACGACGACGGCTCGATGCGGCGGGCGACGTCGTGCCGGGCGTTCGCCGACGAGCACGGCCTGGCGATGGTGACGATCGAGGACCTCGTCGCCCACCTCGGTGGCGACGCCGCGGCCGCCGCGGTGCCGTCGCGACCGGTGCTGAAGCGGGCCGCCTCGACCCGGTTGCCCACCCGCGCAGGCGAGTTCACCGCGCACGGGTACCGCGACAACGCCGGCACCGAGCACGTCGCGCTGGTGGTCGGCGACGTCACAGCCGCCGCCGGCGCGGAGCCGGTGCTGGTGCGGGTGCACTCGGAGTGCCTCACCGGCGACGTGCTCGGCTCGCTGCGGTGCGACTGCGGCCCGCAGCTGGAGGCGTCGCTCGCCGCCGTCCAGCGCGCCGGACGCGGCGTGGTGGTCTACCTGCGCGGGCACGAGGGCCGCGGGATCGGTCTGGTGCCCAAGCTCTCCGCCTACGCGCTGCAGGACGCGGGACGCGACACCGTCGACGCGAACACCGACCTCGGCCTGCCCGTCGACGCCCGCGACTACGTCTCCGCCGCAGCGGTTCTCGCCGACCTCGGCGTCGGGCCCGGTGCGGCTGCTGACCAACAACCCGGCCAAGGTCGACGGCCTGGCCCGGTACGGCGTCGAGGTGGTGCGGCGCGAGCCGCTGCTCGTGGAGCCCACCGACGACAGCCTGCGCTACCTGCGCGCCAAGCAGGAGCGGCTGGGGCACGACCTGCCGCACGTCCCGGTGTCGGCTGCGCGCGAGAGCCGGGTCGACCCGCTGCTGGAAGGAGTACGGCCGTGAAGGAGGGTGCGCCGGACCTGGCGATGCCGTCGGCGGCGGGGATGCGGGTGGCTGTCGTCGCCGCGCAGTGGCACACGACCGTGATGGACGGGCTGCTCGCGGGCGCCGACCGGGCGCTGGCCGAGGCCGGGGCGGAGCAGGTCGTCGTCCGCGTGCCGGGCACGTTCGAGCTGCCGGTGGCCGCCTCGCGGCTGGCGCGTGGCGGCTTCGACGCCGTGGTGGCCCTCGGCGTGGTGGTCCGCGGCGGCACGCCGCACTTCGAGTACGTGTGCTCGGCGGCGACCACCGGTCTCACGCAGGTGGCGGTCGCGACCGGGCGTCCCGGTCGGCTTCGGGGTGCTCACCTGCGACACCGACGCCCAGGCGCTGGACCGCGCCGGGCTGCCCGGCTCGTCCGAGGACAAGGGCTACGAGGCGGCCCAGGCGGCCGTGCTGACCGTGCTCGCGCTGCGCGAGGTCGTCGCCGGGTGATCCTGGTCGGGACCGCGTCAGTCCAGGTGCCGCACCCGGTCCCACAGCCGCGGCCACGGCAGCGACGGGTCGCGGCACACGGCGACCGGGACCCCCTGCTCCTCGGACTCCACGCCGAACCCGTTGTCGAGCCGGGCCACGACCTCGCAGGACGCGAACGACGCCTCCAGCGCGGCTCAGCTGGTCGCCGACGACGACCACGGTCGACGTGCTGGCCGGCGGCGGCGTCGCCGCGCCGAGGGCGTTGTGCCCGCTGTACGGCGCGGGCAGGCCCAGCGCCGGGCCGAACCGCGCGAGCGCGCCCGGCTTCGCCGTAGTTCGACGTGAGCAGGACGGCGTCGGCCCTGTCGCCGTCCGGCAGCGCGTCCCAGACCGCTGCGACCTGCTCGGTGTAGCGGGGCCAGCCGACCTGGTCGGCCGCCACCTGGTTCATCGCCGGGACGGGCGAGCGCCCGAGGACGCCGAGGGGCAGCAGCGGCAGCGCCACCACGGCCGAGACCGCGGTGTTCAGCGCCAGGCCCGGCGGCCACCGCCACCCGCCAGCCGCGCGAGCGGGCGGTGAGCCCGGCGGCGGGGACGCAGCCCGGCGGCCACGAGGACCGCGAGAAGTCCGGCGGGGTAGTAGGGCTGGCTGCCGGCGAGCAGCGTGAGCAGCACCAGCACCGGCAGGGCGACGCCGAGGAAGCGCGCCGGCCGCCACGCCGCGGCCGCCGCCACAGCTGCACCAGCGCCGCGCCCCACAGGCCCACGAGCGGCGGGCCCATCGCGATCAGGAGGAAGACCCAGGTCATCACCCGGACCTCGGCGGCGTTGCCCTGCGCGAGCGCCGCGCCCATCGCGAGCTGGGGCCAGCCGTGCGTCACCTGGTACGCCAGGTTCGGTGCCGCCAGCAGCGGCAGCCAGCAGCCCGCCGACCACCACCCCGCGACCCAGCAGCACCCGGCCCCGACCGGTGGCGAGGAGACCGACGGCGAGCGCGACCAGCAGCATCGCCACCAGCAGCTTGTTCCAGGTGCTGAGGCCGACGACCAGGCCGGTCCACACCCACCACCGCTGCTCCTCGCGCAGGACGGCCCGCAGCACCAGCAGGCAGACCAGGGGCCAGACGACGAGGTCGAGCGAGCTGGTCAGCAGCACGTGGCCGAACAGCAGGGTGACCGTGCCGCCGGCGACGGCGACGGCGGCGAGCACCTGGGCCCGGACCGAGCCGCCGAGCTCGCGCGCCACCTGCGCCAGCACCACGACCGACGCGGCCGCGCACAGGGCCGCGGGGAGCCGGACCAGCCACGGCTCGTCGACCAGGCCGGCCAGCGAGCGGACCAGGAAGGGCACCAGCGGCGGCTGGTCGACGTACCCCCAGGCCGGGTCGAGGACCCGGAAGTAGAGCTCGTCGCGGTGCCAGCCGTACCGCTGGGCGGTGGCGACCAGGACGGCGAGGAGCGTCGCGGCGACGGCGAGCACCGGTCGCCAGGCCGTCGGGTGCCGCAGCAGGCCGGGCCCGGTGCGGTCGGCGGGGACGTCCACGGGGCGAGCCTGCCACGCGTGGCACAGTTGCCGTCGTGACCTCGAGCGACCAGCCCGCCCTGCCCTCCGCCGACGCCCTGCGCGACCTCGCGACCGACCGGCTGCGCCGGCTCGGGGCGCAGGTGCCCGCGGGCGAGCACGTCGTCCGGACGCCGGTCACCGGGACGGCGCTGGCCGAGATCGCGTGGCACACCCCGGAGCAGGTCGACGAGGCCGTGGCGCGGGCAGCGGTCGCCTTCGAGCGGTGGCGCGCGGTGCCGGCGCCGGTGCGCGGGGCGCTGGTGAAGCGGCTCGGCGAGCTGCTCACCGAGCACAAGGCCGACCTGGCCGACCTGGTGAGCCTGGAGGCGGGCAAGATCCGCTCCGAGGCCCTGGGCGAGGTGCAGGAGATGGTCGACGTCTGCGACTTCGCGGTCGGCCTGTCGCGCCAGCTCTACGGGCGCACGATGCCGTCCGAGCGTCCGGGTCACCGGCTGAGCGAGACCTGGCACCCGCTGGGCGTCGTCGGCGTCGATCAGCGCCTTCAACTTCCCGGTGGCGGTGTGGTCGTGGAACACCGCGGTCGCGCTGGTGTGCGGCGACACCGTCGTGTGGAAGCCGTCCGAGGCGACGCCCCTCACCGCGCTCGGCTGCGCCGCGCTGCTCGACCGGGCCGCCCGCGACGTCGGCGCCCCCGAGCACCTCGGGCAGGTCGTCCTCGGTGCGGCCGACGTGGGGGAGCGGCTGGTCGACCACCACGACGTCGCCCTGGTCTCGGCCACCGGCTCGACCCGGATGGGCCGCGAGGTCGGGCCGCGGGTCGCCGCCCGGTTCGGCCGCTGCCTGCTGGAGCTCGGCGGCAACAACGCCGCGGTCGTGGCGCCGTCGGCCGACCTCGACCTCGCCGTGCGCGGCATCGTGTTCTCCGCAGCGGGGACGGCCGGCCAGCGCTGCACCACCCTGCGCCGGGTGGTCGCGCACTCCTCGGTGGTCGACGACCTCGTCGCGCGGCTGGTCGAGGCCTACGGGCGGCTCCCGGTCGGCGACCCGCTGGCCGACGGCACCCTGGTGGGCCCGCTGGTGGGCGAGCGGGCCTGGACCGCGATGCAGGACGCCCTCGCGGCCGCCGCGGAGGCCGGCGGGAAGGTGCTGGCCGGCGGGGGCCGCCGGCTCGCCGACGCGGCGCCGGACGCCTACTACGCCGAGCCGGCCGTGGTGCGTGTGCCGGACCAGGGCGAGGTCGTCCGGACGGAGACCTTCGCGCCGGTGCTGTACGTGCTGACGTACGACACCCTCGACGAGGCGATCGCGCTGAACAACGCGGTCCCGCAGGGCCTCTCGTCGAGCATCTTCACCCAGGACCAGGCCGAGGCCGAGCTGTTCGTCTCCGCCACCGGCTCGGACTGCGGCATCGCCAACGTCAACATCGGCACGTCCGGCGCCGAGATCGGCGGGGCGTTCGGCGGCGAGAAGGAGACCGGCGGCGGACGCGAGTCCGGCTCGGACTCCTGGAAGGCCTACATGCGCCGGATGACGACGACGGTGAACTACTCCGGTGAGCTGCCGCTGGCGCAGGGCGTGCGGTTCGAGGTCTGAGCCCGGCCTCCGGGCGCGCGGCTAGGGTTGCGGTCGTGAGCGAGAGAACGCGGGTGGCCGTGCTGGGCGCCGCCGGGCGGATGGGGACGGCCGCGTGCGCCGCGGTGGACGGCGCCGACGACCTCGAGCTGGTCGCCCGCGTCGACGCCGGGGACGACCCGCGGTCGCTGGTCGAGGCCGGGGCGCAGGTGGCGGTCGACTTCTCGGTGCCCGACGCCGCGCCGGCCAACGTCGCGTTCTGCGTCGGCCACGGGATCCACGCCGTGGTCGGCACCACCGGGTGGACCGCCGAGCGCCTGGACGCCGTCCGCGCCGACCTCGCCGGGCACCCGGAGGTCGGCGTGCTGGTCGCACCGAACTTCGCCCTCGGCGCGGTGCTGGCGATGCGGTTCGCGGCTCTGGCGGCACCGCACTTCGAGTCGGTCGAGGTGATCGAGCTGCACCACCCGGACAAGGTCGACGCGCCGTCCGGCACCGCGCGGCACACGGCCGAGCAGGTGGCCGCCGCGCGCCGCGAGGCCGGGCTCGGCGACCCGCCGGACGCCACCACCACGGCGCTCGACGGCGCCCGCGGCGCCCGGGTCGACGGCATCGCGGTGCACTCGGTGCGGCTGCGCGGCCTGGTGGCGCACGAGGAGATCCTGCTCGGCGGGCCGGGGGAGCAGCTGACCATCCGGCACGACTCGTTCGACCGGTCCTCGTTCATGCCCGGCGTCCTGCTCGGTGTGCGGACGGTGGCGTCGAGGCCCGGCCTGACCGTCGGCCTCGAGCACTACCTCGGTCTCTGAGGGCCGGATCCCGTTGCGCCCCAAGGTCCTCGCTGCTCGTCCTGGTCGCCCTCTGCCTGCTCTACGTGGTGCTCGTCGGCCAGCGCGGCTGGCTGCTCGTGACGTCCGGCGAGCCGGTCGGCGTCGCGCTCGGGGTGGCGCTGCTCGTCGTCCCCGTGCTGGTCGGAGCGGCGGTGCTGCGCGAGGTGCGGTTCGGCGCCGAGACCGAGCGGATGGCGCGGGTGCTCGAGTCCGAGGACGGTCTCCCGGTCGACGACCTGCCGCGCACGCCCGGCGGTCGCGTGGTGCGCGCCGCCGCCGACGAGGCCTTCGCCCGCTACCAGGCCGAGGCCGACGCCGCGCCCGACGACTGGCGCTCGTGGTTCCGCCTGGCCTGCGCGTACGACGCCGCCGGAGACCGACGGCGGGCCCGCGCCGCGATGCGCCAGGCGGCCCGGATGCACGGCACGCGCTGATGGACCTGCTCGCGGAGGCGGTGCGGGAGAACGCGTCCTGGTGCGCGCTGGTCTGCGCGGCGCAGGGCGTCGACGTGGTCGGACGACGGCCGCGTGCAGGTCACCACGTCCGCGCCGCCGGCGTTCTACCCGGACGCGATGACGCTCGTGCCGGACGCCACGGCGGACGAGGTGCTCGCCGTCGTCGGTCGACCGGCACCCGGTCGGCGTCAAGGACTCGTTCGCCCTGATCGACCTCGCCCCAGCGGGTCTCGACCTCCTGTTCGACGCGTCGTGGATCGGGCTCGTCGGTCCGGCGCGGTCGACGGGCGCGGCGGCGCGGGAGGCGGGCGACGACGGGCTCGGGCCCGAGGTCGTGCTGCTCGAGGTCGTGGACGCGGGGACGGTGGTCGGCCGGGGGACCGGGCACCGGGACGGCGCGGTGATCGGCCTGTCGAACGTGGAAGCAGCGCGTGACGACGACCTCGGTGACGTCGTCGCCGCCCTCGTGCACGGCGTGCGACGCCGGTTCGGCGACCTGCCCGGTGGTGGGGTACGAGCACGGTGCCGCGCTGGATGCGGCTGCGGGCGAGGGGTTCTCGGTGCTCGGGCCGCTGCGGGTCTGGGTCCGCGGCTAGCACTCGGCTCACCCTTGTCACACTGACTGATGTCGCCCTGAGGCCGTGCGGGACGCCTCGGCGGCGAGCGCCTCCAGCGGGCCGCGCGGTGGCAGCCCCGCCCGGCGGGCCGCGAGGTGCCACGTGGTGGCCACGGCGAGCGCGGCCACGACCTGCACGACCCACACGGTGACGGCCTGCGACGCCGGTGCGGCCGACACCGAGTGCCGCACCGCCTCGACCACCACGTGCAGGGAGTACAGCGTCAGCGTCATCGAGCCCGTCGCCGCGAGCGGCAGCAGCAGCCGCCGGACGGTCGCGGACCTGGCCAGCAGCGTGGTGGCGCACAGCACCGCGAGCGCGCAGCCGGCCGTGTGGAGCAGGTCGAGCGGCGTACCGGAGTGCGGCCCGCTCGTGGCCAGCCACCACCAGCTCGTCGTGGGAGCGGCGCCGTACATCGAGGTCTGCAGGGCCAGGTCGAGGGACGGGTCGAGCGGCGCGCCGGGCGGCACCACGAGCCGGTCGAGCACCCCGGGGAGTCCGAGCAGCACCGACGAGAGCAGCTTCGCGGCGACGGCGACGACGAGCCCACCGGCGCCGACGAGGGCCACCCGGGAGTCCGGGCCGCGCTGCAGCCAGCCGCTGCGGCCGACGGCGAGGCCGAGCAGCAGGTAGCCCGTCCACGTCAGCACCGGGTAGTAGCCGGTGACGAACAGCTCGGTGACGAACGCGGACGGGTCGAGCAGACCCAGCCAGCTCGGCACCGCGCCGGGGCCGGGCGGCAGGTGCGGGCGCCACAGCTGGCTCACCACGGGCGACAGCACCAGCCACGCGCCGGCGAGCGGCCACAGGACGCGGGCACCGAGGCCGAGGAAGGCCGTGGCCACGACGAACAGCGCCGCGTAGTTGACCAGGATCACCGCGATCGTCGTCGACACCGACCCGAGCGTCAGACCGACCAGCGCCACGACCGCGGCCCGGGCGGCCAGGCCGCGGGCGGCGGACAGGTGCGCGTCACCGCGCGGCGGCCGCTCGCGTCCCGAGACGAGAGCGAGCGAGACGCCCGCGAGCACGGCGAACAGGGCGGAGGCGCGGCCGCCGAACGCCAGCTGCAGCGGGTGCACCACGCCGCCGGTGGTCGACGGCACGACGTGCACGGCCATCATCGCCAGCAGGGCCAGGCCGCGGGCGAGGTCGACACCCACCAGCCGGCGCGGGGCCGGGGCGGGCAGCAGCGGTGCGGCGTGCGTCATCCCCACCCCAGCGCCCGCAGGCCGCCGGCCACGACCGCGCCGGCGACGACGACCACGACGAACGGTGCCCGCAGCACGAGCAGGACGGCAGCCACGGCGAGCGCGGGCAGCCGGGCGTCCACCACGAGGGAGCGGCCGTCGGCGACGGTCTGGGTGACGACCAGCGCCGCGAGCAGCCCGACCGTGACGGCGCCCGCGATCCCGGCCACGCGCTCGTCGTGCAGGAGCCGCTCGGGCAGCAGGTGGCCGGCGAGCTTGAAGCCGAAGCAGACGGCGCTGGCGACCAGCACCCACGTCCAGAGCGTCACCCGAGGCCCTGCGCCCTGCGGCCGCGGGCGAGCCGCCACCACGCGACGGCCGCGGCACCGGCTCCGGCCACCAGCACGGGCACCCCCGGCGGTGCGAGCGGGACGGCCGCGGCCGCGAGGACGGCGCCGACCGCGCCGACGGCACGCAGGTCGGCGGTCCGCAGCCGCGGCCAGAGCAGGCCGAGGAAGGCCGCGGCGGCTGCGCCGTCCAGACCCCAGCGGCGCGGGTCGCCGAGCACGTCGCCGAGCAGGGCGCCGGCCAGGGTCGTGGCGTTCCAGAGCACGAAGACCGCGATCCCGGTGACCCAGAACCCGCGCCGCCGCGCGGGTCCCACCTCCTGGGCGATGCCGACGGCGGTGGACTCGTCGATCGTCAGGTGGGCCGCGGCCACGCGGCGGGCGCGGGTCCCGAGCGACGGCCCGGAGACGCCGAGCATCGGCGCCACCTGCAGGCTGTAGATCGCGTTGCGTGCGCCGAGCAGCGCGGCGGCCGCCGTCGCCGCGACCCCGGCGCCGCCCGCTCCGACCACCCCGACGAACGCGAACTGGCTGCCGCCGGTGAACATCAGCAGGCTGAGCGCGCAGGCCTGCCAGACGTCGAGACCGGCGGCGACCGCGAGGGCGCCGAAGGAGATCCCGTAGACGCCGGTGGCCAGTCCCACCGAGATGCCCTGCCGGGTGGCCGCTCTCAGGTGCGGGGTCACGCGGGGACGCCCTGTGCGCTCACGGTGCGCTCACGGTGCGCTCACGGTGCGCGCGTCCAGCGCCGCGACGAGCCGCGCCTCGCGCAACCCGTCGGCGCCGGGGACCTCCAGCTCGCGCCACGCGCCGTCGGGACCGAAGCCGGCGGACTCGAAGAAGGCGCGGCGCGTGGTGTCGACCACCGGGCACCACGCGGTGAGGGCGGTCACGCCGCCGTCGCGCGCGAGGTCGGCGGCGGCGGCCAGCAGGCGCGAGCCGTGCCCGCGCCGCTGGTGGGCCGGGTCGACGTGCAGGCCGATCAGCTCGCCGGTGTCGTCGGCCGCGAGGAAGCCGACGACGGTGCTGCCCGCGCACGCCACGAGCACGTGGTGCCCGCGGCTGGGTGGTGCGGTCACCGCACCGGACCAGGCGCCCGCCAGCGCGTCGGGGTCCAGCGCGTCGAGCACCTCGCGCGGCAGGTGGTCGGCGTAGGCGCTGCGCCACGACCGGGAGTGGACGGCGCCCACGGCGTCGAGGTCGCCCCCGGTGGCGGGGCGCACGGAGGCGTCCGCCCCCACGGGGCCGAGCAGATCGGGCGTCTCCACCTCGGCATCCTCTCAGCCGCCGGGTCGGCGCGGCCCGCGCGGGTTACGGTGTGCGGGTGCTCGTCATCTTCGGGACCAAGGCGTACGTGACCGTGCTCGCCGTCCTCACCCTGGTGTGCCGGGTGTGCGGCAACCCGGCGGCGCAGCGGATCGAGAAGCGGGTCACGAAGTTCACGCTGTTCTTCATCCCCACCTTCCCGATCAGCACCCGCTACGCGGTGCAGTGCGCGATGTGCGCGGCCACCAGCCGGATCGAGCGGGACGAGGCCGAGCGGCTGGCCGCCGGTCCGCCGTCGGACCTCAAGCGGGGCCTCGGCCAGGGCCAGCAGCGCCCCTCCTAGGCTCGGTCGGGTGACCTCTCCCGTCCCCTCGTCGATCCGTCGCCCGTCCCCTCGCCCGTCCTGACCACCGCCTTCGAGGCCGTCCTGCTCGACCTCGACGGCACGCTGGTCGACTCCACCCCGGCGGTGCTGGTCACGGCCGACATGGTCGAGCACGGCAAGCCCGCACCCGACCCGTACCTGCTGGCGGCCGAGCGGCTCGGTGTCGACCCCGCCCGCTGCCTGGTGGTCGAGGACGCCCCGAACGGGCTGCGCGCCGCCCGGGCCGCCGGCTGCACGACGCTGGCCGTCGTCACGACCACGCCCCGCGACGAGCTCGACGCCGACCTCGTGGTGGGCGACCTGTCCGCGGTCGAGGTGGTGCGCGACGACGACTCCGGCGGTGTGCGGCTGCGCCTGCGCGGGGACGTCGGTGCCGCTGGCTAGGCTCGCGACGTGAACGACACCCCCGCCGCCGGTCATGAGGTCGTCTTCCGCTCCGACGTCACGGTCGAGCTCGTCCGCGCCTCGGCGCAGGACGCCGACGTGCTGTTCGCGGCGCGGGTGTCCACCAAGGGCGAGTCCAGCCTGGAGGACGTCGACGCCGACGCCAGCCGGTCGGGCGGGCTGATCAACTACCTGATGCGCGACCGGCACGGGTGCTACGACGACGACACCGAGGTGCTCAGCGCGCGCGGGTGGCTGCGGTGGTCCGAGGTCTGCGGCACGGATCGGCTCGCGACCCTGTCGGCCGACGGCGAGATCGAGTACCAGCGGCCGTTGCGCCTCGTTCGCCGCCGACACACCGGCTCGATGATCTCGATCCGCACGGCGCACGTGAACCTGCTGGTGACCCCCGACCACCGGATGTGGGCCCGTCGCAGGCGTCAGCCCCGTCGTGAGCGGTGGGAGCTGGTACCGGCCACCGACCTGCTCCGCGCCAGTCACCGGCTACAGCTCGGGGGCGGTCGGTGGGAGGGCGAGTACCCGCTCGACTTCCCGCCCGCGTGGTTCTCGCTGCTCGGCTTCTTCATCGGCGACGGTCACTCCTCCGACGGCGGCACACCGACGTTCCGGCTCCGCAAGGAGCGTGAGATCAGCTCGCTGCACCGCTGGGCGGCCGAGTGCGGGTTCGAGGTGACACGTCGCGACGACCGGTACTACCTGCGGTGCGACGAGGACTTCCGGCTGTTCGCCAAGCGGTGCTACGACGGCGACCGGGTCAAGCTCGTGCCGACCGACGTGCTGGCGACGGACAGCGCGTCCCTCGATGCGCTGCTCGAGGGCCTGATGGCCTCCGACGGCTCGGTGTCCACCGCGGGGAAGCGCGTGTACACGACCACGAGCGACGTGCTGGCCGGTCAGGTGCAGGAGATCGCTCTGAAGACCGGTCTGGCGGCATCGGTGCGGACGCGTGCCGAGCACGACGCAGCCCACTTCGGGACCAAGCCGGTGCACACCGTGACCCTGTTCAGGGCGCGTCGCGCGACGCCGCGGGTCGGCTGGACGCAGGAGGCGCGCCGGCGTGAGGTCACCGAGGAGCTCTACGACGGAACGGTTCACTGCGCGACGGTCCCCAACGGGACCCTCTACGTACGCCGCGGTGGGAAAGCCGTCTGGTGCGGCAACTCACCGTTCGAGCACAACTCGATGACCTTCTACGTGCAGGCGCCGATCTTCGTCTTCCGCGAGTTCATGCGGCACCGGATCGCCTCCTACAACGAGGAGTCGGGCCGCTACCGCGAGCTGCGGCCGGTCTTCTACGTGCCGGGCCCGGAGCGCCGGCTGGTGCAGCAGGGCAAGCCGGGCGCCTACGAGTTCGTCGAGGGCACGCCGGAGCAGCACGAGCTGGTCGACACCGAGACCCGCGCGGTCTGCGAGGCGGCGTACGCCTCGTACCAGCGGATGCTCGCGGCCGGCGTGGCGCGCGAGGTGGCCCGCATCGTGCTCCCGCTGACGATCTACTCCTCGATGTACGTCACGGTGAACGCGCGGTCGCTGATGAACTTCCTGTCGCTGCGCACCAAGCGCGACGACGCGCACTTCCCCTCGTTCCCGCAGCGCGAGATCGAGATGTGCGCCGAGCAGATGGAGCAGGCCTGGGCCGGCCTGATGCCGCTCACCCACGCGGCGTTCGAGAAGAACGGCCGGGTCGCGCCCTAGGGCTCCTGCCCTCCCCGGCGGGCCTCAGTCGACCAGGGCGGCCCAGCCCTTGGAGCGCTGCACGGCCGAGCGCCAGCGCCGGTAGCCGTGCTCGTCGCGCTCGCCCGGCTCGAACCGCCGGTCCAGCCGCCAGGTCTGCGCCACCTCGTCCTGCGACGACCACACCCCGGTGCCGAGGCCCGCGAGGAACGCGGCGCCGAGACCGGTGGTCTCCAGCACGGTCGGGCGCTCCACCGGGACGGCGAGCTGGTCGGCCTGCCACTGCATCAGCCAGTCGTTGCCGCTGGCACCGCCGTCCACCCGCAGCACCGGGACCTGGTGGTCGATCGAGCCGAGCACGTCGCGCACCTCGTACGCGATCGCCTCCAGCGTGGCGCGCACGAGGTGCGCGCGCGTCGTCCCCCGGGTGATGCCGACGATGGTGCCGCGTGCCTGCGGGTCCCACTCCGGGGCACCCAGACCGGTGAGCGCGGGGACGAACACCACGCCGCCGGTGTCGGGCACGGTGCGGGCGACCGCCTCGGTCTCGGCGGCCGAACCCACGATCTGCAGCCCGTCGCGCAGCCACTGCACCGCAGCGCCGGTGACGAAGATCGAGCCCTCCTGCGCGTAGGTGATCGCGCCGTCCGGCGCCATCCACGCCACCGTCGACAGCAGGCCGGTGCCGTCCTCGCCGAGCGGGGCCGGCACGGGTTCGGCGCCGGTGTTCACCAGGACGAACGACCCCGTCCCGTAGGTGCACTTGGTGTCGCCCACCGCGAAGCAGGCCTGCCCGAACAGCGCCGCCTGCTGGTCGCCCGCGATGCCGGCGATCGGCACGTCGAGGCCGAGGAAGGCGCCCGGGTCGGTGCGCGCGACCTCGCCCCAGCTCGGCACCACCTCGGGCAGCGCCTCGCGCGGGACGCCGAACAGCTCGCACAGCTCGTCCGACCACTGGCCCGTGCGCAGGTCGAGCAGCAGCGTCCGGGAGGCGTTGGAGGCGTCGGTCGCGTGCCGCCTGCCGCCGGAGAGCCGCGCCACCAGGTAGGAGTCGACGGTGCCGACGGCGAGCGAGCCGTCCTGCACGCCGGCCCACGTGCGCTCGTCGTTCTCGGCCAGCCAGGTCAGCTTGGTGGCGGTGAAGTACGGGTCGAGGCGCAGGCCGGTGAGCTCGGCGACGCGCTCCTCGTGGCCGCCCTCGCGCAGCCGGGTGCAGATCCCGCTGCTGCGCCGGTCCTGCCAGACGATCGCGCGGCGCGGCGACGACAGCGTGGAGCGGTCCCACACGACCGCGGTCTCGCGCTGGTCGGTGATCCCGACGGCGACCACCTCGACCGACCCACCGCGCTCCGCGTCGGCCTCCTCCAGCGCGTCGCGGCCGGCGACAGCGTCGCCTGCCAGATCTCCTCGGGCTGGTGCTCCACCCAGCCCGGCCGCGGGAAGTGCTGGGGGAACTCCTGGTACCCCTTCGCGAGGACGCCGCCGGTGTCGTCGACGACCAGCGCCGTGACCCCCGTCGTGCCCTCGTCGATGGCCAGGACGGCGCGACGCTGCTCAGGCATGGGCCGCACCCTAGTGTGCCGCATCGGTCGATATCACGGTGGGTGATATTCGGAACGCCGTTCCGCCGTCCGATATCACGCTGGGGGATATTGGCCTTCGACGAGACGGGGCTGGGTGGACGACGACGACGCGCTCCGGGAGACCTCGCCGGCCGAGCTGCTCACGCTGGCGCGCCGGCTGGCGCGGATGACCCAGGCGCAGCTCGCCGACGCCGCGGGGCTCCCGCAGAGCGCCGTGTCGTCGTTCGAGAAGGGACGGCGGTCGCCCAGCCTGGACCAGCTGGCCCGGCTGGTCGCAGCGAGCGGCTGGACGCTGGACCTCGGTCTGACCCGTACCGACCCGCCGGTCCGCCGCCTGGTCGGCCCGCTCGGTGCCCGTCTGCTCGAGGTGCGCGAGAGGTGGTCGACGCTGCTGCAGCCGACGCCGGGCTCGGGCGGATCTGGGTCGTCGGCGACGTCGCCCGCGGCGAGGAGACCGACGACCAGGACATCGAGCTGGTGGCGGAGGGCGCGGACGGCGCGGACGCGCCGGCGGGTCGCACTGGCTGGCCGTGGCCGACCTGACCCTCTACCTGCCCACGCCGGTGCGGCTCGAGGGGACGCCGGCGTGGACGGGTGCGGACGGCGAGCTGCGCGTCCCGCCCGACGCGGTCGAGCTGACGGCGCCGCGGCTCGGCCAGCGGGTCGCCCTGGTCACCGGGGCCAGCCGGGCGAGGGGGATCGGTGCCGCGGTCGTCCGCCGCCTCGTGGACGACGGGCTCGCCGTCCTCGTCCACGGCTGGGAGCCGCACGACGCCGAGCAGCCGTGGGGCGCCGACGACGGCGGTGCCGCGCGGCTGGTGGGCGAGCTGCAGGCGGCGGGCCAGCCGGTGGAGCTCGTCGAGGCCGACCTCGCCGACCCGCCGACGCCCGCGCTGCTGGTGGAGCGCGCGGTCGAGGCGTTCGGGCGGGTCGACGTGCTCGTGGCCAACCACGCCCGCTCCAGCGAGGGCGCGCTCGCCGACGTCGCGGCCGACGAGCTCGACCGCAGCTTCGCCGTCAACGCCCGGGCGACGGTGCTGCTCGTGCAGGCCCTGGCGGCACGGGTCGGCGAGGACGGCGGCCGGGTCGTGCTGTTCACCTCCGGCCAGTACCACGGCGCCATGCCGGGCGAGCTGGCCTACGTGGCGTCCAAGGGCGCGGTGCACCAGCTGACGGCGAGCCTGGCGGTGGAGCTCGCGTCGCGCGGGGTGACCGTCAACTGCGTGGACCCCGGGCCGACCGACACGGGCTGGGCCGACGACGCGGTGGCGGCCGCCGTCCGGTCCGCCTCGCCCTCGGGGCGGTGGGGCACGCCGGACGACGCGGCACGCCTGGTGTCGTGGCTCGCCGGGCGCGAGAGCGCCTGGGTCACCGGCCAGGTGATCGCCTCGGACGGCGGCTGGTCCTCCCGCTGACCGCGACCGTCAGCAGGTCAGCCCCGCGGCTGGCCGACCGCGTCGAGCAGCTCGCCGAACCACGGCTCGGTGGTGTCGAACGGCTTGTGGCCGGCGACCCGGTCGAGCTCGATCGCGCGCAGCTCGCCGCCGCGCTCGAGGTCGTGGCCGACCAGTCCCGGCGTGCGCGCCAGGCCGCAGTCGACGGCCAGGTCGGTCATCTCCTTGATCAGGGCGAGGTCCTCGGGCCCGGCCGCCGCCGACCGGGAGAAGTAGCCGGACTTCTGCACCATCGTCTTGAGCGCACCGAGCTGCTCGCCGAACGACTTCGCGAACCAGGCCCCGGGGTTGATCGTGTCGAGCTTGACGTGACCGAACGGGTCGCGCTGCACCTCCGCGCCGGACGCCTCGAGCTCGGCGACGATGTCGCTGACCCCGGCCCCCTCGGACAGGAAGATGTTGACGCAGCCGACCTCGTCCATCACGGCGCGCAGCCGCTCGGACTCCGCGGCGAGGTCGACCTTCACCTCGGGCACGTAGACCGCGTGCACCGCCCAGCGCTGCGGGCTGAGCCCGATCGCCGGCACCCACTCCTGCTCGGCGTGCCAGGCCATGTAGTCGCGCGCCGCGGCCGCGGTGAGCCAGCCGCACGCCCGTCCCATCACCTCGTGCACGACGAGCATCCGCGGGTTCGACCCGTGCTCGGCCAGCACGTTGCGTGCGAACAGCGAGGCCTGCTGCGCGGCGGTGATCGCGCCGAGGCTCTGCCGCACCGGGACGATGTCGTTGTCGATCGTCTTCGGCAGGCCCACCACGGTCAGCCCGTAGTCGTGCTCCTGCAGGTACGCGGCGAGGTCGGCCGCGGTGGTGTTGGTGTCGTCGCCGCCGATCGTGTGCAGCACGTCGACGCCGTCGGCGCTGAGCTGCTCGGCCGCCACCTGCAGCGCGTCCTGGCCCTCCTGCGATCAGGCCCTTCCTCACGCAGTCGGCCGTGTTCGTCAGCTTGACCCGGCTGTTGCCGATGGGTGAGCCGCCGAACCGGTGCAGCACCCCTGCGCGGGCGCGGGTCTCGTCGTCGACGACGACCTTGTCGCCGGTGAGCAGCCCGTGGTACCCGTGCCGGTAGGCGATGATCTCGACGTCGGGAGCGAGCTCGGTGTAGCGCTCGATGAGGCCGCCGACGGCGGAGGACAGGCACGGGGCGAAGCCCCCGGCGGTGAGCAGCGCGACGCGGCGGACGGTCATGGCGTCATCGTGCCCGCGTCCAGTGGCCGGACGCGAGCGCAACCGGATCCTGAGACGGTCCTACCCTGGAGCGGTGAGCACCGCCATCCCGCCCGCCGCCGCCACGTCCGCCGTGGCCACCCCCGAGGTGCTGGCGGGCCTGGACGCCTACCGCGACCTGCCGGCGGCCCAGCAGCCCGCGTGGCCCGACGCCGCCGCGCTCGCGGCGGTGCGCGAGGAGCTCGCGTCCATGCCGCCGCTGGTGTTCGCGGGCGAGGCCGACCTGCTGCGCGCGCGCCTCGGCGAGGCCGCCGCCGGGCGCGCGTTCCTGCTCCAGGGCGGTGACTGCGCCGAGACGTTCGCCGGCGCCACCGCCGACCAGATCCGCAACCGGATCAAGACCGTGCTGCAGATGGCCGTCGTCCTCACCTACGGCTCGTCCATGCCGGTGATCAAGATGGGGCGGATGGCAGGGCAGTTCGCCAAGCCGCGCTCGAGCGACGACGAGACCCGCGACGGCGTCACGCTGCCGGCGTACCGGGGCGACGCCGTCAACGACTACGCGTTCACGCCCGGGTCGCGCACGCCCGACCCGCAGCGGCTGCTGCGGGCGTACCACACGGCCGCGTCGACGCTGAACCTCATCCGCGCCTTCACCACAGGCGGTTTCGCCGACCTGCGCCAGGTGCACGAGTGGAACAAGGGTTTCGCCGGCTCGGCCGCCAACGCGCGGTACGAGGCGCTCGCGGCGGAGATCGACCGCGCCATGCAGTTCATGGACGCCTGCGGCGCCGACTTCGACGCCCTGCGCACGGTGGAGTTCTTCTCCAGCCACGAGGCCCTGCTGCTCGACTACGAGCGGGCGATGACGCGGATCGACTCGCGCACCGGCGACCCGTACGACGTGTCGGCCCACTTCCTCTGGATCGGCGAGCGCACCCGCCAGCTCGACGGCGCCCACGTCGACCTCCTGTCGCGGGTCCGCAACCCGATCGGGGTCAAGCTCGGGCCGAGCACCTCCGCCGACGACGCGCTGGCGCTCATCGACCGGCTCGACCCGGCCCGCGAGCCCGGCCGGCTCACCTTCGTCACGCGGATGGGGGCGGAGAGGATCCGCGACGTCCTGCCCGGCCTGGCCGAGAAGGTGCAGGCGAGCGGCGCGCAGGTGCTGTGGGTCTGCGACCCCATGCACGGCAACACCTTCAGCTCGCCGAGCGGCTACAAGACCCGTCGCTTCGACGACGTCATCGACGAGGTGCGCGGCTTCTTCGAGGTGCACCGCGCCGTCGGCACGGTGCCCGGCGGCCTGCACGTCGAGCTCACCGGCGAGGACGTCACCGAGATCCTCGGCGGGTTCGAGGAGATCTCCGACGCCGACCTGTCCACGCGGTACGAGAGCCTGTGCGACCCGCGGCTGAACCACCAGCAGTCGCTCGAGCTCGCGTTCCTCGCCTCCGACATGCTGCGAGGCCGTTGACCTCATGCAGCCCAGCGGTCACCCGCCCCGCACGTCCGACGACCACCACGAGGTGGTCGACCTCCGATCCGACACCCTGACCCGTCCCGGCCCCGCGATGCGCGAGGCGATGGCGTCCGCCGCGGTCGGGGACGACGTGTACGGCGAGGACCCCACCGTCAACGCGCTCGAGGAGCGGGTCGCGGGGCTGCTCGGCCACGAGGCCGGGCTGTGGTGCCCCACCGGGTCGCTGGCCAACGTCCTCGGCGTGCGCCTGCTCGTGGAACCGGGTCGAGAGCTGTTGTGCGACAGCCTCGCCCACGTGGTGCGGGCCGAGCTCGGCGCCCACGCCGTCACCTCCGGCGTCACGACCCGCACCTGGTCGTCGTCGGCGCCCGGCGCGCCGGTGGGCCTGCTCGACCCGGAGCTGCCGCTGGCGATGGCGGTGCCCGACGGCGGCCCGTACCTGGTCTCGACGGCTGCGGTCGCGGTGGAGAACACCCACAACTTCGGCGGCGGGACGGTGCAGCCGCTGCCTGCGCTCCGGCGCCTGCGCGAGGGGACGGCGGAGCGCGGCGTCGCGGTGCACCTCGACGGGGCCCGGCTGTGGAACGCGCACGTCGCCGACGGCGTCCCGCTCGAGGTCTACGGGTCGCTCGCCGACACCGTGTCGGTCTGCCTGTCCAAGGGCCTCGGTGCGCCGGTCGGCTCGGTGCTGGTCGCCTCGGCCGAGCGGATCGCCCGCGCCCGGGTGTGGCGCAAGCGGATGGGCGCCGGTCTGCGGCAGGTCGGGATCCTCGCTGCCGCAGGGCACTTCGCGCTCGACCACCACGTCGACCGGCTCGCCGACGACCACCGTCGGGCTCGGCTGCTGGCCGAGGCGTGCGCGGCGGTGCTGCCGTCCGCCGTCGTGCCCGCGCAGGTGCGGACGAACATCGTGGTGCTCGACCTCGCCGCTGCCGGGGTCGAGGCGTCCGCCCTCGTGGCGGCCGCGGCGGTGCACGGCGTGCGGGTGTCGGCGATGGGCCGCCACGTGGTGCGCGCCGTCACCCACCTCGACCTCGACGACGCCGGCACCGACCGTGCCGCGCAGGTGCTCGCCGACGTCCTCGCCGACGGCTCGAGAGCGTGGACCGCGTGTCGGCCCCGGACCGCGGAGGCGTCCGGGCGTGAACAACGGTCCGAGCGACCCGTCGCGCCGCGTGCTGCCCCCGGGGCAGCGCCGGTCGGACGGCCTGCAGGTCAAGCACTACGGCCGGGTGCCGCGGATCAACCTGGAGACGTGGGACCTCACCGTCACCGGCGCCACGGCCGACGGCGCGACCACCAGGCTGTCGCTCGACCAGGTGCGGGCGCTGCCGCGCACCGAGGTCCGCGGCGACCTGCACTGCGCGTCGAAGTGGTCGGTCACCGACCTGCGCTGGGGCGGGGTGCCGGTGCGGGCGCTGCTCGACCTGGTGCCGCCCGCCGACGGCGTCACGCACGTGCTCGCCTGGGCCGAGTACGGCTACTCCGCCACGCTGCGGATCGAGGACGTCGCCAGCCCGCGCGCCCTGCTGGCCGACGAGCTCGACGGCGAGCCGCTCGCACCCGAGCACGGCTGGCCGCTGCGGCTGGTGGTGCCGCACCTCTACGGCTTCAAGGGCCCGAAGTGGTTGCGCGGCATCGAGTACCACCGCGGCCCGGTGCGCGGCTTCTGGGAGGAGCGCGGCTACCACCTCGTCGGCGACGCCTGGCGCGAGGAGCGGTACTCCTACCAGGAGTAGGTCTGGCCCGAGGCACGTGATGGTGGTGGCGGGACGCAGATTCGCGAGCAGAGCCGGGTCGTCCGACGAAGGCGGATCAGGTGTTGGGCGGCGGCTCCTCGCCGCCGCCACCGCCGCCGCCACCACCGCCGGGAGGCGTGACCGCACCGCAGTCGTCGCCCTTCTTGTAGCCGCCGTTGCCACCGCCGGCCGGGTCGCTGTGCGGGTTGCCGCGGCTGGAGTTGTGACCGCAGTTCCCCCAGCCGTTGTCGCCGCCGTTGTCGGACGGGGCGACCGGGGTGACCGGGCCGTCCGGACGCTGCGGGACGCCGTTCGCCGCGACGGCCGAGGCCGCGCCTCCGGCCGTCAGCGCCACCAGCAGGACCGTCGTGCACAGTGCCTTGCGCATGTCGTGCCTCTCCCGTACGTCGTGGTCCCCCGACCTGCTCGTGACATCGGCGCGGCCGGGGCCGCTCCCGAGGCGCTGGGCGGGTGACCCGGTCCTGGCTCGGTGTCATGCGCCCGTCCCGCGTGCCCTGCGCTCGGCGCGCGGGCCGTCCCGGACGGACGCACCGTGCACCGGCGGTGACGCGGCGCGACGACTGGCGGGCTGAGCCGCTCGTCGGTCGGGGACCGCGCCGGGGCCATCGCCTGACCGCCGCTCGCCTGACCGCCGCTCACCTGACCGCCACGCTCACGGCTCGTGGTGCAGGGCCTCCGCCGGAGGGTCGTCGGCCGCGAGCGCCCCGGCGCGGCCGGGCTCCGCGGGGGGGAGCTCGACGAGGTACATCGCGGCCAGCACGAGCACCCCGCCGACGAGCACGCGCGGCCCGAGCACCTCGCCCCCGAGCAGCACCGCGAACCCCGCCGCGAACACCGGTTCGGTCGTCATCACGATCGCGGCCCGCGTGGCCGACATGTGCGCCTGGGCCCAGGTCTGGACGACGAGCGCCGCGGCGCCCGCCACGAGCGCCATGTACAGCACCGCCGCCCAGCCGCCGGCGGACGCGGGCACGCTGAGCCCTCCGGGCAGCGCGGCGAACGTGCAGACCGACCGCGATGACGACCATCTGGACGGTCGAGAGACCGAGCGCCGTGGACGACGAGGACCACCGGCCGAGCAGCACGATGTGCAGGGCGTACAGGGCGGCGGCGCCCAGGGTGAGCAGCTCGCCCCCCCACCCCCCCCCCTCCACCCTCCCTCACCGGCCGACAGGCCGCGCAGGCTGAGCACGCCGAGCCCGACGGTGGCCAGCGCGACGGCGAGCCAGGTCGACACCGGCGTGCGCTGGCGCAGCAGCACGGCCGCCAGCACCGGCGTCAGCACGACGTACATGCCGGTGATGAACCCGGAGACCGACGCGGGGGTCGTGGCCAGACCCTGCGTCTGCATCAGCTGCGCGACGCCGTACAGCAGGCCGAGCACGACCCCGCGACGGCGGGCGGTGGCGTCGAGGGCGAGGGTGCGGCGTCCCAGCACGAGCAGCATCACGGCCGCGGCGATCCAGAACCGCACCGCGAGGAAGTCGGCGGCGGGCAGGTCGTCGAGGACGTCCTTGATGAGGACGAACGTCGAGCCCCACACCGCGGTCATCGCCGTCATCGCCAGGGTGGGTAGCCATCGTCCCCGCGCGAGGCCCGAGTCGGTCGCCGGCACCCTCAGACCACGTTGATGACGACGGTGCTGCCCTTCGGGACCTGCTCACCGGCACCGGGGTCGCTCGACAGCACCGTGCCGAAGCCGTTCTGCACCAACCGGCGCACCTCGACCTCGAAGCCCGCGTCGCGCAGGAGCTGCGTGGCCTCCTCGACCTGCTTGCCGCGGACGGCGGGGACCTCGACCAGCGGCGGGCCCTTCGACACCACGAGCGCGACCGGGTCGCCCTTGAACAGCGTCCCGTCGGCCGGTGCCTGGCTGATGACCACGCCGGTGGCCACGGTCTCGCTGAACTCCTCGGTCACCTGCGGCACCAGACCCACGTCGGTGAGCGCCTTCTCGGCGGCGGGGCGCTCCTGCTCGACGACACCCGGGACGGGGACCGGCTCGCGGCCCTTCGAGACCACGACGACGACCTCGGACCCGCGCTTGACGGTGTCACCCGCCGGCGGCGCCTGGCTGATCACCAGCCCCTCCGCGACGGTCTCGCTGAACGCCTGCTCGGGGTCCGGCGCGAGGGCGAGGTCGTCGGCCGCGAGCGCCGTGGTGGCGTCCTCGACGCTCATACCGGTGACGGTGGTGGCCGGGGTGAACTCGGTGCCGCGCGAGACCAGCACGGTGACCGTCGCGCCCTTGCGGATCTGCTCGCCGGCGCCGGGGTCGGTGCCGACCACCGTGCCCGCCGGCACCTGCTCGTCGTACTGCTCGGTGATTCGCATGCCGAGACCGGCGTGGTCGAGGGTGCGGCGGGCCTCGTCGACGGTGCCCGCGACGGTCGGCGTGACCGTGTACGCGCCGGGGCCGGTGAGGAAGTACCACCCCACCCCGCCGCCGACCACCGCGAGCACGAGCAGGACGACGAGGGTCCACAGCCCGCGCCGGCGACGGCGCCCGGCCGGTCCGTACCCCCAGTCGGCCGGGTCGGCGTTCGTGCGCTCCCCGACCGCTCCGCTTCCGACCGCTCCGCTTCCGACCGCTCCGCTCCGGACCGCTCCGCTTGCGACCGCTCCGCTGGCGACCGCTCCGGTGGTGGGCGGCCCGGATCGACCCCGGGCGGGCCGTGGCTGCTGGTCCAGGCCGAGCACAGGGCCCACGACGCGGGTCGCGTGGTGGCTGTCGGTCGGCGTCGCAGCGCCGTCCTCGCCCGTCCCGTCCGGGTCCTCGTCGTCGCCAGGGGCCTCGACCTCCCGCGGTCCGGCGCCGGTGGGCTCGCGGTCGAGCTCGGCCTCGCTGAGGCCCGCGTGCACCTCCCGCACCTCCTGCAGCAGCTCGCGGGCGTCGACGGGGCGCTCGTCGGGGTCCTGCGCGGTGGCCCAGGTGACCAGGGAGTCGAGCTCGGGCGGCACGCCCGGGTCGATCTCGGTCGGACCGGGGACCTGGCCGTGGACGTGCTGGTAGGCGACCTGGACCGGCACCTCGCCGGTGAACGGCTGGCGGCCGGTGAGCATCTCGAACAGCACGATGCCCGCGGCGTAGACGTCGGCCCGGGCGTCGGCGACACCGCGCAGCACCAGCTCGGGCGACAGGTACGCGGCGGTACCCATCAGCAGCCCCGTGGTGGTGCCGCTCTGCGACGAGCTGGCCGCCCGGGCCAGGCCGAAGTCGGCGACCTTGACCCGGCCGTCGTCGGTGAGCAGCACGTTCTCGGGCTTGACGTCGCGGTGGACGACCCCGGCCTTGTGCGCGGCTGCCAGCGCCTCGAGCAGCGGCTCGAGCACGCCGAGCGCCTGGCCGGCGGTGAGGGCACCCGCCTCGTCGAGCAGGTCGCGCAGGGTGGTGCCGGGGACGTGCTCCATCACCAGGTAGACGACGTCGTCGTCGCGACCCTGGTCGTGGACCGCGACCACGTTGTGGTGCGAGATCCGGGCCGCCGACCGCGCCTCGCGGTTGAAGCGGGCGACGAACTGCTCGTCGTCGGCGAGGTGCGGGTGCATCACCTTCACCGCGACCTCGCGGTCCAGCCGGGTGTCGGTGGCGAGGTACACGGTGGCCATGCCGCCCCGGGCGATCTTCTCGGTCACCACGTACCGGCCGTCCAGGGCGCGGCCGACGACGTGGTCGGCCCACGTCCGCATGCCCTGGTTCATGCCGACGAGCATAAGGACGCCGCGGCCGTGCGCGGCGCAGGCTCGCCTCAGCGGTAGGTGGCCGCCAGCGTCTGCACGTTGGCCACGTACCGGCGGGTGTCCGCGTACATCCCGTTCGTGCGCACCGACCGCAGGCCCTGGTAGTACGCCGCGATCGCGGTGCCCTGGTCGCCGGCGGCGCGCAGGTTCGCCTTGAGGATCAGCACCCCGGCGAGGGCGTTGTCGTGCGGGTCGAGCAGGTCGAGCCGGCGGCCGGCCAGCTCCGAGGCCCACACGCCCGAGGACGGGATCACCTGCATCGCGCCCACCGCGTTGGCAGGGGAGACCGCGCGCATGTTGAAGCCCGACTCCTGGAAGGAGATGGCCTGGGCCAGCGCGGGGTCGACGCCGTTGGACCGGGCCGTGGCGGCGACGATCGCCTGCATCTGGCCGCGGCTGGGGACCGTGCGCGAGTCCAGGGCGTCCTTGTTCGCCTGCGCCGCCGCCACCGTGCTCGCCGGGTAGGTGCGGCCGGCGAAGGTGTTCCCGATCGTGCTGCCGACCTCCGGCCCGGGCCGGGACCGCGAGCCGCTGCCCGACCTGGATCCGGTCGGTGACACCGGGGTTGGAGGCGCGCAGCGCCGCCAGGCTCACGCCGGAGCGGGAGGCGATGTGGGACAGCGTGTCCCCCGACCGCACGGTGTACGACGACGTCGAGGTCGCCGTCGCCGGGGCGGCCGAGGTGCCCGAGCCGCCGCGGGCCGCGACCGTGGTGCCGGAGACGCATCCGTCCGCCCGGCACCGACAGCCGCTGGCCCTCGCGGATGAAGCCGCGGGAGTCGAGCCCGTTGGCGGCGGCGAGGGCGGCCACGGTGGTGCCCGTGCGCTGGGCGATGTGGCCGAGGGTGTCGCCCCGGCGGACGGTGTAGCTCGGTGCTGACGGGCGCGGCGGCGGTCGCCGGCCGCGCGCTGGCGGCGCCGGCGCCGGGCACCACGAGCACCTGGCCCTCGCGGATGAAGGCGCGCGCGTCCAGGCCGTTCGCGCTGACGATCGCCGCCTGGCTGACGCCGAGCCGCTGCGCGATGTGGCTCACGGTGTCGCCGCTGCGGACCCGGTAGGTCGTCTGCCCGGCGGACCGCACCGGGGCGGCGAGGGTGACGGTGCGGACCGCTGCGACGGCGGGCTGCGCGCCGGCCGTCGAGGGGGCGACCGAGGGGGCGGAGCGGCGCGGGTCGGGGGTCGCGTCCGCGGCGGCGGTGTCCGCAGCGGCCGGTGCGGCCTGCAGCGCGCAGGTCCCGAGCGCGGCGGCGAGGACGGCGGTGGTGCGGTGGCGGAGCGCGTGCTGCGACGTCATCGGCGGGTCCTCTGGTTCTGGCGCGGGTGGTCCTGGCGGGGTCGGTGCGTCACTGCTGGTGCCGGTGGGACTGGTGTGACGAATGGGAATGTACCGGAGACGAGCAGCGCGGGAGGCTACTCACAGTGATGTAATTCGTCGCGGTCGTGCGGAGGCCGCTGCGGTGGGCGGGTGCACGGTGACGGTGCGTCATCCGTTCGGCGCAGGTCGTGCGCGGGGGCTGCGTCCGGTGGTGGCAGGCTGTCCGCGTGACCGACGACCACCCCACCGACGCCCTGCGCGGGACGACCGACGACCCGGCCACCCCGGCGAGCAGGCCCAGCACGAGGCCGACCCGCTGCGGCGCGAGGTCGACGAGCTGGTGGGCCGGTGGCTGAGCGTCCCGGAGGTGGCGGAGGTGCTCGGTGCCGACATCACCCGGGTCCGCTCGCTGCTCGACGACGGCGCCCTGCTGGCGGTGCGCCGCGGGCGCCCGCGCGTGCTGAGCGTGCCCGCCGCGCTGGCCGAGCCCGAGCCGCTGCCCGGTCTGGCGGGGACGCTCACCCTGCTCGGCGACGCCGGGTACGACGAGCTCGAGAGCCTGCGCTGGCTGTTCAGCCCGCAGGCCACGCTCGACGGCGGGACCCCGGTCGAGCGGATGCGCGCGCGGCCAGCGGGGCGAGATCCGCCGGCTGGCCCAGGCGCTCGCCTTCTGACCCGGCCGCGCCTTCTGGCTCAGGCCGGGGCGACCCTGGCCCTGACGCCCGCGCCGATCGTGGTGGCGGCCACGGCCGCGCGCCGCGGGCCGGGCACGCGCACCCGACGTCGCAGCACCGGGTACCCCTCGCGCCGCACCCGGTCGAGGATCTCGCCGTAGAGCGTGGTCGCCGCCTGCACACCGGGACGGGTGCGCGGGTCGAGCAGCGCGATGCCGGGGCGAGCGCGGGCGTACAGGTCGTGGCAGCGCTCGATCTCGCGCTCGAGCAGGTCGACGACCGCGCGCGGCGGACGGGCGTCGTGCCCGGACGGCTGCGCGCGCAGCGCCTCGAGGTCCTCCCGCACCAGCCCCGCAGCCGCGAGGTCCTGCGCCGGGAGGTAGAGCCGGCCGCGGTCGAGGTCCTCCCCGACGTCGCGGACGAAGTTGGTGAGCTGGAACGCCTCGCCCAGCAGGGCGGCGTACGGCGCGGCCTCGGCCAGGGGGACCCCCGGAGCGGTGCCGAGCACCGGCAGCATCATCAGGCCGACCACCCGGGCCGACCCCTCGACGTACTCGAGCAGGTCGTCGTACGTCTCGTACCCCGCCACCTCGAGGTCCATCAGCATCGAGGTGAGGAAGGAGTCGACGAGGCGCCGGGTCGAGGTCGTGCCGGCGCAGCGTCGCGAGCAGGGCCCGCACCGACGGGTCGTCGCTGCGCGCCGGATCCTCCGGCGAGCCGGCCGCGGCGCCGGCGACGGCGGCGCGTGCGCCCGCGGTCCAGTCGCGCAGCAGCGCGGGGTCGGGGGTGGGGACGGCGTCGACGAGCTCGTCGGCGGTGCGGAAGAACCCGTAGAGCGACCACACCCACGGCCGCCGGTCGGGGGGCAGCAGCCAGGTGGCCAGGTAGTAGGTGCGCCCGTGCAGCGCGTGCAGCCGCCGGCAGTGCTCCACGTCGGCCCGCAGGCCGGGGTCGGTGATCCCGGCGGCGTCGAGGCAGCGGGCGCTGCTGCGGGGCAGCCGACCGGTGGCTCCGGTCGGGGTTCCGCCCGAGGCGCCGGTCACGGCCAGGCTCGTGAGCGGTAGGCGGGGTCGGGGCCGGTGATCCGCTCGGCCGCGAGCCGGCCGCTGATCAGCACCATCGGCACGCCCACGCCCGGGGTCGTGCCGGACCCGGCCATCACGACGTTCTCCCCCCAGCGGTTCGACGGCCGGAACGGACCGGTCTGGCCGAAGGTGTGCGCGGACGCGAACGGCGTCCCGCCCTCCAGGCCGCGCGCCTGCCAGTCCAGCGGCGTGGTGACCTGCTCGACCTCGAGGTCGGTGCCGAGGTCGGTGAAGCCGCGGCTGCGCATCACGCCGAGGACGTGCCGGCGGTAGTGGCCCTCGACGTCCTCCCAGGCGATCGGGTCGCGGTGGTGCAGGTGCGGCGTGGGAGCGAGCAGCATCCAGCCGTGCTTGCCCTCCGGGGCGAGCGAGGGGTCCGAGACCGTCGGGACGCTGAGCAGCAGGCTCGGGTCGCTCATCAGGCGGCCCGACCCGAGCTCGTCGAAGGTCTGCTCCCAGGCGGACCCGAACGAGATGGTGTGGTGGCGCGGGCCGTCCGGCCCGGCGGGGGACCCCGCGCCGCCGGCGTGCATCACCCAGCACGAGGGCGACAGCTCCAGGTCGCGCCGCAGCGGGTCGCCGAGCAGCTCGCGCCGGGCCACCGGGAGGTCGGAGGTCACCACGAGCGCGTCGCAGGCGAACCGCTCGCTGTCGGCGGTGGTGACGGCGGTGACCCGGTCGCCGGTCTTCTCGATCCCGACGACCTCTGTGCTGCAACGGATGTCGACGCCGTGAGCCGCCGCGGCCGCAGCCATCGCGGTGGGGATGGCGTGCATGCCGCCGCGAGGGAAGAACACGCCCTCGACCGAGTCCATGTAGGCGATGACGGCGTAGATGGCCAGGGCGCGCTGCGGAGCGACGCCGGCGTAGAGGGACTGGAACGAGAAGATCCGGCGCAGCCGGTCGTCCTGCAGGAAGCCGCCGACGGTCGGCGCGAGGCGGCGCATCCCGCCGGCCGCCACCAACCGCGCCAACGAGCCGGTGGCCAGGGTGGCGGGGGAGTCCATGTTGCGGTCGATGAAGTCGCGCATCTCGAGCCGGTACAGCTCGGAGACGAAGTCGACGTAGCGCAGGTAGCCGGCGGCCTCGTCGGGCCCGCAGAGCTCCTCGACCTTCCACGCCATCTGCTCGGTGTCGGCGACGACGTCGAGGTGCGAGCCGTCGGCGAACCGCGCCTGGTAGATCGGGTCGACCGGCGACATCGTGATCCACTCGTCGGGGTCCTCCCCGAGGGCGTCGAAGCAGTCCTGCACCAGGGCCGGCATCGTCAGCACGCTCGGCCCGGTGTCGAGACGGTAGGTGCCCGAAGCGGTCTCGGCCTTGATCAGGCC
Source organism: uncultured Actinomycetota bacterium (assembly GCA_963750285.1). Taxonomy (GTDB): domain Bacteria; phylum Actinomycetota; class Actinomycetes; order Actinomycetales; family CAWJMD01; genus JBBQSN01. Next base: position 486,314 of record CAVVQA010000005.1, on the reverse strand, counting down.
GGCGCGGCCACCGACGACCGGCTCGCGCTCGAGCACGGTGACGGTGCGTCCCGCACCGGCCAGCCGCATCGCGGCGCTGAGCCCGGACAGACCGGCGCCCACCACGACGACGCGGTCGGTGCTGCCGGTGACGGTGCGGCTGCGCGAGCCGAGCAGCCGCGAGAGACCCGGGCGCACCGCTCAGGCCGCCCGGCGGGTGGCGGTGCCGACCAGGTCGGCGAGGACCTCGGCGGCCGGGAGGACGACGGGCGCCGAGGTGATCGCGCGGTGGGCGTCGTCGGCGAGCGCGGCGATCATCGCCTCGACCTCGTCCACGGCGCCGGTGACGGTGAGCACCTCGCGGACCCGGTCGACCCCGTCGGCCCCGAGCGCGGGGTCGCCGACGAGGCGGTCGAGCAGGTCGCGCTGGCCCGGGGACGCCGCCCGCCGTGCGAGCGCGAGGAGCACCGTCCGCTTGCCCTCCCGCAGGTCGTCGCCGGACGGCTTGCCGGTGACCTGCGGGTCGCCGAACACGCCGAGCAGGTCGTCGCGCAGCTGGAACGCCTCGCCGACGGCGCCGGCGTAGACGGTCAGCGCGCCCACGAGCGCGTTCGAGCCGCCGGCCAGGCGCGCGCCGAGGTGCAGGGGGTGCTCGACGGTGTAGTGCACGGTCTTCCAGCGGATCACCCGGCGGGCGCTGTCGACCGCGTCCTGCAGCGACCCGACCGGGCGCGCCTGGGTGAGGACGTCGAGGTACTGCCCGCCCATCAGCTGGGTCGACATCCGGTCGAACACCTCGCGCCCGGCGTTGCGCCGCGCCGCCGGCAGGTCGGCGGTGGCCGCGGCGAGCAGCTCCGAGCTCCACGACAGGCACAGATCGCCCGCGAGGGTGGCGGCCGCGGCGCCGAACCGGTCGCTGTCGCCGTCCCAGCCGCCGTCGCGGTGCCGTGCCGCGAAGGCCCGGTGCGCCGCGGGCAGCCCGCGCCGGGTGTCCGAGCCGTCGATGAGGTCGTCGTGCAGCAGGGCCGCGGCCTGGAACAGCTCGAGCGCGGCGCCGACCTCGACCGCCTCCTCGGCGTCGTCGCCGCCGGCGGCGCGCCAGCCCCAGTACGCGAAGGCGGCCCGGAGCCGCTTGCCCCCGGAGATCAGCCGCCCGACGGCGTCGGCGAGCTCGGCGCACGCCGGATCGACCTCGAGCAGCAGCCCCCTCTGGTGGGCGACCACGCGGTCGAGCACCGTCTGGACGCGGTCGCGCAACCGCTCGCGATCCAGGGGGCCGACGTCCACGGGGTCAGCCTGCCAGCCGTCCTCGCGCCGCGCGTGCTGGGGCCGCGGCCGTCCCGCGGCCCGCAGCCACCGCTACGCTTCCTTAGGTATGCCTTCCCTCATGCGCGCTCCCTGGTGGCGGACGACCGTCGTCGTCGGCTCCGTCGGCGTGCTCGTGCTCGTCGTGGCGGCGAGCCTGGCGTGGGGTGCGCGCGACATCGGCCTCGGGACGGTGCTGCAGGCGCTGAGGGCACCGGTCGTGGGCGACAACGACCACCTGGTCGTGCAGGACCTGCGCATCCCGCGCACCCTCGTCGGCCTCGTCGGCGGGGCGGCTCTGGGCGTCGCCGGGGCGTTGATGCAGGGGGTGACCCGCAACCCCATCGCCGATCCCGGCCTGCTCGGCGTCAACGCCGGCGCCTCCCTGCTCGTCGTGGCCGCGATCGCGTTCCTCGGCGTCACCGACGTCGCGGGCTACGTCTGGTTCGCCTTCGCCGGCGCCGCGATCGCCGCGGTGACGGTCTACGGCGCCTCCTCGCTCGGGTGGGAGGGCGTGACGCCGGTGAAGCTGGCGCTGGTGGGCGCCGCGTTCACCGCGGTGGCGACCTCGCTCGTCACCCTCGTGCTGCTCACCGACCTGCGGGCGCTGGACGAGTTCCGGTTCTGGCAGGTCGGCACGCTGCTGAGCCGGCCGCCGTCGCTGGTGCTCACGCTGGTGCCGTTCCTGCTCACGGGGCTGGTGCTCGCGCTGGCCGCCTCGCCGATGCTCAACCTGATGGCGCTCGGCGACGACGTCGCGCGCGGCCTGGGGCAGAGCCTCGCGCTCGGCCGCGGGCTGTGCATGGTCGCCGTCGTCCTGCTCTGCGGCAGCGCCACGGCGCTGGTCGGCCCGATCGCGTTCGTGGGGCTGGTGGTGCCGCACGTGGTCCGGTTCCTCCTCGGGCCGGACTACCGCTGGATCGTGCCGCTGTCGGCGGTGCTCGGTCCGGCGCTGCTCCTGGCGGCCGACGTGCTCGGCCGCCTGGTCGCGCGGCCCGCCGAGGTCGAGGCCGGCCTGGTCGTCGCCGTCATCGGCGCACCGGTGCTGGTGCTGCTCGTGCGCACCAGCAAGCAGGTGGCCTCGTGACCTCGCTGGTGGAGGCGCCGCCCTCGAGGGCGCAGGTGGCGCGGGCGGGGGTCGAGCAGGCGCGGGCGCGACGTCGCGGCCGTGCCGTGGTGACCGTCGGCGCGCTGCTCGCGGCCGTGGTCGTCGTCAGCGTGCTCGCGCTGGCGCTGGGCGACTACCGGCTGTCGGCGGCCCAGGTCGTCACCGCGCTGCTGGGCGGCGGCGAGCGGGTCGACGTGCTCGTGGTCCGCGGCCTGCGGCTGCCGCGGCTGGTGCTCGGGCTGCTGGTGGGCCTGGGCCTCGGGGCGTCCGGGCGCGCTGTTCCAGTCCGTGCTGCGCAACCCGCTCGCGAGCCCCGACGTCATCGGCATCACCCAGGGAGCCGGCGCCGGCGCGGTCTGCGCGCTCCTGCTGGCCGGGGTCACCGGGCCGCTGCTGCAGCTGTCCGCGCTCGCCGGCGGGCTCGCGGTCGGCCTCGTGCTCTACGCCGTCGCCTGGCGCGGGGGGATGGCCGGCTACCGGTTCGTGCTGGCCGGCATCGGCGTCGCGTACGTGGCCACCGCCGTCGTCGGGTACGTCTTCACCCGTGCCCGGGTGCAGGAGGCGCAGACCGCGCTGCAGTGGCTGTCCGGCAGCCTCGGCCAGGCGTCCTGGGAGCTCGACCGCCAGCTCGCGCTCGCGCTGGCCGTCGCCCTCCCGCTGGCGGCGCTCGTGGGTCCGAGGCTGCAGGTGCTGCTGCTCGGCGACGACGGCGCCGCCGCCCTCGGTCTGCGCACCGAGCGGGTCCGGCTCGCCGTGGTGCTGCTCGGCATCGTCCTGGCCTCGGTGGCCACCGCCGCGGCCGGGCCGGTCGCCTTCGTCGCCCTGATCGCCGCGCCGGTGGCGCGGCGGCTGCTCGGCAGCGGGTCGCCCGCGGTGCTCACCTCGGCGCTCGCCGGTGCGGTGCTCGTCGCCGGGTCCGACGTCGTGGCCCAGCACCTGCTGCCGCTGGCGCAGGCCGTCCCCGTCGGGGTCGTCACCGGGGCCGTCGGCGGCCCGTACCTGATCTGGCTGCTCGCCACGCACCGTCGCACCACGAAGGACCCGGCATGACGACGCACCGTCCCCGCGCCCGCCGACCTGCCCGCGCCCCGGCTGGCGGCGCACCGGCTGACCCTGGCGTACGACGGACGCGCCGTCGTGCACGACGTCGACCTGGAGATCCGTCCCGGCGAGGTCACCGTCGTCGTCGGCGCCAACGGCTGCGGCAAGTCGACGCTGCTGCGCGGCCTCGGGCGGCTGCTGCGGCCGGTGTCCGGGCAGGTCCGGCTCGGCGGGTGCCGACATCACCGGGCTGCCGTCCGCGGCAGGTGGCCGAGGTGGTCGGCCTGCTGCCGCAGCAGCCGGTGGCGCCCGAGGGCATCACGGTGGGCGACCTGGTGGCGCGCGGCCGGTACCCCCACCAGGGGGTGTTCGCGCGGTCGTCGACCACGGACCGCGAGGTGGTCGCCCGCGCGCTCGCCGCCACCGACACCCACGACCTCGCCGGCGCGACGGGTCGACGAGCTGTCCGGCGGTCAGCGCCAGCGGGTCTGGATCGCCATGGTGCTCGCGCAGGACCCGCGGATCATGCTGCTCGACGAGCCGACCACCTACCTCGACATCGCGCACCAGGTCGACGTCCTCGACCTGCTCGACGGCCTCAACCGCGAGCACGGGACGACGGTGGTGATGGTGCTGCACGACCTCAACCTCGCGGCCCGGTACGCCCAGCACCTGGTGGTGATGTGCCGCGGCCGGGTGCTGGTCGAGGGCGCGCCCGCCGACGTCCTCACCGAGGAGATCGTCCAGGAGGCGTTCGGCCTGGCCTGCCGCGTGGTGCCCGACCCGGTCACCGGGACGCCGCTGGTCGTGCCGGGAGACCGCCGTCAGCCGGGGACCAGCAGGACCGGACATTAGGTTAGGCTGTACTAACTACCGTCCTCGCCACACAGGAGCCCTCCCGTGTCCCACTCCCTGCGCACCCGCGTCCTGGCCGCCGTCGTCGCGGCACCGGTCGCCGCGACCCTGCTGGCCGCCTGCGGCTCGGACGAGCCGGCCGCCACCACGTCGTCCTCCGGCTCGGACGAGGGCTTCACGCCCGTCACCGTCGAGCACGCCTTCGGCGAGACCACGATCGACGAGCAGCCCGAGCGGGTGGCGACCTGGGGCTGGGGCACCGCCGACGCCGCGATCGCCCTCGGCGTCGTCCCGGTCGCGATCCCGAGGCAGAGCTACGGCGCCGACGCCGAGGGCTACCTGCCGTGGATCAAGGAGGCGCTCGACGCCACCGAGGGCGCCGAGGCGCCCGCGATGCTCACCGACGAGGGCGCGCCGCCGTTCGAGGAGATCATCGCCGCCGCACCGGACGTCATCCTCGCCAGCTACTCCGGCATCACCCGGGCCGACTACGACAAGCTGAGCCAGATCGCGCCGACGATCGCCTACCCGGACCAGCCGTGGGCGACCCCCTGGCGCGACGTGATCACCACGGTCGGCGACGTGCTCGGCAAGGCCGACGAGGCGTCCTCGCTGCTGGAGGAGATCGATGCGACGGTGGCGCAGGCCGCGCAGGACCACCCGCAGTTCGAGGGCAGGACGATCGCCGCGGTGGCCGTCGACCCGACGACGTTCTCCGTGTACCGCGGCGCCGACCCGCGGGTGCAGTTCCTCGAGGACCTCGGCTTCACCCTCGCCCCGAGCGTCGACGAGCTCGACACCGAGGAGACCAGCTTCTACTACACGCTCTCGACCGAGCAGGTCGACCAGCTGACCTCGGACGTGCTGCTGTCGTACTCCGAGACCCCCGAGGACGCCGCCCGGATGGCCTCCGCCCCCGAGCTGCAGGCGATGCAGCAGCTGCGGCAGGGCACCGTGGCCACGGTGGAGGGTGCCTCGCTGATCTCGTCGGTGTCGCCGAGCACCGCGCTGTCGCTCACCTGGGGCCTGGAGGACGTCGTGGCCGCCCTCGACGAGGCCGTCGCGAACGTGAAGTGACCTCGTCCCCCACCTGACCCGACGAGGGCCGCTGCCGGGTCGACCCCGACCCGGCGGCGGCCGCACCGTGGACGTCCCGGCGCCCCGCGCGCGGCCGCACGTAGGCTGAGACGCATGGTCCACAGGACGGACGCGCTGCCGGGCGTCGAGGCACCGACGGTGCGCGACCTGCTCGCGGCCGGGCACCAGTCCTTCTCGTTCGAGTTCTTCCCGCCCAAGGACGACGAGGGCGAGGAGGTGCTGTGGAACAGCATCCGCCGGCTCGAGGGCCTGTCACCGACGTTCGTGTCGGTCACCTACGGCGCCGGCGGCTCGACCCGTGACCGCACCGCACGCGTGACCCGGCGGATCGCCGCGGAGACCTCCCTCACGCCGGTGGCGCACCTGACCTGCGTGGCGGCCACCCGCACGCAGCTGCGGCAGGTCGTCGCCCAGCACGTCGCCAACGGCGTGCGGAACATCCTGGCCCTGCGCGGCGACCCGCCCGGCGGCCCGGGCACCGCCTGGCAGCCCACCGAGGGCGGGTTCCGCTACGCCGTGGAGCTGGTCGAGCTCCTGCAGGGGCTGGGCGACTTCAGCATCGGCGTCGCCGCCTCGCCGCACCGGCACGTCGAGAGCCCCGACCTCGAGCACGACGCCCGGGTGCTGGCCGCCAAGGTCGCGGCCGGGGCCGACTACGCGATCACCGACATGTTCTTCGAGCGCGACCGCTACGTGGAGCTGGTCGAGCGCGCCGCCCGGCACGGCGTCGACATCCCGATCATCCCGGGCCTGATGCCGCTGACGAACCTCGGCCAGATCGAGCGCTTCAAGCTGCTCTCCGGCGCCGCCGTCCCCGGGTGGCTCGTGGAGCGGCTGATGGCGCACGCCGACGACAAGAAGGCGTTCCGCGCCGCCGGCATGGAGGCCGCCACCGAGCTGGCCTCCGACCTGCTCGCCGCCGGCGCTCCCGGGCTGCACTTCTACACGCTGAACCGGTCCACGGTCACCAGCGAGATCTACCGCACCCTCGAGCTCGGTCCGCGGGTGCCCGTGGGCTCGGCTGCCGCCGGGCTCGACGCCGCTCCGGCCACCCACCGACAGGAGAACCTCTGTGAGCCACCGGTCCGTCACCGTGTTCGGATCCGGGACCGCCTCGGGCGCACCGGATCTCGCCGTCGTCCACCTGCGGGCCGATGCGCTGCGTCCGTCCGCGGCCGAGGCGGTCGGCGCCGCCCAGGAGTGCGTCGACCGGGTCCGCGCCGCGCTGCGCGACGCCGTCGGCGACGCCGTCCGCGCCGAGTCGACGACGTTGACCCTGCACGCCGAGGAGAGCTGGCACCCCGACCCGCGCACCGGCCAGAACGTGCGCCGGCGCAACGGCTTCCGCGCCGGTCACGGCCTGCGGGTCGAGGTGCGCGAGGTCGGTTCGCTCGGCGCGGTGCTCACCGCAGCACTCTCGGCGGGGGGCGACGACCTCGCGCTCGACCAGGTCGAGCACACCGTGGCCGACCCGTCCGCCCTGCGCGACCAGGCCCGGGCCGCGGCCTGGGACGACGCCCGGCACCGCGCGGAGCAGCACGCCGAGGCAGCGGGGCGCGAGCTCGGCGGCGTGGTCGAGGTGGTCGAGGGCGGGCCGTCCGGCGGCGGCGGTCCGGGACCGGCCCGCGCGTTCAAGGCGATGGACGCCGAGGTGTCGGTCGAGCCCGGCGGCGTCGACGTCGCCGTCCAGGTCCGGGTGACCTGGAAGCTGGGCTGAGGCGGCCCTGAGCGGGTCCCGGCGACGCGGATCGGTCCGGCGCCCAGGTCGTCCGGGCCGGACCGCGGCGTGGTCGCAGCAGCACGGCGGGCTGGAGCCGTCGCCGTTCGTCGCGGGCTGGCTGCGCGTCGTCGACGCGCTCGCCGCGCCCTTCGTGCGGCTCGGGGTGCCGGCCGACGCCGTCACCGTCGCCGGTGCCGCCGTCGCCTGCCTCGCCGTCCCTGCCGCGGCGGCCGGGCGACCGCTCCTGGCCGGCGTGCTGGTGCTGGTGTCCGGGCTGCTCGACGGTCTCGACGGCGCGGTGGCGCGCGGCTCGGGCCGCGCCTCGGCCCACGGTGCGTGGCTCGACCGTGCCGCCGACCGGGTGGGGGAGCTCGCGGCCGCGGTGGCGCTCGTGCTGCTCGGTGCGCCGTGGTGGGTCGCGGCGGTGGCCGTCGTCCTCGGGGCCGGGATGGAGGTCGTCCGCACGCTCGACCGCCGGCGCGGACGCGCCGAACGCCCCGCCACGGTGGGCGAGCGGCCCACGCGGGTGCTGGTCGCCGGCATGTTCGCGGTGGCGGCGGGGGCCACGGCGGGGTGGACGGCCGCGTGGTCCGACCTGCCGTGGGCCGGCCTCGGCGCCGCGGTGTGGGCGGGCGCGGTGGGCGTCGGGCTGGTGCAGCTGGTGGCGCGGTCAGGCGGGCCCGACGAGCCCGGCGACGATCTCCGCTGACAGCCCCACCATCGGCAGCCCGCCGCCCGGGTGGGTCGAGCCGCCCACGAGGAACAGCCCGTCGACGGGGCCGGCGTTCGCCGGGCGGCGCAGCGGGCCGAGCCCGCCGTGCGTGGCGGTGCCGTAGATCGAGCCGCCGACGTCGCCGGCCCGGCGGGCCAGGTCGGCCGGCGTCTGCCAGCTGCGGGTGACGACGCGGTCGCGCACGTCGATACCGCGCTCGGCGAGCACGGCGAGCACGCGGTCGGCGTAGGCCAGGGCCAGACCCTCTGCGTCCCAGTCGATCCCGCGGCCCGGGCTGTCCGGGCAGGTGCGGAGGCGCGTTGACCAGCACGCTGACCGCCTCGTGGTCCTCGTCGGGCGCCTCGCCCCCGCGGTGCAGGTACAGCGTCGGGTCGGCCACCGGTCGCGGGCGGTCGTGGTGCGTCCCGGTGCCGAAGAGCGCGTCGAACTCCGCGTCGTAGTCGGGCCCGAACAGCACGTTGTGCCGCTCGAGACCCGGTGTGCGCCCACGCAGCCCGAGCAGCAGCAGGAAGCCGGACGACGACGGCCGCTGCCGGCGCACGCGCGGCGAGCGGCGCGTCCGGCGCTGCCGGCCCGTCAGCAGGTCGCGGTACAGCACGTGGGCGTCGACGGCCGACACCACGACGTCGGCGGGCACCTCCTCGCCGTCGGCGAGCCGCACGCCGCGCACCCGGCCGCCCTCGACGAGCACCTCCTCGACCTCGCGTCGACGTCCGCACCTCGGCGCCCAGCAGCGCGGCGCGCCGGGCGGTCTCGACCGCGAGCCGGTGCACGCCGCCCACCACGGCCCAGGCGCCGAACGCCTGCTCCACGAACGGCACGGCGGCCAGGGCGGCCGGTGCGCGGCGCGGGTCGGAGCCGGAGTAGGTGGCGTACCGGTCGAGCAGGGTGCGCAGGTGCGGCTCGCGCAGGTGCTGCTCGCCCACCGCGCGCAGCGACCGGTGCGGCGCGACGGTGCGCAGGGCACCGCGTCCCCGGGCCAGCGACGGGACGGCCCGCAGCCCCCGGAGCGGGGCGGTGAGGAAGCTGTCGCGCGTGGCCTGCCAGATCTCCCCGCCGCGGGTGAGCAGATCCAGCCACTGCTCGCCGCTGCCGGCGCCGAGGGCGTCGTCGAGGGCGGCGCCGATCCGGGCGCGGGAGGCGTTGGGCATGTCGAGCCGGGTGCCGTCGGCGAAGGTGTAGCGGCACACCGGGTCGACCGGCACCAGCTCGAGGCACTCCTCGAGCGCCGGTCCGGTGGTGGCGAACAGGTCGCGGTACACCGCCGGCAGGGTCACCAGCGTCGGCCCCAGGTCCCAGGCGAAGCCGTCCAGCGCGGTGCGAGCCGCCTTGCCGCCCACCGTGTCCGACCGCTCCAGCACGACGACGTCGTGCTTCGCCGCCCGCAGCCGGACGGCGGTCGCGAGACCCGCCATCCCGCCACCGACGACCACCACGCGTGCCATCAGCGGTGCCCTCCGACGGTGGCGGGCGGGTCGACCGGCAGCGGACGACCCTTCCAGGTGAGCGAGCCGTCGGAGCGGCCGCGCCACGAGCGCGCGACCAGCAGGGACCAGGCGACCACCGACGCCGGGTGGCTCCAGGCGTCGGCGACGCGTCCGCCCGTGCGACGGGCGACGAGCACCCGGCCGAGGACGGCCGCGGCGTAACCGGCTGCGCCCCAGCGTGATCCGCGCAGCGCGGCCAGCGGCGGCAGCACGTAGACGGCGCCGGCGAGGCCGACCAGCGCCGCCGCACCGGCGGGGTGGCCGGTGGCCGACCAGAGCGACTTCGCCCAGCCCTCGACCAGGTCCTCGAGGTCGTCGTACATCCGGCACGTGGCCAGCGACGTCCCGTCGGCGACGCCGCCGCGGCCACCGACCGCCTTGACCCGCCGCACGAGCGCGACGTCGTCGAGCACCTCGGAGCGGACGGCCGCGTGCCCGCCGGCGCGCCGGTAGGTGCCGGCGTCGACGGCCATCAGCTGGCCGTTGGCCGCGCTCAGCGACGGACGGGGGGTCCGCTCCGCCAGGCGCAGCGGCAGCAGGCTCGCCCACGACCACTGCAGCAGCGGCTGGACCAGGCGCTCGGCCGTCGTCCCGGCCCGCTGCGTCGGGTACGGGCTGACCAGGTCGAGGTCGTGACGACGCAGCAGGTCGACCGTCGCCGCGACCGCGTGGGGCGCGAGCCGCACGTCGGCGTCGACGAAGACCAGCACCGATCCGTTCGCCTCCGCGGCCAGGCGGTCGCACGCGGCGGTCTTGCCGAGCCACCCCGGGGGAGGGCCCGCGCCGGTGACGACGCGCACCCGCGGGTCCTGCGCGGCGGCGCCGTCGGCCACCTCGCGGGTGCGGTCGGTGCTCGCGTCGTCGAGGACGAGCACCTCGAGGTCGTCGACGTCGGTCTGGGCACGCAGGTCCGCCAGCAGCAGTCCGACCCGGGCCTCCTCGTCGCGAGCCGGCACCAGGACGCTCACCCGCTCGCGGACCGTCGGCGGGTGCTCGAGAGGGCGGCGGAGCAGCGCGAGGTTGACCACGGAGTGCGCCGTCACCAGGGCGGCGGCCACCGTCCCGGCGCGCACGAGGGCCTCGAGGACGCCGGCAGCCCGGGTCACGGCGCGCCCCCGTCGCGGGCGCGCCGGACCGTGCGCAGCAGCGCGGGCGCGACCACCGGCGCCATCACCACCAGCCCCCACGCGGCGGCGCCCGGCCGGCCCAGCCACACGGCCAGCGCGAGCGCGGAACCCAGCCAGGTCCAGGCGAGCACGAGCGCGGGAGCCGGGTCGAGCCGGTCGGTCGCGGTGCGCGGCACCACGCGGTCGAGCACGGCCGCGACCACCAGGCCGCCGAGCAGCCAGCCCGCCAGGTTCGTCAGCGGGATGCCGTCCATCCCCGGCAGGTGCGGGGCGGGGAAGGTCCAGGCCCAGTGCCCCGCGTCGACCATCTGCGGGTCGAGGTAGAGGTCCCAGCCGGCGAGCCCCAGCGCCGTCGCCGGCACCACCAGCGCGGGACGCCGGACGCAGGTGACCCGGGCCGCGAGCAGCAGCGGGTAGGCGAGCATCGTCCACGCCAGCGGGACGAGCAGCGGGACGCCGAGCAGCTCGGGACCGAGCGTCCCGGTGTAGTCGTAGCGACCGAACGGGTAGCCCGTGCGGACCCCGACCGCCTCGAGCAGCAGGCTGGTGACGCCGACCGCGACGAGGACGGCGACGGCGGTCCGCACGCCGTGCACCACCGCCGCGTGCGCGAGCGCCGCGGCCACCGCGACGAGCACCGTCGCGATCGTCAGCAGGCGCAGCGGTTCGCCGTCCAGCAGGGGGTAGGGCACCTGCACGAGCACGACGAGCGCCGCGAGGGCGAGGGGCACGAGCCGCGCACCGGTGCCGCGCGGGCCGGCGGCCACCGCGGCAGGGCTGGTCACGTCGTCGAGTCTAGGTGGGCGGTCCGGGACCCGCTCGGGGCCAGGGTCGGCGCCGGGTCAGGGTCGGCGCCGGATCAGGTCGCAGCAGGATCAGCTCGGTCTGCCGGCCGTCCAGGTACGTGACCTCGCCACCGGCGAGCGCGATGCCCTGCTCGAGCGCCATCCGCACGACCTGGCCGTCCCACTCCGGCACCGCGGTGCGCACGCACAGCTCGAGCGCCCACACGGTGCTGTCGTGGACGACCAGCCCGCCGGTGCCGGGGACGCCGGACTGGCTGTCCCACAGGCCGATCGCCGGGCCGGCGCCGTGCCCGTGGTAGCCCACCGGGTGCGAGTAGACGTCCCCGTCGATGCCCTCGGCCGCTGCCGCGGCGCGTGCGGCGGCGAGCACCTCGTCGCCGGTGCGTCCGACCACGAGGGCCTCGGTGGTGAGGTCCTGCATCCGGTTGCCGACCCGCAGCGACTCGACGAGCCCGGCGGGCGCCGCGGTCTCGCCCGGCCGCAGGACGTAGGCGTTGCGCTGGGTGTCGGTGTGCAGGCCGAGGCTGAGCAGGCCGACGTCGCAGTGCAGCAGGTCGCCCGGCTCGATCGGTGCGTCGCCCGGGACGCCGCCGGACGGCAGCCCGCGCTCGTCGAGCAGCGGCAGACCGGCGCGCTGGGCCAGCACCGACGGCTGGAACCACGGCTCGACGCCGAGGTCGTGGAACCGCTGCCGGATCCACCACGCGACGTCGTCGGCCGTCGTCGTGCCGGGCGCGACCACCTGCCGCGAGAACGCCTCGGCGATCACCTCGTGCGCCAGGCGGTTGAGGTGGTGGGCGGCCTCGATCTCCTCGGGCAGGCGGGTCTCGAGCCAGCCGATCGCGAGGTCCTCGGCCGGGACGAGCCGGTCCGCGAGCGGTCCGAGGGCGTCGGCGAGCAGCCGGTGCTCGGTGGCCGACAGACCGTCCGCGAGCGCGGTCGTCTCGGAGACGTCGATGCCGATCCGCGCAGGGTCCCAGCCCTCGAGCAGGCGGAGCAGCGCCTCGTGCTGCGACCCGCCGTCGGCGTCCCAGGCCGGCTCGTAGTCGCCGACCGGGTAGCGGGTGAGGCTGCGGCCCTCGACCCCGTCCGCGGTGCGGCGGAAGGCGAGCACCGTGCGCCGCCGGGCCGAGAGCCACTGCGCGGGCAGCAGGCTCGCGAGCACGGGGTCCTCGTTGTACTCGCGGCCCACGACCACCCAGGCGTCGACGCCGGCGCGGTCCATCAGGCCGGGTAGGAGGTCGCGCAGCCGGGTGCGCAGCCACCCGTCGCGGACCTGCGCCTGCTCGCGCAGGGGGAGCGGGACGGTGGACAGGTCGGTCACGGCGGCTCGCTCACATCTGCTCGGGCGAAGTCGGGCGGCGGTCAGGCGCTGCTGGCGCCGGTGCTCTCGCGCGACGACGTCCGTTCGCGACGGTCCCTGCGCCAGGCCAGGATCCGGCGCATCAGCACGATGACGACGGTCATCCCGACGAACAGCAGGATCGCCGCGATGCCGGCGGCGATCCACGGCGCGACGATGGCCAGCGAGATGACCGAGGCGACCGCGGCGTCCTCGCCGACGGAGACGGCGACGTTGCTCGCCGGCTCCGGCGAGGTGTTCACCGCGGCGCGCAGCCCGGCCTTGACGGCGTGGCTGGCCAGGGCCGTGGCGCCGCCGGCGGTGGCGGCGACGGCCTGCTCGAACGAGGAGGCGTCGCCGGCGATGAGCGCACCGAGCGCCGCCCCGACGGCCGGCCGGATCACGGTGTGCACGGCGTCCCAGGTGCTGTCGACGTACGGCACCTTGTCGGCGACGACGTCGACGAGGAACAGCACCCCCGCGACCACCAGGACGTCGGTGCGCTGCAACGCGTCCGGGATCTGCGCGAGCTCGAAGACACGGTCCGCCCCGCCGAGGATCAGCACCACGAGGTAGGCGTTGATCCCACTGGCCCAGCCGGACGTGAAGACCCACGGCAGCAGCTCCACCGCATCCCCCTCTCGCCGGCGCCCGCTGCGCGGGCGTCGCGACCATCCTACGGGGAGACGGCCTCCGACCCCGGGGACGCGAACGGCACCGGTCGGCCGTCGAGGGTGCCGCGGGCGTCGACGACGGCGAACCGCGCGAACAGCTCCTCGCCGAACCACCGCTCCTGCCGACTGCGCCGGGCGACGGCCACGTGCGCGGACGAGCGGTGCGCGAACCCGCGCAGGCTCGCGTCGTCGTCCCAGAGCGAGAAGGTGCCGAGCAGCCCCGTCGGGCGCTCGCCGACGCCCATCGCGAACCGCAGGCCGTCGGCGGCCGCCAGCTCGCTCGCGACCGCCGGCACGTCCGTCCGGAACCGGCGGGCCGACGCGCCGCGCACCCGGGCCCGGGTGAGGGCGGCGACCGGACCCGTGAGCGACCCGGGGGCCGGCGGGTCGGTGTCGGGCCCGAACGGCGCCTGCCCCGCCCAGCGGCCGCGGGTGCCGACCGGACGCAGCTGCAGCCGCGCGCGCTCGTCGGCGATCGCGTCCCAGCTGCGGACCGTGCGCAGCACGTCGGCACCGGCGGCGGCGCGCTCGTCCGGCCAGCAGGTGAGCAGCGCCCAGCGGTGCAGGTCGGCGTCGCCGAGCCCGAACCCGTCGCCCGCGGTGCCGAGCAGCTGCCAGAACGACGCCCCGCTGCGCCGCAGGTGCACGCGGTCCAGCCCCATCCGCAGCATCGCCACCGCCGGACGCCGGACCCGCCACACGTGCAGCAGCACCGTGGGGGCGGCGTCGGGGGTCACGGGATCGACCCTCGCACGCCGGTCGCGGCGGCGCGGTCCGAGGGGCGCCCAGCGCGGGTGCCCGCCGATCTGAGTACCCCCGGACGGACGAGGTGAGTACCGGAACCGGGCCCGGGCACGCCCTGCCACGGGCACGCTGTCCGGCATGACGCCGACGCCCTCCGCCAGCGCGCCCTCCGCCCCCGTCCCTGCCGCCACCCCCGGCTCGGTCTCCGACGTGGTCGCCGCGACCCCGGACTCGCGCGACCGCTGGGTCGACGCGCTGCGGGTCGGCTCGCTCCTCGTGGTCGTGCTCGGTCACTGGCTGATGGGGGCGCTGACGCCGCAGGGCCAGGTGACCAACGTGCTCGCGCAGGTCCCGGCGCTGCAGCCGGTCACCTGGCTGCTCCAGGTGATGCCCCTGTTCTTCCTGGTCGGCGGCGTCGCGCACGCCCACGCGCTGGCGTCGGCGGAGCGGGTACCGGGCACGTCCCGCGGGCGGTACGCGGCGTTCGTGCGCGGCCGCTCGGGACGGCTGCTGCGGCCCACCGCCGCGTTCCTCGTCGTCTGGGTGGTGCTGGCGGTGCTGGCGCACGTGAGCGGGCTCGCGTCCGGACCGTCGGGCGACCTCGTCGCCGCGGTGCTGTCGCTGTCGACGCAGCTGCTGTGGTTCGTCGGCATCTACCTCGGCGTGGCCGCCCTCGCGCCGGCCACGCACGCCTGGCACCGGCGCTCGCCGGCGGGCGCGGTGCTCACCCTCGTCGTCGGGGCCGTCGTCGTCGACGTCGTGCGGTTCGCGACCGGCGAGACCCTGGTGGGCACGCTCAACTTCGCGCTGGTCTGGCTCGCGCTGCACCAGCTCGGCTACTGCTGGAAGGACGGGCTGCTCACGCGGCGGATCGCGGTCGCGATGGTCGCCGTCGGCCTCGTCGGGCTGCTCGCGGCCGTCACGGTCGGGCCGTACCCGGTGAGCATGGTCGGGGTCCCCGGCGAGGCGATCTCCAACATGGCGCCGCCCACCGTCGCGCTGCTGCTCCAGGGCATCGCGATCTGCGGCGCGGCGGTGCTGCTGCGCGGCCCGATGACGACGGTGCTCGCCCGCCCACGGGTCTGGCGGGTCGTCGTGCTCGCGGGCGCGACGGCGATGACGGCGTTCCTCTGGCACCTCACCGCGCTGATGCTGGTGATGCTCGGCACCCGGCTGGCGGGGTTCGACCTCCCCGAGCCCGGCACCTCGACGTGGTGGCTGACCCGACCGCTGTGGGTCGCCGTGCTCGTGGCGCCGACGGTCGTCCTGGTGATGGTGATGCGCCGCTTCGACGCGCCGCGGCCGACGTCACGGAACCCGTTCGCGGAGAACAGGTCCTGGACCGGTGCGCTCGCCGCCGTCGGGGCGTTCGTCACCGTCGCCGGCGTGATGATGGTGTCGATCACCGGCGTCGACCTCGTCGGTGGACGTGACCGCGTCTTCCTCACCCTCACCGTGACGCCGGGTCTGGCGCTGGCCGTGCTCGGCGCGGGCCTGGCCGCCACCTGGGCGGCTCGACCCAGGCGTCAGGTGACCTCGACCGGCTGACCCGCGGTGATCCGGAGCAGCTCGTCGTAGTGCGTCGGGAAGACCGCCTTCGGGTGCCCGGCCGCCGCCCAGATCTGCTCGTGCTGGGCGAGGGTGACGTCGACGTAGGTGTCCAGCAGACTGGGTGTGCCCCACCGGTGCGACCCCGCCGATGGCGAAACCCGTTGCCTCTCGGACGAAGTCGGGGTCGGCCCGGTCGAGCGCCTCGATGCCGAGCCGGTCCGCCAGCCGCGGCGCGTTCACCTTGTGGGCGCCGCTGGTGAGCACCAGCACGGCGCGCCGGCCGTGGTGCTCGTCGGGGACGGCGAACACCAGGGAGTTGGCGATCGCGCCGACGTCGACACCCAGCTGGGCGGCGGCCTGCGCAGCCGTGCGCGCGTGGTCGTCGAGCACCGTCACCGCGCCGACGGCGCCCAGGGCCCGCAGGCACTCGTGGACGCGCACCACCGCCGGGTGCGCCGCCACACCGGACGCCACAGCTCCACCGGACGCCGCCGGTCCACCGGAGGCCGCGGGCAGCACGTCGGCCGGTCGGTCGGCGCGGCGTCGTCGACATGGCCGGAGCGTAGTGCTCAGGACACCCGCAGGGCGATGGCGAACGACGCCGTCGCGAGCAGGCAGCCGGCCGCGCGCAGGTGGTTCCACCGGGTCCACTCGCGCAGGTAGGTCTCCCAGAGCGCCAGCCCCTCGGACGTCGTCGGGTCGCCCGCCACCAGCCGGTTGTTGCGCGGCACGTGGTACCCGGCGGTCAGCCCGATCGACGTGACGAGGTACGACGCCGTGCCGATCAGCGTCCAGGTCGTCGCCGCCCCGGCGTCGAGCAGGCCCACCAACGAGGCGGCCAGCGACACCAGGGCCGTGCCGACGAAGACCGCGAGGAACAGCGGTCGCACGATGACGACGTTGATCCGCTGCATCGCTGCCATGGCCGCAGGCCCGGGCTCGGTGCCGAGGGCAGGCATGATCGCCACGGAGAAGGCGAAGAACAGCCCTGCCATCAGCCCGGACCCGAGGAGCGACAGCAGCACGAGCACGGTGAGGAGCACGGCCACGTTGTAGCGCAGATCGCTCGGCGGGCGGGACCCTCTGGTCTGGTCCGGTCTGGTCCGGTCCGGTCCGGTCCGGTCGTCGGTCCGGTCCGGTGCCGTGCCGGTCTCGGTGCTGCCGAGCTCCGGTCTACGTCCGTCGGTGCGTTCGAGGTCGCGGCGGACCGACGTCGAGCGCGAGCCGGGCCTGCTCGGTCGCCTCCCGGACGGCCCTCCGGTCGCGTGACGGCCCGGCCGGGAGCCACCCGGTGCGGGAGACGGTCCGGCGCGTGCGCAGCAGCACGTGGGGGACACCCTCGCTCATGGCACCTCGACGGTGCCGGCGTGCACTGCGGTGTGGTGGGCCGGGCAGAGCAGGACCAGGTTGCCCAGATCGGTGGGACCGCCTCTGTGCCAGGGCACCACGTGGTGGGCGTCGCACCACGACGGTGGCCGGCTGCAGGCCGGGACCACGCAGCCGAGGTCGCGGGCGGCCAGGGCGCGTCGCTGGGACGGTGTGGCGAGCCGCACCGACCTGCCCAGGTCGAGCACAGCGCCGGACGGCGCCGTCAGCACGCGGTGCAGGGCTGCGTCGCAGACCACCCGCTCGAGCGTCGCCGCGTCGATCGGGCCGGTCTGCTCGCAGTGCGCCCGGCCGGCGCGGCCCCGCCGGCTGCGGTCGGTCTCGCCCAGGGCGGCCACCTGATCGGTCGTCGTGTGGACCACCACCCGCGGTGGCTCGCCGGCCCGGGTCCCGCCGCGTGCCATGGCCGCCGAGGCGACCTGACCCAGGGCGTCAGCGCGTCGCTGGGACGGCGTCCGGGTGTCCCACGTCAGCGGGTCCCCGTCGTCGCTGCGCCGCGCCGGCTCGGGGGCGCTGAAGTACTCGATCGCCGCCTTCACCGTCGCGCCGGTGAGCGGGTCGAGCTGCCCGCGGACGAGGACCATCCCGGTGCTGTCGACGACGACGTCGAGGCCGCGACGCAGGTGCGCGTCGGGGTCGAAGCCCCGCTCGGTGCGGGCGGGGTCGAGGCGGTCGAGCAGCTCGGCAGCCAGGTTCTCGCAGGCACGGGGCGGGCGCCGCACGCTGACGTCGACGAAGAAGTCGTCGACCACCGGCGCAGCGAGCCGCCGCAGCCGCGCAGGAACCTTGTCCATCGCCCGCACCGCGACGTCGACGTGCGCCCGGGACACCTCGCCGCGCGCGAGCGCCGTCGCCATGCCGGGGAGGCACCCGCGGTCCTGGCCGGCCACCGGGTCGAGGGCGGCATCGGCGTCGGTCGCGCGCGCCGCCGCGACGTCGGCCCTCGCCCGCGCGGCTCCTGTGCCGAGCTCGGCCGCCAGCAGTCCGTGCACCGTCGTCGCGCCGAGCTCCGCCAGCCCTTCGGTGCCGACGGCCGGGGCGTCCAGCGCGCGGACGAGCCGGAGCCGCACCGCCTCCAGCTGTCGCCCGATCACCTCGACCTGGCGCAGCTCCGCGAGCCGCTCGCGCGGACCGGTCCCGACCAGCGGAGCCACGAGCAGCCCCTCGACGGCCGCGCCGGCACGGGTGAGCGCATCGCCCAGCCCACCTGCGCCGCAGCCACCTGAACTCATGGGACGAACATACGTTCGATCACCGACAACCGCCTCCCGCGGCGCCCGTCGCGTCGGGGACGGGCGGGTGCGAGGCCGTTGTCGGTGCCCGCTGGTCTGATGTGACCACCGGCGCGAGGGGCTGTCTGAGGGGGCGGCCGCGCTGCCGGTGCGGAGGTCGTCGCGGAGTCCTGCGAGAGCCGGTCGAGGGGTTGACGGGTTGTCGGAGCCGCGGTGTACATTCGAGGTGTTCGAACAGATGTTCGAACACGGAGCCTCGGTGCAGGTGTCGCGACCGCACCGTCGCAGGGACAGGCCGGGAGGGTCGACCTCGACCCCGATCCTCCCGGTCGATCCCGTCCACGCCCCTGCTCTGCCGCTCGTCACCCCGGAGGCGGCGAAGGCCCCCGACGTCCGAGGAGGACCCCGATGACCCGTGGCTACGACGACACCGTCCACGTGCGCCTGGCCGACGGGCCGCGGGCCGACGGTCGTGACGCGCCCTCGCAGTTCCTCTGGCGCGGGCGGCTCTACCTCGTCAACGAGGTGCTCGGGTACTGGCGCGAGCGCCAGGCCTGGTGGTCGCTCGAGCCCGCCGCAGCGGTGCACGGCGCGGGGGAGACCGGAGGTGCTGCCACGGCCTCGCGGCCGCCTGCCGGAGCCCGGGCCGCCGCCGTCGGCGCCGACCGCGAGGTCTGGCGCGTCGAGGCAGCCGCAGGGCGACAGGCCGGCCGCGGCGTCTACCACCTGGCGCGCGACGCCGCGTCGCCCGCCGCCACGCCCCGGCAGATCGCCGCCGGCACCTGGCGCCTGCTCCAGGTGTGCGACTGACTCCACGCACGCGCCCGACCACACGCCCCAACCACACGCCACGAGACCCCGCCGTCCGAGAGGAGCCCCCGATGAGCCCCCAGCTGCTGCACCGTCCGCGCACGAGCCCGTCCGCGAGCGCACCGGCGCCGGCGGCCGCCGTCGAGCTGCTGCTGCGGTCCGACGCCGGGCTGCGCTCTGCCCGTGCCACCGACGACGCGGGGGAGCGCTACGTCGCCGCCCACCTCGCCGCGCTCCGCGCCGCCGCCGCGGTGCTCGCCGTCCGCGGCCGGCCCCGGCGCGGCTCCACCCTCAACGTCTGGGAGGTGCTGCCGCGGGTCGCGCCCGAGCTGGCCGAGTGGGCCGTGTTCTTCGCCTCCGGTGCCCGTCGCCGCGCGGCCGTGGAGGCCGGGCTCGCCGGCGCGGTGAGCACGCGTCAGGCCGACGACCTCGTCCGTGACGCCTCCGCGTTCGCCGACCTGGTCGCCGACCTGCTCGGCGTGCTCCCGGCCGCCGCGCACTCGGCCTGAGCGGACCGCGTCGCGTGCCGCGACCAGAGCTTCACCCACCTGCACGTGGCGTCCGGCTACTCGTTGCAGTACGGCGCGTCGAGCCCGGACGCCCTGGTGGAGCGGGCGGCCGGGCTGGGCCTCGAGGCGCTCTCGCTCACCGACCGCGACGGTCTCTACGGCGCCATCCGGTTCGCCACCGCGTGCAGCGCCGCCGGCATCACCCCGCTGCTCGGCGTCGACCTCGCGGTCGAGCCCACCGGTCTCCTCGCCGGCGTCCCGTCCTGGGCCGACCCGGCGGAGGACGCCGCCCGCCGCGCCACGCGCGGCACGCCCGCGCGCGGCGGAGGCGTCGTCGACCCGCGCCACCCCCGCGTCACCGTGCTCGCGCACTCGGCCGCCACCGCCTCCGCGGCGCCCGACCTGCTCGCGCGCCCCGACGTCGCGCCAGGGCCCCGGGCCGTCCGGCCACGGCAGCGCGGCGGTCGCACCGGGCTGGTCGGCGCTGTGCCGGTTGGTGTCGGCCACGCACCTGCGCGGCGAGCGCGGTGCACCCGTCACCACCCCCGTGCTGGTCGCCCGTCACGCCCGCGGCGAGCACCTCCTGCCCGGTCCGCTGCGCGACGGCCTGCCGGGCGAACCGAGCCGGCCGGCACCGCCGCTCGCAGCGGGCGGCAGCAGGATCCAGCCGGAGCTCGTCGACGTCCTGCCCGAACCGGGGGCGCTCACCGTCCTGCTCGGTCCGTCCTCCGAGCTCGGCCGGGCCCTGCTCGCCCGCCGCGCCGACCTCGCCCGTGCGGTCCTCGCGCACTGGTACGACCTGCTCCCGCTCGGTGCGCTGGCCGTCGAGGTGGTGTGCCACGAGGGACCCGACGACACCCCCGGCAGCCTCGCCCACGCGGCCCGGATGCTCGGGTTCGCCCGCGACGTCGGCGTCCCCGCCGTGCTGTCCGCGGCCGTCCGCTACGCCACGCCCGACGGCGCCGCGACGG
The DNA here is from genome assembly GCA_963750285.1 of uncultured Actinomycetota bacterium. Lineage (GTDB taxonomy): Bacteria > Actinomycetota > Actinomycetes > Actinomycetales > CAWJMD01 > JBBQSN01. The sequence continues at coordinate 465,836 of CAVVQA010000005.1, read as the reverse complement.
CCGACGTGCTCGACGCCGCACGGCGTCTGGTGCCGCTCGGCACCCGGCACCTCGACCGCACCACCGCCGCCGGGTACCTCGCCGGCACCGCCGAGATGGCCGCGACGGCGCAGCGGGTCGCCACCGCGGCCGGTCTCGGCACCGACGGCGCGCGCGACCTGCTGCGCGGTACCGAGCAGGTGGCCGACCGGTGCCGGCTCGACCCGGGCCGCGACCTCGGCATCGGCGCGGTGCACCTGCCCGAGCCCGATCTCGTCACCCGGGGGCGGGCCCGCACCCACACCGAGGCCGACGCCGTGCTGCGCGCCCGGTGCGAGGCCGGGATCGGCCGTCGCTACCCGGGCGCTCGGACCGGCACCTCGAGACCGTGCGCCGCCGCCTCGACGACGAGCTCGCGACCATCGCCGGGCTCGGCTACCCCACCTACTTCCTCACCGTCGCCGAGGTCTGCGACCTGATCAGGGACCGCGGCGTGCGGGTGGCGGCGCGCGGCTCCGGCGCCGGCAGCCTGGTCAACCACCTCGTCGGCATCAGCGGGGTCGACCCGGTCGAGCACGGCCTGCTGATGGAGCGGTTCTGCACGCCGCTGCGCGCCGAGCTGCCCGACATCGACATCGACGTCGAGTCCGACCGGCGCACCGAGATCTACGAGTGGGTGCTCGAGCGGTTCGGCGGCGAGCGGGTCAGCTGCGTGTCGATGATGGACACCTACCGGGTGCGGCACGCCGTCCGCGACGCCGGCGCGGCGCTCGGCCTGCCGCCCTCGGAGATCGACGCCATCGCCACCGCGTTCCCGCACATCCGCGCCAAGGACGCCCGCAACGCCCTGCGCGAGCTGCCCGAGCTGCGGCGGTCCGGCCTCGGCCACGAGCGGTTCGACCTGCTGTTCGACCTGGTCGAGCGGCTCGACGCCCTGCCCCGGCACATCGCCCTGCACCCGTGCGGGATGCTGCTCAGCAACGCGACCCTGCTCGACCGCACGCCGGTCGAGGCCAGCTGGCAGGGCTTCCCGATGAGCCAGTTCGACAAGGACGACGTCGAGGTCCTCGGCCTGCTCAAGCTCGACGTGCTCGGCATCCGGATGCAGTCCGCGATGGCGTACGCGCTCGACGAGGTGGAACGGGTCGACGGCGTCGACGCCGCCACCGCCGGCGAGCACCCGACCGACGCCGGCTACCTCGACCCCGGTACCGGGCGGATCGACCTCGACGCCGTGCCCCTCGACGACGAGGCCACCTTCCGGCTGGTCCGCTCGACCCGCACCCTCGGCTGCTTCCAGATCGAGTCGCCCGGCCAGCGCGAGCTCGTCGGCAAGTTCGCCCCGCAGGCGTTCTCCGACCTGGTCATCGACATCTCGCTGTTCCGTCCGGGCCCGGTGAAGTCGGACATGATCAGCCCCTTCCTGCGCGCGCGCCAGGGCTGGGACGAGGTCCGCTACCTGCACGAGACGCTGATCCCTGCGCTTGAGGAGACCCACGGGGTCGTGGTCTTCCACGAGCAGGTGATCAAGATCGTCCACGTCGTCGCCGGGGTCCGCCTCGACGAGGCCGACGAGGTGCGGCGCGCGGATGGGGACGCCGGCGGGCCAGGCCGAGGTCGAGCCGTGGCTGCGCGAGCGCGCCGCCGGGCGCGGCTACCTGCCCGACGACGTGCAGCGCATCTGGGAGGTGCTGAAGTCGTTCGCCTCGTTCGGCTTCTGCAAGGCCCATGCCGCTGCGTTCGCGCTGCCCACCTACCAGTCGGCCTGGCTGAAGGCGCACCACCCGGCGGCCTTCCTCGCCGGCGTCCTCACCCACGACCCCGGCATGTACCCCAAGCGGCTGATCCTCGACGACGCGCGCACCCTCGGCATCGCGGTCCTCGGCCTCGACGTCAACGCCTCCGGCGCCACCTACCGGGTCGAGAAGGTGGCCGACGCACCGCGCGCGCGCCGGCGACGGGGACCGGCCCAACCGCGGCAGCCTCGAGCCGCTGCCGGGCACCGCGCTGCGTCTCGACGCAGGCGTCCCCGACGCCAGCGGCTACGGCATCCGGCTGTCGCTGGCCGACGTCAAGGGCATCAGCGCGGCCGAGGTGGAACGGGTCGTGGCCGGCCAGCCGTACCGCTCGCTCGCCGACCTGTGGCACCGGGCCCGGCCCAGCAGGCCGGTCACCGAACGGCTGGTGCTCACCGGCGCGCTCGACGCGCTGCACGGGCTCAGCAGCACGCTGCCGGTGCGGCCGCGGCACCACCTGACCCGGCGCGACCTGCTGCTGCAGGTGGCCGACCTCGACCGCTGGTCGCGCTCGCTCGCCGTCGGGGCTCGACGCGCCGGGCTCGCGCCCCGTCGCGGCCGTCCCGCCGGGCCGCGAGGTCACCCACGCCGAGACCCTGGAGCAGGGCCTTCGCCCGGACGGCGGACGACGAGCCGCGCCGGACGCCACCGCACCGGGCGGCGTCCCGGTGCGGGTGGTGCGCGGCGGTGTGCGCGAGGCGGCGGCGCGGCAGTCGCAGGCGCCGGCCGTCGTCACCGCAGCGGCCGACCAGCAGGTGCAGACCACGCTCGACCTCGGCGACGCGCCCGAGCAGGCGGTCCCGAGCGGCCTGCCCGAGATGACCGGGGCCGAGGTGCTGCGCGCCGAGCTGGAGGTGCTCGGGCTCGACGCGAGCCAGCACGTGATCCGGGCCTACGTCCCGCTGCTGCGCGCGCTCGGCGCCACCCCCGCGCGCGACCTGATGCAGCGCCGCAGCCGCAGCGAGGTGCTGGTGGCGGGCGTCAAGGTCGCGACCCAGACCCCGCCCATCCGGTCCGGCCGCCGGGTCGTCTTCCTCACGCTCGACGACTCCACCGGGCCCGCCGACGCCACGTTCTTCGAGGACGCCCAGGGGCCCTACGCGGCGACGGTGTTCGGCGCCTGGCTGCTGGTGGTGCGCGGCGAGCTGCGGCGCACCGGACCGCGCGGGGTCTCGCTGCGCGCCACCGGCGCCTGGGAGCTGCCGGTGCTCTGGGACGCCTGGGCCGACGGCGGGCTCGAGGCCGTCCACGCGGCGATGGCCGCCACCGAGGAGCCGGTCGGGTTCGTCCGCGACGACGGTCCGGCCCGGGTGCCGGGCACCGTCCGCGACGACGGCGACGACCGCGGCCCGGCCGACGCGCAGGGGCCCGAGGCCGAGCGCGCGGAGGCGGCCCGGCGGCGCCTCGCCGTCGCGGCCCGCACCGGAGCGCCGCCGCCTCTCGAGGGCAGTCCGGCAGTGGACCGCCGGGCAGGCCGGTCAGCCCGACAGACGACCGGCCCGGCCGCCAGCCGGCGGCCGCCTCGGCGCGGACGCCCGACGTCGAGCCGCGCCGGCGCCGGGTGCTGGTGCACGCCAGCGGGTTCAGCAGTCGCCCTACGCCGACGTGCGTCCTGCCGGGTGACGACGTCCGCGCCACCCGCGGGCAGGTGCAGCAGTCCGAGGCCGACGCCGAGCAGCGCCGCCTCCGCCGGGCGGCGCCGCGCACGCTGTGGCACGCCAGCCCCGGCAGCTCGGGCCGGTGACCGACGAGACCGACCGGTGACCGGTTCGGCGGGTCACGGCCGTCGCACCGCCATCACTAGGCTGGTCCGCGTGGACCACCCGCCCGTTCTCGCCGCCGGATCGACCGGCTGCTCGAGCAGTGCGGCCCCGCCGCCGGCACCTCCGCGAGCGAGGGCGAGACCGGCGCCACCGTGGCACCGCGCGGCGCGCGACGTCCTCGACCTCGGGGGCGGCACCGGCGGCCAGGCGGTGCGGCTCGCGACGGCGGGCCACCGCGTCACCGTCGTCGACCCCAGCCCCGACGCGCTGGCCGCGCTCGCCCGTCGCGCCGCCGAGAACGGTGTGGGGGAGCGGCTGCGGGGGGTGCAGGGCGATGCCGAGAACCTCGCCGACCTCGTCCCCGCCGGCAGCGTCGACCTCGTGCTGTGCCACGGGGTGCTCGAGGTCGTCGACGACCCGGCCCAGGCGCTGGTCGCCGCCCGCGAGGTGCTGCGGCCCGGCGGCCGGCTCAGCCTCGTGGTCGCGCAGCGGCACGCCGCGGTCCTCGCCCGGGTCGCGTCCGGCCACCTGCGGGCCGCCACGCACGTGCTCACCGACCCCGACGGCCGCTGGGGCGCGGGCGACCCGCTGCTGCGCCGGTTCGACCTCGACGGCCGTCACCGGCCTGCTGGAGGGCAGCGGCTACGAGGTGCTCGGAGTCCGAGGGGCTGCGGGTCTTCGCCGACCTCGTCCCGCGGTCCGCGCTCGCCGAGGAGGGCGGCGCCGAGACGCTGCTGCTGCGGCTGGAGCAGCTGGCCGGCCAGCAGCGGCGCGTTCCTCGACGTCGCGGCCCAGCTGCACGTGCACGCCGTCCCCGGTGGTCGCCACGCCTGAGCAGGGCGCACGGGTCAGGGGCGAGCCGTGAGCCGCGACCAGCTCGGGCGCACCGGTGGCTGGCTCGACGGCCGCCGCGAGGGCCAGGGGCTCGGCACCGACGACACCGGGTGCACGGTGCTGCACGTCGACATGGACGCCTTCTACGCCTCGGTCGAGCTGATCGACCGGCCCGAGCTGCGCGGGCTGCCGGTCATCGTCGGCGCGGGCGGCGGCCGGGGCGTGGTGCTCTCGGCCACCTACGAGGCGCGGCGGATGGGCGTCCACTCGGCGATGCCGATGTCCCGGGCGCGGCGGCTGTGCCCGTCCGCCGCACGTGATCGCCCCCGACCACGCGCGCTACTCCGACGTGTCGAAGAACGTGATGGAGGTGTTCCGCTCGGTCACCCCCGAGGTCGAGCCGCTCAGCCTCGACGAGGCCTTCCTCGACGTCTCCGGCGCCGTGCGCCGGCTCGGCAGCCCCACCGAGATCGCGCGGCGGATCCGGGCCCAGGTCGAGCACGAGCAGCGGATCACCTGCTCGGTCGGGGTGGCGGCCACCAAGTTCGTCGCCAAGCTCGCGTCGTCGCGGTGCAAGCCGGACGGGCTGCTCGTCGTCCCCGCCGCGCAGACGATCGAGTACCTGCACCCGCTGCCCGTCGGGGCGCTGTGGGGGGTGGGGGAGAAGACCGCCGAGCAGCTGCACCGGCTCGGCCTGCGCACCGTCGGCGAGATCGCGCACACCCCGCGCGCCACCCTGGTCCGCGCCCTGGGGCAGGCGTCGGGCAACCACCTCCACGAGCTCGCCTGGGGACGCGACACCCGCGTCGCGTGGTGCGCGAGGTGGCCGAGAAGAGCATCGGCGCCGAGGAGACGTTCGGCACCGACGTCGACGACCCGCAGGTGGTGCTGCGCGAGCTGTTGCGGCTCAGCGAGCGCACCGCCCGGCGGCTGCGGCGGGCGGGGATGTCCGGGCGCACGGTGGCTCTCAAGGTGCGGTTCGCCGACTTCACCACGATCACCCGCTCCCGCACGCTGCCGCAGACCACCGACGTGGCGCGCGAGGTCTACGCCACGGCGCGTGGCCTCTACGAGGCCCTGCACCTCGAGCGGGCCCGGATCCGGCTCGTCGGCGTCCGGGTCGAGGGCCTGGTGGAGGCCGGCGGTCAGCACCGCCAGCTGATGCTCGACGAGCGCCCGCAGGGGTGGCGTGAGGCCGAGCAGGCCGGCGACCGCGCGGTGGCCCGGTTCGGTGTCGCACAGCGTCCGCCCGGCCTCGCTGCTCGATCGCGGCGACGGTCCCCGTCGGCCCCGGACACCGCACCAGGACGGTCCGCGCGAGGACGGCGACGCACCGCCCGCGGACTGACCGGCCGACCCTGACGCGAGGTCCGCGGCCCGAGAGCCCCGACGAGCGCCCGCGACGGAACCGCCGGACGGGCCCGGTCGTTTGCCCTTCGGGGTCTGTCGTCCACCGGCTGGTGGGTTCGGGTTTCACTCCGCACCACGGCGACCTACCATGAGGGCAACACCCGGCCGCGAACCGCAGGTGCGCACGACTCCAGGAGGCACCGTGCCACTGTCCGACCACGAGGAGCAGCTGCTCTCGCAGATGGAGCAGCAGCTCCTCCAGGACGACCCGAAGTTCGCCTCCGCCATGCGCGGTTCCAGCCGCGGCCCCCGCGCCGGTCACCGGATGGCCCTGGGTGCCCTCGGTGTCGTCGCCGGCCTCGGACTGCTCGTGCTGGCCGTGACCTCCCAGATCATCTGGCTCGCGATCCCGGGCTTCCTGGTGATGCTCGGTGGCGCCACGTACGCGTTCTCCCGCCCGAAGGCCGCCTCCGCCGGACCCGTCGGCGTCGTCGCCGAGGACGGCAGCACCCGCCCCCGACGTCGTGGCGCACGGCAGGCCTCCGGCAGCGGCCGCGGTTTCATGGACCGGCTCGAGGAGCGCTGGGAGCGCCGCCGCGGCGAGTGGCGCTGACGCCCCCTGCCGCCGACTGCTCTCACCCACCGCTGACCCACCGCTGGACCCGCCGCTGAGCGAGCACGCCCTGCTCCGGCCGGGTGATGCACGCCACCTCCTTCCGCACCAGGGCGTCAAGGTGCGTCCGCACCGTGCCGAAACGCCCCTATGCACGCAGAGGTGTCGACGGCGCGCAGCGCCCTCGCGGGGTGGCTGTGCCCCACGGAGATGGCCCGGATGCGGTTCGTCGACATGAACGACCGCGTCCGCACCGCACGCCGCGTCCAGGGCGGCACCCTCGGCGCCGCCAGCCTGCTCGCGTCCTTCTGGTACGGCTCCTGGCTCGGCATCCTCGTCCTCGCCGCGGTCGCGGTGCTGGTCGTCCTGGAGAAGGTCTCGCAGCGCACGGCGCACCCCGAGGTCCCGGCGTTCCTCAGCCTCTGGGGCCTCGCGGTGATCCTCGCCCTGGCCGCCCTCGGCACCGGCGGCGCCACCAGCCCCATGCTCGTGACCCTCGCGGTCCCGACGCTGATGCTGGCGGCGCGGTACCGCAAGGAGGTCGTCGTCGTCGGCGTCGTCGTGGTCCTGCTGATGTCGGTGGCCGTGGTGCTCGGCGCCCAGCAGCTGATCCTCGCCGCCCACCACGCCGCCGGTCGTCGGCGTCGCGATGTACCTCGCGGTGATGGCCAGCCTGGTCGCGGTGGCGGTCACGCTGCAGTCGGCCGAGATGGCCTCGCGCGGTGACGCCGTGGTCGACCAGCTGACCGGCCTGTTCAACCGCAAGGCCCTGCACGGCCGGTTCACCGAGGCGGCCGCCCAGGCCAAGATGATCGGCGCCCCGGTCTCGCTCATCATGTGCGACCTCGACCACTTCAAGCGGGTCAACGACGAGCACGGCCACGACGTCGGCGACGTCGTCCTGCGCGAGGTCGGCGTACCGGATGCGCCGCACCCTGCGGGTGTTCGACATGGTCTACCGGCTCGGCGGCGAGGAGTTCCTCGTCCTGCTGCCCGGCCAGACCGAGGCGCAGTCGATGCTCGTGGCCGAGCGGATGCTCGCCGACATGCGGTCCGAGCCGGTCGGCGGCCTGCCGATCACGATGTCAGCCGGCGTCGCCACGCTGCCGCCCGAGGCCGTCGACTTCGACGAGCTGCTCAAGGCCGCGGACCTCGCGCTCTACGCCGCCAAGCGGAGCGGCCGCGACCGCGCCCACGCCGCGTCCGAGGTGCCGACGCACACCTTCGCCTGAGCGAGCGCCGAAGACCCGCCCGAGGACCCGTCCGAAGGCGCCCGACAGCCGTCAGGCGCTCAGCCGCGCGGGCGTCGCCGGGTGAACCGGCTGGTGACCGTGCGGTCCCACCGGTCCGCCGCGAGCCCGAACCGCTGCAACGCCGTCCGCAGGTGCGCGGTGCCGGACCGCGGCGCGAGCCGGGCCCGCCAGGTGTCGCCGTTCGGGCGCAGCTCGCCCACGGCGCGCACCACGACCCGGACGTCGTGCCGCAGCCCGTGGTCGCTCAGCTGGTCGCCCGCCGACGCCTCCGCCGACGACACCGCGGGCGGCGCGTCCAGGTCGAGCACGGCCACCGGTGCGTCGTCGCGTCCCGGTGCCCGTCGCGGCAGACCGGTGCCGGGCGGCGGCGCGTACCGCTGCCGCTCCACCGACCGCGCGATCCGGCGCATCGACGTGGTCGCCTCGGCGCCGAGGCCGTCGGTGACGAGCTCGGTGACCTGCCGCACGGTGAGCGAGGCGGGCACGTGCACGCCACGGTCGCCGAGCTCCTCCACCAGCGTCGTCCAGGCGACCTCGGCCCGCGCGGCCGGGGTCGTCGCCCGCGACCAGCGCCGCCGCCGCACCACGACGGCGGTGACCGCCGGGGCGGCCAGCACCGCGAGCACCAGCAGCAGCGCCACCACGACGCGCCACGGGATCGCGCGCAGGACGGTGAGCAGGTCGCGGTCGGTGCCGGTCTCGCCGCCCTCGGCGTCGCGCGGTGCGGTGGGGGCGTTCGCCGACGCCGAGGTGGACGGCGCGGCGGTCGTCGGGGCGTCGGTGGGCTCGGGGGTGGTGGGCGCCGCCCAGCCGGGCACGGTGCCCGCGCGGGTCGCCGGCGTCGGCTCGAACCGCATCCAGCCGACGCCCTCGAAGTACAGCTCGGGCCAGGCGTGGGCGTCCTGCTGCGAGACCCGGTAGGTGCCGGGCTCGAGCTGCTCGCCGGGCAGCCAGCCGACGGCCACCCGGGCGGGGATGCCGAGCGAGCGGGCCATCAGCGCCATCGCCGAGGCGAAGTGGACGCAGTACCCGCTGCGGCGGTCGAGGAAGTCGGCGACCGCGGAGGAGCCGTTCTCGGGCGGCGCGTCCAGCGAGTACGAGAAGCCGCCGCCGCTGCGGAACCAGCTCTGCAGCCGCGTGGCCTGGTCGAGCTGGGTGCCCTCGCCGGCCACCGTCCGGGCCGTGGTGGCGATGGTCTCGGGCGTGCCGGCGGGCAGCGCCGTCCAGCGGGTGACGATGTCGGCCGGCGCCGGACCGGCGGCGGCCAGGACCGCCGGGTCGGGCTCGACCAGCAGGTGCTGCACGGAGTAGCGCAGCCCCTCGGTGGTCTGCACGTCGTCGCCGACGACGTTGAGGGTGGTCTCGTCGTAGAGCCAGTTGCCGATGATGTCGATCCGGGTCGGCGGGTAGGGCGTGGGCAGCCAGCCCTGCCGCAGGGCGTCGATCCGGATCGAGGTCCTGGCCTGGGTCGCCCCGGCCGACTGCGGCCAGGCCGGGCGGCGCCGGGAAGCTCCCGGCGGCGCGCTGGTCGCGGTCGATGTCGCCGTAGGTGGGCTGCCAGGTGTCGCCGTCGAAGGAGTCGACCGTCACCAGCCGCAGCGGGTCCGGCGTCGGGTCCTCGGTCGTGTACTCCAGCACCGTGATGTCGTCGTTGGCCGTGAGGTCGTCGCGCAGCGACAGGATCGGGTTGAGGACGGCGATCGTGCCGTCGCCGGGACCGTTGCCGGGCAGGTTGCCCGCCGGCAGCAGGCTCTCCGACAGCCCGGGCACCAGCGCCGGCACCACCACCGCCGCGGCCAGGGCGAGCGCGCCGACCCTGCGGCCGGTGGCCGACAGCGAGGCGCGCTCCTCGACGTCGCCCGAGCCCGAGCTGCCCACCACGCGACCCCACCGCGAGACCCGTTCCTGGGCGTCGGAGGCCACCAGCACCAGGTAGCCGGCCGCGGCGAGCACGAACCACCACCACGGCAGCCCGCTGCGCACGAGCGCCGTCGGCACGCAGTAGACCGCGAGCAGGGCCAGCCCCGCGACGGCCGGACGGCGCAGCACCACGGCGACGAGGTCGACGGTCCACCACACCAGGGCGAGGCCGGCCACGACGACCATCCGCAGCCCGGGCGTCGCCGGTGCCGGCGCCGACGTCGTCGCGATCGTCTCGCCGCCCTGCACCGCGAGGTCGATGAAGCGCTGCACCGTGTCGGTGCCCGGCAGCAGACCGAGGAACGCCTCCGGCAGCGCGTAGACCCAGGTGAGCGCCAGCGCGGACGCGAGCAGCCCGGCCACGGCGCCGGCGCTCTCGCCGAGGAGGCGGTGCGCGGCCGCGGCGGCGAGCGACCCGAGCACCAGGACCACCGCCAGCTCGACCAGCCAGACCACGCCGTCGACGAGCGGGAAGAAGGTGGTGGCCGACAGCAGCACGGCCAGCAGCGCCACCAGCCGCGCGCGCACGGGCCGGGTCACGACCGCACCCCGCCGCGGGCGACGCCGCTGCTCTGCCGGGCCGCGTGCCGGGCCACGAGCTGCTCCCACGCGTGCGGGACGCCGGTGCGGGCGTCGACCTCGATGCACGACCAGCCGCCGACCTCGAGGGTGCCCACCGCCTTCTCCCGCGCGGTGTCGATCTCGCCGGCACGACGCGGCGGGAGCACGGCCCACGACGTGGTGCGCAGCACGAGGGCGACGCCGGTGGTGCCCTGCTTGGCCAGGGCCGCGAGCGGGTGCGCCTCGCCCGGGCCGATCTCGCCGAGCAGCGCGACCACGAGGCCGTCACCACCGGCGCGGGCCAGCAGCGAGGTGGCCGCCGGCAGCTCGCCGGGACCGCCGAGCTCGATCACGGCGAGCCGGTCGAGCAGCGCCCCGACGCCGCCGACGTGCTCGCGACCGGTCCAGCCGGTCTCGAGGTCGTCGCTCACCAGGCGCACGCCGTAGCCGGCGTCGACCAGCAGGTGGCAGACCGAGGCCGCGGCGCTGACCAGCCACTCGAACGAGGACGCCGGGCCCTCGCCGCGGTGACCCGACGGCGCGGCGGTCGATCAGGACGGTGGCCTGCATCTGGTGCGGCTGCTCGTCGCGGCGCACCATCAGCTCGCCGCGCCGGGCGGTGCTGCGCCAGTGCACGCGGCGCAGGTCGTCGCCGTAGCGGTACTCCCGGGTCGCGAGGTCGTGCTCGCCGGACGCGGCCGCCGTGCGGATCACCGAGTCGCCGGCACCACGCCAGCTGCCGGCCGCGCGCAGGGGGAGCAGCGGGTGCACCCGCGGCACCACGACCAGCGGGTCGGTGGCGGTGAACGAGCGGCCGACCTCGCACATGCCGAACGGGTCGGTGAGCCGCAGCCGCACGGGACCGATCTCCCAGCGCCCGCGCACCTCGCTGCGCAACGTGTACGACACCGCCGCGCGCCGTCCCGGCTCGAGCCGGTCGACGACGAACCGCGGCCGGGCGCCGAGCACGTAGGGCAGCTGCTCCTCGGCGAGCAGCACGCCGGTGGGCAGGCCGGACAGGTTCGCCAGCTCGAGCCGCACCGACGCCGAGCTGCCGGCGTCCACCCGGCCGGGGGACACGGTGCGCGCCAGCTGCACCCGGTACCGCGCCCGCGCCACCACCAGCACGCTGACGAGCGGGACGGCGACGAGCAGGACGGCCACCCGCAGGAGGTCGCGCTGGCCGAGCACGACCGAGCAGGCGGCGGTGGCGACCCCCGCGGCGAGGAAGGCGCGGCCGCGCAGGGTCAGGCCGGACAGCGCGGCCGGGATGGCGCTGACGTCGAGCCGCTTGGCGCGCTGGCCCGTGCGCGGGTCGACCGCGGCCGCGCCGGAGGGTGCGCCGGGGTAGCCGGCCGCCGCGCGCGGCTGGGCACCGCGCGGAGCGCTCGCCCGGGGGTCCATCGCCGTCCTCGCGCTCAGCGCGCGCTGGCCGGCACCGGGACGCGGGCCAGCACCTCGGTGAGGACGTCGTCGACCGAGCGCCGCGCGAGCTGGGCGTCGGCCGTGGGGAGCAGGCGGTGCGAGAGCACGGTGCCGGCGAGCTGCTTGAGGTCGTCCGGCAGGACGTGGTCGCGGCCGTCGAGCGCGGCCTGCGCCTGGCCGAGCCGCAGCAGCTGCAGGCTGGCGCGCGGGCTGGCGCCGAGGCGCAGGTCCGGGTGCTGGCGGGTGGCCGTCACCAGGTCGACGAGGTACTGCTTGACGGCGGGGGAGGCGTGCACGCCCTTGACCACCTCGATCAGGGCGCGCACGGTCGCGGCGTCGGCCACCGGCTCGCAGGGCGTCGAGCGGGTCGGACTCGTCGCGGGAGTCGAGCATGTCGATCTCGGACGCCGAGGACGGGTACCCCATCGACAGCCGGGCCATGAACCGGTCGCGCTGGGCCTCGGGCAGCGGGTAGGTGCCCTCCATCTCGATCGGGTTCTGCGTGGCGACCACGATGAACGGCGGCTCGAGGAAGTACGTGATGCCGTCGACGGTGACCTGGCGCTCCTCCATGCACTCCAGCAGCGCGGACTGCGTCTTCGGCGAGGCGCGGTTGATCTCGTCGCCCACCACCACGTTGGCGAAGACCGCGCCCGGCTTGAACTCGAAGTCGCGGGTCTCCTGGTTGTAGATGGAGACGCCGGTGATGTCGCTGGGCAGCAGGTCCGGGGTGAACTGGATCCGTCGCACCGAGCAGTCGATCGAGCGCGCCAGCGCCTTGGCCAGCATGGTCTTGCCCACGCCGGGCACGTCCTCGACCAGCAGGTGGCCCTGGGCCAGCAGGACGGCGATGGCGGTGCGCACGACGGCGGTCTTGCCCTCGATCACCGACTCGATCGCCGACTGGACCTCGCCGGCGGTCGCCGCCAGGTCGTCCAGCGTCGTGGGCGCTGTCCCGGTCGTCGTCACGCCTGGTTCCTCCAGCTGGTCGGCCTGATGGGCGGAGTCGGTGACCACCGGTCGGGCGGTCCGGATCTGCTGCACGTGACGGTACGCGACGGCGACGCCGCGGGGGAGCCGGATGCCAACCCGTGATCCGCGGACGCGGTGCGCTGCTCCACTTCGCCCCACCGGCGCCGCGCCGGCGCGCTCCGGCACCTCCCGGACCGCCGCCCACCGGCCGCCTGCGAGCACGCCGACCGACGTCGCGGGGCCGTCCGGGCCCGGGACGCGCGAGCCGGCGGGCGCGGGTCCGGGCCCGAGGCCCTCCACCCGCCCTCCACCCCGCTCCACCGATCTGACCTGCGACGACGCCTCAAGTCCGGCGACGACATGGCCGAGAACGCATTGACCGTGGAGTGAAGTGGGGTAATGTGGAGGACGTTGGAGCGCCAGGGGGGCTCCGACCGGACAGAGGGGAGGGCCGCCGGTGTTCCTGGGCACGCACTCCCCGCGTCTGGACGACAAGGGCCGGCTGATCCTCCCGGCGAAGTTCCGCGACCAGCTGGCCCCCGGCGCTGGTCGTCACCCGTGGACAGGAGCGGTGCCTGTACGTGTTCACCGCCGCCGAGTTCGCGCGGATGCACGAGCAGCTGCGCCAGGCGCCGACCGCCAGCAAGCAGGCCCGCGACTACCTGCGCGTGCTGCTGTCCGGCGCCTACGACGAGCTGCCCGACAAGCAGGGCCGGATCACCATCCCCGCCCAGCTGCGCACCTACGCCCACCTCGACCGCGACGTCACCGTCATCGGTGCCGGCTCGCGGGTCGAGATCTGGGACGCCCCGGCCTGGGAGACCTACCTGGCCGAGCAGGAGAACGCCTTCGCCACGACCGCCGAGGAGGTGGTCCCCGGCCTGTTCTGACCCCCCGACGCACCCTCGGGCCCACCCCAGCACGACGGGCCCGCCGTCCGTCCGACCCGGTCTCCAGCCGACCGCCTGTCCTGGCGCACCTTCCCCGGTGCCAGGGCGCGCGGACGGAGGGAGACCAGGCCGGACGGGCCCCACCACGACCCGACCAGACCTCGCCGGACGCGACCCGGCGAGGACTGCGACCCCCTTCCCCCACACGCGCACTTCCCCACTTCCCCCGCGCCGTGGACCCCGGGCAGCCGCCCGGACCGACGGCGCACCCGCACCACGTGAAGGGTCGAGATGTCCCCCGATGCCGCAGCGCGACACGTCCCCGTGCTGCTCGACCGCTGCGTCGCGCTGCTCGCGCCCGCGCTCGAGGAGCCGGGAGCGGTCGTCGTCGACGCCACGCTCGGCATGGGCGGCCACAGCGAGGCGCTGCTGCAGCGCTGCCCGCGGGCCCGCCTGGTCGGGATCGACCGCGACCCGCAGGCGATCGAGCTGGCCGGCCGCCGGCTCGCGGACTTCGGCGAGCGCGTGACGCTCGTGCACGCCGTCTACGACGAGATCGAGCAGGTGCTCGCCGACCTCGGGCCTGCCGGCCGTGCAGGGCGTGCTGCTCGACCTCGGGGTCTCCTCGCTCCAGCTGGACGAGACCGACCGCGGCTTCTCCTACAGCCACGACGCGCCGCTGGACATGCGGATGGACCAGTCCCGCGGACGCACCGCCGCCGACGTGCTCAACACCTACCCGGCGGCCGACCTGGCCCGGATCCTGCGCAGCTACGGCGAGGAGCGGTTCGCCCGCCGGATCGCCGACGCCGTCGTGCGCGAGCGCGCCGCGGCGCCGTTCACCACCAGCGCGCGCCTGGTCGACCTGGTCCGCGCCAGCGTCCCGGCGGCCACCCGGCGCACCGGCGGCAACCCGGCGAAGCGCACCTTCCAGGCGCTGCGGATCGAGGTCAACGGCGAGCTCGAGGCGCTCGAGCGCGCCCTGCCGGCCGCCGTGCGCGCGCTGGCCGTCGGCGGGCGCGTGGTCGTGATGTCGTACCACTCGCTCGAGGACCGCCTCACCAAGCACGTGCTCGCCGCCCGCACCACCAGCACCGCGCCGCTCGACCTGCCGGTCGAGCTGCCCGAGCACGCCCCGACCTTCCGCCTGCTCACCCGCGGCGCCGAGACCGCGCCCGCCGAGGAGCAGGGCACCAACCCGCGCGCCGCCTCGGTGCGCCTGCGCGCCGCCGAGCGCCTGCGCCCGGACGGGTGGCGGCGGAGCGAGGGTGGCGGCGTCGACGCCCGCGCCAGCGAACGGCCGTGAGCCCGGCGCCGCCGCGCCGGGTGGCGTCCGCCGTCCGCCGTGCGCGCCCGGCCACCCCGGCGCCGCGGACCCGGCTGACGCTGCTCGCGCCGCCGGCGTCCACCCGCTTCCGGCTGCCGTTCGCGGCGCTGTGCGCCGCCGTCCTGGTGGCGAGCCTGCTCGGCGTGCTCGTCATCAACATCGTGCTGTCGCGCGGCGCGTACACCGAGCACGTGCTGGAGAGCCGGCAGGTGCAGCTCACCGAGGACGAGCAGGACCTCAGCGAGCAGCTCAGCGTCCAGGCCTCGCCGGCGGTGCTGTCGGACCGGGCCCGCGAGCTCGGGATGGTCCCCAACGTCAACCCCGCCTTCATCCGGATGAGCGACGGCACCGTGCTCGGCTCGCCGGCCCCGGCCGACGCGGGCACCGCGCCGGCCGCGGCGTCGATCCCGGCCGCCGGGCTCGACGTCGTCCCGCAGGCGCCGGCCACCGCCGAGCAGGCCGCCGCAGGCCGAGGCCGCCCGGATCCGGGCCGAGGCCGACCGCGCCGCCGCGGCGCAGGCGGCCGGCTGCTGCCGGCACCGGGGACGCCGCCGGCACCGCCCCGGTCGACCCGGCGGCCCCGCCGGTCGGCGACGGCGCCGTGGGTGCGCGGCGGCGGGACGGCGGCCACCCCGTGACCCTCACCGGCCCCACCCGCCGGCCCTCCCGGCCGAAGGCCCCGAGCGCGGGGCGCCACGACCGCAACGGATCTCGCGCCGCCACCGGACGCGCGCCGCTCGCCACGACGAGCGACCGGCGCGGGCACGAAGGCATCCGGCACGAAGGCGTCCGGCCCGAAGGCGTCGGGCACGCGGACCGCGTCCCGGGCGGGCGTCCCCGCGCCGCGCCGGGCGCCGGGCGCCGGCGCGGCGCCGCCGGCCGCGCGCGGCCGTCCCGACCCGCGCCCGGTCCGCCACGACCGGCGCGCCCGCGGCTTCGTGCTGCTCGTCCTGGTGGTGCTCAGCCTGTTCGCGGCCCGGCTCGTGCAGATGCAGGGCCTGGACGCCTCGACGCTGGCGGGCGAGGCCCTCGGCAACCGGCTCGTCACCACCACGCTGGTGGCCGACCGCGGCCAGATCACCGACGCCGACGGCGTGGTGCTGGCCTCGAACGTCGAGCGGCGCAACATCACCGTCGACCAGACCCTGGTGCCGGTGTACCTCGGCAGCGAGCACGGCGGCGGCGGCACCGGCGTCGACGGCGCCGCGGCCGACATCGCCGCGATCACCGGCCAGGACGAGGCGACGGTCCGGTACGCCCTCACCGGCGACTCCAAGTTCGCCTACGTGGCCAAGGGCGTCACGCCCGAGGCGTGGCGCGAGATCCAGCAGCTGCGGGTGCCGGGCCTCTACAGCGAGAAGACCAGCGTGCGGTCGTACCCGGCGGGTGCCGTCGCGGGCAACCTGCTCGGGTTCACCGGCGCCGACGGCGCGGGGCAGGCCGGCATCGAGGGCAGCCTCGACGACGTCCTGGCCGGCACCGACGGCTCCCGCAACTTCGAGCGCGGCCGCGACGGCCAGATGATCCCCACCGGCGACATGGCCGAGCAGCCGGCGGTCGACGGCCGCAACGTCCGGCTGACGATCGACCGCGACCTGCAGTGGTACGCCCAGCAGTCCGTGACCGCCCAGGTGGCGGCCGCCAAGGCCGAGTGGGGCGCGGCGATCGCGATCGAGGTGGAGACCGGCAACATCCTGGCGCTCGCCGAGTCGCCGTCGGTCGACCCCAACGACCCGGGCGCCTCCGACGCCGCCGACCGCGGCTCCCGCGCGCTGTCCGACGTGTTCGAGCCCGGCTCCACCGCCAAGGTCGTGACCGCCGCCGCCGTGCTCGAGGAGGGACTGGTCACGCCGACCACCCAGTTCGAGGTGCCCTACCGCTACACCACCGCGAACGGGCAGACCTTCAAGGACTCCCACGAGCACGGCGTCGAGAAGCGCACCTTCGCCGGCGTGCTGTCCGAGTCGTCCAACACCGGCACGGTGCAGGCGGGCCAGCTGCTCAGCAAGCAGCAGCGCTACGACTACCTCACCCGGTTCGGCATCGGGCAGCCGAGCGGGCTCGACTTCCCGGGCGAGACCCGCGGCATCCTGGCCCAGCCGGACGACTGGGACGGCCGCCAGCAGTTCGCGGTGCTGTTCGGCCAGGGCGTGTCGACCAACGCGCTGCAGGCGGCGAACGTGTTCGCCACGATCGGCAACGACGGCGTCCGGATGACCCCGCGCCTGGTCGACGGCGTCGCCGGCGACGACGGCCTGTTCGACGAGGCGCCCGCGTCGCAGGGCACGCAGGTGGTCAGCGCCGAGACCGCCGGCGCGGTGCGCACGATGCTGGAGAGCGCGGTCGACGAGGGCACCGGCGGCAACGCCGCGATCCCCGGCTACCGGATCGCGGGCAAGACCGGCACCGCCCAGGCGCCCGGTCCGGGCGGGTACAGCGGCTACACCGGCTCGTTCATCGGGATGGCGCCGGCCGACGACCCGAAGATCGTCGTGGCCGTGGTGATCCAGCGCCCCACCAACGGCTACTACGGCGGGACGGTGGCCGCGCCGGTGTTCAAGGACGTCATGTCGTTCGCGCTGCAGGACCTCGGCATCCCCCCGACGGGGACCCGGGCCACGCCGTTCCCGCTCACGTGGGAGTGAGTAGCCTCGACGCCGTGCCCGCCGCTCCGCCCGACCCCGCCACGACGGGTCCGGTGGCCGCCGCGGCCGGTCCGCCGCGACCGGTGGCCGTCCCGGGGGTGAGGCTGTCGGCGATCGCGTCCGCCACCGGTGGCGAGGTGCGTGCGGACGGGTCCGGACCGGCGTCCGCGGACCCCGCGCTGAGCGGCGTCACGCACGACTCGCGCGCCGTGCGGCCGGGCGACCTCTACGCCGCGCTGCCGGGCTCCACCGTGCACGGCGCCCGGTTCGTCGACCAGGTGGTCGGGCAGGGCGCCGCGGCCGTCCTCACCGACCCGGCCGGGCTCGACCTGCTCGGCGGGACCGCCGGGGTCCCGGTGCTCGTCGTCCCCGACCCGCGCGGTGTGCTCGGCGAGGTGGCGGCCGAGGTGTACGGCCGGCCCGCCGACGACCTGGTGATGCTCGGCATCACCGGCACGAACGGCAAGACCACCACCTGCTACCTGCTCGAGTCGGCCCTGCGCGCGTCCGGCCGCACCACCGGCCTGGTGGGCACCGTCGAGACCCGGATCGCCGACCGGCGGGTGCCGAGCGTGCGCACCACGCCGGAGTCGACCGACCTGCAGGCGCTGCTGGCCGTGATGCGCGAGCAGCACGTCGAGGCGTGCGCCATGGAGGTCTCGAGCCACGCCCTCGCGCTGCACCGGGTCGACGGGATCCGTTACGACGTCGCGGGTTTCACGAACCTCAGCCAGGACCACCTCGACTTCCACCCCGACCTCGAGCACTACTACGCCGCCAAGGCGTCGCTGTTCGTCCCGCAGCGGTGCGAGCGCGCCGTGGTCTGCGTCGACGACGCCTGGGGTCGCCGCCTGGCCGGTGACGCGCGCGCCGCCGGGGTGCCGGTCGTCACCGTCGCGACCCCCGCCTGCGACGACCCGTCGGCCCCGGCCGACCACCGCGCGGAGCGGCTCGCCCCCGCCGCGGACGGCGCGGGGACGACCTTCGTGCTCCGCGCGCACGGCAGCTCGAACGGCAGCCGGACGGCGCTCGGACGGCAGCCCGGACGGCAGCCCGGACGGTGCGGGCTGGGCGCTGACCAGCCCGCTCCCGGGCGGGTTCAACGTCGCCAACACCGCCGTCGCCGCGCTCGTCCTGACCCTCGCCGGGCTGGGCGCCGACGAGGTGTCCGCGGGCCTGGCGGCCGCCGGCGGCGTCCCCGGCCGGATGCAGGTCGTGCCCGCGCCGGCGGACGACCCGGCCGCGCCCCTCGCGGTCGTCGACTACGCCCACACCCCGCAGGCCGTCGCGGTGGCGCTGCGGGCGCTGCGGCCGCGCACCAGCGGTCCGCTGGTCGTCGTGCTCGGCGCCGGCGGCGACCGCGACCCGGGCAAGCGCGGTGCGATGGGCGCCGCGGCGGCGCTCGAGGCCGACGTCGTCGTCGTCACCGACGACAACCCCCGCTCGGAGGACCCTGCCGCCATCCGCGCGGCCGTCCTCGCCGGTGCCCGGGAGGCAGCGGAGCAGGTGGGCAGGGCCGTCACCGTGCTCGAGGTCGCGGACCGCGCCGACGCGGTCGCGGTGGCGCTCGGGCACGCACGGGCCGGGGCGGGCGGCACGCTGCTCGTGGCCGGCAAGGGGCACGAGACCGGCCAGGAGGTCGCCGGCACCGTGCACCCGTTCGACGACCGCGACGTGCTCGTGCGGCTGCTCGCCGGCGCCGCCACCTCAGGCGGTGCGCGGTGATCCCGCTGACGCTGCACGAGGTCGTCACCGCCACCGGCGCGCGCCTCGTCCCGCCGCCCGGCACGTCGGTGGCCGAGGCCGAGGCGCTCGTCGTCGACGGCCCGGTGGTCACCGACTCCCGGCTGAGCGGCCCCGGCGGGCTGTACGTGGCACGACCCGGCGAGCACGCCGACGGCCACGACTTCGTCGGCGCCGCGCACGCGGCCGGTGCGGTGGCGGCGCTCGTGCAGCGCGAGGTCGACGTCCCGTTGGCGCAGCTCGTGGTCGCCGACACCGAGACCGCCTTCGGGCTGCTCGCGCGCGACGTCGTCGAGGCCGCGGGGCACGACCTCACCGTCGTGGCGGTCACCGGCTCCTCCGGCAAGACCAGCACCAAGGACCTGATGGCGCACGTGCTGGCCGGCCTGGGTCCCACGGTCGCCGCGCAGGAGTCCTACAACTCCGAGATCGGCGTGCCGCTCACCGTCTGCCGCACCGAGCCCGGCACGCGGTACCTGGTCGTCGAGATGGGCGCGCGCGGTGCCGGCCACCTCGAGTACCTGTGCACGATCGCCCCGCCGGACGTCTCGGTGGTGCTCAACGTCGGCTGGGCGCACGCGGGCGAGTTCGGCTCCGTCGAGGCCGTCCAGGCCGCGAAGTCCGAGCTGGTGCAGGCCCTCTCGTCGGACGGCACCGCCGTGCTCAACCTCGACGACCACCGCGTGGCCGCGATGCGCGAGCACGCCGACCGCGTCGGCGCCCGCGTCGTCGGGACGGGTCTGGTCGCCGGCTCCGGCGCCCTGGTGCGCGCCGACGACGTCGTCCTCGACGACGAGGGGCGGCCCTCGTTCGAGCTGGTGAGCGAGCTGCCCGAGGCCCCCGGCCGCGCACCGGTGCGGCTCGGGCTGCACGGCGAGCACCACGTCGCCAACGCGCTGTCGGCCGCCGCCGTCGCGCTCCTGCTCGGCGGCGGCGTCGAGCAGGTGGCCGACCTGCTCACCTCCGCCCGGCCCGCGAGCCGGTGGCGGATGGAGGTCACCCGCCGCGCGGACGGCGTCACGGTCGTCAACGACGCCTACAACGCCAACCCCGACTCGATGCGCGCCGCGCTCAAGGCGCTGGTGCAGATGCGTCGTCCGGGCGGACGGACCTGGGCCGTGCTCGGCGGCATGCTCGAGCTCGGGGACGAGTCGGTGCGCCTGCACGACGAGCTCGGCCGGCTCGCCGTCCGGCTCGACGTCTCCCGCGTCGTCGCGGTGGGGGAGGGCGCGCGCCCGATCCACACCGGCGCGGTGATGGAGGGCTCGTGGGGCGAGGAGTCGGCGTGGGTGCCCGACGCCGACGCCGCCCTCGAGCTGCTGCGGGCCGAGCTGCGCGCCGGTGACGTCGTGCTGCTGAAGTCCTCGCGGGACAGCGGGTTGCGCTGGCTCGGGGAGCGTGTCGCCGCCGACGCGGCCGGGGCCGGGGAGGACGACCGATGAGGGCCGTCCTCACCTCCGCGGCGGTGGCGCTGGTCCTCACCCTGTTCGGCACCCCGCTGTACATCCGGTTCCTGGTGCGGCGCGGCTACGGCCAGTTCATCCGCGACGACGGCCCGACCTCGCACCACACCAAGCGCGGGACGCCCACGATGGGCGGCGCGGTCATCATCCTGGCCACCCTCGGCGCGTACGGCGTCGCGCACCTGGTCACCGGCGCCTCGATGACGATGTCGGCCGTCCTCGTCCTGTTCCTCATGACCGGGCTGGGGCTCGTCGGCTTCCTCGACGACTTCATCAAGATCTCCCGGCAGCGCAGCCTCGGCCTGCGGTCGGTGCCGAAGCTGATCGGGCAGTCCGTCGTCGCGGTCGTGTTCGCCGTGATGGCGCTGCAGTTCCCGAACGAGCAGTACCGCACACCGGCCTCCACCAACGTCTCCGTGGTCCGCGACACCGCGATCGACCTCGCCTTCGCCGGACCCGTCCTCGGGCTGCTGCTGTTCGTGCTCTGGGCGCAGGTGATCGTGGCGGCGGCCAGCAACGGCGTGAACCTCACCGACGGCCTCGACGGGCTCGCCACCGGCGCCGCCACGATGGTCGCCGGGGCGTTCGTCATCATCGGGATCTGGGAGTCCGGGCAGTCCTGCCAGGTGATCGCGGTCGCCGGACCCAACTGCTACGAGGTGCGAGACCCCCTCGACCTCGCCGTCGTGGCCGCCGCCGTCATGGGCGCCTGCTTCGGGTTCCTGTGGTGGAACGCCTCTCCCGCCAAGATCTTCATGGGCGACACCGGGTCGCTCGCCCTCGGCGGCGTCCTCGCCGGCCTGGCCATCACCACCCGCACCGAGCTGCTGCTCGTCGTGCTCGCCGGCCTGTTCGTCATCATCACGCTGTCGGTGATGATCCAGGTCGGCTCCTTCAAGCTCACCCGACGGCGGGTGTTCCGGATGGCCCCGCTGCAGCACCACTTCGAGCTCGCCGGCTGGGCCGAGGTGACGATCGTGATCCGGTTCTGGATCGTCGCCGGGCTGTTCGTCGCCCTGGGGCTGGGCCTCTTCTACGCCGAGTGGGTCGTCGCGCAGTGACATGTGTTGTCTGCGAGCAGCTCCTCAGCGCGCTGAGGTCGAGGGCCTCGTGTCCTCGCTCGGATCGCTCCGCTCCCTCGCTCGTCGCTCGGACCTCGACGCGCGCATCGTCGCTGCTCGCGTCCACCCTGGTGGTCACCTGTGCGTGACGTCTCTGTCCTGGACCACGCGGACGCGGACTGGAACGGGCTGCGGGTGGTGGTGGCGGGGCTCGGGATCTCGGGGTTCGCGGCGGCGGACGCGATGCTGCAGCGGGGTGCGGCGGTGGTGGTCGTCGACGACCGGACGACCGCCGACCCCGGGCACGGTGAGCAGATCGCGCGCGACGCCGAGCTGGTCGACGTGCTCGGCGGCACCACGCTGCTCGGGCCCGGGTCGTCGGCGTCGCTGCCGGCGGTGGCGGGACGGCAGCCGGACCTCGTGGTCACCTCGCCGGGTTGGCGGCCGGACAACCCGCTGCTCGCCGGGGCGGCGGCCGCCGGCGTCCCGGTGTGGGGCGAGGTCGAGCTCGCGTGGCGGCTGCGCGCGCGCACCGGCGCCGCCCCGTGGCTGACCCTCACCGGCACCAACGGCAAGACCACCGCCGTCAAGATGCTCGAGGCGATGCTGCTCGCGTCCGGGCGCCGGGCGCTCGCGGTCGGCAACGTCGGCACGCCGCTGCTGCACGCGGTCGTCGACCCGCAGGGGTACGACGTCCTCGCGGTCGAGCTGTCCAGCTTCCAGCTGCACTGGTCGCACTCGCTGCGCCCGCAGGCCAGCGCCTGCCTGAACCTCGCCCCCGACCACGTCGACTGGCACGGCTCGTACGAGGCGTACCGCGACGCCAAGGCGAAGGTCTACGCCCGCACCGAACGGGCGTGCGTCTACAACGTCCAGGACCCCGTCACCGAGGAGATGGTGCGGGAGGCCGACGTCGTCGACGGCGCCCGCGCCATCGGGTTCACCACCGGCGTCCCCGGCCCGTCGATGCTCGGGGTGGTCGACGACGTCCTGTGCGACCGGGCCTTCGTGGCCGAGCGGCAGCGCGCCGCGGTCGAGCTGGCGACCCTCGACGACCTGCGCCACGCCGGTGGCGGCGTGGTCGCCCCGCACACGGTCTCGAACGCCCTGGCAGCCGCGGCACTCGCTCGCGCGCACGGGGTCTCGACCCTCGCGGTGCGGGACGGCCTGTGGGGCATGCGACCTGAGCCGCACCGGATCGCCACGGTGGCCACGGCCGAGCGCGTCACGTGGGTCGACGACTCCAAGGCGACCAACCCGCACGCGGCCGCGGCGTCGCTGCGCGCCTTCGACGACGTCGTCTGGGTGGCGGGCGGCCTGGCGAAGGGCGCGAGCTTCGACGACCTGGTGCGGCAGAACGCGTCTCGGCTGCGCGCGGTCGTCCTGATCGGCGTCGACCGGCAGCCGCTCCGGGAGGCTCTTTCACGACACGCGCCGGATGTCCCGGTCGTCGAGGTGGAGCACGCCGAGACTGAGGGCATGTCCGTCGCCGACACCGTGATGGCCCGCGCCGTCGACGCCTCCGCGCGCCTCGCGCGGCCCGGCGACGTCGTGCTGCTCGCGCCCGCCTCGGCGTCGATGGACCAGTTCGTGTCGTACGGGCACCGCGGCGACGCCTTCGCCCGGGCGGTGCGCGCGCACCTCGACGACGTCCGGGCGCTGTTCGACGACGACCCGGACGTCGACCCGGGTCCCGACGGGCCGCAGGACGGGCCCGACCGCCCGTCCGGGACGGACCGCTGATGGCCGCCACCACCCCGGTGCAGGGAGCCGGGGTCGGCGTCCGCGCGACCGTCGGACGGCTGGGCGAGCGCCTGTCCCGGTGGGAGACACCGGCCACCAGCTACTACCTCCTGCTCGGTGCCGTCCTCGCCCTGGTCGTCTTCGGCCTGGTGATGGTGCTGTCGTCGTCGTCGGTCGAGTCCATCGCCGACAGCGGCTCGGCGTTCTCGGTGTTCTGGCGGCAGGCGGTCTTCGCGGGCGTCGGCCTGGTGGTGATGTGGTGGGCGTCCCGCCGCACGATCGCCTTCTGGCGCAGGATCGCCTGGCCGCTGATCGGCCTCGCCGTCCTGGGCCAGCTGCTCGTCTTCACCCCGCTCGGGGTGCGGGTGGGCGGCAACCTCAACTGGATCGAGGTCGCCGGCGTCCGCGCGCAGCCGTCCGAGGCCGCGAAGGTGGCGCTCGTGGTGTGGTGCGGCGTGGTGCTGGCGGCGCAAGGCGCCGCTGCTGCACCGGTGGCAGCACGTCGTGATGCCGGTCGGCCTCGTGGCCGGCGTCGTGCTCGGGCTGGTGCTGCTGGGTCACGACCTCGGCACCGGCGCGGTGATGATGATCGTGGTCGCGGTGATGCTCGTCGTCGCGGGGGTGCGCTTGCGGCTGCTGCTGCTGGCCGCCGCCGCGGGCGCCGGCGCCGCTGCCGCTCTCGTGCTGTCGTCGCGCAACCGGATGGAGCGCGTCGGCACCTGGTTCACCGGCGAGTGCGCCGACATCTACAGCACCTGCTGGCAGTCCACCCACGGCACGTGGGCGCTCGCGTCCGGCGGCTGGTGGGGCGTCGGCCTCGGCGCCAGCCGGGAGAAGTGGTCGTGGCTGCCCGAGGCCCACAACGACTTCATCTACGCGATCATCGGCGAGGAGCTGGGGCTGCCGGGCACGCTGGTCGTCCTGGCCCTGCTCGCCGTGATCGCCGTCGCCGGGCCTGCGCGTGGTGCTCCGGCACGACGACCTGTTCGTCAAGATCGCCACCAGCGGCGTCCTCGCCTGGGTGGTGGGGCAGGGCATGGTCAACATCGCCGTGGTGCTCGGCCTCCTGCCCGTCATCGGGGTCCCGCTGCCGCTGGTCTCCGCCGGCGGCTCGGCGCTGATCACGACCCTGGCCGCCCTCGGGCTGGTGCTGTCGTTCGCGCGGCAGGAGCCCGGTGCCGACGACGCCCTCGCGGCCCGCGCCGGCGTGGTCCGGCGGTCGCTGGCGGTCGTCGGCTCCCGCGGGTCGGCCGGGCGGGGGAGCGACGCCCGGAGCCGTCGGTGACCGCCCCCGGCGCCGCGGCGTCCGGGGACGCCCTGTCGGTGCTGCTGGCCGGCGGCGGGTCCGCGGGCCACGTCAGCCCGATGCTCGCGCTCGCCGACGCCCTGGTCCGCCGCGACCCCGCGACCCGGATCACCGCCCTCGGCACGGCCGAGGGCCTGGAGTCCCGGCTCGTCCCGCAGCGCGGGTACCGGCTGGTCACCGTCCCCAAGGTGCCGCTGCCGCGCCGCCCGGGGACGGACCTGCTCCGCGTGCCCGGACGGCTCAAGGGCGCGGTCGACGCGGCCGCGCGGGCCATCACCGAGGCCGACGCCGACGTCGTGGTCGGCATGGGCGGCTACGTCAGCCCGCCGGCGTACCTGGCGGCGCGCCGGCTCGGCGTCCCGATCGTCGTGCACGAGCAGAACACCCGCGCCGGGGTGGCGAACCGCCTCGGTGCGCGCCTGACCCGCTTCGTCGCCATCACCTTCGAGGGCACGCGCCTGCGGCACGCGGTGCGGCTCGGCATGCCCCTGCGGCGCGAGATCTCACGGCTCGACCGCGCCGCCCTGCGGGCCGAGGCGCGTCGCCACTTCGACCTCGACCCGGACGCCCCCACGCTGCTGGTGACCGGTGGCTCGCTCGGTGCCCAGCGCCTCAACGAGTCGGTGCGCGCGGCCGGGCCCGACCTGCTCGCCGCCGGCGCCGGCGTGCTGCACCTCACCGGTGACGGCAAGGCGGTCGACGAACCCGCTGCACCGCAGGGGGTCTCGGCGCGCTACGTCGTCCGCGAGTACAGCGACCGGATGGACCTCGCCTACGCCGCAGCCGACCTCGTGCTGTGCCGCGCGGGTGCGAGCACGGTCTGCGAGGTCACCACCGTCGGGCTGCCCGCCGTGTACGTGCCGCTGCCGATCGGCAACGGCGAGCAGCGGCTCAACGCCCAGCCCGTGGTGGCGGCCGGCGGCGGCCTGCTCGTCGACAACGCCGACCTCACCGCCGACTGGCTGCGCGCCACGGTGGTGCCGCTGCTCACCGACCCGCGCCGCCTGGGACCCATGGGCGACGCCGCCCGCGGCACCGCCGTGCTCGACGCCGACGAGCGGCTCGCCGACCTGGTCCACGAGGCGGCCGCCTCGGCGCGATCGAGCCGGGCGGGTGCGTCGATGACCGCCGGCCTTCGACCTCGCCGCGCGGCATCCCGCCCGCCGACCAGCTCGCGCCCGTGCACTTCCTCGGCATCGGCGGCATCGGCATGTCCGGCATCGCGCGGATCATGCTGGCCCGCGGGCTCGAGGTCTCCGGCAGCGACGCCAAGGACGTCCCCGTGATGGCGGCGCTGCGGGCGGTCGGCGCGCGCGCCGAGGTCGGCTTCGACCCCGCGCGTCTCGACGGCGTCCGCACCGTCGTGGCGTCCTCGGCGATCCGCCGCGACAACGTCGAGCTCGCCCGGGCCCGCGAGGCCGGCACCACGGTGCTGCACCGCTCCCAGGCGCTGCAGTCGCTGCTGCTCGGGCACCGCGCGGTCGCGGTGGCCGGGACCAACGGCAAGACCACCACGTCCTCGATGCTCACCGTGCTGCTGCAGCACGCGGGGCTCGACCCCTCGTTCGCGCTGGGCGGCGAGCTGGTGGGCGCGGGGACGAACGGGCACCAGGGCAGCGGGGAGGTCTTCGTCGCCGAGGCCGACGAGTCCGACTCCTCCTTCCTCGTGTACACCCCCGAGGTCTCGGTCGTCACCAACGTGCAGGCCGACCACCTCGACCACTACGGCACGGCCGAGAAGGTGGTCGAGGCGTTCGAGCGGTTCGCCGACCGCCTCGGCGACGACGGCACGCTGGTCGCCTGCGCCGACGACCCCGGGTCGGCCGCGCTGGCCCGGCGCGGCCGTGGAGCTCGGGCGCCGGGTGCTGACCTACGGCACCGACCCGTCGTCCACGGTGCAGGTGCACGACGTCCGGTTCGTCGAGGGACGCTCGCGGTTCGCGCTGCTCGACACGACCCTCGGGCACGGCGTCCCGACGGCACGCGCGAGGGCGCGAGCCCGGACGGCGGGCCGACCACCGAGGTCTGGCTGCAGGTGCCCGGTCACCACAACGTGCTCAACGCGGCCGGCGCCTACGCCGCGGCCCGCGCCCTCGGCGTGCCGGCCGGCGCGGCCCGCGAGGGACTGGCGGCGTTCACCGGCACCCGGCGGCGGTTCGAGGGCCGCGGCGAGGTCGGCGGCGTGCGGGTCTACGACGACTACGCCCACAACCCCGCCAAGGTGGCCGCCGCGGTGGCCACCGGCCGGCAGGTGGCCGGCACCGGCCGGCTGGTCGTGGTCTTCCAGCCGCACCTGTACAGCCGCACCCTCGACTTCGCCGCCGAGTTCGGCGCCGCGCTGTCGGGCGCCGACGAGGTCGTCGTCATGGACGTGTACGCCGCCCGCGAGGACCCCGTGCCCGGGCGTCACCGGCGCGCTGGTCGCCGACCGGGTCGCGCTGCCCGCCGAGCAGGTGGCCTACGTCCAGAGCTGGTCGGCGGTGCCGGCCGAGGTCGTGCGCCGGGCCCGTCCGGGCGACCTCGTCCTCACCGTCGGCGCCGGCGACGTCACGATGGTGGCCCGCGAGGTGCTCACCCTGCTCCGCCAGGCGACCCCCGGCCCCCGCCGCGCGGAGGTGACGCCGTGACACCGCGCCCGACCCAGCCGGTCCGGCGTCCGCGCGCGGAGCCGGCGACGAAGGCCGCTCCGACGGCGACCCCCGTGGCGCCGTCCACGGCGAGGACGGCGCCCGCCGCGCCCACGGCGACGCCGAAGGCAGCACCGAACGCAGCACCGAACGCAGCACCGAAGGCAGCACCGAAGGCAGCACCTTCAGCAGCGCAGGCGGCCGGTCGCGGCAGCGCGCCGCGCGCGGGCCGGCCGGTGCGACCCGTGGCACGCGCCCCGGACCGTCGGCGCCCCGCCCCGCGCGCGACCGGTGCCGACACCCAGGAGATCCCGGTCGTGCCCGGCGTCCTGCCCGGGACGGCGACCGCGAACCGCCCGCCCGCGCTGCACGCCATGTACCGCGCGCGGGTGTCCACCGGCTCGGTCCGCCGGTTCGCCGAGCGGGCCCGCCGCCGGCGCTGGCTCACCTGGCGGCCGGCCGCGGTCGCCGCGGCCGGCGCTCGCGCTGCTCGTCCTGGCCGGCTGGGTGGTGTGGTTCTCGCCGTTGCTCGGCGCCCGCGAGGTCCAGCTCGTGGGAGGCGTGCGCGTCACGCAGGAGGAGGTCGAGGCGCTGGTGGCCCCCGAGCTGGGCCGCCCGCTGGCGCGCCTGGACGCCGACGCCGTGCGCGAGCGGGTCGAGCAGCTGCCGGAGGTGGCGTCGGCACAGGTCCTGCGGGTCTGGCCGTCCACGGTCGAGGTGCGGGTGAACGAGCGGGTCCCGGTCGCCGCCGTGCCGTCGGGGCGGTCGTTCTCCCTCGTCGACGCCGACGGCGTGCAGGTGGAGGCGGTCGCCGAGGCGCCCGGCGGGCCTGCCGGTCGTCAGCGCCGAGACGGTCACCGCCGGCGACGACGCGCTGCTCGCCGCCGCGCGGGTGCTCGAGGCGCTGCCGCCGGAGCTCGGCTCCCAGGTCACCGGCACCACCGCCGGCACGCCGGACTCGGTCGTCCTGACCCTGGCGTCCGGCGCCCAGGTGGTGTGGGGGAGCCCCGACGACTCCGAGCGCAAGGTGCGGGTGCTGCAGGTCCTGCTCGCCACCCCCGCCGAGGTCTACGACGTCTCGGCCCCCGGCACCCCCGTCACCCGCTGACGCCCGCCGCCCCGCGCCCGGACGGTCCTCCGGAACAGGCACGCGAAAGTCGCTGACGCGCGGCGTGTCTGCACCGATCTCCGCGCGTCTCGCGCCTACCTTCTGTGTCGTCAGCAGGTTGACATAACTATAACCCTCTAGTTGAGGGTGAAGGTCTTCGGACCCCCGCACCGCACCCACCGACCCCCAGCAGCAGGAAGAGGCACACGACGTGGCAGCACCGCAGAACTACCTGGCGGTCATCAAGGTCGTCGGCATCGGCGGCGGCGGTGTCAACGCCGTCAACCGGATGATCGAGGTCGGCCTGAAGGGCGTCGAGTTCATCGCGATCAACACCGACGCGCAGGCACTGCTGATGAGCGACGCCGACGTCAAGCTCGACGTCGGCCGCGAGCTCACCCGCGGCCTGGGCGCCGGCGCCGACCCCGAGGTCGGCAAGAAGGCCGCCGAGGACCACGCGGAGGAGATCGAGGAGGTGCTCAAGGGCGCCGACATGGTCTTCGTCACCGCGGGCGAGGGCGGCGGCACCGGCACCGGCGGAGCACCCGTCGTCGCGCGCATCGCCCGCGGGCTCGGCGCCCTGACCATCGGCGTCGTGACCCGTCCGTTCACCTTCGAGGGCCGCCGCCGCGCCACCCAGGCCGACACCGGCATCGACGGCCTGCGCGACGAGGTCGACACCCTCATCGTCATCCCGAACGACCGGCTGCTGTCGATCAGCGACCGCGGTGTCTCGGTCATGGACGCCTTCCGCGCCGCCGACCAGGTGCTGCTGTCCGGCGTGCAGGGCATCTCCGACCTCATCACCACCCCCGGCCTGGTCAACGTCGACTTCGCCGACGTGAAGTCGGTGATGCAGGGCGCGGGCTCGGCGCTGATGGGCATCGGCTCGGCCCGCGGCGAGGACCGCGCGGTGCAGGCCGCCGAGCTGGCGATCTCCTCGCCGCTGCTCGAGGCGAGCATCGACGGCGCCCACGGCGTCCTGCTGTCCTTCCAGGGCGGTTCGGACCTCGGCCTGTTCGAGATCAACGAGGCCGCCCGCCTGGTGCAGGAGGCCGCTCACCCCGAGGCCAACATCATCTTCGGCACCGTCATCGACGACGCCCTCGGCGACGAGGTGCGGGTCACGGTGATCGCGGCGGGCTTCGACAGCGGTGCGCCCACACGCCGCCGCGACGACCGCGCCCTCGGCCAGGTCAGCGGCCGGGCGCAGGCCCAGGCGCAGGCCCAGGCCCAGGCCACCCGCTCGTCGGTGCCGCCGCAGGCCGCGTCCCCGGCCACGAGCCCTCCGGCCGAGCAGGTCGCCGAGCCCGAGCGCGTCGTCCCGCTCGCGGAGGCCGAGAACGGTGCGGCGGAGCAGGGCGAGCAGCGCACGGGCGGCGCCCAGCCGGTGCAGCCGTACGCGTCCACCCGTCCCCTCGACCTGGACCGCGAGCCGGCCAGGCGCGGGGCCCCGCGGGCGGTCGCGTTCGACGACGACGACCTGGACGTGCCCGACTTCCTGAAGTGACGGCGCGCCCCGGCCCGCCCGGTCCCGGCGCTGCCGGGCCGTGGTGGACTGGGGACGTGGCCGACGACGCGACCGGACCCCGCGACCTCCTCTGGTGGTCGCGGGGTCCCGTCGCGTCCGGGCGGGTCGCGGGTGCGTGCTCGGGCTCACCGGGCGCGGGGCACGCCCGAGGCCGCGGCCGACCGGTACGGCGTCGACAACCTCGGCCTGCACGTCGGCGACGACCCCGGGCGGGTGCGTGCCACCCGTCGGCGGCTGGCCGCACCGGCTCGACGTCGATCCCGCTCGGCTGTTCCTGGCCGACCAGGTGCACGGCACGGACGTCGCCGTCGTCGACGAGCCGTGGGGTGACGCCGTCCCCGCCGCCGACGTGCTGGTGACCCGGACCCCCGGCACGGCGCTCGCGGTGATGGTGGCCGACTGCGTGCCGGTGCTGCTCGCGGACCCCGACGGCCGGCGTGGTGGGTGTCGCCCACGCCGGACGCGCAGGCATGGCCGCCGGGGTCGTCGGCGCCGCCGTCACCGCGCTGCGCGACCTGGGCGCCACGTCGCTGCAGGCGGTCGTCGGCCCCTCGGTGTGCGCCCGGTGCTACGAGGTCCCCGCGGCGCTGCGCGACGACGTGGCCGAGGCGGTGCCGGTGGCCGCGTCGGTGTCGGCGACGGGCACGCCGGCGATCGACGTCGCCGCCGGGGTGCTCCAGCAGCTGCACGACGTCGGCGTACCCGTCGAGGTGGTGCGCGGCTGCACGGTCGAGCGGCCGGACCTGTTCTCGCACCGGCGCGACGGCGTCACCGGACGCTTCGCGGGCGTCGTCGCGCTGCACGGTCCCGACGTCCGGGAGCGCGCGGTGACCGAGGGCGGCGACCGGTCCGCGGAGCTCGGCAGCGCGCTGGCCGCCGTCCGCGAGCGGATCGCGGCCGCCTGCGCGGCGGCGCGGCGCGACCCCGCCGAGCTGACCCTCGTCGTGGTCACCAAGACCTACCCGCTGTCGGACGTGCGGCTGCTGGCCGACCTCGGCGTCCGCGACGTGGGGGAGGCGCGGGTCGCCGAGGGCGGCGAGAAGGCGCAGGGCTGCACCGACCTCGACCTGGTGTGGCACGCGATCGGGCAGGTGCAGACCAAGAAGGCCAACGCGCTGGCCCGGTGGGCCCACGTCGTCCACTCCGTCGACCGCGAGCGCCTCGTCACCGCCCTCGGACGCGGTGCCGAGCTGGCCGGCCGCGACCTCGACGTGCTCGCTCCAGGTGAGCCTCGACGGCGATCCCTCACGCGGCGGCGTACCCGTGCCGGAGGTGCTGGCGCTGGCCGAGACCGTCTCCGGCACAACGGGTCTGCACCTGCAGGGGCGTGATGGCGGTGGCGCCGCTCGGGGTCGAGCCGGCTGGCTCGTTCGCCCTCCTGCGCCGGGTGGCCGACGACGTCCGCGCCGAACACCCCGCGGCACAGCTGATCTCGGCCGGGATGAGCGGCGACCTCGAGGCGGCCGTGGAGCACGGCGCGACACACCTGCGTGTCGGCACCGCGGTCCTCGGATCGCGCCCTCCGCTCGGGTAGCGTCGATCACGTCATGATCGTCGGTCCCCGCGACCGGGGTGGGGCACGACTGGAGGAGTCACCGATGGGCGGTCTGCGCAACGCCATGGTCTACCTGGGCCTGGCCGAGGACGACCAGAACCCGCACGCCTACGACGAGTACGAGACCGAGGCGCCTGCGGCGAAGGCCGACGACGTCGCGGAGGAGCGAGGTGCCCCCGTGACCCACATCAAGCGCGACCGCGGTCCGCAGCGCGTGGTCTCCGAGCCGGTCGGCGGCGAGCTGACCCGGATCTCGACGATCCACCCGCGCACCTACAACGACGCCAAGACGATCGGCGAGTCCTTCCGCGAGGGCGTGCCGGTGATCATGAACCTCACCGACATGGACGACTCCGACGCCAAGCGGCTGGTCGACTTCAGCGCCGGCCTGGTGTTCGGGCTGCGCGGCTCGATCGAGCGCGTGACGAGCAAGGTGTTCCTGCTGTCGCCGGCGCACGTGGAGGTCAGCGCCCCCGCGGCGCCGGCCCAGCGCACCGCCGTCCAGAGCGGGTTCTTCAACCAGAGCTGACGGTCCCGGTCCTGTCCTCCCCGTTCCTGCCGCCTGCGCCGCAGACCGTAGGCTGCTGACGTGGCCCTGTTCCTCGTCCTCCTCTACTACGTGCTCTGGATCTTCTTCGTCCTCATGATCGCGCGCCTGGTGCTGGACGTCATCCAGTCCTTCTCGCCGCAGTGGCGGCCGCGAGGAGCCGTGCTCGTGCTGGCGGAGGTCGTGTACACGCCGACCGACCCGCCGCTGAAGGCGTTGCGGTCGGTGCTGCCGCCGCTGTCGATCGGCCAGATCCGGCTCGACCTCGCCTTCCTCGTCATCATGCTGGTGACGGTCGTGGCGATGAACGTCGTCGGGAACGCCGCGCAGGCGGCCGCCTAGCGGCCGCGCCCACCGCTCGGACGCGCCGCCTGCACCGGCCCTGCTCGTCCGCTAACGTTGCCGCTGGATCCCGGCTGGTCGGGGTCACGCGGTCCGAACATCGCTATGAGGTGACCACATGGCTCTGACGCCAGATGACGTTGTCAACAAGACGTTCCAGCCCACGAAGTTCCGTGAGGGGTACGACCAGGACGAGGTCGACGACTTCCTCGACGAGGTCGTCAACACCCTGCGTGCGCTGCAGACCGAGAACGACGAGCTGAAGGCCAAGCTGTCGGCGTGCGAGAACCGGGTGGGCGAGCTCACCCGTGCCGGCGCAGCTGCCGGCGCCGCCCCGGTGATGTCCAAGGCCGTCGAGCCGGAGCCGGAGCCCGAGCCGGAGCCCGAGCCGGAGCCGGAGCCCGAGCCCCAGCGGGAGCCCGAGCCCGTCGTGGCCCAGCCGGTGATCCCGGCTGCGCAGGCGCCCGCGCCGGCCGCGTCGATGGCCGTCCCCGGTGCCGGCCCCGAGGCCGCCACCGGCATGCTCGCGCTGGCCCAGAAGCTGCACGACGAGCACGTCCGCAGCGGCGAGGAGAAGCGCGACCAGCTCATCGGCGAGGCCAAGGAGCAGGCCGACCGGCTGGTGCGCGAGGCCGAGACCAAGAAGTCGCAGACGCTCGGCGCGCTCGAGCAGGAGCGTTCGCTCCTGGAGCGCAAGATCGACGAGCTGCGCGGCTTCGAGCGCGAGTACCGCACCCGGCTCAAGTCCTACCTCGAGACCCAGCTCAAGGACCTCGAGAACAAGGGCAGCCTGGCCCCGGGACGTCCGGGAGAGGGTGGCGGCCTGCAGGGCGTCTGACCTCGCTCCACCGGTGCCGGCCCACCAGCAGGCCGCACCACCCGCACCACCCACGCAGCGCGTGGACCACGGGGCGGCGACCACCGGTCGCCGCCCCGTCGGCGTGCGTGCCGTGCCGGGCGCGCGGGCCTCCCGGCGCGTCGCACGTCGCACGCCCGCCCCGGGCGCCCTATCCTTCGCGGCACGACGAGCGGGCCACGGTGCCCGGAGGAGGCCGACCCATGGCGGCGACGGCAGCACGGCGCGGCAGCACGCGGACCTCCGCGGCAGCGGCGACCACCACCGCGACCAGGTCGACGAAGAAGGCGGCGCCGAAGAAGGCGGCACCGAAGAAGGCCGCGCCGAAGACGACCGCGCCGAAGAAGGCCGCGACCAAGGCGGCGAAGAAGGCCGCTCCGGCGAAGGCCGCTCCGGCGAAGAAGACCGCTCCCGCGAAGGCCGCGGCGAAGAAGGCCGCGCCCGCGAAGGCGGCGGCGAAGAAGTCCGCGCCGGCGAAGGCGGCGGCGAAGAAGGCCGCGCCCGCGAAGGCGGCGGCGAAGAAGTCCGCGCCCGCGAAGGCGGCAGCGAAGAAGACCGCGCCCGCCAAGGCGGCTGCGAAGAAGACCGCGCCCGCGAAGGCGGCCGCGAAGAAGACCGCGCCGACCAAGGCGGCCGCGAAGAAGACCGCGCCCGCCAAGACCGCCGCCAAGAGGTCCGCGCCCGCCAAGACCGCCGCCACGGCGGCTCCGCCCGCGAAGGCGACGGCGAAGAAGGCCGCGCCGACGAAGGCGGCGGCCGAGAAGGCGGTACCCGCCAAGGCGGCGGCGAAGAAGGCACCCGCCCCGGCCGGGAAGAAGCCTGCGCCGGCCTCGGACACGCCGCAGAAGCTCGCCGTCCGGGCGAACGAGAGCCCGTGGACCAAGACCGAGCTCAAGGCGGTGCGGGCCGAGCTGACCGCCGACATCGACCGGCTGAACGCCGAGCTCGCGGTCGCCGACGACCAGATCGCCGACCTCATCCGCGACGCCGGTGACGTCGCCGGGCGACGACCAGGCCGACACCGGCAGCAAGGCGTTCGAGCGCGAGCACGGCATCTCGCTGGCCAACAACGCCCGCGAGCTGCTGGCCCAGAACGCCCGCGCCCTGGCCCGGATCGACGACGGCACCTACGGCTCGTGCGAGTCGTGCGGCAACCCGATCGGCAAGGGCCGCCTGCAGGCGTTCCCGCGCGCCACCCTGTGCGTCACGTGCAAGCAGGAGCAGGAACGCCACTGACCGCGCACTGAGGCGCCGACCGCGCGCTGAGGCGTCGCCGGTGCCCGTGCGGGCGGGAGCACCCCCGTCCGCGTGGGAGGCTGGACCCACGATGCCCACCGACGACCCCGCGGCGCGCGAGAGCGCTGGAACCGCCGCGCCCGCCGCCGCGGCCGGCTCGGACCTGCGCACCCCCGAGCGCGGACGGACCACCACGGTCGACCCCGCACGCCGCCGCCGGCTGGTGCTGGTGCTGGTCGTGGTCTGCGTCCTCGGGTACGCGGCCGACCAGGTCACCAAGTGGCTCGCGCTGGAGCACCTGGACCGGACCGAGGTCGTCCCGCTCGTCGACGGCTGGCTCGGGCTGCGGCTGCTGTTCAACCCCGGCGCCGCGTTCTCGCTGGGGGAGGGCACCACCTGGTTGTTCACCGCGGTGGCGGTCGTCGTGGTGGTCGTCATCGTCCGGGTGTCGCGACGGCTGGGCAGCCTGCGCTGGGCGCTGGCGCTCGGGCTGCTGCTGTCGGGCGCGCTCGGCAACCTCACCGACCGGCTGCTGCGCGAGCCGGGCTTCGCCCGCGGCCACGTGATCGACTTCATCGCCTACCGCGACTGGTTCGTCGGCAACGTCGCCGACATCTGGATCGTCGGTGCGGCCGCGGCGATCGCGCTGCTCGGCCTGGTCGGCGTCGGACCCGACGGCACCCGCGAGGGCGCCGCCGCCGGCGACGCCGCACCCGCCGAGGAGGAGCCCCGTGGCTGAGACCCGCACCCTGCCCGTCCCGGACGGCCTGGACGGCGACCGCGTCGACGCCGGCCTGTCCCGCATGCTCGGGCTGTCGCGCTCGGTGGTGGCCGCGCTGGCGGCCGACGGCGCGATCCGGGTCGACGGCCGCACCGCCGGCAAGTCCGACCGCCTGGTGGCCGGCGGGTGGGTCGAGGTCGACCTGCCCGACCCGCGCGGTCCGGTCGAGCTCGTGGCCGAGCAGGTCGAGGGGCTGCGGGTCGTGCACGACGACGACGACATCGTCGTGGTCGACAAGCCGGTCGGCGTCGCCGCGCACCCGAGCCCCGGCTGGAGCGGTCCGACGGTGATCGGCGGGCTCGCGGGCGTGGGCTACCGGATCTCCACCAGCGGCGCCGCCGAGCGCCAGGGGGTCGTGCACCGGCTCGACGTCGGCACGTCCGGGCTGATGGTGGTGGCCAAGAGCGAGCACGCCTACTCGGCGCTCAAGCGCGCCTTCAAGGAGCGGACGGTCGAGAAGGTCTACCACGCCGTGGTGCAGGGCCTGCCCGACCCGGTGAGCGGGACGATCGACGCCCCGATCGGGCGGCACCCGTCCTCGGACTGGAAGTGGGCCGTCACCACCGCCGGCAAGCCGAGCACCACCCACTACGAGCTGCTCGAGGCCTTCCGCTCCGCCAGCCTGGTCGAGGTGCACCTGGAGACCGGCCGCACCCACCAGATCCGGGTGCACTTCTCCGCCCTGCGGCACCCGTGCGTCGGGGACCTCACCTACGGCGCCGACCCCGACCCTGTCGGCGCGGCTCGGCCTCTCCCGGCAGTGGCTGCACGCCCGCCGGCTCGGCTTCGAGCACCCCGGCACCGGGCAGCACGTGGAGTACTCCAGCGACTACCCGGACGACCTCGCCACCGCGCTGGAGCGCCTGCGCGCGCAGTGACCTGGCGAGCGGACCGACGGGCGGGTCCGGTCGGGACACGCCGGGGGACACGCCGGGGCGACCTGCGACCCGGCCACCGGTCCGCGGAACCGTCGGTGGCGCGACCTAGACTCATCTCCTCAGCAACGGCCACCGGGCCGTCCTCGCGACGGTGCGGACCTTCCCCGGTCGTCCGCCGCCGCGCGCGCACGAGGAGGCCGCCCGACCATGCCGTCCGGCTCGTCCCAGCAGTTCGTCCACCTGCACAACCACACCGAGTACTCGATGCTCGACGGTGCGGCGCGGGTCGGCGACCTGTTCGAGGAGGCCGCGCGGATGGGGATGCCGGCGCTGGCCACCACCGACCACGGCTACGTCTTCGGGGCGTACGAGTTCTGGAAGCAGTCCCACAAGCACGGCGTGAAGCCGATCATCGGCGTCGAGGCCTACGTCACCCCCGGCACGCACCGCACCGACCGCACCCGGGTCACCTACGGCGACGGCGGCCGCGACGACGTCTCCTCGCGCGGCCTGTACACGCACATGACGCTGCTGGCCGAGAACGACGCGGGCATGCACAACCTGTTCCGGATGTCGTCGCAGGCCAGCCTCGACGCCGTCTACGCCAAGTTCCCGCGGCTCGACCGCGAGCTGCTCCAGACCTACAGCGGCGGCCTGATCGGCACCACGGGCTGCGTCAGCGGCGAGGTGCAGACCCGGCTGCGCCAGGGCCAGTACGACAAGGCGCTCGAGGCCGCGGCCGACCTGCGCGACATCTTCGGGGCCGGGCAACTACTTCGCCGAGGTGATGGACCACGGCCTGGAGATCGAGCGCCGCACGCACGAGGACCTCCTGCGCATCGCCAAGGACCTCGACCTGCCGCTGGTCGCCACCAACGACCTGCACTACACCCGGGCCGAGGACGCCACGGCGCACGCGGCGCTGCTGTGCGTGCAGTCGGGGTCCACCCTCGCCGACCCCGACCGGTTCAAGTTCGACGCCGACGAGTTCTACCTCAAGAGCCCGGCGCAGATGCGCGAGGTCTGGCGCGACCTGCCCGAGGCGTGCGACAACACCCTGCTCATCGCCGAGCGGTGCGAGGTCACCTTCACCGAGGGCGAGGGGCGATTCATGCCCCGGTTCGAGTGCCCCGAGGGCGAGGACGAGCGCTCCTGGTTCATCAAGGAGGTCGACCGCGGCCTGGCGGTGCGCTACCCCGACGGCGTCCCGGCCGACGTCCGCGCCCAGGCCGACTTCGAGACCGAGGTCATCGTCTCCAAGGGCTACGCCGGCTACTTCCTCGTCGTGGCCGACTTCATCAACTGGGCCAAGGAGAACGGCATCCGGGTCGGTCCCGGCCGCGGCTCCGGCGCCGGCTCGATGTGCGCGTACGCGATGCGGATCACCGACCTCGACCCGCTGCAGCACGGCCTGATCTTCGAGCGGTTCCTCAACCCCGAGCGCATGTCGATGCCCGACTTCGACGTCGACTTCGACGAGCGCCGCCGCGGCGAGGTGATCCGCTACGTCACCGAGAAGTACGGCGACGACCGCGTGGCGATGATCGTCACCTACGGCACGATCAAGGCCAAGCAGGCCGTCAAGGACTCCTCCCGGGTGCTCGGGTTCCCGTTCGCGATGGGGGAGAAGATCACCAAGGCGATGCCGCCGGCGGTGATGGGCAAGGACGTCCCGCTGTCCGGGATCTTCGACCCCGAGCACAGGCGCTACAAGGAGGCCGGGGAGTTCCGCGCGCTGCACGCCGAGGACCCCGAGGTCGCCAAGGTGGTCGAGACCGCGCGCGGGCTCGAGGGGCTGAAGCGGCAGTGGGGCGTGCACGCCGCGGGCGTGATCATGTCGAGCGAGCCGCTGCTCGACGTCATCCCGATCATGCGCCGGCTGCAGGACGGCCAGGTCATCACCCAGTTCGACTACCCGACGTGCGAGTCGCTCGGGCTGGTCAAGATGGACTTCCTCGGCCTGCGCAACCTCACCATCCTCGACGACGCGCTGAAGAACGTGCAGGCCAACCGCGGGGTCGAGATCGACCTCGACGCGCTGTCCAAGGACCCCACCGACGAGAACACCTACGCGCTGCTCGGACGCGGTGACACCCTCGGCGTCTTCCAGTTCGACGGCGGCCCGATGCGCCAGCTGCTGCGGCTGATGAAGCCCGACAACTTCGAGGACATCTCCGCCGTCGGCGCGCTGTACCGCCCGGGCCCGATGGGCGCCAACTCGCACACCAACTACGCGCTGCGCAAGAACAAGCAGCAGGAGGTCGAGTACCCGCACCGCGAGCTCGCGGAGGCGCTCCAGCCCATCCTCGGCACCACCTTCGGCCTGATCGTGTACCAGGAACAGGTCATGGAGATCGCGCAGAAGCTGGCCGGGTACACCCTCGGCAAGGCCGACATGCTGCGCCGTGCGATGGGCAAGAAGAAGCGCGAGGTGCTCGACGCCGAGTACGTCGGCTTCGAGGCCGGCATGCTCGAGAACGGCTTCAGCGCCGCGTCGATCAAGTCGCTCTGGGACGTCCTGGTCCCGTTCTCCGACTACGCCTTCAACAAGGCGCACTCCGCCGCGTACGGCCTGGTCTCGTACTGGACCGCGTACCTGAAGGCCAACTTCAAGGCCGAGTACATGGCCGCGCTGCTCACCTCGGTGGGCGACGACAAGGACAAGTCCGCGCTGTACCTCGGCGAGTGCCGCCGGATGCAGGTCACGGTCCTGCCGCCCGACGTCAACGCCTCGATCGGGGTGTTCGCCGCGGTCGGCGACGAGGTCCGGTTCGGCCTGGCCGCCATCCGCAACGTCGGCCACAACGTGGTCGAGGCGATCGTGCGCACGCGCGAGGAGAAGGGCGCCTTCACCTCGTTCGAGGACTTCCTGCGCAAGGTGCCGGCGGTGGTGTGCAACAAGCGGACGATCGAGTCGCTGGTCAAGGCGGGGGCGTTCGACTCCCTCGGCCACACCCGCCGCGGCCTGGCCGCGGTGCACGAGATCTACGTCGACGCCCTGGTCGAGGAGAAGAAGCAGGAGGCCATCGGGCAGGACTCCCTGTTCGGCGGTCTCGACGACGACAGCGGCGTCCGCCTCGCCACCCTGCCGCCGATCCCCGACCTGGAGTGGGACAAGCGGTTCAAGCTGGCCAGCGAGCGCGAGATGCTCGGGCTCTACGTGTCCGACCACCCGCTGCTCGGCGTCGAGCACGTGCTCGCCTCGGCGGCCGACACCTCGATCGCCAACCTGCTCGCCGACGAGTCCCGCCCCGACGGCAGCACCGTCACCATCGCCGGGATGATCACGCAGGTCACCCGGAAGATGACCAAGGCCGGCTCCACCTGGGCGATCGCGCAGGTCGAGGACCTCGCCGGCTCGATCGAGGTGCTGTTCTTCCCGCAGACCTACCAGACCGTCTCGCACGAGCTGCGCGAGGACCAGGTGGTCGTGGTGCGCGGGCGGCTCAACCGGCGCGACGACGTCCCGGCGGTCAACGCCCAGGAGATGAGCCTGCCCGACGTCTCCGAGGGTCCCCGCGGGCCCGTGGTGATCTCGATGCCCACCGCGCGCTGCACCGAGCCGATGGTGGCCCGGCTCAAGGACGTCCTCGGCACCCACCCCGGCGTCACCGACGTCCACCTGCGCCTCACCCAGCACGACAGGTCCACCCTGATGAAGCTGCCCGACGCGCTGCGCGTCACGGCGTCACCGGCGCTGTTCGGCGACCTCAAGGCCCTGCTCGGCCCGGGCTGCCTTGTCTGAGCCGGTCCCCGGGGGCAGCACGGTCGTGGCCGATCCGCTCGCGTCGCCCGCGTCGTCGGGTCGCCGTCGAGGGGTGCCGGGCTGGTTCGGCGTCCCGGCGGCGCTGCTGCTGCTCGCCGTCGCCGTCGCGTTCACCTGGTGGGCGCTGGTGCCCGACACCCCGGTGCTCGCCGCGGACGACCTGGTCGCCTCGCCCGGCCCGTCCGACGACGTCCTCGCCTCCGCCGACGGCGCGTTCGCGGCGCTCTGCCTGGGGGCCGGCGTGCTCGTCGCGGTCGTCCTGCTGGTGCGCGCCGGCGAGCGGCTGCTCCGGTGGGCGTCGGTGACCCTGGTCGGCGGAGCCCTCGCCGCCGTCGTGGCCTGGCAGCTCGGCCGCCTGATCGGTCCGGCGTCCATCGCCGCCCAGCGCGAGGCCGGCGTCGAGGTGCTGCACGCCCCGCTCGACCTCACCACCCCGCTGGTGGTCCTGCTCTGGCCCGGCGCCACCGCGTGCGTGCTCTTCGTCGGCCTGCTCTGTTGGCTCCTGGTCAGCCCCCCGTACCCGACTGAGGTCGACGCGGGTCAGGGTGCCGTGACGGGTGCGACGACCGCGGCGGTGAGCCGCACCAGGTCGGCCGGGGCGAGCTCGACGTCGACACCGCGCCGTCCGGCGCTCACCAGCACGGCCGCCAGCCCGGACGCGGACGCGTCGACGACGGTCGGGAGCCGCTTGCGCTGGCCGAGCGGGCTGATGCCGCCCACGACGTACCCGGTGGCCCGCTCGGCCGCGGCGGGGTCGGCCATCCGCGCCTTCTTGCCGCCGACCGCCGCGGCGACCGCCTTGAGGTCGAGCTGCGCCGTCACCGGGCAGATCGCCACGACCAGCCGGCCGTCGACGTCGGCGAGCAGGGTCTTGAACACCGTCGCCGGGTCGACCCCCAGCGCCGCAGCGGCCTCCAGGCCGTACCCGCCGGAGGCCGCCGGCGCCGGCCGGGTCGTGCTCGTAGGCGCGCACCACGTGCGGCACGCCCGCCTTCTCCAGCGCCCGTGTCGCCGGGGTCATCGTCACCGGCCCACCCTCGCACGCAGGGGCGGACGGCGGGTCAGGACAGGCTCGCCGGCTCCCAGCCGCCCTGCTGCGGCAGCGCGCGCAGGGCGCCGACCAGCGCCCGCTCGCGGCGCAGCAGCCGCAGCTCGGCCCGCAGCCGGCGGGCGGTGTCGGGCTGCTCCAGCAGCGACTGGCGGTCCGACACCTCGAGCACCATCCCGGCCGCCACCAGGTACGACAGCACCCGCGGCGCCGACGGCAGCTCGGGCGGGTCGAGCCCCAGCTCGTCGCGGTACCGGGCGTAGGCGGCCGCCACCTTGTCGGCCGTGACGTCGACGTCGACGTCGTCGCCCTCGAGGTCCTCCAGCGCCGTGACGAGCCCGGTGAGGTAGGGCGTGCCCGCAGCGTCGTCGACCCCGTGCAGCCGGAACCGGACGGCGCCGCTGGTGACCAGGGCGACGGTCCCGTCCTCGTTCTCGGTGACGTGACGCACCACCGCGGTGGTGCCGATCTCGTGCAGCGCCTGCGCGGCGCCCTCGCCCACCTCGTGGCCGGCCTTGATGGCGACCACCCCGAAGACCCGCTCGCTCTCGGGCTTGTCCATCAGGTCGGCCACCAGCGCGCGGTAGCGGGGCTCGAACACGTTGAGCGGCAGGACGAGACCCGGCACCAGCACGGTGCCCAGCGGGAACAGGGCCAACCTCTGCACACCGCCGACGGTAGACCCGCGGAGACGTCCGGGCGCGGTAGCGGGCAGCGTCCGGGCCGCGTGTCTGAACATAGGGCTTGCGTTATATAACTGAGGGTGAGATACAAAGAGGGTAGTGCACGCGTTCGACGTCCTCGGCGACCCGGTCCGACGCCGCCTGCTGGAGCTGCTGGCCGACGGCGAGACCACGGCCGGCGACCTCACCGACCAGGTGGTGGCCGAGTTCGGCATCACCCAGCCCGCCGTCTCACGGCACCTGCGGGTGCTGCGCGAGAACGGCTTCGCCGTCGCCCGGGCCGAGGGGACGCGCCGCGTCTACGCGGTGCGCACCGCACCGCTCGAGGAGGTCGACGCGTGGCTGGAGCGCTACCGGCACTTCTGGCGGGGTCGGGTGGCCGCGCTGGAGACCGAGATCGCGCGCGGACGCCGGACGACCGGGGTCCGCACCGACAGGACCGAGAACGACCACCAGGACGACCAGGACCAGGAGGACCGATGACGGGGACGACCGACGAGCTGCTCGTGGCGCTGACCGGTGGGGCCGACGCCGCCGCCGCGCGGCTGGAGCACACCTTCCGCACCGACGCCGACGACCTCTGGCGCGCGGTGAGCGAGCCCGAGCGGGTGAGCCGCTGGATGGCGCCCACCACGCTGGACTCCCCGCCCGCCGTCGGGGCCCGCTACACGATCGACTTCGGCGACGACCAGCGCACGACCGGCGAGGTGGTGCGGTGCGAGGCGCCGCGGCTGCTGGAGGTCACGTGGGAGCTCCCGGGCGAGCCCGACTCCCTGGTGCGGCTCGAGGTGCGGCCCGGCGACGGCGGCGCCGTCCTCCTCCTGGAGCACCTGCGTCTGCCGACCCGCCAGGCCACCGGTCACGCCGCCGGCTGGCAGGCGCACCTGGCCGCTCTCGCGGCCCAGGTCGAGGATCGCGAGGCACCCGACTGGGACGAGCTCTTCGGCCGGCTCTGGCCCGCCTACCGGGCGGCCTACCCGGACCTGCCCTGAGGACGGCCGACCCGAGACCTCAACCGGCGTAACGGATCTCGACCCGGCGATTCTGCTCACGACCCTCGGGGTCGCGGTTCGACGCCACCGGCTCGGACTCGCCGCGCCCCGAGACCTCGAGCACCAGGTCGGGCCGGGTGCTCGCGACGGCGGCGGCCACGGCCGCGGCGCGGTCCTGCGACAGCACCTCGTTGTCGGCGTCGCTGCCGATGGCGTCGGTGTGGCCGACCACCTGCACCACGGCGCCTGCGGGGACGGCTGCGACGAGGTCCGTGATCGCGGCGCCGGCCGCGGACGGCATGTCGGCGCTGCCGAAGGCGAACAGGATGTCGCTGTCGAGGCTCACCACCGTCTCGCCGGCCCGGCTCGCCTGCGTCGCGAGCG
This sequence comes from uncultured Actinomycetota bacterium, assembly GCA_963750285.1. Classification (GTDB taxonomy): domain Bacteria; phylum Actinomycetota; class Actinomycetes; order Actinomycetales; family CAWJMD01; genus JBBQSN01. Next base: position 422,858 of record CAVVQA010000005.1, on the reverse strand, counting down.
ACGTGACGTAGCCGTGCGGGTCCCAGACCTGGATCGCCTCCGCCAGCTGCGCGGGCGTCGGCCGGGTGTGCTCGGACAGGACCTCCCACGCGCCACCGGGCGGACCCGGCGCCACCGCCGTCAGTGCGGCCGCGCAGGGAGCACCGCCGGCCGCCGGCGCGAGCACCAGGACCGCCGTGGCGGCGGGCCGCGCGAGCCGGCTGATCACCACGTCACCGGGACGTCGGCGACCGGTGCCCAGTCCTCGCGCAGCACGACGTCGACGGAGTCGATGTCGTCCTCGGGCCCCGCGAACACCGCGTAGGCGTACATCGGCTCGCCGTTCAGCGCCTCGACCTGGTTCTGGTCGGTGGACCACCACCGGTTGACCTCGTGCACCACCGTGTACTCCGTGAGGTTCTCGGCGTCGACCAGTCGCAGGGTCGGGCCGAAGATCAGGCCGCCGAAGACGTCGTCGAGCTGCACCGCCTCGGAGTCGCTCACCGACGAGAAGTGCGGCGTCACGGTCAGTCGCAGCACCGTCGTCTCCCCCTCCACCGCGAGGGGCTGGACGCCGATCGTGGCCGTGTCGTCGGGGTGCTCGACGTCCGGGACGACCGTGGTCTCGGCGAACGGCTCCACGTCGCGCGGGTCGTCGGCGGTGGGGGCCGACGCTCCGCTGCCGCCGCTCCCGGGGGCGTCGGCGGGGTCGTCGGCGCGGTCCGGGCCCGAGCACCCGGCCGCCGCCACGGTCCCGGCCAGCGCGGCCGCCACGAGTCCTGCTCTCCAGCGCACGGCGTTCTCCAGCCACTGTCGTCCTCTCCTCCGTCGGTGCGGCCACCGCCGTCCGGCGGGCCGGGTCCGAGACTGTCCGCGCGGTTCCGGGGTCGTGCCCCGCGCGGTACCCGACCCGGGCTGCGCCCGTACTCTTGACAGGTGATGCGCTACCTGGATCTGCGCGGCCGCGAGCTCGACGCCCGTGAGCTGCGAGGGCACCTGCCGCGCGCCGAGCTCGACGTCGAGGCGGCGGTGGAGCAGATCCGGCCGGTCGTCGACGACGTCCGCCGGCGCGGGGCCGCCGCGCTGCGTGAGGCGTCCGAGCGCTTCGACGGCGTGCGCCCGGACCACCTGCGGGTGCCGCTCCAGGCGCTCGCGGACGCGCTCGAGGCGCTCGACCCGGTCGTCCGCGCCGCGCTGGAGGAGTCGATCCGACGGGCCCGGATGGTGCACGCCGACCAGCGCCGCACCGACCACACCACCCACGTCGCCGACGGCGGCACGGTCACCGAGCGGTGGGTCCCCGTCGGTCGCGTCGGGCTCTACGTGCCGGGCGGCCTGGCGGTGTACCCGTCCAGCGTGGTGATGAACGTCGTCCCGGCGCAGGAGGCCGGGGTCGCCGAGCTCGCCGTCGCGTCCCCGCCGCAGAAGGACTTCGGCGGTCTGCCGCACCCCACGATCCTCGCGGCGTGCGCCCTGCTCGGCGTCGACGAGGTGTACGCGGTCGGCGGCGCCCAGGCGGTGGCGATGTTCGCCCACGGTGCGAGCGAGACCGACGGACCCCGTGCGGGCGAGCGGGTCTGCGCCCCGGTCGACGTCGTCACCGGACCGGGCAACGCCTACGTGACCGCCGCCAAGCGGCTCGTGATGGGGTTGGTCGGCATCGACTCCGAGGCGGGGGTCACCGAGATCGCCGTCCTCGCCGACGACACCGCCGACCCCGTGCACGTCGCCGCCGACCTGATCAGCCAGGCCGAGCACCACCCCGACGCCGCGTGCGTCCTGGTGACGGCGTCGTTCGCCCTCGCCGAGCAGGTGCAGGCCGAGCTGGTCCAGCGGGTCGCGGCCACCAAGCACACCGAGCGGGTGCAGACCGCGCTCGGCGGGCCCCAGTCGGCGGTCGTTCTGGTCGACGACCTCGACGCCGGGCTCACCGTCGTCGACGCCTACGCGGCCGAGCACCTCGAGATCCAGACCGCCGACGCCGCCGCGGTGGCTGCGCGGGTGCGCAACGCCGGCGCGATCTTCGTGGGACCGTTCGCGCCGGTCTCGCTCGGCGACTACTGCGCGGGCTCGAACCACGTGCTGCCCACCGGTGGGTGCGCCTGCCACTCCAGCGGGCTGTCGGTGCAGACCTTCCTGCGCGGCATCCACGTCGTCGACTACACCCGCGCCGCGCTCGCCGAGGTGGCCGACCACGTCGTCGCGCTCGCCAACGCCGAGGACCTGCCCGCCCACGGCGAGGCCGTCACCGCGCGCTTCGAGTGACACCGGCCCGGTGGGCCGGGGATCCGTCCGCCCGCACCCGGTGCCGGCAGACCCGTCGATGGCACGTCGGCGCGGGCCGTCCGCGTGGTCGTCCACAGGCCCGCTGTCCACGGACAGGACGCCCGGACGACCGCCGCAGCCCGCTCCCTAGACTCGGGCGGTGAGCACGAGGGACCGGTTGCCGCTGCGCGACGACCTGCGCGGACGCGAGCCGTACGGGGCGCCGCAGATCGACGTCCCGGTGCGGCTCAACACGAACGAGAGCTCGTACGCCGTGCCCGCCGAGGTCGTCGACGAGGTGACGCGCGCGGTGACGGCCGAGGCGGCCGGGCTGAACCGGTACCCCGACCGCGAGCACACCGCGCTGCGCGGGGACCTCGCCGCGTACCTGACCCGCACCACGGGGTGCCCGGTCGGCACCGACCAGGTGTGGGCGGCCAACGGCTCGAACGAGGTCCTCCAGCACCTGGCGCTGGCGTTCGGTGGACCGGGCCGCACCGCAGCGGGTTTCACGCCCGCGTACTCGATGCACCCGATCATCGCCACGGGAGTCGGGATGCGCTGGGTCGACGGCCCGCGGCGCGACGACTTCGCCCTCGACGCCGACGACGTCGCGGCGTTCGTCGAGGCCGAGCAGCCCGACGTCGTCTTCCTCTGCTCGCCCAACAACCCGACCGGCACGGCGCTCGACCTCGCGCTGGTGGAGCGGGTGCACGACGCCGCCCCCGGACTGGTGGTCGTCGACGAGGCGTACGCCGAGTTCGCCAGACCGGGTACGGCGTCGGCGATCTCGCTGCTCCCGGGGCGCCCGCGGCTCGTCGTCACCCGCACCATGAGCAAGGCCTTCGCGCTCGCCGGTGCGCGGCTCGGTTACCTCGCCGGCGACGAGGAGCTGTGCAGCGCACTGCGACTGGTGCGGCTGCCGTACCACCTCTCCAGCATCACCCAGGCCGTCGCCCGCGCCGCGCTCGTGCACGTCGACCGGCTGCTCGGCACCGTCGAGGCGATCAAGGACCAGCGTGACCGCCTGGTCCGCGAGCTCGCTGCGCTCGGCCTCCGCCCGGTCCCGAGCGACGCGAACTTCGTCCTCTTCGGTGGCCTCGACGACGAGAAGGCCACCTGGCGAGCCCTTCTCGACCACGGCGTGCTCGTGCGCGACGTCGGGATCGCCGGCCACCTGCGGGTGACGGCCGGCACCCCGCAGGAGACCACCGCGTTCCTCGACGCGCTGGCTGCCACACTGGGGCGCACCGTCACCAGCGACACCCTCAGCAGCGTCACCGACCAGCAGGAGAGCCGATGAGCCGCACCGCGCGGATCGAGAGGACGACCGGCGAGTCCGCAGTCGTCGTCGAGGTCGACCTCGACGGCACCGGCGCGGCCCGGGTCGGCACCGGGGTCGGCTTCTACGACCACATGCTGACGGCGTTCGCACGCCACTCGCTGATCGACCTCGTGGTCGAGTCGCAGGGTGACACCCACGTCGACGCCCACCACGTGGTGGAGGACACCGCGATCGTGCTCGGCCAGGCGCTGCGAGAGGCCCTGGGCGACAAGCAGGGCGTCTCCCGTTTCGGCGACGCCACCGTGCCGTTGGACGAGTGCCTGGTGCAGGCGGTGGTCGACGTGTCCGGCCGCCCGTACTGCGTGCACACCGGCGAGCCCGAGGGCCAGCCGTACGCGCTCATCGGCGGCGGCGGGGGCGGTGTGCCGTACGCGGGGTCCCTGACCCAGCACGTCTTCGAGACCCTCGCCGTCCACGCCGGCATCGCGCTGCACGTCCGGGTGCTGTCCGGCCGCGACCCGCACCACCTCGTCGAGACCCAGTTCAAGGCGGTGGCGCGCGCGCTGCGTGCCGCGGTCGCGCTCGACCCGCGGGTGCAGGGGGTGCCCAGCACCAAGGGCACGCTGTGACCGCGCGGGGCCGCAGGTGAGCGACCCGGGCGCCGATCCGCGGCGTCCGCGCCGCCGGCCCGCCGTCTGCTCGTGGTGCCGTCGCCCGACCCGGTCCGCCTCGCCCGTGCGTGCGCCGGCCTCGGCGCCGACGGCCACGTCGTCCCCGCGGACGGAGTCTGCGTGGTGGTGCTCGACGACGCCGTCGACGTCGGCGCGGTCGTCCCGCGCCTGTCGCGCGTCCTCGGCAGGGCACCGGTGCTGCTCCTGCGCTCCGGCGGCGGACGGGTCGAGGCCGAGCGCTGGACCCGCGGCGCCCTCACCGACGCGCCCCAGGCCGGCCTGCTGGTGGCCACCCTGCCCGACGTCGTCTCCGGGCTGCTGGTCGGTGCCGTCGACCCGGCGCAGGCGCCCGGCTCGGTGCGGACGGGCCTGCGTCCGCGACCGGTCGACGACCGCGCCGGCAGCCCTGCGCTCGACCCGGGCCGCCCCGCCCGGCGCCGCAGCACCGACCGGGTCGCCGCGTCGCTCGTCGCCGTCGTGGCGCTGCTGCTCGCCGCCGCCGAGGGCACCCGGGCGGCCACCGCCGACGGCAGCTGGACGGTGGTGGTCCTCGCCCTGCTCGTGGCCACCGGCATGGCCGCGCTGGCGGTGCGGCTGCGCCCGCGCCCCACCGCCTCGCCCACCGACCCGCCCGACCGACGGACCCACCGCCTCGCCCGAGGACGGCCCGACCGTCCCGCCCTCGTAGGCTGGTCACCGTGCCCTCCCCGTCCCGCGTCGTCGTCCTCGACTACGGCTTCGGCAACGTGCGCTCGGCCGTCCGCGCGCTCGAGCAGGTCGGTGCGCAGGTCGAGCTGACTGCCGACCGCCGGACGGCCGAGGACGCCGACGGGCTGGTCGTCCCGGGCGTCGGCGCGTTCGAGGCGTGCATGACCGGCCTGCGTGCGGTCCGCGGTGACCAGGTGGTCGACCGGCGGCTGGCCGGCGGGCGCCCGGTGCTGGGCATCTGCGTCGGCATGCAGGTGATGTTCGGCGAGGGCGTCGAGCACGGACGCCGCACCGAGGGCCTCGGGGAGTGGCCCGGCACGGTCGAGCCGCTGCTGGCGCCGGTGGTACCGCACATGGGCTGGAACACCGTCGAGGTGCCAGAGGGCTCGCGCCTGTTCGCCGGCCTCGAGGACGCACGCTTCTACTTCGTCCACTCCTACGGCGTGCAGCGCTGGGACCTCGACGTCAGCGGGTCGCCCCTGCGGGCGCCGCTGGTCACCTGGTCCGACCACGGCGGCCGGTTCGTCGCGGCGGTCGAGAACGGCCCGCTGTCGGCGACGCAGTTCCACCCCGAGAAGTCCGGCGACGCCGGGCTGGAGCTGCTCCGCACCTGGGTGGGGTCGCTGTCGTGAGGCGACCGTCATGACCGGGACCCCGCGGTGAGCAAGGAGCGGGCCCGCCGGCGCGAGGCCCGCGAGGCCGAGCAGGCACGCCGGGCCACCGCGCTCGCGGGCAGGCAGCGGCGCGCGCAGAGCCCGCCGCCGCGTGGTCGGGGCCGTCACGCCGTCGGCGCGCCGCCGTCCACGCGCCGACTCGGTGCTCCAGCGTCGCCGCCGCCGTCAGGACCTCGCCCTGCTCGCCGTCCTGCTGCTCCTCAACGCCCTGCTGTGGACGCAGGTGCCCGACTGGAAGCTGCGCGCCGTGGCAGCCGTGCTGTCGCTGCTGCTCTGGCCGCTCCTCGTCATCCTCGTCTTCGACCGGAGGCCCTCCGCGTGACCACCGACATCCACGGCACGGCGGACACCCGCGACACCCCGGCCCGGCTCCAGCTGCTGCCCGCCGTCGACGTCGCCGACGGCCAGGCCGTCCGCCTCGTCCAGGGCGAGGCGGGCAGCGAGACCCGTTACGGCGCACCGCTGGACGCCGCGCTCTCGTTCCAGGAGCAGGGGGCCGAGTGGATCCACCTGGTCGACCTCGACGCCGCGTTCGGGCGCGGGAGCAACGCGGGGCTGCTGGCCGAGGTGATCGGCGCGCTCGACGTCGACGTCGAGCTGTCCGGCGGCATCCGCGACGACGCCTCGCTCGAGCGCGCCCTGGCCACGGGGTGCCGCCGGGTCAACCTCGGCACGGCGGCGCTGGAGGACCCGGCCTGGACCGCCGAGGTCGTCGCCCGCCACGGCGACCGGATCGCGGTCGGGCTCGACGTCCGCGGCACCACCCTGGCCGCGCGCGGGTGGACCCAGGAGGGTGGCGACCTGTGGGAGACCCTGGAGCGCCTGGACCGTGACGGCTGCGCCCGGTACGTGCTCACCGACGTGTCGCGCGACGGCACGCTGACCGGGACCGAACACCGTTCTGCTGCAGGAGTTCTGCACCCGCACCGATCGGCCGGTCGTCGCGTCCGGCGGGGTGTCGACGCTCGACGACCTGGTGGCGCTGCGCCGCCTCGTCCCGGACGGCGTCGAGGGGGCGATCGTCGGGAAGGCGCTCTACGCAGGCGCCTTCACGCTCACCGAGGCCCTCGCCACCGCCGGCGGCACCGGTGGCTGACCGGATCCGGAGGGTCTCCGGCGGTGGGCCCTACGAGGACGTCACCGGCTACAGCCGCGCCGTGGTCGTCGACGGCCGGGTCCTGGTCGCCGGGAGCACCTCCGCCGTCGACGGCGACGTCCTGCACCCGGGCGACGCCGGGGCGCAGGCGATCGAGGCCTTCGGCGTCGTCGGACGCGCGCTCGAGCGCGCAGGCACCGACCTGCAGCACGTCGTGCGCACCCGCATGTACGTCGTCGGTCCCGAGCACTGCGACGCCGTCGCCGCCGCGCACCGCGAGGTGATGGACGAGGTGCGCCCGGCCGCGACGATGGTCTGCGTGGCCGCGCTCGTGCACCCCGACATGCTGGTCGAGATCGAGGCGGAGGCGGTCCTGCCCGCGACCGACGGACCGTGACCGGGCTGCTGTCGCCCCAGCAGTTCCCCGGCGACGACGGCTCGGCCGACCCGGACCTCGCCGCGGCCCTGGTCGGCGGCGACGTCGAGGCGGTCGTGGCGGCCCTGGCCGCCGCGCGGGTGATGGTGCCCGTCGTGGCCGTGCTGGGGGAGTCGGGGGAGAGCAGCCTCACCGGGCTGGCCACCGACAAGAGCGCCGACATGGCCCTGGTGACCCTGACCGCCCCGGACGGGCGGCAGGCGCTCCCGGTCTTCAGCAGCACCGCCGCGCTCGCGGCCTGGGACGCCCGGGCGCGTCCGGTGCCCGTCCACGCCCGCCGGGCGGCCCTGTCGGCGGTCGACGACGGCTGCGAGCTCCTGGTGGTGGACCCGGGAGCCGCCGGGGTCCTGGTGCCGCGTCCCGCGCTGTGGGCGCTGGCGCAGGACCGCGCCTGGGTCCCGTCGCCCCGTCACCCGCAGGTGGCCGCGGCCGTCGCGGCTCTCGTCGAGGGCGAGCCCGAGCTCGCGTCCGCCGCGGCCGAGGCCGGGCGCCGGTCCGAGCTGGCCGTCGTGCTGGCCGTGCGGCCCGGCCTGTCGCGCGAGCGGCTCGACGCGCTCACCGCCCGGATCGGCCTGGCCCTGGCCGCCTCGCAGCCCGTGGCCGACCACGTCGACTCCCTCGAGCTGCGCGTCGTCCCCACCTGATCGCCGGCCGATCGGCGGTCCCGGTGCAGCCGATCGACGGAGGGCGGGCCGGGTCGGTGGGCCCAGGCTGGTGCGATGGCGGTGATCGAGGCGCGCGACCTGCGCAAGAGCTACGGCAGCACCCGGGCGGTCGACGGCGTCGACCTCGACGTCCGGCCAAGCTCGGCGTCGTCGACCGCGCGGCGGCGGTCGCCGCCGGCTACGAGCGCGGCCTGCTCGGCTGACGCCTCAGGACACGGCCCCGGTGAGCCGCTCGCCCGGGCCCTGGCCCGGCGGGTCGGGCACGACCGAGGCCTCGCGGAACGCGAGCTGCAGCGAGCGCAGCCCGTCGCGCAGCGCGCGCGCGTGCTGGTTGCCGAGGTCCGGCGCGGCGGCGGTGACCAGCCCGGCGAGCGCCTGGATGAGCACGCGCGCCTCGGCCAGGTCGCGGTGCTCCTCGGCCTGCGGACCCTCCTCGAGCCCGCACCGCACGGCCGCGGCGCTCATCATGTGCACGGCCGCGGTGGTGATCACCTCGACGGCGGTGACGTCGGCGATGTCGCGCGCCGCGCCCGCCGCCAGGCTGTCGAGGTCGGCGGGGCCGTCGGCGATTGGGTTCGTCCGTGCTCATTGCTGTACCCTGGCACGCAGACCGACCAGGTCCGACAGCCGCCTCCCCGGCGGCCCAGGGCCTGGTGCGCGAAGCGGAGATCCTCTCCCACCCGCTGCCACCGTCCTGGTCCGCCTCACCGGCGGGCCGCAGGTGGCCGGGTCCTGGTCACCGGGACGGCTCGTCCGTCCCGGCAGCCCTCCGGGCGTCCCTCGTGGACGACCCGGTCGGCACCGACCACCGAGGCCTCCGTCGAGCGACCGCCGACGGGGGCCTTTCCCGTGGGCAGGCGGCACCCGAACGTGACGACAGGAGCAGCACATCAGCGAGCCCCGCATCAACGAGCGGATCCGCGTCCCGGAGGTCCGCCTCGTCGGCCCCGCCGGCGAGCAGGTCGGCATCGTCCGCGTCGAGGACGCCCTGCGGCTGGCCCAGGAGGCCGACCTCGACCTCGTCGAGGTCGCGCCCAACGAGCGTCCGCCCGTCTGCAAGCTCATGGACTTCGGCAAGTTCAAGTACGAGGCCGACATGAAGGCCCGCGACGCCCGCAAGAACCAGGCGAACACGGTCCTGAAGACGATCCGGCTGCGGCTGAAGATCGACCCGCACGACTACGCGACCAAGAAGCGCGCAGGCGGAGAAGTTCCTCTCCGGCGGCGACAAGGTCAAGGTCCTGATCATGTTCCGCGGCCGCGAGCAGTCCCGCCCCGAGATGGGCTACCGGCTGCTGCAGCGGATCGCGGCCGACCTGGGCGACCTCGGCTTCGTCGAGAGCACGCCGCTGCAGGACGGCCGCAACATGGTGATGGTCCTCGGCCCGCACAAGAAGAAGGCCGACGCCAAGGTGGCGACCGCGCCCCGGGCCGGCAGCAGCAAGGCCCGTCGTCGCGAGCGCGACGAGGCCCCGTCCGAGCAGGCACCGGCCGGGCAGGCCGGGTCCGAGCCGGCCGTGGCCGAGCGGTCCGGGGCCGAGCAGACCGCGACCCGAGCAGGTGCCGGACGAGGCCACCTCGACCGCGGGCTGACCTCGCACCACCGCAGCCGTACCGCAGCGACCAGCACCACCGAGCACCACACACCGACCCACGAGGAGAGCGGCAGCCATGCCGAAGAACAAGACGCACAGCGGCACCAAGAAGCGGTTCCGCCTGACCGGCACCGGCAAGGTCATGCGCCAGTCGGCGATGGACGTCCACAAGATGGAGTCCAAGTCCAGCAGCCACCGCCGCCGGCTCGAGATCGACCAGCCGGTCGCCGCCGCCGACGTCAAGAAGATCAAGCGGCTCCTCGGCAAGTGAGCTGACCGACCGACGGGCGGACGGGGACGACCCCGACCGCCCACCGACCAGAACGACCTGAGGAGCACCACGTGGCACGCGTGAAGAGGGCGGTCAACGCCCACAAGAAGCGCCGGGAGACTCTCGAGCGCGCCAGCGGCTACCGCGGGCAGCGGTCCCGCCTGTACCGCAAGGCGAAGGAGCAGGTCACCCACTCCCTCGTCTACAGCTACCGCGACCGCAAGAAGCGCAAGGGCGACTTCCGCCGGCTGTGGATCCAGCGCATCAACGCCGCGGCGCGCGCGAACGGCATGACCTACAACCGCTTCATCCAGGGCCTGAACCTGGCGGGCATCGAGGTCGACCGTCGCATGCTGGCCGAGATGGCCGTCAACGACGCCGCCGCGTTCGCGGTGCTCGTCACGACCGCCCGCGAGGCCCTGCCGGCCACCGAGGGTTCCGCGGCCTGAGCCGCGCCGCTCGCCCCGCGAGCGGCCCGCGCAGCACCAGGACGCCCGCTGACGACGAGCGAGCCGAGGCCAGCGCGCACGCCAGCGGAACGAGCCATGACAGTCCTGTCCAACCCCCGCGCAGAGCGGGTGCGGACGGTGGCCCGCCTGTCCGGGCGTCCTGCGCGTCGGCGGGCGGGCCTGTTCCTCGCCGAGGGGCCGCAGGCGGTCCGCGAGGCCGTCCCCGCCGGCGCGGTGCGCGACCTGTACGCCACCGCCGACGCGATCGCCCGCCACGACGACATCGTGGCAGCCGCCCAGGCGGCCGGGGTGGTGGTGCGGCGCTGCACCGACGAGGTGCTCGCCGCGATGGCCGACACGGTCACGCCGCAGGGCCTGCTGGCCGTCTGCGCGCTCACCGACCGTCCCGCTCGCCGAGGCTCTGGCCCGCGCCCCGCGCCTCGTCGCGGTCCTGGCGCACGTCCGCGACCCGGGCAACGCCGGGACGGTGCTGCGCGCCGCCGACGCCGCGGGCGCCGGCGCGGTCGTGCTCACCGACGCCAGCGTCGACCCGTTCAACCCCAAGTGCGTGCGGGCGACCGCTGGGTCGCTGTTCCACCTCGACGTCGTCACCGGACCGACCCTGGCCGAGACGGTCGAGGCCCTGCACGCCGCCGGGCTGACGGTGCTGGCCGCCGACGGCGCCGGCACCGACGACCTCGACGACCTGCAGGACCTCGCCCAGGACGGCCGGGGGCCGCTGGTCGGGCCGGTCGCGTGGGTGTTCGGCAACGAGGCGTGGGGGCTGCCGGAGGCCGACCGCGCGCTCGCCGACCACGTGGTGCGGGTGCCGGTCCACGGCCGGGCCGAGAGCCTCAACCTCGCCACCGCCGCCACCGTGTGCCTGTACGCCACGGCGCGCGCGCACCGACCCCGCACCTGATCCGGCGCTCGCGGGCCGCCCGGCCACGGCTACAGTCCGGCCATGGCCGAGATCCCCACGCCCCCGGGCGCGCTGATCAGCCGGCACCACCACCCCGACGGCATCGTCGTGGTCGGCCCCGACGCCGTCGTCCTCGGCAGCAACAAGGCGGCCACCCGCTGCACGGGGCTGACCGAGGACGCGATGGTCGGCCACGACGTCCGCGAGCTGCTCCCGTTCCAGGACACCAGCGGACGCCGGTACTGGGACGCCACCGACCCGTGGGGCGGCATCGCCACCCGCACCGGCCACCGCGAGCGCCTGCTGCTCCTGCCGGGCGGCCGCGAGCTGCTCGTCACCGCCTCCTACGTCCGCAAGGAGCACCTCGGCCCGGTCGACCGGGTGGTGATCGCCCTGCGCGACACCGAGTCGCGCCGCCGGGCCGAGACCGACCACGCCGGCCTCATCTCCACCGTCGCGCACGAGCTGCGCTCGCCGCTGACCTCGGTGAAGGGCTTCAGCTCGACGCTGCTGCGCCGGTGGGACCGGTTCAGCGACGAGCAGAAGCAGCTGATGCTGCAGACCATCGAGGCCGACGCCGACCGCGTCACGCGCCTGATCACCGAGCTGCTCGACATCTCCCGCATCGACGCCGGCCGGCTCCAGGTGCGCAAGCAGCCCGTGGACGTCGCGGCCGCCGTCCGCGGCCAGGTCGAGCGGGCGCTCGCGTCCGGCAACGGGGACGCGCCGTCCGCGGAGTGGTTCGTGGTCGACGTCGAGCCCGGGCTGCCCGAGGTGTGGGCCGACCCGGACCGGCTCGAGCAGATCCTCGCGAACCTGATCGAGAACGGACGCCGGCACGGCCGGGTGCCCGTGCACGTGCACGTCGGCACCGACCCGGACTCGCCGGCCGACGAGCCCGGCGTGGCCGTCGTGGTCGAGGACTCCGGCGACGGCATCCCCGAGGCCGACATCCCGCTGGTGTTCAGCAAGTTCTGGCGCGGCTCCAAGCGCGGCGGCACCGGCCTCGGGCTGTACGTCGTCCGCGGCCTGGTCGAGGCCCACGAGGGCCAGATGACCGTCGGCCGGTCCCGCCACGGCGGCGCCCTGTTCCGCTTCACCCTGCCGGGCGGCGAGCCTGCGCACATGCGCTGACGCCGCGCCCGGCGCCGGCTCGCACGCCTGCGTCGAACGGTTCGGCTACGGCCTCGCTGCACGAGGCTCGCGGGCCTCGCGGAACGGCTCGGGCGCCGTCGTGCAGCGCGGCGCGCGCTGACGGGGAATCGGTGCGGGACGGCCCCGGGCTCGGCTCATAGACTCTGGCCCCATGTCCGCCCCGAACTCCTCCTACGACCCCGTCGAGGTCGCCGCGCTCTCCCCGGAGGCGGTCGAGGCCGCCGTCGCCGAGGCGCTCGCGGCGTTCGCCGCGGCGACGACGCTCGAGGAGCTCAAGGCCGCGCGGCTGGCGCACGACGGCGACCGCAGCGCCCTGGCCCTGGCCAACCGCGAGATCGGCGCGCTGCCGCCGGCGGCGCGGGCCGAGGCCGGCGCGCGCGTGGGGAAGGCCCGGGGCACGGTGCGGCAGGCGCTCGCGGCCCGGCACGAGGTGCTGGAGGCCGAGCGCGACGCCCGGGTGCTCGTCGAGGAGGCGGTCGACGTCACGCTGCCGGTCGACCGGCACCCGGCCGGGACGCGGCACCCGCTCACCGCGCTGATCGAGCGGATCGGCGACGTCTTCGTCGGGATGGGCTGGGAGGTCGCCGACGGTCCCGAGGTCGAGGCCGAGTGGTTCAACTTCGACGCCCTGAACTTCCTGCCCGACCACCCGGCGCGGCAGATGCAGGACACCTTCTTCGTCGACCCGCCCGGGTCGGGCCTGGTGCTGCGCACCCACACCTCGCCGGTGCAGGCGCGCACCCTGCTGGAGCGCGACCTGCCGGTGTACGTCGTGGTGCCCGGCAAGACGTTCCGCACCGACGAGCTGGACGCCACGCACACCCCCGTCTTCCACCAGGTCGAGGGCCTGGCGGTCGACAAGGGCCTGACGATGGCCAACCTCAAGGGCACCCTGGACCACTTCGCCTCGGTCGTGATCGGCGAGGGCGCTCACCACCCGGCTGCGGCCCTCGTTCTTCCCGTTCACCGAGCCGAGCGCCGAGATGGACCTGCGCTGCTTCGTCTGCGGCGGCGACGACCCCGGGTGCCGCTCGTGCAAGGGCACCGGCTGGATCGAGTGGGGCGGCTGCGGCATGGTCAACCCGGCCGTGCTGCGGGCCTGCGGGGTCGACCCGGAGGTCTACTCCGGCTTCGCGTTCGGCATCGGCGTCGAGCGCACGCTGATGTTCCGCAACGGCGTGGCCGACATGCGGGAGATGGTCGAGGGCGACGTGCGCTTCAACGCCCAGTTCGGTGCGCAGAACGGGATGGAGGGCTGATGCGCGTCCCCCTGACGTGGCTCGCCGAGACGGTCGACACCGCCGGCGCCACGCCCGAGGAGGTCGCCGCCTCGCTCGTGCAGGTCGGCCTCGAGGAGGAGGGCCTGCACCGCGGCGACGTGGCCGGCCCGGTCGTCGTCGGCCGGGTGCTGACGCTCGAGAAGGAGCCGCAGAAGAACGGCAAGACGATCAGCTGGTGCACCGTCGACGTCGGGCCGCAGCACGCGGCGCCGGACGGCGGGCCGCGCGGGATCGTCTGCGGCGCGCACAACTTCGAGGTGGGCGACCTCGTCGTGGTGTCGCTCCCCGGTGCCGTCCTGGCCGGTGGTTTCGAGATCGCGGCGCGCAGGACGTACGGCCACGTGTCCGACGGCATGATCTGCTCCGCCGCCGAGCTCGGCCTGGGCGACGACCACAGCGGGATCATCGTGCTCACCCGGCTCGGCCTCGACCTGGAGGGTGTCGACGCCGGGCGCCGACGCCGTCTCCCTGCTCGGGCTCGACCAGGCCACCGTCGAGGTCAACGTCACGCCCGACCGCGGCTACTGCTTCAGCGTCCGCGGCATCGCGCGCGAGTACGGCCACGCCACCGGCCGCGACGCCTCCTTCCGCGACCCCGCCGACGTCGAGGTGCCTGCCGCCACCGACGACGCCTACCCGGTGCGGGTCGTCGACGAGGCGCCGGTGAACGGACGGGTCGGCTGCGACCGGTTCGTCGGACGCGTCGTGCGCGGCATCGACCCCGCTGCGCCGTCGCCGTTCTGGATGCGCCGGCGGCTGCAGCAGGCCGGCATGCGTCCCATCTCGCTGGCCGTCGACGTCACCAACTACGTGATGCTCGGGCTCGGGCAGCCGCTGCACGCCTACGACCTCGGCACCCTCGACCCGGCCGGGATCCTGGTCCGGCGCGCCCGCGAGGGCGAGAAGCTCACCACGCTCGACGGCACGGTGCGCGACCTGCACCCGCAGGACCTGCTCATCACCGACGGCGCTGCCGGCGACCGGGTGATCGGCCTGGCGGGCGTGATGGGCGGGGCCGACACCGAGGTCGGACCCGGCACCACCGACCTGCTGGTCGAGGCCGCGCACTTCGACGGCACCTCGATCGCCCGCACGGCGCGACGGCACCAGCTGCCCAGCGAGGCGAGCAAGCGGTTCGAGCGGGGGGTCGACCCCCGGCTGCAGGCCGCCGCGGCCGAGCTCGCGGTGCGCCTGCTCGTCGAGCACGGCGGAGGGGCGGTCGGGCCCGTCGGCGACCTCGACGAGGTGCCCTGCCCCGGCCCGGGTGGAGATGGACGTCGACCTGCCGTCGCGCCTGGTCGGGGTCGAGTACGACGCCGCCACGGTGGTGGCCCGCCTGCGTGAGATCGGTTGCGAGGTCGAGCAGGTCGGCGACCGCGTGTCCGTGCTGCCGCCGAGCTGGCGGCCCGACCTCGTCGTCGGCGCCGACCTCGTCGAGGAGGTCGCCCGGCTCGAGGGCTACGCGGCGATCCCGTCGGTCCTGCCGGTGGCGCCGCCCGGGCGTGGGCTCACCCGGGCGCAGCGGGCGCGGCGCGCAGCCGGTCGCGCGCTGTCCGAGACCGGCTGGGACGAGGTGCTGACCTACCCGTTCGTCGCGGCGTCGGTGCACGACGACCTCGGTCTCGACGCCGACGACCCGCGCCGGACGATGCTGAGGCTGGTCAACCCGCTCTCCGACGAGCAGCCGTTCCTGCGCTCCAACGTGCTGTCCACCCTTGCTGGTGTCGTTGCGGCGCAACGTCTCCCGCGGCTCCACCGACGCGCGGCTCTACGAGATCGGCATGGTCACCCGGCCGTCCCGGGCTCCGCAGGTCGGTGACGCCCCGGTGCTCGGCGTCGACGGCCGCCCGACCGCCGACGAGCTCGCCCGGCTGGTCGCCGCGGTGCCGCCCCAGCCGGTGCGGGTGGCCGGCGTCGCCACCGGCCACCGCGACCCCGCCGGGTGGTGGGGGCCGGGCCGACCGGTCGACCACGCCGACGCGATCGAGGCCGCCCTGCAGGTGGCGCGGGCCCTCGGCGTCGACGTCGAGGTCTCCGCCGACCAGCACGCGCCCGTGGCACCCCGGCCGCTGCGCGCGGCTGTCCCTGGCCGACGGCACGCTGGTCGGGCACGCCGGCGAGCTGCACCCGAAGGTGTGCGAGGCCACCGGGGTCCCGCCGCGCACGGTCGCCTTCGAGATCGACCTCGACGTCCTCACGCACGCGGCGGGCACGCCCGTGCAGGCCGAGCCGGTCAGCGCGCACCCGGTGGTGAAGGAGGACGTCGCCCTCGTCGTCGCGGCCGACGTCGCCGCCGCCTCGGTGCGCGACGCGCTGCGCGAGGGCGGCGGCGAGCTGCTCGAGGACGTGCGCCTGTTCGACGTGTACACCGGCGAGCAGGTGGGCGAGGGCCGCAAGAGCCTGGCGTTCGCGCTGCGGATGCGCGCGCCCGACCGCACCCTCACCGCCGACGAGTCGTCCGCCGTCCGCCGGGCGGCGGTGGCCCTGGCTGCCGAGCGGTGCGGGGCCGTCCTGCGCGGCGAGGAGGCGTGACCGCGCCGTCGCGGACGGCGCTGGTCACCGGCGCGGCCCGCGGGATCGGCCTCGAGCTGGCGGGCGGTCTGGTCGACGCCGGTTTGTCCGTCGTGCTGCTGGTGCGCGACGCCGAGGCCGGTGAGCGGGCCGCCGCGACGCTGCGGCCCCGGCTCGCCGACGGCGCCCGCTGCGTCGTCGTGGCGGCCGACGTCACCGACGCGGCCCAGGTGGCCGCCGCGGCGGCGCGGGCGCAGGAGGCGGTCGGGACCGTCGACCTCCTGGTCAACAACGCCGGCGTGATCGAGCCGCACGAGGTGCCCGCCTGGGAGGAGGACCCGGCCACCTGGCGCACGGTGGTCGAGGCCGACCTGCTCGGGCCGTTCCACTGCGTCCGCGCCCTCGTGCCGGCGATGATCGAGGCCGGAGGCGGGCGGGTCGTCAACCTCTCGTCCGGTGCCGGCGCCGACGACCGTCCGGTGTACTCCGCCTACTGCGCCGCGAAGGCGGGCCTGTTCCGCCTCACCGGCAACCTGCACCTGGCCGGGCACGACCTCGGGCTGCGGGCCTTCGACGTCTCGCCCGGCGTCGTGCGCACCGACATGACGGCCTCGATGGCGATCCACGACGACCGCACCGAGTGGACGCCCGTCGCCGCGGTGGTCGACCTCGTCGTCGCGGTCGCCCGTGGTGAGCTGGACGCCTGGTCCGGGCGGTACCTGCGGGCCGGCATCGACACCCCGACGTCCCTCGCGGCCGCTGCCGACGACCTGGACGACCGCGCCCGCCGCCTGCGCGTGGTGCCCACCGGCCCCGGGGACCCCGCCGTCTGACCTCGGCGCCCCGAAGTGGGGTGCGAGCCGTTGCGTGCCCGCCCCGGCGGACGCACACTGGGCGGGCGGAGGTGAGCCGCGTGCCGTACCTGCTCCTGTACGTCCTGGTGGCGCTGGCCCTGATGGTCGTCGTCGACCTGGTGTACGCGGCCGCCCGCTGGTGGGCGAGCGGCAGGGCGCCGTTCCCGTACCGCCGCCTGGCCGCCTGGATCGACGACCGCCTCGACGCGCGCAAGCCGGTGCCCGGAGCCGATCCCGCCGGTGCTGCTCGGGCTGGAGCTGCGCCGCCTCGGCGACGAGGTGCGCCGGATCACCGACAGCGACCTGCCCGCCAAGGGGATGCGGATCACCGCCTGCACCGCCGCCTACGACGACACGCTCCTGAAGGCCTGCCGGAGCCTGGGCGTGAGCGTCCCGGAGGGCCCGGTGCCGCTCGGCGCACGGCGGCGCTTCGAGGCCGAGTCCGCGCTGGTGGCCACCGGCTTCGAGTGGTGATGCCCGCGACCCGCTGCATCGCATGAGCATGCGCTGGCTGTGTATGATCATGCACATGCAGTCGGTGGCGGTCGCAGGCGCGAGCGGGTACGCGGGCGGCGAGGTGCTGCGCCTGCTGCTCGGGCACCCCGCGCTCGAGGTCGGTGCGGTCACCGCACACGGATCGGCCGGCAGCCGGGTCGGCGAGCACCACCCGCACCTGGTGCCGCTCGCCGACCGCGAGCTGGTCCCCACCTCGGCCGAGACCCTCGCCGGGCACGACGTCGTCGTCCTGGCCCTTCCGCACGGCGCCGGCGGGCCGCTCGCCGCCGAGCTCGACCCCGGCACCCTGGTGGTCGACGTGTCGGCCGACCACCGGCTCGCCGACCCGGCCGCGTGGACCGCGTTCTACGGCGGCGAGCACCCCGGCACCTGGCCGTACGGGCTGCCCGAGCTCCCCCTCGCGGGCGGCGGACGGCAGCGCGAGCAGCTGGTCGGCACCCGTCGGGTCGCCGTCCCCGGCTGCTACCCGACCGCCGTCAGCCTCGCGCTCGCGCCCGGCCTGGCCGCCGGTGTGGTCGAGCCCGCCGACCTGGTCGTCGTCGCGGCGTCCGGCACCTCCGGCGCGGGACGGTCGCTGAAGCCGCACCTGCTCGGCTCCGAGGTGATGGGGTCGATGTCGCCGTACGGGGTGGGCGGGGGTCATCGCCACGTCCCCGAGATCGAGCAGAACCTCACTGCCGCAGGTGGTCTGGCGCCGGGTGAGGTCACGGTCTCGTTCACGCCCACCCTGGCCCCGATGCCGCGCGGCATCCTCGCCACCTGCACCGGCGCGACTGGCCCCGGGCACCTCGGCCGCGGCGGTCCGCGACGCGTGGGTCTCCGCCTACGCCGACGAGCCGTTCGTCCACGTCCTGCCGGAGGGCAGCTGGCCGCGCACCGCCGACACCCTCGGAGCCAACACCGTGCACCTGCAGCTGGCCGTCGACGAGCGCGCGGGCCGTGTGGTCGTCGTCGCCGCCGTCGACAACCTGACCAAGGGCACCGCAGGAGCGGCCGTGCAGTGCACGAACCTCGCCCTCGGGCTCCCGGAGGCCACCGGCCTCACCACCGTGGGGCTGGCGCCGTGAGCGACGCCCCGGTGACGCCGGCGCCGCCGGCCCGCACCTGGACCCTGGCCGAGCACGCCGAGCCGGTCTCGGTCGTGCGGCTGCCGGCCGCCACCGCGCTGCCCGACTGGGCCGACGGCGAGCCGCTGATCAGCGTCACCTGGACCCGCGACGAGACCAGCATCGTCTGCCCGTCGCGCAGCATCCCGGACGCGCTGCCGGGCTCGGTCATCGGTCCGTACGTCGTGTTCCAGGTGGCGGGCGTCCTCGACCACACGCTGACGGGCGTGCTGGCCTCGCTGCTCGCGCCGCTGGCCGAGGCGGAGATCCCGATCCTCACCGTCGCCACCTACGACACCGACTGGATCCTGGTGCCCGCCCAGCACTCCGCCGCCGCGGCCGCCTGCTGGACCGGCGCCGGCCACGAGGTGATCTCAGCGTGAGCGTGAGGGAGGAAGCGGGCGCGGTGACCGGATCGCGGAACGCGCCGACGAAGTCGCTGCGCGGGCCGCAGCGCACGCGCGACCGAACGAGGTGTCACAGTGAGCGTGACCGCGCCACAGGGCTTCTCGGCATCAGGGGTCACCGCCGGCCTCAAGCCGAGCGGCACGCCGCGACGTCGCGCTCGTCGTCGGCACCGGCCCGCGCGACGTCGCCGCTGCCGTCTACACGACCAACCGGTGCAAGGCGAACCCCGTGCTGTGGAGCGAGCAGGCCACCGCCGACGGTCGTGCGCGCGCCGTCGTGCTCAACTCCGGCGGCGCCAACTGCTACACCGGCCCGGACGGCTTCGCGACCACCCACCGCACCGCCGAGGTGGTCGCCGACCTGACCGGCGCCGGCGCGTCCGACGTCGTGGTCTGCTCCACCGGGCTGATCGGCCTCGCCGCTGCCGGCGGAGCGCCTGCTGGACGGCGTCCGCGCCGCGCACGCAGCGCTCTCCGACGAGGGCGGAGCCGTTGCGGCAGAGGCGATCATGACCACCGACACGGTGCCGAAGCAGGCGGTGGCCCAGGGCGACGGGTTCGTGGTCGGCGGCATGGCCAAGGGGGCCGGCATGCTCGCGCCCGCGCTGGCCACGATGCTCGTCGTCCTCACCACCGACGCCGACGTCGACGCCGCCACCTGCGACGACGCGCTCCGCGCCGCCACGCGCGTCACCTTCGACCGGCTCGACTCCGACGGGTGCATGTCCACCAACGACACGGTCGTCCTGCTGGCAGGTGGGGCGTCCGGCACCACGCCGTCGCCGGAGGCGCTCACCGCGGCGGTGACGGCGGTC
Organism: uncultured Actinomycetota bacterium; assembly: GCA_963750285.1. Classification (GTDB taxonomy): domain Bacteria; phylum Actinomycetota; class Actinomycetes; order Actinomycetales; family CAWJMD01; genus JBBQSN01. The sequence continues at coordinate 403,198 of CAVVQA010000005.1, read as the reverse complement.
TGCCACGACCTCGCCCAGCAGCTCGTGCGCGACGCCGAGGGCTCCGAGCACGACATCGCGGTCGAGGTGGTCGGCGCCGCCTCGGAGGCCGACGCCGTCGAGGTCGGCCGCTCGGTCGCGCGCAGCAACCTGTTCAAGTGCGCCGTGTTCGGCCGCGACCCCAACTGGGGCCGGGTCCTGGCCGCCATCGGCACCACCGCGGCCGCGTTCGACCCGCTCGACCTCGACGTCTCCCTCAACGGCGTCGAGGTCTGCCGGTCGTCGGTACCGGGCGAGGACCCCGCCGGGCGTCGACCTCACGGGCCGCGACGTGCACGTCCGGATCGACCTCAAGAGCGGGGAGGCCGCCGCCACCGTGTGGACCAACGACCTGACGCACGCGTACGTCCACGAGAACAGCGCGTACTCGACGTGACCGGCGACCCGACGGGTTCCGCCCACCGCGCGGTGGGGGACGACCCGCCCGATGCGGCCCGACGACCCCGCCCGCGACGCGATGCTCGCCGAGGTGTTCACCGACGCGCTGCCGTGGCTGAAGGAGTTCCACGGCCAGGTCGTCGTGATCAAGTACGGCGGCAACGCGATGGTCGACGACAGCCTCAAGCGGGCGTTCGCCGACGACATGGTCTTCCTGCGGCACTGCGGCATCCGCCCCGTGGTCGTCCACGGCGGCGGCCCGCAGGTGTCGTCCATGCTCGGCCGCCTCGGCATCGAGAGCGAGTTCCGCGGCGGTCTGCGCGTCACCACCGCCGAGTCCGTCGACGTCGTCCGGATGGTGCTGGTCGGCCAGGTCGGTCGCGAGCTGGTCGGGCTCATCAACGCGCACGGCCCGCACGCCGTCGGCCTGTCCGGCGAGGACGCCGGCCTCTTCCGGGCCGAGCGCACCCGACCGGTCGTCGACGGCGAGGCGGTCGACGTCGGCCTCGTCGGCGACGTCGTCGAGGTGGAACCGGCCGCCGTGCTCGACCTCGTCGCCGCCGGGCGCATCCCGGTGGTCTCGACCGTGGCTCCCGACGCCACCGGCCAGGTCCTCAACGTCAACGCCGACACCGCGGCCGCGGCCCTCGCCGTCGCCCTCGGTGCCGCCAAGCTGGTGGTGCTGACCGACGTCGACGGCCTGTACTCCGACTGGCCCGACCGCTCCACCCTGGTGCAGCAGATCGATGCCGACGAGCTGGAAGGCGTCCTGCCGCAGATCGACTCGGGCATGGCGCCGAAGATGGCCGCCTGCCTGCGGGCGGTGCGGGGCGGCGTCCCGCGCGCCAGCGTGATCGACGGCCGCCTGCCGCACGCGCTGCTGCTGGAGATGCTCACCAGCGACGGCACCGGGACCATGGTGGTCCCGTGAGCGCCCTCAGCAGCACCACCACCGGCAGCGGCGCCGAGCTGACCGCGCGGTACCAGGGCGCGCTGATGAACACCTTCGGCACGCCGCAGCGCGTGCTCGTGCGCGGCGACGGCTGCGAGGTCTGGGACGCCGACGGGCGCCGCTACCTCGACCTGCTCGCGGGGATCGCGGTCAACTCGCTGGGTCACGCCCACCCGGCCCTCGTCGGCGCCGTCACCGCGCAGCTGTCGACCCTCGGCCACGTCTCGAACTTCTTCGCCACCGGCCCGCAGGTGGCGCTCGCCGAGCGGCTCCTCGGCCTGCTCGACGCCCCCGACGGATCGCGGGTCTTCCTGTGCAACAGCGGCACCGAGGCGGTGGAGGCGGCGTTCAAGATGGCCCGCCGCACCGGTCGCACCGGTGTCGTCGCCGCCGAGGACGCCTTCCACGGCCGCACCATGGGCGCGCTCGCCCTCACCCACAAGCCGGCGTACCGCGAGCCGTTCGAGCCGTTGCCGGGCGGCGTCGTGCACGTCCCGTTCGGCGACGCCGACGCGCTCGCGGCCGCCGTCGACGACACGGTCTCGGCGGTCGTGCTCGAACCCGTCCAGGGCGAGGGTGGTGTCGTGACGCCACCGCCGGGCTACCTCGCCAAGGCGCGCGAGATCACCTCTGCCGCAGGGGCTCTGCTGGTGCTCGACGAGGTGCAGACGGGTATCGGCCGCACCGGCGCGTGGTTCGCCCACCAGCACCCGCACGTCGGCGGCACGTCGGACGGCGGCACGGTGGTGCCCGACGTCGTGACCCTCGCGAAGGGTCTGGGCGGCGGCTTCCCGGTCGGGGCGGTCGTGGGTCTCGGCGAGAGGGCGGGAAGCCTGCTCGGGCCCGGCAACCACGGCAGCACCTTCGGCGGCAACCCGGTCGCCTGCGCCGCGGCCCTCGCGACCCTGCACGTCATCGACCGCGACGGGCTGGTCGACCACGCCCGCACCCTCGGCGCGGCGTGGCGCGAGGACCTCGCGGCCGCGCACCCGCTCGTCACCTCGGTGGGCGGCGAGGGCCTCCTGCTCGGGATCAGGCTCGCGCAGCCCGGTGGCCGCGGCCCTGGCGTCCGCCGCGCTCGACGCCGGGTTCGTCGTCAACGCCGTGGCACCTGGCACGATCCGGCTGGCACCGCCGCTGGTGCTGACCCGCGACCAGGCCGACTCGTTCACCGCCGCGCTGCCGGCGCTGTGCGAGGCGGCCCTGCGGACGACGGGCCCGACCACAGAGCGCGCGACCGACGGAGGCGACCGATGAGCACCGAGACCACCACCGGCCCCCGCCACTTCCTGCGGGACGACGACCTGTCGCCGGCGGAGCAGGCCGAGGTGCTGGCCCTGGCCGCGCGGCTCAAGGCCGACCGCTTCGCCGAGCGCCCGCTCGAGGGCCCGCAGGCGGTCGCGGTGCTGTTCGACAAGCCGTCCACGCGCACCCGGGTCTCGTTCAGCGTCGGCGTCGCCGAGCTCGGCGGCTACCCGCTGGTCATCGACGCCCTCGGCACCCAGATGGGCCGCGGGGAGCCCGTCGCCGACACCGCGCGGGTGCTCGACCGGCAGGTGCAGGCGATCGTGTGGCGGACCTTCGCGCAGTCCCGGATGGAGGAGATGGCCGCGGCCAGCCGGGTGCCGGTCGTCAACGCCCTCACCGACGAGTTCCACCCGTGCCAGATCCTCGCCGACCTGCAGACCGTGGTGGAGCACAAGGGCGCCACGGCGGGACTCACGCTCGCGTACCTCGGCGACGGCGCCAACAACATGGCGCACTCGTACCTGCTCGGCGGTGCGACGGCCGGCATGCACGTCCGCGTCGTCACGCCCTCCACGCACCTGCCCGACCCGGCGTTCGTCGCCGACGCCGAGCGCGTCGCGGCGACCACCGGCGGCTCGGTGCTGGTCACCGACGACCCGGTGGCGGGCGCCGAGGGGGCCGACGTGCTGGCCACCGACACCTGGGTGTCGATGGGTCACGAGCTCGAGAAGGACGCCCGCTCCGGCACCGCGAGCCCGTTCGCGCCGTACGCGGTCGACGCCGCGTGCCTGGCCCGGGCCGCCGAGGGCGCGATCGTGCTGCACTGCCTGCCGGCGTACCGCGGGCTGGAGATCTCCGCCGACGTCATCGACGGCCCGCAGTCGGTCGTCTGGGACGAGGCCGAGAACCGCCTGCACGCCCAGAAGGCCCTGCTGGTGTGGTTGCTCGCCAGGTCGAGGGGCACCGCGTGACGGCGCCTGCCACGAAGACCGCCCGGCACGCCCGCATCGTCGAGCTGCTCGGCCACCACGCCGTCCGCTCCCAGCCCGAGCTGGCCACCCTGCTGGCCGCGGAGGGCGTCGCGGTCACCCAGGCCACGCTGTCGCGCGACCTCGTCGAGCTCGGCGCCAGCAAGGTCCGGTCCGCCGACCACGGGCTGGTCTACGCGGTGCCGTCGTTCGGCGGCGACCGCACGCCGCACCCGGCGGTGGCGTCCGAGCACCTCGACGCCCGGCTGGCCCGGCTGTGCGAGGAGCTGCTCGTCAGCGCCGAGTCGAGCGCCAACCTCGTCGTCCTGCGCACGCCGCCCGGCGCGGCCCAGTTCCTCGCCTCGGCCGTCGACCAGTCCGTCCTGCCGAGCGTGCTCGGCACCATCGCCGGAGACGACACCGTCCTGGTGATCGGACGCGAACCCGCCGGGGGCGCAGCCCTCGCCGACCGCTTCCTCGCCCTGGCCTCCGGCCGGGACGACGACCGCACCACCCCCCTGGAGGGAGCTCCCGTGAGCAAGGTCCTGACGTCGTTGCCGACCGGCGAGCGGGTGGGGATCGCCTTCTCCGGCGGTCTCGACACCTCGGTCGCCGTCGCGTGGATGCGCGAGAAGGGCGCCGTGCCCTGCACGTACACGGCCGACATCGGCCAGTACGACGAGACCGACATCGACGCCATCCCCGGGCGGGCCACCGAGTACGGCGCCGAGCTCGCGCGCCTGGTCGACTGCAAGCAGGCGCTGGTCGAGGCCGGCCTCGCCGCGATGGCCTGCGGCGCCTTCCACATCCGCTCCGGCGGACGCGTCTACTTCAACACCACGCCGCTCGGCCGTGCGGTCACCGGGACGCTCCTCGTGCGCGCGATGCACGAGGACGGCGTCGACATCTGGGGCGACGGCTCGACGTTCAAGGGCAACGACATCGAGCGCTTCTACCGCTACGGGCTGCTCGCCAACCCGTCGCTGCGGATCTACAAGCCCTGGCTCGACCGCGACTTCGTCGCCGAGCTCGGTGGCCGGGCCGAGATGAGCCAGTGGCTGACCCACCACGGCCTGCCGTACCGCGACAGCGCCGAGAAGGCCTACTCCACCGACGCCAACATCTGGGGCGCGACGCACGAGGCGAAGACCCTCGAGCACCTCGACGTCTCGCTCGAGACCGTCGAGCCGATCATGGGCGTGCGGTTCTGGGACCCCGAGGTCGCCATCGAGACCGAGGACGTCACCATCCGGTTCGAGCGCGGCCGACCGGTCGCCATCAACGGCGCCACGTTCGCCGACCCGGTCGCGCTGGTGCACGAGGCGAACACGGTCGGTGGCCGGCACGGGCTCGGCATGAGCGACCAGATCGAGAACCGCATCATCGAGGCCAAGTCGCGCGGCATCTACGAGGCGCCGGGGATGGCGCTGCTGTGGGCCTGCTACGAGCGGCTGCTGAACGCGGTGCACAACGAGGACACGATCGCGACCTACCACGCCCAGGGACGCAGGCTCGGACGCCTTCTCTACGAGGGCCGTTGGCTCGACCCGCAGTCGCTGATGCTGCAGGAGTCGATCCAGCGCTGGATCGCGTCCGTGGTCACCGGCGAGGTGACCCTGCGGCTGAGGCGGGGCGAGGACTACACGGTGCTGCGCACCGAGGGCCCGGCCCTGTCCTACCACCCGGACAAGCTGTCGATGGAGCGCACCGAGAACGCCGCGTTCGGCCCGTCCGACCGGATCGGGCAGCTGACGATGCGCAACCTCGACATCGCCGACTCGCGCGCCCTGCTCGAGCTCTACGCCGACCAGCCCCTCGACCAGGGCCAGGTCCTGGTCGAGAACGGCACGCTGTTCGGCGCCCTCCCGGCCGGTGGCGCCGACCGGATCACCGCGAACCCCGCTGTCCTCGGCGACGAGGAGCTCGCCCTCGAGAACGCGGCGATGGAAGTCGGGACGGACTGATGGCCGGCACCACCGCGTCCGGAGCCCTGTGGGGCGGCCGGTTCAGCGGCGGCCCGGCCGACGCGCTCGCCGCGCTGTCGAAGAGCACGCACTTCGACTGGCGGCTCGCCCGGCACGACATCGAGGGCTCCCGGGCGCACGCCCGCGTCCTGCACGCCGCGGGCCTCCTCGACGACGCCGCCCTCGCCGGCATGCTCGACGCGCTGGACCGGCTGGACGCCGACGTCGCCTCCGGCGCCTTCGTCGCCGCCGACACCGACGAGGACGTGCACGGCGCGCTCGAGCGCGGGCTGCTCGAGCGGGCGGGCGACGACCTCGGCGGACGGCTGCGTGCCGGGCGGTCGCGCAACGACCAGATCGCCACCCTGGTCCGGATGTACCTGCGGGAGAACGCCCGTCGCGTCGCCGGGGGAGTGCTCGACGTCGTCCAGGCGCTCGTCGACCAGGCGGCCGCGCACCCCGGCGCTCCCATGCCGGGGCGCACCCACCTCCAGCACGCCCAGCCGGTGCTGCTGGCCCACCACCTGCTCGCGCACGCCTGGCCGCTGCTGCGCGACGTCGACCGCCTGCGCGACTGGGACGCGCGTGCGGCGGTGTCGCCGTACGGCTCCGGCGCCCTCGCCGGTTCCTCGCTCGGGCTCGACCCGGCCGCCGTCGCCGCCGACCTCGGGTTCGACCGGCCGGTCGAGAACTCGATCGACGGCACGGCCGCACGCGACGTCGTCGCCGAGTTCGCCTTCGTCGCGGCGATGATCGGCGTCGACCTGTCGCGGATCAGCGAGGAGGTGATCCTCTGGGCCACCAAGGAGTTCTCCTTCGTCACCCTCGACGACGCCTACTCCACGGGGTCGTCGATCATGCCGCAGAAGAAGAACCCCGACGTCGCCGAGCTGGCGCGCGGCAAGGCCGGCCGGCTGATCGGCGACCTCACCGGGCTGCTCGCGACCCTCAAGGGCCTGCCGCTCGCGTACAACCGCGACCTGCAGGAGGACAAGGAACCCGTCTTCGACGCCGTCGACACCCTCGAGGTGCTGCTCCCGGCCGTCGCGGGGATGGTCGCGACGCTGACCTTCCGCACCGAGCGCATGGCCGACCTGGCGCCGCAGGGCTTCGCGCTGGCCACCGACGTCGCCGAGTGGCTGGTGCGGCAGGGCACCCCGTTCCGGGTCGCGCACGAGCTGGCCGGGGCCTGCGTCCGGGTCTGCGAGGAGCGCGGCATCGAGCTCTGGGACCTCGGCGACGACGACCTCGCCGCCATCGACCCGGCGCTGACGCCCGGCGTCCGCGAGGTGCTCACGGTCGAGGGGTCGCTCGCGAGCCGCGACGGCGTCGGCGGCACCGCGCCGGTGCGCGTGGCCGAGCAGCTCGAGCAGGCCCGCACCGCGCTCGACGCGGCCCGCGCCTGGGCCGGCTGACCCGCACCGGTCGGGAACGGCGCGTCAGCGCCGCGGGGCTGCCTCGAGCGCTGGACGCAACCACACCGACGACGAGGTCGGTTGCAGCGCGGTGTCGACCGCAGCAGCGAGCTCGGCTCGCACCGCGCCGACGTCGAGCTGGTGGCGGATCGTCGCCGCGAACGCCTCGAGGGTGCGGCCCGCGTCGTATCGCCTGCGGTAGAACCGCTTGTCGACGGCGGTCTGCAGACGGCGGCGCAGGGGCCTGAACAGGCCTGCCACGACGAGGGTCGACACGGCGACCGACAACCCGTCCGCCCGCTCGCCCACAGCGCGCACCAGCGCGCCCGACGCGAGTACGCCGCTCACGTAGACGACGGTGAGCGCCGCCGTCATCGCGCCGTAGACGAGCGCCGCCCGGATGACGACGTCGATGCCGTACAGGCGGTGCCGCAGCATCGCGTACCCGATGGACAGCGGGATGAGCGCGAAGGACGCAAAGGCCAGGTTGCCGATCACGTCCAGCCAGCCGGGGTCGGTGCGCATCACCCCCGACAGCACCATCAGGGTCAGATAGGCGACAGCGGTGGTGCTCGATCCCGCCGCCAACCACTTCAGCTGCAACCGCTCCAGGCCCTGCGACCGCCGGAAGCGGACCACCGCACCGGCCGCCGAGGCCGCGACGGACACCAGGAGCAGGATGATCGCTCCGTTGCCGACCACCTCCACCGCGTCGCCGAGCGCCGTCACGCCCCAGGGGTTCTGCGCCTCGGGCACGCCCGCGTCGTCCAGCCCGCCGGGCGCCATCACCCCGGTGGGCACGAGCAGGACGAGAGCAGCGGCCGACACCCAGGCGACCGGCCGCCAGTGCCTCGAGGGCAGGTGGCCGTCCGGGAACAGCAGGAGCAGGAAGGTGCCCATCAGCCCGACCGCCGGGACCCACGTGACGGTGTTGACGGCGAGCGCGACCTCGGGGGCGGGCAGCGAACCGGGGTGGGTGATGAGCCCGTGCACGCCGTACTCGGAAAGCAGCAGGAACCAGGCCCAGGAGTGGGCCACCGCGAGCAGGAGCCAGCCGACCGGGTTGCGCGGGTCCCGTGCCGCCACGGGGGCGCCGACGAGCGCGAACACCAGGTAGGTGAGCACCAACGGGTCGATGGTCTCGATGCCGGGGCGGTCGACGCCGAGGTTGCGCACGCCCAGCACCAGGCCGACCGCGTAGACGACCGCGAAGACGGCGAACGCCGCCCACGCCAGCCGCCGGCCGGTCCGCGCGCTCATCCGGACATGGTGCCGCCCGCTGCGTCCACCAAGCGTTACGGAAGCCCGGGTGTCGCCCTTGCCCTGGCTGTCCCGTCTCGACAGACTGCGGCGCAGGGACCCGCGACGGCGCGGGTCACGGAGGTGATCGCACGTGGGACCGACCCCGACGTCAGCCCGGCCGGCACGATGAGCGCAGCGGAGGGCATCAGCCATGCCCGCAGCCTGGTCGCGGACATGCGGCGCACCGTGCAGGGCCTGGCCGCCCAGTACGGCGAGACCGTCGACATCCACCGGCTGAAGGACGACGTCGCCCGGCTGGCGGCCGACCTGAACCTGCTGGCGAGCGCGGCGCCGCGCACGCCCGGCGGCCCGGCCGAGGTGGTCTACATCCCCGACGACGACTACGCCGACGACTTCTGGGCCGAGGCCGACGACGAGGGCCTCGGCGCCCAGGGCCGCGGGTGACCGCGCCCCCGACGTCCGGGGTCGGCGCCCCGGGTCGCGCCCGGATCGCCGCGAAGACGCTGAGGACGGACCGCTACTGGGTCCAGCCCCTCGTCACCGTCGTGCTGTTCAGCCTCTGGCTCGGCTACGGCCTGGCGCGCACCGCCACGCAGAAGCACTACTTCGTGCCGGAGTTCGAGTACCTCACCCCGTTCGCCTCGCCCTGCGTGAGCGCCTCGTGCGTCGAGGGGTCCTCGCACCTCGGGGTGTGGTTCGGGGAGTTCCCGCCGCTGGTGCCGCTCGCGATCGTGACGCTGCCGTTCCTGCTGCTGTTCCGGCTGACCTGCTACTACTACCGCAAGGCGTACTACCGGGCCTTCTGGCTGTCGCCGCCCGCCTGCGCGGTGGCCGAGCCGCACCAGAAGTACAGCGGCGAGACCAGGTTCCCCCTGATCGTCCAGAACCTCCACCGCTACTTCTTCTACGCCGCGATCCTCATCTCGCTGCTCAACACCTACGACGCCCTCCGTGCCTTCCACGGGAAGGACGGCGGCTTCGGGATGGGCCTCGGCACGCTCGTGCTGCTGACGAACGTCGTGCTGCTGTGGCTCTACACGTTCTCGTGCCACTCCTGCCGCAGCCTGGTCGGCGGACGGCTCAAGCACTTCAGCAAGCACCCGGTGAGGTACCAGGCGTGGCAGTGGGTCTCGAAGCTGAACGAGCGGCACATGCAGTTCGCGTGGGTGACGCTGGCGAGCCTGGTGCTCACCGACCTGTACGTGTGGATGGTCGCCAGCGGCACCATCACCGACCTGCGCTTCATCAACTAGCGGAAGGGTTCCCGGCTACCACGTGAGCGACCTGGAGCAGCACGACTACGACGTCCTGGTGATCGGTGCGGGTGGCGCCGGCCTGCGGGCGGCCATCGAGGCCCGCGAGCAGGGGCTGCGCACCGCGATCATCTGCAAGTCGTTGTTCGGCAAGGCGCACACCGTCATGGCCGAGGGCGGCATCGCGGCGTCGATGGGCAACGTCAACTCCAAGGACAGCTGGCAGGTGCACTTCCGCGACACCCTGCGCGGCGGCAAGTTCCTCAACAACCCGAGGATGGCCGAGCTGCACGCGCAGGAGGCGCCGCAACGGGTCTGGGAGCTGGAGACCTACGGCGCGCTGTTCGACCGCACGCCCGACGGCCGCATCTCGCAGCGCAACTTCGGCGGGCACGAGTACCCACGGCTCGCGCACGTCGGCGACCGCACCGGCCTGGAGCTCATCCGCACCCTCCAGCAGAAGATCGTGTCGCTGCAGCAGGACGACCTCGCCGAGGCCGGCGACCTGGAGGCGCGGATCAAGGTCTTCGCCGAGCTGACGATCACCGAGCTGATGCTCGACGGCGAGCGGATCAGCGGCGCCGTCGGCTACTGGCGCGAGTCCGGCCGGTTCGTCGTGTTCCGTGCCCCGGCCGTCATCCTCGCCACCGGGGGCATCGGCAAGTCGTTCAAGGTCACCTCGAACTCGTGGGAGTACACCGGCGACGGCCTCGGTCTGGCCCTGCGCGCCGGTGCGAGCGTGCTGAACATGGAGTTCATCCAGTTCCACCCCACCGGCATGGTCTGGCCGCCGTCGGTGAAGGGCATCCTGGTCACCGAGTCGGTGCGCGGTGACGGCGGCGTCCTGCGCAACTCCGAGGGCAAGCGGTTCATGTTCGAGCACGTCCCCGAGGTGTTCCGCACGCAGTACGCGGAGACCGAGGAGGAGGCCGACCGCTGGTACACCGACCCGGAGAACAACAAGCGTCCGCCGGAGCTGCTCCCGCGCGACGAGGTCGCGCGCGCGATCAACACCGAGGTCAAGGAGGGACGCGGGTCCCCGCACGGCGGCGTCTTCCTCGACGTCTCCACCCGGCTCCCGGCCGAGACGATCATCAAGAAGCTTCCCTCGATGCACCACCAGTTCAAGGAGCTGGCCGACGTCGACATCACGGCCGAGCCGATGGAGGTCGGACCCACCTGCCACTACGTGATGGGCGGCGTCGAGGTCGACGCCGACACGGCGGCGGCCACCGTGCCGGGGCTGTTCGCCGCCGGCGAGGTCGCGGGTGGCATGCACGGGTCGAACCGGCTCGGCGGCAACAGCCTGTCCGACCTGCTGGTCTTCGGCCGGCGCGCCGGCACCGGTGCGGCCGGCTACCTGCGCAGGCTGGAGGAGCGGCCGCGGGTCCACGAGGACCGCATCAGGGCGGCGACCCGGCGTGCGGTCGCCTGCTTCGACCCGCCGGCCGACGGCGCCAAGGCCGAGAACCCGTACACCGTGCACACCGACCTGCAGCAGACGATGAACGACCTGGTCGGCATCATCCGCCGCGAGGGCGAGATCCAGCAGGCGCTCGACCGGCTGGACGAGCTCGAGGAGCGCGCGTCCCGGGTGTCGGTCGAGGGGCACCGCCAGTTCAACCCCGGCTGGCACCTCGCGCTCGACCTCCAGAACATGGTGCTCGTCTCGCGCTGCGTCGCGATGGCGGCGCTCGAGCGCACGGAGAGCCGCGGCGGCCACACCCGCGAGGACCACCCGGCGATGGACCCCGCCTGGCGCGGCGTCAACCTGGTCTGCCGGGTCGACGCCAAGGGGCGGGTCGCCATGACCCGCCAGGACGTGCCCACGATCCGCGAGGACCTGCTCGACCTGTTCGAGGACTCCGAGCTGAGCAAGTACCTCAGCGCCGACGAGCTCTCGTCCCGCGGGCACGGCGCAGCAGCGGCCGAGGCGACCGAGGGGGAGGACCGATGAGCTACCAGGCGAGCTTCCGGGTCTGGCGCGGCGACGTCTCCGACGGAGAGCTGCAGGACTTCACCGTCGAGGTGAACGAGGGCGAGGTCGTGCTCGACATCATCCACCGGCTCCAGGCGACCCAGACGCCGGACCTCGCGGTGCGGTGGAACTGCAAGGCCGGCAAGTGCGGGTCGTGCAGCGCGGAGGTCAACGGCCGCCCGCGGCTGCTCTGCATGACCCGGATGAGCACCTTCACCGAGGAGGAGGTCATCACGGTCACGCCGATGCGGGCGTTCCCGGTGATCAAGGACCTCGTCACCGACGTGTCGTTCAACTACGCGAAGGCGCGCGAGATCCCGTCGTTCGCCCCGCCGGCGGGTCTCGAGCCGGGCGAGTACCGGATGGCGCAGGTCGACGTCGAGCGCTCGCAGGAGTTCCGCAAGTGCATCGAGTGCTTCCTGTGCCAGGACACCTGCCACGTGGTGCGCGACCACGAGGAGAACAAGGCGTCGTTCGCCGGCCCGCGGTACCTGATGCGGATCGCCGAGCTCGAGATGCACCCGCTCGACGCGCTCGACCGGCGGGCGGCCGCCCAGGACGAGCACGGCCTCGGGTACTGCAACATCACCAAGTGCTGCACCGAGGTCTGCCCCGAGCACATCAAGATCACCGACAACGCGCTGATCCCGATGAAGGAGCGCGTCGTCGACCGCAAGTACGACCCGCTGGTGTGGCTGGGCTCGAAGATCCGCCGCCGGTCGGACGGCTGAGCGGGCCCGGCGCCGACCCGCTGACCCGGCTGCTCGAGCGGCCGGTGCTGCAGGTGGCCCCCCGGCTCCTCGGCGCCCTGCTCCGGCACACCACGGCGGACGGCGAGGTCGTCGTGCGCGTCACCGAGGTCGAGGCGTACGCGGGGCAGGACGACCCCGGCTCGCACGCGTTCCGCGGACCGACCCCGCGCACGACCGTGATGTTCGGCCCGCCGGGTCGGCTCTACGTCTACTTCAGCTACGGCATGCACTGGTGCGCGAACGTCGTCACCGGTCCGGACGGCCGGGCGTCGGCCGTCCTGCTGCGGGCCGGCGAGGTGGTGGCGGGGCACGACCTGGCGCGCTCGCGGCGTCCCGCGGCGCGCACCGACCGCGACCTCGCGCGAGGTCCCGCCCGGCTGGCGCAGGCCCTCGGCCTCACCGGCGCCCAGGACGGCTCCGACCTGCGGACGTCCGCGGTGCGCCTCGAGCCGCGCTCGCGGTCGCTCCCGACCGCCCGGCTGCGGACCGGTCCCCGTGTCGGGGTCTCCGGTGCCGGGGGAGACCCCGTCCGGTTCCCGTGGCGGTTCTGGGTGGCCGACGACCCGACGGTGTCGCCGTACCGGGCCTCCGTCCCGCGGGGCGAACCGCGTCGCCGGTGACCACGGGCATCGGGCAGGCTGGGACGCGCAGCGGCCGCACCCGGCGGGCCGCGCCGACCGAGAGGCAGGACCGGTGACCGACATCCTCGACGAGCTGCAGTGGCGCGGGCTGGTGGCGCAGACCACCGACGAGGCCGCGCTGCGCGAGGCGCTCGCCGACGGGCTCACCGTCTACTGCGGCTTCGACCCGACCGCCCCGTCGCTGCACTTCGGCAACCTGGTGCAGCTGGTGGTGCTGCGGCACCTCCAGCGCGCCGGGCACCGCGTGATCTGCCTGGTCGGCGGCTCCACCGGGCTGATCGGCGACCCGCGGCCCACGTCCGAGCGGGTCCTGAAGTCCAAGGAGCAGACGGCCGACTGGGTCGCCCGGATCACCGAGCAGGTGCGTCCGTTCCTCGACTTCGACGGCGACAACCCGGCCGTGATGGTCAACAACCTGGACTGGACCGCACCGATCTCCGCGCTCGACTTCCTGCGCGACATCGGCAAGCACTTCCGGGTGAACCAGATGGTGCGCAAGGACGCCGTGGCGGCGCGGCTGAACAGCGACGAGGGGATCAGCTACACCGAGTTCAGCTACCAGATCCTGCAGGGGCTCGACTACCTCGAGCTGTTCCGGCAGCCACGGCTGCACGCTGCAGACCGGCGGCAACGACCAGTGGGGCAACCTCACCGCCGGCGTCGACCTGATCCACAAGGTCGAGGGCGCCTCGGTGCACCTGCTCACCACGCCGCTGGTCACCGACGCCGCCGGCAACAAGTTCGGCAAGTCCGAGGGCAACGCGGTCTGGCTGGGCGCGGACCTGACCAGCCCGTACGCGTTCTTCCAGTACTGGCTCAACGTCGAGGACGCCTCGGTGCTCCAGCTGCTGCGGATCTTCACCGACCGCGACCGCGCCGAGATCGCCGCGCTCGAGCAGGAGGTGGCCGAGCGCCCCTTCGCCCGCGAGGCGCAGCGCACCCTGGCCCGCGACGTCACCGCGCTGGTGCACGGCCGCGAGGCGACCGAGGCCGTCGAGGCGGCGAGCCGCGCGCTGTTCGGGCAGGGCGAGCTCGCCGACCTGGACGAGCGGACGCTCGCCGACGCGGCTGCCGAGCTCCCGCGGGCGTCCGGTGGGACCGGACGACCTGGCCGTGGTCGACCTGCTGGTGGCCACGGGGCTGGCGCCGAGCCGCTCCGCCGCGCGCCGCACCGTGGGGGAGGGCGGGGCGTACGTCAACAACGTCAAGGTCGCGGACGTCGACGCCGTGCTCACCGCGTCCGACCTGCTGCACGGGCGGTGGGTGCTGCTGCGCCGCGGACGGCGCACCCTGGCGGCGGTCGAGGTGACGGTGTGACCGGGGCCACACCGCACCCCTGACCCGTCCGGACGGAGCGCGCCCGAGAGGCCTCGGACGGGGCAGGCGCGAGAACCGTTGCGTCCGTGCGGATCTCGTCGCGGACGGCCTTCGCACCCCCCGATTTGACTCCGTCTCGGGGCCCCCCGTAATGTTCTCGACGTCAGCCCGGCAGGGAGGAACGGACACCGACGAGGTGGCCGGTCCCACGGGCAGGACCCCGGATCTCTCCAGAGCCGAGACGCGGTCATCACGACCACGGAGCGGTGCTAGAGTTGCGGGCCGGCCGAGAGGCTCCGGATCACTTCCAGGCGGAGACGCCAGGGAGTTTGACGGACGCGGAACGGACGGGTAAGTTTGCAGGGTTGCCCCGACTACAGGCCCTCACAAGGGCCCTCATCGGTGCGCGTCCGCTCCTTGAGAACTCAACAGCGTGCCAAAAGTCAATGCCAAAACCCCGTCGTGGGTGGCAGCGAAGCCGGCGTCAGCCGGTCGAGCGTCCAGTCCACGCGGAAATTCCTTTGGTATGACAGAAGATCAGTTATGTATCACTACATAGCTAGCGAGATTCTGCTCAGCCAAGGACCAAATAACGACACGATTCGTCGTGTCACTTCGTGTAAAGTCGGTTGCCCGGTTCGCCGGGTCTAACCAGATGACATCAACGGAGAGTTTGATCCTGGCTCAGGACGAACGCTGGCGGCGTGCTTAACACATGCAAGTCGAACGGTGACGCTGGAGCTTGCTCCAGCTGATCAGTGGCGAACGGGTGAGTAACACGTGAGCAACCTGCCCTTGACTCTGGGATAACCCCGGGAAACCGGAGCTAATACCGGATACGAACCGCATAGGCATCTGCGCGGTTGGAAAGATTTATCGGTCAAGGATGGGCTCGCGGCCTATCAGCTTGTTGGTGGGGTAACGGCCCACCAAGGCGACGACGGGTAGCCGGCCTGAGAGGGCGACCGGCCACACTGGGACTGAGACACGGCCCAGACTCCTACGGGAGGCAGCAGTGGGGAATATTGCACAATGGGCGAAAGCCTGATGCAGCGACGCCGCGTGAGGGATGAAGGCCTTCGGGTTGTAAACCTCTTTCAGCAGGGAAGAAGCGAAAGTGACGGTACCTGCAGAAGAAGCACCGGCTAACTACGTGCCAGCAGCCGCGGTAATACGTAGGGTGCAAGCGTTGTCCGGAATTATTGGGCGTAAAGAGCTCGTAGGCGGTTTGTCGCGTCTGCTGTGAAAACTCAGGGCTTAACCCTGGGCCTGCAGTGGGTACGGGCAGACTAGAGTGCGGTAGGGGAGACTGGAATTCCTGGTGTAGCGGTGAAATGCGCAGATATCAGGAGGAACACCGGTGGCGAAGGCGGGTCTCTGGGCCGTAACTGACGCTGAGGAGCGAAAGCATGGGTAGCGAACAGGATTAGATACCCTGGTAGTCCATGCCGTAAACGTTGGGCGCTAGGTGTGGGGCTCATTCCACGAGTTCCGTGCCGCAGCAAACGCATTAAGCGCCCCGCCTGGGGAGTACGGCCGCAAGGCTAAAACTCAAAGGAATTGACGGGGCCCCGCACAAGCGGCGGAGCATGCGGATTAATTCGATGCAACGCGAAGAACCTTACCAAGGCTTGACATGCAGGGAAATCTCACAGAGATGTGAGGTCCGCAAGGGTCCTGCGCAGGTGGTGCATGGTTGTCGTCAGCTCGTGTCGTGAGATGTTGGGTTAAGTCCCGCAACGAGCGCAACCCTCGTCTTATGTTGCCAGCGGATAATGCCGGGGACTCATAAGAGACTGCCGGGGTCAACTCGGAGGAAGGTGGGGATGACGTCAAATCATCATGCCCCTTATGTCTTGGGCTTCACGCATGCTACAATGGCTGGTACAAAGGGCTGCGAGACCGCAAGGTGGAGCGAATCCCAAAAAGCCAGTCTCAGTTCGGATTGGGGTCTGCAACTCGACCCCATGAAGTCGGAGTCGCTAGTAATCGCAGATCAGCAACGCTGCGGTGAATACGTTCCCGGGGCTTGTACACACCGCCCGTCACGTCATGAAAGTCGGTAACACCCGAAGCCAGTGGCCCAACCCCTCGGGGAGGGAGCTGTCGAAGGTGGGACTGGCGATTAGGACGAAGTCGTAACAAGGTAGCCGTACCGGAAGGTGCGGCTGGATCACCTCCTTTCTAAGGAGCATCTGGCGCCGGTTCGCCGGCGTCCAGGCCCACGCTCGAGCCGTCTGTGCTCGAGGTGGAGCTCAAGGGTGGAACATTGACCAGTTGGCAGTCGCTGACGCGAATCTCCTGAGTACGACCGGACCCTTCCGAGGGTTCAACCGGAAACCGGAGAGGAACGTGAGGGGCTGCCTCGGCACGCTGTTGGGTCCTGAGGGAACGGGCACTGAGCCCGACCTTCTGGCACGGATCGACCCCACGGACGAACCAGCTGCTCCTCGAGCAGCCAGGCGCCGGGTAGAGGATCGAGACCGCCCGTAGCTTGAGAACTGCACAGTGGACGCGAGCATCTTTGATATCTGTAGCCAAGTTTTTAAGGGCATACGGTGGATGCCTTGGCACCAGGAGCCGATGAAGGACGTAGGAGCCTGCGATAAGCCTCGGGGAGTTGGCAACCGAACTGTGATCCGAGGATTTCCGAATGGGGAAACCCGGCTGGATTCATCTCCAGTCACCCACGCCTGAACACATAGGGCGTGCGGAGGGAACGAGGGGAAGTGAAACATCTCAGTACCCTCAGGAAGAGAAAGCAACAGCGATTCCGTGAGTAGTGGCGAGCGAAAGCGGAAGAGGCCAAACCGTACACGTGTGATAGCTGGTAGGCGTTGCGTGTACGGGGTTGTGGGACCTATCCGACCGGACTACCAACCGGTCAGGGAGTCAAAAATGCGCGTCATAGTCGAAGGGCATTGAAAGGCCCGGCATAGAGGGTGCTACCCCCGTAGACGAAATGGCGCGCACTCCCGATGGGGATCCCAAGTAGTACGGGGCCCGAGAAATCCCGTACGAATCTGGGGGGACCACCCCCTAAGCCTAAATACTCCCTGGTGACCGATAGCGGACAAGTACCGTGAGGGAAAGGTGAAAAGTACCCCGGGAGGGGAGTGAAATAGTACCTGAAACCGTGTGCCTACAAGCCGTTGGAGCCGGATCTTCGGATCGGGTGACAGCGTGCCTTTTGAAGAATGAGCCTGCGAGTTAGTGCTCAGTGGCGAGGTTAACCCGTGTGGGGAAGCCGTAGCGAAAGCGAGTCCGAATAGGGCGATTGAGTCGCTGGGTCTAGACCCGAAGCGGAGTGATCTACCCATGGCCAGGTTGAAGCGCGGGTAAGACCGCGTGGAGGACCGAACCCACCAGGGTTGAAAACCTGGGGGATGAGCTGTGGGTAGGGGTGAAAGGCCAATCAAACTCCGTGATAGCTGGTTCTCCCCGAAATGCATTTAGGTGCAGCGTCACGTGTTTCTTGCCGGAGGTAGAGCTACTGGATGGCTAATGGGCCCTACAAGGTTACTGACGTCAGCCAAACTCCGAATGCCGGTAAGTGAGAGCGTGGCAGTGAGACTGCGGGGGATAAGCTCCGTAGTCGAGAGGGAAACAGCCCAGAACACCAGCTAAGGCCCCCAAGCGTGTGCTAAGTGGGAAAGGATGTGGAGTTGCACAGACAACCAGGAGGTTGGCTTAGAAGCAGCCACCCTTGAAAGAGTGCGTAATAGCTCACTGGTCAAGTGATTCCGCGCCGACAATGTAGCGGGGCTCAAGCACACCGCCGAAGCTGTGTCATTCACACATGAGCCAGGCCTTCGTGGTCCAGGCGTGTGGATGGGTAGGGGAGCGTCGTGTGGCGAGTGAAGCGGCGGGGTAACCCAGCCGTGGACGCCACACGAGTGAGAATGCAGGCATGAGTAGCGAAAGACGGGTGAGAAACCCGTCCGCCGAATGACCAAGGGTTCCAGGGCCAGGTTAATCCGCCCTGGGTAAGTCGGGACCTAAGGCGAGGCCGACAGGCGTAGTCGATGGACAACGGGTTGATATTCCCGTACCGGCGAAGAACCGCCCATGCCGAACCCGGTGATGCTAAGCGCCTGAAGCTCGTGAGTCCTTCGGGACGATCGAGTGGAGCGCGCGACCCGAACCGGTAGTAGGCAAGCGTATTAACAGGGGTGACGCAGGAAGGTAGCCCAGCGGCGCGATGGTTGTCGCCGTCTAAGGATGTAGGCCGAGAGATAGGCAAATCCGTCTCTCATCAAGGCTGAGATCTGACAGGTAGTGCGAATGCACGAAATGGGTGATCCTATGCTGCCAAGAAAAGCCTCGACGCGAGGTTCTAGCCGCCCGTACCCCAAACCGACTCAGGTGGTCAGGTAGAGAATACCAAGGCGATCGAGTGAATCGTGGTTAAGGAACTCGGCAAAATGCCCCCGTAACTTCGGGAGAAGGGGGGCCTGAGGCGTGACGGCACTTGCTGCCCGAGCGTTTGAAGGCCGCAGAGACCAGGGAGAAGCGACTGTTTACTAAAAACACAGGTCCGTGCGAAGTCGCAAGACGATGTATACGGACTGACGCCTGCCCGGTGCTGGAACGTTAAGGGGACGGGTTAGCCGCAAGGCGAAGCTCAGAACTTAAGCGCCAGTAAACGGCGGTGGTAACTATAACCATCCTAAGGTAGCGAAATTCCTTGTCGGGTAAGTTCCGACCTGCACGAATGGCGTAACGACTTCTCCGCTGTCTCAACCGCGAACTCGGCGAAATTGCACTACGAGTAAAGATGCTCGTTACGCGCAGCAGGACGGAAAGACCCCGGGACCTTTACTATAGCTTGGTATTGGTGTTCGGTGCGGCTTGTGTAGGATAGGTGGGAGACTGTGAAGTCGGCACGCCAGTGTCGGTGGAGTCAACGTTGAAATACCACTCTGGTCGCTCTGGATATCTAACCTCGGTCCGTGATCCGGATCAGGGACAGTGCCTGGTGGGTAGTTTAACTGGGGCGGTTGCCTCCTAAAGAGTAACGGAGGCGCTCAAAGGTTCCCTCAGCCTGGTTGGCAATCAGGTGTCGAGTGTAAGTGCACAAGGGAGCTTGACTGTGAGACTGACAAGTCGAGCAGGGACGAAAGTCGGAACTAGTGACCCTCTCGTGGTTTGTGGAAACGCGAGGGCTCAACGGATAAAAGGTACCCCGGGGATAACAGGCTGATCTTGCCCAAGAGTCCATATCGACGGCATGGTTTGGCACCTCGATGTCGGCTCGTCGCATCCTGGGGCTGGAGTCGGTCCCAAGGGTTGGGCTGTTCGCCCATTAAAGCGGTACGCGAGCTGGGTTTAGAACGTCGTGAGACAGTTCGGTCCCTATCCGCTGCGCGCGCAGGAAACTTGAGAAGGGCTGTCCTTAGTACGAGAGGACCGGGACGGACGAACCTCTGGTGTGCCAGTTGTTCCGCCAGGAGCACGGCTGGTTAGCTACGTTCGGGAGGGATAACCGCTGAAAGCATCTAAGCGGGAAGCCTGCTTCAAGATGAGGTTTCCATGGGGCTTGCCCCGAGAGGCTCCCAGCTAGACTACTGGGTTGATAGGCCGGATGTGGAAGCGAGGACTAGAGACTCGTGAAGCTGACCGGTACTAATAAGCCGATAACTTGACTACAAATTCTTGCTTGCGTCCACTGTGCGGTTCCCGAGATGCGGTCGATCACGACCCTGACATCTCCATAGAGTTTCGGCGGTCATAGCGTTGGGGAAACGCCCGGCTCCATTCCGAACCCGGAAGCTAAGCCCAACTGCGCCGATGGTACTGCGAGGGGGACCTCGTGGGAGAGTAGGACGCCGCCGGACATTCTTTCGATGACGCCCATCCCTTCGGGGATGGGCGTCATCGCATTTTGCGTTGTGGGTCGTGGCTCTTGGTGCCGACCACTTCGCGCGATCTCCGGGGTTCCCGGGCCGCCCGCCGACAGGAAGGATCGCTGCCATGGCTGGACAGGACGGCGACGACCGCGAACGACGACAGGGCGCAGGACGGCCGTCGAGCGGCGGCGGTGCCCCCCGAGGCGGCGCCCGCCCCGCTCGAGGCGGTCCCCCGCGGGCCGGCTCTGAGGGTCGCGGCAGCGGTCGACCCGAGCGCGCTGGTGGCTCCGGTCGTCCGGACCGCAGCGGCGACAGCCGTCCTGACCGTGGCGCCGGCCGGCGGGAAGGCACCGGCGGCTCCGGTCGTCCCGAGCGGTCCGGTGGCTGGCAGCGTCCTGACCGTGCTGGCGGCGCCGGTCGCGCCGGGAGCGCCGGCGGTGCTGGTCGTCCTGATCGGGCTGGTCGTCCTGATCGGGCTGGTGGTGCGGGTCGTCCTGACCGAGCGGGTGGCTGGAGCCGCCCGGACCGCGCCCCCGGGGCCGGACGTCCTGACCGTGCTGGTGGTGCGGGTCGTCCGGAGCGTGCGGGTGGGTGGAGCCGCCCGGACAGGGCTCCGGGCTCCGGTCGTCCTGATCGCGCTGGCGGTGGTGGTCGTCCCGACCGGGCCGGTGGTGCCGGTCGTCCTGATCGCGCTGGTGGTGCTGGTCGTCCCGACCGTGCTGGTGGTGCGGGTCGTCCGGAGCGTGCGGGTGGCCGGAGCCGCCCGGACCGGTCGGGCTCGGGTCGTCCTGAGCGGGGAGCCGGGTACGGCGGCGAGCGCTCCGGGGGTCGTCCCGACCGCGGCGCCGGCGCCGGCCGTCCGGACCGTTCGCGCGGGCAGCGACCGGACCGTCCAGGCGGTGCGCGCCCGGACCGGGGTGGAGCGGATCGCCGTCCGCCCGAGGGTGCCCGTCGGGTCGAGGACAAGGCACCGCGCCGGGTCGAGCCGGCGCTGCCGGCCGACGTGACCGGCGACGAGCTGGACCGCCAGGTCCGCGGTGAGCTCGGCACGCTGTCGAGGGACAACGCGATCATCGTCGCCCGTCACCTGGTGATGGTCGCCCGGCTGATGGACGAGGACCCCGAGCTGGCCTACGAGCACGCCGTCGCGGCGCAGCACCGGGCGGGACGGGTCGGGCTCGTGCGCGAGGCCGCGGGGCTGGCGGCCTACCAGGTCGGTCGCTACGACGACGCGCTGCGCGAGCTGCGCACCGCTCGCCGCCTGACCGGGTCGTCCGAGCACCTGCCGGTGATGGCCGACTGCGAGCGCGGGCTCGGACGGCCGGAGCGCGCGCTCGACCTGGCGTCGTCGCCCGAGGCGAGAGAGCTCGACCGGGCCGGTCAGCTCGAGATGCTCATCGTCGCCGCCGGTGCGCGTGGCGACCTCGGCCAGCACGACGCCGCCGTGGTGATGCTCCAGATCGCCGAGCTGGACGTCCCGCCCCGTGCGGGCTCCGGTCCGGCCCGGCAGGCGCGCGCCCGGCTGATGTCGGCGTACGCCGACGCGCTCGGTGCCGCCGGCCGCGACGAGGAGGCCGCCGCCTGGCTGGAGAAGGCCGCCGACGCCGACCTCGACGGGAGCACCGGTGCGGCCGAACGCCTCGGCCGGGTCGACGACAGCGAGATCTACGACCTGCTCGAGGACGACGACGAGTCCGACGACCAGCTCGAGGACGTCCGACGACCAGTCCGACCAGTCCGACCAGCCCGAGCAGCCGCCCGCCGAGGTCCGGGACGACCGCGCGTGAGCGAGCCCACCCTCCTCAGCGGGTACGACGCGCTCCTGCTCGACCTGGACGGCGTCGTGTACGTGGGGGCGGCGGCGGTGCCGCGCGCGGTGACGGTGCTCACCGCCGCGGCCGGCGAGGTGCGGCTGGCGTACGTCACGAACAACGCCTCGCGTCCGGCCGCCGACGTCGCTGCGCACCTGCGTGAGCTGGGCCTCGACGTCTCCGACGAGCAGGTGGTCACCTCGGCGCAGGTGGCCGCCGCGATGGTGCTGCGCGAGCACGGCCCGGGTGCCCGGGTGCTGCCGATCGGCGGACCCGGTGTCCGGATCGCGCTGGAGGCGGCTGGTCTGGTCGCGGTCGCCGGCGCCGACGACGAGCCGGACGCGGTGGTGCAGGGCTACGGTCCCGAGGTCGGCTGGGCCGATCTCGCCGAGGCCACGTACGCGATCCGCGCCGGTGCGTGGTGGGTGGCCACCAACCGCGACCTGACCATCCCGACCGCACGGGGGATCGCCCCCGGCAACGGGACGCTGGTGGCCGCCGTCCGGACCGCGGCCGGGGTGGAGCCCGCCGTCGCGGGCAAGCCCGAGCCGGTGGGGCTCACCGAGGCGGCCGCGGCGATCGGGAGCAGCCGGCCGCTGGTGGTCGGCGACCGGATCGACACCGACATCGAGGGTGCGGTGGCGGCGGGCATGGACAGCCTGCTCGTCCTCACCGGCGTCCACGGGCTCGCCGACCTCGTCGGCCTCGAGCCCCGTTCTCGTCCCACGTTCGTGGCCGAGGACCTCGACGGCCTGCGGCGCCCGGCGCTGACGGTGATCCTGGACGGCGACACCGCCCGGTGCGGCGACGACGTCGCTCGCGTCGAGGGGGACCGGGTGGAGACGACGTCGGTGCACGACCCGCTCGCCGCCGCGTGGGCCGGCGTCGTGCTGCTGTGGGACCGCGCCGACGCCGGCGCCTCGGTGGAGCCGGGGGAGGCGCTGCGCTCGCTGCTGGCGCTCCGCCCGACAGGCACCGACGCCGACCGGTAGCGTGGTCCGGTCGTCGTCGACGACACCGCCGGGAGCGCCCTCCCGGCGCGCAGGTCTCATGGCTGGAGCATCGATGCTGGACGGTCTGAAGGGCTACGTGGCCCTGGTCGGCGGGCTCACCGAGGCCACCGCCGCCAAGGCGCGCGAGGTGGCCACCGCGCTGCTGGCGCAGGGTGGCGTGCAGGGCGTGCCGGCGGGGGCGTCGGCGATGGCGACCCAGATCGCCGGGCTCGCCGAGGACCTGCTCGTCACCGCCCGCGACAACCGCGGCGTGCTGATGGAGGTCGTCCGCGCCGAGGCCGAGCGCGCCGTCGCCTCTCTCGGCGTGATCACCGCAGCCGAGGCGGAGGCGCTGCGCCGGCGGATCTCCGACCTGGAGACCGAGCTGGCCTCCGAGCGCACCCACGCCCTGCCCACCTCGCGCCCCGTCCCGACGACGGCCACGCGGCCGTCGGCCGGCGCGAGGAAGACGGCACCGGCGAAGAAGACCGCACCGGCGAAGAAGACCGCGCCCAAGGCCGCCGCCGCGAAGAAGACGACCGCGAGGAAGACGACCGCGAAGAAGACGACCGCGAAGAAGACGACCGCGAAGAAGACGGCGAAGCGCACGGCCCCCTCGCGCCCGACCCCCGGAGCACGCACCGGTGAGTGAGCACACCCTCGACCTCCCGCAGCGCCCCACCGCACCGTCCGGCAACGGGCTCGACGACGCGGACGAGCCCACGGGCGACGCCGCGGTCGACGCCGCGCTGGCCGACCTGGCCGCCATCTCGCCGGACCTCGGGCCGGCGGAGCAGCTGCCGGTGCTGGTAGCGGTCCACGAGGCGCTGCAGCAGCGGCTGTCGTCCACCGAGGTCTGAGCGTGGCCCGGCGGCTGCGCCTGGACGCCGAGCTGGTGCGCCGCGGGCTCGCCCGCAGCCGCCAGCAGGCGGCCGAGCTCGTGGCCGAGGGCCGGGTCAGCGTGCGCGGGCAGGTGGCGACCAAGCCCGCGACGCAGGTCGAGACGTCCGACGCGCTGGTGGTGACCGAGGCGAGCACCGGGCCGGAGTACGTCAGTCGCGGCGCGCACAAGCTGGTCGGGGCGCTCGACGCCTTCGACGTCGCCGTGCAGGGACGGCGCTGCCTCGATGCCGGCGCGTCGACCGGCGGCTTCAGCGACGTCCTGCTGCGCCGCGGCGCGGGGCACGTGGTGGCGGTCGACGTCGGGTACGGCCAGCTCGCGTGGTCGGTGCGGTCGGACGAGCGGGTCACGGTGCTGGACCGGACGAACGTGCGGACGCTGACGCCCGAGCAGGTGGCGCCTGCGCCCGACCTCGTGGTCGCCGACCTGTCCTTCATCTCGCTGACCCTGGTGCTGCCGGCCCTCGCCGCGTGCTCCTCGCCCGAGGCCGACCTGCTGCTGATGGTGAAGCCGCAGTTCGAGGTGGGCCGTGAGCGGCTGGGCTCCGGCGGGGTCGTGCGCGACCCGGCGCTGCGGGCGCAGGCGGTGGTCGAGGTCGCCGAGTCGGCCCGCGGCGCGGGGCTCGCCGTCCACGGGTGCGTGGCCAGCCCGCTGCCCGGACCGAGCGGCAACGTCGAGTACTTCCTGTGGCTCCGCCACGCGGGGGACGACCGGTCCGCCGCGCCCGACCCGGGTACGGTGAGCGAGCTGGTCGCCACGGCCGTGGCGCAGGGGCCGACGGGAGCGCAGCCATGACCACGAGCACGCCGCTGCGGCGCGTCCTCGTGCTGGCGCACACCGGCCGACCGCAGGCGGTCAGCGCCGCCACCGAGCTGCTGCACCGGATGTCCGAGGCCGGGATCTGCCCGGTCGTGCTGGCCAGCGAGGCTGCCGACATCCCGCACGAGCTCGAGCTCGTCACCGTCGAGCACCCGGACGAGGTGGTCGACGACGTCGAGCTCGTGGTCGTCCTCGGCGGCGACGGCACGATCCTGCGCGCGTCCGAGGTGGTGCGGGGGCGCGACGTCGCGCTGCTCGGTGTGAACCTCGGCCACGTCGGGTTCCTCGCCGAGATCGAGCGCGAGGACATCGCCGGCACCGTCGGCCGGATCGCCGCGCGCGACTACGAGGTCGAGGAGCGGATGACCCTCGACGTCGTCGTCAGCGTCGGCCACGACGGCGACCGCACGGAGATCGAGCGCACCTTC
Organism: uncultured Actinomycetota bacterium; assembly: GCA_963750285.1. Taxonomy (GTDB): domain Bacteria; phylum Actinomycetota; class Actinomycetes; order Actinomycetales; family CAWJMD01; genus JBBQSN01. The sequence continues at coordinate 378,230 of CAVVQA010000005.1, read as the reverse complement.
GCGGTCAACGAGGCCACGGTCGAGAAGGCCAGCCGGGAGCGGATGCTCGAGGTCGTCACCGAGGTCGACGGCCGGCCGGTGTCGACGATCGGCTGCGACGGCGTCGTGATGGCCACGCCCACCGGGTCCACCGCGTACGCGTTCTCCGCCGGCGGTCCGGTGGTCTGGCCCGAGGTCGAGGCGCTGCTGATGGTGCCGATCAGCGCCCACGCGCTGTTCTCGCGTCCGCTGGTCGTCGCCCCCACGTCCGTGCTCGCGGTCGAGGTCGTCGACCGGGCCGCCTCCGGGGTGCTCTGGTGCGACGGCCGCCGCACGCTCGAGCTGCCGCCCGGTGCACGGATCGAGGTCCGGCGCGGGAGCGAGCCGCTGCGGCTCGCCCGGCTGAACACCGGCCCGTTCACCGACCGGCTCGTCGCCAAGTTCCAGCTGCCCGTCACCGGGTGGCGCGGCCCCGTCGACGCGTGAGAGCACCCGAGAGGACGCCGTGCTCGAGGAGATGAGGATCACCGACCTCGGGGTGATCAGCGAGGCCGTCGTCGAGCTCGGACCCGGCCTCAGCGTGCTCACCGGCGAGACCGGCGCCGGCAAGACGATGGTCGTCACCGGGCTCGGGCTGCTCCTGGGTGGCCGCGCCGACACCGGTGCGGTCCGCTCCGGGGCGGCGTCGGCCCGGGTCGAGGGGCGCTTCGTGGTGCCGTCGGCGGGGGCCGTGGCCGCCCGCGCGGTCGAGGCCGGTGCCGACCTGGACGACCTGGGCGGGGGCACCCACGAGCTGATCGCGTCCCGGGTGGTCGCCGCGTCCGGTCGCGGCCGCGCCCACCTCGGCGGCCGCGCCGTCCCGGTCTCGGTGCTGACCGACCTCGCCGACGACCTGGTGGCGGTGCACGGCCAGTCCGAGCAGGTGCTGCTGCGCTCGCCGGCCCGCCAGCGCGAGACCGTCGACCGGTTCGGCGGGTCGGCACTGGCCGACGAGCTCGCCGGCTACGAGGAGGCCTGGACCAGGTTCGGGCAGGTCGACGCCGAGCTGTCCGAGATCACCACCCGGGCCCGTGAGCGCCGGCAGGAGGCCGAGCTGCTGCGCGCCGGCCTGGCCGAGGTCGAGCGGGTCGACCCGCAGCCGGGGGAGGACGACGAGCTGCGCGCCCTCACCCAGCGCCTGGAGCACGCCGAGGAGCTGCGCACGGCCTCCGGCGAGGCCCACCGGGCGCTCGCCGGCGAGGTCGACGAGGTGGCCGCCGGCGACGGCAACCACGTCGTGGCGCTCGTGGAGCAGGCCCGGCGCGCGCTCGAGCAGGTCGCCGACCACGACGAGCAGCTCGCTGCCCTGGCGACCCGGGTGGCCGAGATCGGTTACCTCACAGCCGATCTCGCCGCCGACCTCGCGTCGTACCTGCAGGGGGTGGAGGCCGACCCCGCACGCCTGGCCCAGGTGCACGAGCGGCGCTCCGAGCTCACCGGGCTCACCCGCCGGTTCGGCGAGGACGTCCCCGCGGTGCTCGCCTGGGCGCAGGAGTCGTCGCGCCGCCTGCTCGAGCTCGACGGCGACGACGACCGGGTCGAGGAGCTCACCGCGCGGCACCGTGAGCTCGACGCCGACCTCGACGCCCGCGCCGCGCGGCTCACCGCCCTGCGCCGGGAGGCGGGCGACCGCCTCTGCGCCGCGGTGCAGGACGAGCTGGCGGCGCTGGCGATGCCGTCCGCCCGGCTCCAGGTCGACGTGGAGCCCCGGCCGCGCGGCCTGCACGGCGCGGACGAGGTGACGCTCCTGCTGGCCCCGCACTCCGGCGCCGACCCGCGACCGCTCGCCAGGGGCGCCTCCGGAGGCGAGCTGTCGCGGGTGATGCTGGCGCTGGAGGTCGCGCTCGCGGGGTCGGACCCCGTCCCCACCTTCGTGTTCGACGAGGTCGACGCCGGCGTCGGCGGCGCGGCGGCGGTCGAGATCGGCCGGCGGCTCGCGGCGCTGGCCCGCACCGCCCAGGTCGTCGTCGTCACCCACCTGCCGCAGGTGGCGGCGTTCGCCGACACGCACCTGGTGGTGCGCAAGGCCGACGACGGGCAGGTCACCGACAGCGGGGTGCACCGGGTCGAGGGCGAGGACCGCGTCCGCGAGCTGGCCCGGATGCTGGCCGGGCAGCAGGAGTCGGCCTCAGCGCGCGACCACGCCGCGGAGCTGCTGGCCCAGGCGGGCCAGGCCTGACCGCCTGCCCGACCGCTGACCGACCGCCTGCTGCGCACGAGGACGCGCTGTGCGCGGGCTCACCGCACCCGGGCGGTCCGGGTGCTCGGTCCGGGCACCCGCACGTGGGACGATGACCGACGATGAAGCGAAGCCTGTTCGGACGCCGGTCGGCGCGGTCCGTGCTGCCCGGTGCGACCGGACCGGTGCGGGTCGACCCGCGCACCAAGGACCTCACCAAGCGGCTGAAGCCCGGGGACATCGCGATCATCAACCACGTCGACATCGACCAGGTCGCCGCCGACGCGCTGGTCGCCAAGAAGCCGGCCGCCATCGTCAACGCCGCCCCGAGCACGAGCGGGCGCTACCCCAACCGCGGGCCGGTGATCATCCTCGAGGCCGGGATCCCGCTGGTCGACGGCGTCGGCACGGCCGTGATGACCGCCCTCGAGGAGGGCAAGGTCGCCCGGGTCGACGGCAACGCGCTGTTCGTCGGCGACACGATGGTGGCCGAGGGCGTGGAGCAGACCGACGCCACCGTCGAGGCCTCGCAGCAGGAGGCCCGGGCCGGTCTCGCCGTCCAGATGGAGGCCTTCGCCGCCAACACGATGGAGTACCTGCGCAAGGAGCGCGACCTGCTCCTGGACGGCGTCGGCGTCCCGGACATCACCACCGACCTCGACGGCAAGCAGGTCCTCATCGTGGTGCGCGGGTACCACTACAAGGAGGACATCGCCACGCTGCGGTCGTACATCCGCGAGTACCGGCCGGTGCTGATCGGCGTCGACGGCGGCGCCGACGCCCTGCTCGAGGCCGGCTACCAGCCGAGCCTGATCGTCGGCGACATGGACTCGGTCTCCGACGCCGCGCTCCGGTGCGGCGCCGAGATCGTCGTGCACGCCTACCGCGACGGCAAGGCGCCCGGCCTGGAGCGGGTCGAGGCCCTCGGCGTCACGCCCGTCGTCTTCCCCGCCACCGGCACCAGCGAGGACGTCGCGATGCTGCTGGCCGACGACAAGGGCGCCGAGCTGATCGTGGCCGTCGGCACCCACGCGACCCTCGTGGAGTTCCTCGACAAGGGTCGCTCGGGGATGGCGAGCACGTTCCTCACCCGGCTGCGGGTGGGCGGCAAGCTCGTCGACGCCAAGGGCGTCTCGCGGCTGTACCGGCAGCGGATCTCCAACGTGCAGCTCGCGCTCCTCGTGCTGGCCGGTCTGCTCGCGCTCGGCGTCGCCCTGGGTTCCACCGCAGCCGGGCAGACCTTCTACGCGCTCGCCGGCGGGTGGGTGCACGACGCCGTGCGCGTGGTGGGCGACTGGTTCGGCGACCTGCTCGGCGGCCGCGGGGAGCGCTCGCCATGAGCCCTGCCGGCCGCGCCGTCCGCCCCCTGCCGCCCTGCTCCCCTGTGAGGACCACCGTGAGGACCCCGAACCGATGATCGACTTCCGCTACCACCTGGTCTCGCTGGTGTCGGTCTTCATGGCGCTCGCGATCGGCGTCGTCCTGGGCGCGGGGCCGCTGAAGGAGTCGCTCGGCGACACCCTCACCAGCCAGGTGCAGGCGCTGCGCACCGACAAGGAGGCGCTGCAGCAGGCCGTCGACAACCGCGACGCCGAGCTCGCAGGCATGGACGAGGTCATCACCACCCTCGGCACCTCGCTGCTGCCGCAGCAGCTGGAGGGCCGGACGGTCGCCCTCATCACGCTGCCCGGGGCCGAGCAGGAGTCGATCGACCCGCTCCTCACCGACCTGGAGACCGCAGGCGCTCAGGTGAGCACCACCGTCGCCGTGCAGCCGCGCTGGACCGACCCGGCCGAGGCGCCGTTCCGCTCCGAGCTCGCCGGCCAGCTGGTGACCTACCTCGACCCGCCGCCGGACGCCACCACCGGCACCGACGGCGAGCTGGCGGTGCTGCTCGCGCGCGCGGTGGTCACCACCCAGGGCGGCGGCGACCGCGAGGCCTCGCTCGCCCAGGCGCTGGACGGCCTGGTCGCCGGCGAGCTCGTCACCGTCACCGAGGAGTCCCCGCAGCGGGCCGACCTCGCGCTCGTCGTGGCCGGGCCGCCCACCGACTCGGTGGGCGCCGACGACCCGGAGTGGGTCCAGGCGGCCAACACCGCGTACCTGACGCTGCTCGCGCAGCTCGACGCCGAGGGCGACGGCACGGTCGTGGTGGCACCCCGCAGCTCGGACGCGCCGGACGGCCTGCTGTCGGAGTTGCGGGCCGACGCCTCGCTGAACGAGGTCGTGTCCTCGGTCGACACCGTCGGCTCGCCCGCCGGCCGGCTGTCGACCGTCCTGGCGCTGCGCGAGCAGGGCGAGGACCGCGCCGGCCAGTACGGGACGGGGGAGAGCGCGCAGGTGGCGGCCCCCGCCTACAGCCCGCCGTCGACGCAGGAGACGCCCGGCAGCGAGCCCACCGGCACCCCCACCGGGGACGGCTGATGCCGGGTCCGGGCGGCGACGCACGCCGGTCGTCGGCCGCGGCCCTCGCCGGTGCCGTCGCCGGCGCGGCCGGCTCGGCTGGCGGCCTGGTCGCTGCGCGAGCGCGCGCCGGGCGGGACCACGCGCTGGGGACGGACGAACCACCGCGGTGACCAGGTCACGCTCTGGGAGGGCCCGTCGTGGGCCGTCGGCGCCACGGCGGGGCTGCTCACGGCTCCCGGGCTGCCGGGGCGGGTGCGGGCGGCCGCGGTGCTGGCCACCGTGGGGGCTGCTGCGTTCGGGGCCGTCGACGACCTCGCCGAGCGGGGCTCGTCCAAGGGGCTGCGCGGGCACCTCGGCTCCCTCGCCCGCGGCGAGCTCACCACCGGGGCGCTGAAGATCCTGGGCATCGGCGGCACCGGGGTGCTGGCGGCCGCGGCCGTGATGGAGCGCCCGCAGGAGCGGGGCGTGCTCGCCCACCTCGCCGACGTCGTGGTCGCCGGCGGCGTCGTCGCCGGCACCGCCAACCTGTTCAACCTGCTCGACCTGCGTCCGGGGCGGGTGCTCAAGATCGCCCTCGCGGCGGCGCCGGTGGCAGCCGGCGGGTCGCCCGCGGCGCCCTGCTCCAGGCGGTGTCCGTGGGGGCGTCCGCGCCCCTGCTCGGGCCCGACCTCGGCGAGCGGTCGATGCTCGGCGACTGCGGCGCCAACGCGGTCGGCGCGCTGCTCGGCGTCAGCGCGGTGGTCGCCACCGCCCCGGGGCGGCGCGGGTCCGCGACCCGCGGGGCCCTGCTCGCCGGGCTGGTCGGCCTGACCCTGCTCAGCGAGAGGGTGAGCTTCACCCGGCTGATCGAGGGCACCCCGGTGCTGCGCGAGCTCGACGCCCTCGGACGGCGCCCGCCCGCCCCCCGGTCGTGACCCCCGGCTCGCGGCGCGCGCTCGGCGTGGCCGGCGGGATCGCCGGCGGCGCCGCGGTCTTCGCGGGCATCACCCTGCTGGCGCGCGCGGCCGGCTTCGGTCGGTGGCTGGTCTTCTCCGGCTCGGTGTCGGCGCAGTGCGTCGGCAACGCCTACTCGACCGCCAACCAGCTGCCCAACGTGCTGTTCGAGGTGGTGGCCGGGGGAGCCCTCGCCGGAGCGGTCGTGCCGCTGCTGGCCGGCCCGCTCTCGCGGTCGCTGGCGCCGGGGGCCGGTCCCGAGCACCGGGCCGAGGTCGACCGCACGGCGTCGGCGCTGCTCACCTGGGCGGTCGCCGTGCTGGCGCCGCTCGCCCTGCTGGTGGCGCTGCTCGCCGGCCCGCTGGTGCGTCTCAGCGGCGTGGGCGGTGGCTGCGACGGCGCCACCGCGCTGGCGACCCGGATGCTCGTCGTGTTCTCCCCGCAGGTGGTGCTGTACGGCGTCGGCGTCGTGCTGGCCGGTGTGCTCACCGCGCACCGGCGGCTGGTGTGGCCGGCGCTCGGGCCGCTGCTGTCGTCGCTGGTGGTGATGGGGGCGTACCTGGCGTTCGCCCGCACCGCGCAGGGCGCGCGCGACGACGCGCTCGCGCTGCCCGCGGCGGCGGAGGCGTGGCTGGCCTGGGGCACCACCGCCGGCGTCGTGGTGATGACGCTCCCGATGCTGTGGCCGGTGCGCTCGGCCGGCGTGCGGCTGCGTCCCACCTTCGCCTTCCCGCCCGGCGTGGCCCGCCGCGCGCTCGCGCTCGCGGGCGCCGGGGTCGTGACGCTGCTGGCCCAGCAGGCCAGCGTGGTCGCGGTGCTGCTGCTGGCCAACGGGCCGGGCACCACCGCCACCCTCAACGTGTTCCAGTACACCCAGGCCGTGTACCTGCTGCCGTACGCGCTGCTCGCCGTGCCGCTGGCCACCAGCGCCTTCCCGCGCCTGGCCGAGCGGGCTGCCACCCACGACACCGAGGGATTCGCCGCCACCGCGGCCTGGACCACCCGCGCGATCCTGCTGGTCTCGTCGGCCGGCGCGGCCGTGCTGGTGGCGGTCGCCGTGCCGGTCGCGGCCTTCTTCGGGCACCTCGACCCGGTGAGGTGGCCGAGATGGCGCCCGCGCTGGTGGCGATGGCGCCGGGGCTGGTGGGCTTCGCGCTCGTGGCCCACGTCGGTCGCGCGCTGTACGCCCTCGAGCGCGGCCGGGCCGCGGCGACGGCGACCGTCGCCGGGTGGCTCGCCGTGGTGGTCGCGATGGTGGCCCTCGCGCTGGTGGTGCCGCGCCCGGGCGACGTCGCCGTGGCCCTCGGCGGGGGCACGAGCATCGGCATGACGGTCGCCGGCGTCGCGCTCGTGGTGGCGTTGCGCCGGTGCGCCGGTCCGGCCGCCCTCGACGGGCTCGCGCGCACCCTGCTGGGGACCGGCGGTGCCGCGCTGCTCGCGCGGCGCGGCGGGCTGGTGGGCCTCGACCCGGCTCACCGACGCCTGGGGTGGTGGCCTCACCGGCGCCGTGCTGGCCGGCGTCGCCGCCGCGCTGGTGGCGGCGGTCGTCCTCGGCCTCGCGCTGCTCGTGCTCGACCGTCCCAGCGTGCAGGCGGCCACCCGGCTGCTGCGGCGCGGCCAGGGGCAACCGGATGCTGTGACGACGGAGAGGCAGGGATCGTGAGAGTCCTTCTGGTGCAGGGCACCTCAGCAGGGGGCGTCGGGCGCCACGTGGCCGCGCTGGCGTCCGGGCTGGTCGCGCGCGGGCACGACGTGGTGGTCGGCGCACCTGCGCAGGCGTGGGACGACTTCGATCTGCAGAGCACCGGCGCGACGTTCGCCCCGGTCGACATCCGCGACCGGCCGCGGCCGGAGGACCGCCAGGCGGTCGCGCTGCTGCGCGGGCTGGCCGACCAGGCCGACGTCGTGCACGCGCACGGGCTGCGCGCCGGCGCCCTCGCGGCGCTGGCGGGCGGGCGTCGCCCGACCACCCCGCTGGTGGTGACGCTGCACAACCTGCCCGTCGGCGGGCTGAGGGTGCGGGCGACGTCCGGCGTGCTGGAGCGGCTGGTGGCCCGGCGCGCGGCCGCCGTCCTGGGCGTGAGCGGCGACCTGGTGGCGCGGATGGCCGAGCGCGGTGCGGGGCGCACCGCGCGCGCCCTGGTGCCGTCGCCCCCCGGTGCGCCGCCGAGCGGCACGCGCGCGGAGGTGCGCGAGCGGGTGCGGGCCGAGCTGGGGCTGTCCCCGGCCGAGCTGCTGGTGGTGACCGTGGCGCGGCTGGCGCCGCAGAAGGGCTACCCGCTCTGGTTCGACGCCGTCGGGCGGCTCGCGCAGTCGCACCGCGGCGAGCTCGTGGCGGCGGTCGCGGGCGACGGCCCGCTGCGTCAGGAGCTCGAGCGCCGGATCGCCACCGAGCAGCTGCCCGTGCGGCTGCTGGGTCACCGGTCCGACGCCGCCGACCTGCTGACGGCCGCCGACGTCGCGGTGAGCCCGAGCGTCTGGGAGGGACAACCGCTCTTCGTGCAGGAGGCGCTGCGGCTCGGCGCCCCGCTGGTCGCCACCGACGTGGGCGGCACCGGCGAGGTCACCGGCGACGCCGCGGTGCTGGTGCCCTACGGCGACGCGCCGGCGCTGGCCTCGGCCGTCGCCCGGCTGCTCGACGACCCGGCGGGCCGCGAGCACTACCGCCGGCGGGGGCTCGAGCGGGCCGCGACCCTGCCCACCGACGACGACGCCGTGGCCCAGGTGCTGGGTCTGTACGCCGAGGTGGCGGCGTCCGCCCGCTGAACCGCGTGACCGAGGGGTGGGACGCCGCAGGTCGTCCGCCGCGTGTCCGGCGCGGACGGCCGCGCGCGGTGGGGCTCCTGCTATCGTCGAGGTCCGTGGTGGAGCGGACTTTCGGCCAGTCGGCCAGGCAGGGCGGGTCCGCAGCGACCCGCCACATCTTCGTCACCGGTGGGGTGGCCTCGTCCCTGGGCAAGGGACTGACGGCCTCCAGCCTGGGGCACCTCCTGCGGGCGCGCGGGCTACGGGTCTCGATGCAGAAGCTCGACCCGTACCTCAACGTCGACCCCGGGACGATGAACCCGTTCCAGCACGGCGAGGTGTACGTCACCGACGACGGCGCCGAGACCGACCTCGACATCGGCCACTACGAGCGCTTCCTCGGCGACGACCTCGATGCCTCCGCGAACGTCACCACCGGGCAGATCTACTCGGAGGTGATCGCCAAGGAGCGGCGCGGTGAGTACCTCGGCGACACCGTCCAGGTGATCCCGCACATCACCAACGAGATCAAGCGCCGGATGCGGCTGCAGGCCGACACCCCCGGGCCCCACGGCGCCCCGGACGTCATCATCACCGAGGTCGGCGGCACGGTCGGCGACATCGAGTCGCTGCCGTTCCTCGAGGCCGCCCGCCAGGTGCGCCAGGACGTCGGCCGCGACAGCTGCTTCTTCGTCCACGTCTCGCTGGTGCCGTACATCGGCCCGTCCGGCGAGCTGAAGACCAAGCCGACGCAGCACTCCGTGGCCGCGTTGCGCTCGATCGGCATCCAGCCCGACGCCATCGTGCTGCGCTGCGACCGCGACCTGCCCGAGGGCATCAAGCGCAAGATCGCGCTGATGTGCGACGTCGACTTCGAGGCCGTCGCCACCGCGAAGGACGCGCCGTCGATCTACGACATCCCCAAGGTGCTGCACTCCGAGGGGCTGGACGCCTACCTCGTCCGCCGGCTGGACCTGCCGTTCCGCGACGTGGACTGGACGGCCTGGGACGACCTGCTGCGGCGCGTGCACCGTCCGGCCCACGAGGTCGAGGTGGCGCTCGTCGGCAAGTACATCGACCTGCCGGACGCCTACCTGTCGGTCACCGAGGCGCTGCGCGCAGGCGGGTTCGACCAGGACGCCCGGGTCCGGATCCGCTGGGTCGCCTCCGACACCTGCGCCACACCGGAGGGCGCCCGCAAGGAGCTCGGCGGTGTCGACGCCGTGTGCGTGCCAGGTGGTTTCGGCGTCCGCGGCATCGAGGGCAAGCTCGGCGCGCTGCGCTGGGCCCGCGAGAACCAGGTGCCCACGCTCGGCCTCTGCCTCGGTCTCCAGTGCATGGTGATCGAGTACGCACGCAACGTCGTCGGCCTGGCCGACGCGTCGTCGTCGGAGTTCGACCCGGGCACCGACCACCCGGTGATCGCGACGATGGACGAGCAGAAGTCGATCGTCGCCGGCGACGGCGACATGGGCGGCACGATGCGCCTCGGCCTGTACCCGGCCGCGCTGAAGCCGGGCTCGGTCGTCGCCACCGCCTACGGCAGCGAGCGGGTGTCCGAGCGGCACCGCCACCGCTACGAGGTCAACAACGACTACCGCGAGCAGCTGGAGGCGGCGGGCCTGGTCGTGTCCGGCGAGTCGCCGGACCGGCAGCTGGTGGAGTTCGTCGAGCTGCCGCGCGAGGTGCACCCGTACTACGTGTCGACGCAGGCGCACCCGGAGTTCCTGTCCCGTCCCTTGAAGGCGCACCCGCTGTTCAGCGGCCTGGTGGCCGCCGGTCTGGAACGGCAGCGGGAGGAGCGGCTGATCGAGGTCGAGACCGCACCAGGACGCCCGGACCAGGTCGACGTCGACCAGGCCGCCACACCGGCCCAGGTCTGAGAACGCCCAGGTGGCAACGCTCTTCAGCGGCGGTGACCAGATGGCGCCGCGACCCGTCGTCGCCTCGGAGGTCGTGCACAGCGGCCTGATCTGGGACGTCGTGCGCGACACCGTCGACCTCGGCGAGGCCGGCACCGTGCGCCGCGAGTTCGTGCGCCACCCCGGCGCGGTCGGCGTGCTCGCGCTCGACGAGCAGGGGCGGGTGCTGATGGTGCGCCAGTACCGGCACCCGGTCGGCATGGAGCTGTGGGAGCTGCCGGCCGGTCTGCTCGACGTGCCGGGCGAGCCGCCCGTCGGCGCCGCGCAGCGCGAGCTGGCCGAGGAGGTCGACCTCGTCGCCGGGCGCTGGGACGTGCTCGTCGACTGGTTCAACTCCCCGGGCGGCATGGACGAGGCGATCCGGGTGTTCGTGGCCCGCGACCTGTCGCCGGTGCCCGACGACCAGCGGCACGAGCGCGAGCACGAGGAGCGCGACATGGTGGCCGAGTGGGTGGACCTCGACGACGCCCGCGACGCCGTGCTCGCCGGCCGGCTGCACAACCCCACCGCGGTGGCGGGCATCCTGGCGGGCTGCGCCGCTCGCGACGCGGGTTGGAGCACGCTGCGCCCGGTGGACGCGCCCTGGCCGGAGCACAAGGCGTACCGCTGACTACACCCGCCTGATCTACAAGGCGATGGGCTTCCCGACCCGGATGTTCACCGTCCTGTTCGCGCTCGGCCGGCTGCCCGGCTGGATCGCCCAGTGGCGCGAGATGATCAACGACCCCCAGACCAAGATCGGCCGCCCGCGCCAGGTGTACACCGGCGCCACCGAGCGCGACTTCGTGGCCCTCGACCAGCGCTGACCCCCGGCCCGCCCCGTTCCCCCTCGTTCGCCTAGTGAACGTGGTGATCGCCTCGTTCACTAGGCGCGCGCGCCTCGCGGAGTAGCCGCTCGCCTAGTGCACTAGGTGGACGTCAACCCGTCGCCGCGGCCACCGTGATGCGCACCGTCGACCCGGTGGCGTCGGCGTCCTCGGTCCAGCCCTCGTCGCCTACGGGACCGGCGGGTCTGCACACATCGGCCGAACACCCGACATGTCCCGCCCTTTCGGGTGGTTCGGGCGGGTCCGGTTCCTCTTACCGTGCAGGCAGTCGTGAGGCGGTGCCCTCCAGCAGCGTGGGGGCTCCGGGGGTCGCGACCGCCCACTGCCCGCTGCTGGACCGATCTCGACGGAGAGATGACCCATGAAGCACGTGCTCGCCCGAGCGGGGGTGCTGGCCCTCGCGGCCGGTGTCCTCGTCGTCACCCCGACCGCAGCGCACGCCGAGACCGAGGTCGTGGTCTTCAAGGACCAGATCTTCCAGCCCGACACCCGTCCGAGCGGCGAGATCCGCTGGCCGGTCGGTGGCGGCATCCGCATGATCACGGGGTCCGACCCCGGGTCACCGAACCCCAACAAGGCCACCTTCGCCTTCGCGACCGGCGCCAACGAGTTCGACCTCGGTACGGCCAAGATCGGTCACGACGCGAACGTGAGGTCCGGCGGTCTGCAGGCCCTTCCCGGCGTACAGATCTACGGGGACGACCTGAACTCCAACGGTCTGTCCGACGACGCCTTGTGGGTGTGGGAGGAGGTCTACCAGACGTCCACGACGTCGGACATCTGGCTGACGGGCAGCTCCCCCGAGCAGATCAAGGCGATCGCACCCAGCTGCGACGGGACCGGGAACAACTGCACCGGCGGATCCGGATCCCCGTGGCACGGTTCGGAGGCAGCAGTGGGCTCAGGCGCTCACCGCCAACGGGTACGACCCGCGAGTGCTCGCTCTCGGTGAGTCGCTCGGCTCGGGTGTCACCGGCAACGTCCTGGTGACGAGCATCAACGCCGGCGACACGTTCTGGACCTTCAGCCGGGCCAACGCACCTGCTCCGCAGCCGACCGTCGTCGACCCGGCCACCCGCGTGCAGGTGACCGTGAGCACCTCGTGCCGCCAGGCCGTCTTCACAGCGACGCTTCCCGCACCGGGCGCCAACGAGGTGTACTCGCAGGCGCGGGTGGGCTTCCGGTTCGTCTCAGCCGGGTCGACCATCCTGCGGTCGACGGTGGGTGTGGACGAGACCCAGACCCGCACCGTCACATTCACCAGGAGCACCACCAACGTCCCGCGGGTGAAGACGTTCAGGACGGCGAACGGCCAGGCTGCCACCGGGTACCCGAACGTGCCGGTCGAGGACAAGGGCGTGAACCGCAACTGCAACGTGGTCGGCGGCTGACCGCCGGCACGACCTGATCGACCCGCACCGCTGGTCCGACGCCGGGGGCACTCAGCCCTTGGCGTCGGACCAGCGGCGTACCACCGCCACGTCGGCCACGAACCGCACGCCGGCGTCGGTCCAGCGACCGGCCGTGCTGCGCAGGTCGTCGACCACGGCGGCGCGCAGGTGCTCGGCGGCGTGCTCGCGCACGTGCAGCAGCAGCTCGTCGTGCAGGCAGAGCACCAGCTCGCCGCTGCCCTCCGACCGGAGCCGGGCGCGGACGGTGGCCGTCCAGGCCTTGAACAGCTCGGCGGCCGAGCCCTGGACGACGGCGTTGCGCGCGAAGCGTCCTCGCGCGGCCAGCGCCGACTGGTGGGCACGGACGGCCTCGGGCCCGGCGCCCGGTGCGAGCGGGTCGAGGTGCCACATCCGCACCCTCCTCCCCGCCCAGGTGAGCACGTCGCGGCCGGCCTTGCCGTCGTCGTGCGCGGACTGCAGGAACCGCATCGCCGTCGGGTAGGCCCGCTCCATGTCACGCAGGGCGTCGGCGGCGGTGCCGGACGTCTGCCCGTACATCGCCGCGAGGACGGCGATCTTCGCCACCGGCCGCTCGCAGCCCAGCGCGGCGGCGACGTCGGCGTACAGGTCGTCGGACGCGGCGGCGCGGGCGAGGTCGCGGTCGCGCGAGATCGCCGCCAGCACACGGGGTTCGACCTGGCCGAGGTCGGCGCGGACGAGCAGGTGGCCCGGCTCGGCCACCACCGCGGGCCGCAGCTCGCGCGGCATCGAGTGCAGGCCGGCGGACGCGGTCATCCTCCCGGCGCCGCCGTCGCTGCCCGTCCAGGTGCCGCGCAGCCGGCCGTCGGCGCCGAGGTGGTGGTCGAGCCAGCGGTACCCGTAGGTGGTGGCGATCCGCTCGCCCTTGCGCCACTGCAGCAGGGCGTCGACGAGCGGGTGGGTGCCGGCCAGCTGCTCCAGCCGCCACGACCTGGTGTCCGGCAGGTCGAACCCGTTGCGGCGCAGCAGGTCCTTCACCTGCAGCGGGCTGCGCAGGTCGACGGGGGAGTCGTCGGGCACGGTGTCGAGCACGACGCGGTCGCGCCCCGCCCGGATCCGGCGCTCGTCGGCCTCGTCGGTCGGGCGGCGACCGGCGACCTCGCCGATCAGCCGCTCGGCCTCGCGCAGGTCGACCGGGCAGACCGGTGGCGCCGAGCTCGACCGCCACCAGGTCGGCCGCCGACTCGGCGTACACGCCGTGCAGGGCGCTGCCGCGCGCCGGGACCGCCCGCACCTCCTCGAGCTGGAGGCCCGCCACCTCCAGGGCGAGGGCCGCCCAGCGCAGCGCCCGCTGCGGCGTGCTGCCCCAGGCGCCGGACGCCCAGTCGGGCCGCAGGTGGCCGTCGGGCCGGACCGGTTCGTCGGGGACGCCGTCGTCGTCCGACGACGGCGCGACGGCGCCCCAGGCGGACGCGTCGGCCCCGAGCAGGTCGAGCTGCCCCGAGCGGGGCGCCGCGGAGACCTCGAGCGCGCGCACGTGGCACCACACGTCGGCCGGCTCGGCGCGGTGCCCGCCGTGCAGCACCCGGTGCACGGCGGCGAGGTCCCAGCAGCGGCCGAGCCGCAGACCGGGGTCGACAGCCAGCAGCGGGCCCAGCACGGACGACGCCGACCACCAGGTCCACCGCGGCGCCGCCTCGGCATCGAGCCGCGCGAGCTGCGCGGGCGCCTCGGCCGAGCGGCACCAGGGAGCCGGTGCCGTCGGAGCGCACCAGCGCCACCGACCCGCCCCCCAGCGCGAGGGCGACCTGCTCGCCGGTGCGCAGCCCCTCGACCACCAGGTCGTCCGCGGCGCTCAGGCCAGCCAGCGGTCCAGGCACGCGATCGCGGCCGGGTACGCGTCGAGGCGGTTGGTCCGCTTGGCCAGGCCGTGGCCCTCGTCGCCGTAGACGCGCAGCTCGCACTCCAGGCCGTTGGCGCGCACCGCGGCGGCCACCTGCTCGGCCTCCGACAGCGGCACCCGCGGGTCGTTGGCGCCGTGGATGACGAACAGCGGCGCCCGGACGCGGTCGATCCGCGGCAGGGGTGAGGCGGCCTCGAGCATCTCCCGGTCGGTGTCGAGCCGGCCGTACTCGCGCTCGCGGAAGGCCCGGCGGTACGGCGAGGTGTTCTCCAGGAAGGTCACGAGCGAGGAGATGCCGACGATGTCGACCCCTGCCGCCCACAGCTCCGGCTGGAAGGTGAGCCCGGCGAGCACCATGTAGCCGCCGTACGACCCGCCCCACAGCGCGGCGCGGGCCGGGTCGTGGCCGATGGTGCCGAGGAACGCGTGGACGGCAGCGAGGTCGGCCACCGAGTCGAGGCGCAGCGGGCCGTCGTCGAGGGAGTACCAGCGCCGGCCGTACCCCGTGGAGCCGCGGACGTTGGGCACCAGCACGGCGTGGCCGGCGGCGGCGAGCGACTGCACGACCGGGTTGAAGGTGCGGACCGACTGGCCCTCCGGCCCGCCGTGGACGACGACGACGGCCGAGCCGGTGGCGCCCGCGCCGGGCGGGTAGGCGAAGCACGGGACGCGCTCGCCGTCCGGGGTGGGCACGCGGTGCGACTGCGGCAGCGCCGGGGGAGCGGGCAGGTCGTCGGACGAGGTGGTGAGCGCCGTGACCTCGCCGGTGGCGGCGTCCAGGAGCAGGACGTCGCCCGGCACGCCCGGTGCGGCGAACGACAGCACGACCGAGGACGAGTCCCGCGACCAGACCGGCTCGGGGAGCATGTACGCCACGACGCCGGCGGCGGGGGTCCCGGCCCCGGGCAGGTCGACGGCGTGCACGACGCGGCCGGTGCCGGGGTCGTGCAGCGCGAGGCGCGACTCGCCGTCGACCAGGGTCTCGGCGAGCAGGAGCGAGCCGTCGGGCGACAACCAGCCGGAGACGTCCCACTCGTCGTGGGCCACGACCGGGGTGAACCGGTCGGTGCCGCAGGTCGTGGCGGCCGAGCAGGGTGGTGCCGAAGTCGCGGTCGGTGGCGTACAGCAGGGCCTGGGAGTCCGGCGTCCACGAGAGCCGCTCGTGCCGGCCGGGCTCGTCGGGATCGGTGAGCGGGCGCGGCGCGGAGGGCTCCTCGCCGGCGGCCGGCACCTCGGCCAGCACGAGGTGGGTGCTCATCGGCAGCAGCGAGGTGAGGGCGAGGGCCAGGCGGGTGCCGTCCGGGGACAGCCGACCCGCCGACACCATGCCGCCGCCGGTCCACACGGCGACGTCGTCGCCGGTGCCGAGGTGGCGCACGTGCACGTCGAAGTCGACGCGGTTGCGTCCGTTGTGCGCGTAGACCAGCTGCTCGCCCTGCAGGTGCAGGACGACGTGCATGACGCCCTCCGCGCGCAGCAGCGGGGTGAGGTCGTCGAGGCCGGCCGGGCGCCCGAGCGAGGCCACGTGGTCGACCTCGAGCACCGACAGCTGCGCGTTCTCGTCGCCGCCGGCGTCGTGCGAGACCAGGACGGCGCGCCGGCCGGGCAGCCAGCGGCCCGTGACCGCGCCGGGCAGGTCGGTGAGGCGGGTGCCGGTGCCGTCGGCGAGCTCGACCAGCTGGACGGTGCCGGTGTCGTCGTGCCCGGCCAGGACCCGGCCCTGCTCGTCGACGTCGAACGCGCGCCAGGCGCGCACCTCGAGCCAGCGGGCGGTGGCGCCCTCGGGCGGGGTCGTCGTGGCGTCGTCCATGCGCGTCACCCTGTCACGGGGGGCCGACGTCGCCGTGGTGGCCCCGCGCAGGGCGCCGGGGGTGCGCCCGGCGCGGCCGCCGGGCATGATCGCTCGGGACGGCTCGGCGCCACGCGCCGGCCGGCAGGAGCTCGGGACCCACGAACCACGGAGGCAGACCGGCATGGCCGACAAGGACCTGGTGCCCGCCGCGGGCGCACCCGACGAGGGCTCGCGCCTGGAGCGCACCGCGACATCCCTGGTGACGCGGCTGGTCGACGCCGGCATCGACGGCGTCGGTCCGCTCGACCCGGCCGCGCAGTCGGCGCAGGCCGCCCTCGCTCGTTCCGGCTCGGCCGACGCGGCGATCGACCAGATCGTCAGCAGCCACCTCAAGCTCGCCGCCGCGGGCGGTTTCGTCACCGGGCTCGGCGGGTTCATCACCCTGCCCGTGGCGCTGCCGGCCAACGTGGTCGGCTTCTACGGCATCGCCACCCGGATGGTCGCGAGCATCGCGCACCTGCGCGGCTACGACCTGGACCGTCCCGAGGTGCGCAGCGCCGTGCTGCTGACCCTGGTCGGGGCCGACGCCCGCAGCATCCTGGCCAAGAGCGGCGTCTCGCCGACCGGCCGGATCGCCGACCTGGCGCTGCAGCGGCTGCCCGGCCCGGCGCTGATGGTGCTCAACAAGGGCATCGGGTTCAACCTGCTGAGCCAGCTGGGCAAGAAGGGCCTGTCGCGCCTCGGGCGGGGCCTGCCGCTGGTCGGCGGGGTGATCGGCGGCGGCCTGGACTTCTGGCTGCTGCGCAAGATCGCCGACGGCGCGCGCCGCGAGTTCGTGCCGCGCTGACCGCACGTGCGGGAACTCCGGGCACGTCCCGGACGTCTTCCCTGGTGCCGATCGAGGAGGGGCAGTGAAGAGGATCTCAGCGTTCGCCGCGCTCTGGCAGGCGGTCCGCGGGCAGCGTCGTGCCGACGCGCCGCCGGTGACCGAGCAGCTGATGGCGCTGCCGCGCCTGGTGATGATGACCCTGCGGGGCACCTACCCCGGGATGGAGCGCAGCCGCCTGCTGATGATGGGGCTCGCGCTGGCGTACGTCGTCAGCCCGGTCGACGTCATGCCGGAGGCCGCTGATGCTGCTCGCCGGCCTGGGCGACGACGCGTTCGTGCTGACCTGGCTCGCCGGCGCCGTGCTGGTGGAGACCGAGCGCTTCCTGGCGTGGGAGGGCTCGCCCGTGGCCACCCACGGCCCCGAGGGCGTCGTCCCGGGCCAGGTGCTCTGACCCACCCGCGCTGACCCACCTGCGCTGACCCACGCACGGCGGCGCACGTCCCGCCGTCCACAGGTCCCTCCGCAGGGCCTGCGTCCACAACCCGGCTCCTCGCGGGGCCGTGACGTCACCGCGCTCCGGCAGCGTCCGGGGCATGAGAAGCGACCCCACGGGCATCGTCGTCACCGAGCCGCGCGACCTGGTGGCGCTGGTGCCGTACCGGCTGGGTTTCCTGCCCGCCGACTCGCTGGTGCTGGTCGCCCTGCGCGACCCGGGCTCCGAGGTGGGGCTGGTGCTGCGGGTCGACCTCGCCGACGTCCTGCGGAACGGGGCGGACGGGCTGGAGCAGCTCGCCACGCACCTGGCCGACGACGGCGCCCGGCGGGCGGTCGCCGTGGTCTACGACGACGCACCCGGCGCCTCCGTGCCGTGGCTCCCGGTGCTCGACCACGTGCTCGAGCGCTGCGGTGTCGACCTGCTCGACTGCTGGCACGTCGGGCCGCACCGGTTCAGGTCCCTGCTCTGCGTCGGGCAGGGCTGCTGCCCGCCGGACGGCTGGCCCGTCACCGACCTGCAGTCCGCGACCGTGAGCGCGCAGATGGTCGCGCTGGGGGTGAGCCCCGCGGCCAGCAGGGCCGAGCTGCTGCCCGACCTTCGGCCGGTGGCGCCGGCGGTGCGGCGCAGGGTGGCGGCCCGGGTCCGGCGCACCCCGGTGCCGCACGGGCCGTCGGCGCGGGTCGCCTGCCTGCACGCCTGGCTGCGGGTGCTCGGCGCCCCGGCGGTGGCCGAGGAGCGCGACCTGGCGCTCGCGCTCGTGGGTCTGGGCGAGCCCGTGGTGCGCGACGCCGTCGTGCTGACCTGCACGCCGGACGGGCGCGCCGCGGCCGAGGAGCTCGTGCTCACCGGCGGCACCGGCGCGGGTGACGCGCTCGACGCGCTGTTCGACGTCGCCGGAGACGGACCCGTGCCCTCGCCCGACCGCGACCAGCTGGCTGCCGCCTCGCGGCGCGCTCGCGCTCCTGGCCCGGTACGCCCAGGGACCGCGCCGGGCCGACCCGCTGGCGGTGATGGCGTGGGCGGCCTGGTGGGAGGGCGACGGCGCCCAGGGGCTCGACCTGTCCGAGCTCGCGCTGCGCAGCCGGCGCGACCACTCGCTCGCGCTGCTCGTGCACCAGGCGCTGCGGGCCGCCACGCCGCCGGGCTGGGTCCGGGCGCAGCGGCGGACCGTGCTGCGGTCGGTGCCGCGGCCGGGGGAGCGGGACCGCTGATCGTCTCGGATGCTGCACACGTCGTCTCGGAAAATGAGACGGCGGCGGGACGTCTTGCCGCTGGTCGCGGGGCCTGCCTACCCTGGACGCAGGTCATGAGCGCCAGCGTCAAGCCCCGGCTCGCTGGCCGGCAACCCTCCTCCGCGGTGGGGTGCCCCGGGTGATGACCCGGCCCGTCGGCGTCGTCGGCGGGCAAGCGCGGGCCCGGCAGGTGGGCCCCACGAGCTGGAGGCACCCCGCCATGCACCGTCGCTGTCGCCGCTGAGGTCCCTGCGGGACCGGTCCGCGTCCGCGCCCACCGTCCCGCCGGCCGTCCCGGCCACGCCGCCACGTCGCGGCACCTCTCCGAGCACCTCTCCGAGCACCACCCCCCGAGCGGCACCCCTCCGGCTCCGGTCGCACGAGCGACCCCGGGCCCAGGACGGCTCCGCCGCACCCGAACCCGCAGGAGGCACGAGCACATGAGCACCGGATGGTCCTTCGAGACCCGTCAGATCCACGCCGGCCAGACCGCCGACCCCACCACGAACGCCCGCGCGCTGCCGATCTACCAGACCACCTCGTACGTCTTCGACGACACCCGTCACGCCGAGAACCTCTTCGCCCTGGGCGAGTTCGGCAACATCTACACCCGGCTGATGAACCCGACGACGGACGTGGTGGAGCAGCGGATCGCCGACCTCGAGGGCGGCGTGGGCGCGCTGCTGCTGGCGTCCGGCCAGTCGGCCGAGACCATCGCGCTGCTCAACCTGGCCGAGGCCGGCGACCACATCGTCGCGAGCCCGAGCCTGTACGGCGGCACGTACAACCTGCTGCACCACACGCTGCCGAAGCTCGGCATCACGACCACGTTCGTCGAGGACCCGGACGACCTGGACTCCTGGCGCGCCGCCGCGCGCGAGAACACCAAGGCGTTCTTCGCCGAGACGATCTCCAACCCCAAGCAGGACGTGCTCGACATCGAGGGCGTCGCCGCGGTGGCGCACGAGATCGGCGTGCCCCTGGTGGTCGACAACACCGTCGCCACGCCGTACCTCATCCGTCCGCTGGAGTGGGGTGCCGACGTGGTGGTGCACTCGGCCACCAAGTACCTCGGCGGCCACGGCACCGCGATCGCCGGTGTCATCGTCGACGGCGGGACGTTCGACTTCGCCCAGCACGCCGACCGGTTCCCGCAGTACAACACCCCGGACCCGAGCTACCACGGCCTCACCTACGGCAAGGACCTCGGCGTCGGCAGCGCCCTGGGCGCCAACCTCGCCTACATCCTCAAGGCGCGGGTCCAGCTGCTGCGCGACCTCGGGCCGGCCGCCTCGCCGTTCAACGCGTTCCTGATCGCCCAGGGGCTCGAGACGCTCAGCCTGCGGATCGAGCGGCACGTGCAGAACGCCACCGCGGTCGCCACCTGGCTGGAGGCGCGCGACGAGGTGCGCTCGGTCGCGTACGCGGGGCTCGCCTCCAGCCCGTGGAAGGCGCAGGCGGACAAGTACGCGCCGCGCGGTGCCGGGGCGGTGCTGGCCTTCGACATCGACGGCGGCGCCGAGGCGGCGAAGCGGTTCGTCGACGGCCTCACCCTGCACAGCCACGTGGCCAACATCGGCGACGTGCGCTCGCTGGTGATCCACCCGGCGTCCACGACCCACAGCCAGCTCACCGTCGAGGAGCAGGCCGCGGCCGGCGTGACCCCCGGCCTGGTGCGCCTCGCGGTCGGCCTGGAGCACCTCGACGACATCCTCGCCGACCTCGAGGCCGGCTTCACGGCCGCCAAGGCCGACCTGCCGGTGGCCGACGACACCGCGCCGGCGTCGTCGTCCGAGGTCCCGGCGTCCGAGGTCCCGGTGTCCCAGATCCCGGTGTCCCCGGAGGCGTGAGCCACGTGCCGCACGACCAGCAGCCGCCCTCGCGCGCCTGGCGCGAGGGTGACGACCCGGGGCGTCGGCAGTTCGCCGACCTGGGCGACCTCGCGCTGGACAGCGGTGCGCGGCTGCCGGGCGTGCGGCTGGCGTACGAGACCTGGGGGACGCTGTCGCCGGCGCGCGACAACGCCGTCCTGGTCCTGCACGCCCTCACCGGCGACAGCCACGTCACCGGGCCGGCCGGCCCGGGGCACCCGACCCCGGGCTGGTGGGACGGCCTGATCGGGCCCGGCGCCGCGATCGACACCGACCGGTGGTTCGTCGTGGCGCCCAACGTCCTCGGCGGCTGCCAGGGCAGCACCGGTCCGTCGAGCCCCGCGCCCGACGGCCGGCCGTGGGGGAGCAGGTTCCCCTTCGTCACCACCCGCGACCAGGTGCGGGCCGAGACCGCGCTCGCGGACGCCCTCGGGATCGGGACCTTCCAGCTCGTGCTGGGAGGGTCGATGGGCGGGATGAGGGCGCTGGAGTGGGCCGTCGAGGTGCCCGACCGGGTGGAGCGGCTGATGGTGCTGGCCTCCACTGCGGCGGCCTCGGGCGACCAGATCGCCTGGTGCTCGCCGCAGCTGGACGCCATCCGGTCCGACCCGGCGTGGCTCGGCGGCGACTACCACGACGTCGGTGACGGCACCGGCCCGGTCGCCGGCCTCGCGGTGGCGCGCCAGATCGCCCACGCCACCTACCGCAGCGCCGCCGAGCTCGACCTGCGGTTCGGACGCTCCGGCCAGGCCGGCGACCGGCCGGAGGTCGGGGACGGCCGGTACGCGGTGGAGTCCTACCTGCAGCACCACGGCGGCAAGCTGGCCCGCCGGTTCGACGCCGGCTCGTACGTGGTGCTCACCGAGGCGATGAGCTCCCACGACGTCGGCCGCGACCGAGGCGGGGTGGCGGCCGCGCTCGGACGCGTGACCGCACGCACGGTGGTCGTGGGCGTCGACAGCGACCGGCTCTACCCCCTGCGCCAGTCCGAGGAGATCGCCGCCGGCGTCGCCGGGTGCGGGGGCGTCGAGGTGATCAGCTCCCCGTACGGGCACGACGGCTTCCTGATCGAGACCGAGGCGGTCGCGGCGCTGGTGCACGACCTCCTGCCGAGCTGCCGGGAGCCGGCCGCCGGCTGACCGGCCGGGTCCGGGCCGACCGGCGCGGCCGGGTCAGCCCGGCTGCGTCAGCAGGTCCGCCAGACGCGCTCGCAGCCGCGGCCACGCGGCCGCGAACGCGGGATGGAGGTCGAGGTCGGCCACCGCCTCCGGCGGCGTCCACTCCAGCCGCACCGACTCGGGGTTGGTCACCGCCACCGACTCCCCGCTGCCGCTGAGGCGCGCCAGCACGGTGGTGTACGTCCAGTCGACGTGCTCGCTGGTGGCCACGGTGCCGAGGACCTCGACGTCGTCGGCCAGCACCCCGGCCTCCTCGTGGGCCTCCCGCAGGGCCGCGGCCACGGCGTCCTCGTGGCTGTCGGCGGCGCCGCCCGGCAGCGCCCAGGTGCCGCCCTGGTGCGTCCACGGCGCCCGCAGCTGGAGCAGCACCCGGCCCTCGCCGTCCGCGCGACCGTCGTCGCCGTCGGACCGGTGCAGCAGCAGCCCCGCGGCGCCGAACCGGCCCCAGTGGCGCAGGCCGCACCGGCACGCCACCCAGCCGCTGCCGTCGTCCGCTGCCACGGTCGGGAGGCTACGGCCCGCCGCTCCGTCGGCCGAGCGCGGGCCGAGCACGGCCGGACGCGAGCCGAAGGCGGGCCACCGCCGACCGGTGCGTCCGGCCCGGTCGCGCGGGCGCCGGACGCGCCGTCCCGACCCGCGACGTGCGTGCCCGACTCCGGTAGCGTCCGGGCTGCGGCGTCCGCCGCGTGAGTCGTCGCGAGGAGGCAACGATGTCGATCGTCGTCGGGTACGTCGCCACCAAGGAGGGCAAGGCCGCCCTGCGCGCCGCCTCGGCCGAGGCGAGGTTGCGCAACGCCCGTCTGATCGTCATCAACAGCAACCGCGGCGGCAAGGACCTCGACCGCGAGGACGCCGCCCGCTACGAGGCCGAGCTGGACGGGGTGCGGCAGTCGCTCACCGACGCCGGCGTCGAGCACGAGGTGCGCCAGCTCGTCCGCGGCGTCGAGCCCGCCGAGGACCTGGTCAAGGTGGCCGAGGAGACCTCGGCCGAGCTGATCGTCATCGGCCTGCGCCGCCGCACCCCGGTGGGCAAGCTCATCCTCGGCTCGAACGCCCAGCGGATCCTGCTCGACGCCCCCTGCGCGGTGCTGGCGGTCAAGGCCGACGAGGCCTGAGCCGCTCGGGTTCGCCCGGGTGAATCGCCCCGCAGGAGGTTTGGTCAGGGGCTCCAGCGGGCACGTGTCACAATGGAGTGCTTGACCAGACCCCTGCCGCCGCATGCCCTCATCCGTCCAGAACCGGGCATCTTCGGGGTCGCTCGAGCGTTGTGATCATCTGTAAGCCGTACCCGCTGGCCGGGTCTGCGCCCACCGCGCGACCCGGAGCCACCCCCCAGCACGACGAGAGGCAGTCTGTGTCGGACGCGAACCCCCGCCCCCTTCCTTCCGAGTTCTCCCACCCCGCGCTGCAGGACCTCCTGCGCTCCGGCCGCACCCGCGGGACCGTGCGGGCCAGCGAGCTGCGGGCCGCGTGCGAGGACGCCCAGGTCCCGATGGCGCGGATGCGCCCGGTCCTGCGTGCGCTCGACGACGCCGGTGTCCAGGTGGAGGTCGACGTCGTGGGCCGCTCGGACCGTGCGGCCGCCGCCACCGCGTCGAAGACGTCGAGCACCACCGTGGCGACGAAGAAGGCCCCGGCCAAGAAGGCCACGACCGCCAAGACCGCCCCCGCGAAGAAGGCGGCCCCGGCCAAGAAGGCCGCCGCGACCAAGCCGCTCAAGGCCGTCGCCGAGCCCGTCGTCGAGGCCGAGGTCCGTCGAGGCCGCGCCGGCGAAGAAGGCCGCCGCGAAGAAGGCGCCGGCGAAGAAGGCCCCCGCCAAGAAGACCGCCACCAAGGGCACCGCGAAGGCCGCGCCCGAGACCGCGTCCGACGAGGTCGAGGAGGAGGCCGAGGAGACCGAGACCCCCGCGGCCGCCGCCGGCACCACCACCGAGACCAAGGACGAGTCGTTCACCCTCGCCGACGACGACGAGGAGGACGCGCCCGCGGTCCAGGTCGCCACGGCCGGCGCCACCGCCGACCCGGTCAAGGACTACCTCAAGCAGATCGGCAAGGTCGCGCTGCTCAACGCCGGCGAGGAGGTCGAGCTCGCCAAGCGGATCGAGGCCGGCCTGTTCGCCGAGGAGAAGCTCAACTCCGGCGCCAAGCTCAGCCCCACCGCGCGCCGCGAGCTCGAGTGGATCGCCCACGACGGGCGGATGGGCAAGAACCACCTGCTCGAGGCCAACCTGCGCCTCGTGGTGTCGCTGGCCAAGCGCTACACCGGCCGCGGCATGCAGTTCCTGGACCTCATCCAGGAGGGCAACCTCGGTCTGATCCGCGCGGTCGAGAAGTTCGACTACACCAAGGGCTTCAAGTTCTCCACGTACGCGACGTGGTGGATCCGCCAGGCGATCACCCGCGCGATGGCCGACCAGGCCCGCACCATCCGCATCCCGGTGCACATGGTCGAGGTCATCAACAAGCTGGCCCGCGTCCAGCGTCAGATGCTCCAGGACCTGGGCCGCGAGCCCACCCCGGAGGAGCTCGCCAAGGAGCTCGACATGACGCCGGAGAAGGTCGTGGAGGTGCAGAAGTACGGCCGCGAGCCGATCTCGCTGCACACCCCGCTCGGCGAGGACGGCGACAGCGAGTTCGGCGACCTGATCGAGGACTCCGAGGCGGTCGTCCCGGCCGACGCCGTGTCGTTCACGCTGCTCCAGGAGCAGCTGCACTCGGTGCTCGACACCCTGTCCGAGCGCGAGGCCGGCGTGGTGTCGATGCGGTTCGGCCTCACCGACGGCCAGCCGAAGACGCTCGACGAGATCGGCAAGGTCTACGGGGTGACGCGCGAGCGGATCCGCCAGATCGAGTCCAAGACGATGAGCAAGCTGCGGCACCCGTCGCGCTCCCAGGTGCTGCGCGACTACCTGGACTGAGCGGTCCTTCGTTGGAGTAGTTGTCCCTTCGGCGACTCTGAAGGGACAACTACTCCAACGCAGCTGGCGCGGACGGGCCGCATCAGGGGCGAATCGCCTGCGCGATCGGGCACCCGTACCCAGCAGGGCCCGCCGGTGACAACCGGCAGGCCCTGCTGCGCGTGAGGCAGGTGACGGCGCGGCCGCGACGTCGCCCCGACGACGAGGAGGTCGTCATGTCCCGTTCCTTCGTCCGCACCCTCCCGCTCACCGCGCTCGGCGTCGCGGTCGGGGTGCTGGTCGCGCTGGCGCCCGGTGCCGCGCAGGCGGCACCGTTCTGCGGCCAGGTCTGGGGCTCGCTCCCCGAGACCGACGCCCGGATGGGTGCCGATCCCGTCGACGGCGTCCGCGCCGGACGGCACGCCTGCTTCGACCGGCTCGTCGTCGACGTTCACGGCGACGCGG
This sequence comes from uncultured Actinomycetota bacterium, assembly GCA_963750285.1. Classification (GTDB taxonomy): domain Bacteria; phylum Actinomycetota; class Actinomycetes; order Actinomycetales; family CAWJMD01; genus JBBQSN01. The sequence goes on along the minus strand of CAVVQA010000005.1, from coordinate 353,166 downwards.
CCGGCTACGACGTGCGCTACGTGCCGGTGGTCGCGCGCGACGGGTCGGGGTTCACGGTGCCGCTGCGCGGTGCCGCCGACCTGCAGGTCGTGGTGAGGTCGTCCGTCGTCGACGCCCTCGGTCACGTGCACTGGAACCCTTCGCCGCAGGCCGAGCTGGTCGACGTGCGCGGCTGGTCCACGTTCCGGCAGGTCGCCTACGCCGGCTGCTTCGAGGGCCAGACCACGATCGGGCTCGGCGTGCGGGCCCGGCTGCCGTTCCGCGTCTTCGCCCTGGACGGACCGGGGGAGGGCTCGCGGCTCGTCATCGACGTCGCCCACCGCTGGTGACGTCCATCAGCCGGTGACCTCGCTCAGCCGCCCGGTGGCGTCGCGGTAGACCAACCGCCGCAGCGCCACCTCGGCCGGCCCGCGCCGGCCCCGCCGGGCGAGCGCGTCGGCGGCCACGACGGTGAGCAGCCACCCGACCGCGGCCACGGCCGCCATCGACCAGCTCGACAGGTGCCGGCCGAGACCGAGCCCCCACGCCGCGAGCAGCGGCGCGCAGACCAGGGACTGGGCCAGGTACCCCGACAACGAGCGCTCGCCCAGGGCGCGCAGCGCCGTCGCCGTCCGCCCGGGCCCCGCGGGCCCGGACGAGAGCCGGTGCGCCAGCAGGGCGAAGCACGCGACGTAGCCGACGCCGGCGAACATCCCGGTCGTGGCGTGGACGGGGAACAGGGCCCAGGAGACCGCGTCCGGCACGTCGACGACGCCGAGGTGGTCCAGCGCGCTCGGCAGGCCGCCGAGCCACCCGACGGCCACTCCGCCCACCGCGACCCGCCGCAGCAACGGGAGGTGCCGCTCCGGCTCCTCGAGCACGCGGTGCCGGCCCGCCTGGAACGCGAGCAGCACCACGAGCGGGACGACGAGCGTGAGCGCGCCCTGCAGGACCAGCAGGATCCCCCAGGTGGTCAGCCGGTCACCGACGGACGCGAGGTAGTCCGGGTTCGCGATGGCGTTGCCGACGTCGGGGCCGCTGCCCGCCTCCTCGACCGTGAGCACGTCGCTCACCGAGACGGCGGCCAGGACGACGAGCGCCGTGCCCACCAGCATCAGCACCAGCAGGACGACCGACCAGACGCGCAGCGTGACGTCGCGGCGCCGCAGGAACAGCCAGCACGTCACCAGCCCGACCAGGCCGTAGATGCCGAGGATGTCGCCCTCCCACAGCAGCGCGGCGTGCACGAGGCCGAAGGCGACGAGCCACCAGTGCCGCCGTCGCAGCAGCCGCCGCACCTCCCGCTCCGGCGTGCCCGCTGCGTGCTGGCGGCCGGCGAGCTGGACGATCCCGTACCCGAACAGGAAGGCGAACATCGGGTAGGTGCGCAGGTCGACGGTCACCATCATCACGGCCTGCACGACGCGGTCGGCGGCCGAGCCGGACGTGGGGTGGCCGAACACCATGCCGTGGTCGAGGCCCCAGAGGTAGTACGGGGTGTTCGCCAGGACGATGAGCAGCAGCATCGCGCCCCGCGCCAGGTCCGGGGCCAGGGCGCGTTCGCGGGTGGTCGCGGGTCCGCGCCGGGCCGTCAGCGTCGACGTGCTCTCCATGGGTCGATCCTGCCCCGCCGGGCACCGCAGCGGATCTGCCCACCGGCCGACAGCGGGGTCCACCGGTCGACGGACCGATGGCCGAAGGTCGGAGGTGGAAGGTCGAAGCGCAGGCTCAGCCCGCGGCGCCCTGCCAGACCGCGACGCCCCAGACGGCGGCGGCCACCAGCGCGGCCCCGAGCTCGACCAGGATGCCGAGGCCGACCGCGCCGAGCGCGGTGAGCGAGGACGAGCGGGCGGCGCGCCAGTCACCCAGGCGGTGGTGCTCCATGGCCGCCAGCCCGACCACGAAGCCGAGGACGAGCCCGACGACCGGCACCAGGAAGAACCCCGGGATCGCCACCAGCCCGCCGACCAGCAGCGAGCTGTTCGGCACCTCCGAGCGCACCATCACCCGGCCGGCGGTGAGGTACTTCAGCACGGCCCCGCCGGCGATGACGACGACGACGCCCAGCAGCACCAGCCAGCCGGCCGTGGTCTGCACGACCAGGGCCCACACCAGGACGGCGGCCGCGATCAGCAGGCCGCCGGGCAGCACCGGCAGCAGCGTCCCGAGGACGCCCACGAAGATCGCGATCCCGCAGATCAGCGTGATGTCGTTGCGCAGGGCGTCCACGCGCGAACTCTAGTGGCGGACGCACGACGCCCCCGGCGGGCGGGGCCGGTGCGGCCTCGCACCCCGGGGGCGTGCGCTGGTGGTGCTGGTGGGTCCGGTGGTGCCGGCTCGGCCGGTCAGTCCATCGAGGACGTGGTGGCCTCGGCGGTCAACCGGTCGGTCTCGTCGGTGATCGCGGCGTCGAGCTGGCGCAGCTTCGCGTCGTGGGCCCGGCCGTGGTGGGCGCAGAACAGCAGCTCGCCGCCGGAACCGAGCACGACGCGGACGTAGGCCTGGGCCCCGCACCGGTCGCAACGGTCCATCGCGGTGAGGGGGGTGGCGAGGGTGGTGGTCACGTCGTCCCTTCCCGTGCTCTGCTGGGTGTTGTCAGAAGTCCTATCGGCAGTCATCGCTTCCAGTTCAACCATCAGACCACATCGGATCGTTCCCGATACGCAGGAGCTCTCGCGTTCGCCCAGCGCGTAGCCGAATCGTTGTGACGGCGGTCACCCGCTCGGGTGCGCGGAGGGCACGGGCGAGGGTGGCCCGAGGGCGGGCGGCGTGCCGCGGAGAGGGTGTCGCGGGCCGCGGTTAGTCTCGGGGAGTGGCAGCGAGCACCGGTGCCGGGACGCGCTCCGCGCCCCCGGCGAAGTCCGACCCGAAGGCGTACACGGCCCGGCACCTGTCGGTGCTGGAGGGCCTCGAGGCCGTCCGCAAGCGTCCCGGCATGTACATCGGGTCCACCGACTCGCGCGGCCTCATGCACTGCCTCTGGGAGATCATCGACAACGCCGTCGACGAGGCGCTCGACCAGCACGCGTCGCAGATCCTGGTCCTGCTCCACCCCGACGGCTCGGTCGAGGTGCACGACGACGGCCGCGGCATCCCGGTCGACGCCGAGCCGAAGACCGGCCTGTCCGGCGTCGAGGTGGTCTTCACCAAGCTGCACGCCGGCGGCAAGTTCGGCGGCGGCTCGTACGCCGCGTCCGGCGGCCTGCACGGCGTCGGCGCCTCGCGTGGTCAACGCGCTGTCGCACCGCCTCGACGTCGAGGTCGACCGCGGCGGCAAGACCTACGCGATGAGCTTCCGTCGCGGCGAGCCGGGCATCTTCGACGACCCGGCCTCCGGGCCCTCGCCCGGCTCGGCCTTCACCCCGTTCGTCGTCGGCTCCGAGCTGCGGGTCACCGGCCGGGCGAAGAAGGGCGTCACCGGCACCCGGATCCGCTACTGGGCCGACCGCCAGGTCTTCACCGCCGACGCCGCCTTCACCTACGACGAGCTCGTCACCCGGATCCGGCAGACCTCGTTCCTGGTCCCGGGCCTGCGCCTGACCGTGCGCGACGAGCGCGGCCTGCCCGGCACCCCCGGCGAGCACGGCCCGCACGAGGAGGTGTTCGTCCACGAGGGCGGCATCGGCGAGTTCGTCGAGCACCTGGCCGTCGACGCCCCGGTCACCGACGTGTGGCGCCTGCACGGCACCGGCCACTTCCACGAGACCGTCCCGGTGCTCGACGCGATGGGCCACCTCGAGCCCACCGAGGTCGAGCGCGAGTGCGTGGTCGACGTCGCCCTGCGCTGGGGCACCGGCTACGACACCACGGTGCGCTCGTTCGTCAACATCATCGCCACCCCCAAGGGCGGCACCCACCTGTCCGGGTTCGAGGCGTCGCTGCTGAAGACCTTCCGCCAGACGGTGGAGGCGAACGCCCGGCGGCTCAAGGCCGGCAACGACAAGCTCGAGAAGGACGACGTCCTGGCCGGGCTCACCGCCGTGCTCACGGTCCGGCTGGCCGAGCCGCAGTTCGAGGGCCAGACCAAGGAGGTGCTCGGCACCTCGGCGGTGCGCGGCATCGTCGTCGCGGGTGGTCGAGCAGGAGCTCACCGCGCTGCTGGGCTCCACCAAGCGGGGCGAGAAGCAGCAGGCGGCCCTGCTGCTGGAGAAGGTCGTCGCCGAGATGAAGGCGCGGATCAGCGCCCGGGTGCACAAGGAGACCCAGCGTCGCAAGAACGCGCTGGAGACCTCGTCGCTGCCGGCCAAGCTGGCCGACTGCCGCAGCGACGACGTCGAGCGGTCCGAGCTGTTCATCGTCGAGGGCGACAGCGCGCTCGGCACCGCCAAGCTGGCCCGCTCGCTCGGACTTCCAGGCGCTGCTGCCGATCCGCGGCAAGATCCTCAACGTCCAGAAGGCCTCCGTCACCGACATGCTGAAGAACGCCGAGTGCGCGGCGATCATCCAGGTGATCGGGGCCGGGTCCGGCCGCTCGTTCGACCTGGAGTCGGCCCGCTACGGCAAGGTCGTGCTGATGACCGACGCCGACGTCGACGGCGCCCACATCCGCACCCTGCTGCTCACGCTGATGTTCCGGTACATGCGCCCGCTGGTCGACGCCGGCCGGGTGTACGCGGCGGTTCCGCCGCTGCACCGGGTCGAGGTGATCGGCGCCGGCCGGGCCAAGAACGAGCTGGTCTACACCTACTCCGAGGCCGAGCTGCAGGCGCTGCTGAAGAAGCTGGCGAAGTCGGGCAAGCGCTACAAGGAGCCGATCCAGCGCTACAAGGGCCTCGGCGAGATGGACGCCGACCAGCTGGCCGAGACCACGATGGACCCGCGCCACCGCACCCTGCGCCGGGTCGGCGTCGGCGACGCCGAGAACGCCGAGCGGGTGTTCGAGCTGCTGATGGGCAACGACGTCGCCCCGCGCAAGGACTTCATCGTCGAGGGCGCCGGCGACCTCGACCGGGACCGCATCGACGCCTGAGCGCCCCGGGGCCGCGGGCGGGCAGCACCGACGGTCTCCGGCGTGCCCGGTTGTGCCCGGCTCGTCCCGGGTGGACAGTGACCCGCAGCGCCTCGAGCCGGAGGGCGCCGACGAGGGGAGCTCCGATGGCGGACCTGGACGAGCCGACCGGTGGTGGCACCGCCACGCAGGTGCAGGACCAGCCCGAGCTGAAGCGGGTGATGGGGCCGAGGCTCCTCCTGCTGTTCATCGTCGGCGACATCCTGGGCACCGGGATCTACGCGCTCACCGGCCAGGTGGCCGCCGAGGTCGGCGGAGCGGCCTGGGTGCCGTTCCTGGTCGCGTTCGGCGTCGCCCTGCTCACCGCGTTCAGCTACCTGGAGCTGGTCACCAAGTACCCGCAGGCGGCCGGAGCGGCCCTGTACACGCACAAGGCGTTCGGCATCCACTTCGTCACCTTCATCGTCGCCTTCACCGTGATGTGCTCGGGCATCACCTCGGCGTCGACGGCCTCGCGGGCGTTCGCCGCCAACCTGGCCAAGGGCCTCGGCATCGCCGAGCCCTCGCCCGTCCTCATCCTCGGCGTCGCGCTCGGTTTCATGGCCCTGGTGATGCTGGTGAACTTCCGCGGGGTCGGCGAGAGCGTCAAGGCGAACGTGGTGCTCACCCTGATCGAGGTGTCCGGTCTGGCGCTGGTCATCGTGGTCGGGCTCTTCGCGATCACGGCGGGCCGCGCCGACTGGTCGCAGGTGATCGCCTTCGACACCCCGGACGACAAGAACGTCTTCCTCGCCGTCACGACCGCGACCTCGCTCGCGTTCTTCGCCATGGTGGGTTTCGAGGACTCGGTGAACATGGCCGAGGAGACCAAGGACCCCTCGCGGATCTTCCCGAAGGTGATGCTCACCGGACTGACGATCACCGGGATCATCTACGTGCTGGTCTCGATCTGCGCGGTCGCACTGGTGCCGCTCGGCGAGCTCGCCGGCAGCGACACCCCGCTGGTGTCCGTGGTGGAGGCGGGGGCGCCCGGGTTCCCGATCAGCGACATCCTCCCGTTCATCTCGATGTTCGCCGTGGCGAACTCGGCGTTGATCAACATGCTGATGGCCAGCCGGCTTCTCTACGGCATGGCCAAGCAGGAGGTGCTGCCGCCGCCGCTGGCGAAGGTGCACCCGACCCGGCGCACCCCGTGGGTGGCGATCCTGTTCACCACCGCCCTCGCGTTCGGCCTGATCACCTACGTCTCGTTCGCCAGCGACGACGCGATCTCGCTGCTCGGAGGCACGACGTCGCTGCTGCTGCTGGCGGTCTTCGCCGTGGTGAACGTGGCCGTCCTGAAGCTGCGGAGCAACCGGGTCGACCACGACCACTTCGTCACCCCGACGGTGCTTCCGGTCCTGGGCGCGATCGTCTGCGTCTTCCTCGTCACCCCGCTGTCGGGCCGGCCGGTCGACCAGTACCAGATCGCCGGCGCCCTCCTGGTGCTCGGCGTCGTGCTCTGGGCGATCACCTGGTTCGTCAACCGCGCGGTCTACGCCAAGCGGACCTTCATGCGCGACCCCACCGACCTGTCGGGCTGACCCGGCGACCGATTGTCGATGGCGGGAGCCGTCGCGGGCTGGATAGCGTCGCCCGCGTGGACCGACCAGCGCTGCCCCCGTCCGACCTCGGCCTGACCTGGCGCCCCCTCACCCCGGACGACGTGCCGGCGTGGCACGGGCTCCAGCAGGCGATCGAGGTGGCCGACGACGCCACCGAGCGGTTCGACACCGACGACCTGCTCGAGGAGCTCACCGTCGGGTCGCACAAGGACGCCGAACGCGACTCGCTCGTCGGCCTGGACGCCGACGACGTGCCGCGGGCGTTCGGCGTCAACAACCTCCTGCCGGGCGACTCGCTGCGCCGGTCGTACCTGTTCGGCGGCGTGCAGCCGCAGTGGCGCGGACGGGGGATCGGCCGCGAGCTGCTGCGCTGGCAGCGCGACCAGTCGCGCTGGGCCTGGTCGGAGCAGGAGCGGGCGGGCGCCGCCGCGACCCCGTGGCGGGTGATGGTGAGCCACCCCGAGCGGCTGACGGCGAACAACGCGCTGGCGCAGCGGCTCGGCTTCACCGCGGTGCGGTGGTTCCACGACATGGTGCGCGAGCTCACCACCGAGGGGGCGCCTGCGGTACCGGACCTCCCGGTCGAGGAGCCGCTGGTGCTGGCGCCGTGGAAGCCGACCTCGACGAGGCCGTGCGGCTCGCGCACAACGAGGCGTTCGCCGGGCACTGGGGCTCCCAGCCGCGCGACGAGGAGGCCTGGCAGCAGTGGGGGATCGGGCACAAGAACGCCAGGCGGGACTGGTCGTTCGTCGTCCTGGACCCCACCCGCGAGGAGGGCGGGCGCCCTGCGGTCGCCGCGTACACGCTCTCCAACGCGTACACCCAGGACTGGGAGGCGCAGGGCTACACCCAGGGGTGGACCGGCCTGCTCGGCGTACGCCCCGACTGGCGCGGACGGCGGCTCGCACCCGCCCTGCTCGCCGCCGCGATGCGGGCCTTCGCCGCCGACGGCATGCAGAAGGCCGGCCTCGACGTCGACACCGGCAACGCCTCGGGCGCGCTGCGGCTGTACGAGGGGATGGGTTACCGGGTGGAGCACACCTCGGTGACCTGGGCCGTCCAGGGGGACGGGCCGTGCTGACCGGCGAGCAGGTGGTGCTGCGGCCCAGGACGGCCGAGGACGCCGACGTGCTGTACGGCCTGGCCGCCGACCTGGACTCGTGGGAGGAGCGCGGCCCGCAGCCGCCGCGCGCGCTGACGCGGGAGCGCTACGACGAGCGGTTCGCGGCGGTGCAGACCGCGTCCGGCACCGACCAGGTCTTCGTCATCGAGCACGACGGCGAGGTCGTGGGTCAGTGCGAGCTGTTCGACGTCGACCCGCTGGCGCGCACCGCCGAGGTGGGGATCGCCCTGCTCGCGAAGGCCCGCGGCCGCGGTCTCGGCACCGACGCCGTGCGGGTGCTGGTGGAGTTCGCGTTCACCCGGCTGAACCTGCGCCGGGTGCACCTGACGACCCTCGCGGACAACGCCGGCGCGCTCGCCAGCTACCGCAAGGTGGGCTTCGTGGAGGAGGGCCGACGCCGCGAGAGCGCCTGGGTACGAGGGCGTTACGCGGACGAGGTCGTGATGGGCCTGCTCCGCTCGGAGCGCTGACGCGGCACCGGCGGGCGGCCGCAGGATCGCGGACGCCCGCCGGGGCCGGTCAGGTCGGTGCCGCTCAGGGCAGCTTGTCGCCACCAGGGCCGAAGCCGCGGTTGTCGGCGTGCAGGTGGCCGTCGCGGCCGCGGTGCAGGGTCTCGGGGAGGTCCTCGCCGCCACGGACGCGGTCCTTGATCCCGCTGCTCGCGGCGCGCGTGGCAGCCCCGACCTTCTCGGCGACGACCGGCGCCTTGTCGGCGATGGTCTGCTTCGCGACCTCGACCTTCTGCTGCACGGGCTCGCTCGACCACACCTGCTGGGCGCGCGACCTGATCTGCTCGTAGCGCTTCTGGCCGGCGCGGGTGCCGAGCACGTACCCCGCAGCGACACCGGCGACGAACGCGATCCTCTTCATGGTGGAACCTCTCCTCGGGGATCTTCCATCGAAGCAGAGGCCGCACCGCACCGCGCGACGAGACGGCTCAGCCGACGGCGTGCAGCGGCTGCGGCAGCGGCGTGCCGGAGCCGTCGCGCCGCCCGTTCGCCGCCGGGAGGTCGACCGGGCTCCCGGACGACGCCGTGCCCCGGGCCGGGGCGGTCCCGACCCACGCGAGCGAGAGCTGGTCCTCGCCGCGCAGGAACCGGTGGCAGCGCACCCCGCCCGTGCCGCGGCCCTTCGCCGGGTACTCGGTGAGGGGGGTGACCTTGGCGGTGCCCGCCTCCGTCCCCGGCAGCGCCGACGACGAGCCCGCCACCGTGACCACGACGTCGTCGGCCCCCGGGGCCACCACGCCGAAGAAGACCGCCCGCGCGCCGCTCGCGAGCCGCACACCGGCCATGCCGCCGGCGGAGCGGCCCTGCGGACGCACCGCGGCCGCGGCGAACCGGAGCAGCTGGGCGTCCGACGTGACGAACACGAGCTCGGCCGAGTCGGCCTGTGCCGCAGCGAGATCGACCGCGCCGACGACCTCGTCGCCGTCCTTGAGGGTGATGACCTCCCAGGCGTCCCGGCCGGGTCGGTCGGGGACGACCCGCTTGACCACCCCCGACGCCGTGCCGACCGCGAGCCCGGCCTCGGCGTCGGTGAGCGAGGCGAGCGCGACCACGCGCTCGCCGGCGTCCAGGGTCACGTACTCGCTGAGGGGCCCGCCTCCCGCGAGCGACAGCGGCCCGGCGGTGGGTGGCACCGCGGGGATGTCGACGACACCGAGCCGCAGCACGCGCCCGCGCCGAGGTGACCACGCCGACCTGGCCGCGGGCGGTGGCCAGGACGCGGGACGCGACGACGTCGTGCGCCGCGCGCTCGCCGGGGGCGGGCGGCTCGGGCGCGTCGGCGCCCGAGGTGCGCGCCAGCAGGCCGGTGGCCGACAGCAGCACCCAGCAGGGGTCGTCGCTGACCTCGAGCGGCGCCGCGGCGGCGCGGGCGGCGGTCTGCGCCGGAGCCCTCCAGCAGCACGGTGCGGCGCGGCGTCCCGTAGGTCCGGGCCACCTGGGCCAGCTCGTCGGACACCACCGTCCGCAGCCTGGCCTCGTCCCCGAGGATCTCCTCGAGCCGCGCGATCTCGGCGACCAGCTCGTCGCGCTCGGCCTCCAGCTCGACCCGGGAGAACCTCGTCAGCCGGCGCAGCCGCAGCTCGAGGATGTACTCGGCCTGCGGCTGGGACAGGTCGAACACCTGGATCAGCCGCGCCCGCGCCGCCTCGGCGTCGTCGCTGGCCCGGATCACCTGGATCACCTCGTCGATGTCGAGGATCGCCACCAGCAGGCCCTCGACCAGGTGCAGGCGCTCGCGCCGCTTCGCCAGCCGGTGCGCGGTGCGGCGGCGGACGACGTCGAGCCGGTGCGCGACGTAGACCTGCGAGCAGCTCCTTGAGGCCGAGCGTGCGCGGCTGGCCCTCGACCAGGCAGACGTTGTTGATGCCGAACGAGTCCTCCATCGGCGTGAGCCGGTAGAGCTGCTCCAGCACGGCGTCGGGGTTGAAGCCGGTCTTCACCTCGATCACCAGCCGCAGCCCGTGGCTGCGGTCGGTGAGGTCGGTGACCGCCGAGACGCCCTGCAGCTTCTTGGCCTGGACGGCGTCCTTGATCTTCTCGATCACCTTCTCCGGGCCGACCGTGTACGGCAGCTCGGTGACGACGATGCCCTTGCGGCGGGCGGTGATGCTCTCGACCCGGGTGGTGGCGCGGGTGCGGAAGGTCCCGCGTCCCGTGGCGTACGCCTCGCGGATGCCGTCCAGCCCGACGATCTTGCCGCCCGTGGGCAGGTCGGGGCCCGGGACGAAGCGCATCAGCGCCTCGAGGGACGCGTCGGGGTGGCTGATCAGGTGCCGGGCGGCCGAGACCACCTCGACCAGGTTGTGCGGCGCCATGTTGGTGGCCATGCCGACCGCGATGCCGGAGGCGCCGTTGACCAGCAGGTTCGGGAACGCCGCCGGCAGCACGTCGGGCTGGGTCAGCTGGTTGTCGTAGTTGGGGACGAAGTCGACGACGTCCTCGTCGAGCCCGCCGGTCATCTCCAGCGCGGCCGGCGCGAGCCGGGCCTCGGTGTACCGCGGGGCGGCCGGGCCGTCGTCGAGCGAGCCGAAGTTGCCGTGGCCGTCGACCAGCGGCAGCCGCAGCGAGAACGGCTGCGCCATCCGCACCAGGGCGTCGTAGATCGCGGCGTCGCCGTGCGGGTGGAGCTTGCCCATCACCTCGCCGACCACGCGCGAGCACTTCACGTGCCCGCGGTCCGGGCGCAGGCCCATGTCCGCCATCGAGTACAGGATCCGCCGCTGCACGGGCTTGAGCCCGTCCCGCGCGTCCGGGAGCGCCCGGGAGTAGATGACCGAGTAGGCGTACTCCAGGAACGAGTCCTGCATCTCGCTCGAGACGTCGACGTCGACGACGTGCTCGGTGAAGTCCGGCGGGGGAGGGGCGGGGGTGGAGCGACGGGCCATGCGCCGATTCTCCCCGAGCGGCGGCGCAGCCCCGCGACCGCCACGCGGGAGGGCGTTGACAGCGACGTGAGAGCGCTACCACGATCGGTTCGACCACCCCGACCCACGGAGGCCCCGATGCCCGTCGACGACGCCGGCGCACGCCCGCTCACCACCCGCCGCGCCGTCCTGGCGGCCGCCCTGGCCGGGGCGGGCGCCACCGGCCTCGGCCTGGTCGGCGGACCGGCGGCCGCAGCCACCGCCGCTCGCCCCGCGCCGCACACGAGCACCTCGGTGCGGCGCGCGCTCGGCTTCCTGGGTGCCGCCGCCGACGGCTACCCCGCGAGCAACCCGGGCGTGCGCCTGGCCCAGAGCTACGCCGACGAGCTCGGGCTGTTCAGCACCGCCTTCGTCTACGACAACGCGCTCGCCGTCTGCGCCCACCTGTCGGCCGGCCAGCTCGCCCGCGCCCGCCAGCTCGGCGACGCGCTGCTCCACGCGATGGACCACGACCCGGGGTACTCCGACGGACGGCTGCGTCAGGCCTACAACGTCGGGCCGTACGTCTTCTACGACGGCAACCCGCAGCCGCACGGCTTCGTGCTGCCCGACGGCGGTGCGAACGTGGGGTCCCAGTTCGGTTTCCTCGGTACCGCGGTGGGCGACATGGCCTGGCCCGGCATCGCCCTCGTACAGCTCTACGCCGCCACCGGCCGGGTGCGGTACCTGCGCGGCGCCCTGCGCATCGCGGGCTGGATCGTCGAGAACGCCTACAGCGAGGTGCCGCTCGGCGGCTACCAGTTCGGCGTGAACGGCGCGAACGAGAAGGTGAGCGCCTGGTCGACCGAGCACAACATCGACGTGCTCGGCTTCTTCACGATGCTGCGCAAGGCGACCCGCGATCACGCGTGGGGCGAGCTGGCCTCCCACGCAGCGGATTTCATCGACAGGATGTACGACCCGACCGGCGGCTGGTTCTGGACCGGCAGCGACGACGGCACGACCATCAACACGGACCCCGTCCCGCTCGACCCCCAGACCTGGGGCTGGCTGGTGCTGCGCGACAGCCGCGCTTCCGGAGCCCTCGACTGGGCCGACTCCGCCCTGCGCACCACCGACGTGGGCGGGGCCGCGCCGACGAGCCAGCTGCCGCAGGGGTTCTCGGTCGACGGCGTCACCTTCAGCACCGACAGCCTCACGTCCACCGCTCAGTACAACGGGATCACCGTGCACCCCGACGGCGTCTGGCTCGAGGGCACCGGCCAGCTGGTGTGCGCCTGGCAGGACCGGCGCGCGGCCGGCGACCGGCGGCGGGTCGAGCACCAGCTGGCGCAGGTGCGGGCCGTCCAGTCGACGATCGGCCAGGGCCAGCACCTGGGCGGCGCCGTGCTGCCGGCGGCGTCCGGGGTGGTGGCGGCCTCCTCGCTCATCGACAGCGGCTTCGGGTTCGGGTACTTCCAGGTGCAGCACGTCGGCGCGACCAGCTGGTACGTGATGGGCGCGCTCGGCACCAACCCCTACCGGTGGAACGGGCTGCGGTAGAACGCGCCGCTCACCTCGACGCGCTACACCTCGCCGGCGGGCCTCGCCCTCGGTGCTCGACCGGCCGCGGCGGTAGGGCGCGCCGAACCGGCCGGCGTGCGCCACCTGCTCGGGCTCGCGCCGGCCGCGCCGCAGGCTCGGGCTCCTGCGGTCGGCGGCCGCGTACCCGACGCTCACCACGCCCACGGGGGAGCGGTCGGCCGGGACGTCGAACGACGTCCGGAAGGAGTCGTGGTGCTCGGGCGGCACCCCGAAGAAGCACGACCCGAGCCCCTCGTCGACGGCCGTGAGCAGCATCAGCAGCGCCGCCATCCCGGTGTCGACGTCCCAGTACGGCACGGGCCAGCGCGCCTCGTCGCGGTCGGTCCAGCCCTTGTCCGGCTCGGCGTACCGGTCGAGGTAGGCGTCCTTGTGGCTGAGGCACACCACCAGCAACGGTGCGCTCATCAGGCCACGGAGCCACGCTGCCGGGGTCGGTGCCCGGCTCGGTCGTGCTGCGCCAGAACAGGTCCCGCTCCTCGGCGGTCTCGAGCACGAGGAAGTCCCAGCCCTGGCTGAAGCCGGCGGACGGTGACCGCACGGCGTGCTCGAGCAGCCGGTCGACCACGTCGGTCGGCACCGGGCGGTCGGGGTCGTAGGCGCGCACCATCCGGCGTCGCCTGATCGCGTCACGCAGCTCCATCCGGCCACCCTGGCACGCCGACACGGCACCGTCCGCGACGGGCGGATCACCCGGACAGCCGCACATCCACCGAAACCACCACGAGCGGTGCCGTCCCGGACCCTACGGTTCTCGCCGACGGGGGGACACCGGGTCCTCTCGCGCGCCCAGCGAGGGAACCACCTGATGGACTCGATCTACCTGCTCACCGTCGTGCTCGTCGCGCTCGGCGGCCTCGGCTGCCTGGTCATCGCCGCGACCGGCTTCCGTGGGCGCGAACCGCCTGACCAACGGCGTGATCGCGCTGGTCTGCTTCGCCTACGTCGGCTACATCCTGTTCTCGACCGGCGACGTGTGGGTCTTCCCGCTCGCGGCCCTGCTGCCGTTCGGCGCCATCGTCAAGGCGTTCAAGGGCCCGCAGGTGCGCACCGCCTGATCCCGCGCCCGACCGCACGGCACATCGGCCGGCGGTCACCGGGCAGCCCGCGGCGAGGCCGTAGGCTGCCCGGATGGCCGATCCGGCAGCCGCGGGCCCCGCGGGCGCAGCCGGGCCCGGCTACCCCGAGCACTGGGCGGCCGACGTCGTCCTGCGCGACGGCGGCACCGCCCACCTGCGCCCGATCCGCGCCGAGGACGCCGAGGCGCTGCAGGCCTTCCACCTCGCGCAGTCGCCCGAGTCGACCTACCTGCGCTTCTTCGCCCCGATGCCCCGGCTGTCCGACCGCGACCTCGCAGCGGTTCACCCACGTCGACCACCTCGACCGGGTCGCGATCGTCGCCCTCGTCGGCGACCGCATCGTCGGGGTCGGCCGCTTCGACCGCACCGCTCCCCGCGTGGCCGAGGTCGCCTTCAACATCTCCGACCACCACCAGGGACGCGGGCTGGGCTCGGTCCTGCTCGAGCACCTCGCGGCGGCCGCCCTCGAGCGCGGCATCCAGCGGTTCGAGGCGGAGGTCCTGCCGCAGAACCGCAAGATGGTCGGCGTCTTCCGCGACGCCGGCTACGAGGTGAGCAACCACTACGACGACGGCGTGATCTCGCTGGCGTTCGACATCGACCCCACCGCGCGCTCGATGGCCGTGATGGCCGCCCGCGAGCACCGGGCCGAGGCCGCCAGCCTGTCCGGCCTGCTGCACCCGCGCTCGGTCGCCGTCATCGGCGCCAGCAGCAACGAGGGGACGATCGGCGAGGCGCTCGTCTCCGACCTGCTCGCCGGCGGCTTCACCGGCGAGGTGTACCCGGTGCACCCGACCGCCGACGCGATCGCCGGCCTCACCGCCTACCCGGACGTCACCGCCGTCGGCGCCCCCGTCGACCTCGCGGTGGTCGCGGTGCCCGCAGCCGCCGTGCACGACGTGCTCGGCCAGTGCGCCGAGGCGGGGGTGCGCGGCGTCGTCGTGGTCTCCGGCGGCTTCGCCGAGAGCGGGGAGGAGGGCGCCCGGCTGCAGCGCGAGCTGGTGCGCCGCGCTCGCGCCCAGGGCATGCGGGTCGTCGGCCCGAACTCGTTCGGGCTGCTCAACACCGACGAGGCCGTGCGGCTCAACGCCTCGCTGTCACCCGACCTGCCCGCCGCCGGGCGGCTCGGGCTGTTCAGCCAGTCCGGCGCACTCGGCGTCGCGGTGCTGGCGGCGGCCGGGCGGCGCGGGCTCGGGCTGTCGGTGTTCGTCTCCGCCGGCAACCGCGCCGACGTCTCCGGCAACGACCTGCTGCAGTTCTGGGAGGACGACCCCCGCACCGACGTCGTCTGCCTGTACCTCGAGAGCGTCGGCAACCCGCGCAAGTTCTCCCGCGTCGCCCGCCGGATCTCGCGGGTCAAGCCGGTCGTCGTCGTGAAGTCCGGGACGAGCGGGTACGGCGTGCCGGCCGGGCACGTCGTGCGCGAGTCGCACGCGCCGCGCGAGGCCTTCGACGCGATGCTGCGCCAGGCCGGGGTGGTGCGCACCGAGAACATCCACCAGATGTTCGACGTCGCCCAGCTGCTCGTGCACCAGCCGCTCCCGGCCGGCCGGCGGATCGGCGTCGTCACCAACTCCGACGCGCTCGCCTCGCTGGTGGCCGACGCGCTCAGCAGCTGGGACCTCGAGCTCGCCGGGGACCCGCTCACCGTCGCCACCGAGGCCGACGCCGCCACGTTCGGAGCCGCTCTGCGGCAGGCGTTCTCGAACCCCGACGCCGACGCCGTGGTCGCCAGCTTCATCCCCCCGATCGCCGCGGTCGACACCGAGCTGGTCGAGCAGGTGGCCGCGGTCTCGGCCGAGTCGGACAAGACCACGCTCGCCTGCTTCGTCGGGCTGCGGGAGGTGACGCACGAGGGCATGCGCGGCACCCGCACGGTCCCGGCGTTCCCGACGCCGGAGGACGCCGTGCGCGCCCTGGCCGCCGTCACGCGGTACGCGGAGTGGCGCCGGCGCGAGCAGGGCACGCCGGTGGAGCCGCAGGGGTGCGACCGGCTCGCCGCGCGGATCGTCGTGGAGGAGGCGCTGGCCCGGGCCGACACGGCTGCCGCAGACGGTGACCCTGGCGCCCGGACGAGGTGCGGGCGCTGCTCGCGGCCTACGGCATCGAGGTCTGGCCCACCGAGCACGCCGCCACCGTCGACGACGCGGTCGCCGCCGCCGACCGGGTCGGGTGGCCGGTCGCGGTGAAGTACGCCGACAAGCAGCTGCGCGAGCGCCGCGACGTCATGGGCGCCCGGCTCGACGTGCCGGACGAGGCGGCGCTGCGGCACGACCTGGCCGCGATGATCACCGGCACCGACGACCCCGGCCTGGCCGCGGGCTTCCTCGTGCAGCCGATGGCGCCGAGCGGCGTGCCCGTGGTGATCACGTCGATGGAGGACCCGCTGTTCGGCCCGATCGTCTCGTTCGGCCTCGCCGGCGACGCCGTCGACCTGCTCGGCGACGTGGCCCACCGGATCCCCCCGCTCACCGACGTCGACGTCCACGACCTGGTGCGGTCGGTCAAGGCGTCCCCGCGGCTGTTCGGCTACCGCGGCACCCCGAGGCTCGACGTCGCCGGGCTCGAGGACCTGCTCGCCCGCGTCTCGGTGCTCGCCGACGAGCTCCCCGAGGTGGTCGAGCTGCGGCTGGACCCCGTCGTCGTGGGCCAGCAGCGGCTCTCCCCGCTGTGGGCAGGCGTCCGGCTCTGCCGTCCGCCGGACCGGCGCGACACCGGCACCCGGCGTGCGCTGTGAGGTCGCGGCGCCGGGGCTGGAAGGATGCGGGCATGACACCGCCGTCCCGAGCCGGACGCCCTGCCCGCCGAGGTCAGGGCCGGCATCGAGCGCGCCGGGTACTACCCGGCGCTGGTGCAGCAGGTCGTCGCCACCGCTCTCGGGGGCGAGCCCGTGCGGGCCCACCTCGTGCACCAGGAGACGACCTTCGACGCGCAGGAGGTGCGGCGGCACGTCACCGTGCTCGTCGTCACCGGCACCCGCCTGGTGGTGGCGCACGTCGACGACCACGGCCCGGACGACGTCTCGCCCACCGCCTACGCCAGCGCCTCGACCGAGGCGGTGCCGCTGCACGCCGTGCGCACCGTCGTGCTCCAGCACGTGGTGGCCGAGCCGATGGCGCACCGGGCCGGCACCTCGCCCGACGAGCTGAGCCTCACCGTGGGGTGGGGGTCGGTGCAGCGGCTCGACCTCGAGCCCGCCGGCTGCTCGGACCCCGCCTGCGAGGCCGACCACGGCTACACCGGCACCATGTCGCGGCGACGACATCGTCGTGCGGGTCTCGAGCGCCGCGGAGGGTGTCGACGCCGTCGCCGACGCGCTCTCCTTCGCGCGCGAGCTGTCGCGCGCCACCGGTGCGGCGGGCGCGGCCCGCGCGCCGGCGTGACCTCGCCCTCGGGGGATCTCGCGCAGGCACCGACGGGGACGGCCTCGCTCGCCGAGGTGCTGCCGGCCGTCGCGCGCGCGATGGACCTCACCGTCGACGGCGCGGTCGAGCCGACCTGGGAGCTGCCCGCCGCGAACCGGGTCGTGGTCGTCCTGGTCGACGGGCTCGGCGACACCCTGCTGGCCCGGCGCGCGTCGTACGCCCCGTACCTGACCTCGCTGCGCGCCGCCGGGCGCGGGCTGGCGGCCGGGTTCCCCTCGACCACCGCCACCTCGATGGGCACCTTCGGCACCGGCACCCTCGCCGGCACCCACGGGCTCGTCGGCTACCAGGTGCTCGACCCCGGCACCGACCGGCTGCTCAACGAGCTGAGCTGGGAGGACGGCCCCGACCCCCGGGTCTGGCAGCCGCGACGCACCGTGTTCGAGCAGGTGGCGGCGCAGGGCGTCGAGGTCGTCCAGGTCGGGCCCGGGTTCTTCCAGGGGTCCGGCCTCACCGAGGCGGCCCTGCGCGGGGCGCGGTTCGTCGCGGCGGGCACCCTCGACGCGCGGGTCGACGCCGCGGCAGCGGCCGTGCGCTCGGCGGCGCGCACGCTGGTCTACGTCTACTGGGGCGACCTCGACAAGGTCGGTCACGTCGACGGCTGCGGGTCGTACGCCTGGTGCGACGAGCTGTCCGCGGTCGACCTCGCCATCCGCTCGCTCGCGGCGCGACTGCCCTCCGACGCGCTGCTCCTCGTCACCGCCGACCACGGGATGGTCGACATCCCCGACGGCGCCCGTCTCGACCTCGCCGCCGGCTCCGCGCTCGAGCGCTCGCTCGCCGAGGGGGTGCGCCTCACCGGCGGAGAGCCGCGTGCCCCGATGCTCTACTGCGAGCCGGGCCGGGTCGAGGCGGTCCTGGCCCGCTGGCGCGCGGAGCTGCCCGACTTCGACGTCCTGTCCCGCGACGAGGCGGTCGCCGCCGGCTGGTTCGGCCCGGTGGGCGAGCTCGCCGTGCCGCGGATCGGTGACGTCGTGGTCGCCTCGCGCGGCGACCGCAGCGTCCACGACTCCCGGGTGCAGCGGACCGAGCTGCTCGCCCTGATCGGCATGCACGGCAGCCGCACCGCCGACGAGGTGGCGATCCCGCTGCTCGTCCGCCCGCCCGGCCGCTGACGCCCGTCAGGACGGGACGACGCGGCGCCGGTCCGTGCGCCCGCCGGCCCTCGGCGACCGGGCCGATGCGGCCGCGGCCAGACAGAGCCCGGTCGCTCGGCCCAACAGGTACAGCGCAGACGTCGAGGTCGAAGGGCAGGACGTCCGGCGACATCGCCGCTGCCCGCGCGGCGTGCGCGGTCATCCGGCGCATGTGGTGGCGGCGGCACAGCGTCTCGTAGCCGATCTCGCCCTCCTCCTCGTCGACGTCGCCGACCACCACCTGGGCGCCCTCGACGACCATCACGCCGTCGAGGGTGCGGGCGTTGTGGGTGGCGCGGGCACCGCACCAGCACAGCGCGGCGACCTGCAGCACCTGCACCTTGTCGGCCAGCTCGACGAGCCGCTGCGACCCGGGGAACAGCTGGGTCCGGAAGTCCGAGGTGATCCCGAAGGCGAAGACGTCGACGCCGAGGTCGTCGACGATGCGGGCCAGCTCCTCGACCTGCTCGGGCGAGTAGAACTGCGCCTCGTCGCACACCAGGTAGTCGACCCGGCCGCCCGCCATCCGGCGGTGGGTCACCTCGGCCCAGAAGTCGGTGGCGTCGGTGACCTCGAGGGCCTCGGTGCGCAGACCGAGGCGGCTCGACAGGACGGCCTCGCCGGCCCGGTCGTACCGGGTGAAGATCAGGCCGCCGCGGCCCGCGGCGGCGTGGTTGTGGTCCATCTGCAGCGCCAGGGTCGACTTGCCGCAGTCCATCGTCCCGGAGAAGAAGACCAGCTCTGCCACGGGCGCCCATCCTGCCCTACGCCGGGACGACCGCCCGAGCCGACCACCTGCCCTCGGCCGGGTGGGTCCCGGCTCGAGGAGCGTCAGTCCTTCTTGGCCCCGAAGACGATGTCGTCCCAGCTGGGGACGCTGGCTCGGCGCTGCTTGCCGCGGGAGCGGGACTGGCGTCGGGACACCGGGGCCGACTGCTCGTCGGCCTCGGGGTGGTGGCGTCGTCGGTGAGGTCGATCTCGTCGGTCGGACGCCTCGACGTCGGCGTCGTCGGCTCGGCGGGCTCGGCGGCGGCGGGCTCGGGCAGGGCGAGGATCTCGGCGTCGGTGGCCTCGTCCGGGCGCGAGGCCGGGGGGTGGGCGGCCGGCGGCGGGGCGTCGGCGCCCTCGAGAAGCTCGTCGACCAGGTCGCCCTGCTCGGGCTCGCCCTCGCCGTCGAGCACGGGCTGGCGCTTGCCGCGGCGGCCGCGCAGGGCGTCGAGCAGGTCGACGGTGCGGTCGCGCGGGGCGGCCTCGCGCGTGCTGGGGCGCACGCCGCCGTCGGCCTCGACGTCGTAGACCTTCTCCTGCACCTTGACCGCGCTGAGCCGGCGGGCGCCGCCGCCGAGCGGGCCCTCCTGCTCGGTGCGCGCCGTGAGCCAGCGGGCCTCGTCGTCCATCGGCTCGAGGTGGGCGGCACCCGGGTCGAAGCGCCACTGGCCCGCGCGGGCGCGGCCGCCGGCGGTGAAGGAGACCTGCACCACCCAGGAGCCGGTGTCCTCGCGCCAGGCGTCCCACTCGCGCTCGTCGGTCACGCCCCGGGCGCCGAGCCGCTGGGAGACCAGGGCCTCCAGCGAGACGGCGGTGGAGCCGGTGCGCTGCACGGCGGTGGCGCGGGCCCGCTGCGCCACGTGCTCGCGCTCGGCCATCACCGGGCCCTCGTAGCGCAGCACGTGCTCGAGCGGCAGGCCGGACGCCTCGGCGAGCTCCTGCGCGCTCATGCCCCCGCGGATGCGGCGCTGGATCTCCTTGGGCCGCAACGACCCGTCGATCGCGATCTGCAGCTGACCCAGTCGCGCGCGGTCGCGGCGCACGGCCGCCCGCAGCGGTTCGTCGATGGCCAGCAGGTACCTGCCGCCGTCGGGGCCGGCCAGCACCAGGTGCTCGCCGTCGTCGTGCACGCCGACGAGCTCGACGTCGTCCATGTGCCACTCCCTCGGGTCTCGTGCGGCCACTGTAGGCCCGCGACCGGCCCCGCCCGTGGACGCCGGGCCGGGTGGCGCGCTGGCGTAGCGTTCGCCCGTGCCGTTGATCGTCCTGGACCTCGTCGGGGTCTTCGTCTTCGCCCTCTCGGGCGGTCTCGCGGCGGTCCGGCAGCGCTTCGACCTGTTCGGCGTGCTGGTGCTGGCCTGCTGCGCCGGGCTCGGCGGCGGCGTCCTGCGCGACGTGCTGATCGGGGCCGTCCCGCCGGTCGGCATCAGCGACCCGCGCCTCATCGCCGCCTGCTGCGCGGCGGGCCTGGTGACGTTCTGGCTGCACCCGCGGGTCGACGCCGTGCGCCGCGCGATCCTGGTCCTCGACGCCGCCGGGCTCGGCATCTTCGTCGTGGCGGGGACGCTCAAGGCGCTCGGGCTCGGAGCGCCGGTGGTGGCGGCGGTCCTCGTCGGCATGATCACCGGCATCGGCGGCGGCGTGATCCGCGACCTGCTGACGAACCGGGTGCCGGAGGTGCTCGCGCAGACCGAGCTCTACGCGACGCCCGCCCTGCTCGGCGCGGTCGTCTACGCCGTGCTGTGGAAGGCGGACCTCGGCGGCGTGCCGGCCGCGGCCGGGGTGGTGCTGCTGGTGTTCCTCACCCGCGTGTTCGCCCTGCGGTTCAAGGTCACCGCGCCCGTCCCGCGCTCCTGACCGGGTGCGACGATGCACCCATGACCGGACCCCTGCCGTACGACGTCCTGGTGCTGCTGTCCTTCGGCGGACCGGAGGGTCAGGACGACGTGGTGCCGTTCCTGCGCAACGTGACCCGGGGCCGGGGCATCCCGGACGAGCGGCTCGAGGCCGTCGGCGAGCACTACCGGATGTTCGGCGGGCGCAGCCCGATCAACGACCAGAACCGCGCCCTGCTGGCCGCGCTGCGCACCGAGCTCGACGGCCGCGGCATCGACCTCCCGGTGGTGCTGGGGCAACCGCAACTGGGCGCCGTACCTGGTCGACACGCTGCGCGAGGCGCACGAGGCCGGGGCACGGCGCGCCCTGGTCCTGACCACCAGCGCCTACTCGTCCTACTCCGGGTGCCGGCAGTACCGGGAGGACGTCGCCGACGCCCTGACCGCGCTCGCGGCCGAGGGGCGAGCGGTCGAGGTCGACCAGGTCCGCCGCTACGGCGGGACGAGCGGGTTCGTGGGGGCCAACGCGGACGCCGTCCGCGCGGCCCTGGACGCCGCACGCCTCCCCGGCGAGGACGACGAGCCGCGGCTGGTGTTCGTCACGCACTCGGTACCTACCGCGATGGACGACGTCTCCGGCCCGGACGGGCACGCCTACGTGGCCCAGCACGAGGGGGTCGCGGCGGCCGTCGCAGCGCGGGCGGGGGCGACGGCGTACGACCTCGTCTACTGCAGCAGGTCCGGGCCGCCGACCCAGCCGTGGCTCGAGCCCGACGTCAACGACCACCTCGAGGACCTCGCCGGTCGCGGCACCCGGGCCGTGGTGCTCGCGCCGATCGGGTTCGTCAGCGACCACATGGAGGTCGTCTACGACCTCGACACCGAGGCCGCGGCCACCTGCGAGCGAGTCGGCCTGCGGATGCGGCGGGCGGCCACGGTGGGCACCGACCCCGGCTTCGTCCGCGCGCTGGTCGATCTGGTGGCCGAGCGCTGCGGGCTCGGGCCGGGGCCCGACCCTCGACGCCCCGGGCCTGCCGTCGGTGCACGACCTGTGCCCGGTCGGGTGCTGCCGCAACCTGCGCGGCGACCGCCCGGCGGCGTGCGGGGTCGACTGGGAGCAGCCGGCGGTGGCGGACGCGTGAGCGAGCCGCCGAGCCGGCCGAGCCGCCGAGCCGGCCGAGCTGGCCGAGCTGGCCGAGC
Source organism: uncultured Actinomycetota bacterium (assembly GCA_963750285.1). Taxonomy (GTDB): domain Bacteria; phylum Actinomycetota; class Actinomycetes; order Actinomycetales; family CAWJMD01; genus JBBQSN01. The sequence goes on along the minus strand of CAVVQA010000005.1, from coordinate 331,115 downwards.
TGGCCGAGCGGGCGGCCCGGGCCGCCGGCGACCTGGTCCGCGACGGCCGTCCCGACCAGGTCCGGGTCGAGGCCACCAAGACCAGCCCCGTCGACGTCGTCACCGCGATGGACACCGCAGCCGAGGCGCTCGTGCTCGAGCGGCTGCTCGGCGAGCGGCCCGACGACGGCGTGCTCGGTGAGGAGGGCGGTCTGCGGGCCGGCACCAGCGGGCTCACCTGGGTGGTCGACCCGATCGACGGCACGGTCAACTACCTGTACGGCATCCCGGCGTACGCGGTGAGCGTGGCCGTGGTGCGCGGCCAGCCCGATCCGTCCGGCTGGGAGGTGCTCGCCGGCTGCGTGCACAACCCGACCACGGGGGAGACCTGGACCGCCTCGGCCGGGGGCGGAGCCCGGCTCGACGGCCGGCTGCTCACCGGTCCGGCCGACGTCGACCTGTCGACCGCGCTGGTCGGCACCGGGTTCGGCTACCTGGCCGAGCGCCGCCGGCACCAGGCCGCGGTGGTCGCCGCGCTGCTGCCGCAGGTGCGCGACATCCGCCGGATGGGCTCGGCCGCGCTCGACCTGTGCGCGGTGGCGAGCGGACGGCTCGACGCCTACTTCGAGCGGGGGCTGCAGCCGTGGGACCAGGCGGCCGGCGTGCTCGTGGCGCGTGAGGCGGGCGCCCGGGTCACCGGGGCTCGCGGGCTGCACCCGGGCGAGGAGCTCGTGGTGGCCGCGGCGCCGCGGCTGCACGGCGAGCTCGCCCGTCTGCTGGACGAGCTCGGGGCGGACCGCGACGGGTCCTGAGGTGGCGCGGGATCAGGCCGCGCGTCAGCCGGCCATCGCGTCGCGGACGACGGGGTCCTGGACCGGGTCCAGCACGATGGGGCCGGTGGGGGACGGTTCGCCCTCGGGCAGCGCCAGCTCGGTGGGGACGCCGTGGCGGGCCAGCTCCTCGCCCACCAGGGGCAGCTCGACGCCGTGGTCGTCGGCCAGCCGCGCGAGCGACTGCAGCTCGCCCACGCGGACCTCGACGAGGTAGTCGTCGCCGCCGGCGGCCGCTTCCCGCAGGGAGGCGATCGCCTCCTCGGCCCGGCCGGTGAGCTCGGTCGTGAACTCGCTCATGACACCACCTTCCTGTTCCGTCGCGCGGTGGGAGACCCACCGCTCCCCGGACGAACCGGACAACTCGCCGGATCGCCTCGACGGCCGCACCCTACGCGACGCCCCGACCGGCGGTCTGTGTCGTGCCCGGAGGTAGGGCCGTCCGGGGTGCGCCCGGGTACGGTCCGTGGCGGTGCGTGCGGTCTGCGGCCGCCCCGGGCGAGGTCGCGCCGCGCCAGGGCGCGGACCGGAGGTGCGCTCGGGCACGCCGTGGTGCATGATCCTGCGCGCGACCCCGTGCTCGGCCCGATGACGTGCCCCGCCCTCCCCGGGCACAAAACCGGGGTCCGCGGCGTTCACACGGAGCCCCTCCCGTCCGCGGACGACCGCGACCGACGACCGCACGACCCGCACCACCCACCGCACCACCCCGTGCGACGACACACCCCGGAGCGTGAAACACCCCATGGCGACCGACTACGACGCGCCTCGCAAGACCGACGACGAGCTGAACGAGGACTCCCTCGAGGAGCTGAAGGCACGGCGCGCCGACAAGAACTCGGGCAAGGTCGACGAGGACGAGGCCGAGGCGGCCGAGGGCTTCGAGCTCCCCGGTGCGGACCTCAGCAACGAGGAGCTCTCGGTCCGCGTGCTGCCGCGCCAGGCCGACGAGTTCACCTGCAGCAGCTGCTTCCTGGTGCACCACCGCAGCCAGCTCGCCTCGGACAAGAACGGCCAGGCGATCTGCAAGGAGTGCGCCGCCTGACCTCTCGGCCCGGCTCCCGCCGGGCCGTCGGGTCCTGACCGGGCCCGGCCGATCCGTCCTCCTACGCGCCGTCGCCCCCGCCGGGCGGCGGCGCGTCGTCGTGCCCGCGCGCGGTCCGAGCTCGCGGCCCGATCGCGGTCCCGATCGCCTGGGCGAGCTCCTCGGGACGCCGGGTCGACACCAGCCAGTACGGGGTGGGGTCCTGGTCGTCGAGCACCTGCACCCGGACCATCGGCTGCACCCAGCCGCGCACGAGCAGGTAGGCGCGCGCGTCCAGCCCGGGGCCGCGGGCCTGACGGGCGTCGGTGTCGCGCAGCGGCTCGGCGGTGCCGAGCAGGGCGACCGGGATGCGGGCGGGGCCGGCGACCAGCTCGCCGCCGGCCACCCGCACCGGGGCGGAGGCCAGCACGAGCCCGGTGACGACCACCGTGAGCACGACCACGACGGCCACCAGGGCGGCGACGGCACCCACCGGCAGGAGCGAGACGGCGACCAGGGCGCCGAGCAGCGGCACCACGAGCCAGGTGCCCGGCGACGGCCAGAGCCGCTCGTCGTGCAGCGGGGAGGGGGTACCCGTCGGGTCCATGCGCCCAGCGTGGCACCACTACAGTCGAGGACCGTGAGCGCCCCTCCCGAGCCCGCCGCCACCTCGGTGGCCGTCGCGGTCCAGATGCTCGACCCGGACCTCCCGGTGCCGTCGTACGCGCACCCCGGCGACGCCGGCGCCGACCTGGTGGCCCGCGAGGACGCCCGGCTCGCGCCCGGCGGCGGGCGGGCGACGGTGGCCACGGGCGTGGCCCTGGCCCTGCCGGACGGCTTCGTCGGCCTGGTGCACCCGCGCTCGGGGCTCGCGGCCCGGCACGGGGTGACGGTGCTCAACGGTCCGGGCACGGTCGACGCGGGGTACCGCGGGGAGATCAAGGTCACCCTGCTGAACACCGATCCCGACCAGGAGTTCACGGTCCGGCGGGGCGACCGCATCGCCCAGCTGGTCGTCCAGCGGGTCGAGCACGCCCGGTTCGAGGTGGTGGCTGCCGACCAGGAGCTGCCCGTCTCGGTCCGCGGGGCCGGAGGTCACGGCTCCACCGGCGGGTTCGGTCCGGCCGAGCCCGGCCCCGACAGCCGGCAGCAGCAGCACGTGGGAGGACGGATCTGATGGCGTGGTTCAAGCGCAACCGCGACGAGGACGCGGCGCAGGTCGACGGCACCGAGGTCGTGACGGCACCGAGGTCGCTGACGGCACCGAGGTCGCTGACGACACCGAGGTCGCCGACGACGCCGAGGCCGACGACGCCGACGACCCGGACGACGCGGACGAGGTCGACGAGGACCTCGAGCAGGCGCGGGCCGCGGCCGAGCACGACCGCCGCGAGCACGGCCCGTTCGACCTGTCCGAGATCGACGAGGACGACGGCGCGGAGCGGATCGACCTCGGCGCCCTGCGACTGCCGGGCCGCGAGGGCATGGAGCTGCGCCTGGAGATCGAGGACAAGACCCAGCGCGTGATCGCCGTGACGATCGCCCTCGGCGGCTCGACCCTGCAGCTGCAGGCGTTCGCCGCCCCCCGCACCCTGGGCGTCTGGGACGACATCCGCGCCGAGATCGGTGCGCAGGTGACCAAGCAGGGCGGAACCGCCGACGAGGTGCCGGGGGTGTTCGGGCGCGAGCTGATCGCACGCATCCCCGTGCGCACGGCCGACGGCCGCACCGGGCACCAGGCGAGCCGGTTCGTCGGCGTCGACGGCCCCCGTTGGTTCCTGCGCGGGGTCTTCGGCGGCCCGGCCTCGCACGACCACGACGCCGCCGCGGCGCTCGAGGACGTCCTGCGCTCCAGCGTGGTGGTCCGGGGGGCCGACGCGATGGCCCCGCGCGACCTGCTGCCGCTGACGCTGCCGGCGGCGGCGCGGCCCGCCACCCCGACTGCGGCGCCCGAGGCCGACGGGGGCACCGACGACGCCGCTGCGGACCGGACCGTCGCGGACGACCTCGCGCCGTTCGAGCGCGGCCCCGAGATCACCGAGCGCCGCTGAGGTGGGCGGCCACGGCAGCCACCCGATCCGACCCGCGACCGGCGCGGAGCGGACGTACCCTGGTGAGGTGAGCGGTGACGGCGGCGGCGGACTGCGCTCGGTGCTGCGCCGGCTGACCCGGTCCCAGACCCAGGCCGACGCCGTCGAGGAGCAGGAGCGCTCCCGCCGCCTCGGCGGCACCCCGTGCAGCGAGCTCAGCGGCCGCCGGCGGGTGCGCCTGGCCGGTTCGCTGCGCAGCGTCACGCTGCGTCCTCGCGCCGGCGTCCCCGCGCTGGAGGCCGAGCTCTTCGACGGCACCGGCTCGGTGGTGCTGATCTGGCTCGGCCGGCGCGAGATCGCCGGCATCGACGCCGGTCGCACGGTGCGGGTCGAGGGCCTGGTCTCCTGCTCCGAGGGTCGCAAGGTGATGTACAACCCGACCTACGAGCTCACCGCGGGGTCGAGCGCGTGACCCCTGAGGACGGCGCGCCCCTGACCCGTCGGGCGGCGCGCGAGGCTCGGCGCGCCGCCGAGCAGGCGGCCGACGGGGGCCGAGCGCCGAACGGCACCCACCAGGGCGACACCGATCAGGCGGCGCAGAACGGCTCGGCGCACGGTGCACGTCGTGCCGGCTGGCAGCCGCCGCTGCGCGACGAGGAGCGCTTCGGTGAGGCCCACGGCGACGCGACCGGGACGCCGCCGGTTCCCGAGCCGGTGCGGGACGCCCAGCCACAGCCCCAGCCCCAGCCCCAGCCCACAGCCCCCGCCCCGAGCCCCAGCCCCAGCCGTCGCCCGAGCCCGACCCGGCGCTCGCTCCGGCGGCCGTGGAGCGGCGGCGGCCGCCACGACGACGTGGTGGAGGACCTGGTCGAGGCGCTCCCCGCGGACGCGGCACCAGCGGCCCCGGCCGGCCGCACCGGTGGTCTCGCCCAGGCGGGGGCCGAGGACTTCTCGCTGGCGCAGGCGGTCGGCGGCGTCCGCGGCGCGGCGGAGACGCTCGTGCCCGGCGTGCTGTTCGTCCTCACCTACACGCTGCTGCGCGACCTCACGATCGCCCTGGCGGTGTCGGTCGGCGCGGCCCTGCTCGCGATCGTGCTGCGCGTCCTGACCCGCTCGGCGCCGAGCCAGGCGCTGTCGGGCGCGGTCGGGGTCGCGATCTGCGCGGGGTTCGCGCTCGTCTCCGGCGAGGCCCGGAACTTCTACCTGCCCGGCTTCCTGCTCAACGTCGGCTACGGGCTGCTGTGCCTGGTCTCGACGCTGCCGTTCCGCCGGTTCCGTGTCCTGGGCACGCAGCGTCACGTCGGCCCCGGGCCGTACCCGGTGATCGGCCTGCTGCTCGGTCCGCTCACGGGCGAGGGCCTGGCGTGGCGGCGGGTCCCGGCGCGGCTCGCGGTCTACCAGCGCGTCACCTGGCTGTGGGCGGGGTTCTTCCTGCTGCGGCTGCTCGTGCAGGTGCCGCTCTACCTCGCCGACATGGTGGGTGCGCTCGGCGCCGCCCGGCTGGCGATGGGTCCGCCGGCGTTCGCGCTGATGGTGTGGGTGAGCTGGCTGCTGCTGCGGGCCGTCCCGCGGGCCGTGCCCGACCACGAGGCGACGGCCGACGCGGACGACCGCGGCGCTCAGTCCGCGGGCTGACGCGCCGGCTTCGGGTCGGGCCCCGAGCCCGGGCTGAGCATCGCCTTGAGGTCGGCCTCGAACTCGGGCGCGGCGATGATCAGCAGCTCGTCGTGCGCCTCGAGCACGTCGTCCGCGCTCGGGGCGATCGGGCGCTCCTCGCGGATGATCGCGACCAGCACCGTGTCGGGCGACCAGTCGACGTCGCCCACGCGGGTGCCGACCAGCGGCGAGTCGTCGGGCAGCGTGAACTCGAGCATGTTCGCCTGGCCCTGCTGGAAGGTGAAGATCCGCACCAGGTCGCCGATCGAGACGGCCTCCTCGACCAGCGCCGTCATCAGCCGCGGCGTCGAGACGGCGACGTCGACGCCCCAGGCCTCGTCGAACATCCACTCGTTCTTGGGGTTGTTCACGCGCGCGACCGTGCGGGGGACGCCGTACTCGGTCTTGGCCAGCAGCGACACGACCAGGTTGGCCTTGTCGTCCCCGGTGGCGGCGACGACGACGTCGGCGTCCTCCAGGCCGGCCTCGGACAGCGAGTCGACCTCGCAGGCGTCGGCCAGCAGCCAGTCGGCGTCCGGCACCGAGGAGTGCTTCATCGCCTCCGGGGCCTTGTCGACCAGCAGCACCTGGTGCCCGTTGCCCAGCAGCTCGCGGGCGATCGAGCGGCCGACGCTGCCGGCCCCGGCGATGACGACGCGCACGTCAGCTCCTGCCTCAGTCCTGGTCCGGCGGACGCGTCAGCCGGCGCTCGAGCTCCGGGACGGCGTCGACGGGCGCGAGCAGGTGGACGAGGTCGCCCTCCTGGTAGACGGTCTCGGTCGTCGGGACGACGCCCTTGCCGAGCCGGGTCAGGAACGCGACCCGGGCGCCGGTCTGGGTCTCCAGGTGCGCGCAGCGGCCGGCCCACCCAGCGAGGTCGCCACCTGGACCTCGGCCATCAGCACGCTGCCGCTGGGGTCGGTGAACACCGGCGCGGAGCCGTGGGGGAGCAGCCGCCGCAGCATCTGGTCCGCGGTCCAGCGACCGTCGCCACCGTGGGGATGCCGAGCCGCTGGTAGACCTCGGCGCGGCCCGGGTCGTAGATGCGGGCCACCACGTTCGAGACGCCGAAGGTCTCGCGGGCCACCCGCGCGGCGAGGATGTTCGAGTTGTCGCCGCTGGACACCGCGGCGAACGCGTAGGCGTGCTCGATCCCGGCCTCGACCAGGGTGTCCCGGTCGAAGCCGACGCCGGTGACCGTGGTGCCCTCGAACCCCGCGCCGAGACGCCGGAACGCGTCCGGGTTCTGGTCGATGACGGCCACGGTGTGCCCGCGGTCCTCCAGCGAGCGGGCGAGCGTCGCCCCGACGCGGCCGCAGCCCATGATCACGAAGTGCACGGCGGGAACGCTACACGCCGAGCCCCGGTCCCGAGCGCCCGCCGCTGTGCCTAGCATGGTCGTTCGTGGGCACCCCCGGGACGCGTGACTCGTGCGAGCCTGGCCGACGGCGTCAAGCGCGTGCTGGTCGGGCGGCCGTTCCGCAGCGACCGGCTGGGCGAGACGCTGCTGCCCAAGCGGATCGCGCTGCCGGTGTTCGCCTCGGACGCGCTGTCGTCGGTGGCCTACGCGCCCGACGAGATCTTCCTGACCCTGGCGCGTCGGCCGGCGTCTCGGCCTACGCGTTCTCCTGGAGATCGGGCTCGTCGTCGCGCTGGTGATGGCCGTCGTCGTCGCGTCCTACCGGCAGAACGTGCACGCCTACCCCTCCGGCGGCGGCGACTACGAGGTGGCCACGGTCAACCTCGGGCCCAAGGCCGGGTCTGACGGTCGCCAGCGCGCTGCTGGTCGACTACGTGCTCACCGTCGCGGTGTCGATCTCCTCGGCCGCGCAGTACGCCGCCGTCCGCGTGCCCGCCATCCGCGGGCACGAGGCCGCTCGTCGCGGTGGTCGCCGTGGTCGCTGCTGACGGCGATGAACCTGCGCGGCGTGCGGGAGTCCGGCACCGCTTCGCGATCCCGACCTACGTGTTCATGGTCGCCATCCTCGGGATGGCCGTGGTCGGGCCGTTCCGCGCGCTCACCGGCGACCTGCCGCAGGCCGACAGCGCGCAGTTCACGACCGACGTCGCAGCCGGCGTTCGACGGCGGCCTGGTCGAGCTGGCCGGTGCGTTCCTGCTGCTGCGGGCCTTCTCCTCCGGCTGCGCGGCCCTCACCGGGGTCGAGGCGATCAGCAACGGCGTCCCGGCGTTCAAGAAGCCGAAGAGCCGCAACGCCGCCACCACGCTGCGCGCTGCTCGGCGCGCTCGCGATCACCATGCTCATGTCGATCCTGCTGCCTGGCCGACGATGCGCGTGGTCTACGTCGACGAGGTGCATCCGCGCGACGACCCCGGCCGACAGCCGGCTGACGGCGTCGGCAGCGGCACGGTCCGGTTCGCCGACGGCACCGAGTACCACCAGTCGCCCGGTCATCGGCCAGCTCGCCGACGGCTCTTCGACCGCTTCCCGCCGGCGTTCTTCGTCGTCGCCGCCGCGACCGGCCTCATCCTGGTGCTGGCCGCGAACACCGCCTTCAACGGCTTCCCGGTGCTGGGCTCGATCCTGGCCCAGGACGGCTACCTGCCCGCGCCAGCTGCACACCCGCGGCGACCGGCTCGCGTTCAGCAACGGCATCCTGATCCTGGCCGCCGCCGCGATCGTGCTGATCGTCGCCTTCGACGCCGAGGTCACCCGGCTGATCCAGCTCTACATCGTCGGGGTGTTCGTCTCCTTCACGCTCAGCCAGACCGGCATGGTCCGGCACTGGACCCGGCTCCTGCGGCACCGAGACCGACCCCGGGCGCGGGCGCGGATGCGGCGCTCGCGGGTGATCAACGCGCGTCGGCCTGGTGCATCACCGGCACCGTGCTGGTCGTCGTCCTGATCACCAAGTTCACCCACGGCGCCTGGATCGCCCTCCTGGCGATGGCCGTGCTCTTCGTGCTGATGCGGGCGATCCGCCCGCACTACGACCACGTGCGCCGACGAGCTGGCGCTGCGAGATCGACGGGCCAGGCGCGGGTGCTGCCGTCGCGGGTGCACGCCATCGTGCTGGTCTCCAAGATGCACAAGCCGACGCATGCGGGCGCTGGCCTACGCCCGGGCCGCCGCGGCCGTCGGTGCTGGAGGCGGTCACCGTCGACGTCGACCCGGAGGAGACCGCAGGCGCTGCAGGAGCGAGTGGGAGGCGCTGCGACATCCCGGTGCCGCTGAAGGCGCTGGACTCGCCGTACCGCGAGATCACCCGGCCGGTCATCGACTACGTGCGCGATCCGCCGGGCAGCCCGCGCGACCTGGTCGTGGTCTACATCCCCGAGTACGTCGTCGGGCACTGGTGGGAGCAGCTGCTGCACAACCAGAGCGCGCTGCGGCTGAAGAGCCGGCTGCACTTCACCCCGGGCGTGATGGTGGCGAGCGTGCCGTGGCAGCTGCAGTCCTCGATCGGCGCCGAGGAGCGGATGGGCGACCTGCTCGCCGACGACGCCGCCGCGGCGACGTCCGGCACGGCGCTCGCGGAGGACCCGGTCCCGCCGACCGCCGCGACGACGCCGTCGCCTGAGGGCGCCGTGAGCGACGCCGGTGCGGCTCGAGGTCGGCGAGCGAGCTCGAGCTCGAGGTCGGGCCGGTCGCGCACGGCGGGCCACTGCGTCGCCCGGCACGAGGGCCGGGTGGTCTTCGTCCGGCACGCGCTGCCGGGCGAGCGGGTGCGGGCCCGGGTCACCGAGCGGCGCCGGCGGCGCCCGGTACTGGCGGGCCGACGCCGTCGAGGTGCTCGAGCGCCTCCCCGGACCGGGTCGAGCCGCCCTGCCCGTGGGCCGGCCGGGCGGTGCGGCGGCTGCGACTGGCAGCACGCCGCGCCGGCGGCGCAGCGCGAGCTCAAGGCCGCGGTCGTCGCCGAGCAGCTGCGCCGGCTCGCCGGCGTCGAGGTCGACGTCGAGGTCGAGCAGGTGCCCGTCCCCGGCGCGGCGAGCGACGGGCTGGGCTGGCGCACCCGGGTGCAGTTCGCGGTCGACGCCGACGGGCGCGCGGGCCTGCGCGGCACCGCTCGCACGACGTGTGCCCGTCGACCGCTGCCCGATCGCCGCCGACGGCGTCCAGGCGCTCGGCGTGACCGGGCGGCGCTGGCCGGGGGTCGAGCGCGTCGAGGCGGTGCGTCCGGCGCCGGCGAGCGAGCCGTGGTGGTCGTCGCCGCTCGGTCGGCGCGACCCGCGGGTCAGCGGCCTGCCCGACGGCACCGCGGTCGTCCTCGCCGCGCCGGCGGCGAGGAGCCGGCCGCGTCCGCGGCCGCACTGGGTGCCCGAGCGGGTCGACCTGGCCGGCGGCGAGGTGCCGTTCCGGGTCAGCGGGGCCGGGTTCTGGCAGGTGCACCCCGGCGCGGCGCGGCCTCGTGGACGCGGTGCTGGACGCCGCCGCGCCGCGGCCGGGGGAGCGGGCGCTGGACCTGTACTGCCGGGCCGGCCTGTTCACCGCCGGCGCTGGCCGACGGCGGTCGGGGCGGCCGGGTCGGTGGTGGCGGTCGAGGCCGACGGCCGCGCCGTCGCCGACGCCCGCCGCACCTGCACGACCTCCCGCAGGTGCGGATCGAGCACGGCCGCAGCAGCCGGTGCTGGACCACCTGCGCGGCCCGAGCGCTGGGCGAGCACGCCGACGTGGTGGTGCTCGACCCGCCGCGCGCCGGCGCCGGGCGCGGGTCGTCGACGCAGGTCGTCGGCTGCGCCCGCGGGCGGTCGCCTACGTCGCCTGCGACCCGGCCGCGCTGGCCCGGGACGTCGGCCTGCGCGCCGGGCGCGGCTACCGGCTCGCGGCTGCGGGCGTTCGACCTGTTCCCGATGACCCACCACGTGGAGTGCGTCGCCCGGCTCGTGCCCGACCCGACGGCGGTACCGACGGCCATCGCGGCAGCTCGAGCGACCCTGACCGGCGGCACGCTGCAGTGACAGGCTGGCGGCGCAGGCACTAGCATCTTGACGTCAAGATACATGCGTGACGACGACGAGGAGCGAGCGTGAGCCAGGACAGCTTCGGCGCCCGGGCACCCTGAAGGTCGGCGACGCAGTCCTACGAGATCTACCGGCTCGCCGCGGTCGACGGCGCCGCCGAGCTGCCGTTCAGCCTGAAGGTGCTGCTGGAGAACCTGCTGCGCACCGAGGACGGCGCCAACATCACCGCCGACCACGTCCGCGCGCTCGCCGGCTGGGACCCCGACGCCGAGCCGGACACCGAGATCCAGTTCACCCCGGCCCGCGTGATCATGCAGGACTTCACCGGCGTGCCGTGCGTCGTCGACCTCGCCACGATGCGCGAGGCCGTCGCCGAGCTCGGCGGCGACCCGACGCGGATCAACCCGCTGGCGCCCGCCGAGCTGGTCATCGACCACTCGGTGATCATCGACGTCTTCGGCCGCGCGGACGCCTTCGAGCGCAACGTCGAGCTCGAGTACGAGCGCAACCGCGAGCGCTACCAGTTCCTGCGCTGGGGCCAGACCGCGTTCGACGACTTCAAGGTCGTCCCGCCCGGCACCGGCATCGTGCACCAGGTCAACATCGAGCACCTGGCCCGGGTGGTCATGACCTGCGCGACGGCGTCGGCCTACCCGGACACCTGCGTCGGCACCGACTCGCACACCACGATGGTCAACGGCCTCGGCGTGCTCGGCTGGGGCGTCGGCGGCATCGAGGCCGAGGCCGCGATGCTCGGCCAGCCGGTCTCGATGCTCATCCCGCGGGTGGTCGGCTTCAAGCTCACCGGCGAGATCCCGGCCGGCGCGACCGCCACCGACGTCGTCCTGACGATCACCGAGATGCTGCGCAAGCACGGCGTGGTCGGCAAGTTCGTCGAGTTCTACGGCGAGGGCGTCGCCGCGGTGCCGCTGGCCAACCGCGCCACGATCGGCAACATGAGCCCGGAGTTCGGCTCCACCTGCGCGATCTTCCCGATCGACGACGTGACGCTCGACTACCTGCGGCTGACCGGCCGCAGCGAGGAGCAGGTCGCCCTGGTCGAGGCGTACGCCAAGGAGCAGGGCCTGTGGCACGACCCCTCGACGGAGGCCGAGTTCTCCGAGTACCTCGAGCTCGACCTGTCCACGGTCGTGCCGTCGATCGCCGGCCCGAAGCGCCCGCAGGACCGCATCGCGCTCACCGACGCCAAGCAGGCCTTCCGCGAGGTGCTGCCCGACTACGCCGAGGACGGGCACGTGCGCGACGACCAACGGCGGCAGCTTCCCGGCCAGCGACCCGTCCGCGCCCGGCAGCGACAAGGAGGACGGCGGCTCCGCGCCCGAGCACTCCGACGGCGGCGGCCGGCCGTCGAACCCGGTCACGGTCTCGCTCGACGGCCAGGAGGTCGAGATCGACCACGGCGCGGTCGTGATCGCCTCGATCACCTCCTGCACCAACACCTCCAACCCGTCGGTGATGGTCGGCGCGCGGCGCTGCTCGCGAAGAAGGCGGTCGAGAAGGGCCTGCAGCGCAAGCCGTGGGTCAAGACCTCGCTGGCGCCCGGCTGCAAGGTCGTCACCAACTACTACGACAAGGCCGGCCTGACGCCGTACCTGGAGAAGCTCGGCTTCCACCTGGTCGGCTACGGCTGCACCACCTGCATCGGCAACTCCGGCCCGCTCCCCGACGAGGTCTCGGCGGCGGTGCAGCGAGAACGACCTCGCCGTGGTCTCGGTGCTGTCCGGCAACCGCAACTTCGAGGGCCGGATCAACCCGGACGTGAAGATGAACTACCTGGCCTCGCCGCCGCTGGTCATCGCGTACGCGCTCGCCGGGCACGATGGACTTCGACTTCGAGACCGAGCCGCTCGGGCCAGGACGCCGACGGCGACGACGTGTTCCTGCGCGACATCTGGCCGACGCCGGCCGAGGTCGAGCAGACCATCGCCGCCGCGATCGGCCAGGAGATGTTCACCGACGACTACGCCGACGTCTTCGCCGGCGACGAGCGGTGGCAGTCGCTGCCGACCCCGGAGGGCGACACCTTCGCCTGGGACCCCGAGTCCACCTACGTGCGCAAGCCCCCGTACTTCGACGGCATGGCCAAGGAGCCGGCGCCGGTCGAGGACATCACCGGCGCCCGGGTGCTGCCTGCGGCTCGGCGACTCGGTGACCACCGACCACATCAGCCCGGCCGGCTCGATCAAGGCCGACAGCCCGGCGGGCCGCTACCTGGCCGAGCACGGCGTCGAGCGCAAGGACTTCAACTCCTACGGCTCGCGCCGCGGCAACCACGAGGTGATGATCCGCGGCACGTTCGCCGAACATCCGGCTGCGCAACCAGCTGCTGGACGGCGTCGAGGGCGGCTTCACCCGCGACTTCACCGCAGGGCGGCGAGCAGACCAGCGTCTACGACGCCGCGCAGTCCTACGCCGAGGCCGGCACCCCGCTGGTGGTGCTGGCCGGCAAGGAGTACGGCTCGGGCTCGAGCCGCGACTGGGCCGCCAAGGGCACCGCGCTGCTGGGCGTCAAGGCCGTGATCGCCGAGTCGTACGAGCGCATCCACCGCTCGAACCTGATCGGCATGGGCGTGCTGCCGCTGCAGTACCCGCAGGGCGAGACCGCCGAGTCGCTCGGGCTCGACGGCACCGAGACCTTCGACATCACCGGCGTCACCGCGCTGAACGAGGGCGCCACGCCGCGCACGGTGCAAGGTCACGGCCACCAAGGACGGCGGCGACCCGTCGAGTTCGACGCCGTGGTGCGGATCGACACCCCCGGCGAGGCCGACTACTACCGCAACGGCGGCATCCTGCAGTACGTGCTGCGGTCGCTCGTCGGCTGACGCCGCCCGGACGACAGAAGGGCCCGACCCGGGGGCACCGGTCAGCCCTCTCGTCCGCCCGCCGCTGTCCGGTGTCAGCCCTTCTCGGCGCCCTCGGCGGTGCTCATGATCTGCCGCTGGAAGATGAAGAACAGCACGGCGACCGGGATCGTCATCAGCAGCGCGGCGCCCAGCTTCAGCGGGAACTGCTGCGCCTGACCGCGCCGCCCGACGCCAGCGTCGCGACGCCCTTGGTGAGGGTGTAGAGCTCGGGGCTCTGCGCCGACGACCACGAAGTGCGACAGCTCGTTCCACGACCCCTGGAACGACAGGATCACCAGCGTGATCACGCGCCGGCCGCGCCATCGGCAGCACCACCGACCAGAAGGTGCGGAACACGCCGGCGCCGTCGATGCGGGCCGCCTCCTCGACGCTCACCGGGATCGACTCGAAGAAGTTCTTCATGATGAAGACGCCAGCGGCGTCGGCCAGCAGCGGGATGATCATGCCCGCGTAGCTGTCGTAGATGCCGAGCTGGTTCACCACCAGGAACTTCGGGATCAGCAGCACGACACCGGGAACGGCCATCACGGCGATGACGGCGGCGTACACCAGGCCGCGGCCGCGGAAGTGCAGACGGGCCAGCGCGTACCCCGCCATCGAGCAGAACAGCACCCTGCCCGACGGTGACGCACACGGTGACGATCACCGAGTTCATCGCCCAGGTGGGGAACGGCAGGTCGCTCGCGAACAGGGTCTGGTAGGTCGCGGACGTCCACGTCGCCGGGATCAGCGAGAGCGGGTTGTTCGACGCGTCGCCGTCGGTCTTGAACGACGTCATCACCTGGAGGAGGAACGGGAAGATGTAGACCACGGAGATCGACGACCAGCAGCGCGTAGGTGAGCGCGGTGGCGACCGGGCGACTCCTGCGCTGGGACCGGACCGGCCCGCCCTGGACGGTCTCCTGCGGCGGCGACCGCGGCGAGGCCGGTGGGCGCCGTGGACGCGCTCATCGACCTGCTCCCGCGGCCACGTGACGCTTCCGCCTGGGCACGGTGGTGCGCTCGCGCAGCACCCACCGCTGGAACGCCGCGAGCACCATGATGATGAAGAACAGGATGAACGCGATCGCCGCGCCCTGTCCCCACTTCTGGCTCGCGAACGAGGTCGTGTACGACAGGTACGCCGGGGTGATCGTGGTCTTCGCCGGACCGCCCTGGGTGCCCACGTAGATCTGGTCGAACACCTGCCAGGTGCCGATCAGTCCGAGGGTCAGGACGGTGAACAGGGTCGGCCGCAGCATCGGCACCGTGATGAGCCGGAACCGCTGCCAGCCGTTGGCGCCGTCCATCATCGCCGCCTCCTCGACCTCGCCGGAGATGTTCTGCAGCGCAGCGAGGAAGAGCAGCATGAACGTGCCGGAGGTCGTGAAGACCGCCAGGATCACCAGCGCGCTCATCGCCACGCTCGGACCGGCCAACCACTCCCACCACGTGATCGACAGGAATCCGTGCCCGGTCAGCGCGGAGGGCCCTGGTCGACCCCGACGGCGCCCAGCAGCACGTGCAGCACGCCCGCGCGGGTCGGAGAACCAGTTCGGGCCGTTGATCCCGAGGTATCCCAGCGACCTTGTTGACCGCGCCGCTGCCGGCGAACAGGAACGGTGAACACGACCACGATCGCGACCGAGCTGGTGACCGACGGGAAGTAGAACGCGGTGCGGAAGAACCCGCGGCCGCGCAGCACCTTGCGGTTGACCAGCACGGCGAGCCCGAGGGAGATCGCGGTCTGCAGGGGGACGACGAGCACGACGTACCAGAAGTTGTTCCGCAGCGCGGTGCCGAAGTCCCGTGCCTGCAGCCCGCCCTCGCTGGTGAGCACGTTCTGGTAGTTCTCACCGCCGACGAAGCTCACGGTGCCCGGCGAACGGGGACCCCCGCCCGTTCCAGTCGCTGACGCTCACCCACGCCGCCATCAGCACGGGGATGAGCAGGAACAGCCCGAGCAGCACCAGGGACGGGGCCACGAAGAGCCATCCGGCCGAGGTCTGCCCGCCCCGGGTCGCCGAAGCGCCCCGGGCGCGAGCGACGGTGCCTCGACGGCGGTGGGCGGGTCACGAGGAGCCCAGCGCGGCCTCGAGGTTGGTCTGCGCCGACTTCAGGATCGTGGCCGGGTCGCCGCTACCCAGCGTCTCGAGCTGGGCGTTCAGGTCGGCGATCACGTCGGAGACGCCCTCGTTGTTCGGCACCGCGACGGCGTAGTCGGCGGCGTCGATGAACGCGGCGTCGTCAGGGAACTCGGTGCGGTAGGAGTCGGCGGCGGACTGCACCGACGGCATCACACCGAAGGCCGAGGCGAACTCCATCTGCTGGTCGGCCGAGGTCATGTACTCGACGAAGGCCCTGGCGGCGTCCTTGTTCTCGCTGTCGGCGGCGATGCCCCAGCAGTTCGTGAAGGTCAGCGTGCCCTGGCCACCGGGGCCCTCGGGCAGCGGCGCGAAGACCGCGTTGACGTCCGGGTAGTCGTTCGTCAGCGCGCCCTTGATCCAGTTGCCCTCGATCGTCATCGCGGCCTTGCCGGTGCCGAACGCCTCGCCACCCCAGCCGGAGTCGGTGTCGGCGGCGAACTTGTAGGAGCCGTCGGCCACCATCGACTTGACGTAGTCGAGCGCCTCGACGTTCTCGGCGCTGTCGGCGGCCGGCTCGCCGTCCTTGACCAGCCCGCCACCGGCCTGGGCCATGAAGGCACCCAGCCGCTGGTACTCGGTGCTGGTGCTAGGCCCACCTGGCTGTCGGTCGTCAGCGTCTTCGCGACGGTGCTCAGCTCGTCCCACGTGGTCGGGATGTCGTCGTCGGTCAGACCCGCTGCGGTCCAGGAGTCCTCGTTGATGACGAGCGCGAGGGTGGAGAAGTCCTTGGGCGCGCAGTAGTAGGTGTCGTCGACCGTGAACGCGTCCTTGAGGTTGGGGTAGAAGTCGTCGGCGTTCTCCATGTCGGCCGCGTACGGCTCGATCGAGCCGTTGGCGGCGTAGCTCGCGACGAGGTCCGAGCTGACGTAGAACACGTCCGGCGGCGAGCCGGCGGCGAAGCCCTGGCTGAGCTGCTGGTTCAGGTCCTGCGCGGCGACGACCTCGGCGGTGTTGCCGCTGTCCTCCGCCCACGCGTCGGCCGCGGCCGTGACCGCGTCGGTCTCGGCCGGGCCGCTGGACCCGATCAGGACCTCGAGCGCGACCGGGCCGGTGGAGGTCTCGCTCGCAGCCGCCCCCGCCCCCGGTGTCGTCGAAGCCGCTGCCGCCCCCGCAGGCGGACAGGGCGAGGGTGGCGGCGGCGACGAGGCCCAGCGTCGCTCTCGTGCGGTGCGTGCGGTTCATCGGTGTTCTCCTCGGTTCCCGCCGGCGGGGGCCGGCGCGTGGGTGGTGGACGGACGGACGGTGAGGCTGGGGGCGAGCAGCACCTGCTGCGGCGCCTCGGCGCGGCCTGCGATGACCTCGAGCACCTGCTCGAGGCACGCGGCGGCGGCGGGCGACGACCGGTTGGCTCACGCTGGTGAGGCCGACGGCACGGGCCACCGGGGTGTCGTCGAAGCCGGTGACCGCGATCGTCGGCACGGCGGACAGCGCGCCGAGAGCGAGCGAGTCGCTGGCGCACACCAGCGCGGTCGGCGGATCCGGGTGGGCGAGCAGCGCCTCGGCGGCGGCGCGGCCCTGGGGGACGCCGTCCTCCACGAACGCCTGCAGGTCGTCGCCGGCGGGCAGGGACGCGGCCCGGCCGCCGGCGAGCCAGCCCTCGCGGCGGTCGTCGCCGACGCCGGACCCGGCGGGCCACCCGACGAAGCCGATCCGGCGGTGCCCGAGGCCGACGAGGTGCTCGACCGCCGCCCGCGTGCCGGCGGCGCCGTCGACGTCGACCCAGGAGTGGTGCTGGTCGGAGGCGCCCCAGGGTCGGCCGAAGGTGGAGAACGGCACCCCGCGCTCGGCCAGCCACGCGGTGCGCGGGTCACCGTGGTGGGTGCTGGTGAGCAGGAAGCCGTCGGCCTCGCCGGTGTCGAGGAGCTCGGAGTACGAGGCGATCTCGTGCTCGTCGTCGTCCGCGGTGAACAGCACGACCCGGTAGTCGCGGGCCTGGGCGGCCTCCACCACGGCGTGCAGGAAACGGTCGAGCACGGCGCCGTTGATGCCGCCCCGGTCGGGCTCGAGCCGCAGGCCGAGCAGCATCGACCGGCGGGTGCGCATCTGCCGCGCCGCGCGGGAGGGCCGGTACCCGAGCTCCTCGATCACCTCGCGCACGCGCTCGCGCGGTGTCGGGACGCACCAGGTGGGGCGAGTTCAGCACGTTCGAGACCGTCTGCCGGCTCACCCGGGCGCGCTCGGCGACGGTGTCGAGGGTGTGCCTCGCGGCCACGCGCACCTCCGTCGCTGCGCCGGGGCGGCCGGGAACAGGGGGCTGTTCTGTCCGCCCGTGGTCTGATTGGATCGATCAAATCACGTAGTCGGAGCCTGTCTGCCCGACCCCGACCTGTCAAGATGTGGCCCGCCCGAGACGCCCCAGACGGAGGAGTGCACATGAGCACGGACGTCCGAGCGAGCGCCGTGGAGGCCGTGGCGGAACGGCTCCTCCAGCCGGCGCTGCACGACCTCGTGCTCGTCCTGCGCGCACCGACCGTGGTCGCCTCGGGCCACGACGGCCAGCTCCGCGGCACCGGTGCCCAGGGCGTCCTGCACGCCGACCTGCGCGCGCTGTCGACCGCGGTGCTGACGGTGAACGGCGAGGAGCCCGAGCCGGTCTCGCACGCACGCACAGGCCCGGACACCGCCCGCTTCACCGGGCTGCTGCGGCGCCTCGGCGACGACGGCCCGGACCCGACGGTGCGGGTCGACCGCACCCGCGCGGTGGCGCCCGGTCGGGTGCAGGAGCGGGTCTCCTGGCTCGACCTCCACGGCCACGCCGGTGCCGGTGCGGGTCGAGCTGCGGCTGGCCTCGGACCACGCCGCGATGGACGCGGTGAAGCACGGCCGCGCCGGGCGGCCCGTCGCTGCGCGGTGTCGACGGCGACGCCGTGCGCTGGGAGGACGGCGGCGTCACCAGCACGGTCCGCGCGCCCGGCGCCGTGCTCGCCCTCCGCGACGGCGGGGCCACGGTCGACCTGGACGGGACCCTCGCGCCGCGCGGGGTCCTCGACCTGTCGTGGGAGCTCGAGGTCGCCGACACCGGCGGGGTCGTCGGACCGGCACCCCGCGTCGCCGCGCCCGGCCCCGTCGTCCGCGCCGACGACCGCCGGCTGGCGCTGTGGGTCGAGGCCTCGCTCGCCGACCTCGACGCCCTGCGGATGGTGCGCACCGCGCACCCCGGCGACGCCTTCGCCGCCGCCGGGGCGCCCTGGTACCTCACGCTGTTCGGCCGCGACAGCATCTGGGCGGCCCGGATGGCGCTGCCGCTCGGCACCGACCTCGCCGGCGGCACGCTGCGCACCCTGGCGGGCCTGCAGGGCACCGGCACGACGTCCCGACCCAGCAGCAGCCGGGCAAGATCCTGCACGAGCTGCGCCGGGCCGCGACGGTGCTCGACTGCCGGGCGACGCAGCTGCCGCCGGTCTACTACGGCACGGTCGACGCCACCCCGCTGTTCGTCTGCCTGCTGCACGACGCCTGGCGGTGGGGGCTGCCCGACGACGAGGTCCGCGCCCTCCTGCCCGCCGCCCGCGCCGCCCTGGACTGGGTGGTGCGCTGGGGCGACGCCGACGGCGACGGCCTGCTCGAGTACGTCGACACCGAGGGCACCGGGCTGGCGAACCAGGGCTGGAAGGACAGCGGCGACTCGGTGCGGTTCGCGGACGGGCGCCAGGCCACCGCGCCGATCGCGCTCGCCGAGGTGCAGGGCTACGCCCACGAGGCGCTCCTGCACGGCGCCGACCTGCTCGCCGCGCTCGGTGACGACGACGTGTCCGGCTACCGCGAGGTCGCTGCCGGGCTCCGGCAGCGGTTCGCCGACGCCTTCTGGGTCGACGGCGACGCGGGCGCTACCCGGCGCTGGCCCTGGATGCCGACAAGGCCCGGGTCGACGCCGTGGCCAGCAACATGGGCCACCTGCCCGGTACCGGCCTGCTCGACGCCCGACGACGAGGCGCGTCGTCGCCGACGTGCTCACCCGCGACGACAACGACTCCGGCTTCGGCCTGCGCACCATGTCGTCGAGGTCCGGCGGGTACTGCCCGCTCAGCTACCACTGCGGCTCGGTGTGGCCGCACGACACCGCGATCACGCTGCTCGCCCTCTCGCGCGCCGGGCTGGGCGGTCGCGGCGCGGGCCTGCTGTCCGGTCTGGTCGAGGCGGCCGAGGCGTTCGGCTACCGCCTGCCCGAGCTGTGGTCGGGCGACGCGCTCGCCG
The DNA here is from genome assembly GCA_963750285.1 of uncultured Actinomycetota bacterium. Taxonomy (GTDB): domain Bacteria; phylum Actinomycetota; class Actinomycetes; order Actinomycetales; family CAWJMD01; genus JBBQSN01. The sequence goes on along the minus strand of CAVVQA010000005.1, from coordinate 311,467 downwards.
AGGTCGGCCGGCCCGTCCCGTACCCCGCCGCCTGCCACCCGCAGGCGTGGTCGGTGACGTCGGCGGTCGCCGTCGTGCAGGTGCTGCTGGGGCTCCAGGTCGACGTCCCCGCGGGCGTCGCGACGCTGCGTCCGCTGCGCCCGAGCCCGGTCGGGCGCGCTGCGGGTCGAGGGCCTGGTCGTCGCCGGCGAGCCCTGCACCGTCGAGGTCGACGCCGACGGCGAGGTGCTCGTCGCCGAGGGCGCCGGCCTGCGGTGGGAGGTCGTCGGCTGACGCCGACGCCCGGTACGTCCCGAGGTGCACCGACGCTCTTGACGCGCGCCCGGCGACGCTGCTTTGTTTCGACTCGTGAAGGCAAAGGCGCCGGGGTCTCCGTCATCGCTTCGACTCGCGAATCGCGAGCGGGTGGTCTCGGTGCTGCGCCTGCACGGCCAGCTCACCCAGGCCGACGTCGCTCGCAAGACCGGGCTCTCGGCGGCCACCGTGTCGACCATCGTGCGCGAGCTGACCGGCTCGGGCCGGGTCGAGGTGCTGGCCGACGGCGCCGGCCGCCGCGGCCGGGTCGTCGGACTCGCCCGGGAGAACGGGCTGGTCGTCGGCATCGGCGTCGGCCACACCCACGTGCGGGTCGCGGTCTCGGACCTGGCGCACCAGGTGCTGGGGGAGCGGGTGGTGGCCCTGGACGCCGACGCCTCGGTCGACGCCGTGGTCTCGGCGTCGCGGACCCTGGGTGACGAGCTGCTCGCCGAGCACGGGCAGGAGCACGGCCAGCGCGTCCTCGGCGTCGGCGTGGCCGTCCCCGGTCCGCTCGACGAGCGCACCCACCGGGTCGAGGGCGAGACCATCCTGCCGGGGTGGGCCGGGGCCGACCTGCGGGCCAGGTTCGCGCAGGCGTGGGAGGTGCCGGTCCTGATCGAGAACGACGCGAACGTCGGCGCCCTCGGCGAGGTCGCCTGGGGCGCCGCCCGCGGCCGGCGGCACGCGATCTACCTGAAGGTCGCGTCCGGTGTCGGGGCCGGCCTCGTGCTCGACGGGCGGCTCTACCGGGGGGCGCACGGCACCGCCGGCGAGATCGGGCACGTCACGGTCGACGAGACCGGGACGATCTGCCGCTGCGGCAACCGCGGCTGCCTCGAGACGGTCGCCGGCAGCGGCCACCTGCTCAGCCTGCTGGCCCCCACGCAGGGCGCGATCGACGCCGAGCAGATGGTGGCGCGCGCGGTGGCGGGCGACGCCGGCTGCCGGCGCGTGGTGGCCGACGCCGGGCACGCCATCGGGCTCGCGGTCGGCCAGCTCTGCAACGTGCTCAACCCGGAGGTCGTCGTGGTGGGCGGCCAGCTCGCCGAGGCGGGCGAGCTGCTGCTCGGCCCGGTGCGGTCGGCGGTCGAGCGGATGGGCAAGCCGGGCACGCTCGGACGGGTCGAGATCCTGCCCAGCCGCCTGGGTCGGCGCGCCGAGACCCTGGGGGCGCTCGCCCTGGTGCTGTCGTCCACCCTGCCGACGGGCGAGCCGGTCCCGGTCTAGACGACGTTCGAGCCGCGGGCGCGACCCGTCATCCTGGTGCGGTGGACGCCGCCTACACCCCACCCGGCTGGCCGGCCGAGGTGCCGCCGCCGGGAGCGCCCGGCTGGGAGCGCCGCGCCACCGCGTGGCTGCTGGACCTGTGCCCGCCCGACTACCGCGGCCACGGCGTCCTGCTGCGCCACCCGCTGCTGCTGGTGCGGCTGACCGCGCGGCTCGTGGCCGCCCAGGCCGCCGGGACGCAGAGCGCCCGAGCCGCGCTGCGTGCCGACCTGTCCGGGTACCTGCCCACCGCGGTGGTGGCCGAGGGCCTGGCCGTGCTCGACGCCGAGCAGGAGCGGCTGGCCGCGGCGAGCACCGCCGTCCAGCTGGTCGAGCGGGCGCTGCGCGGGCAGGTGTACGCCCCCAGACTGTGAGCCTGCACCGGACCTGCACACCTCCCGCGCCCTCCAGCGGGACCCCGGCGACCGGGCCCGCCTAGAATCGGTGCGCACGGGGCCGTCCGCCGACGGGTCCCGACCACCGCCGAGAGGACGTACGTGAGCTTGCTGGAGGGCATCACCGGCCCCGCGGCGCTCCGCGGGCTCCCCGCCGACCAGCTGCCCGCCCTGGCCCAGGAGATCCGCACCTTCCTGGTCGAGCAGGTCAGCCGCACCGGCGGCCACCTCGGGCCGAACCTCGGCGTCGTCGAGCTCACCATCGCCCTGCACCGGGTGTTCGAGTCCCCGCGCGACGCGATCGTCTTCGACACCGGCCACCAGTCCTACGTGCACAAGCTGCTCACCGGCCGGCACGACTTCTCCGGACTGCGCACGCGTGGCGGGATGTCGGGCTACCCGAGCCGGGCCGAGTCCGAGCACGACGTCGTCGAGAGCTCGCACGCGTCGTCGTCGCTGTCGTGGGCCGACGGGATCGCCAAGGGCCGCGCGCTGCAGGGCGAGACCGACCGCACCACGGTGGCGGTCATCGGCGACGGCGCCCTCACCGGCGGGATGGCCTGGGAGGCGCTCAACAACATCGCCACCGGCCACGACCGTCGGCTGGTGATCGTGGTCAACGACAACGAGCGGTCGTACGCGCCGACCATCGGCGGCCTGGCCCACCACCTCGCCACGCTGCGCACCACCCGCGGCTACGAGCGCTTCCTCGACTGGGGCAAGAGCACGCTGCAGCGCAGCGGCCCGCCCGGCCGGCTCGCGTTCGAGGCGCTGCACGGCGTGAAGAAGGGCATCAAGGACGTCGTCGCGCCCCAGGGGATGTTCGAGGACCTCGGCCTGAAGTACCTCGGCCCGGTCGACGGCCACGACGTGCAGGCGATGGAACGCGCTCTGCGACAGGCCAAGTCGTACGGCGGACCGGTGATCGTCCACGCCATCACGATGAAGGGCAAGGGCTACCCGCCGGCGATCGCCGACGAGGCCGACCAGTTCCACGCCGTCGGCGTGATCGACCCCGAGACCGGCGTCCCGGTGTCGGGCTCCGGCCGCTCGTGGACCTCCGAGTTCGCCGACGAGCTGGTGCGGATCGGCCACCGCCGCGACGACGTCGTCGCCATCACCGCGGCGATGATGATCCCCACCGGTCTGCACCGCTTCGCCGCCGAGTTCCCCGACCCGCGTCTTCGACGTCGGCATCGCCGAGCAGCACGCGGTCACCAGCGCCGCCGGCCTCGCCTTCACCGGGCTGCACCCGGTGGTCGCCGTCTACGCGACCTTCCTCAACCGCGCCTTCGACCAGGTGCTGATGGACGTCGCGCTGCACCGCGCCGGCGTCACCTTCGTGCTCGACCGGGCCGGCGTCACCGGCGCCGGACGGCGCCAGCCACCACGGCATGTGGGACCTCGCGGTGCTGCAGGTGGTGCCCGGCGCTGCGGGTGGCCGCGCCGCGCGACGCCGCCCGCCTCGTCGAGGAGCTGGGCGAGGCGGTCGAGGTCGCCGACGCCCCCACCGTGCTGCGGATCGCGCGCGACTCCGTGCCGGACGACATCCCCGCGATCGAGCGGGTCGGCGGCGTCGACGTGCTGGCGCGCGGCGACGGCGACGACGTGCTCGTGGTCGGCGATCGGCTCGCTGGCCACGATGGCGCTCGACGTCGCCGAGCGCCTTGCCGCGCAGGGGATCTCGGCCACCGTGGTCGACCCTCGCTGGGTGCTGCCGGTCGACCCCGCCCTGCTCGACCTCGTCCGCGCGCACCGGCTCGTGGTCACGGTCGAGGACGGCGTGCGGGTCGGCGGCGTCGGCGCCCGGCTGGCGCAGGAGATGCGCGACCAGGGGATCGCCGTGCCCCTGCACGACGTCGGCATCCCGTGCGCCTTCCACGACCACGGCTCGCGCCAGGAGGTGCTGGAGGACATCGGGCTCACCGCGCAGTCGGTGGCCCGCGACGTCGCGGCCCGGGTCGCGCGGCTCGACGACCGCCCGGGGCACGTCCTCACCTGACGCCGCGGGGGCTCCCGGTCAGGTGCGACGCAGCAGGGCGGCGGTCGCGCGGTCGGTGAGGTCGATCCGCTCCGGCGCGAGCGCCACCTCGTCGGCCGTCACGAGCACGGGTCGCGACAGCCCCCGCTCGAGCTCGTCGGTGGCCGACCACGCGGCCTGCACGAAGGCCGGGTCGATCCGGGCCAGGTCGTACCAGCCGCGCGAGCGCATGGGGACGGCCACGGCGCGCATGCCCGACCCGTCGGAGCGGGCGAGGTGGCTGCGCAGCACGTGCGTGGTGAGCAGGGTGGGCACGTCGACCCCGCCGACCGGGCGGAGCACGAGCTGGCTGTCGGTGGCGGCGGCCGGGCGCCGCGTGCCGTGGGAGTCGCGCCGGAGCCGGTCGACGAGCAGCCGCCCCATCGTCGAGGCGTGCGCCACGAGGCCGGGCCACCAGACGCGCACAGGGATCCCGGCGGTGCGCACCAGCGACGCCGGCAGCGGCACCAGCTCGTCGGGGTCGTCGAGCGCGCCGAGCAGGCCGATGCCGCACTCCAGCGCGCCACCCATCGGCCGGTGCAGCGTCCACCCCGCGCCCGGGTGCGCGGCGTGGTCGGCCGGCAGGGCGAGCAGCCGGGCGGAGCCTCGCAGCACCTCCACCGCGTCGTCGCCGAGCGCAGCGGCACGGGCGTGCAGCCGCAGGGTGCGCGAGAGCCGGCGCTGCGCCAGGGGACCGGGGTCGGTGCCGGCTGCCCGCGACAGCTCGTCCCACCTCACGTGGGCCGGCCGCGCGCCGTCGACCACGACGCCGTCGTCGGTGGGCTCGAGGTCCACGTCGTCCAGGACGCTGACGGCCAGCACGGCCCGCCGCAGGCGCACGTGCCGCCTGCTCCCGGGTGCCGGTGCGGACGTCATCCCGCCACCGTAGGGGCGCCGGAGCGGCCGGTCCCGACCACGCGGGCGAGGTGACCCGGACGGGTGAGGGACCACCCGTCCGCCTGCTCCCGGTGGGCGACGGGCACCCACCCCGTCGGCCCAGGTCGCGGCGCGGGAGACTGGCTGACGTGGCGCCCACACCGAGCACGTGGCGGTCGACGGCGGCGAGCTCGCCGTCCACCGCCTGTCCGAGCCGTCCGGCACGCCGGTGCTCGCCGTGCACGGCATCACCGCGAACGGCCTGTCGTGGCAGCGGTTCGCCGCCGCGGCCGGACCGCGCGCCACCGTCTGGGCGCCGGACCTGCGCGGCCGGGCCGCGTCCCGTGCGGTCGGTGGGCCGTACGGGCTCGGTGCGCACGCCGACGACCTGGTGCGGCGTGCTCGACCACCTCGGGCTCGACCGCGCGGTCGTCGTCGGCCACTCGATGGGCGCGTTCGTCACGGCGCTGCTCGCCGCCCGGCACCCCGACCGGGTCGAGCGGGCCGTGCTCGTCGACGGCGGGTTCGCCTTCCCACCGCCGCCGGACCAGTCGCCGCGATGACGTCGACGCCATGCTGCAGGCCGTGCTCGGCCCTGCGATGCAACGGCTCTCGATGACCTTCGGGTCGTTCGAGGACTACCTCGCCTTCTTCGGGCTGCACCCCGCCCTCGGCCCGGCGCTGGCCGGCCCGGCCGGCGACGACGTGCGCGACTACCTGCGGCACGACCTGGTCGAGGACGGCGCCGGGGCGTGGCGCTCGTCCTGCGTGCTCGACGCCGTCCGCGCCGACGGCGCCGACGTGCTGCTGGACGCCGAGGCGCACGCCGCGGGTGCCGCCGCTGCGCGGTCCGGCGTCCCGGTGACCCTGCTGTGGGCCGCGCGCGGCCTGGTCGACGAGCCGCAGGGGCTCTACGACGAGCAGCGGATCGCGGCCCTCGCGCTGCCCGACGCGCGTCGAGGTCGTGGCGGTGCCCGACGTCAACCACTACACCGTGCTCTTCGACGACCACGCCGTCGACGCGGTGGTCGCCGCCGCGCTGCCGGCGCGGGGTGGCTAGCCGCCGAGCACCTCGCGCAGGCGCAGCGCCAGCTGGAGCTCGAGCACGCGGTCGGGCGCCTGCCAGTCCTCGCCGATGAGGGCGCGGACGCGGTCCAGCCGCTGGGTCACGGTGTTGACGTGCACGTGCAGGGCGGTGGCGGCGTGCCGCGGCGAGCCGCCGGCGCGGAAGTACTCCTCCAGGGTGCGGACGAGCTCGGTGCCGCGCGCGGCGTCGTAGTCGATCACCGGGCCGAGCTGGGTGCGCAGGTAGCCGGCCACGTCGGGGTGCTCGCCGACCACGAGACCGGCGAACCCGAGGTCGGCGGCGGCGGCGCCGCGGCCGGGGGTGCCGAGGGCCACCAGCGCCTGGCTGGTGCGGCGGGCCTCGCTCCACGCGCCGAGCAGCCCCTGGGTCGGCACCAGCGGGCCGGCGGCGCCGACCGTCACCGGCACGGAGCGGCTGAGCCGTTGCGCGAGACCGGCTGCGGCGGCCGAGGGCCCGTCCTGGGCGGACGGGGACGACGTGGGCACGAGCAGCACGACCTCGCCGCGGTGCACCGCGACCAGCCCCTGCCCGGCCAGCACCGACGACGCCGACAGCGCGACCGACCGCACCGAGGCGGGGTCGACCTGGCACACCGCCACCAGGTGCTCCTCCGACAGCGTCACCCCGAGCAGCGCGGCCCGCTCGGCCAGCGCGAGGTGCTCGGTGCCGGACGACCCGTCGTGGGCGAGCAGGTCCGACAGCAGGTCGGTGCGCACCCGCTGCTGGGCCTCGGCCGCCTGCCGGCGGAACAGCAGCACGAGCGCGGCCACCACGGCCGCGCGCTCGACCATCCGGCGCTCGCCGCCGTCGAGCGGCGAGGGCGTCCCGAGCACCAGCGTCCCGAGCCGCTCGCCCGACGCCGTGGCCGGGACCGCCGCGACGCCGCCGCCGTCCGCGAGCCGGCCGGTGCTGTCGCTGGCCCGCACCACCTCGTGGGCCGCCAGCGGGTCGGCGTCGGCGGACTCACCGGCCTCGGGCGCGTCGCCGTGGGCCGAGGTGCGCCGGCCGTCGGCGTCGAGCACCACGACCCAGCCGCCGAGCAGGTCGCGCAGCACCGCCGCGACGTCCTCGACGCCGCCGCCCTCGAGCACCACGCCGGCGAACCGGTCGTGCGCCTCGGCGGCCTGGGAGATGCTGGCCGACGACGACTGCGCCTCGTCGAGCGCCTGCGCCTGCACCAGCGAGACCGCGGCGAGCGCGGCCAGGTTGCTCGAGCAGGGCCACCTCGTCGGCGCCGAAGGCGCGCCGCACCCGGTCGGACGCGAACAGCACGCCGACGAACTGGTCGTCGACCAGCAGGGGCACGCCGCAGATCGCGATCAGCCCCTCCTCGCCCACCGCGGAGTCGATCTCGCCGGTGTGCCGGAACCGCTGTGTCGTGCGGGTAGTCGTCGGTCCACCACGGCTTGCCGGGTCTGCGCCACCAGTCCGCCGAGGCCGGCGCCGAGGGGCAGCCGCACCTGCTGGAACGCCGCCGACACCGAGCCGGCGGTGGCCCGCATCAGGGTGTCGCCGACCTCGGGGTCGTAGAGCGTCAGGTACGCGGTGTCGGTGCCGAGCAGGCTGCGCGCGCGCCGCACGATCGCGTCGAGGACACCGCCCGGGTCGCTCGTCGTGGCGAGCTCCCGGGCGGTGTCGACGAGCGCGGCCAGCTCGCTCTCGCGCCGCCGCCGGCTGTCGAGCAGGTCCTTGATCCGCACCGCGAGGGCGCGGGCGGTCTGGCCGTCCTGCGGGTCGTCCCCGACCAGCGCCAGCGCCTGCTCCTCGACCACGTGCGCCGGGGCGTCGTCGGCCAGGGCGCGCAGCAGGTCGAGCGCGCGGGCGGGCAGGGACATGCCGCCGATCCTGCCAGCGGCCGTCGGTGCGGTGCTCCCCCCCCGTCCCGCTCAGCCGGCCAGCTCCTTCCACGCGCGGCCCGAGCCGAGCCCGTGCCGTCCTCGGCCGCCAGGTCGCGGTGCCGGGTCTCGGAGTAGGAGGCCACGGCCACCACGGAGATCACGCCCGGCCGCCGCCACGTAGGCGGCGATCAGCCAGCCGTTGCCGCTGACGCCGAGCAGGTACGTGGCGATCAGCGGTGCCAGCCCGCCGGCGAGCACCGAGGCCAGCTGGTACCCGAGCGAGGTGCCGGAGTAGCGGACCTTGGTGCCGAACAGCTCGGAGAAGAACGCCGCCTGCGGGCCGTACATCGCGCCGTGGAACAGCAGGCCGACCACGATCGCGAGGGCGGTGAGCGGGAAGCTGCGGGTGTCGATCAGCGCGAAGAACGCGAACGCCCAGACCGACACGCCCACGGCGCCGACGAGGTACACCGGACGGCGGCCGAAGCGGTCCGAGAGCGCGCCCCACATCGGGATGGTCACGAAGTGCACGACGGCGCCGATGAGCACCGCACCGAGGACGAACGAGGTCTCGGTCTCGTACCGCGCGACCAGGTAGCTCGTGATGACGATGGTGAAGATGTAGTACGAGACGTTCTCGGCGAATCGCGCGCCCATCGCGGTGAGCACCTCGCGCGGGTACTGGCGCAGCACCTGGAGCACCGGCATCTTGTCGGGCGCGGCGCCGACCTCGGCGGCGCGCTCGGCGGCGCGGGCCTGGGCCTCGCGGAACACCGGCGACTCCTCCACCTGCAGCCGGACGTAGAGCCCGATCAGCACCAGCACGCCGCTCATCAGGAACGGGATCCGCCAGCCCCACGACAGGAACGCCTCCTCGGTCTGGACCAGCGCGAGCAGGGCGAGCAGGCCGTTCGCGAGCAGCTGCCCGCCGGGCGCGCCGGCCTGCGGCCACGACGCCCAGAACCCGCGCCGGGCCGGGTCGCCGTGCTCGGAGACGATGAGCACCGCCCCGCCCCACTCGCCGCCGAGGGCGAAGCCCTGCAGCAGGCGCAGCACCACGAGCAGGGTCGGCGCCAGGACGCCGATGCTGTCGACGCCGGGCAGCAGGCCGATCGCGAAGGTCGGCGACGCCCATCAGCATCAGGCTGAGGACGAGCAGCTTCTTGCGTCCGATCCGGTCGCCGAAGTGCCCGAAGACGATGCCGCCCACCGGCCGGGCGATGAAGCCGACCGCGAAGGTGGCGAACGCCTTGAGCGTGCCGTGCTCGTCACCGGGGAAGAACACGGTGGGGAAGACGACGGCGGCGGCGACGCCGTAGAGGAAGAAGTCGTACCACTCGACGGTGGTGCCGACCAGGCTCGCGGCGACGACCTTGCGGATCGGGCTGCGGGGCGGGTCGGCCGGGTGGGTGGTGCTCGGGTGGGTGGCGCTCACGGTGATCAGCTCCGTCGCTGTCGGGGGCGGGGAGGAGGAGGAGGACGGACCCTGGGTCCGGGTTGTCCTGGGGATGGCGGTCTCAGTGCGCGGTCCAGCCCCCGTCCACCGGGAAGGACGCCCCCGTCACCGACGCCGTCCCGGGCCCGCACAGCCAGGCCACCAGCGCCGCCACCTCCTCCGGCTCCACCAGCCGCTTCACCGCGACCGGCGCGAGCATCACCTGCTCCAGCACCTCGTCGGCGCTGATGCCGTGCGCGGCCGCCTGGTCGTCGACCTGCTTCTCGACCAGGGGGGTGCGCACGTACGCCGGGTTCACGCAGTTGCTCGTCACGCCGTGCTCGGCGCCCTCGAGCGCGATCACCTTCGACAGGCCCTCGAGCCCGTGCTTGGCGGTGACGTACGCGGACTTGTAGGCGCTCGCGCGCAGGCCGTGGACGCTCGAGACGTTGACCACCCGGCCCCAGCCCTGCGCGTACATGTGCGGGAGCGTCAGGCGGGCGAGCCGGAAGGGCGCCTCGAGCATCACCCGCAGGATCAGCGAGAACCGGTCGGTGGGGAACTCGTGCACCGGCGCCACGTGCTGCAGCCCGGCGTTGTTGACCAGGACGTCGACCTCGCGCGGCAGCCGGTCGACGTCGTCGAGCACGGACAGGTCGCAGGTGACGGGGACGATCCCGTCGGTCTCCGCGGCGAGCCGCTCCAGGCCCTCGGCGTCGAGGTCGACGGCGTGCACCTTGGCGCCGGCCCCGGCCAGCGTGCGGGCCACGGCCAGGCCGATCCCGCTCGCGGCGCCGGTCACCAGCGCGGTGCGGCCGGACAGGTCCGGTGCGGGGGCGTCGTCGTCACGGGAGCCGACGCTAGGCCCGTCCGCCGTCGTCAGGTGGTGTGGCGGGAGCCCACACTTCGCGGCGGGGGAGTGTCGGTCGCCGCCCCGGGTAGCGTGTCCCGTATGCGACGGTTCGAGGAGATGGACGAGCGCACCGCGCAGGAGTACCTCGAGCGCTACGTGGCCTCGCTGCCGGAGCTGCGGGAGCGATTCGCTCGCCGGCTCGCGGTGACCGGCGGGCCCGTCGTCGACACCTCGGTCGAGGCGCTCGCCGACCTGGACCCCTGGTACGAGCGGGAGATCCAGGACCCGACGCCGGACGGCTTGGACGGCGTGCCGCTGTGGTGGGACGCAGACATCCAAGGGCCGACCCCGACCGAGGCTCAGCTGCGTCTGGTCGACGACGTCGGCGCCCACCTCGCCTCGGTGCTGCAGCAGGCGGTGCCGGGCGCCGCATGGGTGGTGCGCAAGCAACCTGGTGGCGCGCGTACGCGCGGTCACCACCGCACGGCGCTGAGGCTCGGTCCCGCTCAGTTCGAGGTGCAGCCGTGGAACCTGGCCTACGGGCGCCTCTCGGACCTTGCTGGCTGAGCGCGATCAGCGCGCGGACGAGCTGCACAACGCGATCTCGAGCGTGCTGGACCTGAGTGGGAGGCGGTGACACGTGCGCGACTACGAGGCGATGGACGAGCGCACCGCGCAGGAGTACCTCGAGCGGTACGTGGCCTCGTTGCCGGAGCTGCGGGAGCGCTTCGCTCGCCGGCTCGCGGCGACGGGTGGGCCGGTCGTCGACACCTCGGTCGAGGCGCTGGCCGACCTGGACCCCTGGTACGAGAGGGAGATCCAGGACCCGACGCCGGACGGCTTGGACGGCGTGCCGCTGTGGTGGGACCCGGACGATCGAAGGACCGACGCCCACCGACGCTCAGCTGCGCCTGGTCGACGAGGTCGGCGCTCACCTCGCGACGGTGCTGCAGCGGCCGTGCCGAGCGCGGATTGGGGCGTGATGAAGCAGCCCGGCGGTTCGCGAACCTACGGTCACCACAGCACGGTGCTGCAGGTAGGTCCCGCGCAGCCGCAGCCGTGGCGACCTCGCCTACGGCCACCTTCCCGCTCTGATCACCGAACGTCCGCTTCGGCCGAACATGCTCCAGAAGACGATCGCCCGCGTGTTGCTCAAGGCAGGGGTGCCGGATGGCTGAGGAGTACACGCTCGTCGCCGGACCGTTCCGACCTCACGTCCGCCTGGACGACCAGCCGGTGCTCGACGAGGCGGCGGTGCTGGCGGTCCTGCGGTCGGTGCCGCAGGTCGAGGAGCTGACCGACGAGGGCGGGGAGCTGGTGCTGGACACCCTGGTGTTCCAGTTCGACCTCGTCGGGGGCAGCGACGGGCGGCTCGGTGGCTCACGGGCGAGATGTACTACGACCAGGACCTGTCCGAGCAGGACCTGCGCACCGCCTTCGGCGTCCTGACCGATCTCGCCACCCGCGTCGGTGCCCGGTTGTACGAGGCGAGCGAGGACGCCCCGAGATGACGCCGCGGTACGTGGAGCAGACGATCCGCGCGAACCTCGGCCTCCCGCCTTCCGACGAACCGCGCCGCTCAGTCGACGACGACCCAGGAGCGCCCACGCGCCTGCGGCCCTGACGGCAGGCGCGCCGCCGCACACAGGCGACGGGGTCGGCACACGAGCCAGAGCCTGTGTGCCGACCCCGCGGCGTGTGTGCGAGCGGCGGAACGGTCAGGCGGGGACGGACGCCACCCCGGGCGCGTGGAAGCGGCGGCCGACGACGCGCTCGCTGACGCCGGTGCGGTCGAGGTACGGCGTGATGCCGCCGAGGTGGAACGGCCAGCCGGCGCCGAGCACCATGCACAGGTCGATGTCCTGGGCCTCCGCCACGACGCCCTCGTCGAGCATCAGCCCGATCTCCTGCGCCACGGCCGACAGCGCGCGGTCGCGCACCTGCTCCTCGGTCTGCGGGCTGTCGCCGACCGTGAGCAGCGGCCTTGGTCTCGTCGTCCAGGTACGGCCGGCCCTTGTCGTCCCACGACCAGAAGCCGGGCTTGCCGGCGTCGACGATGCGCCTTGCAGGTTCTGCGAGACCCCGAACCGCTCGGGGAACGCGGCGTGCAGGGTCTCGCCGGTGTGCAGCGCGACGGCCGGGCCGACGAGCTGCACCAGGACGAACGGCGACATCGGCAGCCCGAGCGGCGCCAGCGCGCGGTCGGCGACCTCGACCGGCGTGCCGTCCTCGGTGGAGGCGATGACCTCGCCGAGGAACCGCGTGAGCAGCCGGTTGACCACGAACGCCGGGGCGTCCTTCACCAGCACGCACGACTTCTTCAGCGTCTTGCCGACGGCGAAAGCCGTTGCCAGCGCGGCGTCGTCGGTGCGCTCGCCCTTGACGACCTCGAGCAGCGGCAGCACCGCCACCGGGTTGAAGAAGTGGAAGCCCACGACCCGCTCGGGGTGCTCGAGCTTCGAGGCCATCTCGGTGACCGACAGCGACGAGGTGTTGGTGGCGAGCACGCACTCGGGCGTGACCACGGCCTCGACCTCGGCGAACACCTGCTGCTTGACCGACATCTCCTCGAACACGGCCTCGATGACGAAGTCGGCGTCGGCGAAGCCGGCCTTCGAGGTCGAGCCGGTGACCAGCGACTTGAGCCGGTTGGCGGCGTCGGGGGAGACGCGCTTCTTGCCCAGCAGCTTGTCGACCTCGGCGTGCACGTAGCCCACGCCCTTGTCGACGCGCGACTGGTCGAGGTCGGTCATCACGACCGGCACACCGAGCCGGCGCGCGAACAGCAGCGCGAGCTGGGACGCCATCAGCCCCGCGCCCACGACGCCGACCTTGGTGACCGGACGGGCCAGCGCCTTGTCCGGCGCGCCGACCGGGCGCTTGGCCCGACGCTGCACGAGGTCGAAGGCGTAGATGCCGGAACGGAACTCGTCGCTCATGATGAGGTCGGCGAGGGCGTCGTCCTCGGCGGCGAACCCGGCGTCGCGGTCGGCGGTGCGGCCGCTCTCGACCAGGTCGATCGCGCGCGCCGGGGCCGGTGCGGCGCCGTTGAGCTTGGCCTTGACGAAGCCCCGCGCGCCGGCGACGGCGGTGGCCCACGCGTCGGCGTCGGCGGTGTGGTCGTGCCGCTCCACCGCGGTGGCGCCGCTCACGACCGACGCCGCCCAGCGCAGCGACTGCTCGAGGAAGTCGGCCGGCTCGAGCATCACGTCGGCGATGCCGAGCGCGAACGCCTGGACGCCTGTCAGCATCCGGTTCTGGTTGAGCGCGTTGCTCACCATCACCTCCAGCGCGCCGGCCGGGCCGATCAGGCGGGGGAGCAGGTACGTGCCGCCCCACCCGGGCACGAGCCCGAGGAAGCACTCGGGCAGCGCGACGGCCGGCACCGACGAGGAGATCGTCCGGTAGGTGCAGTGCAGGGCGACCTCGACACCGCCGCCCATCGCGGCGCCGTTGACGAACGCGAACGACGGCACCGCGAGCTCGCCGAGCCGGCGCAGCTGGTCGTGGCCGAGCCGGGCGACGGCGAGTGCCTGCTCGCGGCTGGTGAGGGTGCCGACGTCCTTGAGGTCGGCACCGACGCCGAAGATGAACGGCTTGCCCGTGATGCCCACGGCGGCGAGCTCGCCGGCAGCCACCCGCGGCTCGATCGCGTCGAGCGCGTCGCGCAGGCGCAGCAGGCCGTTCGGGCCGTAGGTGGTCGGCTTGGTGTGGTCGAAGCCGTTGTCCATCGTGATCAGCGCCATCGTCCCGGCGGCCGTGCCGTCCGGCGCGGTGAGGGCGACGTCGCGCACGTGGAAGGACGTGACCCGCTCGTCCGGCGCGCCGGCGGCGAGGTCCTCGGGCGTCACGGCGGGGGTGGTCGTGGTCATCAGGAGTCCTTCCCGTAGTCGGCGTGGTGCGGGTTCTCCCAGATCACGGCGCCACCCATGCCGATGCCGATGCACATCGCCGTGAGCCCGTAACGGACAGAGGGGTTCTCGGCGAACTGCGCGGCCAGCTGGGTCATCAGCCGCACGCCGGACGAGGCCAGCGGGTGCCCGGTGGCGATCGCGCCGCCCCACGGGTTGACGCGCTCGTCGTCCTGGTCGATGCCGAAGTGGTCGAGGAACGCGAGCACCTGCACGGCGAACGCCTCGTTCAGCTCGAACAGGCCGATGTCCTCGATCGTCAGGCCGGCCTGGCGCAGCGCCTTCTCGGTGGCGGGCACCGGGCCGATGCCCATCACCTCGGGCTCGACGCCCACGAACGAGTACGCCACCAGCCGCATCTTCGCGCCGAGGCCGAGCTCGTCGGCCGCCTCCTGCGAGGCGAGCAGGCACGCGGTGGCGCCGTCGTTGAGACCGGCCGCGTTGCCCGCCGTCACGTTGCCGTGCGGGCGGAACGGGGTCTTCAGCGAGGTGAGGTCGTCGATCGTGGTGCCGGGCCGCGGCGGCTCGTCGACGGTCGCGAGCCCCCAACCCTTCTCGGCCGAGCGGACGGCGGTGGCCACGAGGTCGGGCTGGATCTTCCCGCTCGCGTACGCCTTCTCGAGCTTGTTCTGGCTGCCGACGGCGAACTCGTCGCAGCGCTGCTTGGTGATCGCCGGGAACCGGTCGTGCAGGTTCTCGGCGGTGGAGCCCATCACCAGCGCGGACGGGTCGACCAGCTTCTCGGACGACGATCCGCGGGTTCGGGTCGACGCCCTCGCCCATCGGGTGCCGGCCCATGTGCTCGACCCCGCCCGCGATCGCGACGTCGTACGCGCCGAACGCGATGCCGCTCGCGGTGGTGGTCACGGCGGTCATCGCGCCCGCGCACATCCGGTCGATCGAGAAGCCGGGGACGGTCTTCGGCAGCCCCGACAGCAGCGCGGTGAGCCGGCCGAGGGTCAGGCCCTGGTCACCGATCTGGGTGGTGGCGGCGATCGCCACCTCGTCGACGCGCTCGGGCGGCAGGTTCGGGTTGCGGCGCACGAGCTCGCGCACGCAGTTGATCACCAGGTCGTCGGCACGGGTCTCGGCGTAGACGCCCTTCGGGCCGGCCTTGCCGAACGGGGTGCGGACGCCGTCGACGAACACGACGTCGTGGGCGGTGCGGGGCACGCGGGTCTCCTTCGTCCGACCAGGGCTGTCCCGGTCATGCTACCCGCGGGTAACTTCGGCGCGCACCGGGTCGGGGAGTGGCGCGGGTCACGGGCGGATCAGGCGGCGCGTACGTCGTACCGCAGCACGAGCACGTCGCCCTCGAGCCGTTCGACGTCGCGCAGCCGCAGCGGCACCCCCGCCGCGGCCAGCGGGCGGGCGAGCTCGACGACGCCCAGCGTCCCCGGCAGCCCGCTGACGACGGGGTCGACCATCAGCACCAGCTCGTCGAGGAGACCGGCGGCGAGCAGCGCGCCCGTGAGGTGCCCGCCGGCGTCGGTGCGGACCCGCTCCACCCCGTGCTCGTCGTGCAGCACCTCGAGCGCGACCGCGAGGTCGACCCGGTCGTCCCCGGCGACGACGACCTCGACGCCGCGGCGGCGAAGGTGGTCGAGGTGATCGGCCGGGGTGGTCCGGCTGACGAGAGCGACGAACCCGCGGTACCAGGGCTGTGCCTGCGAGTGCCGCCAGTTCCGCACCGCCCCGCCGCTGTCGACGACCACGAGCAGCGGACGCGGTCGGGCGGCGAGCTCCTCGAAGCCGGGTGGGGCGGCGACGGGTGGCAGGTCGGGGCCGTCGCCGGCCGCCTCCTCGGCGGTCTCGGCCGGGCCGAACGCCTGGGCGGTGACGCTCCCCATGAGCATCGCGTCCTTGGCCCAGGTGAACCCGTGGCGGTAGTACGCCTCCGCGTCGCCGGCGAACCCCTCGATCCGGCCGTCGACGCTGATCTCGTTGTAGACGCTGACGTGCGGTCGTCCCATCCCGGCGACGCTAGGAGCGCCCACCGACAGCCGTCAGAGCGGGGCGACCATCAGCAGGCACGCCGTCCCCGGCCACAGGTCCGAGAGCTCCTCCACCGGCACGAACCCGGCAGCGAGGTAGAACTCGCGGGTGCGGGCGTACCCGGCGTGCGGGTCCGACGGCCCGAGCGTCTTGACCTGCAGCAACCTGTGCCCGTCCCCGCGGGCGAGGGCGGCGCACGCGTCGACCAACCGGCGTCCGACCCCGTACCCGCGCCAGGCCGGGTGCACCGCCATGAGGTGCACCTCCGGCGACCCCGTCGCGTGGTCGGCGAGCAGCGCCACCCCGACGAGGTGACCGGCCTCGTCACTGGCGGCCACGGCGGGCTCGTCGAGGCGTCGTCGACGTACGACAGCCACGCGTCCTCGATGCCGAACCAGTCAGGCAGCAGCCGCAGCAGCAGCTCGACCTCGTCGGGCCGGACGGCA
Source organism: uncultured Actinomycetota bacterium (assembly GCA_963750285.1). Classification (GTDB taxonomy): domain Bacteria; phylum Actinomycetota; class Actinomycetes; order Actinomycetales; family CAWJMD01; genus JBBQSN01. Next base: position 295,048 of record CAVVQA010000005.1, on the reverse strand, counting down.
CCCGGCGCGACCACGACGCGCTCCGCGACGGTCGCGATCCCGGCCCGGAAGCCGTCGTAGTCGGGCGGGACGGTCTGGCCGAAGCGCTCGGCCAGCCGAGCCACGTCGTGCCAGTCGTCGGCGTCGACCGGGTAGCCGCTGTGGAAGCCGATCTCGACCTCGGCGCGGACCGTCCGGACGTCACGGCCGCCCACCGCGCCACGGCCTTCGAGCGCCCACGGCGTGAAGACGTTGACCCGCGCCTCGGGAGCGCCGTACCAGCCCGCCCCGCTGCTGCTCGCGGTGAACACGTGCAGGTCGACCTCGCGACCGGAGGCGTCGCCCAGCGCGTAGTTCCAGGCCGAGGTGTCGCCACGGTACGCGGGCCCGAAACCCTTGCGCCGCAACGCCTCCACGACCGCGGGCTCGTCACCGACCTCGAGCACGAGGTCGAGGTCGGCGTGCTCACGGGTCTGCTCGCCGAGCAGGGCGTCGACCCCCCACCCGCCGTTCAGCCAGACCGTGGCGCCGGCAGCCTCGACCGCGTCGAGCAGCTCGACGACGTCGGCCGCCCTCACGTCTCGACCGCCTCCGGGGCGGCGACCGGCTCACGACCCGGCTGCTCGCGGCGGGCCATCCAGTAGAACGGCAGCGCGAGGGCCTGCACCGCGCCGCTGAGCACGAACGTGAGCGGGTAGCCGCTGACGTCGCCGACCCGGCCCATCACCGGCTGGACGACCACGCCGCCCGACGACGACAGCAGCGAGTCGAACGAGAGCACGGTGGCCCGCTGCTGCGAGGGGATCATCCCGTTGAGGTAGGCCTGCCGCACCGGCAGGACGGTGGCGCCGGTGAGCGCCCACACGACCATGAAGGCCAGCACGACCACCAGGTCGTCGACCAGGCCGACCACCACGAGGGACGCGGCAGCCACCGCCGTGCCGACCAGCAGCACGGTGGTGGGACGCGGCACGAGCCGTCGCACCCGGGGCGCCAGCACTCCGCCCAGCATCTGCGCGCCGGCCACGGCAGCGGCGGCGAGGCCCGCGAAGCCGTAGCGCGTTCGGGTCGCCGTAGAGCTGGAGCAGGTAGGGCTGCAGGGCGTAGAACGCGTACACGCCGACCCCGCCGACGAAAGGCGAGGTGAGCATCAGCCACCGCACGGGCCGGTTGCGCAGGCCGTGCTCCACCGACGCGTCCAGCAGGCCGCGCATCGCGGGCAGCGTCTTCGCGGTGCGGTCGGGGCTGAAGCCGAGGTCGTGCATGAAGACCGCCGCGACCACCACCGTCACGAGCAGCAGCCCGACCCGCACGACGAACGGCACACCGAGGTTCGTGGCCTGCGCGATCACGCCGCCGAGCACCGAGCCGCCGAGCATCGCCGCACCCGTGACGGCCTGGCCGCGTCCGAACACGGTGGTGAGGTCGCCGGCGTACCCGGTGGCCGTGAGGGCGTCGACCAGCCAGGCCTCGACCGCGCCGGAGAAGAACGTGAACCCGAGCCCGATGCCGACCGAGGAGATCGCCCACGCCCAGAACGGCGCCTCCACCCACCACAGCAGCACGTACACGCCGGTGGTGGCGGCCAGCGTCAGCGCGCCGAGCAGGAACGACAGGCGGCGACCGCGCAGGTCGGCCACGACGCCGGTGGGGATCTCGAACAGCATCATCCCGGCGGTGAAGAACGCGTTGGCGGCGAACGCCTCGAGGTTCGACAGGCCGGCGTCGAGCAGGAACAGGGTGTTGATGCCCCAGATCAGCGAGGCCGACAGCGTGGTCAGCAGGGTCAGGCCGAGGTAGGTGGCCTGGACCCGGCGGGCCGTGCTGGTGCGGGGCTCGCCGGACGGGGTCGTCACGCCCCGAGCAACGTCTCGCCCCAGTAGCCCTGTTCCCCGACGCCGGGCGGGACGGCGTACAGCCCGGAGCCGGTGTGCTTCAGGTACTCCATCAGGCCGTCCTGCCGTGCGAGCAGGGTCTGCACCGGGATGAAGGCCTTCCGCGGGTCGCGCTGGTAGGCCAGGAAGAACAGCCCGGCGTCGAGGTGGCCGAGCGAGTCGGCGCCGTCGACGAAGTTGAAGCCGCGGCGCAGCATCTGGGCGCCACCGTGCTGCGAGGGGTGCGCCAGCCGCACGTGCGACGCCACGGGCAGGTCCTTCGGCACGACCGGGTCGAACTCCTCCGTCCGCCCGAGCGGGGCACCCTCACCCTTGTCGCGGCCGATCAGCGTCTCCTGCTCGCCCAGCGGCGTGCGGTCCCAGGTCTCGATCAGCATCGAGATCCGGCGCGCCACGAGGTACGAGCCGCCGGCCATCCACGCCTCGTCGGGCGAGACGGCGTCGTCCTGCGCCACCCACACGTGCTCGTCGAGGGTGGCGGTGTCGTCCCCGGACGGGTTGGCCGTGCCGTCCTTGAACCCGAACAGGTTCCGCGGGGTCGGCTGCGAGCGGTCGGTGGCGGCGGCCTTGCCGTACCCGAGCTGGGCCCAGCGGATCGCCGCGCGCCCGGCCGCGATGCGCGAGAGGTTGCGGATCGCGTGCACCGCGACCTGCGGGTCGTCGGCGCAGGCCTGGACGACGAGGTCGCCGTCGCTGCGCACCGGGTCGATGACGTCGCCGGGGAAGTGGGGGAGGTCGACCAGCGCCTCCGGGCGGCGCGCGGCCAGCCCGAACCGGTCGTCGAACAGCGACGCCCCGAAGCCGACGGTGAGCGTCAGCCGGTGCGCCGTGACGTCGAGCGCCTCGCCGGTGTCGTCCGGCGGGGCCAGCGGCGAACCGCCGACGGCGCCGTCACCGACCGGTCGCCCGGCGGTGAGCTCGCGGGCGGCGACGGTCCAGTCCTGCAGCAGGGAGCGCAGCCCGTCGACGTCCGACGCCGTGACGTCGAACGCGGCGAAGTGCAGGTGCGCCTGCACCGAGGTGGCGACGCCGGCCTGGTGGACGCCGTGGAACGGCACCACCGGCTCGGACCGGCCGGGCGCAGCGGTGTCGCCCCGGGCGCCGGCCACGGCGCCGACCGAGACGGCCGCCACCCCGGCCGCCCCGACGCCCAGGGCGCCCAGGAGACCGCGGCGGCTGACGTCCTTGCCGGTCACCGGACGCCTCAGCCGGCCGCCGCGGCGGCGAGCTGCGACAGCGGCTCGCCCAGCGCGTCGACGGCGCGGGCCAGCTCCTGCCGCTGCGGCTCGGCGACGGTGTCGTAGGAGACGAAGGTGTCGCCACCGGTGCTGTGCACGGCGAGCGCGGCGGCGCAGGCGGCGAACTGCTCGTCGAGGGTGGTGGCGAGCTCGGGCGTCGTTCTTCTCCACCAGCGGGCGGAGCACCTCGAACGCCTTCTCGCGCGCCCTGGAGGTTGCCGTGGAAGTCGACCAGGTCGGTGTGCGAGAAGGCCTCCTCCTCGCCGGTGATCTTGCCGGTGGCCACCTCGTCGAGCAGCTCCTTGGCGCCGTTGCCGATCGACGCCGGCGTCATCGCGGCGTTCGGGCGTGCGCTGGGCCAGCTCCTCCACGTCGGCGAGCAGCTGCTCGGCGACCGGCACCATCGCGGCGAGGTCCTCGTCCTCCCACAGCGCCTTCTCGATCCGGTGCCAGCCGGTGAAGTCGTCGCCGGGCTCGAGGTCGGCCTCGCGGGCGTCGATCCGCGGGTCGAGGTCGCCGAAGCTCTCGGCGACGGGCTCGATCGACTCCCACGGCAGCCGCGACGGCGCGTAGAGCGCCTTGGCCTGCTCGCGGTCGCCCGCCTCGAGGGCCACCAGCAGCTCCTGGACCAGGCCCGGCAGCTTGTCGGCCTCGCCCTGCACGTACTCGCGGTAGTCGGCCACGGCCTGCTCGGCCAGCGGGTCGACCTCGACCTCCTCGGTGGGCGCGGCCACGACCACGCCGGTGCGGATGCCGTCGCCGACCATGCCCGGCTTGCAGGCGACCTCGTAGTCGCCCTCGGTGAGGTCGACGGTGAGCTCGTAGCTGGTGCCCGGGCCGATGTTCTCCTTCTCGGTGACGATCCGGTCGCCGTCGGCGTAGACGTACACCTCGTTGACCTGGCTGCCCGAGTTGGTGATCTCGAAGGTGGTGATGCCGGCGGCCAGGTCGGTGCGCGACAGGTCGCACGCGTCGTCGGTGGCCTCGATCGTCACGGGGGCGTCGAGGTCACCGGTGGAGGCCGCCGGCTCGGGGTCCGAGGAGCAGGCCGACACGACGAGGGCGGAGGCGAGCAGGACGAGCGGGCTCGTCCAGCGGGCAGGGGTGCGCATGGGGTGTTCTCTCCGGGTGGTGCAGCGCTCAGGCGCTGGCGTGGGTGGTGGCCGGGGCCGCGGCGGCGACCGGGGCGGGTGCCGACGTCGTCGGACGGCGGAAGAAGAGCGTCATCATCACGGCGACGTAGGCGACCCAGACCGCCGCCTCGAGCCAGGTGGTGGCGGGTGAGAAGTTGAAGATCCCCTTGAGCAGCGTGCCGTACCAGCTCGCCGGCGGGATCTGGGCCGAGACGTCGAACGCCAGGGCGTTCAGGCCGGGCAGGAACCGCGCCTCCTGCAGGTCGTGGACGCCGTAGGCCAGCACGCCGGCGGCCACGACGATGAGCGCGGCGCCGGTCCAGGTGAAGAACGTCGACAGGTTGATCCGCAGCGCGCCGCGGTAGAGCAGGTAGCCGAGCAGCACCGCGAGCGCGAGGCCCACCGAGGCACCGACCAGCGGCACCCAGCCGCCGCCGGTGGACTGCGCGGCGGCCCACAGGATCACCGCGGTCTCCAGGCCCTCCCGGCCGACCGCGAGGAAGGCGGTGCCGGCCACGGCCCAGGAACCGATCGTCAGGGCCGTGTCGAGGCGCCCGCGCAGCTCGCCCGCGATCGAGCGGGCGGCCTTCTTCATCCACAGGATCATCCAGGTGACGAAGGCGACGGCGACGATCGACAGCGTCCCGCCGAACAGCTCCTGCTCCTCGAACGTCATGTTCCGCGAGGTGAAGGTGATCACCGCCCAGATGCCGACGCTGACGGCGACGGCGGCGACGACGCCGGCCCAGACGTACCGGAGCTGCTCGCGGTGGCCGCTCTTGACCAGGTAGGCCACGAGGATGCCGACCACGATGCTGGCCTCGAGGCCCTCGCGCAGGCCGATCAGCAGGTTGCCGAGCACTGGCGGTGCCCTTCCGTGCGGTGGCAGCCGTCCGGGGCGGGCGGCCGAGCCGAGGTTAGCCTACCCTCAGGCGTCGACGGAAACCCGGCTCAGTCCGCAGGAGCGGGCGGCGGCACGAAGGCGGCCGCCAGCGGACCGGCGACCAGCCCCACCTGCCACGGCCGCGCACCGGCCTCGGCGAGCGCCGCCCCGATCCCGTCCGCCGAGACGTCCTGCGGCGGGCGCCAGCACAGCCGGCGCAGCAGGTCGGGGGTGAGCAGGTTCTCCACCGGCATCCGGTGCTGCTCGGCCAGGGCCGTGATCGCCTCGCGGCAGCGGGTCAGCCGCGCGGCCGCCTCGGGGTCGCGGTCCTTCCACGCCCGCGGCGGCGGAGGGCCGTCGCCCGGCAGGGCGTTCGGGGGCAGGTCGCTGTCGGGCAGGCGGCGCCCGCGCTCGATCGCCCCGAGCCAGCGGTGCGCCTGGCGGCGGTTGGACGGTCCGGAGAACACCGGCAGCGCGGTGAGCTGCTCGGTGCTGGTGGGCACCACGCTGGCGGCGTTGACCAGCGCGCGGTCGGGGAGCACCCGTCCGGGGGCGACGTCGCGCCGCTCGGCCACGCGGTCGCGCTCGAGCCAGAGCTCGCGCAGCACGGCGAGGCCGCGGCGGCTGCGCAGCTGGTGCATGCCGGACGTGCGGCGCCAGGGGTCCTGGCGCGGCGCGGGCGGCGGCGCGTCGCGGACGGCCGCGAACTCCTCGCGCGCCCAGTCGAGCTTGCCCTGCTCCTCGAGCAGGCCGGAGACGGCGTCGCGCAGGTCGAGCAGGACCTCGACGTCGAGCGCGGCGTAGCTGAGCCACGACGGCGGCATCGGGCGCGTGGACCAGTCGACCGCGGAGTGCTCCTTGGCGAGCTGCCAGCCGAGCAGCTGCTCGACCACGGAAGCCAGGCCCACCTTCTCGAGCCCGGCGATCCGGGCGCCGAGCTCGGTGTCGAACAGCTCGCCACCGGGACGCAGGCCCACCTCGGCCAGGCACGGCAGGTCCTGGGACGCCGAGTGCAGCACCCACTCGGCCGTGCCGAGGGCCTCGCCGAGCGGCGACAGGTCGGGCAGGGGGACGGGGTCGATCAGCCAGGTGCCGGCGCCCTCGCGCCGCAGCTGGACCAGGAAGGCGCGCTGGCCGTAGCGGTAGCCGGAGGCCCGCTCGGCGTCCACGGCCACCGGGCCGTCTGCCGCGGCGAGCGCCTCGGCGGCCTCGGCGAGCCGGTCGGGGGTGGTGACGACCTCGGGGACGCCGTCGCGCGGCGCGGTGAGCGGCCGGGCGGCAGGCTCGTCCTGCGCCTCCTGCTCGGACCGGTCGTCGACGTCGTCGGGCATGGCACCACCGTATTGCGTGGGGGTGCGGGGACCGGTGGACCCCTGGTCCGCCCGCGTGGTGGCGGGTTTCGCTGGTGGCTGCGAGGTCAGCGGATGACGCCGGCCCGCATCGCGAGCACGACCATCTCGGCGCGGTCGCCGGTGCCGAGCTTGCGCGCGATCCGCGCCAGGTGCGACTTCACGGTGAGCGCGGACAGGCCGAGCCGCTCGCCGACGTCGCGGTTGGAGTGGCCCTCGGCCACCAGCTGCAGGACCTCGAGCTCGCGCTGCGACATCCCGGCCAGCGTGCCCGAGGGCGCGGCGGCCGACTGCTGCGGCGCGGAGCGGGTGACCAGGAAGCAGCGCACACCGGCCGCGGCCGACGCACGGACCACGGCGGCGTCCTCGCCCGAGGACAGCACGACCACGCGCTGCCAGCCGGCCGCACGCAGCTCGCGGGCCAGCGAGATGCCCGACCCGTCCGACAGCGCCGCCTCGACGATGCAGATCTCTCCCGGCCGTCCGGCTGCCGCTCTGCGGGCCTGCGCGACCGAGCTGGCACCCAGGACGTCCGTGGCACCGAGGGCGCGCAGGATCCGCACCGCGGCGTCCCGTGCTGCCGGGCTCTGCACGGTCACCAGCGCCGTGTACCTGCCCGTGCGAACGGGCGCAGCGCCGCTCGTGCGCTCCACCATCGTTGTCACCCCATGCCTCCTCGACGCGGTTCGACGACCTCCTGCATCCCCCTATCGGCCCAGGTGCCTACCGACTGTAGGGCCGAAGACGTGCTGCGTCCCGGCCAGTGGGATCTCACGGGCGCCGGATGCGCACACGAGAGCAGGGCGGTGCTCAGCGCAGGCCGCGTCGCAGGGCGCTGACGCCCTCCGGCAGCGGCGGCAGGCCCGCGACGGTCCCGAGCAGGGCCGCCCAGCCCTGCAGGTGCGCCTGGACGCCGCCGCGGACCAGCCCGTCCGGGTCGTCGGCGGTCCAGGACGCACGGATCTCGAGCTCGACGGTGGGCGGGCGCTCGGCGAGGGTGCCGTGGCAGTCCGACAGCACGCGGGTGACGGTGCCGCCGAGCGCGCCGGCGTCGGCCCCGGCGGCCTCCAGGCAGTCGGTGAGCCACGACCAGCCGACGTCGCTCAGCACCGGGTCCGAGGCGAGCTCGGGCTCCAGCGCCGCCCGCACGTAGGTGACCACGCGCATCGTGCCCTGCCAGGCCTCCTGGCCGGCGGGGTCGTGCAGCAGGACGAACCGCCCGCTCGCCACCTCCGGCCCCTCCGGGCCCTCGAGCCCGTCGACCTCGGCCGACAGCGCCACCGAGTGCGGGGCGATCCGCTGCGGGGCGGGGACCTCGACCAGGCGGACCTCGGGCCGCAGCCGGGCGTGGCGCAGCTGCTCGACCGCCTCCGTGAAGGCGGCGGGAGCTCCCGCCGGCATCTGCGTCACCGCCACCCCGGCAGCGTACGTCGGCGCCACGCCGCCGGGCCGCTGCCGCGACCCGGCGCGTCGCGACCGGTCTCGTACCCGTCCGGGGCGGCTCCTAGGGTGGGCCGGTGAGCGATGCCACCGGTCCCGGGCTGGCCCTGCTGTCGTCCGGGCTGTGGGGCAGCGCCGACTTCTTCGGCGGGCTGATGTCGCGCCGGCTGCCCCCGATCGCCGTGGTCGCGTGGTCGCAGACGTCCGGGCTCGTGCTCGGCCTGGTCGTCGCCACCGTCGTGGGCGCGTGGGGCGACCCCGCGGGCTGGCTCCCGTGGGCGGTGCTCGCCGGGGTGAGCGGGGCCCTCGGGCTGGTCGCCTTCTACGCCGCGCTCGCCTCCGGGACGATGGGCGTGGTCTCGCCGATCGCGGCGCTCGGCGCCGTCGTGCCGGTGCTGGCCGGGGTGGTGGCGGGGGAGCAGCCCACCGGCCTGCAGACGGTCGGCATCGTCGTGGCCATCCTCGGCGCCGTGCTGGCGAGCGGACCGGAGCTGCGGGCCGCCCGCGGTGGATCGGGTGGTGCGGATGGTGGCGCGGGTGGCGGCGGCCGTGGCCGGTCGGTGCTGCTGGCGGCGCTGGCCGCGGTGGCCTTCGGGGTGGCGCTGCTCGCGATCGGCCGCGGCGCCGAGCACTCCACGGTGATGACGCTGGTGGGGATGCGGTCCACGAGCGTCGCCGGGTTCGTCGTGCTGGCGCTGGTGGTCCGCTCGGTGGGCGGGGTGCGGCCGCGCGACCTGCCCGCGCTGGCCGCGGTGGGAGCGTGCGACCTGGCCGCCAACCTCGCCTTCGGCGTCGCCTCGACGTTCGGACTGCTCAGCATCACCGCGGTGCTGGGCTCTCTGTACCCGGTGGCCACCGTGCTGCTGGCGCTGTTCGTGCTGAAGGAGCGGCTGCTGCCGGTGCAGTGGGTCGGCGTCGGCGCCGCGCTCGTCGGCGTCGCGCTCATCGCCTCCTGAGGCGGCTCCGCGCAGGTCTGGGACGATGGAGTCCGTGACCCACCCCGCCCCGACGACCACCGCCACCCCCACCGCCACCCCCGCCGCGACCCCTGCGCGCACCAGCACGAGCGCGTTCCTGGCGGCCTGCCGCGGCGAGGCTCCTGCGCACCACCCGGTCTGGTTCATGCGCCAGGCCGGGCGCTCGCTGCCCGAGTACCGCGAGGTGCGGCGCGGGATCCCGATGCTCGAGGCCTGCGCGGACCCCGACCTGGTCACCGAGATCACCCTGCAGCCGGTGCGGCGCCACGGTGTCGACGCCGCCGTCCTCTACTCCGACATCGTCGTCCCGCTGAAGGCGGCCGGTGTCGACGTCGACATCGTCCCCGGCACCGGGCCGGTGCTCGGCAGCCCGGTGCGCACCGCCGCCGACGTCGAGGCCCTGCCCGACCTCGACCCGCAGGCGCTGGCGCCGGTGGCCCAGGCGGTCCGGCAGCTGGTCGGCGAGCTCGGCGGCACGCCGCTCGTCGGCTTCGCCGGCGCCCCGTACACGCTGGCCAGCTACCTCGTGGAGGGCGGGCCGAGCAGGAACCACGAGAACACCAAGGCCCTGATGTACGGCGACCCGGGTCTGTGGGCCGAGCTGATGCGCCGCGTCGTCGCCCTCACCATCACCTTCCTGCGCGTGCAGGCCGAGGCCGGCGCGGGCGCGCTGCAGCTGTTCGACTCCTGGGTCGGCGCCCTGCCCGAGGCCGCCTACCGCCGGCACGTGATGCCGCACTCGGCGGCCGTCCTGGCGGGCGTCGCCGACCTCGGCGTCCCGCGCATCCACTTCGGGGTCGGCACCGGCGAGCTCCTCGCCGCGATGGGCGAGGCCGGCGCCGAGGTCGTCGGCGTCGACTTCCGCGTCCCGCTCGACGAGGCCGCCCGCCGGGTCGGACCCCACCGGTCGCTGCAGGGCAACCTCGACCCGGCGCTGCTGCTCGCCCCGTGGGAGGTCGTGCAGGAGCAGGTGCTCGCCATGCTCGAGGCCGGACGCGCTGCCCGCGGCCACGTCGCCAACCTCGGGCACGGCGTGCTCCCCGAGACCGACCCCGACGTCCTGACCCGGGTCGTCGACCTCGTGCACGCGGTGCCGGTCGACCGCTGAGCGGCTACCGCTCGTCGTCCGGACGGGACGCGGGCGGACCCTGCGAGGGAGCCGGACCGGGAGCCGGCGCTGGCGTCGGAGACGGAGCGGGTGAAGGCGCGGCCGGAGGCGGCCCCGTGGGGTACGCCGGGCCGGTGGCCCAGCCCGCCGGCGGTCCGGCCGGGGCCAGGACGGGCGGACGGTTCGCGCGGCGACGGCGCGTCAGCCGGTAGACCGGGTAGCCGATCAGCACGGCGACGACCGCGAACGGCAGGACCGCGCCGACGACGGTCAGCAGCACGCCGACGCTGGCCTGCAGCGCGTTCCACCCGGCCCGCAGGCCACCGAGGAACCCGGCCGTCGAGGCGACCGCCTCGGTGCGCTCGCGGGTCTGCAGGACGGCCGTCACGGTCGCGCGGTCGCTCTGGCCCTCGACGCTGGCCAGCCGCGACTTCAGCGACTCCAGCTCGGTGGTGCGGGTGTTCACCTCGTTCTCGAGCAGGACGATGTCCTGCAGCGACGTCGCCAGCTCGAGCAGCTCCTGCGCCTGCTCGACGGCCTTGGTCTGGGACTCGATCCGGCTCTCGAGGTCGACCAGCGTGGTCTCGACGCTCGTGCTGGACGTCCACCGGCCGGTCTCGGTGCCGAGCTCGGCGATCTCGTTCACGGTCTCCTCGGCGGCCTCCGGCGGCACCCGCAGCACCAGCCGGGCCTCACCCGGCGAGGCGATCACGGCCGGCTCCAGGTCGACCCCCTCGATGCCGGAGCCGTCCGGCCCGTAGGAGGAGGAGCCGAGGTCGTCGTAGGTCTGCGACAGCCCGAGGCTCTCGTCGGTGACCTCGCCGCCGTTGGCGGTGGCCAGGTCGCGCACCTGCTGGGCGCTGCGCGACAGGTCGTCGACCTCCACCGTCACCTGGGAGCGGGTGATCTTGCGCTCCGGCACGGTGACCGCCGACCCGGAGTCCCCGCCCGAGCCGGAGCCCGCGCCCGAGCCCAGGTCCTCGTCGACGACCGCGCCACCCCCACCGCCCCCGGCGGCGGGCGCCCCCGCGTCGCCCCCGGAGGTCGCGGTCCCGTCGGACCCGACGCTGCACCCGACGAGAAGCAGCCCGGCGAGGCAGGCGGCGGCGAGCCGGGTGGAGGTCGTGCGGGCCCGGGTGCTGGTCATGGTTCCCCCTGCTGTCGTGAGCGATCTGGCTGTCGTCGGCGGTCAGGGCTCCGACGGCCCCGTGTCGACCGAGGTTCCCGTCCCGACGCCCTCGACGGGTCGCGATCCGGTCACGAAGCCGTACCGACCTGGCGCACGGGACCGCCGATGTATCGCCGGGGCACCCTCGGTCCTCCTCGGGCACGTGGTCGGCAGCCCCGGCGCTCTCGCGCCGGCGTCGGACCTCGTGGCTCCTCGGGAGGGCGCGGACGCGGGGGTGCTGCACGGCGTCCTCACCCCGGCCGTGGTCGGACGGGAGACCGAGCGGCTCCGGCTGGACGCCCTGGCGGACGGCCTGGGGACGGGCGCCCGGTCGCTGGTCCTGGTCGGCGAGGCGGGCATCGGGAAGACCACGCTGTGGCGGTACGGGACGCAGCGCTGCCGCGAGCGCGGGGCGAGGGTGCTGGTGGCCCGCCCCGCGCAGGACGACCGGCAGCACCCTGCCCAGGGGCTGCGCGACCTGCTGCGCTGCGGCCCCGACGAGCACGACGCCCCGCCGTGGCTCGACGACGCGCTGCCCCTGCTGGAGCGCTCGCGCGCGGTGCTCGACCACCTGCGCCGGCTCTCGCTCGACGAGCCCGTGGTGCTGGCGGTCGACGACCTGCCGTGGTTGGACCCGTTCACCCGCAGGGTGGTGCGGTTCGCGCTCGACCGCCTGGCCGACGCGCCGGTGCTGCTCCTCGCGACGGCCCGCACGTGGAGCCCCGACACCCTCGGGGCGCCGCTCGGCGACGTGGACCGCTCGACCGACGTCGTCGGTCTGGAGCCGCTGCGGACACGGCACCTGCGGCAGATCGTCCGCACCACGCTGCCGACGGTCTCGCGGCTGGTGGCCGCGCGGGCCTGCGACCTCGCGCACGGCAACCCGTTCTTCGCCGTCGAGCTGGCCCGGGCTGACCGCGGTGCGGCGAGCACCTGGTCGCGGGCGTCCTTGCTCCCCGCGCTCGGCGAGCGCGTGTCCGGCCTGCCCACGGGGACCCTCGAGCTCGCCCGCCTGCTGGCCCTCAGCGGGCCGTCGCCGCTGCCGGTGCTGGCGGCGGCCGCCGGGTCGGACGTCGACGAGGTGGTGCGTGCCGGTCTCGACGCGCAGGTGCTCGACCTGGACGAGGACTTCGTGCTCCGGTTCGCGCACCCCCTCATCGCCACCGCGGTGCTGGCGGGGACGAACGCGATCGACCGGGCCAGGCTGCGTCGTGCGCTCGCGGACGTGGTGCCGGACAGCGACACCAGGACGCTGCACCTGGCCCGGGCGACGGCCGCTGCGGACGAGCGGGTCGCCGCCGACGCGGAGACCGCCGCGCGCAGGATGGCGCGGCGAGCCGCACCGCGGGCAGCGGCCGAGCTGTTCGGCCACAGCGCCCGGCTCACCCCGTGGTCGGACGAGCCCGGGATCGTCCGGCGCACCCTCGCGCAGAGCCTGCAGCACGCCTCCGCCGGGGACCTCACGACGGCCCTGGACCTCCTCGGCGCCCTGCTCGGGCGGCTCGGCCCGGGGCCGCTGCGGGCGGAGGTCGTCGGGCGGCGGGTGGCGCTCGACTTCGTGGGGGCCGAGGACGTGCTGCGCGAGGCCGTCGGCGAGGTGCCGCCGGGAGGGTCGGTGCCGCAGGAGCGGCTCCGCGGCCGTCTGCTCGGCCTGCTCGGCTGGCTGGTGGGCGTGCACCTCGGGCGTCCGGCCGAGGGCCTGGAGCACGCGTCGGTCGCCCTCGCGCTCGGCCGCGAGCACGACGACGACGTCCTGGTCGCGCAGGCGGCGTCCGTGGTCTCCACCACCTCCCTCCTGCTGGGCACACCGGTCGAGGGGCTCGTCGACGAGGCGGTGACCCGCGGGGCGGCCGTGGTCGGCGTCGACCTCGTGCTCTGGCCGCGTGCCCTGCGCGGGCGCCAACGGCTCTGGGACGGGCGCCTGACCGGTGCCCGGGAGGACCTCGCGGCCATGCACGCCGCCGCTGAGCGCGGCGGGACCGAGTACCAGCTCGCCTACCGCTGCTGCGACCTCGCGCTGCTCGAGGTGGCGACCGGCGACCTCGACGCCGCCGCCTCCAGCAGCCGCCTGGCGGTCGAGGCGGCCCGCGACTGCGGTGACGCGCGGGCGCTGTCCTGGGCGGCCTACCCGTGGGGGCAGGTGGCGGCCCTGCGGGGCGACGCCGCGACCGCGCTGTGGTGCGCCGACCGGCTGGACGGGTGGGCCGACCGCGCCGGCGAACGGCCTCGCAGGGCGATGGCGGCCCACGTCCGGGGGCTGCTGGCGGTGTCGGCCCAGGACTGGTCCGCCGCCCTCGAGCAGCTGCTCGCCGGCCTGGCGGTGCTCGACGACGTCGGCTACGTGCACCCCGGCCCCGTCCCCGTGCTGCCGCAGGCCGTGCAGGTCGCGGTGCTTGCCGGGCAGCCCGACGTGGCCCGCGACCTCGGCCACCGGCTCCGCCGGCTCGCGGCCCGGCTGGGCTCGCCGTGGGTGAGCGCCCAGGCCCGGGTGGCCGACGGCCTCGTCGCGCTCGCGGACGACGACGGGCGCGCGGTCGACGCGCTCGCGGACGGCTGCGTGGCGCTCGAGCGGCTCGGGGCGCGGCTGGACGCCGCCCGGGCCGGGAGCGCGCTGGTGAGCGCCGGCCTGAGGGCCGGCAGGCGTCGGGACGTGCGCGAGGTCGCCGAGCGCTGCGCGGCCACCGTGGACGGCCAGGGCGTGCGCGGGTGGGACGAGATGGCACGACGGCACCTCGAGCGGCTGCGGGGCGGCTCGCAGGGGGACCTCACACCCACCGAGCAGGAGGTCGCGGAACTGGTGGCGGCGGGCCACCGCAACCGCGAGATCGGGACCCGCCTGTTCGTCAGCGAGTCGACCGTCGAGGCGCACCTGACCCGGATCTACCGCAAGCTCGGCCTGCGCAACCGGGCTGAGCTCGCCCGCAGCGTCGCGAGCCCGGCGCTCGCGACCTGAACCGCCTCCGGCGGGCCCTGGGGCCGGGTCGAGGGTTTCCCCGCTGCCGGTACCCGGCCCCACGGGCCGACCGTGGGGGTGTCGGGCCGATCGGCGGCCCGCACGGACGGAAGGGGCCCGACGTGGCCGTCTTGGAGGACCTGAAGAACGAGATCGAGAACTACCCGCACACCTTCCTCGACCTGGAGGTCGTGGAGGTCGATCCCGCTGTCGGCGCGGCCATCAACCGTGGCGAGGAGGTGTCGTTCCGGATCCGGGTGACCAACCGCGGCGGCCTGGACGTGCACGGCCTCGACCTGGTCGTGACCGGCCTGAACGGCACGCTGGTGAAGTCCAACGGCGCCGCCGCCCAGTTCGGGAGCACCTTCTCGACGGGGTCGGGATGGTTCCCGGACCTGCCGGCGCACCAGCCGCTGAACCCGGTGACGAGCGGGGGCAACAAGTTCGTGTTCAAGGCGACGTCGGCCTCGCAGACGGCGCAGGACCTGGTGCGGGTCGAGGTCGGCAACTGGGACACCGACCTGGAGCACTTCCTGATCCACCACAGCGACCCCGACGCCGCCGCCCAGGTGACGTTCAGCTCGACCGTCGCACGGCAGTGACCCGGTTCCGGCGGGGGTCGGGGACCCCCGCCGGACCGCACCTTGCGAGACTGGGCGGGTGCCAGCCGGACCGACCGTCGCCGTCGTGGGTGGCGGCGTCAGCGGTCTGGTCGCCGCGTGGCGGCTGCACCTGGGCGGCGTGCGGGTGGTGGTGCTGGAGCAGGGGCCGCGCACCGGCGGCGTGCTCCGCCGCGGTGAGGTCGGCGGCGTGACGGTCGACCTCGGCGCCGAGTCGCTGCTGGCCCGCCGCCCCGAGGCGCTCGACCTCGCGGTCGAGCTCGGCCTCGGCGACGACGTCGTGCACCCGGCCACGTCCCGGGCGGCGGTCTGGTCGCGCGGCGCGCTGCACCCGATGCCCACCGGGACGGTGATGGGGGTGCCGTCCGACGCCTCGGCGCTCGCCGGGCTCCTGACCGCCGACGAGGTGCGCAGGGCGTCGACCGAGGTGGTGTCCGGGCCGGTCGCCGACGACGTCGGCGTCGCGGAGCTGGTGGCGGACCGGTTGGGGCAGGCGGTCGTCGACCGGCTGGTCGACCCGCTGCTCGGCGGCGTGTACGCCGGTCGGGCCGAACGGCTCTCGCTGCGCGCGACCCTCCCCGCACTGTGGCCCTCGGCTCGCGACGGCAGGCCGCTGGGCGAGGCGGTCGGCGCGGCGGCGGCCGCGGGGGCGACGACCGCCGGACCCGTCTTCGCGGGCCTGCGCGGGGGTGTCGGACGACTGGCCGAGGTGCTGGTCGAGCGGCTGCGGGCCGGTGGCGTCGAGGTGCGCACCGGCGCGTGCGTGCAGGCCGTCTCGGTCGACGCGACCGGCGTCACCCTCACCCTCGGCCCGGCCGGGCGCGGGCCGTCCGTGCGCGCCGACGGCGTGGTGCTCGCCGTGCCGGCGCCGGCGGCGTCCCGGCTGCTGGCCCCGCTCCTGCCCGCGGCGGCGGCCCGGCTCGGCGACGTGCGGGTCGCCTCGCTCGCCCTCGTCACGGCCGTGCTGCCCGCCGGCACGCTCGACGCCGTCGCACCGGGCCTGTCCGGGGTGCTGGTGCCCGCCGTCGAGGGCCGCCTGGTCAAGGCGATGACGTTCTCCTCGCGCAAGTGGGACTGGGTGCGCGACGCCGCCGACGGGCAGGACGTGCTGCGGCTGTCGGTGGGTCGCGCGGGCGAGGAGCCTGCGCTCCAGCGCGGTGACCCGGACCTGCTGGCGGCCGCGCTCGGCGACGCGGCCGAGCTGCTCGCGGTGCCGTTGGAGCCCGCGGCCGCGCTGGTCACCCGCTGGGGCGGCGGCCTGCCGCAGTACGACGTCGGGCACCTCGACCTGGTGGCCGACGTGCGGGCGCAGGTCGCGGGGCTGCGGCGGGTCGGCGTGGCCGGCTCGGTGTGGGACGGCGTGGGCGTCCCCGCCTGCGTCGCCACCGCCGTCCGCCGCGGCGACGCAGCTGCTCGCGCGCCTCTAGGAGTCGCTGCCGTGCCCGTGCCCGTGGCGGCCTCGTCGGCGTACCGCGAGTGCAGGTGCACCGGCTCGGACGCCTCGCCGCGACGGCCTTCCTGGCGCCGCTTGTAGGCGAGGTTGATCGCCTCCACCGCGATCGCGAACGCGATCGGCCCGTAGATGAGCGGCTTGTCGATGTGCACGTCGAAGCCCTCGGCCACCAGCGTCGAGCCGATCAGCACCAGGAAGCTCAGCGCGAGGATCTTCACCGTGGGGTGCTTGTTCGACGAAGTCGCTGATCCGGCCCGGCCACGAACATCATCAGGCCGATCGACAGCACGACCGCGGCGATCATCACCGGCAGCTCGTCGACCATGCCGACCGCGGTGATGACCGAGTCGAGCGAGAAGACCAGGTCGACCAGGATGATCTGGACGATGATCGCGGCGAACGTCGCCGACTTCCCGCTGCCGCCGCCGTGGTCCTCCTCGCCCTCGAGCTTGGCGTGGATCTCGGTGACCGCCTTGTAGATCAGGAACAGCCCGCCGGCGAGCAGGATCAGGTCGCGGCCGGAGAACTGCAGCACCTCGGCGTCGCCGATGCGGATCCACGGGTCGGTGAGACCGACGATCCAGGACGCGAAGAACAGCAGCACGATCCGCATGATCATCGCGAGCGAGAGCCCGACGATCCTGGCCCGGCGCCGCTGCGACTCCGGCAGCCGGTTGGTGAGGATCGAGATGAACACGACGTTGTCGATCCCGAGGACGAGCTCGAGGACGAACAGGGTCAGGAAGGCGGCCCAGATCTCGGGGCTCGTCAGGAGGTCCACCCGCGGGATCGTCGCACACGGACGACCGCGACAATGGACCCATGGCGTCGAAGGCACGGGAGATCAACGAGACGATCCGCTACACGATGTGGTCGGTGTTCCGGTCCACGTCGGCGCTCGGCGACGAGCGCGCCGCGGCGGCCGCCGAGGTCGACGCCCTCGTCGCGGAGCTCGCGGCGGACGGGCTGGAGGTGCGCGGCTGGTACGACGTCGCCGGCCTGCGCGGCGACGCCGACCTGATGGTCTGGTGGCACGCGGCCGACGTCGAGACCGTGCAGTCCGCGTACCAGCGGCTGCGCCGCACCGCCCTCGGCCGGCACCTCGAGCCGGTCTGGTCGCAGGTGGCGCTGCACCGCCCCGCCGAGTTCAACAAGGGCCACGTGCCGGCCTTCATGGCGGGCGAGGAGGCGCGCGGCTACGTCTGCGTCTACCCGTTCGTGCGGTCGTACGACTGGTACCTGCTGCCCGACCAGGAGCGGCGCGACCTGCTGGTCGAGCACGGCAAGGCCGCCCGCGGCTACCCGGACGTCCGCGCCAACACCGTCGCCTCGTTCGCCCTCGGCGACTACGAGTGGATCCTCGCCTTCGAGGCCGACGAGCTGCACCGGATCGTCGACCTGATGCGCGACCTGCGCGCCACCGACGCCCGCCGGCACGTGCGCGAGGAGATCCCGTTCTTCACCGGCCCGCGCGTCGAGGTGGCCGACCTGGTCGACCGCCTGCCCTGACGGGCGTCAGTCGCGCGGAGCGGCGCTCCACGCGAGCGGCGTGCCGTGCAGGGGCGCGGTGGCCCACTCGGCGTGCGCGGTGCCGGAGGTGGGGTCGAGCCGCAGCCGCAGCGCGTGCGGCGTCTCCAGGAACCTCAGGACGGCGTGCAGCCCGTCCGGGCGCCAGGCGCCGGTCGCCGCCACCGGGACGAGGGTGGCCGACGAGGCGTCCTCGGTCGTGACCCAGCCGGCGGTGCCGAGCTCGACGTCGAGGGTCTCGCCCTGCCTCGTCGAGGTGCAGCCACCACCCGCCGTCACGCCGGTGGACGACGACCTGCTCCAGCTGGTGCGGTCCGTCCGGTCCCGGCTGACGCCGCGAAATCGATCTTTCGTCCCAGGCGTTCTCGTCGTCCGGAGCGGCGTCACCCTCGACCAGCGGCAGCTCCAGGGCGACCAGCCGCGCCGCCAGTGCGTCGTCCGCAGCGGCGTCGTCGAGCGGGTGGTCACCGAACGCGGGCAGCAGGTGCTCCCACATCGCGTCGAGCACGGCCTGCATGTCCTGCGACGCGCCGGTGACGGCCACGACGACGTCCTGCTCCGGCAGCACCACGCAGTACTGGCCGTAGGCGCCGTCGCCGCGGTAGCCGTGCCGGGCGCCCCAGAACTGGAAGCCGTAGCCCTGGGCCCAGTCGATCTTGTCCTCGCCGGCGGTCGAGACCTGGGGTGTGGTCGCCTCGCGGACCCACTCGCGCCGGGAGCACCTGCGCGTCGCCCCAGCGCCCCTGCTGCAGGTGCAGAAGCCCGAGCCGGGCGACGTCCTCGGTGCGGCCGTGCAGGCCGCTGAACCCGACGTCGCGACCGGCGGGGAGCTGGTTCCACCGCATCTCGCCGATCCCGAGGGGATCGAGCAGCCGCGGACGCAGGTACTCGGTGAGCGTCGTGCCGGTGAGCTGCTGCAGCACAGTGGCGATCGTGTACGTGCAGGACTGGTTGTAGGCGAACCGCGTGCCGGGCTCGCCGTCAGGGGCCAGCCGCAGGAACGCGCGGACGGGCTCCTCCGGGTCCGTGGTGACGACGTCGTCCCAGGTGTCCCAGGTGTGGCCGCTGGCCATCGCGGCCAGGTGCCGCAGCCGGGGGTCGTGGGCGACGTCGTCGCCGGCCAGGTGCGGCAGGTGCTGGAGCACCGTGTCGTCGAGCCCCAAGAGCCCCTCCGCCACCGCGAGGCCGAGAGCGGCGGAGGTGAACGACTTGCTGAGCGAGTAGAGCAGGTGCAGGCGCTCGGGGGTGTACGGCGCCCACCAGCCCTCGGCGACCACGTGACCGTGGCGCAGCACCATCAGCGAGTGCAGCTCGACGTCGTCCCGGCGCTCGACGGCGTCGAGGAACCCGGCGACGCCGTTCGCGTCGACACCCTGCTCGCGCGGCGTGGAACGGGGGAGGGCGCTGCCGGCGGGCGCGCTCACGACGCCACCGGCTCGCGGCGCATCGGGACGTGCGGGATGCCGTCGTCGAGGTACTCGGCACCGACGACCTCGAAACCCCTTGCGGCGTAGAGCTTCTGGACGTACGTCTGCGCGTCGAGCACCAGCGGCCGCTGCCCGTGCGCGGAGACGACCTGATCCATCAGCAGCCCGCCGAGCCCCTGCCCCCGGGCGTCCTGGCGCGTCACCACGCGGCCGACCCGGCAGGAGCCGTCCGGCTCCGCCAGCAGCCGCAGGTACGACGTCGGGCCGGCGTCGTCCGCCGTCCACCAGTGCTCGGTCCCGGGCTCGAGGTCACGGCCGTCGATCTCCGGGTAGGCGCACTCCTGCTCGACCACGAACACGTCGACGCGCAGCCGCAGCAGGTCGTGCAGGGTCCGCACATCGAGGTCCTGCGCGGCGGCGCGACGGACCTCAGGCATCCGGGACCTGGGTGAGCGCGATGCCGTTGATGCAGAACCGCTGGTCGGTCGGGGTGTCGAACCCCTCGCCCTCGAACACGTGCCCGAGGTGGGAGCCGCAGGTGGCGCAGCGCACCTCGACCCGCTTGGTGCCCATCGAGAAGTCCTCGATGTACTCCACCCGGTCCTCGGCCAGCGGGGCGTAGAACGCCGGCCACCCGCAGTGCGCGTCGAACTTGGTCTCGCTGCGGAACAGCTCGGTGCCGCAGGCGCGGCACGAGTAGGCGGCCACGGTCTGGTCGTGCTCGATCGGGCTGCTGCCGGGGCGCTCGGTGCCGGCCTGGCGCAGCACCTGGTACTCCTGCGCCGAGAGCTCCTCCTGCCACTGCTCGTCGGTCTTGCTGACGCGGTACTCCCGCCCGGTGGATTCCATGCCCCCAGCCTCGCACGACCCCCCGGTAGCGTGCTCCCCGGCGACCCACGACGGGCGGAGGCGCAGATGGCGAAGAGCGCGGCGGCGCAGGTGGCTGTCGGCGAGCGCGAGGTACGGGTGTCCAGCCCGGACCGCGTGGTCTTCGAGCAGACCGACCGGACGGCGGCGGTCACCAAGCTCGACGTGTGCGAGTACTTCGCCGCCGTCGGCGAGGTGATGCTGCGCAGCATCGGGCAGCGTCCGACCGCGATGGAGCGCTGGCCCGACGGCTGGCGCGAGGGCATGCGGCTGGCGACCGGCCCGCAGGACCGTGACGCCGACGGCTTCTACCAGAAGCGACTTCCCCGGGGAGCGCCCGACTTCGTCGAGACCGTGCAGATCACGTTCCCCAGCGGGCGGACCGCCGACGAGCTGTGCCCGACCGAGCCCGCCTCGCTGGTCTGGGCCGCGCAGATGGGGGCGGTGACCTTCCACCCCTGGCCGGTGCGACGGCCCGGACGTCGACCACCCGGACGAGCTGCGCATCGACCTCGACCCGCAGCCCGGCACCACCTTCGCCGACGCCCAGCGCGTCGCCGACGTCGCCCGCGAGCTGCTCGAGGAGCTCGGGCTGCGCGGGTACCCGAAGACCAGCGGGAACCGGGGGATCCACGTCTACGTGCGGATCCAGCCGCGGTGGACCTTCGACGAGGTGCGGCACGCGGCCATCGGCCTCGGCCGCGAGCTCGAGCGCCGCGACGGGGGCGTGACCACGGCGTGGTGGAAGGAGGAGCGCGGCACCCGCCTGTTCCTGGACTACAACCAGAACCTGCGCGACCGGACGATCGCCAGCGCCTGGAGCATCCGCGCGCGCCCGGGTGCCCCGGTCAGCACGCCGATGACGTGGACCGGGCTCGCGCGAGGTCGAGGACCCCCGCGCCTTCCACCTGCGGTCGGTGCCGGAGTACCTGTCCGAGGGCGACCCGTGGGCAGGGGATGGACGACGAGGCGTTCTCGATCGAGCCGCTCCTGGCACTGTGGGAGTCGCTCCCCGGCGGCGAGCTGAACTGGCCGCCCGACTACCCCAAGCAGCCCGGCGAGCCGCCGCGGGTGCAGCCGAGCAAGAAGGTGGCCAGCCACTGGGACGACGACGGCAACCGCATCGAGACGCCGTGAAACGACCTGGCGCCCCGCTGCGTCCTATCGACAGGCAGGCACCGCCCCGCCACCGACCCGGAGGTCCTCGTGCACGCAGGCCCACGTCCCGTCCTCGCCGCCGTGCTGGCCGTCGGGGTGCTGCTGGTCGCCGGGTGCGGCCAGGACGCACCGACCACCACGCCCACGAGCACGTCGGCCTCGAGCACGACCACCGCCCCGTCGCCCGACCCCTCGCCGACCACCGCCGAGCCGGGCGCCCCCGCGCCGGAGGACGCCGAGGAGGCGATGGCGATCGTCGACGCCTGGCTGGCCACCATCGCCACCGGGGACGGCGAGCAGGTGCTCGCCGGGCTCGGGCCGCTCTCGCTCACCGCGGTCGAGGCGATGGGCGGGATCGAGACGCTGATGCCGGGGCTGTCCGAGGGGATGGCCGCCTTCGCCCAGCCGGACCTCGAGCGCTCGGCCGTCCCGGTGCCGGGCAACGGCGGCTCGTGGCTCGTCACGTACGCGGGCGAGGTCGAGGCGGAGGGCACGACGTCGTGGAACGCGCACTCCTGGCTGGTGACCCGCGGCGAGGGGCCGCCTCGGGTGGAGACCTTCAGCTGGCCGCCGCCCGAGGTGCTGGCGCCTGCCGACCCGACTGCCGCGCAGCCGGACGAGATGGTCACCGTCACCCTCCCGGCCGGCGGCGAGGTGGTGGCCGTCCTCGACGGGACGACGCTGCTGCCCGGCTCGCTGGTCGAGGGGATCGACGGTGACCAGGTGAAGGTGAGCGCCGCCCTGGAGGACGGTCTGCCGTCCGGGAAGCACGTGATCACGGTGGCCGTCGTGCCGCAGACCGGGGCGGCCGGGCCGTGGGCCACGACGGCGGTGCCGTTCGAGGTCGGCTGAGGGGTGGATAGCCTGGCGCCATGACGGACAGCGACGTGGCGCCCGACGCGAGACCTGGTGGTCGTGCTCACCGAGGAGGCGCTCGGCGACGACGACGCCGCGCGGATCACGGCGCTCCACCCCGACGACACCCTCGCCTACCGGGTGCTGGTGCCCGCCGACACCGAGCGCAACCTGCTCGTCGACGTGCTGGACCACCTCAGCCTGCTCGACCTGCGCGCCGCGGTCGACGAGCTGCGGCACGAGCCCGACCCCGCCACCGCCCGGGCCGGCGCGCAGCAGGCGCTGTCGGAGTCGCTGGCCGCGCTGCGCGCCGCCGGCGCCGAGGCGGACGGCGAGGTCACCGAGGACGACCCGCTGCCCGCCCTCGAGCAGGCCGTCGCCGCGCACCGCGCGCGCGAGGTCGTCGTGGTCACCCGCCCGCACGCGGTGGAGGACACGTTCCACACCGACTGGGCGTCGCGGGCCCGCGAGCGGCTCGGCGTGCCGGTGCTGCACGTCTACGCGGGCACGACCTTCCTCGGCTGACAGACGCCGCGAGCGCGGACATCTGCGGCAGTTCGCCGCGAGTTCCGTTGTGCGGAAACGCGATCGGTCGCGCTCAGGGGTATCACGACGCCCGGACGGCGGCTCATGCTGGTCGGACGGCGTCCACGCCGCCACCCGCACACGCCGTCGAGGTCGGAGGTCCGTCATGAAGGAGTCAGCCCGGCTCGCCCGCAACACCCAGCGCCTCACCGACGATGTTCGGTGGGCAGGCCACCGCGACCCGCAAGGTGCTCGACCGGATGGAGGCGCAGGGCTTCCGTCCGCGGATCCAGGACGCCTGGCGCTCGCCCGCCGACCAGCTCGTCGCCTTCCAGCGCGGCACCTCCGGGGTGCGGCTTCGGGTTCCACAACGTCACCGGCGCGGGCGGCGCCAAGGAGTCGCTCGCCTGCGACGTGCTGGACGACGACCACCCGCTCGGCCCGCCCAGCCGCTACCTGCTGGCGCTCACCATCGCCGCCCGGGCCGAGGGCCTCGACACCGGCATCCTGTGGAAGCTCTCGCCGCCGCTCGCGGCCGGCGTGGAGGCGGCCATCGCCCAGAAGGACATCGACCGGCCGGTGCGGATCGGTTTCGACCCGCACGCACCTCCAGTGCGTCGGCCTGACGATCGCCCAGGCCAAGAGCGGCAAGCGGCCCGGGCCTCCTCCGGGACGCCTCTCGCCGTGGTCTCGAGCACCTCCGCCAAGCGGTTCCACGTCGTCGTCAGTGGCGAGACGCTCAGCGGCATCGCGAAGAAGTTCGGGCTGACCCTGGCGCGCGTGCTCCAGCTGAACCCCCAGAAGCTGGCCAACCCGAACCTGATCCTGGTGGGGGAGAAGATCCGCGTCGCCTGAGCCCGCACCGTCGGCCCGGACGGGCAGACTGGCGGCATGGACCTGCCCGTCATGCCGCCCGTGAAACCCATGCTGGCCAAGCCGGTCAAGGCGATCCCGCCGGACATGATGTACGAGCCGAAGTGGGACGGCTTCCGCTCGATCGTCTTCCGCGACGGCGACGAGGTCGTGATCGGCAGCCGCAACGAGAAGCCGCTCACGCGCTACTTCCCCGACGTCGTCGAGGCCGTGCTCGAGCACTTCCCGGACCGCGCCGTGGTCGACGGCGAGATCATCGTGGCCGACACCGCCGGCAACCGGCTGGAGTTCGAGGCGCTGCAGCAGCGCATCCACCCGGCCGACAGCAGGGTGCGGATGCTCGCCGAGCAGACCCCGGCGAGCTTCGTCGCGTTCGACCTGCTGGCCCTCGGTGACGACGACCTCACCGGCCGGCCGCAGCACGAGCGGCGGGCGGCGCTGGAGGCGGCCCTCGGACCCGCGGCGGCCGACCCGTCCGCCCGCGTGCACGTCACGCCGCTCACCCGCGACGTCGAGGAGGCGCAGCGCTGGTTCGAGCAGTTCGAGGGCGCCGGGCTCGACGGGCTGATCGCCAAGCCGACTCGACATCGCCTACCAGCCCGACAAGCGGGTGATGTGGAAGATCAAGCACGAGCGCACGGCCGACTGCGTGCTCGCCGGCTACCGGGTGCACAAGTCCGGCCCCGACGCCGTGGGCTCGCTCCTGCTCGGGCTGGTCGACGAGCGCGGCGTGCTGGCCTCGGTCGGGGTGTGCGGCGCCTTCTCGATGGCCCGACGCAAGGAGCTGATGGTCGAGCTGCAGCCGCTGGTCACCGAGTTCGAGGGGCACCCCTGGAACTGGGCGGCGCACCACGAGGGCGAGCGCACGCCGCGCCGCAACGAGGGCAGCCGGTGGAACGGCGGCAAGGACCTGTCGTTCGTCCCGCTGCGGCCGGAGCGGGTGCTCGAGGTGCGGTACGACTACATGGAGGGCGCCCGGTTCCGGCACGTGGCGCAGTTCGTCCGCTGGCGCCCCGACCGCGACCCCGAGAGCTGCACCTACGACCAGCTCGAGCGACCCGTCACCTTCGACCTCGCCGAGGTGCTCGGCACGCGGGTGACATGATCGGTCCCGTGACCGGCGACGAGCGGAACGGACGGCGACCGGGCTGGCGGGCGCTCGCGGCCGTGCTCGGCGTGGCCGGGGCGCTCCACCTGGTGGCTCCCGGGCCGTACGACAAGCTGATCCCGAAGCGCCTCGGCGCCCCGCGGCCGTGGGTCTACGGCTCGGGCGTGGTCGAGATCGCCTGCGCGGCCGCACTGGTCGTCCCGCGCACCCGGCGGATCGGCGCGCTCGCCAGCGCGGCCCTGTTCCTCGGCGTCTTCCCGGGCAACGTGACGATGGCCGCCCGCGCGGTCCGCTCGCCCCGGGCGAGCACCCGCGCGAAGGTGCTCACGGTGTCGCGGCTGCCGCTCCAGGTGCCCCTGGTCGTCTGGGCGCTCGACGTCGCCGGCGACGCGCCCGGCCCGGCGGACCGCCGGTGAGCACCCGCAAGCACCCCGTGGCGCGCGCCGCGGCGATCAGCGCGGTCGTCGGCGGCGGAGCGGTCGTCGTCGCGGGCGCCGCGGTCTCCGGTGCGGCGGCGTACTTCGCCCGCCGGGTGGTCACGCCCGACCGGGTCAAGGCCGACGACGTCGTGGTGCGCAGCGTCGGGGCGGGCACGGTCACCCTCGCCGCGACGCCGGAGACCACCTCGCCCGGCCGGTACGGGGTGTGGCTCAGCCGCGGTCAGGGCCACGCGCGGCTCGGCGAGATCCTCGAGAAGGACCTGCGCGCGGGGACCGTCACCCGGCGGGTCGAGGCGGTGGAGCAGGGCAAGCTGCTCCCGGGTCCGGCGCGCTGGAACCAGTACTACTACACCGGCACGCCCTCGTCCGCGCTCGGCCTGCGCCACGAGGACGTCGAGATCGTCTCTGACGCAGGCCCTCTGCCCACCTGGTACGTCCCGCCGCCCAAGGACGTCAAGCGCCGCGACGTGTGGGCGATCCTCGTCCACGGCCGGGGCGCCACGCGCGAGGAGTGCCTGCGCGCGGTGCCGCTCCTCAACCGGCTCGGCATGCCGATCCTCGTGCCCAGCTACCGCAACGACCCCGAGGGCCCGAGCACCGACGGCGGCCGGCTCAGCCTCGGCGACACCGAGTGGCAGGACGTCGAGGCCGCGGTGCTGCACGCGCTGGAGCACGGCGCCTCGCAGGTGGTGCTGTTCGGCTGGTCGATGGGCGGGGCGATCGTCCTGCAGCACGTGTCACGGTCGTGGACCGCCGACCGGGTGCGCGCGCTCGTGCTCGACTCGCCGGTGATCGACTGGAAGGACGTGCTCGAGCACCACGCGAAGATGAACCGGCTGCCGCTGCCGATCGGCCGTCTCGGGCTGATGATGATGGCCGACAAGGCCTGGCGCCGCGTGGTCGGCACCGACGCCCCGGTCGACCTGCGCCGGCTCGACTGGGTCACCCGCGCCGCCGAGCTGCGGCTGCCGGTGCTGCTCGTGCACAGCGACGACGACGAGTTCGTGCCGTCGGGCCCGTCCCGCCGGCTCGCCCAGGCCCGGCCCGACCTCGTGACCTTCGTGTCGTTCCCGCACGCCCGGCACTGCCGGGAGTGGAACACCGACCCCGACCGCTGGGAGCGCGAGGTGGCGCGCTTCCTGCTCCAGCACCTGTGAGCACGCACGACCCGTCGGTCCTTCCGGACGACCTGCCCGTCCCCGTCGACGACGGTGCGGCCGACCACCTGCCCGGTCTCGCCGTGCCGGACCTCGCCCTGCGCCTCCACGGCCGGCCACGTCGTCTCCCTGCGCGAGCCGTCCGGTGCCCGCTCCGTCCTGTTCCTCTACCCCCGCACGGGCAGACCGGGTGTCGACGCGCTGCCCGGCTGGGACGACATCCCCGGCGCGCGCGGCTGCACGCCCGAGGCGTGCGGCTTCCGCGACCTGCTCGGCGAGCTGACGGCCGCCGGCGCGTCCCGGGTGCTGGGTCTGTCGTCCCAGTCGGCGGACGACCAGTGCGAGGCGGCCGAGCGGCTGCACCTGTCGTACCCGCTGCTGTCCGATCCCGACCTCCGGCTCGCCGACGCGCTGCGGCTACCGACCTTCGAGACCTCCGGCCGGCGGCTCTACGCACGCCAGACCCTGGTGCTGCGGCACGACCTCGTCGAGCACGTCTTCTACCCGGTGTTCCCGCCGGACGGGCACGCCGCCGAGGTCCTCGCCTGGCTGCGGACCACCCCGTCGTGAGGCGCTCAGCGCTGCGCCGCTGACGGTCAGGCCCTCACCCAGCGGGCCAGCAGGGTGCCGTCGTCCTCGAGCAGGTGGGCGAGCCGCCACGGACCCTGGGCGTCCACCGGCGGGACCGGCCACGACCCGGCCCGCGTCGCCGCCGCCCACCACGACGGGCGAGGTGGTGAGGCAGAGCTCGTCGACGACGCCCGCCTCCAGCCACCGGCCGAGCAGCGAGGGACCGCCCTCGGTGAGCACCCGGCGCAGGCCGATGCCCGCGAGGGCAGTCGAGAGCCGTTGCGGGGTCGACGGTCTCGTCGCCGGCCAGCAGGACGCAGTCGTCGCCGAGGGTCGTGCGCAGGTGCCGGAGGCGGTCGGCGTCGGTGCTCGCCGCGGCCAGCACGACGACCCGCCAGCCTGACTCGTCGCGTCCCGGCGCGTCGAGGAGCCGGTCGGGGACGTCGCCCGACGCCGTGACGACGGCGAGACAGGGCCGCGGCGCCTGCCCGGCCTCCGCGCGCCGCTCTCCGTCCTCCGCCTTGGCCCTGGGACGCGAGTACCCCTCTGCCCGAACAGTTCCTGCGCCGGCGACGACCACGTCGGCGAGGCCGCGCAGGACCGAGAAGACCCGCTTGTCGGCCGGTGAGCCGATCGAGCCGGAGAGCCCGTCGGTGCCGCTCACGGCGCCGTCGAGCGTCGAGACCATGTTGGCCCGCACCCAACCACGGTCGGGGACGGGATCGGGGTAGGCGTAGAGGCCGACGAGCGCGTCGCGGTCGAGGTCGTCGCCGGACGCGACGAGCTCGCGCATCAGAGGCCGGCCTTCTCCCGCACCTGGCGCTTGATCCGGCCGAGCATGCCCGCCATCCCGCGCAGCCGCAGCAGGCTGACGGCGTCGGCCAGCGACAGCCGGTCGGACAGGTCGTCCGGCACCGCGACGACCTCGGCCGGCGGTCATGCCGGCGAGCCCCTCGGCCAGGATGCCCGCGAAGCCGCGGGTCGTCGGCGCCTCCGGCGGCGCCTGGAAGAACAGCCGGACGGGGGCGTCCGCACCGGTGCCGTCGACCTCGGTGGCCAGGAAGATCGGCGACTGGCACTCCGGCACCGGCTCGAGCAGCTCGGGGTGCTCGGTGTACCGCTCGGGGAGCGCGGGCAGCTCGCGGCTGAAGTCGAGCAGCAGCTGCAGCCGGTCCGGCACCCCCATCGCGGCGAAGTCGTCGGCGATCTCCTGCAGCGCCGGGGGCAGCGCGGCCTCGCTCACCGCGACGGCACCTCGCCGGGCCGTCCCCGGCTCGGGACCCTTGACGATCGGGACCCGGACGACGTTGCCCCACTCGGTCCACGAGCCGTCGTAGTTGCGCACCTTCTCGAACCCGAGCAGGTGGGTCAGGACGAACCAGGTGTGGCTCGACCGCTCGCCGATGCGGCAGTAGGCCACCACGTCGTCGGTGGGCGACAGCCCCTTCTCGCCCTGGTAGATCGCCTCGAGCTCCTCGCGCCGCTTGAACGTGCCGTCCTCGGCGGCGGCGCGGGCCCACGGCACCGACTGCGCGCCGGGGATGTGGCCGCCGCGCAGCGCGCCCTCCTCGGGGTAGGCGGGCATGTGGGTGCGGGCGCCGGTGTACTCCTCGGGGGAGCGGACGTCGACCATCGGCTTGCCGAGGTGGCCCTTCACGTCGTCGAGGAACGCGCGGATCGTGGCGTCGTCGCGCTCGACGACCGGGTACTCGACGGCCGCGGGCGACGGGACGTCGGTGGTGTACTCGCGGCCCTCGGCCTCCCACTTCGCGCGCCCGCCGTCGAGCAGGCGGACGTCCTCGTGGCCGAACAGGGTGAAGACCCACAGCGCGTAGGCGGCCCACCAGTTGCTCTTGTCGCCGTAGATCACCACGGTGGTGTCGCGGCCGATGCCCTTGCTGCCCACGAGCCGGGCGAATCCCTCGCCGTCGACGTAGTCGCGGGTGACCGGGTCGTTGAGGTCGAGGTGCCAGTCGATCTTCACGGCGCCCGCGATGTGGCCGGTCTCGTAGAGCAGGACGTCCTCGTCGCTCTCGACGACCACGAGGCCCTCGTCGCCGAGGTGGTCCGCCAGCCACTGGGTGCTGACGAGGCGCTCGGGGTGGGCGTAGGCGGCGAACGCCGGGTCGGTGTCGACGGGAAGGGTCACGACAGGTCCTCCGGGACGTCGGTGGTGGGACGTCTCGATCCTCCCACCAGGCCCGGGACGGCTTCCCGCAGGGCCTCCTCCAGGTCGGACCGAGCCGCAGAGGTGGCGGCGCCGGCCTGGCGCGTCAGGTCGTCGATCACCTCGTGGTCGTCGCCGTCGGCATCGTCCTCCGTCAGCTCGCGCAGGCGCGTGCCCACCAGGTGCAGGTCCTGCAGGTCGCCGAGCGCGGTCTGCAGCCTGCGTGCCGACGCCGCCACCGGCCCGGCCGTGAGATCGCCCGACTGGTGCGCCGACCTCGGCGGTGTAGCGCAGCCGCTTCGCGGCCTTGCGGACGTCGTGCCACCGTTCGTCGACCGCCGGGTCGCTGCCGGACCGGCGTGCCCGCGCCACCCGGCGGTGCAGGCGCTCGTGCTCGGTGGCCCTGGTGATGCCGAGCCCGGGCGCCGCCGCCGACGACCCGCCCGGTCCCCAGACCGGCGAGGCGGCCACCGACGCCACCTCGTCGGCGAGCGACACCAGGCCGGTGCGGGCGCGGTCGACGGCGCCGTCGCTCGCTCCTGCGGGGCCGAGGAGCCGGAGCGCGCGGTGGAGGCGCTGCTGCGGCCAGGACTGCTCGGCGGCCCAGCCGCGCACGACGTCCTCGACCACCTCGGCGTCCCGCGCCGCGGACAGGTCGCGGCCGAGGTCCCTCGCGCGTCCGGCGACCTGCACGACGTGGTCGTGCTGCGTGGGCGAGAACAGGTCGAGGTGGGCGAGCAGCACGCTGCGGGTGCGGCGGCACGCCACCCGGGCGTCGTGGACGTCGCCGTCGGCGACCGCCCAGTGCAGCGCCGACACCTGCTCGAGCAGGTAGTCGCGCACGGCGGCGGCCGCGCTCCCTGCCCCCGCCCTGTCGCCCGCGGCGCCCTCGTCGCCGGGTCGGACCTCCATCCGCGGAACCGTACGCCGCGAGGGCGCGCCGTGGGGCCGAGCGCCACCGCTGTGACCCGGACGCCGGACCCGACCGTGCTCCGAGCGGGTCACTAGGCTCGGCGCTCGTGGCTGCGTCCCCGTCCCGCCTGGTCGACCGCGACCCCGTCGTGCCCCGGGACCGCCTGCTCGCCGACCTCGTGCCGCCGCCGCACTTCGCGTCCGTCTCGTTCGACGACTACGTGCCGGACCCTGCGCAGCCGAGCCAGCAGGCCGCGGTCGACGCCCTGCGCGGCGTTCGCCGCGGTCGAGCCGGTGGCCGGGCGGCTGCGGCGCCTGCTCCGCCGGTCGGCTCCTGACGGCGCGCCCGGGGGTCTACCTCGACGGCGGCTTCGGTGTGGGCAAGACGCACCTGCTCGCCGCGCTCTGGCACGCCGTGCCCGGGCCGAAGGCGTTCGGCACGTTCGTCGAGTACACGAACCTGGTGGGGGCGCTGGGGATTCCGCCCGGCGGTCGATGCGCTGTCCTCGAACCGCCTGGTCTGCATCGACGAGTTCGAGCTCGACGACCCGGGCGACACCGTGCTGATGGCGCGGCTGCTGCGCGAGCTGGTGGACGCCGGCGTTCGCCTCGCCGCCACCTCGAACACGCTGCCCGACGCGCTGGGGGAGGGCCGGTTCGCCGCCGACGACTTCCTGCGCGAGATCCAGGCGGTGTCAGGCCACTTCGAGGTGCTGCGCGTCGACGGCGAGGACTACCGCCACCGGGGCAACCCGGTGCCGCCGGAGCCGTTGGCGGACGACGAGCTCTCCGCTCTCGCAGCGCACGGCGGGGTCGTGCACGACGACTTCGGCGCACTGACAACGCATCTCGCGCGGCGTGCACCCCAGCCGGTACGGCGCGCTGCTCGACGACGTGCGGGTGGCGCTGTGGTCCGGGGTCGAGCAGGTCACCGACCAGAACGTGGGGCTCCGGCTGGTGGCGCTCGTGGACCGCATGTACGACCGCGACGTCGTGCTGCGGTCGTCCGGCGCGCGGCTCGACGCGCTGTTCAGCGACGAGATGCTCGCGGGTGGCTACCGGAAGAAGTACCGACGTGCTCTCTCGCGCCTGACGGCGATGGCCCGGGCCGAGCTGCCGGCGTGACGTCGCGCTGGTACTCACCACCCCTTGTCTTCAGGGTGGTCATCAGATAGGATCGAACACATGTTCGAACCAGTGCCCGACCCGCTGCCGCAGCTGGTCGAGCGGGTGCGCCGCCTCGAGGTGGCCGGTGACGACGCGGGTCGGGTCGAGCAGATCCGGGAGCTGGAGGAGCTGAAGCGGGCGGCGTCGGCGGCGCAGGTGAGGGTCGCGGCCGAGCTGGTCGCGTCGCAGCGGGCGGAGCAGGTCGCGGCCGGGGTGCCGAACCGGCGGGCGCACCGTGGGGTGGCCGAGCAGGTGGCGCTGGCGCGGGGCGAGTCCCCGCACCGAGGTGGGACGTTCGTCGGGATGGCCACCGCGCTGGTGCACGAGATGCCCTGCACGATGGCCGCTCTGAGCGACGGTCGGATCACCGAGTGGGCGGCGACGTGCCTGGTGCGCGAGACCGCGGTGCTGCAGGTGCACGACCGGGCCGAGGTCGATGCCCGGCTGGAGCGGATGCTGAACGAGGCGGGGACCTCGGAGGGGACGCTGGTCCGGGCCGCGAAGGGCCTGGCGCACAAGCTCGACCCGCAGTCGGCGGTGGCGCGGGCCGCCAAGGCGGAGTCCGACCGGCGCGTCACGATCCGGCCGGCGCCGGACACGATGGTCCACGTCAGCGCGCTGCTGCCGGTCGCCGAGGGCGTGGCGACCTTCGCCGCGCTGCGGCAGGACGCCGCACGCGCCGCGGCAACCGGGGACCCGCGCTCACGCGGGCAGCTGATGGCCGACGCGTTCGTCGCGAGGGTCACCGGCCGCGACCCCGTGACCGAGCCCGTGGCCGTGCACGTCGACCTGGTGATGACCGACACCACCCTGCTCGGCGCCGGCCGCGCACCCGCCGCGGTCCGCGCCCGCGGACAGGTGCCGGTCCCGATCCCCGGACCCGTCGCCCGCACGCCTGGTGGCCCGGGCTGGTGCCGCCGGGCGGGCGTGGCTGCGGCGGCTCTACACCAGCCCGGACCGCACCGCCCTGGTCGCGATGGACTCCCGCTCCCGGCGGTTCCCCGAGGGCCTGGCCCGCCTGGTCGAGCTGTCCGACCAGTCCTGCCGCACCCCGTGGTGCGACGCCCCGATCGCCGAGACCGACCACGTCGAGGCCGTCGCCCACGACGGCCCGACCTCGCGCGAGAACGCCCAGGGCCTGTGCCGGCGCTGCAACCTCGCCAAGCAAGCACCCGGCTGGTCCGCCGAGCGAGATCCCGACGGCACCGTCCGCACCACCACCCCGACCGGGCACACCTACACCTCCCACCCGCCGCCGCCGCTCGGCATCCCGACGCCCAGAGGCGCCGAACCGGTCGTCCAGCTCAACCACGCCATGCTCGCGTGGCACCGCCGCACGGCCTGATGCGCAGCGGTGGTCGACAGGCGCCTCAGGCGACCCGCACGACCGCGGCCGACGGGCCGGGCAGCGTCACGCCGTCCGGGCCGAGCATCACGCCGTCCCACGCCGCGAGCGTCGCGGTCGCGATGGCGTCGAGCGGGACGGTCACCGGGTCGCTCGAGAGGTTGAGCACCACGCGCAGCGCGCCGCGGCGGACCACCAACCACCCGGCCGCCTCGTCGTGCTCCACCTCGACCCGGTCGAGCCGGTCGTCGCGCAGGTCGTCCTCGCGGCGCCGCAACGAGATCAGCTCACGGTGCCAGGCCAACAGCCGCTGGTGGGGCTGGGCGGCGATCTCGTCCCAGTCGAGCACCGAGGCGTCCCGGGTCGCGTGGTCCTGCGGGTCGGGCACCTCCGCGGCCCAGCCGTGCTCGGCGAACTCGCGCCGCCGGCCCTCGCGGATGGACTCGGCCAGGTCCGGCTCGCCGTGGTCGGTGAAGAACTGCCACGGGGTCGCCGAGCCCCACTCCTCGCCCATGAACAGCATCGGCGTGAACGGCGAGGTCAGGGTCAGGGCGGCAGCCGCCGCGAGCACGCCGGGGGAGAGGTTCTGCGACGGCCGGTCTCCCACCGCCCGGTTCCCCACCTGGTCGTGGTCGCTCGAGTACGCCAGGAAGGCGTGGCCGCCGACGGCCGAGCGGTCCACCGGGACGCCCCAGTCGGCGTCGCGGAAGGTGGACCGGCCGCCGTCGTGCAGGAACACCGACGTGAGCACCTTGGCCAGCGTCGTGTACTCGCCGAAGTCGACGTAGTAGCCCTGCCGCTCACCGGTCGTCAGCGCGTGCACCGCGTGGTGGAAGTCGTCGTTCCACTGCGCGGTCATGCCGAGCCCGCCCCGTGAGGTCGGCGTCACCATCCGCGCGTCGTTGAGGTCGGACTCCGCGACCAGCCCGAGCGGACGTCCGAGATCAGCGGCGAGAGAGGCTGTCTCGTCCGAGAGCTGCGCGAGCAAGTGGGTCGGCGAGTCGTCGACGAGGGCGTGCACGGCATCGAGCCGCAGGGCGTCGACGTGGAAGTCGCGGAACCAGCGCAGCGCGTTGTCGACGACGAACCGGCGCACCTGCTCGCTGTCGTCGTCGTCGAGGTTCACCGCCTGGCCCCACGGCGTGTGGTGCTTGTCGGTGAAGTACGGCCCGTAGCCGTGCAGGTAGTTCCCGCTCGGCCCGAGGTGGTTGTAGACCACGTCGAGGCAGACCGCGAGACCGCGCCCGTGGCACGCGTCGACGAACCGCTGCAGCGCCTCCGGCCCGCCGTACGGCTCGTGCACCGCGTACAGGTCCACGCCGTCGTAGCCCCAGCCCCACCGGCCCGGGAAGGCTGCCACCGGCATCAGCGAGACGACGTCGACCCCGAGCTGCACCAGGTGGTCGAGCCGGGCGACGGCGGAGTCCAGCGTCCCCTCGTCGGTGAAGGTCCCGACGTGCAGCTCGTAGAACACCGCCCCGCGCACGTCGCGACCCGCCCACGAGCCGTCGTCCCACCGGTGCAGCGAGGGGTCGAAGACCCGGCTGGGCCCGTGCACGCCGTCGGGCTGCCACGCCGACCGGGGGTCGGGCACCGGGTCGGCGCCGTCGAGGGAGTACCAGTAGTCGGTGCCGTGCCCGGCGTCCTCCACCTCGGCGCTCCACCAGCCGTCGTCTGCCGCGCGACATCGTCACCCGCTCTGCGGAGGCGGGCAGGACGAGCTCGACGGACGTGGGGGAAGGTGCCCAGACGGCGAAGGAGTGCACCTGCCCAATGCTAGGACGCCGGATCGGCGGCGGCCTCCTCGTGGTGCGCGGCCCACCAGGCGCGCCAGGTGCGCTCCACCTCGGCGAACGCGTCGTCGCCGAGGCCGAAGGTGCTGACGATCACCATCGACGCGGACGGGCCGTCCGCCGCCACGACGAGCCCCGGCCCGTACGCCTCGGCCGTCACACCGGTCTGGTGCTCGGTGCGGAACCACGTCGTGCCCGAGACGGCGGGCTCGGCGACGGCGACCGGGTCGCCGACGGCGAGGCCGTCCAGCCCGAGCAGCTCGCGCGCGCCGGCCTCCGACGGACCCGACGCGAGGAACACGGTGCGCCGGTCGTGGCCACGCTGGCGCTCCACCGCGAACCGCAGCTGGGCCAGGAACGACACCCAGCCCTGGTTGATGTCGTCGTACATCGCGTCCCAGCCCGGGTCGATGCCCTTCGGGCCGCGCGTGATGCGCACGACGGTGCCGGCGTCGTCCTCGCGCAGGTCGAACCGGTCGCCGTGCTCGAACGACCCGGGAGCGGCGCCGCCCTTGGTCTCCAGCACGTAGGGACGGTCGCCCTCGCGCGCACCGTGCCCGTAGATGAGCGCGATCTCCTCGTCCAGGCCCGGGTCGTCCCATCCGTGCCAGCGGGCGATCAGCGCGGGGTCGCGCAGGTGCTCCCACACGGTCGCGACCGGAGCGGCGACGGTGACCTCGATCGCGATGTCGTCCCCGTCCTGCAGCAGCCGGACGGGCTCGGTCTGGGGGACGTCGTTCACGGTGCCTCCTGGTGGCGGGGTCGGGGTGCGGGGTGGCCGCCGGCGACGACGCGGTAGCGCCGTCCGCCGGGGGAGTGGAAGCGTCGGGTGACCTCGGCGACGGCCTCGGCGAGGGCGTCGGTGTACGCGTGCAGCTCGGCCGGCTGCGCGAGCGCGACCTCGGTCTCGAGCGTGAAGGTCAGCAACCGGCGCCCACGGGCGTCGGAGGCGGCCTGCATCCGGGTCACGTCGCGCACGACGTCGGCGGCGGTGGCGACGAGGTGCTCCGCCGCGTGCCGGTCGCGCCGTGCCACACCGGACGTCGCCGACCCCGCGGCGGGCACCACGTCCGGGTCGACGACGAAGGTGGTGGCGCTGCGGCGCAGCACGCGCTCGGTGAAGCCGCGTCGCTGCCGCAGCTCGGCCAGCTCGACCAGCCCGGCCTGCTCGAGCACCCGCAGGTGGTACCCGACCTTCTGCCGCGCGAGCCCGAGCCGGGCGGCCAGCACCGTCGCCGACGCGGGCTCGGTCAGCGCGTCGAGCAGCCGGCGACGCAGGGGTGACAACGCCGCGAGCAGGCGGTCGGGGTCGTCGACCAGCGCCACCTGCGCCGCGCGCGCCGTCCCGTCCTCCCTGGCCATGCGCTGACCGTGCCATTGGACAAACGAAATTGTCAATACGTCAGCCGGGCATGAACTCCTCCTGCTCGGCCTCCTCGCCCTGCCAGAGCTCGAACGTCTGCATCAGCCAGAACCCGAGGAAGCCGGCGATCAGCACGGCCTCGAGCCAGAACACCCACTGGTCCAGGCCGCGTCCGGCGAGCACGCCGACCACTCCGGCCGCGGCGAGCATCACCAGGAACCCGACCGAGTACCGGTTGAGCAGGTGCGACCGGACGGCGCGTCCGCTGCGGGCCGCTCGCCGGCGGGCGAGGGCCAGGGCGTTCAGCACCACGACGGCGACGATGCCGGCGAACAGCGAGATGGCGGCGGTGTTGTGGCCGTAGCAGGTGAACTGGTCCGGGAACCCGATGAAGAACCCGGCGAGGCCGACGTACACGACGACCGAGACACCCAGGGCGATCCGGCTGGCCCGCGTGCGGACCGACCGCTCGTCCGGCGGCACGAGGAAGAGCGCGACGACGAACGCGACGAACCCGGCGGCCAGGATCGCCCAGGTGTTGTTGGTGATGGCGTCGGTGACGTCCTTCGCGAGATCGTCCGGGACGCAGTCGGTCTCAGGTCGGGTGGGCACGAACGCGACGAAGAACGCCAGGAACCCGGCGGCGTTGAGCAGCACGTCCTCGAGGTCGCTGCGGCCCCGGTGCACGATCAGGCAGGTGCCGATCGCGCACAGGGCGGCGACGAACACCGACCGCACCGGCGTGTAGTAGTACGCGCTGATCGACTGCTCGAGCTCGCCGTCGTCGGCGACGATCTGCAGCAGCAGCGCGCCGCCCAGCATGAGCACCAGCAGCACCATCGCGAGCCGGAGGTAGCGGTAGGTGCGCAGCACGTCGTACGCGCTGTCGTGCTCCTGCGGCATGGCGGCCTCCCGACGACGTCCCCGCGCGGCCGATCATCCTCCCCGCGCGGCGCGGCGGGCCAGGGGCGAACCGGGCACGTCTGTCACGTCCGGCGACCCGGCTCCGTCGAGAGGGCGCACGCACCCGTGCGCAGGACACCAGGAGGAGAACCCGTGCCCAGGATCAACACCGACCCGACCACCTTCGCCCGCCGGCCGTCGCTCGGCACCCGGCTGCTGCTGCGCGCCGGACGGTCGATGATGGGCCGCGACACCGACAACCTCGGCGCGATGGCCCACCGGCCAGGGGTTCTCGTGCCGTGGGCGATGCTCGAGACCGGCGCCCAGCGCGCCCGCTCGGTGCTGCCGGAGCACCTGCCCGAGCTGGTCGTGTTCGTGGTGTCGTGCCGGCTGGGCTGCTCGTGGTGCATCGACTTCGGGGCGAGCCGGTGGGAGCAGCAGGGGCTCGACCCCGCGGTGCTCCGCCACGCGGTCGCCTGGCGCGACGCCCCGGACGAGGTGTTCGACGCCGGCACGCGCGCAGCGTTCGCCTACGCCGAGGCGGTCTCGGCCGATCCGGTCGCGGTCGACGACGAGATGGTGGCGGGGCTGGTCGAGCGGTTCGGCGAGGCCGGCGTGGTCGAGCTGACCTTCTGGGCGGTGCTGGAGAACATGCGCGGACGCTTCAACTCGGCGCTCGGCATCACCTCGCAGGGCTTCAGCTCCGGCGACGCCTGCGCGCTGGCCATGGTGGGTCGCGACGAGGCTCAGCCGGCGTCGAGCACGCGGTAGCGCTCCACCTTGTCCGGTGCGAGCACCGCGTGCACGGCCTGGACGACACCGTCGTGGACGGTGAAGGCGTAGACGCCGACCGCGGCGGTGCGCGGCTTGCTCGAGCCGTTGTGCACGACGAAGCCCGCCTGACCGTTCACCAGGACGCCCCGGAACGACACCAGGTCCCACTCCGCGATCCGCGCCAGCCCGGCCAGGAAGCGCGCCACCTCCTCGGCGCCCTCGAGGCGGCGGCCCGCGGCGGTGACGCGTCCGGCGTGGTCGGCCACGAGCGCGACGTCAGGCGCGAGCAGCGCCGCGATCCGCTCGGGGTCGCCGGACACCAGGGCGGCCTGCAGGTCACCGAGCACCCGTTGCTGCTCGCCCAGCTGCGACGGCGGCGGCAGCGCGGCCTCGTGCAGCCGCCGGCGGCCGCGGACGGCGTGCTGCCGGGCCGCCTCGACCGTGACGTCGAGCACCTGCGCGACCTGGTCGAACGGCAGGTCGAGCGCGTCGTGCAGCACCACCGCCACCCGCTGCTCCGGCGAGAGCCGGTCGAGCACCACGAGGAACGCCATCCGCACCGACTCGCCCAGCTCGGCCAGCTCGGCGGGGTCGTCCGTGCGCGCGCCGAGCGGGGTTCCGTCCCAGTCGTGCAGCAGGGGCTCGGGCAGCCAGGGTCCGACGTACTGCTCGCGGCGTACCCGCGCCGAGCGGAGCAGGTCGAGCGCCGCCCGGCTGACCACGGTGGTGAGCCAGGCCGCGGGGGAGCGGATGTCGTCCGCGTGCGCGGCGAACCGCGGCCAGACGTCGGACACCACGTCCTCGGCGTCGGCCCAGCTGCTGGTCAACCGGTAGGCGATGCCGAGCAGCCGGCGGCGCTCCTGCTCGAACACGCGGGCGGCCTCGTCGGGCGTGGTGGTCACGGCGCACCTCCTCGCGACGTCGACGGAACAGCCGCGTCCATCGTGACAGCACTACTGTCAGCACGTGGCGAAGACAACGGGAGACGCAGCGCAGGAGGTCGCCGAGGAGGCGGTCGAGAAGGCGCAGGAGGTGGCCGAGGAGTCCGAGACCCTGGCTCCGTCGGCGCTGGCCGACGAGCTGGCCGTGGACGGCGGCTTCCGGCTCGCCGAGGTCGACACCCGGGGCACGCCGGGTTTCGACGGCGACAAGGCAGCCGGCAAGGCCG
This sequence comes from uncultured Actinomycetota bacterium, assembly GCA_963750285.1. GTDB lineage: Bacteria > Actinomycetota > Actinomycetes > Actinomycetales > CAWJMD01 > JBBQSN01. The sequence goes on along the minus strand of CAVVQA010000005.1, from coordinate 256,753 downwards.
CCCTGCTCGCCGGCACCGAGGAGCTCTCCGGCCTGCAGGAGCGCCTGTTCGCGGAGGGCACGGCCGGCGGCAGCCGCTCGGTGCTGCTGGTGGTGCAGGGGATGGACACCTCCGGGAAGGGCGGCATCATGCGCCACGTGATGGGCGCCGTCGACCCGCAGGGCGTGCACCTGCGCTCCTTCAAGGCGCCCACCGAGGAGGAACGCGCCCACGACTTCCTCTGGCGGATCGAGAAGGCGCTGCCCGCACCGGGTCTCATCGGCGTCTTCGACCGGTCGCACTACGAGGACGTGCTCGTCGCGCGGGTCCGCTCGCTCGCCCCCGCGGAAGCGGTGGAGGCGCGGTACGAGCAGATCAACGACTTCGAGCGACGGCTGGCCGAGGAGGGCACCACGGTCGTCAAGGTGATGCTGCACATCTCGAGCAAGGAGCAGAAGGAGCGGCTGGCCGAGCGGCTCGATCGTCCCGACAAGTACTGGAAGTACAACCCCGGCGACGTCGACGAGCGGCTGCTGTGGGACGCCTACCAGGAGGCGTACCAGATCGCCCTCACCCGCTGCTCGACGCGAGCCGCGCGCTGGCACGTCGTCCCGGCCGACCGCAAGTGGTACGCGCGGTGGGCGGTGCAGCAGCTGCTGCTCGACACCCTCACCGGGCTCGACCCGCAGTGGCCGGCGGCCGACTTCGACGTCGAGGGCGAGAAGGCCCGGCTCGCCGCCAGCTGACCCGGTTGCGGTGCTCAGAGCAGGTCGGCGAGCAGGTCCGCCGCCTTCGCGGCGCCGTCGGCGGCGACCGGTCGGTACGTCACCTCCCGGCCGATCTCCGCCAGCACGACCCCGGCCAGCGCGTCGGGCCGGCAGGCGTCCTCGTAGTCGAGGTGACGACCCGCGCCGTAGCGGTCGAGCCGGTGCCGCACGTGCAGGTTCTGCTCGAAGTGGTGCCGCAGCGGCACCCGCACGAACGGGCGCCCGGTGGCGGTCAGCTCCATGCACGTGGTGAGCCCGCCCTGCACCACCGCCAGGTCGCTGGCGGCGAGGTGGCGGTGCAGCTCGGGCACGTGCCCCACGACGTGCGCCCCCCGCCGCCGGGGCAGCGAGCGCGGGTCGATGCGCGGGCCGGCGACCACCACGAACCGCACGTCGGGGTCCTGACGGCGCACCAGCGGCACGGCGTCGAGCACCCGCCGCAGCAGGTGGTGCCCGACCCCTGACCCACCCACCGCCACCACGCAGACCTTCTCGTCGTCGCGGTAGCCCAGCTCGGCCCGCAGCACCTCGCGGTCGAGCAGGTCAGCGGGGTCGAAACCCGTGACGTAGCCCGGGAAGTCGTAGTGGTCGCGGGTCCAGTCGCGGATCGACGGCAGCCCCGGCCCGAAGGAGTCCGGCACGACGTCGTCGAGGTCGCCGACGAAGACCGAGCGGTCGCGCACCCAGCGGAACCGCTCGCGCTGCTCGAGCATCTGCGCGTTGTGGTCGGCCGTCAGGCGCACCTCCTCCGGGTCGGCACCGGGCATCGGCAGCCAGCCCACGAAGTCGGTCATCCAGGCGAACGCGAACCGCTTGAGCGACGGGTTCTCGTGCAGCAGGTGGTCGACGTCCCAGGCCTCGTCGCCCACCACCAGGTCGTAGGGCGTCTCGCGCACCACCTCGTCGAAGACCATGAAGTTGTTCACGAGCACCTCGTCCATGCCGCGCACGGCGTCGAAGGCGTGCAGGTCGTGCTCGTCGGCCACGGCCTCCACGTGCGCGGACTCCGACAGCAGCCAGCGCGACGCGGGGTGCACCGTCTCGCCGCACGCCTCCAGCACCGCTGTGACGGGGTGCTGGGCGAGCCAGTCGACCTGCGACGTCCGGGTGCCTCTCGCGCAGGGCGGCGGCGACCGCGACGTCGCGGCGGGCGTGGCCCAGCCCGATCGGCGAGGAGAGGTAGAGCACCCTGCGCGGCCGGTGCCGTGCCGACGGACGAGGCTTCTCGCGCAACGGCTCCGGCGGGCTCACCCGGTCGATGAACTCGGCCAGCAGGTGGTTGACCGCCACCGGGTCGCGGGCGAGCGGCCCGTGCCCGGACCCCTCCATCAGCACCAGGGTGCCGCCGGTCAGCTCGGCGAGCCGCCGTCCGACCTCGGGCGGGCTGATCCGGTCGTCGGTGCCGTGCACGACGACGACCGGGCAGCGCACCCTGGCGCACAGCTCGGCGGCGTCCGCGGTGACGGCGCCGTCGAGGCCGATGGTGGCGGCCGTGGTGTCGACCAGCACCTGCGGCGTCGTCTCGCGCGCCCACCCGATGCAGTCCTCGATCTGCTGGGTGGAGTGCGGCTCGGGGAACATCTGGCCGAAGAAGAACGCGAAGAAGTCCTCGGCGCCGCCGTCGACCCAGTGGTGCCGGTTGTACTTCTCCCAGCCCTGCGGGTCACGCACCGGCTGGGCCCAGCCCTCCCGGAGCCGTTGCGGCGCACCGGCCGCGAAGCCCGGCGAGGAGCCGATGAGGAACAGCCCGAGGACCCGCTCGGGGTGGTCGGCCGCCAGCCCGAGCGACCACGCGGCCCCGCGGGACAGGGCGACCAGCACCGCCTGCCCGGTGCCGGTCGCCTCCATCACGGCGAGGGTGTCGGCCACCCACCGGTCGTGGCCGTAGGACGCCGGACCCGACGGCCTCCCCGAGGCCCCGGACCCGCGGCCGTCGAAGGTGACGACCCGGTGGTGCCGGGCGAGGAACGGCACCTGGGCCTTCCAGAACCGGGAGTGGATGATCGACCAGGTCGGCATCAGCAGCACCGTGGTGGGCCCGTCGCCGTGGACCTCCCACGCGATCTCGACACCGTCGGGCGCCACCACGGTGCCGGACCGGTCCGGCTGCCGGCCACGCGGCGACGGCTTCACCAGGGCCACGCTGGTCATCGTCCTCCTCCCGCTGCCGGTCGGCACCCCTCAGGGCCGGACCTCGTAGACGGTGTTGAACGGCGTGCCCGCGACCGGCGCGAACCGGGTGAAGCCCGCGGCCGTCACCACGTCGCGCAGCCGGGCCGGACCCGCCTGGGTGCCGATCGCCAGACCGACGTCCTGCGAGAGCGAGGCGGGGGTGCACAGCAGGGTGGAGAAGCCGTAGTACGCCCGTCCGATCGGGTGCAGGTTGTCCTCGACCCGGTCCGCCGCAGCGGGTTCCACCAGCATCCAGGTGCCGTCTGCCGCGAGCACCTCGCGGACGCGACGGGCCGCGCCCACCGGGTCGCCCATGTCGTGCAGCGCGTCGAACGTGGTCACCAGGTCGAACGGCCCGTCGCCGAAGGTCTGCGCCGACGCCGTGACGAAGCTCGTCCGGTCGCTGACGCCGGCCTGCTCGGCCCTCTTCCGGGCGACCTCGACCGAGGCCTCGTGGTAGTCCGACCCGACGAACGTCGACGCCGGGAACGCCTGCGCCATCAGGACCGTCGACGCCCCGTGGCCGCAGCCGATGTCGGCCACCCGCGCGCCCTGGCGGAGCCGGGTCGACCACGCCGTCGAGCGCCGGCAGCCACTCGGCGACGAGATGGGCGTCGTACCCCGGGCGGAAGAACCGCTCGCACCCGACGTGCACGTCGCTCACGTGCTCGTGCCAGCCGTAGCCCGACCCGCTCCGCGCCGCCTCCAGGACGTGCTCGTAGTCGTGCACCGTGCCGAGGGCGATCTGGAAGAAGCCGGGCAGGAAGGCCGGGCTGTCCTCGTCGGTGAGGGCGACGGCCTGCTCGGGCCGCAGCAGGTACGTGGCGGTCGCGGGGTCGTAGTCGACGTAGCCGCCGGCGGCCTGCGCGTTGAGCCACTCCCGCGCGTACGGCTCACCGGTGCCGGTGTCGTCGGCCAGGCGCGACGGGGTGGTGGGGCCGGACGCCGCCATCGCCCGGTAGTAGCCGAGCCGGTCGCCCATCACGACCAGCGCGGTGTTGAGGGTGGCGCCGACCTCGTCGACCGCCTTGAGGACGAACGCCATCAGGCGGTCGGGGTCGACGGCGTCCGTCGGGCGCCTGCTCGGGTCGGTCCTGCAGCTCGGTCATCGGTCCGTCCTCCTCGTCCGGGCCGCGCCGGGCGGCGCGGACCTCGATGACGCGGACGCTAGGGACGCGACCACCGACGGGGCATCAGGTGACCCCCCTAGACTCCCCGGGTGCTGGTGGGACGCGAGCACGAGCAGCAGGTGGTCGACCGGCTGCTCGCCGCCGCCCGGGTCGGCGGCAGCGGCGTGCTGCTGGTCACGGGGGAGCCCGGGATCGGCAAGAGCGCGGTGCTGGCCGACGCGCGGTCGCGGGCGTCCGGGATGCGCGTGGTCGAGGTGGGTGGCTCGCCCTCCGAGCAGGAGGTGCCCTTCGCCGGGCTGCACCAGCTCTGCGTGCCCCTCACCGACCTGCTGCCCGCGGCTGCCGGAGCCGCAGCAGGAGGCCCTCGGCGTCGCCCTGCGCACCCGCTCGGGCCCGAGCCCGGACCGGTTCGGTGTCGGGGTGGCCACGCTGGGGCTGCTCAGCCGGGCCGCCGACGACCGGCCCCTGCTGGTCCTGGTCGACGACGCCCACCTGCTCGACCGGCCGTCCGCCGAGGCGATCGCGTTCGCCCTGCGGCGGCTGGTCAACGACCGCGTGGCCGTGCTGGTGGCGCTGCGGGCGGACGAGCCGTCCCCGTTGGCCGACGCGGGGCTGGCGCCGCTCGCGCTGGCGGGCCTGTCCGTCGACGCGGCGGGGACGCTGGTCGGGCAGGCCGTCGGTCGCGACCGGGTGGCCGGCCCTGCACCGCGCCACCGCCGGCAACCCGCTCGCGCTGCTCGAGCTCGCCGAGCGTCCGGACGACCTGCGGGGGCTGGACGCCGGCGTCCCGGTGCCGCTCGCGCAGGGACTGCAGGACGCCTTCGCCGCGCGGTCGGCAGGCCTCCCGGACGGCGCGCAGCAGGTGCTGCTGCTCGCGGCCGCGGGGACCCGTGACCTCGCTCTGCTCGACCGGGCCTGCCGGGCGCACGGGCTCGACGTCGGCGACCTCGTGCACGCGGAGCGCGCCGGGCTCGTGCGGGTGGACGCCGGAGCGGTCGACTTCCGGCACCCGCTCGTGCGCGCCGCCGTCCACGGCGCCGCCGACCCGGCGCGCCGCCGGTGGGCGCACGGTGCGCTGGCCGAGGCGCTGGCCCAGGTCCAGCAGGTCACGCCGTCCGCGGCCGTGGGGGACCGTCGCGCCTGGCACCTCGCGGAGGCGACCCTCGGCCCCGACGAGGCGGTCGCGTCCCTGCTCGTGGACACCGCGGCCGACGCGGAGAGCCGCGGCGCCCACGCGGTGGCGGCGTCGGTGCTGGAGCGGGCGGCGGCGCTGTCGCCGGAGCCGGGGGACCGCACGTCGCGCGCGCTCGCTGCCGCCGGCCAGGCCTGGCTCGCGGGGCAGCCGGCGCGTGCGACCGCGCTGCTCGACCGGCTGCCCGACGGCCTGACGCCTGCGCAGGCGGTGCGGGTCAGCGAGCTGCGCGGTGCGGTGGAGGCCAGGTGCGGCTCGCTGCCCGCCGCACGCGACACCCTCCTCGCCGGCGCGGCGCTGGCTGCCGGAACCGATCCCGACCGCGCGGTGCTCCTGCTCGCCGACACGGTGCACGCCTGCTTCTACCTGGGCGACACCGGGACGGCGCTGGCGGCGGCGGGACGCGTGGTCGAGCTCGTGGGTCCCTCCACCGCCGAGCCGGTCCGCCGGGTCGGGCTCACCGCGGCCGGCGTGGCCCACGTGCTGGCGGGGCACGGCGACCGGGGCGCCGAGCTGGTCCGCGCCGGGCTCGCCGTCCCGGCGGGGGACGGGCCGCAGGACCCGCTGCGGGTGCACTGGGCGGTGCTCGGACCGATGTTCCTGCGCGAGGGGACGGCGCGCGAGCAGCTCGGCGCGCTGGTGGGCCCGCTCCGGGAGCGGGCGGCGTCCGGGCACCTGTCGCTGCTGCTCGGCACCGTGGCGCGCGACGACGCGGCCGCCGACCGCTGGGCCGACGCCGAGGCGGGCTACCTCGAGGCGGCGCGGCTGGCCGACGAGCTCGGGCAGACCACCGACGCCGCCTTCGCCCTGGCCGGCCTGGCCTGGCTGCGGGCCCGGCGCGGGGACGAGGAGCACGCGCGGCGGGCGGCCGCAGGGGCGGGAGAGCTGGGAGAGCGGTACTCGGTGCACCTGGCCCGGGTGTGGGCGGCGTTCGCGCTGGGCGACCTGGAGTCCGGAGCCGGACGGCCGCAGGAGGCGGAGCAGCACTACACCGGGCTGGTCGCGCTGCTCGACCGGCTGGGCGTCGCCGACCCCGACCTGTCACCCGTCCCCGAGCTGGTCGAGACCTGGCTCGGCACCGGGCGGCAGGAGCGAGGCCCGCGCCCTCGCGGAGCGAGTTCCTGGGACGGGCGCAGGACAAGGGCCAGCCCTGGGCGCTGGCCCGCGCCCACCGCGCGGTGGGCACCAGCGGGCCGGACGGCGCCGACGAGGAGCACCTGGCGGCGGCCCTGGACCACCACTCCCGCACCGCCGACGTCTACGAGCTGGCCCGCACCCGGCTGGCGTTCGGCGCGCGGCTGCGGCGCGACCGGCGGCCCGCCGACGCGCGCCCGCTGCTGGAGGCCGCCGTCGAGGCGTTCGACCGGCTCGGGGCCCGGCCGTGGGCCGATCGCGCGGCCGGCGAGCTGCGCGCCACCGGCCGCACCGTGCGCCGGCGCGGCGTCGGACCGGTGGAGCAGCTGACCCCGCAGGAGCGGCAGACCGCGCAGGCGGTGGCGGCCGGCCGCACCACGAGGGAGGCTGCCGCAGCGCTCTTCCTCAGCCCCAAGACGGTCGAGTTCCACCTGCGGAACGTGTACATCAAGCTCGGTATCCACTCGCGCGAGGAGCTGTCGCGGGCGATGGCCGAAGAGATCTAGGCGCGCACCAGGAGGGCGACCGGGAGGTCGACGAGCACGTCGGCGATCCGGGCGGCGAGCCCGCCGTCGAACGAGCGCCCCGTGAGCACGTCGGTCCAGCGGCCGTCCGGCAGCGCGACGGTGTGCTCGCCCCACCCGCCGAGGTCGGCCAGCTCGCGAGCCAGACGGGTGGCCAGCGTGACGACACGGGCGCCGTCGGACCCGTTGCGGGAGAACGCGACCACGTGCCCGGTGGTCGTGGGGAGCGGTGTGTAGCCGGCGCCCTCGTCGACGAAGGCGTCCGGGTGGTCGCGGCGCGCCCGGAGCGCGCGGGAGGTGACGAGCAGCTTCTCGTCGTCGAGGTGCTCCGGCCGCGCGCCCTGGTCGAGCCGGGCCAGGCGGCGGGCCCGCAGCGCGAGGTCGACCGGCCGGCGGTTGTCCGGGTCGACCAGCGAGGTGTCGACCAGCTCGGTGCCCTGGTAGACGTCGGGCACGCCCGGCATCGTCAGCTGCACCAGCTTCTGGCCGAGCAGCCCGACCCGGGCCAGGTCGGCGGTCGAGCGCACGAACGACCGGACGCCGTCGACCAGCTCCGTCCGACCCGAGGACGCCCGTGGCGAAGGAGGCGACCGCCTCCTCGTACGGTTCGTCGACCGCGGTCCAGGTGGTGCGCAGCTTCGCCTCGCGCACCGCCTTGGTCAGGTACTGCTGCAACCGCTCCTCGGCGAGCGGGCGGTCGTCGACGTGGTCCCAGGTGGCCACCAGGGTCTGCCAGACGAGGTACTCGGTGGGCCCGTCGAGCAGCGGCGACCGCAGCGGCGCCGACGCGGCGTGCCACCCCCGCACCGCGGCGTCCCACTCGGCCGGCACCTCGGACAGCACCGCGAGCCGGGCCCGCGCGTCCTCGGACCGCTTGGTGTCGTGCGTCGACAGCGTCGTCATCGCCGTGGGCCAGTGCGCCGAGCAGCCGCTCGCCGAACGCGTGCAGCTGCTCGGGCGAGACGCCGAACCGGTCCGGGTCGCCGCCGACCTCGTTGAGCCCGGCGAGCCGGAACGAGCGGTAGAACGCGGTGTCCTCGATCCCCTTGGCCATCACCGGGCCGCAGGTCTGCTGGAACCGCACGACCAGCTCGGCCCGGTCGGCGTCGCCGCTGCGTCCCGCGCTGCCGGCCTCGCGCCCGAGCACGAGGTCGCGGACGAGGTCGAGGGTCTCGTGCACGTCCTCGGGCAGGTGGCTGCGTGCCACCTCGGCGGCCCGCTCGACCACGGCGACCTCGGCGGGCGGTGCGGTCTCGCCGGGCACGACGTACGCCCGGTAGCGGTCGAACGCCACGAGCAGCTCGGCGACGGACGCCTCCAGGCCGCGCCGGGTGTGGTCGCGCAGCCGGATGTCGGCCGCGGTGACCTGCACCAGCAGCTCGACCAGCCGGTGCACCTCGGCGTAGAGCGACCCCGCGACGATCTCGTGCTTGGCGCGGGTGACCACGTGGTGCATGTCGCGGAGCAGGTCGGGGTCGCCGTCGGCGAAGTCCGACCAGGTGGCCTGCAGCGCACCGGCCGCGGACGGCTGCACGAACAGGCCGCCGACCCGGGCGAGGGCGTCGTAGCCGGTGGTCCCCGCGCACGGCCAGTCCTCGGGCAGCGTCTCCTCGCCCTCGAGGATCTTCTCCACCACGACCCACGACCCGCCGGACGCCTCGGCCAGCCGCCGCAGGTAGCCGCGGGGATCGGCGAGGCCGTCAGGGTGGTCGATCCGCAGGCCGTCCAGCGAACCGGCCTCGACGAGGTCGAGCAGCAGCCGGTGGGTGGCCTCGAACACGTCGGGGTCCTCGACCCGGACGGCGGCCAGCGTGCCGACGTCGAAGAAGCGCCGGTAGTTGAGCTCGCTGTCGCCGACCTTCCAGTGCGCCAGCCGGTACCACTGCCGGTCGACCAGCTCGGCGAGCGCCAGGTGCTCCGTGCCCGGACGGACGGGGAACTCGTGGTCGAAGTACCGCAGCACCGGCTCGTCGCCGGAGTGGTCGACCTCGAGCTCCCCGGCGGCCAGCACCTGGCCGATCCGGGAGCCGAGCACCGGCATCAGGATCGACCGGACGCCCTCGTCGCCGGGGTCGACGGCCGGGGACGTGAAGCGCGTCGCACCCCAGTCGATGTCGAACCAGCTGGCGAACGGGGACGACGGCCCCTCGCGCAGCACCGCCCACAGCGGCGCGTTCAGCCGCACCGGGACCGGCACGGTCATGTGGTTGGGCACGACGTCGGCGACGACCCGCACACCGGCCGCGTGCAGCCGCTCCACCATGGCGTCGAAGCCCTCGCGGCCGCCGGCGTCCGGCGACAACCGGGTGTGGTCGAGCACGTCGTAGCCGTGCGTCGACCCGGGCGTCGCCGCCAGCACCGGCGACAGGTACGCGTGGGTCACGCCGAGGGCCGCCAGGTACTCGGCCGCCGCGCCCACGTCGGCGAAGGTCTGCTCGCCGCTGACCTGCAGCCGGTACGTCGACGTCGGCACCGGCCGCCCGGCCGCGGGACGGTGGGACGGCGCGCGGTGCGGCTCGGTCACGCCCGGTCGCCCTCCGTCCGTCCGCCTCGTCCTCGGCCGCCGCGTCCGCCGCCTCGTTCTCCGCGGCCGTGGCCATCGCCACCCGAGCGGGGTCGAGCGTGGGCACCGACGCCGCGGCCTCGAGCTCGCCGGCCGTCCCCGTGCTGTTGCGCTGGCGCGTCAGCACGACGGTGCTCCGCGACGAGCAGACCACCTCGTCGTCGGAGGGGAACTCGTCGCCGCCCGAGAGCCGCTCGGCGGTGTCGAAGACGACGAGCCAGGACTGGCCGTACTCGGCCGGGGGCAGGGTGAACGACATCCGCTCGTCGTGGCCGTTGAACAGGATGAGGAACGAGTCGTCGACGATCGCGCTGCCCGCGCGGGTCGGGCTCGGGGATGGCCTCGCCGTTGAGGAAGACCATCAGCGAGCGCGCGTAGCCGTTGCGCCAGTGCTCCTCGCCCATGTGCTCGCCCGTGGGCGTGAACCAGGCGATGTCGCCGAGCTCGGACTCGCCGCCGTGGTCGGCGCTGCCGGCGAAGAACCGGCGACGGCGGAACACCGGGTGCTGCTGGCGCAGCTTCACCACCGACTGGGTGAAGGTGAGCATCGAGCGCGCCTCGTCGTCGAGCTCCCAGTCCATCCAGGACAGCTCGTTGTCCTGGCAGTACACGTTGTTGTTGCCCTGCTGGCTGCGGCCGATCTCGTCGCCGTGGGCGATCATCGGCACGCCCTGGCTGAGCAGCAGCGTGGTCATCAGGTTGCGCGTCTGCCGGTGCCGCAGGTTCCGGATCGCCGGGTCGTCGGTGTCGCCCTCGACCCCGCAGTTCCAGGAGCGGTTGTGGTTCTCGCCGTCGTTGCCGCCCTCGCCGTTGGCGTCGTTGTGCTTCTCGTTGTAGGACACCAGGTCCCGCATCGTGAAGCCGTCGTGGGCGGTGACGAAGTTGATGCTCGCGATGGGGCGGCGGCCGTCGTCCTGGTAGAGGTCGGACGAGCCGGTGATGCGCGAGGCGAACTCGCCGAGCGTGGCCGGCTCGCCGCGCCAGAAGTCGCGGACGATGTCGCGGTAGCTGCCGTTCCACTCGGTCCACAGGGGCGGGAAGCCGCCGACCTGGTAGCCGCCGTCGCCGAGGTCCCACGGCTCGGCGATCAGCTTCACCTGGGAGATCACCGGGTCCTGCTGCACGAGGTCGAAGAACGCGCTCAGCCGGTCGACCTCGTGGAACTGGCGGGCCAGCGTGGCGGCGAGGTCGAACCGGAAGCCGTCGACGTGCATGTCGAGCACCCAGTAGCGCAGCGAGTCCATGATCAGCTGCAGCACGTGCGGGTGCCGCATCAGCAGGCTGTTGCCGGTGCCGGTGGTGTCGTAGTAGTGCTGCGGCTCGTCGTCGACCAGGCGGTAGTACGCGGTGTTGTCGATGCCGCGGAAGCAGAGCGTGGGGCCGTTGTGGTTGCCCTCGGCGGTGTGGTTGTAGACGACGTCGAGGATGACCTCGATGCCGGCGGCGTGCAGCGCCTTCACCATCGCCTTGAACTCCTGCACCTGCTGACCGCGGGTGCCGTTGGAGGAGTAGGCGTTGTGCGGGGCGAAGAAGCCGATCGTGTTGTAGCCCCAGTAGTTCGCGAGGCCCTTCTCCTGCAGGTGGGTGTCCTGCACGAACTGGTGGACGGGCATCAGCTCGATCGCGGTGACGCCGAGGCCCTTGAGGTGCTCGACCATCGCCGGGTGGCCGATGCCGGCGTAGGTGCCGCGGATCTCGTCCGGGATGCCGGGGTGGGTCTGGGTGAGGCCCTTGACGTGCGCCTCGTAGATCACGCTCTGGTGGTACTCGTGCCGCGGCAGCCGGTCGTCGGCCCAGTCGAAGAACGGGTTGATGACGACCGAGAGCATCGTGTGGCCGCTGCTGTCCTCGGCGTTCTGCTCGTCCGGGTCGTCGAACTTGTACGAGAACAGCGACGGGTCGCCGTCGACCTGGCCGTCCACGGCCTTGGCGTACGGGTCGAGCAGCAGCTTCGAGGGGTCGCAGCGCAGCCCCTTCGTCGGCTCGTAGGGGCCGTGCACGCGGTAGCCGTAGCGCTGGCCGGGCTGCACCGACGGCAGGTACACGTGGTGGACGAAGCCGTCGACCTCGGTGAGCTCGACGCACTCCTCGGTGCCGTCGTCGGCCACCAGGCACAGGACGACCCTGTCGGCGACCTCCGAGAAGAGGGCGAAGTTGGTGCCGGTCCCGTCGTAGGTGGCTCCGAGGGGGTAGGGCTTGCCCGGCCAGATCTGCACGCGTTGCTCCAGTGGTTCGGTGAGGTTGATGCGCGACGCTGCGCGGGTACGGCTTTGGTCCGAGGATGGCTCAGACGGCGACGGAGCGCTCGACGATCTCGCGGGTGGTGCGCTCGCCGACCGGGAGCGTGCCGAGGCAGGACCCGCCCTGACGCTCGACCCGGGTGGCCAGGAAGGCGTCGGCGACCTTGCGGGTGCTGAACCTCACCAGCAGGCTCGCCTGCAGCGCGACGGCGAGCCGCTCGACCAGCCAGCGCGCCGCCCCGGTGACCGACGCGGGGTCGGCGGCCATCTCGGACGCGGCCGAGCGGATGGTGCCGCTCACCTCGTCGAGCACGGCGTCGAGCCGCTTCGAGGCGCCGCGCGCCGCGTGCAGCTCGGCGACCACCGCGTCGAGGGAGTCCGGGTGCTGGGCGAGGGCGCGCAGGACGTCGAGCGCGATGACGTTGCCCGACCCCTCCCAGATCGAGTTGAGCGGGGACTCGCGGAACAGCCGCGCCATCCCGTTCTCCTCCACGTAGCCGTTGCCGCCCAGGCACTCCAGCGCCTCGGCGAGCGCCACGGGGGAGCGCTTGCAGACCCAGTACTTGCCCACGGCCACGCCGATCCGCAGCAGCGCCTTCTCGCCGCTGTCGCCGGCCGCGGCGGCGTCGGCGGCCGCGGCCAGGCGCAGGCCGAGCACGGTGGCGGCCTCGGACTCGATCGCGAGGTCGGCCAGGACGTTGGACATCAGCGGGGTGTCGACCAGCACGCTGCCGAAGGCGGTGCGGTGGCGGGCGTGGTGCACGGCGCGGACCAGACCGGCCCGCATCGTGGCCGCCGACCCCACCACGCAGTCGAGCCGGGTGGCGCTCACCATCTGCAGGATCGTGCGCAGGCCGTCGCCCTCGCCGCCGAGCCGCACGCCCCAGGTGCCGTCGAGCTCGACCTCGCTGGAGGCGTTCGAGCGGTTGCCGAGCTTGTCCTTGAGCCGCTGCAGGTGCCAGGGGTTGCGGGTGCCGTCCTCGAGCACGCGGGGGACGACGAAGCAGGTCAGCGGGCCGGTGGCCGAGCCCGCACGCGCCAGCACGAGGAACAGGTCGCTCATCGGTGCCGAGCAGAACCACTTGTGGCCGGTGAGGCGGTAGCCCTCGCCGCCCGCGAGGGGGCCGCCGGCGGTGCGCACGGCCACGGTGGACGTGCCCGACAGGTCGGACCCGCCCTGCTTCTCGGTCATGCCCATCCCGGCGAGGGCGCCGGCCTTGTCGGCGGCCCGCCGCAGCCCGGGGTCGTAGTCGGTGGACGCCAGCCGCGGCACCCACAGGTCGGCGAGCACGGGGTCGGCACGCAGGGCGGGGACGGCGGCCCCGGTCATCGACAGCGGGCAGACGTGGCCGGCGTCGACCTGGCTCCACAGCAGCATCGCCGCCGACCGGGCGACGTGGGCGCCGGTGCCGGGGTCGGCCGACCACGCGCCGCCGCCGAGCCCGTGCTCGACGCCCGACGCGCATCAGCTGGTGGTACGCCGGGTGGTACTCGACCTCGTCGAGCCGGTCGCCGCGCGGGTCGTGCGTGCGCAGCACGGGGTGGTGGCGCTCGGCCTGCTCGCCCCACACCCGGGCCTTGGCGCTGCCGGCCAGCTCGCCCAGCTCGGCCAGCCGCGCCGCCTGGGCACCCGCGCCGTGACGCTCGACGGCCTCGCGCAGGACGGCGTCGCCGTCCCACAGCGAGGAGGTCTGCTGGTCGGACAGCGCGGGGACCTGGTTGGTCACCAGGTGGGTGGCAGGCACCGGCCCACGGTAGTGCCCGCCGGGCGTGCTCCTGACATCCGTCGCGGACCTCGCGCGACGCCGTCCCGAGGCGTGGCCGCGCCCACGGGCAGGACCCGGCCGTGCTCGCTACCGTGGCCGGGTGGCGGTCGACGGCGTGGCCCGCGGCCGGGTGCGGGCGGCCTGGCGGGGCCTCGGCGCCCTCGCCCGTCTGCGGCCCGGTGCGCACGGTGGTGTCGCTCGTCACGCGCACCGTGCGGGTCTGCCTGCGGTACCGGGTCACCGGCCTGGCCGCCGAGGCCGGCTTCTTCGCGCTCCTGTCGATGCCCCCGCTCGTGCTCGGGCTGGCGGGATCCGCCGCGTGGATCGGCTCCCGGCTCGGCACCGACACCGCCCTGCAGCTGAAGAACGGGCTGCGCGAGTACCTCTCGCCGTTCCTCACCGACGACGTCGTCAACACCGTGATCGTCCCCACGCTGGAGGACGCGCTCGACCGTCCGCGGTACGACCTGATCTCGATCGGGTTCGTGCTGTCGCTGTGGTCGGGCTCGCGGGCGCTGAACGTCTACCTCGACACCATCTCGATCATGTACGGCCTCGGCGGCCACCGCAGCATCGTGCGCACCCGCCTGCTGTCGTTCTCGATCTACCTGCTCGTGCTGGTGCTCGGCGCGGTGACGCTCCCGCTCGTGCTGGTCGGCCCGACCCTGATCGGGCGGGTGCTGCCGGCACCGGTGGACTGGCTGCTCGTCGCCTACTGGCCGCTGGTGACGCTGCTCGGCGTCGCGCTGCTCACCACGCTGTACCACGTGAGCGTCCCGCTGCGGACGTCGTGGCGGCGCGACGTCCCGGGGGCGCTGGTGGCCCTGGTGATCTGGGTCCTGGCGAGCGCGCTGCTGCGCGCGGCGCTCGCGTGGCCGTGCCCGGCACCGGCACGCAGACGGCGAGCCTGTCGATCTACGGCCCGCTCACCACGCCCATCGTGGTGCTGGTCTGGCTCTACCTGCTCGCCATCGCCGTGCTCATCGGGGCCGCGCTCAACGCCGTGGTCGACGAGACCTGGCCGAACGGGGAGCGGTCGGCCGCCCGACGCGAGGCCGCGCTGCGCACCAGCGCGCCGGCGGGCACGCTCACGCCGGTGCGCGACGCCGAGGCCGAGCAGGACCAGCACGCGCGATGGACCCGCCGGTACGGGCTCGGCGCGGCCGCGGCGCTCACGCCCGGGCGCTCGGACCGGCCGGGCGACGGCCCCGACGACGAGCCGGCGGCAAATCCGCGTGACGCGGCCGACCGGCCGACCTAGCCTCGTCGTGCACGGGCCGGCACCGCCGGCCCCCGACGGTCCCGGACCTCCACGGAGGCAGGGGCGAGGAGGTGGCTCCGATGAGCGCGCACCAGGTGACGCACGCCCGCACCCCCCTCCCTGCTCACCCCGAAGGACCCCGACGTGACCGACCGAACGACCCCGTCCCCTGCTGCACCCCGATCCTCCTGACCCCGACCGCCCGCGCCTGGCCCTGCTCCACGGCGCCGGCTGGGACGACTCCTGGGACGACTCCTGGGACGACCACGTGACCGCGACCCTGCACGCGCTCCCCACCGCCCGACCCGCCCTCGAGCCCGGCCGCGTGCTGCGCGCCGACCGGGGCGCCTGCGAGGTGCTGACCGGCGCCGGCCCGCTCCTGGTGGAGTGGGGCGCACGCCTGGCCCGCCAGGTCGACGACGACCCGTCCAGCACGCCCTCGGCGGGCGACTGGGTGCTCGTCGAGCCCGCCGACCCCGTCCTCGGCACGCCCGCCACCGTGCAGGACGTGCTGCCCCGCCGCACCGCCGTGGTGCGGCTGCAGGTGGGCAAGAGCTCGCACGGGCAGGTGCTGGCCGCCAACGCCGACGTCGTGGCCGTGGTCGAGGCGATGCACCCCGACCCCGACACCGGGCGGATCGAGCGCCTGCTCGCCCTGGCCTGGGCCTCCGGCGCCACGCCCGTGGTGGTGCTCACCAAGGCCGACCTCGCCGCCGACCCGCAGGCGGTCGTCGACGAGATGGCCGAGAGCGCGCCGGGCGTGCTCGTGCTCGCCACCTCCACGCACGACGACGTCGGCCTCGAACCGTTGCGCGACATGCTCTCCCGCGGGCAGACGATCGCCTTCCTCGGCGCCTCCGGCGTCGGCAAGTCGACCCTGCTCAACGCGCTCGCGGGCCGCGAGGTGATGCGCACCCAGGAGCTCGGCACGATGAACAAGGGCCGCCACACCACCGTCACCCGCGAGCTGCACCTCGTACCCGGCGGTGGCGCCCTGATCGACACCCCCGGGATGCGCTCGATCGGGCTGTCCGGGGCCGAGGACCTCGACGACGTGTTCCCCGAGGTCGAGGCGCTCGCCGACCGGTGCCGGTTCCGCGACTGCACCCACGAGGTCGAGCCCGGCTGCGCCGTCCGCGCCGCGGTCGAGGACGGCACGCTGTCCGAGCGCCGGATGCAGAGCTACCGCAAGCTGCTGCGCGAGCAGGAGTTCCAGGCCGCGCGGGTCGACCAGCGGGTGGCCGCCCAGCGGGCGCAGCGGTGGAAGCAGATCCGGTCCGGGGTGCGCGAGCGGCAGAAGATCGAGGGCCGCAGGGGTCGCCCCTGAGGGGTCAGGACGACCTCAGGTCCTCCTCAGCGAAACAAGCTGGCGTCATCCGGGCGGCCGCTCACGCCCTTCGCGTCGGCCGTGGCGAGACGCTACGAGGTTTCGTGCTCGCTGCCTTCGGTCGAACGGCTGACTCTCGCGCCCGCCGGAGAGCTCGCCGCGGAGAAGGTCCCTGCAGGCACTGAGCGGCCAGCAGCGTGCCTGAGGGTGTACCGAACCGACGGACCCGCGCTCGCCAGGGCGGGCCCGGAGCCGATCGGATGTGCCGATTCCGTCGATCCGGTACGCGGCGCGCTACCCGACGACCGTGAACGACGCCCGCAGCTGGTCCTCGGCCCGCGACGAGGGACCGACGCGCAGCTCGAAGGCGCCGGGCTCGACCACACGCCTACCCGTCGGCGTCGACCACCGTGCAGGCGCTCACCGGCACCTCCAGGGCGACCGACACCGACGCCCCCGGGTCGATCGCCACCTGGCGGAAGGTCTTGAGCTCCTGGTCGGCCCAGCTGGCCGAGGTGACGGTGTCGCTGACGTAGACCTGCACCGTCTCGAGCACGGGGCGGGTGCCGGTGTTGGTCACCGTCACCGCGCCGCGCACGGTGCCGTCGGCCGCGACGTCGGTCTGCTCCAGCACCAGGTCGGCGTACTCGACCGTGCTGTACGACAGTCCCTCGCCGAAGGCGAACGCCGGCCGCTGGGTGAGGTCGGCGTACCGCGTCGCCGTGCTGGCCGCGCACCTGGTTGTAGTAGGTCGGCTGCTGCCCGGCGTGCCGCGCGAACGAGATCGGCAACCGGCCGCTCGGCTCCACCAGGCCCAGCAGCACCTCGGCCACCGCGCGCCCGCCCTGCATGCCCGGGCTCGCCACCCACACCAGGGCGGCGGCGTCGAGCGCGCTCGGCGGCAGCACCAGCGGCTTGGACGCCATCAGCACCACCACGACCGGCGTCCCGGTGGCGGCCAGCGCGTCGAGCAGCGCCACCTGCGTGCCGACCAGCTCGAGGGTGGCGGTGGAGCGGCCCTCGCCGACGAGCTCGATCCGGTCGCCGACCACCGCGACGACGACATCGGCCTCCCGCGCGGCCGCGACCGCCTCGGCGAGCCGGCGCTCGTCGGGCTCGGCAGGCACCACCACCTGCGGACGCGGCTGCCCGTCGGGGAACAGCTCGCCCTCGGGATCGGCTGCGAGCGTGAGGATCTCGGCACCGCGGGCGTGCGTGACGGTCCAGCCGTCCGGCACGTGCGCCCGCAGCGCCGTCCAGGACGGTCGTGATCATCTCGCGCGGGTGGCCGTCGGGCAGCCAGTCGGCCTGGCCCGAGCTGCCCGCCCAGTCGCCGAGCTGGGTCTGGGCGTCGTCGGCGAGTGGGCCGACCACCGCGACGCGCCGCGCGGCTCCGCCGGCCGGCAGCGGGCAGGGTCCCGTCGTTGCGCAGCAGCACCACCGAGCGGCGGGCGACCTCGAGGTTGAGCTCCGCGTGCTCGGCCGACCCGACCACCAGCCGCTGGCGCTCGACGTCCGGGCGGCGGACGTCCTCGAACAGCCCGAGCTCCATCTTCACCGTCAGGATCCGCGCGACCGCGGGGTCGAGGTCGGCCTCGGTCAGCAGGCCCTGATCGACGGCGTCGAGCGCGCCCTGGAAGAACTGCGGCGTGGTCATCACCAGGTCGTTGCCGGCGCGGACCGCTGCCGCCGCGGCGTGGGCGTGGTCGGGCTGGACCTGCTGCTCCCACACCATCCGGCCGACGTTGTCCCAGTCGGTGACGAGCATCCCGCCGTAGCCCCACTCGCCGCGCAGGACGTCGTCGAGCAGCCACCCGTTGACGGTGATGGGGACGCCGTCCATCGTCTGGTAGCCGAGCATGAAGGTCCGGCAGCCCGCGCGGGCGACCCGCTCGAACGGCGGCAGGAACCACGACCGCAGCTTGCGCCGGGAGATGTCGGCCTCGCTGGCGTCCCGACCGCCCTGGGTCTCGGAGTACCCGGCGAAGTGCTTGGCGCAGGCCAGGATCGCGGTCGGGTCGGTGAGCCCCTCGCCCTGGTAGCCGCGCACCATCGCCGCCGCCAGCTCGCCGATGAGGTGCGGGTCCTCGCCGAAGGTCTCGCCCACGCGGCCCCAGCGCAGGTCGCGGGCGATGCAGAGCACGGGCGAGAAGGTCCAGTGCACCCCGGTCGACGCGACCTCGACCGCGGTGGCGCGGGCCACCCGCTCGACCAGGTCGGGGTCCCAGGTGGCGGCCAGGCCGAGCTGGGTCGGGTAGATGGTCGCGCCGTGGAAGAACGAGTGGCCGTGGATGCAGTCCTCGCCGACGAGCAGCGGGATCCGCAGCCGGGTGCGATCGGTGAGGTCGTGCGCCTGCCGCAGCCGCTCGGGCGAGGCGTGCAGCACCGACCCGACGGTCTTGTCGACCACGACGTCCTCGAGGTCGCCCCGGGCGTCGAGCTGGAGCATCTGCCCGACCTTCTCGCGCAGCGTCATCCGGCCGAGCAGGTCGGCCACCCGGTCGGCGACCGTCCCGGCGGGGTCGAGGTAGGTCGCGGGTGCGGACGAGGTGTCGGTCACCGGGCCAGGAAAGCAGAACGCCCCGGTCCGAGGGACCGGGGCGTTCCAAGCTGGTGGGCGATACTGGGTTCGAACCAGTGACCTCTTCCGTGTCAAGGAAGCGCGCTACCACTGCGCCAATCGCCCGTTGCACCGTGGTGCTGGTGGTGCGTCGAGGTGGTGACGGGATTTGAACCCGTGTAGACGGCTTTGCAGGCCGTTGCCTCGCCTCTCGGCCACACCACCGTGAGACCGACTGCCAGGCCTGGACCGGTGCTCCAGGTGCAGTGCCTCCGAGCGGACGACGGGATTCGAACCCGCGACCCTCACCTTGGCAAGGTGATGCTCTACCACTGAGCCACGTCCGCGCGCATGCCGTGACCGGGGGCCTCGGTGTGCGACGTGAACGATAACCGAGTCGGTCACGAGGGAGTCCAACCGGTACCCCCGGCATCGCCGCAGCGTCACGGGATCGCGCTCGCGGACAGGTCCGAGCACCCCCGCACCTGGTCCCAGTAGGCCAGACCTGCGAGCTGCGTCGGCACCGGTCTGCACCACCGGCAGGCCGGTGTCGGCGATCCGCATCGGGGTCCAGCGGGCGTCGACGGTGGTGCGTCCCTCCAGGGTGAGGGTGAGCACGCCGGTGGTGATCGCCACCTCGCTGTTCGACCGCCACCAGACGAAGTTGCCCAGCCCGTAGGAGACGTAGACGCTGCCCGGCCCCTCGACGCCCTCGCCCGCGCGGTCGACCGGGAACCAGCCGGCGCCCTGCAGCTCGTGGGCGTGCGCGCCGACCACGACGTCGGCGCCGGCGAGAGCGAGCTGCTCGGTCAGCGTGCGCTGCCGCTCGTTCGGGCAGGCCTCGTAGTCGGTGCCCCAGTGCAGGTAGACCACCACGACGTCGGCGGTCGGCCCGGCCGCGGTGACCGCGGCCAGCAGCCGCTCCGGCTCGAGCGCGGAGGCGACGCCGGGGGAGTCGTCGTCGGCCGTCCACGCCTGCGTGGTGCGGTCCGGGTGCTGGTCGGCGCCGATCACCGCCACCTGGGTGCCTCGGACGTCGATCACCGCCGGGGTGAACGCCCGCTCCGCGTCGGCGCCGATCCCCACGATCGGGATCGGGCTGCGGCCGATGGCGGCGAGGGTGTCCTCCAGGCCGTCCCGGCCGTAGTCGACGCCGTGGTTGTTCGCCATCGTCAGCACGTCGACGCCGGCCGCCGGGAAGGCCGCGAGCATCTCCTCGGGCACCCGGAAGTGGAACTGCTTGGGCTCGGGGACGCCGCGCTCGGTGATCGCGGCCTCGAGGTTCAGGACGGTGACGTCGGCCGCCGACAGCTGCGGGGCGATGGGTGCCAGCGCGGTCGCCGGGTCCTCGCGCAGCGGCTCGAGCCGACCCTCGAAGTGCACGTCGCCCGCGAACGCCAGGGTCACGCGCGGCGGTCCGGTGGGGGTCGGCGAGGGGCTCGGCGGCGCGCTCGTCGTGGTCGTCGACGACGGCGGCGAGGACGTGGTGGGAGCGGCCTCGCGGTCCTCCGCCGCGCACGCCACGAGCAGGCAGCCGAGCGAGGCGGCGGCCGCCAGCGACAGGACGCGGGTCACGCCCGGACGCTACCGGTACGGTCGCCCGGTGCCCGTCGAGGAGCCCGCGGCCTGGTGGGGCGGGCGGCTGCTGACCGACCTGGTCGAGGTCGCCGACCTCGGCGCCGACCCGGCCGCGCTCGACCGCCCCGGACCCGGCACCTGGGTCGTCGTCATCCCGTTCGAGGGCGCCGGTCACGCCTACCGGTTCGCCACCGCCGTCGCGGGACCGCTGCCCGAGCCGGCCGCACCCTGGGCCGGACCGACCGGCCCGTGGGCCACCTCGCTCGACGGACCCACCTACCGGGCCGGCGTGCAGCGGGTGCGCGAGCTCGTGCGGGAGGGCGAGGTCTACCAGGTCAACCTGTGCCGCGTGCTCTCCGCGGCGCTCGGCCCGGACGCCGACCCGTGGGCGCTCGCGGCGGTGCTCGCCCGCGGCAACCCGGCTCCCTACGCGGGCGTGCTCGACACCGGCGAGGGCTGGGTCGTCTCGGCCTCGCCCGAGCTGTTCCTGCGCCGCGCAGGCGATCTCGTCACCAGCGCCCCGATCAAGGGGACGGCCGTCACGGCGGCGCAGATGCTCGACAAGGACGTCGCGGAGAACGTGATGATCACCGACCTGGTCCGCAACGACCTGTCGCACGTGTGCCGTCCCGGCACGGTGCGGGTCGACGCGCTGCTCGAGGAGCAGCAGCACCCGGGGCTGGTGCACCTCGTCTCCACCGTGTCGGGCCGGCTGCGCGACGGTGTCGGCTGGCGCGAGCTCATCGACGCCGCCGGGCCCCCGGGCTCGGTGTCCGGAGCGCCGAAATCCACCGCGTTGCAGGCGATCTCGGCGCTCGAACCGGTGGAGCGCGGGCCGTACTGCGGCGGTCTCGGCTGGATCGACGCCGCGACGGGCGACGGCGAGCTCGCCGTGGGCATCCGCACGTTCTGGTGGACGCCGGACGACGGCGGCGTGCTGCGCTTCGGCACCGGTGCCGGCATCACGTGGGGCTCGGACCCGCAGGGCGAGTGGGACGAGACCGTGCTCAAGGCGTCGCCGGCTGGTGGGCCTGGCGTCCGGCCGTCACGACCGGCCGGACGACTAGGTTGGACGTCATGAGCCAGGACGTCGTGGTGTGGCTGGACGGCCGGGTGCTGGCGCCCGAGGAGGCGCGCGTCCCGGCCCTCGACCACGGGCTGACGGTGGGCGACGGCGTGTTCGAGACCTGCAAGGTCACCCCCGCAGGCGCTTTCGCGCTCACCCGGCACCTGCGCCGGCTCGGCCGGTCCTGCGCCGGCCTCGGCATCGAGCCGCCGACCGACGAGCTGGTGCGCGGCGCGGTCGACGACCTGCTGGCCGCGCGACCTCTCGACCCGGGTCGGCTCCGGATCACCTGGACCGCGGGTCCCGGTCCGCTCGGCTCGGACCGCACCCCCGGGGCGGGCACGCTCGTGGTGGCGACGGCGCCCGCACCGGCGTGGGTCGGCGGGGCGCGGGCCGTGCTGGTGCCGTGGGTGCGCAACGAGCGCAGCGCGACGGCAGGGCTGAAGACCACCTCGTACGCCGAGAACGTGGTGGCGCTGGACCGCGCGCACGCCGAGGGCGGGTCGGAGGCGCTGTTCGCCAACACCCGCGGCGAGCTGTGCGAGGGCACCGGCTCGAACGTGGTCGTGGTCGTCGACGACGCGCTGGTGACGCCCCCGCTGTCGTCCGGGTGCCTCGCGGGCATCACCCGCGAGCTGCTGCTGGAGTGGGCGGCCGACGAGGGGCTGCCGCTGCGCGAGGCCGACCTGCCGGTGGAGGTGCTGGACTCCACCCCGGCGGCGGCGCTGACGTCGTCGACACGAGACGTGCAGGTGCTCGGCGGGATCGGAGATCGCGACCTGCCCGGTCACGACCTCGTGCACGCTGCGGCCGCGCTGTTCGCGCGGCGGGCGGCGCTGGACGTCGACCCTTGAGTCGGGGATCAGGCGAGCAGCTCCTCCAGGGCGGCGTCGAGGTCGAGCACGGTGTGCTCGCGGCCGCGCGGCAGGACGCTCTCGCACAGCTCCACGAACGCGCGGACCTCCGCGGCGTCGGCCTCGAGCTCGGCGGCGCCGTCGGGGGAGGCCAGGCCGATGACGAGCACGTCGCGGCCGTCGTGGCGGTGCGGGCGGACCGTGACGTCACCGTCGCCGAGCGGCTTCTCGAGGCCGTCGGCCAGCAGGTCGCGGGCGAACACCCAGGTGACCTCCTCGTCCGGGCCCTGGAAGGCGACGCTCACGGCGTAGGGGTCGTCGACGCAGTACCGCAGGTAGACCGGGAGCGGGAGCGACTGCTGGCTGGGGACCTGGAGGCGGAGCTCCATCGGCACGGCCACGGCGGCTCGAGGGGTCAGGCTCACGGATTCTCTCCCTGTGCGATCTGGTGTGGGATCTCCACGTCCATGAGGTACCCGCGGCCGGGGGGCCGGAAACCTGACGCTGCGTGATCGGCGGACGATATGCACGCAATGACCGATCCAAACAGCGCAAACCGGGCAGGAGATCGCGACCCGTCACCCGAGTGGCTACGCCCTGTGGGGGAGCCGTCACCGTCCGCACACGGACGGACCACGCCCGGGGTCACCCGCGCGGCCCCCGGGTCGCTCCAGACCCCTCCAGACCGGGGGGTGCGGGATCCGGTCGGCGCCTACGCTGAGGTCATGGACGCTCCCGGCACGCGCGAGCGGGACGGCGCCGGGGCCGGACCGCGGCAGAGCGTGGACGACGCGGTGCCCCCGCCGCCGCGCTCCGAGCGCCCCGTCCCGCCCGAGCACACCGTCCCGACCCACCGGGGCCCCGACGGCCAGGACCGGTTCGGCGACGCGAACGCGACCGTGGACGCCCACGAGGACCGGTGGGCGTGGCGCCGCCGGATCAAGGCCGACCCCACGCTGCGCCGGGTCTACCGCGGCGTCGTCGGGTTCGTCGGCATCGCGCTGATGGTGCTGGCCGCCACGATCGGGTGGCTGCCCGGGCCGGCCGGCATCCCGCTCTTCCTGCTCGGCCTGGCCATCCTGGCCAGCGAGTTCGAGTGGGCGCACCGGTTGCTGCAGCGCGCCAAGGTCGAGGCGCGCAAGCTCGAGGAGAGGGCACGGCGCCAGCCGCGGTGGGTGAAGTGGCTCGGCGGTCTGGCCACGCTGGGCGGCATCGCCCTGGTGAGCTGGGCCTACCTGGCCCTGCTGGGCGTGCCCGGCTGGCTCCCGGACGCCGTCTCCGACCCGCTGCTGCGACTGCCCGCGGTCGACCCCGCGGGCTGAGAACGCGTCGCGGTCCGCACCGAACCCGGTGCGGACCACCCGGGCAGATCCGGTACGGTTGGGCCCGCCCGGATGGTTCGGGCGAGGGCGATTGGCTCAGTGGTAGAGCGCCTCGTTCACACCGAGGAGGTCACTGGTTCGAACCCAGTATCGCCCACCGCACGCGCAGGCCCCGGTCCGATGGACCGGGGCTTCGTCGTGCGCCACCCTGGCGTCATGACGGTGGCAGGAACGGTGGTCGGGACGGTCCGCGAGCTGCACAGGTACCCGCTGAAGTCGGCGGACGGCGAGCGGCTCGACCAGGTGGAGGTCGGCCCGGACGGGCTCGACCAGGACCGGCGCTGGGCCGTGCGGACCGGCGGCGGGGAACCGGTGACCGCCAAGGAGGTGCCGGGCCTGCGGTCCGTGCGCGCCCGCAGCGTCGACGGCGTGCTGCAGGTCGCCGCGCCGGGGGCCGGCGAGCCGGTCGGGTGGACCGACGCCCTGCACGTGCTGTCCGAGGTGGTGGGCGACGAGGTCGAGCTCGAGGACGCCCCCGGCGGGCACCAGCAGGTGGCCGCCGTGCACCTGGTCAGCGAGGGCGCGGTCGGTGCCCCGGACGCCCCGGGCGGCTGCGACCCGGTGCCGCGCGCGAACCTCGTGCTCCACCTCGGCGAGCCCGGCGCGGAGCGGTCGTGGCTGGGCCGGCGGCTGCTCGCCGGCGAGGTCGAGCTCGAGGTCAGCCGGCTGCCGCAGCGGTGCCTCGGGGTCTACTGCCGGGTCGTGCGGAGCGGGTCGGTCCGCGTCGGCGACGACGTCGTCCTGGGCGGGCCGGGCACGGCCGGCTGACCGGGCCCCGCACCGGTGTCGAGGGTGTGGCGCGGGCCGAACGCGCAGGACCGCGTCGCGGGGCCGCCGATAGCATCGTCGACGCGCGCGGACCGGACCGACCGGACCGCACCCGACACCGAGGAGCCCCACCGTGCCTGGCCACCTGACCGTCGTCGTCTCCGGGAGCGAGCGACAGGTCGAGCAGGGCACGACCGCCGCGCAGCTGCTCCAGGACGCCGGCCCCGCGCACGGCCCGCAGGCGGTCGTCGTGGCACGGGTCAACGGCGAGCTGCGCGACCTCGCGCACCAGGTGGCCGGGGGTGACGTCGTCGAGCCGGTGACCATCGACTCCCCGGACGGTCTCGCGGTGCTGCGGCACTCCACCGCGCACGTGCTGGCGCAGGCCGTGCAGGAGCTGTTCCCGCAGGCGCGCCTCGGCATCGGGCCGCCGGTCACCGACGGCTTCTACTACGACTTCGATGTCGAGCAGCCCTTCACCCCCGAGGACACCAAGCGCCTCGAGAAGGTCATGCAGCGCATCATCAAGGAGGGACAACGGTTCTCGCGCCGCGTCACCTCCGACGACGCCGCTCGCGAGGAGCTCGCCGCCGAGCCGTACAAGCTCGAGCTGATCGGTCTCAAGGGATCGGCCGGACAGGACGTCGCCGCCGCCGCCGAGGGCGCCGGCGCCGAGGTCGGTGGTGGCGAGCTCACCATCTACGACAACCTGCGCCGCGACGACTCCGTGGTGTGGAAGGACCTGTGCCGCGGGCCGCACCTGCCCTCGACCAGGCTGATCGGCAACGGCTGGTCGCTCACCCGCACCGCGGCCGCGTACTGGCGCGGCAGCGAGCAGAACCCGCAGCTGCAGCGGGTCTACGGCACCGCCTGGCCGTCCAAGGACGAGCTGGTCGCGTACAAGGAGCGCCTCGCCGAGGCCGAGCGGCGCGACCACCGCAAGCTGGGTGCCGAGCTCGACCTGTTCTCGTTCCCGGACGAGATCGGTTCCGGCATGGCGGTCTTCCACCCGAAGGGCGGGGTCATCAAGCGCGAGATGGAGGATTACGTCCGCCGTCGGCACATCGAGGAGGGGTTCGACTACGTCGGTACCCCGCACATCAGCAAGGACGGCCTGTTCCACACCTCCGGGCACCTGCCGTACTACGCCGACACCATGTTCCCGCCGATGGAGCTCGAGCACGCCGAGTACCGGCTCAAGGCGATGAACTGCCCGATGCACAACCTGATCTTCCGCTCCCGCGGCCGGTCCTACCGCGAGCTGCCGCTTGCGGTTCTTCGAGTTCGGGTCGGTGTACCGGTTCGAGAAGTCGGGCGTGGTCCACGGCCTGACCCGGGTGCGCGCCATGACCCAGGACGACTCGCACTCCTACGTCACCCCCGAGCAGGCGCCGGCGGAGATCGACCACCTGCTGCGGTTCGTGGTCGGCCTGCTGCGCGACTTCGGCCTCGACGACTACTACTTCGAGCTGTCCACCCGCGCCAGCGAGGGCGACAAGAAGGACAAGTTCATCGGCAGCGACGAGCAGTGGGCGGTCGCGACCGAGGTGCTGCGCAGCGCCGCCGAGAAGTTCGGCGTCGCGCTCGTCGACGACCCCGGCGGTGCCGCGTTCTACGGTCCGAAGATCTCGGTCCAGGCACGCGACGCGATCGGCCGCACCTGGCAGATGTCGACCATCCAGTACGACTTCAACCAGCCTGAGCGGTTCGGGCTGGAGTACCAGGCCTCCGACGGCTCACGCCAGCAGCCGGTGATGATCCACTCGGCGAAGTTCGGCTCGATCGAGCGCTTCATCGGCGTCCTGGTCGAGCACTACGCCGGCGCCTTCCCGCCGTGGCTCTCACCCGTCCAGGCCGTGCTGCGTCCCGGTGGCCGAGCCGTTCGTCGACCACCTCCACGAGGTGGCGAAGAAGCTGAAGGCGCACGGCATCCGGGTCGAGGTCGACGAGTCCGACGACCGGTTCCCGAAGAAGATCCGCAACGCCACCAAGGCCAAGGTGCCGTTCGTCCTCATCGCCGGCGGCGAGGACCAGTCGAGGCCGGCGCGGTCAGCTTCCGGTTCCGCGACGGCAGCCAGGAGAACGGCGTGCCGGTCGACGACGCGGTCGCCCGCGTGGTCGAGGCGGTCCGCAGCCGGGTCCAGGTCTGATCCGGTGACCGAGCAGGCGGGCGACCACCCCGGGGAGCCGGACGGCTTCGAGCGGCTCTGGACGCCGCACCGGATGGTCTACCTCGCGGGCGAGGACAAGCCGGTCGACGGCGGTGCGGGGGAGCAGTGCCCGTTCTGCCGCACCGGGTCGTCCGACGACGACGAGGGCTCCCTGGTGGTGGCGCGCGGCGCGGCCGCGTTCGTGGTGATGAACCTGTACCCCTACAACCCGGGGCACCTGATGGTGTGCCCGTACCGGCACGTCGCCGACTACACCGACCTGACCGACGACGAGGTCGCGGAGGTCGCCGCGCTCACCCGCACCGCGATGCGGGTGCTGCGCGCGGCGGCGGCGCCGCACGGGTTCAACCTCGGGATGAACCAGGGCGCCGTGGCCGGGGCGGGCATCGCCGCGCACCTGCACCAGCACGTGGTGCCGCGCTGGGGCGGCGACGCGAACTTCCTGCCGATCGTCGCGCGCACCAAGGCGCTGCCCGAGCTGCTCTCCGACACCCGGCGGCGGCTCGCGGAGGCGTGGCCGGTCTGATCCCCGGGTCCCGGACGGTCGGTGCGCTCAGCGCCGGCGCGCGAGCAACGCGTCGGTCGCGGGCGCGACGGCGGGGGCGAACGGGCGGTCGAAGGCCGACAGGTCGACGGACGGCTGGCCGTCGCGCCAGACCACCTGCGGTCCGCTCAGGGTGTCGAGGATGCTCTGGTACACCGCGAGGTCGCGCTCGGGACGCTGGGTGTCGGTCGTGCTCATGGGATCCATGATGGGAGAGGTCCGTCACCCGCTCACGGGTAGTGGGCCTGCTTCACCCGGGCGGACGCGTGCGTCCCTCGTCCGGTCCCGCGACGGGCCGGGACGGGCTCAGCCGGAGGTCAACCGGTCGCACACGTGCGGCGGAGCGGGTGAGTGCTGGGCGTACGAGCGGGTGAACGTCCCCGTCCCGTGGGCGATGGCCCGCAGGTCGATCGCGTACCGGGTGAGCTCGAACGCGGGCACCTCGGCGCTGACCCGGGTCCGTCCGCTGGCGTCGCCGTCGGTGCCGGTGACGCGGGCGCGCCGGGAGGACAGGTCGGCCATCACCCCGCCGACGAACTCGTCGTCGACCACCACCTCGACGTGGTCGACGGGCTCGAGGAAGGCGACGCCGGCCTTGGTGGCGGCCTCGGTGAGTGCGAGCCCGCCGGCGGTCATGAAGGCGGCGTCGGAGGAGTCGACGCTGTGCGCCTTGCCCCCGGTGAGCCGGACCCGGACGTCGACGAGCGGGTAGCCGGCCCGCACCCCCCGCGCCATCTGCGCCCGCACGCCCTTCTCGACGCTGGTGATGAACTGGCGCGGGACCGCGCCGCCCGTGACCTCGTCGACGAACTCGAAGCCGCCGCCCTGGGGCAGCGGCTCGACGGTGAGGTCGACCACCGCGTACTGGCCGTGGCCGCCGCTCTGCTTGACGTGCCGGCCGTGGCCGTCGCCCGTGCCGGACACCGTCTCGCGCACCGCGACCTTCACGGGCGCGGTGACGGCCTGCACGCCGCTGCGGGAGGCCAGCCGGTCGAGCAGCACCTCCAGGTGCGCCTCGCCCATGCACCACAGCACCTGCTGGCCGGTGTCGGGGTCGACCACCACCCGTGCGGTCGGGTCCTCCGCCTGGAGGCGTCCGAGCCCGTGCACGAGCTTGTCGTCCTGGGCCGTCGAGGGCGCCGAGATCGCTACGGGCAGAAGGGGTTCGGGCAGGACCCAGGGTTCCATCAGCGCGGGGTCGGAGGGCGAGGAGAGGGTGTCCCCGGTCTCGGCGTGCAGGAGCTTGCTCACCGCGACGACGTCGCCCGCCACGGCCTTGGTGACGGGGGTCAGCGTTCCGCCCTGCGGGAGCGAGATGCCGGCCGCGCGCTCGTCCAGGTCGTGGCCCTCCGCGCCGTGGTCGTGTGCCCTGCCCGACCGCTCGGTGACGAGGTGGCCGCTCACGTGCACCTCGTCGCTGGCCCGCAGGGTGCCGGAGAAGACCCGGACCAGGCTGATCCGGCCCACGTACGGGTCGGAGGTCGTCTTGATCACCTCGGCGACCAGCGGCCCGTCCGGGTCGGCGGTGACGGCCTCGCGCGGCCGCCCGTCGGGCCGGGTGACCGGCGGGACGGGGTGCTCGTCCGGGCCGGGGATGCCGCGCACGAGGACCTCGACCAGCTCGCGCACCCCGAGACCGCTCGTGGGCACCGCGGGGATCACCGGGAAGAACGACGCGCGCGCGACGGCCGCCTCGAGGTCGGTGACGAGCTGGTCGTACGACACCCGCTTGCCGGCCAGGTAGCGGTCGAGCAGGTCGTCGTCCTCGGACTCGGCGATGATCCCCTCGACCAGGCCGTTGCGCCGCTCCTGCCCGTACTCGATGTGCTCGGGGTCGGCGGGCCGGGCCTCGAGCTCGCCCGAGGACGCGTCGAAGACCGTCCACGACAGCAGACCGACGAGCGCGACCGGGCGTGTCGTCGTCGGCGAGCAGCGGCAGGTAGAGCGGCTGCACGCCCTCGCCGAAGACGCGCTGGCAGATCTCCAGCACGGTGTCGAAGTCGGCGCGGGGACGGTCGAGGTGGGTGACGACGACCACCCGCGGCATCCCCACGGCGGCGCACTCGTCCCAGGCGAGGCGGGTGGCGCCGTCGACGCCGTCGACGGCCGACACGACGAACAGGGCGGCGTCGGCGGCCCGCAGGCCGGCCCGCAGCTCGCCGACGAAGTCGGGGTGGCCAGGGGTGTCGAGCAGCGTCAGGCGGACGGTCGTGCCCGGCTGGGCGGGGTGCTCGACGTCGGTGTGGGTCACCGACAGCGCGACCGAGCGGCCGAGCCGCTTCTCGACGTCCTCGTGGTCGCTGACGGTGGTGCCGTCGGCCACCGACCCCGCCCGCGGGATCGCGCCGGTCCCGGCCAGCAGCGCCTCGACCAGCGCGGTCTTGCCCGCGCCCGTGTGCCCCACCAGCACGACGTTGCGCACCTGTCCGGCCATGGTTGCTGCCCTCCACCTCGTCGGGACCCGTGCGACGCCGCCGCAGCGACAGTCCTACCGCCTGGCACGGCCGCGTGGCGAGCGGTCCGGCGGTCGGGGTGGGCCGGACGGCGCGCGGGCGCCACTACCCTGGGACCGCCATGCTCACCCGACACCTGCGCCGGCTCGGTGCCGCCCTGTTCACCCCGCTGGCCTCCGGCCTGGTGCGGCTGCGGGTCTCGCCCGACGCCGTCACCGTGGTGGGCACGCTCGGCGTCGTGGCGGCGGCGCTGTGGTTCTTCCCGCGCGGCGAGTTCGTGGTCGGGCCGGTCGTGGTCACCGTCGTCGTCCTGGCCGACTCGGTCGACGGCATGATGGCGCGCCTCCTGGCGGCCCGCGGCGTGCGCCGCTCCGGCACCTGGGGCGCCTTCCTCGACTCCACCCTCGACCGGGTGGCCGACGCCGCGATCTTCGTCGGCCTGGTGCTGTGGTTCACCGGTCCCGACGCCGAGCCGTCGACCGCCGCCGCCGGCACGGCCGCAGCGCTGGCGTGCCTCGTGCTCGGCTCGGTCGTGCCGTACGCCCGCGCCCGGGCCGAGGGTCTCGGGATGACGGCGTCGGGCGGCATCGCCGAGCGGGCCGACCGGATCCTCGTCGTCCTGGTCGCGGTCTTCCTGCACGGGGTCGGGCTGCCGGCGTGGGTGCTGGTCGGCGCTCTCGTGCTCCTCGCCGCGGCCAGCGCGTGGACGGCGGTGCAGCGGATGGTGGCCGTGCACCGGCAGGCCCGCGAGCGGCTCGCGGCGGAGACGACCGACAGCGCCGTGGCGGGCCGGTGAGGCGCCGGGTCACGGCCCTCACCTACCTGGGGGGCTGGCGCCTGGTGCGGCTCCTGCCGGCGGCCGTCGCCTACCGCCTGTTCGCGCTCGTGGCCGACGTCGCCTGGCGCCGGCGCGGCCCCGGCGTCCGGCGTCTCGAGGGGAACCTCGCGCGGGTGCGACCCGACCTGGACGCCGCAGGGCTGCGCGAGCTGTCGCGGGAGGGGATGCGCTCCTACCTGCGCTACTGGTGCGACTCGTTCCGCCTGCCGTCCTGGACCCCGGAGCAGGTCCGTGCCGCCGTGCGGGTCGAGGGCGACGTCCCGGTCCGCGCCGCGCTGGCGTCCGGCCGCGGGGTGGTCGCGGCGCTGTCGCACCAGGGGAACTGGGACCTCGCCGGTGCCTGGTCGGCCCTCGACCTGCACAAGGTGACCACCGTGGCCGAGCGGCTCGAACCGGTGGAGGTGTTCGACGCGTTCGTGGCCTACCGCACCGGCATCGGCATCGACGTGCTCGCCCTCGGCGACGACGGCGTGTTCACGAACCTGGTGCGGGCGCTGCGCAGGGGCGGGCTCGTGCCGCTGCTGTGCGACCGCGACCTGTCCCGCACGGGGGTCGAGGTCGACCTGTGCGGCCACCCGGTGCGGATGGCCGCCGGCCCCGCGTCGCTCGCCGAGGTCACCGGAGCCCTCCTGTCGCCGGTGAGCATCTGGTACGAACCGGCCCCGGGCGTCGAGTCGGGCCGGCGGATCGTGATCCGGTTCCACCCCGAGGTCACCGTCCCGGACGGCGCCACCGACGAGGCCGGGCGGCCGCTCGCCCGCGCCGGGCGGGTGCGGGTGCTGACCCAGGGCGTGGCCGACGCCCTCGGGGCGGGGATCGCCGAGCACCCCGAGGACTGGCACATGCTGCAGCCGGTGTTCACCGCCGACCTCGACCTGGACCGGCTGGCCCGCTCGCACGCCGCGGAGCGCGCCGGCGAGGGGGCCGCGCGGTGAGGCTCGGGATCGTCTGCCCGTACTCGCTCGACGTGCCGGGCGGCGTGCAGTTCCACATCCGCGACCTGGCCGAGCACCTCATCGACCTCGGGCACGAGGTCAGCGTGCTGGCGCCGGCGGACGACGACACCCCGGTGCCGTCCTACGTCCAGGCCGCCGGTCGGGCGCTGCCGGTGTCGTACAACGGCTCGGTCGCCCGCCTGACCTTCGGCCCCCTGGCCACGGCCCGGGTGCGGCGGTGGCTCGCCGAGGGCGACTTCGACCTCGTGCACCTGCACGAGCCGCAGATCCCCAGCCTGTCGCTCATCGCGCTGTGGGCCGCCGAGCTGCCGGTGGTCGCCACCTTCCACACCTCGATGGCGCGCTCGCGGTGGCTCACCGTCTCCTACCCGTTCCTGCGGCCGGGGATGGAGAAGATCGCCGCCCGCATCGCCGTGAGCGAGGACGCCCGCCGCACCCTGGTCGAGCACCTCGGCGGCGACGCCGTGGTCATCCCCAACGGCGTGGACTGCGACGTCTTCGCGTCGGCCGCCACCGACCCGCGCTGGACCGGGACGCCGGGGTCGCCCACGCTCGCGTTCCTCGGCCGCATCGACGAGCCGCGCAAGGGCCTGCAGGTGCTGGCGGAGGCGTTCGGGCGG
Source organism: uncultured Actinomycetota bacterium (assembly GCA_963750285.1). Lineage (GTDB taxonomy): Bacteria > Actinomycetota > Actinomycetes > Actinomycetales > CAWJMD01 > JBBQSN01. The sequence goes on along the minus strand of CAVVQA010000005.1, from coordinate 224,908 downwards.
GTCCGCGCGCAGGTCCCGGGCGTCCGGCTGTTCGTCGCCGGCAACGGCGACCTCGAGGAGGCCGCGCGAGCGGTTCGGGCCGGACGCGGAGGCGGTGACCTTCCTCGGCAGCGTCACCGACGAGGAGAAGGCGTCGCTGCTGGCGTCGGTCGACGTCTACGTGGCGCCGCAGACCGGCGGGGAGAGCTTCGGCATCGTCCTGGTCGAGGCGATGAGCGCCGGCACGGCGGTGGTGGCGAGCGACCTCGGCGCGTTCCGGCGCGTGCTCGACGACGGCCGGTGCGGCGCGCTGTTCACCACGGGCGACCCCGCGTCGTTGGCCGAGCGGCTGGTGGAGGTGCTGCGCGACCCCGCCCAGCGCGAGGCGCTGCGCACCCACGGCTCGACCTGGGTGCGCCGGTACGACTGGAGCACGGTCGCGCAGCAGCTGCTCGAGGTCTACGAGATGGTCGCCCCGCAGGCCGTGCGGTCCGAGGCCGGGGTCAGGACGCTTCCTGAAGCGGTGGTGGCGGTGACCGAGCTGCTCTCCGGCGGGTCGCTCTGGGTCCTGCTCGCCCTCGTGGTCCTGCTCGTGGTCGTCCTGGGCTGGTACCTGTTCTTCCTGGCGCAGCGGCTCGACCGCCTGCACCGGCGGGTCGAGGGTGCGGCCGCGGCGCTGGACAACCAGCTGCTGCGGCGGGCCCAGGCCGCCACCGGCCTGGCGGTCAGCGGCCTGCTCGACCCCGCCAGCTCGGTGCTCGTCGCCGGGGCCGCCGAGGAGGCGATCGAGGCCGGCTCGGAGCGCGCCGCGCAGGTGGCGCTCGACCCGTTCTCCGGCAGCCGGCTCGACGACCACAGCGACGACCGCGAGGCCGCCGAGAGCGACCTGTCCAGGGCCCTGCGCGCGACCCTGGACGACCTGCCCGCCGACCACCCGGCGGTGAGCGGGGGCCACCTCGCGCCGCTCGCCGCGGTGTCGCACCGGGTGGTGCTGGCGCGCCGGTTCCACAACGACGCCGTCAGCCACGCCCGCGCGGTGCGGCGCAAGCGGCTGGTGCGGTGGGCGCGGCTGGCCGGCAGCGCCCCCGAGCCGCGCACCGTCGAGGTCGACGACGAGCCTTTCCGGTCCGCGACCGCCGACGGGCTACCGTCGTCGCCGTGACCGTCCCGCCCTCCCCACCGTCCCGACGGCTGGTCCTGGTCGGTGCCCTCGGCGCCACCGCCGCCGCGCTGGCCGGGTGCTCGAAGGAGCCCGAGCCGGCGGCGCCCAGCCCGTCGGCGAGCCCCACCACCTCGCGACCGCAGGTGTCGGCCGACGCCACCGGCACGGTGGCGCCGCCGGTGCGGTCCTCGCTGCTCACCGGCCTCCCGGTGGCCGACGGCCCGGTGCTCGCGGTGAAGATCGACAACACCGCCCCGGCGCGGCCGCGGGTCGGCCTCGGCTCCGCCGACGTGGTCTACGTCGAGCCGGTCGAGGGCGGCCTGACCCGGCTGAACGCGGTCTTCTCCACCCGGATGCCGGCCGAGGTCGGCCCGGTGCGCAGCGGCCGGGTCTCGGACGCGAGCATCCTGGCCAGCTACGGCCAGGTGGCCTTCGCCTACTCCGGCGCCTCGTCGTACACCAACGCCCGGCTCGGCAAGGCGCCGCTGGTCAACGTCAGCATGGACAGCGGCGGCACCGGCTACCGGCGCGAGAGCAGCCGGCGCGGTCCGTACAACGTCATCGCCGACCCCGCCGCGCTGCTGCGCCGGGCGGGCGGCAGCGTCCCGCCGAACGACGTGGGCTTCACCTTCGGTGCGCTCCCGGCCGGGGGCGCGCCCGTCCGGATCGCGACGACGAAGTACGCCGGCGGCGACGATCTCGTTCGCGTGGTCGCGCCAGCAGCGCCGGTGGGTGCTGTCCACCGACGGGACGCCGGACGTCGACCCGAGCGGCAACCAGCACGGGGCCACCACCGTGGTCTTCCAGCACGTGCAGGTGGTGGCCAGCGACAACCGGGACTCCACCGGCGCCCGGACGCCCGACGTCGTGCTCACCGGCAGCGGCAAGGCCGAGGTGCTGCGCGACGGCGTCGCGTTCTCGGCGCTGTGGAGCCGGCGCGCCGGCGCGGGCCCCACCTCGTTCTCCTGGAACGGCGCCGCGCTCCCGTTCGCGGCCGGCAACGTGTGGGTCGTCCTGGTGGCGACCAAGCAGGCCGTCACGCTCGCCTGAGCCTGAGCCTCGAGCCGAGCCGGCCTGTGGTCGGTCCTGCTCCGGCCGGGGCCTACCCTGGTGGGGTCCGCCCCCGGGCCGTCCGGCGGCACCCAGACCCAGCGAGGAACGACGATGTCCAGCCCCGAACCCACCACCGGAACGACCCGCGTCAAGCGGGGGATGGCCGAGATGCTCAAGGGCGGCGTGATCATGGACGTGGTCACCCCCGAGCAGGCGCGCATCGCCGAGGACGCCGGCGCCGTCGCCGTGATGGCCCTCGAGCGCGTGCCGGCCGACATCCGGGCCCAGGGCGGCGTCTCGCGGATGAGCGACCCCGACATGATCGACGGCATCATCGCCGCCGTCTCGATCCCGGTGATGGCCAAGGCCCGCATCGGGCACTTCCTCGAGGCGCAGGTGCTGCAGTCGCTCGGCGTCGACTACGTCGACGAGTCCGAGGTGCTCACCCCGGCCGACTACGCGAACCACATCGACAAGTGGCAGTTCACCGTCCCGTTCGTCTGCGGCGCCACCAACCTGGGCGAGGCGCTGCGGCGCATCACCGAGGGCGCGGCGATGATCCGCTCCAAGGGCGAGGCCGGCACCGGCGACGTCTCCAACGCCGTCACGCACATGCGCACCATCCGCGGCGAGCTGAACCGGCTCCGCTCGATGTCGCAGGACGAGCTCTACGTGGCGGCCAAGGAGCTGCAGGCGCCGTACGAGCTCGTGGCCGAGGTCGCCGAGGCGGGCAAGCTGCCGGTCGTGCTGTTCACCGCGGGCGGCATCGCCACCCCGGCCGACGCCGCGATGATGATGCACCTCGGAGCCGAGGGCGTCTTCGTGGGCTCGGGCATCTTCAAGTCCGGCAACCCGGCCGAGCGCGCCGCCGCGATCGTCAAGGCCACCACGTTCCACGACGACCCGGCGATGGTCGCCAAGGTCTCGCGCGGGCTCGGCGAGGCGATGGTCGGCATCAACGTCGACGAGATCCCGCAGCCCCACCGGCTGGCCGAGCGCGGCTGGTAGAGCTCTGACCGGTCGAAGGGCGGAAGGTCGGACCCCCCGGAGGGGGTCGGATCGTCCGCCCTTCGCCGTCGGTGCGCCTAGGTGACGGTCGGCCGCACCCGGTAGGCCTCGGCCAGGTGCTCCTCGCCGTCGAGCACGGCCTCGAGGTGCTCGGCGGCCGACAGCGCGTCGGCGTGCGACAGGTAGAGCGGGGCGAAGCCGAGCCGCACGATGTCGGGCTCGCGGAAGTCGCCCACCACGCCGCGCGCGATCAGCGCCTGCACCACGCCCCACGCCTGCGGGTGCCGCACCGCCACCTGCGACCCGCGGCGCCGCGGGTCGCGCGGGGTGGCCACCTCGAGGTCGGGCAGCAGGACGTCGAGGCACTCCAGGAAGAAGCCGGTGAGCGTCGACGACTTCGCGCGGACGTCGGCGAGCGGCAGGCCGTCGTAGGCGGTGAGCGCCGCCTCCAGCGCGAGCACCGACAGCAAGGGAGGCGTGCCGACCCGGGTGCGCGCGATGCCGCCCGCCGGCGCGTACGAGGCCTCCATGCCGAACGGCCGGGCGTGCCCGTGCCAGCCGGTGAGCGGGTGGTCGAACGCCTCCTGGTGCCGGTGCGGCACGTAGACGAAGGCCGGTGCCCCGGGCCCGCCGTTGAGGTACTTGTAGCCGCAGCCCACGGCGAGGTCGGCGGCGTGCTCGTCGAGCCCGACCTCGATCACGCCCGCCGAGTGGCAGAGGTCCCAGACGGCCAGGGCGCCGACGTCGTGGGCGGCCGCGGTGATCGCCGGCAGGTCCCACAGCTCGCCGGTGCGGTAGTCGACCTGCGACACCGAGACGAAGGCGACGTCGTCGCCGTGTGCGCGCGATCACCTCGGGCATGAGATCCGGTGTGGCGTGCACGATCTCGAGGTCGGCCACCCGTGCCGCACCCTCGAGCACGTACTGGTCGGTCGGGAAGACGCCCGGGTCGGAGACCGCCACCCGCCGGCCGGGACGCATCCGCGCCGCCGCGACGAAGCACTTGAACAGGTTGACCGAGGTGGAGTCGCCGACGGCGACCTGGCCCGGCGCGGCGCCGACGAGCGCACCGACGGCGTCGCCCACCCGCAGCGGCGCGTCCCACCAGCCGTGGGTGTTCCACGAGGCGATCAGGTCGGTGCCCCACTGCTGCGCCACGACGTCGGCCACGGCCGCGGGCACGGCGCGGGGGAGCGCGCCGAGGGAGTTGCCGTCCAGGTAGACATCCGGCCGGCAGGTCGAACCGCTCGCGGGCGTGCGCCACGGGGTCGGTGGCGTCGAGCGCCGACGCTCGGGCGGCGAGCTCGTCCGGCGACGGCCGCACGCTCATCGTCCGAGCCCCTCGACGACCTCGGCACCGGGCAGCGCGGCCACGGCCGCCCCGGGCAGCACGAGCTTGGAGCGGCGAAGACCGCTGCCCACCACGACCCAGGGCTCCGCGGCCACCGCGGCGTCGACGAGCAGCACCCAGCCGTCCGGCAGCCCGACCGGGGTGATCCCGCCGTACTCCATGCCGGTGAGCTCCACCGCGTCGTCCATCGCGGCGAAGGAGGCGCGCCGGGCGTCCAACCGCTTGCGCACCAGGCCGTTCACGTCCGCGCGGGTGGTCGCGAGCACCACGCACGCCGCGTACCGGACGTCGTCCCCGCGCTTCCCGGCGACGACCACGCAGTTGGCCGACGCCTCCAGCGGCACGCCGTACGCCTCGCAGAACGCGGCGGTGTCGGCGAGGTCGGGGTCGATCTCCCCGACCCGGGCCTGGTCGACCGACCCGATCACCCCGGCCACCGCCGGGGCGAGCAGGTGCGAGCCGCCTCGAGCGCGGGGACGGTGGGCAGGCCCGGGAACGGCTCGCTCGGGTGGGTCATGGGGTCATCCTGTCCGAACCCGCAGATCGGCCGCCGAGGAGGACACCACCTGACCGCTTTCGGTGCGTAGGTTCGTCGCCATGGAGATGAAGCTGGAGCTGGTGGCCGTGCCCGTGTCCGACGTCGACCGGGCCAAGGCGTTCTACGCGGACGGGCTGGGGTTCGTCGTCGACCACGACCACGTGGTGAGCGACGACGTGCGGTTCGTGCAGCTGACCCCGCCGGGGTCGGCCTGCTCGATCGCGATCGGCAACGGTCTGACGCAGATGGCGCCGGGGTCGCTCGACAACATGCAGTGCGTGGTCGCCGACGCGGACGCCGTGCGCGCCGAGCTGGTCGGTCGCGGTGTCGAGGCGAGCGAGGTCGACGAGCAGGCGTGGGGCCGCTTCGTGCACGTCAAGGACCCCGACGGCAACGCGTGGGCGTTCCAGCAGCTGCCGGACTGGTCCGCCGGCGCCGGCGACGGGTCGTCGCAGCAGGACTGACCGCGCTGCAACCCTCGACCGTCCCAGGGCGTATGACTCTTCGACGAGGGGAGCGCCGTGCGGGCACCGGACGGGTTCGACGCGTTCGTCGCGGCAGCCGGCCACCGGCTGCACGCGACGGCGTTCCTGCTGACGCGCGGGGGGGGGGGAGGGCGGGTGGTGCTGCGCTACCTCGAGGACCTGCCCGAGCGGGAGGTCGCCGACCTGCTCGGGTGCAGCGTCGGGACGGTGAAGAGCCAGGCCAGCCGCGCTCTGGCGACCTTGCGCGTGCACGCCGGCACAGCCACCAGCGAGGAGCGCGCGTGATGGACCTCGACGAGCTGCGTCAGGAGCTGCGGGCCGCCGCCGCCGACGGTGGCGTGCCGCACGGCGAGCGGATGGCGGGGGTGCGCCGCCGGGTCCGCAGGGCCCGGGCGGTCCGGGTGGTGCCGGCGGCGCTCGTGCTGGTGGCGGTGGTCGCCTTCTCCGCGGTGCGCTGGGCCGACGACCGTGCCCCGGTCGTCCCGGCCGGGTACGACGGCTCGTACCCCGGCCCGGAGACGTTCGACCGGCTCGCCGTCGACGGGACCTGCCCGGAGGGTGGGCAGCCGGCCTCCGGGACGCAGGTGCCCCTCGGGCCGGACGAGGTGGAGCCGGCAGAAGCAGCGGCGCTGGTCGCACCGCTGGAGGCCGCGTCCGCCGACCGCCGGGGCCGATCTCGACGTGGTGCTCGTCCGGCGGACGGCGACCTCGCTCACGCCGGGTGCGCCGCCGTGCGGTCCGTCGTACTCGCTGTACTTGGGCGGCACCGGCGAGCGCGATGCCCAGCTCCTCGTCACCCTCTCGTGGGCCGGCGACGACCGGTTCACCCTGCTGAGGTGCGGCGGGCAGGCGTCGGACGGGGGGTGCGAGGAGCTGTCCGAGGACGGGTGGGTGGGGACCGCCGGCCAGGCGGGCCCCAGCCGGTCGTTGGTCGTGCTCGTCCGGGCCGCACCGGACGCGGACGAGGTGGGCACCGCCCCCGCGGTCGCCCTCCAGCAGCTGCGGGGCGACCCGCTCGGCACCGACGCGCTGGTCGCGCTCGCGCTCGCGCAGGACTGGCACCGGCTGGCCGAGCAGGTGGAGGCCGACGTAGCGCCCTGACGCGGCTAGCCTCGCCGCGTGCCCGGGATCGTGTCGCTGCTGCCGTCCGCCACCGAGTGGGTCTACGCGCTCGGGCTGCAGGACGACCTGCGCGGGGTGACGTTCGAGTGCGACGAGCCGGCGTCGGCCCGAGGCGACCACCGCGTCGTCGTCACCGGCCTGGCGACCGAGGGCCTCACGCCGGGCGAGATCGACGCGCGCGTCAAGGAGCGGGTCGGGGCGGGCCTCGGGCTCTACGACCTCGACACCGCCGCCATGGCCGAGATCGCCCCGGACGTCGTGCTGACCCAGGACCTGTGCCGCGTGTGCGCGCTGCCGGCGGGCGAGGCGCGAGCGGCCCTCGACGCCGCCGGGTGCCCCGGTGCGGTCGTGACCCTCGACCCGCACCGCCTCGCCGAGGTGCTCGACGGCGTCGTCGCCGTGGCCGGGGCCACCGGTCGCCCCGACGCCGGGGCCGACGTGCGGGCCGCGCTGCAGGACCGGCTCGACGCCGTCGCGACCGCGGTCGCCGGCCGGCCGCGGCCCCGGGTGCTGGTGCTGGAGTGGACCGACCCGGCGTACCTGGCCGGTCACTGGGTGCCCGACCTGGTGACGGCGGCCGGCGGCGAGCCGGTGCTCGCGCTGCCGGGAGAGCGCAGCGTCGGCGTGGGGTGGGCGCAGGTCACGGCCGCCCGGGCGGACGTGGTCCTGGTGGCACCGTGCGGGTACGGGCTCGACGACGCGGTCGTCCAGGCCCGTCAGGTGCTGGACCGGCTGCCCTCCGCGCGGGTGTGGGCGCTGGACGCCGGCGGGCTCGTGACCCGCCCGGGACCGCGGGTGGTCGACGGGGTGGAGGCGATCGCGTGGGCCCTGCACGGCGGCGTCGTGCCGGAGCCGCCGCCCGGCCGGGCCGCGCGCGTCACCGCCTGACCGCCTGCCTACGCTGCTCGCCGTGACCACCCCTCTCATCGGCGTCCTGGCCCTGCAGGGCGACGTCCGCGAGCACCTGCGCGCGCTGGAGGCGAGCGGTGCCGCGACCCGCACGGTGCGTCGGCCGGAGGAGCTCGACGGCCTCGACGGGATCGTCCTGCCCGGCGGGGAGTCGACCACGATCGACAAGCTCGCCCGTGCGTTCGACGTGCGGGAGCCGCTCGTCGCAGCGCTGCGCGCTGGCCTGCCGGCGTACGGCTCGTGCGCCGGGATGATCCTGCTGGCCGACCGGGTGCTCGACGGCCGAGCGGACCAGCAGACCTTCGGCGGCCTCGACGTCACGGTGCGCCGCAACGCGTTCGGACGCCAGGTCGACTCCTTCGAGGAGGACATCTCCTTCACCGGCGTCGACGGCCCGGTGCGCGCCGTCTTCATCCGCGCGCCGTGGGTCGAGGAGCTCGGCGAGGGGGTCGAGGTGCTCGCGCGGGTCGAGGCCGGACCTGCCGACGGTAGGATCGTGGCCGTTCGTCAGGGTCCGTTGCTCGCCACGTCGTTCCACCCGGAGGTCACCGGGGACCAGCGCGTGCACGGGCTGTTCGTGCAGATGGTGAGGGAGCGCAACACATGAGCGGCCACTCCAAGTGGGCGACCACGAAGCACAAGAAGGCCGTCGTCGACGCCAAGCGCGGCAAGATGTTCGCCAAGCTGATCAAGAACATCGAGGTCGCGGCCCGTACCGGCGGCGGCGACCCGGCCGGCAACCCCACGCTGTACGACGCCATCCAGAAGGCGAAGAAGTCGTCGGTGCCGAACGACAACATCGAGCGCGCCCTCAAGCGCGGCTCCGGCGCCGAGACCGGCGGTGCCGACTACCAGACGATCATGTACGAGGGCTACGGCCCGAACGGCGTGGCCGTGCTGGTCGAGTGCCTCACCGACAACCGCAACCGCGCCGCGTCCGACGTGCGGGTCGCGTTCACCCGCAACGGCGGCCAGATGGCCGACCCGGGCTCGGTCTCGTACCTGTTCTCCCGCAAGGGCGTGGTGATCGTCCCCGCCGAGGGTCTCGACGAGGACGACGTGCTGGCCGCGGTGCTCGACGCCGGCGCCGAGGAGGTCAACGACCTCGGCGAGAAGTTCGAGATCGTCAGCGAGGCCACCGACCTGGTCGCCGTGCGCACGGCGCTGCAGGAGGCCGGCATCGACTACGACTCCGCCGACGCGCAGTTCGTCCCCGCCATGCAGATCGAGCTCGACGCCGAGGGGGCGGAGAAGATCTTCCGGCTCATCGACGCCCTCGAGGACAGCGACGACGTGCAGAACGTGTTCGCCAACTTCGACGTGATGGACGGCGTCGAACTGTCTGAATTGGTCTGAGGACCGTCAACGAACGCAAGAAGCGGGGGAGGCCTCGGGTGCTTAAGCGTGGCCCGTTCCTGGTCGCGGTTGCGACGGTTGTGTGCGTCGGTGTGTCGGGATGCTTCTTGAACGTCCTGGAGTCCGAGGGTCCTGGGATCAACGTGAAGAACGAGACGGCCATGGAACTTGTCGTCGAGTACGCCAACGGCATGTTCACGAATACGTTGCCACCTGGAGCACTCGGCGCGATGCCGGTGCTGAACGATGACGAGTGCTCGACGCTCGTCGTCCGGTTCGACGGGAGCGACTTCGCCACCCTCTCCGACGATCGACTCTGCGACGACAACACTCAAGTGGTCATCAGGGGTGAGAGCGACATGGTGATCGTCGACAACCGCTAAACGTGGCGTGGCGACGCCATGAGGGTGTACGAAATCATCGACGTCAGCGACGAGGTGATGGCCGAGGTCGGCTGACCTCGGCTAGAGGGCGCCGATCCCGTAGAGCAGCAGCCAACTTGCCTGCTGGTCGATCGGGTCGAAGTCGCTCGGCGGGTCGACGTCGAGCAGCTCGCGGACGTCCTCCGGGGGCACGCGCGCGGGCAGCACCGTGAACCGGTTCCGGCTGATCCGCTCGGCCAGGTCGACCGGCAGCGGCAGCGTCTGTCTCGCGCATGGTCCCCAGTGTGCACCCGGGCGTAGCCTGCTGGCCATGAGCGAGGTCGAGCTCGTCGAGGGCGCTGCCGCCGTCGCGCTGGACCCGGGCGACGTGCTCGTGGTCCGGCTCCCGGAGAACGCCACCACCGGCTACCTGTGGCACGCGCGCACCGGGGAGGGGCTGACCCTGCTGGACGACGAGCCCGACGAGCCCGACGAGACGGACCACCCCGAGCGCGCGATGCGCGCGCCGGGCGCCGGTCGCACGCGCACGCTGCGGTTCCGGGCCGACAGCACCGGCTCCTGGCGGCTCGACCTGCGGTTGTCGCGACCCTGGGAGGACGAGAGCGCGCAGGAACGCCGGGTCGACGTCACCGTGAGGTGAGCCGCCCCGGCGCCCGAGCGTGACGAGCTACCAGAGGTAGATCTCGTAGACCATCCCGTCGGCCTCCTCGCGCAGGCTGACCGGCTTGCCGGTCTGCCTGGCCTGCGAGGCGAGGGTGAGCAGCGCCTGGAACGCGCCGTCACGGGCGTTGTAGACCTTCTTCCACGCACCGCCGGCGACGTGCACGTAGGCGTTGCGGGTCTCGGCGATCGACCACAGGGCGTCGATCGTCACGTTGGTCGTCCAGGTGCCGGTGACCGCCTGGTCACCGGCCTGCACGCCCGGCCGTGCCGGGTGGCGCCGCGCATCGGCGCCGACGACATCGCCTCGCCGATCGTCCTCAGGTCGATGTGGTCCAGCGTCGGCGCGCTGCGTGCCCGCCGTCGTCGTGCGTGCCGTTCTCGGCGCGCTGCTCGGGGAGCAGGGTCGGGCCGTCGTGGGTGATGCTCATCGTCGCCTCCTTCACCAGGCGTAGATCTGCTGGACGCTGCCGTTGTCCTCGAACATGCCGACGGGACGGCCGAGCGCCTTGGACGCCGCGAGCTCGGAGAGCATCGCGTGGTTGATGCCGGCGTCGCCGCCGTCGAGCTTCAGCCAGCCGCGCTGAGCGCCGTACGCCCAGACGTTGCCGTCGAACTCGTTGGACCACAGCCCGGAGACCGCCTGGTTCGGCAGCCACGCGCGCAGCGAGACGCCCTGCACCGTGCAGGTCTGGAACGACTCGATCCCGCACTGCCCGTAGCCGATCCGGAAGTAGCCGCCGTCACCCCAGCCGGCGTTCCAGCTGTTGCGGGCGATCCAGCAGCCCTGGGCGTCGTCGTAGCCGACCAGCACGACGCAGTGACCGCCGGCCAGCGACCCACTCACGTGCCGGTAGACGCCGGAGCGGTAGCTGAAGAAGTCCTGGTAGACGTTGAAGCAGGCGGTGATCGCCCCGTAGGTCGAGATCGCCTCCTTCATCTTCAGCGCGTTGCCCGAGACGTTCTCCCAGGCGGTGGCCTTCGCGAGCCGGTTGCGCCAGTCGGCGTTGAGCGCCGAGCCGTTCTGGTCGCCCGCGTGTAGGGGTAGTAGTCCTCGAACGTGACGCCGGTGGCCTGCGCGTGGGTCAGCGCCCGGTCGGGCCACCAGCCGTTGCCGCAGTTGCGTCCCTCGGAGCGTCCGTGCACGTAGAACAGGTGGGCCTCGGAGAAGTCCACCGGCGTCTGCGTGCGTCGGGTGTACCGGAACACGACCTCCATCGCGCCGGCCACGCCGAAGGCCACGCACGAGCCGCAGCCGCCCTGGTCCTTGACCGGGCTGTCGTAGCTGACGCCCCCGACGTCGCGGACGTCGAACATGGCCGGCGCGCCGATGATGTCGGCGCTCGCCGCCATCGCCGCCGACGCGGCGCCCTCGTCGTCGTCCGGCACGTCGGGCTTGGGTGGTACCCCGAGCCGGACCCGCCTCTCGTCCTCCTCGAGCGCCGTCATCGAGGTGTAGGCCATCTCCCACGGTGCGCCGGCGTCCGCCAACGACGTGGTCAGGACGTCGAGGTCCAGCGACGCGCCGCTGTCCCCGTTCGTCTTCCTGCTGGTCGCCATCGTCCAGGCCTTCCTGCTGCGGCCGTCGGGCACCGAGTCCCGTCGGCACAGTGCGCGGGGGCGAGTGTGCTGGTGATTCGCGCCAGCACCCGGCCGTTCACGCGGTCATGGACTATACTCCTTGTGCTGACAACGGTTTTGAGACGGAAATGTCCTCAAGGCGACGGCTCGCGGCCAATGTCCTGCCCGTTGGTGCGGCGAGTCGTCGTTTCCGGTATCCGGGGTGTCGGAACGACCCGCGCCGCGGTCGCGTGCGACGCTGGCCGGGTGAGAGAGCTGGCCCGATGAGGGTCCTGGGCGTCGACCCCGGTCTGACCCGGTGCGGCATCGGCGTCGTCGACGGGCGGCCCGGTCGCCGGGCCGTGCTCGTGCACGTCGGCGTGGTCACGACCCCGCCGGGCGCCGACCTGGCCGACCGGCTCCTCGCCGTGGCGCAGGGGATCGAGGACGCGATCGCCGAGCACCGGCCCGACGTCCTCGCCGTCGAGCGGGTCTTCAGCCAGCACAACGTGAGCAGCGTGATGGGCACGGCGCAGGCCAGCGGCGTCGCCGTCCTCGCCGGCGCCAGGGCCGGCCTGCCCGTCGTCCTGCACACGCCCACCGAGGTCAAGGCGGCCGTCACCGGCTCGGGCCGGGCGGGCAAGGCGCAGGTGGGCGCGATGGTGGTGCGCATCCTCGGTCTCGACGCCGCCCCTCGTCCGGCCGACGCCGCCGACGCCCTCGCGCTCGCGATCTGCCACCTGTGGCGGGGCGGCTCGGCCGCCGGCGCGGCGGTCGGCGCCGGCTCCGGCGCGGTGACACCGGCCCAGCGGCAGTGGGCCGAGGCCACGGCGGCCGCCGCCCGCCGCTGAGGCGGCACGCCGCGCGCGCCTGCCGGGTGGCGTCGGCCCGTGCGGTTACCGTGTCCGTCGAACAGGTGTTCGTCCGGACGGGAGGCAGTGCGCGGTGATCGCTTCGGTGCGGGGACGGGTGGCCGCGGTGCGGCTCGACGGCGCGGTGGTCGAGGTCGGCGGCGTGGGCATGGCCGTCCAGGCCACCCCGGGCACGCTCGCCGCGCTGCGCCCGGGCCAGGAGGCCGAGCTGGCCACCTCGCTCGTGGTGCGGGAGGACTCCCTGACCCTCTACGGCTTCGCCGACGCCGACGAGCGCGACGTCTTCGAGACCCTGCAGACCGTCTCCGGCGTCGGGCCCCGGCTCGCCCTGGCGATGCTCGCCGTGCACACCCCCGACGGCCTGCGCCGGGCCGTCGCCACCGAGGACCTCACCGCCCTGTGCCGGGTCCCGGGCATCGGCCGCAAGGGCGCCCAGCGGATCGTGCTCGACCTCACCGACCGGCTCGGCGCACCCGTCGGCGAGGTGGTCGCCGCTCCGGCCGCCTCCGGCGCGTCCGGGGCGGACCCCGACGTCGTCGAGGCCCTGGTCGGGCTCGGCTGGAACGCCAAGCAGGCCGAGGCCGCGGTCCAGGCCGTGGCGGCCGACGGCGCCACCGACCAGCGGGCGCTGCTGCGCTCCGCGCTGCGCCACCTCGGACGGGGCTGACGTGACCGAGCCGCGCGACCCCTTCCCCGCCGACTTCCCCGTCGACCTGGTGGCCTACGACGACGGCAGCCTCGAGGTCGAGGTGCCGGAGCAGGACCCGCCCGACCAGGACCCGCCCGACCAGGCCTCGCCGACCTCGGCGCCCGGGTGGTGGGCGTCGGGGCCGACGCCCTGGAGCGGGCCGCCGAGGCGGCGCTACGTCCCCGGCGGCTGGCGGACTTCGTCGGGCAGCCGGTGGTGCGCGAGCAGCTGGGGCTGGTGCTCGAGGCCGCCACCGCGCGAGGGGTCGCGCCCGAGCACCTGCTCCTGTCCGGGCCGCCCGGGCTGGGCAAGACCACGCTGTCGATGATCGTCGCGGCCGAGCTGGGCGTGCCGCTGCGGATCACCTCCGGCCCGGCGATCCAGCACGCCGGCGACCTCGCCGCGATCCTGTCCTCGCTCGACGAGGGCGAGGTGCTCTTCGTCGACGAGATCCACCGCATCGCCCGGCCCGCCGAGGAGATGCTCTACATGGCGATGGAGGACTTCCGGGTCGACGTCGTGGTCGGCAAGGGCCCGGGCGCCACCGCCATCCCGCTCGAGCTGCCCGTCCTTCACCCTCGTCGGCGCCACCACCCGCGCGGGCCTGCTCGCGGCGCCGCTGCGCGACCGGTTCGGCTTCACCGCGCACCTCGACTTCTACTCCGCCGACGACCTGCGCACCGTGCTGCTGCGCTCCGCGCGCCTGCTCGAGGTCGACCTCGACCCGACCGCCGCCGAGGAGATCGCGGGCCGCTCGCGCGGCACGCCGCGGGTGGCCAACCGGCTGCTGCGCCGGGTCCGCGACTGGGCGCAGGTGCGCGGCGACGGCACCGTCGACGTCCCCGCCGCCGTGGCCGCGCTCCAGGTGTACGAGGTCGACGCCCTCGGCCTCGACCGGCTCGACCGCGCCGTGCTCCGGGCGCTGTGCGAGCGCTTCGGCGGCGGACCGGTCGGCCTGTCCACGCTCGCGGTGGCCGTGGGGGAGGAGCCGGAGACGGTCGAGACCGTGGCCGAGCCGTTCCTGGTGCGTGAGGGCCTGGTCGCCCGCACGGCCCGCGGCAGGGTCGCCACCGCGGCCGGCTACGCCCACCTCGGGCTGCGGGCGCCGCGGACGGGGCACCCGGCCGCTCTGCAGGCGGTGCTGCCGCTCGAGGACGATCCCGCGACGCAGGGCTGACTCGGCGCGTCCGCGTTGTCCGGTCTCACGCGCCTCGCCTACACTCCCGTGGGGCTGCGGAACCCGACTGGGTGTCCGAGCCGTTGCCATGCCGTCCGGGCGCACGTCCGGTCAGGCGCCACGAGCAGCCGCCGGTACGGCGGGCTGCGGAAGGACGTGACACCGCGATGGACGCGACGTCGTTGCTGCTGCCCCTCATCATCCTGCTGCCCCTGCTGCTGCTGATCATGCGCCAGCGCAAGCAGCAGCGGGAGTACCTGGCCCAGCAGGACCGGGTCGCGGTCGGCCAGACGGTGATGACGACCGCCGGGCTCTACGGCACGGTCACCGCGATCGACGGCGACCAGATGGTGCTCGAGATCGCGCCCGGCACCACGGTGCGGTGGGCCAAGGCGGCCGTCGGCAAGATCGTCACCGACGACAGCACCTCCACCGAGCCGGCCGCGCCGGTCGAGGACAGCGGGGCCGCCGGCGGGCCCGACCTCACCAAGCGCGACCCCGCCTGACCCTCCCGACCGAGAAGAGATCCGCTCCCGTGGCTTCGTCCCGCACGCGTTCCAGGCGCCCGCTCGGCGCCCTGGTGGCGCTCGTCATCGTCCTGATCGGCGCGCTGGCCGCCGGCGTCCAGTGGAGCACCGCCTCCTGGACCCCGAAGCTCGCGCTCGACCTGGACGGTGGCACCCAGATCATCCTGACCCCGCGTCCGGACGAGGGCAGCGAGGCGCAGGTGACGCCCCAGATCATCGACGACGCGATCGAGGTCATCCGTCAGCGGGTCAACGGCTCCGGCGTCTCCGAGGCCGAGATCACCAGCCAGGGCGGGCAGAACATCGTCGTCGAGCTCCCGGGTGACCCCGAGGAGCAGCAGCGCGCTCGCGAGCTGGTCAGCCAGTCGGCGCAGATGCGGTTCCGTCCCGTGCTCGTCGTCGCCTCCGGTGCTCCGACCGTGCCCGACGCGAACGAGCCGGGTGCGACCCCGACCGAGGGTGCGACCCCGACCGAGGGCGCCACCCCCACGGACGGGACGACTCCCACCGACGGCGCGACCAGCGCCCCGGCCACGACCAGCGCGCCGGCGCCCACCACGAGCACGAACGGCCGTGCCGTCCCGCGACTGTTCGCGCAGAGCACGACGCCCGCCACCACCGATCCCGCCGCGACCGACCCCGCCGCGACCGACCCGGCGGCGACCGACCCCGCCGCGACCGACCCGGCCGCCACACCGGCGCCCACGCCGACCGACGCGTCCGACCTGACCCAGATCACCGACGCGATCGCGGCCGAGTTCCAGGCGCTCGACTGCACCGACCCGGCCAACGTCACCGGGGGTGTGGCCGACGTCGCCGACGAGGTGCTGGTGACGTGCGACCAGACCGGCGCGGCCAAGTACATCCTCGGGCCGGTGGAGGTCGAGGGCTCCCGGATCTCCACCGCGTCGTCGGGCCTGCAGCAGACCCAGCAGGGCCTCACGACCGGCGAGTGGGCCGTCAACCTCGAGTTCGACCGCGAGGGCGCGCGCGAGTTCCGCGCCGTCACCGAGCGGCTGATCAGCCTGCAGGAGCCGCAGAACCAGTTCGCGATCGTCCTGGACGGCCTGGTCGTCTCGGCGCCGCGCACCAACCAGGTGATCTCCGACGGCAGGGCGGAGATCACCGGCTCGTTCACGCAGGACAGCGCCCAGCAGCTCGCCAACCAGCTGAAGTTCGGCGCGCTGCCGCTGTCGTTCGAGGTGCAGTCCGAGGACCAGATCTCCGCCCTGCTCGGGTCGGAGTCGCTGCGCAACGGCCTGCTCGCCGGTCTGATCGGCCTGATCCTGGTCGTCGTCTACTCGCTGTTCCAGTACCGGGCGCTCGGCCTGGTGACGGTGGCCAGCCTCGCTCGTGGCAGGCGGCCTGACGTACCTGACCATCTCGGTGCTGTCCTGGACCCAGGGGTACCGGCTGAGCCTGCCCGGTGTGGCCGGACTGATCGTCGCGATCGGCATCACGGCGGACTCGTTCATCGTCTACTTCGAGCGGATCCGCGACGAGGTCCGCGAGGGCCGCTCGCTGGTCGCCGCCGTCGAGACCGGCTGGCAGCGCGCCCGCCGCACGATCCTCGCCTCCGACGCGATCAACCTGCTCGCGGCCGTGGTGCTGTACCTGCTGGCCGTCGGCGGGGTCCGCGGGTTCGCCTTCACCCTCGGCCTGACCACGGTGATCGACCTCGTCGTGGTCATCCTGTTCACCCACCCGATGGTCGCCCTGCTCGCGCGGACGAGGTTCTTCGGGTCGGGGCACCGGTTCTCCGGCTTCAACCCCGAGCAGCTCGGTCGTCCCGCCGCGTACGCAGGTCGCGGCCGGGTCCGGCCCGCCGCCTCGGACGGTCGACGGATGACGATCGCCGAGCGCCGCGCGGCGGAGGCCGCCGCGGCTGCCGGGACCGACGTCGTCGACGCACCCGCCGGCTCCGAGGACGACCCCGCGAACGCCGGGTCGCCGAGCCTGACCAAGGAGTCCTGATGGCCGCCTTCAGCTTCGCCAGGTTCGGCAACGACCTCTACACCGGCCGGCGCTCGGTCGACTTCGTCGGCAGGTGGCGCAGCTGGCTGCTCATCGGCGTCGGGCTGGTGGTGGCGTCCGTGCTCGTCCTGCTGATCAAGGGGCTCAACCCCGGCATCGAGTTCCGCGGCGGCTCCGAGTTCCGGATCGACAACGTGCAGACCCTCGACCAGGGGCTGGCCGGCGGCATCGTCGGCGAGGTCCTGCCCGAGGCCGGCGAGCAGTCCCGGGTCTCGGTCATCGGGTCGAGCTCGATCCGGGTGCAGACCGAGCGGCTCACCGCGGAGGAGACCGACGAGCTGCGCAGCGCCCTGGCCGACGGGTACGGCGTCGAGCCCTCCGACGTCACCTCCTCCTTCGTCGGGGCGTCGTGGGGCGCCGACGTCACCCGCAAGGCGTTCACGGGCCTGCTCATCTTCATGGTGCTGGTCGCACTGGTCATCACGCGTGTACTTCCGGGCGTGGCAGATGGCGGTCGCGGCCCTGGTGGCGCTGGTCCACGACCTCGCGATCACCGCCGGGCGTCTACTCCCTCAGCGGCTTCGAGGTCACCCCGGCGACGGTGATCGGCTTCCTGACCATCCTGGGCTACTCGCTCTACGACACGGTCGTGGTCTTCGACAAGGTGCGGGAGAACACCGCGCACGTCATGTCGAGCACCCGCCGCTCGTACGGCGAGGCGGTCAACCTCGGCCGTGAACCAGACGCTGGTGCGGTCGATCAACACCTCCGTCGTCGCGCTGCTGCCGGTGGCGTCCATCCTCTTCATCGGCGCGCTGCTGCTCGGGGCGGGGACGCTCAAGGACATCTCGCTCGCGCTGTTCGTCGGCATCATCGCCGGCACCTACTCCTCGGTGTTCATCGCGCCGCCGCTCCTGGTGCTGCTGAAGCGTCGCGAGCCGGCGGTCCTGGAGCAGGAGGCACGCGTGGTCAAGGCGCGCGCCGTCGCCGCGCGGGCCCGCACCGAGGAGCCGGACGGCGCTCGTGGCCGCAGCCCCGGCGCCGGGCGCCACGGCCACGGCCACGGCCACGGTCGAGCGCCCGACCGGGCCGCGCAACCAGCCCAAGCGCGGCTCGCGGCAGCGCCCCGGCGGCCGGAAGCGCTGAACCCGGTGACCGGGCTCCACGGGCGACGCCGCGACCGTCCGCGCCCTGGTGCGCGACGTCCCCGACCACCCCTCGCCCGGGATCCTGTTCCGCGACATCACGCCGGTGCTCGCCGACCCGGCCGGTCTGCGGGCCGCCACGCGTGGGCTGGCCGACCTCGTCGCCGACCTCGACGTCGGCGTCGTGGCGGGCATCGAGGCGCGCGGGTTCGTCCTCGGCGCCGCCGCTCGCGCTCGAGCTCGGCACCGGCTTCGTGCCGGTGCGCAAGGTCGGCAAGCTGCCCGGCCAGACGCACCGCACCAGCTACGAGCTGGAGTACGGCAGCGCCGAGATCGAGGTGCACGCCGACGCGTTCACCGCGGGCCAGCGGGTGCTGGTCGTCGACGACGTGCTCGCCACCGGCGGCACCGCCGAGGCGGCGTGCCGGCTGGTGGAGACCGCGGGCGGCGCGGTGGTCGGCGTCGGGCTGCTGATCGAGATCGAGGGCCTGGGCGGGCGCGACCGGCTGGCGGGCCGCGACCTGCGCATCCTGCTGCACCTCTGACCGCGGATCCGCTGCTGCTGGCCCCGGACAGCCGTCCAGCCTGCGGTCCGACCGGCGGGGCCGCCCCGTAGACTGGGACCACGCCGGCGCACGACCGAGGCCGGCGCGGGCGGAGGTGCCGGTGGCCGGTGAGACGGGTCAGGACCGCGCGGGCAGCGCGGCCTCCACCGTGCCCCGCGACGACCCCGGCCCGACCCGCGCAGGAGCCCGCCGGCAGCACGCCCGCCGCCGAGCAGGACGCCGCCTCATCTCGTCGGCCCCGGCCCCGCCCTCGCTGCGCACCCCGACCCAGCCGGCCCCCTCACCGGACTGGCGGCCGGACGACACCGGACCGATCGGGCTGCGGGCCCGGATCGCCCGCTTCGGCTCGCGGTCCACGGGCAGCAGCTCCTCCCCGGTGATCGAGCCGCTGCTGCGCACGGTGCGGTCCAACCACCCCAAGGCCGACATCGCCACGCTCGAGCGCGCGTACGTCGCCGCCGAGCGCGCCCACCGCGGCCAGCGGCGCAAGAGCGGCGACCCGTACATCACCCACCCGGTGGCGGTCGCCACGATCCTGGCCGAGCTCGGCATGACCGTGCCGACCCTGTCGGCCGCCCTGCTGCACGACACGGTCGAGGACACCGACTACTCCCTCGACCAGCTGCGGGCCGAGTTCGGCGACGAGGTCGCCGGGCTGGTCGACGGCGTCACCAAGCTCGACAAGGTCACCTACGGCGAGGCGGCCCAGGCCGAGACCGTCCGCAAGATGGTGGTCGCGATGGCGCGCGACATCCGCGTCCTGGTGATCAAGCTGGCCGACCGGCTGCACAACGCCCGCACCTGGAAGTACGTCTCCCAGGCCTCGGCCGAGCGCAAGGCGCGCGAGACGCTCGAGATCTACGCGCCGCTGGCCCACCGGCTCGGCATGAACACGATCAAGTGGGAGCTCGAGGACCTCTCCTTCGCGACCCTCTACCCGGGGGTCTACGACGAGATCGTCCGGCTCGTGGCCGACCGCGCACCGGCGCGCGAGGAGCAGCTCAACCAGGTGCGCGACCAGGTCCGCGACGACCTGCGCTCGGCCAAGATCAAGGCGACGGTCACCGGACGGCCGAAGCACTACTACTCCGTCTACCAGAAGATGATGGTGCGGGGCCGCGACTTCGCCGACATCTACGACCTGGTGGCCGTCCGGGTCCTGGTCGAGAGCATCCGCGACTGCTACGCCGTCCTCGGCGCCCTGCACGCCCGGTGGAACCCGGTGCCGGGGCGGTTCAAGGACTACATCGCGATGCCCAAGTTCAACATGTACCAGTCGCTGCACACCACGGTGATCGGTCCCGGCGGCAAGCCGGTCGAGATCCAGATCCGCACCCACCTGATGCACCGCCGGGCCGAGCTGGGCGTGGCGGCGCACTGGAAGTACAAGGACGCCGTCAGCGGCAAGAGCGGCGCGCCGGTGTCGAACGAGACCGACTCGCTCGGCGAGATGGCCTGGCTGCGACAGCTTCTCGACTGGCAGCGCGAGACCGGCGACCCGGGGGAGTTCCTCGAGTCGCTCCGGTTCGAGATCGGCTCGCGCGAGGTCTACGTCTTCACGCCGAAGGGCGACGTCGTCGCCCTCCCGGACGGCTCGACCCCGGTCGACTTCGCCTACGCGGTGCACACCGAGGTCGGCCACCGCACCATGGGCGCGCGCGTCAACGGCCGGCTGGTGGCGCTGGAGTCGTTGCTGGAGAACGGCGACGTGGTCGAGGTGTTCACCTCCAAGGTCGCCGACGCCGGACCCAGCCGCGACTGGCTGACCTTCGTCAAGAGCCCTCGGGCACGCAACAAGATCCGGCAGTGGTTCAGCAAGGAGCGCCGCGAGGAGGCCATCGACCTCGGCAAGGACCAGCTCGCCAAGGCGATGCGCAAGCAGCACCTGCCGGTGCGTCGCCTGCTCAGCCACGAGTCGCTGGTGGGCCTGGCCGCCGAGCTGCGTTACCCCGACGTCTCCGCGCTGTACGCCGCGATCGGCGAGAACCGCGTGTCCGCAGCCTCTCTCGTGGAGAAGCTGGTGTCCGCGGTCGGCGGCGAGGACGGCGCCGAGGAGGACCTCGCCGAGGCGACCATCCCCTCGACGGTGCCGCAGCGGCGGCCGCGGTCGGGCAGCTCGGGCGTGGTCGTCAAGGGCCTCGACGACGTGTGGGTCAAGCTCGCCAAGTGCTGCACCCCGGTGCCGGGCGACTCGATCATCGGCTTCGTCACCAAGGGCTCAGGCGTCTCGGTGCACGTCGACGACTGCCAGAACGTCGCCGGGCTGCTGGTGCAGGAGGGTCGCATCGTCGAGGTCGAGTGGGCCGTCGACGCCACCAGCGTGTTCCTCGTCCAGATCCAGGTCGAGGCGCTCGACCGGGCACGGCTGCTCTCCGACATCACCCGGGTGCTGTCCGACAACCACGTCAACATCCTGTCCGCGAGCGTGAGCACCAGCCGCGAGCGGGTCGCGGTGTCCAAGTTCGTGTTCGAGATGGGCGACCCCGGCCACCTCGGCCACGTGCTGCAGGCGGTGCGGCGCGTCGACGGCGTCTTCGACGTCTACCGGATCACCGGACGCCGCGACAGCAGCTGAGCCGGGCCGGCAGCGGGTAGCGCGCCAGCGGAGCCGGTGCGCCGGTGCGGGCGGCTCGCAGCACCCGCGCGGCGCGTGCGATCCCCGGCACCGGGCCGCGGCCGCCGAGGTCCTCGGCCACCGCGGCGGGATCGGTGCCGTGCTCCCAGCACCACGCCAGCGCCGCGTCGTCGCGGCCGGTGCCCCACAGCACCAGGTCGGCCGCCGTGCGCACCGCGGACGTCACCGGCGTGCCGTGCACGTCCTCGACCTCGTCGTGCCGCAGCGGCACCAGCCGCAGCCGGACGCCGTCGCGGCTGCGGCCGCTGAGCTCGGGCGGGCCGAGCAGGTCGACCTCGTGGTCGTCGGTGCAGCGGTCGTGGGTCGGTGCGCCGCCGCGCGGGGCGCGGCCGGGTCCGCCGCGGCACCACACGGCGGTGGCGAGCCCGGCCACCAGCCCGCAGCGCTGCAGCAGCCGGGTGGCCGCGCACCGGCCCGGCGCCCAGACGGCGAGGTCGGCCGGCAGGTAGACGCCGTCGACGACGCGGAACAGCTCGCCGTCGGCCGCCCGCCGGCGCAGCACGGCTGCCGGCTCGGCACCGCCGGGGACGAGGACGACCGCGTCGGCGGCGTCGAGGACGGTCACCGCCACCGGTCTCCCACGCGGGCGAGCCGTCGGGGCAAGCGCGAGCAGCGGTCTGTGGACGACCGCACGGGCTGTGGGTCGGGTCAGGCGTGCTCGTCCGCGGTGCGGCGGACCGCCTCCAGCCACGCCCGGCGCGCCTCGAGCGCGGCGGCGGCGTCCTTCTCGGCGCGGGCGTCGCCGCTCGCGCGGGCCGCCTCGAGGTCGCGCTCCAGCCCGGCGATCGAGTCCTCGAGCTGGCCGAGGGCGCCCTCGGCGCGGGCGCGGGTCTCGGGGTTCGACCGCTTCCACTTGGCGTCCTCGAGGTCGCGCACCGACTGCTCGACGGTCCGCAGCCGCTTCTCGATCCGCGCCATGTCGGCCCGGGGCACCTTGCCGGCGGCCTCCCACCGGTCCTGGATGTCGCGCAGGGCCGCCTTGGCGGCGTCGAGGTCCTTGACCGGCAGCAGCGCCTCGGCCTCGGCCAGCAGCGCCTCCTTGACCGCCAGGTTCGCGCCGAACTCCTCGTCCTGCTTGTTCTGCTCGGCCGTGCGCGCCTCGAAGAAGACGTCCTGGGCCGCGCGGAAGCGGGCCCACAGCGCGTCGTCGTCCTTGCGCCCGGCGCGACCGGCGGCCTTCCAGCGGTCCATCAGCGCACGGAAGGCCGTGGTGGTCGGGCCCCACTCGCGCGACGACGAGAGCGCCTCGGCCTCCTTGATCAGCTTCTCCTTGACCGTCTTCGCCTCGCCGTGCTCGACGTGCAGCTGGGCGAAGTGGTGCTTGCGGGCGCGGTCGAACACGGTGCGCGCGTGGCTGAACCGCTTCCACAGCGCGTCCTCGACCGGCTTGTCGAGCCGGACGCCGGCGCGCTGGGCCTCGCGCCACTGCTCGAACAGCTGCTGCAGCCGGTCGCCGGAGGACTTCCACTGCATCCGAGCCGGGTCGGTGGCGGCGATCTCCTCGGCCTCCACCACCAGGACCTCGCGCTCGCCGCGGGCGACCTCCTTGGCCGCCACGCGCGCGGCGTCGGCCTCCTGGCGGCGCTGCTCGACCACGAGGTCGAGCTGCTCGAGCCGCTGCGCCAGGCCGGCGAGGTCGCCGACCACGTGCGCCTCGGCCAGCTGGCCCCGGACGGCGCGCAGGGCGCGCGCGACGTCCTTGACCGGCGTGCCGGCGACGTCGAGCCGCTGCTCGGCCAGGTCGACCTGGGCGACCAGGTCGTCGTACTTGCGGCCGAAGTAGGCCAGCGCCTCCGCGGGGGTGGCGTCCGGGAACGACCCGACCGGACGCTCGCCGCCGTCGGCGGCGGGGTCGGTGACGTAGACGGTGCCGTCGTCGGCGACCCGACCCCAGGGCGCGGGGTCGCTCGCCGGGCGCAGCGGGTGCTCCTCGCCGGGCGGGACGGCGGGCGCGGTCGTGGCGGTCGGCTGGGGGCGGCGGGCACCCGGCGCGGCGGGCGGGTGCGGCACGGGACGCGGCCCCGGGCGCGCTGTCGGGCGGGGTGCGGACGCCGGCGCGGCGGGCGCCGGCTCCGCGGCGCCGGCTGCGGGCTGCGTCTCGGGCTCGGGCTGCGTGCTCGGGCTCGGGGTGCGCCTCGGGCTCGGGCTGCGCCTCGGGCTCGGGCTGCGTCTCGGGCTCCGGGGTCGGCGCGGGTGCTGGCTCCGGCTCCGCGGCTGCCTGCTCCGCCGACGGCTGCCTGCTCCGCCACGGCTGCCTGCTCGGCCGGGGCGGCCGGCTCGGGCTCGGCGGCGGGCGACGGGCTCCTCGATCGGTGCCTGCTCCGCGACGGCCGCCTGCTCCTGCACCGCCGCCTGCTCGTCGGCGACCGGCTCGGTCGGCGTCGGCCGCCGGGGTCGTGGGCTGGGTCGGCTCGGTCACTGGACCGTCACTCCCTCGATGCTGATGGCCCGGGCGGGGGCGGTGCCGTCCGCGCCGAGGCCGCCGTCGGCGATCTTCTGCACGATGTCGAGGCCGCCGGTGATCGTGCCGAACACCGAGTACCCGCCGGCTGAGTCGCTCGGGATCGTGGAGTCCTGGTAGACGAGGAAGAACTGGCTGCCCTGGCTCGCGGCGTCGCCGCCGACGCGCGCCATCGCCAGGGTGCCGGCCGGGTAGAGGTCGCCCTCGGGGGCGTTCTCGATCGGGCCCCAGGTGTACCCCGGGCCGCCCTGGCCGGTGGCCGTCGGGTCGCCGCACTGGAGCACGAAGATGCCCTCGGTGGTGAGGCGGTGGCACGGGGTGGCGTCGTAGAAGCCGTCCCTGGCCAGCTGCACGAAGTTCGCGACCGACTGGGGGGCGAGCGTGCCGTCGAGCTCGAGGGTGATGTCGCCGCACGTGGTGGTGACCGTCGCGGTCCACACCCGGCCCTCCGCGACGGACGGGTCCGGCGCCGCCTCGAACTGCGGCGGGTCGGTGACCGGGCCGGTGGTGACCTCGGGGCACGGGTTCTCGGCGTCCGCCGGGGTGCTCTGCGACGCGGTCGGCTCGGTCGTCACGTCGTCGTCGCCGCGCCCGGCGACCCACCAGACCAGCCCGATCACCAGGACGGGGACGAGGA
This sequence comes from uncultured Actinomycetota bacterium, assembly GCA_963750285.1. Lineage (GTDB taxonomy): Bacteria > Actinomycetota > Actinomycetes > Actinomycetales > CAWJMD01 > JBBQSN01. The sequence continues at coordinate 200,660 of CAVVQA010000005.1, read as the reverse complement.
TCCCGGCCACCACGAGGGAGATGTTGCGTGCCCGTCGGCGCCGCTGCGCCCTGACTGCCTGACGCGCCTGCCAGTCGGCGTACCGACGACGTGCGTACTCGCGCTCCCGCTTGCTCGGCGACACTGAGAACCCTCCCAGGTTCGGTGGCCGGAACGGGGCCGCGGGATCGCGGCGCCGCCCGGCGATGGCGGACCGCGACCAGTCTAGGGCCCGGGCACCCCGGCATCCCGCACGCCGCCGCCGGTAGGCTCACCGGGTGCTGCTGACCGCCTTCCCTGCCGCAGCGTTCGGCACCAACTGCTACGTCGTGGCACCGGGTCCGGCGCAGGAGTGCCTGGTCGTCGACCCGGGCATCGAGGTGCTCGACGACCTCGCCGCCGTCCTGGCCGAGCACCGCCTTCGGCCCGCGGCCGTCCTGCTCACCCACGGCCACCTCGACCACGTGTACTCGGTGACGCCCGTCTGCCAGGGCCACGGCGTGCCGGCCCTCGTGCACGGTGACGACGCGTACCGGCTGGCCGACCCGCTGTCGCTGCTCGACCCGTCGCTGGTGCTGATGCTGGAGCAGCAGTTCGGGCGCGCCGCCACCTGGACCGCGCCCGACGACCTGCGCACGCTGGCCGACGGCGAGCAGGTGCAGCTCGCGGGGCTCGACGTGGCGGTGCTGCACGCGCCGGGTCACACCGAGGGCTCGGTGATGTTCGCGCTCGACGGCGTGCCGACCTCCCTCACCGGCGAGGCGGGCGACCCCGGACGACCGACCTCCACCCTGCTCACCGGCGACGTGCTGTTCCGCGGCAGCATCGGTCGCACCGACCTGCCCGGCGGCTCGCACGCGGCGATGCTGCGCTCGCTGCGCGAGGTGGTGCTGCCGCTCGACGACGGCACGCTGCTGCTGCCCGGGCACGGCCCCGCCTCGACGATGGCGCAGGAGCGCACGTCGAACCCGTACCTGCTCGAGCTGGCCTCCTGATGGCGAGGATCGCGCCGATCTCCGGGTTCCCCGAGTGGTCGCCCGCCCAGCGCGCCGTGGAGCAGCAGGTGCTCGACGAGCTGCGCCGGGTGTTCGAGCTGCACGGCTTCGCCTCGATCGAGACCCGCGCCGTCGAGCCCGTCGAGCAGCTGCTGCGCAAGGGCGAGATCGACAAGGAGGTCTACGGCGTGCGGCGGCTCGCGGCCGACGCAGGCGTCCGGCGGCGACCAGCTCGCCCTGCACTTCGACCTCACCGTGCCGTTCGCGCGGTACGTCCTCGAGAACGCCGGCACCCTGCAGTTCCCGTTCCGCCGCTACCAGGTGCAGAAGGTCTGGCGCGGGGAGCGGCCGCAGGAGGGTCGCTACCGCGAGTTCGCGCAGGCCGACATCGACGTCGTCGACCGCGACACCCTGCCGTTCGGCTACGAGGTCGAGCTGCCCCTGGTGATGGCCGAGGCGTTCGCCGGGCTGCGCCGGCTCGGCCTGCCCGAGATGGTCATCCGGGTCAACAACCGACGGCTGGCCGAGGGCTTCTACCTCGGGCCTCGGTCTCGACGACCCCGCCGCCGTGCTGCGCGCCGTCGACAAGCTCGACAAGGTCGGGCCGGACGGCGTGCGTCGCGACCTCGCCGCCCTCGGCGCCACCGACTCGCAGGTGTCCGCCTGCCTCGCGCTCGCCGAGATCCGTTCGACCGGAACCGGTTTCGTCGACGACGTGCGCGCCCTGGGGTCCACGCACGAGCTGCTCGACCAGGGTCTCGACGAGCTCGCGCAGGTGATGGCCGCTGCCGACAAGCGTTCTCCTGGTTCGCTGGTGGCCGACCTGTCGATCGCGCGAGGGCTCGACTACTACACCGGCACGGTCTACGAGACCACGATGGTCGGGTTCGAGCAGTTCGGGTCCGCGTGCTCGGGCGGGCGCTACGACGCCCTCGCCTCGGACGGTCGCACCACCTACCCGGGCGTCGGCATCTCGTTCGGCGTCACCCGGGTGCTCGGCCTGCTGTTCGCCCGTGGTCTCACCGCCACCCGCTCGGTGCCCACCGCCGTGCTCGTGGCCGTCACCGCCGAGGACCAGCGCGAGCGGGCCGAGCAGGTGGCCGCCGCGCTGCGGGGCCGCGGGGTCTCCACGCTCGTGTCGCCGTCCGCCGAGAAGTTCGGCAAGCAGATCCGCTTCGCCGACCGTCGCGGCGTGCCCTTCGTGTGGTTCTGCGGCGCCGCGCCGACGACGGCGGCGACCAGGTCAAGGACATCCGGTCCGGTGACCAGGTCGACGCCGACCCCGCTTCCTGGAGCCCGCCCGCGGCCGACCTGCGGCCTGCCGTCGTGGTCGGCGACGACTGACCGCACGCCCGCTCAGGGCAGCAGCACGAACGTCCAGGTGGTGGCCTCCTTGGACGCGACGTCGGTGGCGGCACCCACCCCACCTGCCGCGCCGGCTGCGAGCGGGCCGGCGGAGTCGGCCAGGAGGCTGCAGACGTGGCCGGCCAGCGTGCCGCACGCCGCGGCGCGCGAGGTGGCGCCCGACGGCGTCCAGGTGCTCGTGGTCCCGGACTTGTCGGCCCAGTACGAGGCCACCCACGCACCGTCGGGCACGGTCACCGCGGGCGTGGTGCGCACGGTGCGCTTGACGGTGTCGGCCGCGGACGTGACCTCGAGGCCCGGCGTGACGAGCCCGCCCGACCACGCGCCCACGGTCAGCGTCGACTTGGCGCCGCCGCTGAGAGGTGCGACGACCGCGCGCCCGGCGTCGCCGGCAGCCGCGACCTTGGTCCAGACGACGGTGCCCATCGTGCCGGCCGTGCGCGAGGCGACCTGCGTCCAGCCGGTGACCCCGGTGGGGGCCGCCACGGTCCGGGTCAGGTTGTTGTGGCTCAGCACCAGCACGAGGCGGTCGCCCTCGACGACGCCGGTCGGCACGTCCACGGACGGGCGGCTGGTGGTGCCCTCGGCCGCGGCCGAGCCCACGTGGGCGACGGGTCGCTGGACCGGGACCTCCTTGACCCGGAGCGTGCGGCGGACGGTGTCGGTGAGCCCGGCGGCGTCGGTGACGGTGAGGGCCACCTCGTAGCTGCCGGCCGTCGCGTAGCTGTGGGGGACGACGACCGTGCCGGCCGTGGTGCCGTCACCGAGGTCCCAGGCGTACCCGAGCTCGCCGCCCTCGGGGTCGGTGGAGCCCGACCCGTCCATCGTGCAGTCGAGGTAGGTGCAGGTCACCGCGACGTCGGCCAGCGGTGGCCTCTCGACGTCGGCGTCGGGGTCCGGCGGCAGCACGACGGTCCACATCACCGCCTCGTCGGAGATGACGGTGGTCGTCGCGCGGACGTCGCCGTACGGGCCGGGCGGCAGAGCGGACCCGGTGTCGGCGACGGCGCTGCAGATCCGGCCGCCGTCGGCACCGCACACGGCGCGCCGCGTGGTGACCGACGCGTCCGGCGTCCACGCCGTGGTGGTGCCGGAACGGTCGGCCCACGACGACAGCGCCCAGCCGCCTTCGGGGACGGTGAGCACCGGCGTGCGGCGCTCGGCCTTCTCCGACAGGTCCACGGCGTAGGCCGCAGGCAGCGCGCCCGGGGCGACACCGGCGTAGGTGGCGGCGGTGAGCGTGTACTTCGCGGTGCCGCTGAGGGGCACCGTGATCGTGCGCCCGGCGTCGCCGGCCCTCACGGTCGTGGACCAGCCGTAGGAGGCCATGCTCTCGGCGGTGACCGCACCCAGCGAGGTGAAGGCGCCCACCCCGGTGGGTGCGCCGACGGTGCGGGAGATCGAGTTGTGGTTCAGCAGCAGGACCAGCCGGTCGCCCACCTCGGCAGTCGGCGGGACGGCCACCGCGGCGGTCTTGCTGCTGCCGGCGGCGGCGCTCGACCCGCGTGCTGCGCACCGGGCTCACCGGGCCCCGGCCGTCGACGACGACGGTGCGGGTGGTCGTGGCGGTCACGGCCTGGTTGTCGGTGACCGTGAGCCGCACGGTGTACGTGCCCGGTGTGGCGTAGGCGTGCCGCGCGAGCGGCTCGGTGGAGGTCGCGCCGTCGCCGAAGCTCCACAGGTAGCGGGTGAGGCGAGCCGTCCGGGTCGGTCGAGCCGCCGGGGTCGAAGCCGCACGTGAGCACCGAGCAGGCGCTGGCGAACGACGGCGGCGGGGGCGAGGTTGGCGGCCTTGCTGAGACGCAGGTAGTCGATCTGGCCCGAGAAGTAGTCGCAGGTGATCTCGAGCTGGTCGCAGTTGATCTTGCCGCCGATGGTCAGCGGGATGTCGTTGTCGATCCTGCCCGGTCACGCCGTTCTTGCGGTTCCGCTGCTCGCCGTCGACGTACATCGTCACGCCGGTGGAGGTCAGCACGCAGGTGAGGTCGTGCCACTGGTCGTCGTTGAGCGGCGTCTTGGCTCCGGTGGCGACCTGGCCGTCCGCACCCTGGAACAGGCACGACGGGATGCCCTGCGGGCTCTGGATCTTCCACTGCCCGCCGCGGGAGTTGGCCTGCCCCTTCTGGGTGATGTTCCCGAAGCTCTCCTTGGTGCGGTAGCGCAGCTGGATCGTGAACGGGCCGTCGCCCGGCTCGAGGTCGATGTGGTCGGGCACCTGGACGATGCGCTCGGGCGAGGCCGGGTACTGCTCGGGCGGACGGCGCGCCCAGCTGTACGCGGTGGCGCCCTCCTGGACCACGCCGGTCTGCACGCCCGCGGGGTCGATCGCGGCGTCGTGGTGGCCGGGGCCGCTGTCGACCATGACGGTGGCCCCGGGCGCCTCGTCCATCCGGAACAGCGCGGTGGTGCCCGGCGCGACGTCGGGCGAGACCGCGCCCGGCGGCTGGGCCGCCGCCGGGACGACGCCGGTGGCCACCAGGGTCAGGGTCGCGAGTGTCGCCAGGACGGCGCCGGCAGCGCGCATGGATCGTGTTCCTCCCGTCGGCCACGCTCCGGTGGCGTGGTCACCCGGCCGGTCGAGGGACCGGTCGGGTGTCACGCACGGTACGGGCTCCCACGTCCGAAGGAGGGGTGGTTCGTCCGGAGCGCACCCGAATGAGTGACGTCAGCGTGGCGGAACGTGTCGCGCCGGCTCAGCCGGCCGCGTCCTGACGGTCGGCGTTCGCGTGCACGGCGTCGCGCACGTACTGCGCGAGCCCGGGTGCGATCGCCTCGTACGTGGAGGTGAACCGCGGGTCGGCCACGTACATGTCGCCGAGCCCGCGGTGGATCTCGAGCGAGCAGTCGTAGAACCACCGGCTGATGTGCTGGCGGTGCTCCTCGGCCAGGTCCATGGCCATGCCGCCGTCGGCCGGCTCGCCGTCGGCGAGGGCCCGGGCCAGACGCGCTCCGAGCGTCGTCCATCTCGGCCTTGATCCGCACCCACTGCGCCTTGTCGTAGGTGGCGCTGCGGGCCTGGGACTGCTTCCAGGCCTCGGTGTCGCCCCACCGCTGCTCCGCCTCGGCGGCGTACTCCTCCTGGTGCTCGGCGTGCTCGCCGAACACCTCGAACTGCTCCTCGCGGGTCAGTCTGATGTCCATCCTGCGTGCCTCCAGCTGTCGTTCGACCGCCAGCCTCATCTCCTCCAGCTCCTCGACCCGCTGCGTGAGCAGGTCGAGCTGGCGGCGCAGGTGCTCCGTGGGGGTCACCGTGCGGTCGTCGAGGACGGCGGCCACGTCGTCGAGGGAGAAGCCCAGGCCGCGGTAGAGCAGCACCTGGTGCAACCGGTCGAGGTCCGAGTCGTCGTAGAGCCGGTAGCCGGCGTCGCTGCGTCCGCTCGGGCGCAGCAGGCCGATCTCGTCGTAGTGGTGCAGCGTGCGGACGCTGACCCGCGCGAGCGCGGCCACCTGGCCGACCGTGAGCTCCACGACCTCGATCCTCCCTCACGCCCCCCGGTCGGGCGGCGTACGACCACCGTGGGGCCTCACGCGGCGTGAGGGTCAAGTCGCTTCCGTCGCGTCCCTGCGGCGGCACCCGGGCGCTCCCGACAGCGGGGTCCGTAGGATTCCCCGGTCAGTCCACACGGACCCACGAGGGGAACCACAGTGCTCCGCACCCGCACCGCCGGCTCGCTGCGACCCGGCGACACCGGCACCACCGTCACGCTCACCGGCTGGGTGGGACGTCGTCGCGACCACGGCGGGGTGGCCTTCCTCGACCTGCGCGACGCCAGCGGTGTGGCCCAGGTCGTGGTGCGCGACGAGCAGGTCGCCCACGGGCTGCGCAACGAGTACTGCCTGCGGGTCACCGGCCAGGTGCAGGCGCGGCCGGCGGGCAACGAGAACCCGAACCTGCCGACCGGTGAGATCGAGGTCGTGGCCGACGAGGTCGAGGTGCTCAACGCGGCCGCGCCGCTGCCCTTCCAGATCGACGACCACGTCGACGTCGGCGAGGAGGCGCGGCTGCGGCACCGCTACCTCGACCTGCGCCGCACCGGCCCCGGCAACGCCCTGCGGCTGCGGTCGAAGGTGAACCGCGCGGCCCGCGAGGTGCTCGACGCGCACGAGTTCGTCGAGATCGAGACCCCCACCCTGACCCGGTCCACGCCCGAGGGGGCGCGCGACTTCCTCGTGCCCGCGCGGCTGGCGCCGGGCTCCTGGTACGCGCTGCCGCAGAGCCCGCAGCTGTTCAAGCAGCTGCTGATGGTGGCGGGGATGGAGCGGTACTACCAGATCGCGCGCTGCTACCGCGACGAGGACTTCCGCGCCGACCGGCAGCCCGAGTTCACCCAGCTCGACATCGAGATGAGCTTCGTCGACCAGGGCGACGTGATCGCGCTCGCCGAGGAGGTGCTCGTCGCGCTCTGGAAGCTGGTCGACGTCGAGCTGACCACGCCGTTCGCGCAGATGACCTACGCCGAGGCGATGGCCCGGTACGGCACCGACAAGCCCGACCTGCGCTTCGACCTCGAGCTGGTGGAGTGCACGGAGTACTTCTCCGGCACCGGGTTCCGCGTCTTCCAGGCCCCGTACGTCGGTGCCGTCGTCATGCCCGGCGGGGCGTCGCAGCCGCGCCGGCAGTTCGACGCGTGGCAGGAGTGGGCCAAGCAGCGCGGCGCGCGCGGCCTCGCCTACGTCACCGTGGGCGAGGACGGCACGCTCGGCGGGCCGGTGGCCAAGAACCTGTCCGAGGACGAGCTCGCCGGCCTCGCCGCGCACACCGGTGCCCAGCCCGGCGACTGCATCTTCTTCGCTGCGGGAGAGCCGAAGTCGTCCCGCGCGCTGCTCGGGGCGGCCCGGGTCGAGATCGCCCGCCGCGGCGAGCTGGTCGACGAGGACGCCTGGGCCTTCGTCTGGGTCGTCGACGCACCGCTGTTCGAGCCGGCCTCCGACGCCGTCGCGTCCGGCGACGTCGCCGTCGGCTCCGGTGCCTGGACCGCGGTGCACCACGCCTTCACGTCGCCGAAGCCGGAGTGGATCGACCGGTTCGAGGAGGCGCCCGGCGAGGCGCTCGCCTACGCCTACGACATCGTCTGCAACGGCAACGAGATCGGCGGCGGGTCGATCCGTATCCACCGCCGCGACGTGCAGGAGCGGGTCTTCGCGCTGATGGGCCTGGCCGCCGAGGAGGCGCAGGAGAAGTTCGGCTTCCTGCTCGACGCGTTCCAGTACGGCGCCCCGCCGCACGGCGGGATCGCGTTCGGCTGGGACCGGATCGTCGCGCTGCTGGCCGGCACCGACTCGATCCGCGAGGTGATCGCGTTCCCGAAGTCCGGCGGCGGCTACGACCCGCTGACGGCGGCGCCGGCGCCGATCACCGCGCAGCAGCGCAAGGAGGCCGGCGTCGACGCCCAGCCGAAGCAGCGGCCGGGTCGGCGGAGACGGGCGCGGCCGCGCCCGCGTCCTGACGACACCCGCGAGTGTGACCCCCGCGCGTGACACGCAGGCGTGTCGCGCCTCCCGGTCACACTCGCGGGTACGGGGCTGCGGCGAGCCCGCACGTCGAATCGAGGTGGACGGGCGGGCGCCCGGCCTGTGAGGCTGGGCGCACCATGTGGAGCTGAGCCCGTCACGACCCGCGCCCGAGGCGCCCTGCCGACGCAGGGGGACCGCCCGGCGGATCACGCGTCCCGACGGAAGGCTCCGCGCATGTCCAGCACCCTGCCCGCCGCCGGCTCGAGCACCACCACCGGCCTGCCCCAGGTCGTGCTCGACGACCTCGTCGTCCGGTACGGCCCGCGCCTGGTGCTCGACGGGCTCGGCCTCGTCGCCGGCGCGGGTGAGCGGCTCGGGGTGGTCGGCGAGAACGGCTCGGGCAAGTCCACGCTGCTGCGGGTGGTGGCCGGGCTGGTGCCGCCGGAGCACGGGGTCGTCCGCGTCCACGGCGCCGTCGGGCTGCTCGCGCAGCAGGTCGACGCCGCCGCCGGCCGCACCGTGGCCGACCTGCTCGCCGAGGCCCGCCGCGAGATCGACGACCTGCAGGCGCGCCGGGGCGCCCTCGAGACGGCCGTCGGCGACCACCCGGACGACGCCGCCCTGCTCGAGGAGTACGGCGACGTGCTCGAGGCCCTCGAGCAGCACGAGGCGTGGACGGTCGGGTCGCGGCTCGACGCCGCCGTCGACGGACTCGGGCTGGCGTCCCTGGACCGGTCGCGCCCGCTCGCCAGCCTGTCCGGCGGCCAGCGGCACCGCCTCGCGCTGGCGGCGCTCCTGGTGCGGCACCCGGTGGTGCTGCTGCTCGACGAGCCGACCACGCACCTCGACGACGACGCCGTCGCGTTCCTCGAGGCGAGGTTGCGGGAGTGGAGCGGCGTCGTGCTGATGGTCAGCCACGACCGCGTCCTGCTCGACGCCGTCGCCACGTCCGTGCTCGACCTCGACCCGAGCCTGGACGGTCGACGCGACCCGGTCGAGCGGCGGCTACACCGCGTACCTGGTCGCCAAGGCCGCCGCGCGGGAGCGCTGGCAGCTGGCGTACCGCGACTGGCAGGACGAGCACGACCGGCTCGTCGTCCTGGCCCGGGGGAGCGGGCAGCGGATCGGGCACGACAACCGGAGCCCCCGCGACAACGACAAGTACGCCCCGCACTTCTTCGGCAACCGGGTCGACGCCGCGGTGTCGCGGCGGGTGAAGGACGCGCAGCAGCGGCTCGCGGACCTCGACCGCACCAAGGTGCTGAAACCACCCGCACCACTGCGGTTCTCGTCGTCGTTCGCGCGCCGTGACGGGGACCTCGTGCTGCTCCAGGTGCGCGACCTGCACGTCCCGGGCCGGGTCGACCTCGACGCCCTCGACGTGACGGCGGCGACGCGCCTGCTGGTGCAGGGACCCAACGGGTCGGGCAAGTCGTCGCTGCTGTCGGCGCTGGCCGGGCTGCTGGAGCCGGCGCGGGGGTCGGTGCTGCGGGCACGTGGCACCCGGGTGGGGCTGCTCGCGCAGCACACGGTGTGGCCGGACCCGTCGCTCAACGTCCTCAGCGTCTTCGCCGCCGGTCGGGACGGGGAGGTCGACGACCACGTGGCCGACCTGCTCGACGTCGGGCTGGTGCACCCGCGCGAGCTGCGGACGCCGGTCGGCCAGATGTCGGTCGGTCAGCAGCGCCGGGTGGCGCTGGCTCGCCTGGTGGTCGACGACCCGGACGTGCTCCTGCTCGACGAGCCGACCGACCACCTGTCGCTGGCCCTGGTGGAGGAGCTCGAGCTGGCCCTCGGCGGCCGCGAGGGGGCGCTCGTGGTGGTGAGCCACGACCGCTGGCTGCGCCGGCGGTGGACGGGCGACCGGCTCGCCCTGGACCGTCGCGAGAGGCTAGCCGGCAGCCAGAGGACCGGTGGGAACGACTGCGCGCGAGGAGAACTCGTGCGCGCACCGGTATCCCGAGCCGCAGGTACATCCTGCGGGCGACGACGTTGTCGGCGTACATGCCGAGGGTGACGACCTCGTGGCCCTCGGCCAGCAGCTGCCGGGTCAGCGCCGCGGTCACGGCCGCGCCGAGGCCGGTGCCGCGCACGTCCGGGTGGGTGGCGATCGAGGCCAGGTGCGGCACGTCCGGCCGCATCGGCTCGTCGGCCGCGACCGCGACGAGCCGTCCACCGGGTCCCGCACGCCGACCCAGCGCCCGATCCCCACCGCGCCGGGCACGGCGCTGTGCCGCGGGCTGGCGGCGGCGAGCAGGGCGCGGATCTCGTCGTCGGCGTCGACCAGCCGCTCGACCCGCTCCTCGCCGGGTACGGCGGGGCGGGGCGACGTCGGTCCAGAACCAGTCCCAGTCGTCGCCCGGGCCGATCCGGGCGCGCACGGGCGTGGCGCCGAGCGCCTCGATCGTGCCGCGCGGCAGGGTGACCCGGCGGACGTCCTCCTCGGCGAGCGCCTCCGGCAGCACCTCGAGGGCCAGCCGCGGTGTGCCGACGACGGTGAGCACCGGGAGGCCGCGCCGCCCCTCCTGCAGCACGGCGGTGCCGTCCGGCCGGTCCCACCGGCGGCGGACGGTGTCGGGCCGCACCTGCCAGCGCAGGAACGGGTCCTGCGGCACCCTGACCGGCGGTCCGCGGCGCTCAGTGCGCCACCCCGATCCGGTCGTGCAGCCGGCGCAGCGGGCGCGGCGCCCACCAGTTCCACTCCCCGAGAAGGGTCATCGCGGCGGGTACGAGCAGCATCCGCACCAGGGTGGCGTCGATGACGACCGCCGCGGCGAGCGCGACGCCGGTCTCCTTGATCACCAGCATCTGCCCGGCGACGAACCCGGAGAACACCACGACGACGACCAGGCCCGGCGCAGGTGATGATCCGGCCCGACTTCTGCAGCCCCGCCACGACGGCTCTCGTCGTTGTCGAGCCCCGCGTCGCGGTACTCCTTGATCCGGGAGAGCAGGAAGACCTCGTAGTCCATCGCGAGGCCGAAGCCGAGGGCGACGCACCAGCGGTGGGAGCACCGTCTCGATGCCGGCCGGTCGCGGTGAAGCCCAGCACGCCGGCGAGGTGGCCCTGCTGGAAGCCCCAGACCACCACGCCCAGGGCGGCGCCGAGCGAGACCACGTTCAGCAGCAGCGCCTTGAGCGGGATCAGGATCGACCCGGTCATCAGGAAGAGCAGCACGAACGTCGCGAGGACGACGACCCCGACCGCCAGCGGCGCGGCGCGGCGCAGCTCAGCGGTGAAGTCGACCAGGCCGGCCGCCTGGCCCGTCACCCACACCTGCACGTCCGGCCGGTCCGCCCGCAGCGCGCGCACCACCGCCGCCGCCTCCTCGCCACCGGGGTCGCTGCTGTCGAGCCGCACGCCGAGGTAGGTGAGGTCGCCGAGCGCGGCCGGCGGGTCGACGCTGCTGACGCCGTCGACGTCCTCGACGACGTCCGCCGACCAGCGCTCGAGCTCGTCGGCGACCGCGGCGTCGGTGCCCTGCGCGACGACGGTGACGGCCGGGGCCGTGGAGAAGGGGAAGTCGGTGCGCTGGGCGGTGAAGAACTGCCGCTGCTCGTTCTCGACCGGCAGCAGGTCCTCGGCCGAGCTGCGCATCGTCAGCTGCAGCACCGGGGTCGCCATCAGCCCGAGCACCGCGAGCACCGACGACGACCACCCACCAGGGGTGGCGCTGGACCCGGCGCGCGAGCCGGCTGAAGAAGCCCTCGTCCGGCGCGACGTCGCCGAGACGCCGTCACCAGCGAACGGATCCCGGGCACCCGGTGCAGCGAGCCCGGGTGCACGAGGCGGTTCGCCCCCAGCGCGAGCAGCGCCGGCACCAGGGTGAGCGCGACCAGCAGCGCGATCGCCACGACCGACAGGCCGGCGGCTCCGGTGCCGGCGAGGATCGCGGCGTCGAAGAAGAGGAGCCCGCCGAGGCTGATGCCCACCGTCACGCCGCTGAACACGACGGTGCGGCCGGCCGTGGCCATCGTCCGGCCGAGCGCGGTGGCGCGCTCCTCGCGTCCGGCGCGAGGGGCGTCGCCCACGACGGCCCGCAGCTCGTCGCGGAACCGGCTGACCATCAGCAGCCCGTAGTCGATGCACAGGCCGAGCCCGAGCACGGTGACGACGTTGACGACGGTGGCGTCGAGGTCGATGAGGTGCGAGAAGCCGAGCAGCGACGCGAGGCCGCCCGCGATCGAGGCCACCGCCCCGAGGATCGGGATGCCCGCCGCGAGGAAGCCGCCGAACACCACGACCATCACCAGCAGCGACACCGGCAGCGCGATGCCCTCACCGGTGCGCAGGTCCTGCTCGACCTGGTGGTTGATGGCGTCGACCAGCTCGGTGAGGCCGCCGACCTGCGCGGTCGCACCGGGCTCGACCGCCTGCACCTCCTCGCCGAGCACGCGGAGCCGGGCCCGGGTGGAGTCGAGGGCGTCGTCACGCTGCTCGCCGGCGACCGTGGGGTCGAACGTGACGGTGACGAGGAAGCCGTCGCGGTCCTGCGACACCAGGACGGCCCCGCGCGGGTCGGTGGGGTCGGGCGCCTCGGGCGTCGGGAACGCGTACGGGTCGGCCACCTCGGTGACGAACCGGATCAGCCGCAGGTCCTCGCGCGCGGCGCCGACCTTCTGCACCACCGCCGGGTCGGCCAGGTCGACGCCGTCGACGATCATCGAGATCGAGTCGCCGCGGGGGGCGGCGTCGACGAGCAGCTCGCGGCCCGTGCGCGACTCGCCGGGGACGTCCGGCTCGCCGCTGGTGAGGCGCCCGAACAGGCCCTCGCCGACGGCGCCGCTGGCGAGCAGGAAGCCCGTGACCACCACCACGGCCCAGGTGAGCAGCACGGAGACGGGGTGGTGCGCGACCCATCTCCCGAGGCGGTCCATCACGAGCACAGGTTCCCAGGCCCGACCGGGCGGCGCCCGGGCACGGGGTGGCGCGTCGGTGCGGAGCACTACGGTCGAGCCGTGACCGATCTGTTCGGCTCGGCCTACGCCGACGACGCCGAGGAGGGGTACGACCCCTCGTCCGGGCGCCCCGCGGCCCCGCTCGCGGTGCGGATGCGCCCGCGCAGCCTCGACGAGGTCGTCGGCCAGGACCACCTGCTCGCGTCCGGCTCGCCGCTGCGCCGGATGGTGGCGGGCGGCAGCACCGGCAGTCGCGCCGGCCTCACCTCGGTGCTCCTGTGGGGGCCGCCCGGGACGGGCAAGACGACTCTCGCGCACGTGGTCTCGCGTGGTGTGGGTGGCCGGTTCGTCGAGATGTCGGCGATCACGGCCGGCGTGCGCGACGTCCGCAAGGCGATGGAGGAGGCGCGCGACCAGCGCGACCTGCACGGCCGCACCACGGTGCTGTTCCTCGACGAGATCCACCGGTTCACCAAGGCCCAGCAGGACGTCCTGCTCCCCGGTGTCGAGAACGGCTGGGTGGTGCTGGTGTCGGCCACCACCGAGAACCCGTCGTTCTCGGTGATCTCGCCGCTGCTCTCGCGCTCGCTGGTGCTCACCCTGCGCCCGCTCGACGACGACGACGTCCGCGGCCTGGTCGGCCGGGCGCTCACCGACCCGCGCGGGCTGGCCGGCGAGGTCGAGGTCGCGCCCGAGGCGCTCGACCACCTGGTGCGGGTGGCCGGGGGAGACGCCCGCCGGGCGCTCACCTCGCTCGAGGCGGCGGCCGGCGCCGCCGTCGCCGACGGCGCCACGACGATCGCGCTCGCCCACGCCGAGCAGGCGATCGACATCGCGTCGGTGCGGTACGACAAGGACGGCGACCAGCACTACGACGTCACCTCCGCGTTCATCAAGTCGATGCGGGGCTCTGACGTCGACGCGTCGCTGCACTACCTGGCCCGGATGCTGGAGGCGGGGGAGGACGCCCGGTTCGTGGCGCGCCGGATCGTCATCGCGGCGTCCGAGGACGTCGGCATGGCCGACCCGACCGCGTTGCAGACCGCGGTGGCGGCGGCGCAGGCGGTGCAGCTGATCGGCATGCCGGAGGCCCGGATCGTGCTGGCCCAGGCCGTGGTGCACCTGGCGACGGCGCCGAAGTCGAACGCGTCGTACCTGGGCATCGCGAAGGCGACCCAGGACGTCCAGGCCGGCCGGTCCGGGACGGTGCCGCCGCACCTGCGCGACGCCCACTACCCGGGGGCGAAGCAGCTCGGGCACGGCAAGGGCTACCGCTACTCCCACGACGAGCCGCACGGCGTGGCCGCGCAGCAGTACGCGCCCGACCCCCTGGTGGGCGTGCGCTACTACGAGCCCACCGAGCGCGGGTACGAGCGCGACATCTCCGCGCGGCTGCGAGCGGCTGCGCGACCTGCTGGGCGGTCCCGACCCCGGTCCCGCGACCGCAGACCAGGGCTGACGGCTCAGCGCCGCCTTCGCCACCGCCGGGCCGGCCATGGCCGCCGACGGCTCGGTGCAGGGCGAGCTGACGCCCGTCCCGGTCAACGGGGTCGACGGCAGCGGGCAGGCCATGGTCGAGATCAGCGGCACCACGCTGTCCTTCACCCTCGCCGCGACCGGCCTGCTGGACGGCGCACCGCACGCCGCCCACATCCACTACGGCGAGGACTCGCGGAACACCTGCCCGACCGAGGCCGACAACACCGCCGCGGCCCTGGAGCGCGAGGCCGACCCAGCCCAGCACCTCACCACCACCGAGACCGGCGCCGCCTACGGCCCGATCGTGGTGTCCCTCACCACCTCCGTCGACACCTCGCCCGACTCCGGTCTGGCCGTCGACCGGTTCGCGTCCACCGCGGACATCGTCTACTCCCGCGGTGCGTCAGGTGACCGAGGAGGTCGCCGAGGACATCCTGTCCGGCGAGGCCGCCGTTGTCGTCCACGGCGTCGACCACGACGGTGACGGCACCTACAGCCCGGGTGAGCGCGGCGTGTCCGACCTCGACCCGTCGCTGCCCGGCGAGGCCACCGACCCCGCCATCTGCGCGTTCTGAACGCCTCGCAGATGGGCGCGATGCCCGGTGGCGGTGTCGCACCGGCGCCGGCGCCACGTCCGGCGTGGAGAACGCGGTCCTGATCGGGCCGCGTCGCTCGCCGCGCTGGCGGTACCTACCTGGTCGTCCGCCGTCGCCAGCAGGCCGTGCTCGCCACGCAGATCAGCCTCTGTTGGTCACCGACGCCGACGGTCCTCGCTCCTCCCCCGCCGTCGGCGTCCTCTCCTCTGTACCGCCGCCGCAGCGGCCCTGCTCCTCTTCCGCTCGTCCGCCGCGTCTCGCTCGCAGCGCTCTGCCACGACAGTGACCCGCCGCGCTCCTCCCGGGCACGTCCGACCACCGCCGTGCCCACGACGTCGCCCCCTCGTTTTTTCTTTCCCGTGCCGTCCCCCTCGACACGCCACCCGCCTCAGCAGCCGCCGTCGCAGCGGTGCGGGCAGCGGCGGCTGCCGACCGCGAGGGCGACGGCGCTGCGCACCGCCTCGTCGGGCGTGCGCACCGGCACGGGGAACGGGATCCGCACGGTCGACCGGGTGCGGGCGTCGCAGCTCGCGTCCTGCGCGTCGGTGAGCGCGCACACCACGGTCAGGCCGTAGCGGTCGACGACCGACCACCCGGGCCGCGGAGCCGAGGGGGCGTCGCTCGTGCCGCCGTCGACGTGGTGGGCGTGCCCGATGCCGCGGACGAGCTCGAGCAGGGCGTCGCCCAGGTCGTCGCCGAGGCGCTGCACGAGGTCGGCCTCGTGCGCCCCGAGCGGGTCGGGCAGCGCGGTGCGCAGGTCCTCGGGCTCGAGGTGCGCGCACCCCGCGCCCGCGTGCACGGCGACCTCCGCGACGTCGACCTGGAGCAGCCGGGCGCCGGACCAGGACGCGAAGGCGACGGTGAGGTCGGTGCGCCCGCGCGCGCCGAGCCGGGCGGGGACGTCGGCGGCCGGGACGAGCGAGGCCCACCCGAGCACCTCGACCTGCGCCCGGGCGACGGTGACGTCGGGCAGCGGCGCCAGGTCGGTGACCTCGAGCCGGACCCCTGCCTCGTCGCCGTCCCGTTCCAGCCCGAGCGCGCGCACCAGCTCGGGCCCGGCGAGCAGCACGGGGGTGCCGTCGAGGTCGAGGGCGTGCAGCACGCCGGCGGGCGGCAGGTCGTCGGAGGAGACCGAGGCCGCCCCGGCGCCGCACAGCAGCGTGGTCGCGAGCTCGTCGGCGGGGACCAGTCCGGGGTGGGTGGCGTACTCGTGCATGAGGTGAGGCTATCCTAACTTCCACGCAGGACGTCCAACCCGTGCCGCACCAGTCAGGAGACCCCCGTGCCCGCCAGCCCCGACCGCACCCGACGCCAGGTCCGCCTCTCCCGCGCCCTCGGCATCCCGCTGACCCCGAAGGCCGAGCGGCTGATGGAGAACCGGCCGTACCCGCCGGGGATGCACGGCCGCTCGCGCCGCCGCAACGAGACCGACTACGCGGTGCGGCTGCGCGAGAAGCAGCGGCTGCGGGCCCAGTACGGCATCCGGGAGAGGCAGATGCGCCGCGCCGTCGACGAGGCGAAGCGCTCCGGCCGGCGCACCGGCGACGTGCTGGTGGAGCTGCTCGAGCGCCGGCTCGACGCCGTGGTGCTGCGCGCCGGCCTGGCCCGCACCACGGCCCAGGCCCGCCAGGCGGTGACCCACCACCACGTGCTCGTCGACGGCCGCCGGGTCGACAAGCCGTCCTACCGGGTCGCCCCCGGCCAGACGGTCTCGATCGCGCCGAGGAGCCGGGAGAAGCTGCCGTTCCAGGTGGCCGCGCCGGGCGGGCACGCCGCGCTGCTGCCGCAGGTGCCCGCCTACCTCGACGTCCGGCTCGCCGACCTCGAGGTCACCCTGCTCGCCCCGCCGGCGCTCGAGCTGGTGCCGATCCGCTGCGACGTCTCCAAGGTCGTGGAGTTCTACGCCCGCTGAGACCGCCCGGACGAGCGTCGACAACGCACCAGGCGGGGCTGTGCGGTGGACAACTGCGGTGGGGCCTTCGCGGACCACGGTAGGGTCGCGCCCATGTCCTTGGGAGAGATCGCGGGCCTCATCGCGGCCCTGGCCCTGGTCCTGCTCGTCGGGTTCCTGGCCGTGCCGCTGCTCAAGCTCGGCCGGGTGCTGGACGAGACGCGCCGCACCATCAAGAACCTCTCGGACGAGACCGTGCCGCTGATCGGCGGGGTGACCACCACGGTGGGGCACACCAACCACCAGCTGGAGAAGGTCGACACGATCACGACCAAGGTCGGGGTCATCAGCGACAACGGCGTGCAGGTCGCCACCAACGTCTCGGCGCTCACCGCGCTGTTCGCCGCCACCCTCGGCTCGCCGGTGATCAAGGTCGCGGCGTTCAGCTACGGCGTCCGCCAGGCGATGAGCGGCCGCAAGGTCGGGGCGACCCGCGGGCGCCGGAGGAGGTCGTGATCCGCCGGGTGTTCTGGATCGCGCTCGGCGCGGCCGTCGGCGTGCTGGTCGTGCGCAAGGCCGGTCAGGTGGCCCAGCAGTACACCCCGCAGGGGATCGCCGGGAACCTGGGCGAGGGGCTGGCCGGCCTGGGCGACGGCCTGCGCGAGTTCGCCGACGCGGTGCGCGAGTCCGCGGCCGAGCGCGAGGACGTGCTGCGCGCCGCCGTGACGGGAGACCTCGACGGGCACGGTGTCGCCGACCTGCTCGACCACCCGGCCAGCGAGGTCGACGACCGCGCCTGACGGGCCTCCTCGAGAGCCAGCCCGCACGCCGACCGTCGTCCCACCCCGAACCGACCTGACGAGGACCGCCCATGGAGACCGCCGAGATCCGCCGACGCTGGCTGTCGTACTTCTCCGAGCGCGGCCACGCCGTCGTCCCGAGCTCCTCGCTCATCAGCGACGACCCGACCCTGCTGTTCACCGTGGCCGGCATGGTGCCGTTCATCCCGTACCTCACCGGTCAGCAGACGCCGCCGTGGCAGCGCGCCACCAGCGTCCAGAAGTGCGTGCGCACCCTCGACATCGAGGAGGTCGGCAAGACCACCCGGCACGGCACGTTCTTCCAGATGAACGGCAACTTCTCGTTCGGCGACTACTTCAAGGAAGGCGCGATCGAGTACGCCTGGGAGCTGATCACGAACGAGCAGCACAACGGCGGCTACGGCTTCGACCCGGAGAAGATCTGGGTCACCGTCCTCGAGGGCGACGACGAGGCGGAGCGCCTGTGGCGCAAGGTCGCCGGGCTGCCGGCCGAGCGGATCCAGCGCCGCGGCCGCAAGGACAACTACTGGCACACCGGCGTGGCCGGCCCGGGTGGCCCCTGCAGCGAGATCTACGTCGACCGCGGTGCCGAGTACGGGCCCGACGGCGGCCCGGTCGTCGACGAGGACCGCTTCCTCGAGATCTGGAACCTCGTCTTCATGCAGGAGGAGGTCACCGACGTCCGCAGCAAGGAGGAGTTCGAGGTCGTCGGCCCGCTGCCGAGCAGGAACATCGACACCGGCATGGGTCTGGAGCGGGTCGCGTACCTGCTGCAGGGCGTCGACAACCTCTACGAGATCGACGAGGTCTACCCGGTCATCGAGAAGGCGGCCGAGCTGTCCGGCCGCCGCTACGGGGCCGACCACGACGACGACGTGCGGATGCGCGTGGTCGCCGACCACCTGCGCTCCGGCCTGATGCTGATCGGCGACGGCATCACGCCGGGCAACGAGGGACGCGGCTACGTCCTGCGCCGCCTGATCCGCCGCAGCGTGCGGGCGATGAAGCTGCTCGGCGTCGACGCCGCCACGCTGCCCGAGCTGCTGCCGGTGAGCCTGGAGCGGATGACGCAGTCCTACCCCGAGCTGGAGGCCGACTTCGGCCGGATCTCGGCCACCGCGTACGCGGAGGAGGAGGCGTTCCGGCGCACCCTGGCCTCCGGCACCGTCATGCTCGACACCGCGGTGCGGCAGGTGCGGTCCGCCGCCGGCGAGGGCGGCGCCGCCACGCTGCAGGGCGAGCAGGCGTTCCAGCTGCACGACACCTACGGCTTCCCGATCGACCTCACCCTGGAGATGGCGGCCGAGCAGGGCGTCGCGGTCGACCGCGAGGGCTTCACCCGGCTGATGACCGCGCAGCGCGAGCGGGCCAAGGCCGACGCGCGCGCCAAGAAGGGCGGCCGGGCCGACACCACCGCCTACCGCGCGCTGCGCGACGCCGGCGCCACGACGTTCACCGGGTACACCGGCCTCAGCACCGGCACCACCGTGCGCGGCCTGCTCCTGGACGGCGAGCCGGTGGAGGCCGCCCAGCAGGGCCAGGTCGTCGAGGTCGTGCTGGAGGAGACCCCCTTCTACGCCGAGTCCGGCGGCCAGGACTCCGACGCCGGCACCATCACCGGCCACGACGGGCTGCGCCTGGACGTGCTCGACGTCCAGCGTCCGGTCAAGGGCCTGGTCGTGCACCGTGTCGAGGTCGGGGCGGGCGAGGTGCGCGCGGGCCAGGAGGTGCTGGCGCAGGTCGACGAGCAGTGGCGCCTCGGCGCGTGCCAGGCGCACTCCGGCACGCACGTGGTGCACGCCGCGCTGCGCGAGGTGCTCGGCCCCACCGCGCTGCAGTCCGGGTCCTACAACAAGCCCGGGTACCTGCGGCTCGACTTCGCGTGGCCGACCGCGCTGTCGCCGGCCACCCGCAGCGAGGTCGAGGAGGTGGCGAACCTCGCCGTCCGCCGCGACCTCGCGGTCAGCGCCACCTACATGACGCTGCCGCAGGCCCGCGAGCTCGGCGCCCTCGCGCTGTTCGGCGAGACCTACGACGAGCAGGTCCGCGTGGTCGAGATGGGCGGCGAGTGGAGCCGTGAGCTGTGCGGCGGCACGCACGTCGCGCACTCCTCCCAGGTCGGTCTGCTCGCCCTCACCGGCGAGTCGTCGGTGGGCGCGGGCGTACGCCGGGTCGAGTCGCTGGTCGGGATCGAGGCGTTCCGGTCGCTGGCCACCGAGCGCGCGCTGCTCGCGGCCGCCGCCGAGGCGCTGAAGACCCGACCCGAGGAGCTGCCCGACCGCATCGCCGGGCTGCTGGCCCAGCTCAAGGCGGCCGAGAAGCGGCTGTCCGGGCAGGCCGCCCAGCAGGTGCTCGCGGCCGCCGGCTCGCTGGCGCAGTCGCCCACCGACGTGTTCGGGGTGGCCTTCGTCGGCCACGACGCCGGGGCGGTCTCGTCCGCCGACGACGTCCGCGCCCTCGCGCTCGACGTGCGCGGGCGGCTGGGCGACGCCCGGCCGTCCGTGGTGGCCGTGTCCGGCGTGGCCAAGGACCGTCCGGTCGTCGTCGTCGCGACGAACCCCACCGCCCGCGAGTGGGGCGTCAAGGCCGGCGCCCTCGTGCGCGTGGCGGCGCAGACCCTGGGCGGGGGCGGCGGCGGCAAGGACGACCTGGCGCAGGGCGGCGGCACCGACCCGTCCGCCGTGCCCGCCGCGCTGCGGGCGGTCGAGCACGCCGTGGGCGAGACGGTGACCGCCGGCCGGTGAGCGATGAGGTGGGGCGTGCGGCTCGGCGTCGACGTCGGCACCGTCCGGGTCGGCCTGGCCGCCAGCGACCCCTCCGGCCTGCTCGCGTCGGCCGTGACCACGCTCGCCCGCGACGCGGACGGCGGTGCCGACCACCGCTCGATCGCCGCCGAGGCGGCCGAACGGGGGGCCGTCGAGGTGCTCGTCGGCCTGCCGGTGCACCTGTCCGGGCGCGAGGGTCCCGCCGCGCAGGCGGCTCGTGGATACGCTGTGGCCCTCGCCCGCCTGCTGGCGCCGGTCCCGGTGCGGCTGGTGGACGAGCGTCTGAGCACCGTGGCTGCCCACCGGCAGCTCCACGGATCCGGGGTGCGCGGGCGCAAGCACCGCGCCGTGATCGACCAGGTCGCGGCGGTGGTGCTGCTGCAGGACGCGCTCGACGCCGAGAGGGCGTCGGGTCGTGCTCCGGGTTCGCTGGTGGAACCCGGCGCGGGGACGGACCGTCCGCACCCGCCGGCGCAGGAGGCCGACCCGGGATGAGCGCAGGATGACGCGCTGGACGAACAGCAGGCTGACGCGCCGGAACCGCTGCGGATCGAGGCTCGGATGAGCGACCTGCACGGGCAGACCGGCGGGAGCACCTCCGGTCCGCGCCGCGGACGGCGGGTCCGCCCCGGCGCCGTCCCCGACGCCCGGCCCGACGGCGAGGTCGCCGCGGAGCCGGCGGAGCCGGCGTTCGACGAGCTGGTCGCCCCCCAGCCGGTGCGCTACGACCGCGACGACGTCTTCGACGTGGAGGCCGAGCCGGCTCGCGCCGCCGCCCCCGACCGACGCCGAGCACCGAGCCGTACGTCGCCGAGCGACGCGAGCACCTCGCCGACGAGCCGAGTACCTCGACCGACGACCTACGCCGACCGAGGAGTACCTCGCCGACGAGGTGTACCTCGAGGACGAGGAGTACCTCGAGAACGACGGGTACGAGGATCTCGAGGACGGCCACGAGATCGAGCACGAGGACTACGTCCCCGCCGGCCGCCGCAGGGGTGGCGGGGGTGGCCGCCGCCGACGCGCCGCACCGTCGTCGCGCTGGTGATCTGCCTGGCCCTGCTCGGCGGCGCCGTCTACGCCGGGTGGTCCTTCCTCAGCCCGATCGTCGACCGGATCACCTCCGGGGACCCGCCGGCCGAGGACTACCCGGGACCCGGCTCCGGCGAGGTCGACGTCGTCGTGGCTCCGGGCGACACCGGTGGGGCGATCGGCGACACCCTGCTCGAGGCCGGCGTCGTGGCGTCGCGGGCCGCGTTCGTCGCCGAGTTCACCGTCACCCCCGCAGCCGCCACGCTCCAGCCGGGCACGTACCGGCTGCGCAAGGAGATGAAGGCGTCGGACGCGCTGGCCCTGCTGCTCGACCCCGCGTCGCGCCAGTCGCTGCGGGTGGGCGTCCGCGAAGGCCTGTGGGTGAGCGAGGTGCTGCCCGAGATCAGTGCCGACACCGGGTTCACGGTCGAGGAGCTGCAGGCCGCGCTCGCCGACCCGGCCGTCGGCCTGCCGCCGGAGGCCGAGGGTGACGCCGAGGGCTTCCTGTTCCCGGCCACCTACGACTTCGAGCCCGACGTCACGCCGGTCGAGATCCTGGCCGCGATGGTGGCGAGGTACACCCAGGCCATGGACGACCTCGGGGTGCCGGCCGACCAGCGCCGCGACGTGCTGATCCGCGCGTCGATCGTCCAGGGCGAGGCCAGCCGCGAGGAGGACCTCGCCAAGGTCGCCCGGGTGATCGAGAACCGGATCGCCGCCGGCGACACCCTCGGGATGGACTCCACGGTCGGGTACGTCGTGCAGAAGCGGGCGCTCGACCTGACCAAGAGCGACCTGGAGACCGACTCGCCCTACAACACCCGGATCAACCCCGGCCTGCCGCCCGGTCCGATCAACAACCCGGGCGAGGCGGCCATCGCCGCGGCGATGGCGCCGGCCGAGGGTGACTGGCTGTACTTCGTCACGGTCGACGGCGACACCGGGGAGACCGTGTTCACGGCCGACTACGACGAGTTCCTGGCCGCCAAGGCGCAGTTCCAGGAGTGGCTGGCGGACAACGGGTGACCAGGGCGGCCGTGCACAGGGCGGCCGTGCTCGGACGGCCGGTCGCGCACTCGCTGTCACCGGCCCTGCACACCGCGGCGTACCGGTCGCTCGGCCTGACGGGCTGGGAGTACACGGCGGTCGACCTCGGTACCGACGAGCTCCCGGAGTTCCTCGACGGGCTCGACCACACCTGGGCGGGCCTGTCGCTGACGATGCCGCTCAAGCGGGCCGTGGTCCCGCTGCTCGACCAGATCACGCCGCTCGCGGCCGCCCTCGGGGTGGTCAACACCGTCACCTTCGGCGTCCCGGACGGCGCCGACCCGCGCTGGAGCGACCCGAGGGTGCGCACCCGGCGGGGCGACAACACCGACGTCGCGGGCATCACCGAGGCGGTGCGTCCGGTGATCGGCGCCGAGCGTCCCCACGGCGGCCTGGTCGTGCTCGGGGCCGGGGCCACGGCGGCCTCCGCCCTCGCGGCCGGCGTCGAGCTCGGCTTCCCGTCCGCACGGGTGTGCGCGCGGTCGGCCGAGCGCGCCGCGCAGGCCGCCGCGCTCGGCGCCCGGCTCGGGATCGGGGTCGAGACGGTGGCGCTGGACGCCGCCGGCGCCCTGCTCGCCGACGCCACGGTCGTCGTCAGCGCGCTCCCGGCGGGCGCGGCCGACCTGGTCACCGTGCCCGACCGGGTCCGCCCGGGCGCGGTGCTCCTCGACGTCGTCTACGACCCCTGGCCGACGGTGCTCGCCGGCCGGTGGGAGCAGGCCGGGGGAGTCGTGGTGCCGGGGGTGGAGATGCTGCTGCAGCAGGCCGTGCACCAGGTGGCGCTGATGACCGGCCTGCACCCGGACCCCGAGGCGATGCGGACGGCGCTGCCGGCGCCCGGACGGGGTCCCGCGAGCACGGGCTGACCCGTCCCGCCCGCCCGTCCGGCCGATCGCCCGAACCGGATGTCACGCCGCGTTCAAGGCCCGACGCCGATCGGCCGATGAGGTGACCATGCCAGGGACCGCCATGCCGACCACCGGGCTCTTCACGTGAGCGCGCCGGTGCGTCAGTTCGTCGACATCCTCCTCGAGGACGGCCTCGTCACCGAGGAGCAGCTCGTCGCCGCGTTCGACGTGCACGAGCAGGAGGGCCGCCCGCTCGGCCGCGTGCTCGTGGACCAGGGCCTGCTCACCGAGGGCCAGCTGGTCGCCGCCCTCGCCGAGCAGATCGGCCTCGGCTTCGTCGACCTCGCGGAGGCGTCCGTCGACGCGACCGCCGTGGCCAAGGTGCCCGCGGCCATCTGCCAGCGCTACACCGTGCTGCCGATCGGCTTCGAGGACGGCAAGCTCGTCGTCGCGATGGCCGACCCGGGCAACGTCTTCGCCCTGGACGACATCCGCCAGCTGACCCGGATGGAGCCGCAGCCCGTCGTCGCCACCCGCGAGGACCTGCTGGCCGCGATCAACCGGTTCTGCCGCGCCGACGGCGAGCTCGACGAGCTGAGCGCCACGATGTCGGACGACGAGCGCGACGACGAGGAGCTCGGTCGCCTCACCGAGGTGGTCGAGGACGCCCCGATCGTCAAGTACGTGAACCTGCTGATCACCCAGGCGATCCAGGACCGCGCGTCGGACATCCACATCGAGCCGGCCGAGCACGAGCTGCGGATCCGGTACCGGATCGACGGCGTGCTGCACGAGGTGATGAAGTCGCCCAAGCAGATCGCCGGCGGCGTCACCTCGCGGCTGAAGATCATGGCCGACATCGACATCGCCGAGCGGCGGATCCCGCAGGACGGCCGGCTCTCGGTGACCCACCAGGGCAAGAAGATCGACCTGCGCGTGGCGACCCTGCCGACCGTGTGGGGCGAGAAGGTCGTCATGCGCGTCCTGGACAACTCCACGGCGCGGCTGGACCTGCAGGACCTCGGCTTCTCGGACTCGAACTTCACCCGGTACCGGGAGTCCTACGTCAAGCCGTACGGGATGATCCTGGTGACCGGCCCGACCGGTTCGGGCAAGTCGACCACCCTGTACTCGACCCTGAACATCGTCTCCAAGCCGGAGATCAACGTCATCACGGTCGAGGACCCGGTCGAGTACCGGCTGCCCGGCATCAACCAGGTCCAGGTCAACAACAAGGCCGGCCTGACGTTCGCCGCGGCCCTGCGCTCGATCCTGCGCTCGGACCCCGACGTCGTCCTCATCGGTGAGATCCGCGACCACGAGACCGCGCAGATCGCGGTCGAGGCCGCCCTCACCGGCCACCTCGTGCTCTCCACCCTGCACACCAACGACGCGCCGTCGGCCATCACCCGGCTCACCGAGATGGGCATCGAGCCCTTCCTGGTGGGCTCGGCGCTGGACTCGGTGCTGGCCCAGCGGCTCGCCCGCCGGCTGTGCTCGAAGTGCAAGGAGGAGTACCAGCCCAGCGAGCAGGAGCTGCTGGGCGCGCGGTTCCCGTGGCTGCCGTCCGAGCCGGCGCCGACGCTGTTCCGTCCCGGTCGGCTGCTCGTCGTGCGCCCGCACCGGCTACAAGGGCCGGCTCGCGCTGCACGAGGTGATGACGGTGACCGAGGAGGTCGAGCGCCTCGCGGTGTCGCGGGCCTCGTCGGCCGAGATCGAGAAGGTCGCCTACAGCCAGGGGATGATCTCGCTGCGTGACGACGGCTGGGCCAAGGTCGTCAAGGGCGTCACCTCGATCGAGGAGATCCTGCGCGTCGTCGCCTGACGACGCCACCACCACGAACGGCTCAAGCCCCGCCCCCCGGACGCCGATGAGCAACCGAACGAGCGATCCGGTAGATCGCCATCCAGCGTGATCGACCCGTGCAGACGTGAGGGGAGCGCCGTGAGCAACGGCCCGCAGAACCAGAGCAACGGCTACCAGCCGGAGGCCTTCGTCTTCGGCGAGCAGCTGGGCAACCAGGCGCCGTCCGGCCCGGCCTCGCTGGCCGGCGCCCACGCCGCGCCGGGGCCCTCGGCCCCGACGATGAAGAACCCGGCCGTCGGTGCGCCGCCGGCGTCGTTCGCCAAGCCCGAGGTGTCGCCGAAGGTCCCGAACCAGCCCCGTGCGGCTGCGGGCACCGTGGACATCTCGTCCCAGCCCGCGCACCTCACCGACATGCTCGGCGAGATGCTCGACCTCGGTGCCTCCGACCTGCACCTGGCGGCCGGCGCACACCCGATGGTGCGCCTCAAGGGCGAGCTGGAGCCGCTGGACCAGTTCCCCAAGTTCGAGCGCGAGCAGCTGCAGCTGATGATCTACGCGATCCTCACCCAGAAGCAGCGCGACAAGTTCGAGGCCGAGCTCGAGCTCGACCTCGCCTACGCGCTCCCGGGCCGCTCGCGGTTCCGCGTCAACATCTACCGGCAGCGCGAGGCCGTCGGTGCCGCCTTCCGCGTGATCCCCTACGAGATCAAGGCTCTCGAGGACCTCGGCGTCCCGCCGTCGGTCGCGAACTTCGCCGGCCTGCCCCGCGGCATGGTCCTGGTGACCGGCCCCACCGGCTCCGGCAAGTCGACCACCCTGGCCTCGCTCGTCGACCTGGCCAACCGCACCCGCTCCGGCGCACATCATGACCGTCGAGGACCCGATCGAGTTCCTCCACCGCCACAAGAAGTCGCTGATCAACCAGCGCGAGGTGGGGGAGGACACGCACTCGTTCGCCAACGCCCTCAAGCACGTGCTGCGGCAGGACCCCGACATCATCCTGGTCGGCGAGATGCGCGACCTGGAGACCATCTCGGTGGCGCTGACCGCCGCCGAGACCGGTCACCTGGTGTTCGCGACCCTGCACACCCAGGACGCCGCCCAGACGATCGACCGCGTCATCGACGTGTTCCCGCCGGAGCAGCAGCAGCAGGTGCGGGTGATGCTGTCCGGCTCGCTGCAGGGCGTGGTCTGCCAGACCCTGGCAAGACCGCCGACGGCCGCGGCCGCGCCGTCGCCACCGAGGTGCTCGTGGCCACGCCGGCCATCCGCAACCTGATCCGCGAGGGCAAGACCCACCAGATCTACTCCGCGATGCAGGCCGGCATGCAGCACGGCATGCACACGATGGACCAGCACCTGGCAGAGCTGGTGCGGGTCAACAAGATCACGTACGAGCAGGGCCTCGAGAAGTGCCACCACGTCGAGGACTTCAAGCGCCTCACCGGCCGGATCTGAGAGGGCGACCGATGTCGACCGCGACGAAGACGTTCGAGTACCAGGTCCGCGACCGCGGCGGGAAGGTCGTCACGGGCAAGCTCGAGGCGCCCAACCAGGCCGCGCTGGTGGTCAAGCTCAAGGAGATGGGCTACGCCCCGCTCTCGGTCTCGGAGAAGAAGTCCGGCGGCCTGAACGCCGACATCAACCTCCCGGGCTCGAACAAGGTCAAGCTCAAGGACCTCGCGGTCATGTCGCGGCAGTTCGCGACCATGATCAACTCCGGCCTGTCGCTGCTGCGCGCGCTGACCATCCTCGCCGAGCAGACCGAGAGCAAGGGTCTCAAGGCCGCCCTCACCGGCGTCCGCAACGACGTGGAGACCGGGCAGTCCCTGTCGGTCGCGCTGGCGAAGCACCCCCGCGTGTTCCCGCCGCTGATGATCAACATGTGCCGCGCCGGCGAGGTCGGCGGCTTCCTCGACGCCGTGCTGCTGCAGATCGCCGAGAACTACGAGGCCGAGGTCAAGCTGCGCAGCAAGATCAAGTCCGCGATGACCTACCCGGTCGTCGTGTTCGTCATCGCGATCATCGCGGTGGTCGGCATGCTGCTGTTCATCGTCCCGGTCTTCGCCGACCATGTTCGAGAACCTCGGCGGCGAGCTGCCCGGGCCCGACCAAGGTCCTGGTCTTCGCTCTCCGACGGCGATGAAGGTCGTCGCGCCGATCGGCCTGGTCGTCGACCGTCGTCGTCGCGGTCCTGTGGGGCCGGTTCAAGCACGACGAGCGGGTGCGCAAGGTGATGGACCCGACCATGCTCAAGCTGCCGATCTTCGGGAACCTGTTCCGCAAGGTCGCCCTGAGCCGGTTCTCGCGCAACCTCGGCACCATGCTGCGCTCCGGCGTCCCGATCCTGCAGTCGCTCGACATCGTGGGCGAGACCAGCGGCAACGTGGTGATCCAGCGAGGCCACGCGCGACGTCCAGGAGTCGGTGCGCAAGGGCGAGTCGCTGTCCGGCCCGCTGGCCGACCACAAGATCTTCCCGACGATGATGGTGCAGATGCTCGCCGTCGGTGAGGACACCGGCGCGATGGACACCATGCTGCACAAGCTGTCCGACTTCTACGACCAGGAGGTCGAGGCCACCACCGAGGCCCTCACCAGCCTGATCGAGCCGCTGATGATCGCGGTGCTGGGCTCCATTATCGGGGCGATGATCATCGCCCTGTACATGCCCATCTTCAAGGTCTTCGACCTGATCTCCTGACCGCCAGGAGCCGCGCCGCGACCGAGCTGGCCGCCGCCGCCCGCACGTCCGAGGGCCCTCGCCGCGCCAGGCGGCCCTCGTGCGTCCGCGCCGGCCCGTGCGGCGGGCCGGCGTCGGTCACCCACTCGGATCGATCGGAGAGAACTGTTGGGCGGGAAGGCTCAAGGCCGGCTCGCAGGCACCGATATCTCATCTGTCATCGAGCCGGACTCCCAGACAGCGGGCGGCTCTCAGATCAGAATCGAAGGGGAGCGCAGAAATGCTCGCTCGCATCCGCAAGTCCATGGAGGAGAAGGACCAGGGCTTCACCCTGATCGAGCTCCTCGTCGTCATGATCATCATCGGCATCCTCGCCGCGATCGCCATCCCGGTCTTCCTGAACCAGCGCGAAGAAGGCCGAGGACTCGGCCACCAAGGCCGACGTCTCCACCATCGGCAAGGAGATCGCGACCTACTACGTGGACGGCACCGCCGTCCCGACGCTGGCTGTCGACCGCCGGCCGCTACACCCTGGCCAGCCAGGACATCGGCAAGGTCAGCAACAACGTCGCGCTCAAGACCACCGAACATCGTCAGCTCGACCCAGTGGTGCGTGTCGCTCAAGAACACCAAGGGCGCGCAGACGATCTGGAAGTACTCCGCCAAGGGCGGCCTGACCGACCGGTGCCTGCGTCGCCGCCGACGTGGCCTGATCCACCTCGCTCCACCCCGCGACGGGGCGGCTCCTCCGGGAGCCGCCCCGTCCGGCGTTCCACCCGCTCGCACCGCCGGGACGCACCACCCCACCGGGCTCAAGTCGTCGGGCTCGGCGGTCGATGACACAACCAGCAGCTGCTGCGATCCGACCGGTCGACCACAAGAAGGGAGGGGCCACAACGATGCTCGCTCGCATCCGCAAGTCCATGGAGGACAAGGACCAGGGCTTCACCCTGATCGAGCTCCTCGTCGTCATGATCATCATCGGCATCCTGGCCGCGATCGCCATCCCGGTCTTCCTGAACCAGCGGAAGAAGGCCCAGGACTCCGCCGCCAAGGCCGACGTCTCCACCATCGGCAAGGAGGTCGCCACCTGGTACGTCGACAACACCGCCGCTCCGGCGCTGACGTCGACCGGTACCGCGACCACGGCCGGTCAGTACAAGATCGGCACCGACGTGATCGGCAACACCATCGCCGGCGTCGTCCTGCCTGCGGCGAACCAGTCACTTCACCAGCTCCTCCGCGTCGTGCGTCACCGTCAAGAACGCGGCCGGCGACAAGGCCGTCGTCGGGTACAAGTACTCCGCCGCCGGCGGCCTCGCTGAGGGTGCCTGCGCCAGCGCCAAGCTGATCGACTCGGAACACCCGCGGGGCGGCTCCCGCGGAGCCGCCCCTTCCGGCGTTGCCAGCGGACGTCGCCCGACGCGCGTCCCGTCACCGACTGCTGCAGGGCGACCCCGGTCGGGGTCGCCCTCAGTGCGTCCGGGGCTCCGACCATCCGGCCGGACCGGACGCCGACCACGCACAGTGATCACCCCGGGACGTGGTCAAGCACGCGGCGCGGACTGCCGAGACACAGAGCGTGGCCACGAACGGCGTGGCGGTGCAGACGACGGAGGACCGCGGTGGACGCCATGAGGACCCGGCGAGGTGACGAGGGCTTCACGCTCATCGAGCTGCTGGTGGTGATGATCATCATCGGCATCCTGGCCGCGATCGCCGTGCCGACCTTCCTGAGCCAGCGCCGCAAGGCCGAGGACGCCGCGGCGAAGGCCGACGTCTCGAAGATCGGCAAGGAGGTCGCGACCTACTGGGACGGCCAGGCGGCCGTGCCCGCGTCGACACCACGAGCCGCGCCGGCCGGTACACCCTGACCGCGGCGCCGTCGACGGTCGTCGACCTCGGCGCCAGCAGCCCGAACGTCGTCCTGGACGCCGCGTTCTTCAGCAGCATGACCCAGTGGTGCGTCTCGGTGAAGAACCCCAGGGGCGACAAGTCCGCCGGGGGCTACAAGTACTCCGCCAGCAGCGCCCTCGGCGAGGGCGTGTGCACCAGCGCCGCCGGCTGAGCGCCGGCTCGGCGCTCGCTCCGCCGGATCATCCGATCGGCGCACCGGTGCGGGCTCAAGCGACACCGGGCACGTGCCGATCAAGCAGCAGCGGTAGATCCAGGACGACGAGGAGTCAGCGTGAGCGCGAGCACGGCCCGGCACGGTGCGCAGCACCAGCCTGACCACGCCGCCCCGAGGGGGTGGTGCGGTGGATCGCCGCGCGCCTCACCGCCGTCCGCGACGGCAGCGACGGTTTCTCGCTCATCGAGGTCGTCATCGCGATGGCCGTTCTGGCCATCACGGCCCTCGCGGTCCTCACCGTCCTGGTCAACGGCATGGGCGTGTCCAAGTCCGCCCGCCAGCGCGTCGCCGCCTCGAACCTGGCGTCCCGCGAGATCGAGATCGTGCGGAACCAGTTCAACACCTCCTCGAGCGACGCCCTCGCTGGTCGCCGAACGCGCGGCACGCAGACCAACGCCAACCCCATCGCCGGTCCCGGGCCCAGCGTCGTCGACGGCGTGCCGTACACGGTCGTGCGCGAGGTGCAGTGGCTTCCGGTCGGCAACGGCGCGAGCGCCTGCGACGGCGGCTCGCTCGTGAACTTCCCGTCCCTGCGGGTGCAGGTGCGCGTCACCTGGCCGAACATGGGCTCGGCCAAGCCGGTGCGCAGCGACACCCTGCTGACGCCGAGCAAGGACACCCTCGGCAACACGGTGCTCTCCTTCGTGGCGGTCAAGGTCAAGAACGCCGCCGGCCTCGCGTCGGTCGGCGTCCCGGTCGCGGCGTCCGGCCCCGGCGGCTCCTTCTCCCAGACCACCGACACCAGCGGGTGCGCCGTCTTCCAGGTGGGATCGGCCGGCACCTACGTCGTGACGCTGAACACGCCCGGGCTGGGTCGACCAGACCGGCGCCCAGCTGTCCACCAAGAACTCCGTGGTGTCCGCCGGCCAGCTCGCCCGCCAGGAGATGACCTACGACCGGGCCGCCACGCTGCACGATCAACCTGCGCACGACGGCCGGATACGCGCTGCCCGTCGCCGCTGCCGGCGGTCAACTACGTCAAGCCGAACGTGCCCGTCGCCTCCAGCCGGGTCATCGTCGCCAGCTCGACCACGAGCACCACGGTCACGGGGCTGTGGCCGGACCCGGGCGGCTACTCCGCCTTCTCGGGCAGCTGCAAGGACTCCGACCCCGCCGGTGCCCCCGACCGGCGGAACCCGCGGGACGCCCGACGGTGATCGCCCCCGGCGGCACCGGGTCCGTCGACGCGCGGCTCGCACCGCTGGACGTCACGGTCAAGCGGCTCATCGGCGGTTCCCCGCTCGCCGGAGCCCGCGTGACGGCGACGAGCAACGCGCTCCCGTGCGGCGCCGACCGCGTGCTCGACCTCGGTACGACCAACGCTTCCGGTCAGATCAAGACGTCGTTGCCGCACGGCACCTGGACCCTCACCGTCACAGGCACCTTCGGCCTGACGATCCCCGCGGAGAACGTGACGCCGTCCAACACAGGGGTCACCGTCGTCGACCTGGAAGGACTGTGATGAGGAAGTTCTTCGTGCGGCCCGACATGCGTCGCGACGACGGCCTGTCGATGCCTGAGCTGACGGTCACCATGCTCGTCATGTCCGTCGTGCTCGCCGGGCTCGCGACGCTGTTCATCGGGTCGCTCAACACGGCCGTCGGTACGCAGGCCCGCCTGGAGGAGGTCTCGGACGCGCGCATCGCCGTCTCCTCCATGGGACGCACCCTGCGCACGGCCATCCTCCCGAGCCAGCTCTACGACAGCGCCAGCACCGCCATCGGCGGCGTTCATCCAGGCCGAGCCACGGGCGATCTCCTTCTACGCCAACGTCGACAACGTCGACAACGCCGTCGGGCCCGACCCGGGTGCGCTACTGGGTCGACAGCGCCGGCGTGATGTACGAGTCGAAGCAGGTGCCCAACGCCGCGCGCACCCGGGTGTCACCAAGTTCGAGTACTGCACGCCCGGGCCCGGGTGCGCGACGCTCACCCAGAAGCCGATCGCCCGCGGGGTGCCCGACGGGTCCACGCCGATCTTCACGTACTACGACCAGCTCGGGAACCAGCTGTCCGGTTCGACGCTCAGCGCCACGCAGATGGAGCAGGTCGACGCGATCGACATCGTGCTCACCGTCCAGCGTCCGCGGGTCGCGGGCGACGGTTCCACGTACACGCTGCGCGTGGCGCTGCCGAACCACGACGCCGTCGTGCAGGGAGAGGACTGACATGGACCGGCTCACGCTGAGGTGGCGGCGCCTGCGCCACGACGAGGACGGCATCGCGCTGGTCAGCGTCGTCGCGGGCATGATGATCGCCAGCCTGTTCGCGTTCGCCGCCCTGGGCTACGCGCTGAACACCCAGAGGGCGTCGAAGAACAACCAGGACTGGAACGCCGCGCTGGCCGCGGCGCAGGCCGGCATCGACGACTACATCGGCTACCTCAACCGCAACGACAACTACGGCCGCACCGTCGACTGCACCAACACCGCGCTCAAGGGCCCGCGTGACCGGGACCAACACCTGCGGCTGGACGGCCAGCACCGCCGCCGGGTGGAAGCTGCGTGATGCCCTCCGAGCCGACCGGTCCGGCGTTCCACTACGACGCCGACCCCGCCAAGCTGGAGAGCGAGGGCATCATCCTCGTCACGTCGCACGGGACGCGCCGGCGCCGAGACCCGTTCCCTCCAGGTCGGTGTCGGTCGCGGTGGCTCCGCCGACTTCCTCTACTACACCGACCACGAGGACGGCGACCCGGACAACGTCCAGGCCTACCCGAGCGGCATGGACTCGCGGTGCGGCCAGTACTGGTGGCAGCTGTCAGTCGGCCGACCGAGCAGCTGGGACTGCACCGAGATCACCTTCATCGGCGGCGACGTGCTCGACGGCCCGGTGCACACGAACGACACGCCGCTGATGACGTCATCGGGCGGCGTGAAGCCCAAGTTCCTCGAGGGCCTGTCGACCAGCGAGCCGGACTGCAAGCTGGCCGTTCGCGGCACCACCAGCACCTACAAGTACTGCGACCGCAACCGGATCACGGGCGACTACGGGACGAGCTACCCCCGGTACCAGGACCCGCTCTACCTGCCGGACAACAGCGGTGAGTTCGCCAACTACCCCGGTTGCCAGTACAAGGGCTCGACCCGGATCAAGTTCCGCGCTGACGGGACCATGCAGGTCTGGAGCGCCGAGTCGAGGACGCCGAGCACCACGGCCGCGTGCGGCGGCAACGCCCCGAACGGCGCGCGTCGTCAACGTCCCGACCGACCAGGTCATCTACGTGGCGACCGGCACCAGCGGGGCCCACCTGTGCAAGTCGGGCGAGATCGGCGACGGGCTCCCGCTCGGCACCTACACCGGCGCCAACACCGCGGACTACACCTACGAGCTGCGGATGGCCGACCAGGTGCACTACTGCGGCCAGGGCAACGTCTACATCGAGGGCACGCTCAAGGGCCGGGTCACCGTGGCGGCCTCCAACAGCATCACCGCCACCGGTGACCTGGTCCTGGCTCGTGGGCTGTCCGGCACCGACATGCTCGGACTGGTGGCGTCGAACTCGGTCGAGGTGTACAACCCCTGGCTCGACACGATGGCGTGCTCGCGGTGGGCCGGCAGCGGCTCGAGCCGGCGCTGCACCGGCTCCTGGAGCTGGGCCGACAGCCCGACCCAGGTCTCGGCCTGGCCGAAGCGCTACACCGACGTCGACCAGGGCGCGCCTACCCCTCCAACGGGATCCAGATCGCCGCGGCCATCCAGACGCTCCAGCACAGCTTCGGCGTGCAGAACTACTTCCGGGGCAGCGGCGAGGGCCAGCTCTACGTCCGCGGCGCGATCGCCCAGGAGTGGCGCGGCATCGTCGGACGCGGCAGCGCCGGCTACCTCAAGGACTACCGGTACGACAAGCGGCTGAAGTTCTCGGCACCGCCGTACTTCCCGCAGTGGACCAACGCGGTCTGGGGCGGTCGGTACACGGGCGAGGTCTCGCCCCAGTACGCCCCGTAGCCGGACCGCTCCCGAGGTGACCGCGGTCCCGACGGTAGGTTCTGCGCCGTGACGGTCTTCGTCGTGTCGCTGGCCTCGGTGCTCGGGCTGGCCATCGGCTCCTTCCTCAACGTCGTCATCTGGCGCGTGCCGCGGGGGGAGTCGGTGGTCAGCCCGCCGAGCGCCTGCCCGTCCTGCGGCAACCCGATCTCGGCCCGCGACAACGTGCCGGTGCTGAGCTGGCTGCTGCTCGCCGGCCAGTGCCGGCACTGCCACGAGCGGATCAGCCCCCGGTACCCGCTGGTCGAGCTCGGCACCGCCGTGCTGTTCGGCCTGACGGCCTGGCGGTTCGGCCTCGCGTGGGAGCTGCCGGCCTTCCTCTACCTGGCGGCGATCACGGTCGCGCTGGCCCTGATCGACATCGACGTGCACCGGCTCCCGAACTCGATCGTGCTGCCCAGCTACGTGGTCGCCGGCGTGCTGCTCGACGGCGGCCGCCCTGCTCGACCACGACGCCGGTGTGCTCCTGCGGGTGGCGGCGGGTGGCGCCGCCCTCTACGCGCTTCTACTTCCTGCTCGCCTTCATCTACCCCGGCGGGATGGGCTTCGGTGACGTCAAGCTCGCGGGCGTGCTCGGGATGTACCTGGCGTACCTCGGGTGGCAGCACGTCGTGGTCGGCCTGTTCCTCGGTTTCCTCGTGGGCGGGATCTCCGGCGTGCTGCTGATGCTGACCCGCCGGGCCGGGCGCAAGTCCCGGATCCCTTACGGCCCTTACATGCTCGTCGGCACCTGGATCGCCGTCTTCGCCGGCGGGGCCATCGCGGACGCGTACCTGCGCGTCGCCGGCGTGCGCTGACCCCACGGTCGGCCCCCGGTCTGCTGGGCCGAACAGGCGGCTCCGGCGCAGAACTGCTCGCCTGCCAACGCTCAAGGCGGCACCCCTTCGCCCCGATGAGGGACAGGACGGCCCGGACGGGGCCGCGAGGAGAAGGGGACGTGACGTGGCCTCAACCGCCATCGGTCTCGACATCGGCACCTCCGGGGTGCGCGCGGCCGAGCTGTCGTTCGGCAAGGGACGAGTGACCCTCGAGAAGTTCGGCCAGGTGGCCCTTCCCGAAGGTGCAGTGCGCGACGGCGAGGTCGTCGACGGTCCCGCGGTGTCGGCCGCCATCCGCCAGCTGTGGTCCGCCACCAAGTTCAGCCACAAGAAGGTCGTCCTCGGCGTCGCCAACCAGCGTGTGGCCGTGCGCCAGATCGACCTGCCCGAGCTGACCCCGGCCGAGATGAAGAAGTCGCTGCAGTTCCACGTGCAGGACTACCTCCCCATGCCCGTCGAGCAGGCCGTCCTCGACTTCCACCCCGTGCAGACGGTGGAGGTCAACGGCGGTCGCCAGGTGCGCGGCCTGCTGGTCGCCGCCCAGCGCGACGTCGTGATGGCCAACGTCCGTGCGGTCGAGGCCGCCGGCCTGCGCGTCACGATGGTGGACCTCACCTCGTTCGCCGTCCTGCGCGCCGTCGGCACCCGGCTCGACCCCGACATCGAGACCGAGGCGCTGGTCGACATCGGCGCCCGCGTCACCAACATCGTCGTCCACAGCAACGGCGTCCCGCTGTTCGTCCGCATCCTGCTGATGGGCGGCCAGGACATCACCGACTCCGTCGCGGAGAAGCTCGGTGTCCCGCTCACCGAGGCCGAGGGCATCAAGCAGACCCTGGGCCTGGTCGGCGCCGGCGGCGAGTACGAGCGCGCCTCGCGCGTGGTCGACTCGGTGACCCAGACCTTCCTCGACGAGGTGCGCGGCTCGCTCGACTACTTCGCCGCCTCGAACCCCGAGCACCCCGTGGAGCGCGTCGTCGTCTCCGGCGGCGGCTCGTGCCTGCGCGGCCTGGCCGAGCGGCTCTCCAGCACGACGCGCTACGACGTCGTCGCCGGTGACCCGATGGCCACCCTCAACGTCGGCCGCACCGGCCTGTCGCCGGAGCAGCTCCAGTTCGTCCAGCCCCTGGCCGCGGTTCCCGTCGGCCTCGCCCTCGGAGCCGTGTGATGAGCGTCAACGTCCAGAAGGGGAGCACCGCTCCCGCCCCCACCGACTTCTTCGCGGGCACCTACTCGGTGCCGCGCGTGAACCTGATGCCGCCGGAGATCGAGGCGGAGCGGGGCTTCAAGAAGGTGCAGGTCGGCCTGGCCGCCCTCACGATCGCGGTCGCCGGCCTGGTCGTCGGCGGCTTCGTCTGGTCGGCCGCCGCGGCGTCGGCCGAGCAGGACAAGCTCGCCGCCCAGACCCAGCGGACCAACGAGCTCACCACCGAGCAGGCGAAGTACGCCGAGGTGCCGCTCGTCATGGGCCAGGTCGAGGCCGCGCAGTCCGCCCAGGCGACCGCGATGGCGACCGACGTGCTCTGGTACGAGTACCTCGACCGGCTCTCGAAGTCGTACCCCGACAACGTGTTCCTCAAGGACATGACGGTCACGGTCACGCCGCCCGTCGTCGACCCGGCCGCCGCGGCCGCCGGCACGGCAGTCGCGGCGCCATCGGCACCATCACGTTCAACGGCACCGGTCTGGTGCACGACGACGTCGCGAACTGGCTCGACGCGCTCGAGACCATCGAGGGCTTCCAGAACGCGCAGTACAGCACGTCCTCGCGGACCGACCTCGACGGGCACGCCGTCGTCGACTTCACGTCCACCGTGGAGGTGGGCCCCGAGGCCCTGTCCCTCCGCTTCGAGCCGAAGGCCTCCTGACATGCGACTCACCAAGTCCCAGCTCTGGATCAGCGGCACCGCCCTGGTGTGCGCCGTGATCGTCCTGGCCGGCTGGTTCCTCCTCATCGCGCCGAAGCGCGCCGAGGCGGCCGACCTGCGCGACCAGACCGCCAGCGCCGTCCAGGTCAACGACCAGCTCGAGGTGCGGATCGAGCAGCTCAAGGCGCAGTACGCCGAGCTGCCGCAGCGCAAGGCCGAGCTGGCCGCGATCAAGCTGGCCATGCCCGAGGACGCCCAGCTGGCCACCCTGACGCGCGACCTGACCGCCATGGCGACGGCGTCGGGCGTCACCCTGATGAAGATCGAGCCGGGCGTCGTGACGCCGATGGTCACCACGGTGGCCCCCGCTGCCACCGCGCCGGCCCCGAGGGTCGAGCCGGCCGAGGGCGCGGACGCGCTGCCGCGGCCGCTGCGGCACGAGCACCACGAGCGGTCTGTCGGCGATGCCGGTCGTCGATCGAGGTCGCTCGGGCCGTTCGACGCGGCAGAGGCCTTCGTCAAGGCGCTGCAGACGGGCGACCGGCGCTACCTGGTCGACGGCCTGCTCAGCACGGCCGAGAAGCCGGCGGTCGCCTCGGCCGGCCGGCCCGCCACGGTCAACGGTGACGTCACGCTGAAGCTGACCGGACGGGTCTTCGTCCTGGCCCCCGTCGCCACCGCCGCGGCCCCCGCCGCGGCCGCCACCGGCGCCAACAACTGAGACACGGGAGAACCTGAGATGACCACGAGCCCGTTCGGGACGCCGGCGCCCGCCGCGGCGCCGCAGCCCGCCGCGCCCGCACCGACCACCTCCGGACGAGGCAAGGGACCGCTCGTCGCGGTCGCCGGCGTCGCCGCCGTGGCCGCCGCCGCAGCCGGTGTGTACTTCTTCGCCTTCGCCGGCGGCGACGACCCCACGACCACCGACGCGCCGGTCGCCCGTGGGACCGCCACGACGCCGGAGCCGGTGGAGAGCAGCCCCGCCCCGCCGACGCCGGCGGTGGACACCACGCTGTCCTCCCGCAACCCGTTCCTCGCCACCGCAGGTGCGGCCGCCGGCTCGTCCGGCGCCGCGGCGGGCTCGACCACCGGGTCGTCCGCCGGCTCGTCCGGCAGCTCCGCCGGTGGCGGCGCGTCCGGTGGCGGGTCCGCCGGTGCGGACGGCAAGGACGGCAAGGACGGTCGCAACGGCAAGGACGGCCGCAACGGCGCGAACGGTGCCGACGGCCTCACCCCGCTGTTCGTCACCATCCAGGTCGTGGACATCGACGAGGCGACGAACACCGTCGACGCCGTCGTCCGCACCTCGCTCGGGGAGACCACGCCGATCGACCTGCCGGTCGGTTCGGCCTTCGACGCCGACGTGCCGACTCGCCGGCGAGCGTCATCGTCTACAAGTCGGTCGGCACCGACCTCGCCACCGCCGGACGGACAGATCGACTTCGTCACGCGTCACGGTCGACGGCGTCGACTACACCGCGCACGTCGGCGAGACCTTCCTGGCCTTCGTCTACCGAGTGACCTGACGGGCCCGTCCGACGAGGAGAGCCCGCCACCCGCACCGACGGGGACGCCCAGCACCTGGGCGTCCCCGTCGGCGTTCCCGGGGCGCGTGGGAGGATCGCGCCATGCTGCGTTGGCTCACGGCGGGGGAGTCCCACGGTCCCGCCCTCATCGGTGTGCTGGAAGGGCTTCCGGCCGGCGTCGAGGTGACCACCGCCGACGTCGCCGCGCGCCCTGGCCCGTCGCCGGCTCGGGTACGGGCGGGGTGCCCGGATGAAGTTCGAGGCCGACGAGGTCAGCCTGCTCGGCGGCGTGCGGCACGGCCGCACCCAGGGCGGGCCGGTCGCCGTGCAGGTCGCCAACACCGAGTGGCCCAAGTGGGAGACGGTGATGTCGGCCGACCCGGTCGACGCCGACGTGCTGGCCGAGCAGGCCCGCAACGCACCGCTCACCCGTCCCCGTCCCGGCCACGCCGACCTCGCCGGGATGCAGAAGTACGGCTTCACCGACGCCCGCCCGGTGCTCGAGCGCTCCAGCGCCCGCGAGACCGCGGCCCGGGTCGCCCTCGGCGAGGTCGCCTCGCGCTTCCTCGAGCAGGCCGTCGGCGTCCGGCTGGTCAGCCACACCGTCGGGATCGGGCCGGTGATGGTGCCCGAGGGCACCGGGCTGCCGCACCCCGACGACGTCGACGCGCTCGACGCCGACCCGATGCGCTGCCACGACGCCGCCACCTCGGCCGCGATGGTGGCCGAGGTCGACGCCGCGCGGAAGGAGGGCGACACCCTGGGCGGGGTCGTCGAGGTCGTCGCCTACGGGCTGCCGCCGGGCCTGGGCTCGCACGTGCACTGGGACCGGCGCCTCGACAGCCGGCTCGCCGGTGCGCTGATGGGCATCCAGGCGATCAAGGGCGTCGAGGTCGGCGACGGGTTCCTGACCGCCGCGCGGCGCGGCTCGCAGGCGCACGACGAGATCGAGAGCGGCCCGGACGGCCTGCGCCGCCGTACCGGTCGCGCGGGCGGCGTCGAGGGCGGCATGACCACCGGCGGCGTGCTGCGCGTGCGGGCCGCGATGAAGCCGATCTCCACCGTCCCGCGCGCCCTCGACACGGTCGACGTCGCCACCGGCGAGAAGGCGGTGGCGATCAACCAGCGCTCCGACGTCTGCGCCGTGCCCGCGGCGGGCGTGGTGGCCGAGGCGATGGTGGCGCTCGTCCTGGCCGACGCCGTGGTCGAGAAGCTCGGCGGCGACAGCGTCGCCGAGGTGCGCCGCAACCTCGACGGCTACCTCGCGTCGATCCCGGAGACCATGCGGTGAGCACTGTGCCAGAGGAACTCTCGCAGCACTCCGTCGTGCTCATCGGTCCGATGGGGGCGGGCAAGACCACCGTCGGGCGGCTCGTCGCCGACGCTCGCGGGCTGCCGTTCCGCGACACCGACGCCCGGGTCGAGCAGGCGGCCGGCAAGAGCGTCTCCGACGTGTTCGTCGAGGACGGCGAGGCCGCCTTCCGCGCGTTCGAGCGCGACGCCGTGGCCGCCGAGGTCGCGGCCCTGGCCGACGGGGCGGCGGTGCTCTCCCTCGGCGGTGGCGCCGTGCTCGACGACGCGCACGGAGGAGCTGCTCGCCGGGCTCGACCCGGCGTCGGCGCTCGTGGTCTTCCTCGACGTCGGCATCGCCGACGCCGCCCGCCGGGTCGGGCTGAACGCGAGTCGCCCTCTGCTGATGGGCAACCCGCGCGCCCAGTGGATCGCGATCATGAGCAAGCGGCGGCCGGTGTACGAGCGCCTCGCGGCGGCGACGGTGCTCACCGACGGTCTGTCGCCCGAGGAGGTCGCCGAGCTGGTGCTGGCCGCGCGACCCGGCGCGGGTGCGGGGTCCGAGCCGTGACCGCGCCGACCCGGATCACGGTCGCGGGCGACGCGCCGTACGACGTCGTGGTGGGCGAGGGGCTGCTCGACGAGCTCCCGGCCCTGCTCGGCGAGGACGTCCAGCGCGTGCTCGTCGTCCACCCCCGCGCACTGGCCACCACCGGCGAGGCCGTGCGAGAAGACCTGGCCGCCAACGGTTTCCAGTCGTTCGTCGCCGAGGTGCCGGACGCCGAGGAGGCCAAGCACGCCACCGTCGCGTCGTTCCTGTGGCAGGTGCTGGGGCAGGCCGGCTTCACCCGGTCCGACGCCGTCGTGGCGGTCGGCGGGGGAGCGGTCACCGACCTCGCCGGCTTCGTCGCCGCCACGTGGCTGCGCGGGGTGCGCGTGGTCCACGTCCCCACCACCCTGCTCGGCATGGTCGACGCCGCCGTCGGCGGCAAGACCGGTATCAACACCGCCGAGGGCAAGAACCTGGTCGGGGCGTTCCACCCGCCGGCCGGCGTGCTGTGCGACCTCGCCACGCTGCAGACGCTGCCGCGCAACGACCTGCTCGCGGGCATGGCCGAGGTGGTCAAGTGCGGCTTCGTCGCCGACCCGCGCATCCTCGAGCTGGTCGAGGCCGACCCGGAGGCGGTGGCCGACCCCGCGGCGGCGGTCGTGCGCGAGCTGGTCGAGCGCTCGGTGCGGGTGAAGGCCGACGTCGTGGCGCAGGACCTCACCGAGACGGGCCTGCGCGAGGTGCTCAACTACGGCCACACCCTCGGCCACGCGATCGAGCTGGTGGAGCGGTACCAGTGGCGGCACGGTGCCGCGGTGAGCGTCGGCATGGTGTTCGCCGCCGAGCTCTCGCGCCTGGCCGGCCGACTGCCCGAGGCCGTCGCCGACCGGCACCGCAGCGTCCTCGGCTCGCTCGGCCTTCCGCTCACCTACCGTGGCGACCGCTGGCCCCAGCTGCTCGACGGCATGCGCCGCGACAAGAAGACCCGCGGCGACCTGCTCCGGTTCGTCGTGCTCGACGACCTGGCTCGTCCCTCGCGCCTCGAGGGCCCCGACCCGGCCCTGCTGCAGGCCGCCTACGCGGAGGTCTCGCGGTAACGACGACCGACCCGGGCTGCGAAGGCGTCGAGAGCGCTGAGCACCTCGGTCGAGCGCCAGACGCGGTTGCGTCGCTGGTCGGTGCTCTCCACCAGGATCCCGGCGGCCGCGAGGGCGTCGAGGTGCCGGTACACGTTGCTGGGAGCCACGGCCAGTGACTCGGCTACCAGCTGGCCGGTGACCACCGGCTGTCGCAGCACGAGCTCTGCCACGGCCCAACGCTGCGACGCGTCGCGCACGCCAAGGGTCTCTCGCCATGATCGCCGGATCTCGCGGAGCTCCCGGACCAGCGCCCTGCCGTTGGTCAGCGACTCGAGCGTGGCCTCAGCCACCCGTCGGACGATCGTCTCGACGTCGCCGTCCCGGTAGGCGTCCAGGGCGTGGAAGTAGGCGCGGGTATCGGCGAGCAGGCCTGCGGAGACCGGGACTGTGACGTTGGTCGTCAGTCCCTTGTGTCGCAGCATCGAGTGGATGAGCGCGCGCCCCGTCCGCCCGTTGCCGTCCGCGAACGGGTGGATGGTCTCGAAGTGCGCGTGTGCGATGGCCACCTGCGGGAGGACCGGCAGGTCGTCGCGGTGGATGAAGGACACGAGGTCCTGGATCGCGTCGGGAACGCGCGCGTGCGCAGGTGCGACGTAGTCGGCGAGGTGCGGGCCGATCGAGGTGCCGCCGATCCACACCGCTTCCTCGCGGAACCGACCGGCGATCGCCGGTGCAGACGTGTGCAGGAGCGCGTCGTGCATGGCGAGCAGTGACTGGGTCGAGATGTCCTCGGCGAGCTCGAGCGCAGCCGTCATGGCCCGCGTGTTCGCCACCACCAGTGCAGCGTTGGCGCGCTCCCTCACTCCCGCCTCGGCCTCGGCGATGGCGCGCGCGGAGGCCGTCAGGTTCTCGATCTGCGAGCTGGCGGCTGCTTCCGATCGCAGTAGCAGCGCGGCGAACGGCGCGATCTCCCCACCCATCTGCTCGTCGAACCGCGCGACCTCGGTGGCGGCCTCCTCGACCGAAGCGAGCGTCGACCCGGTCAATGTCAGGCTTTGGTCCGCGATGCGGGGGACAACTGCGGCCGAGTACGGACCCCGATGGCGGCGGCGCTGTGCCTGCGAGACGACCTCGTACGCCTCGCCGGGCACCCAGTCGACCTCCTCCGTCGTCACGACCGGCCACTGACTCACCGGAGACCTCCTATCGTTGGACGTGGACGGCTCATGTTATCCGGATGCGATAGATCTGATAACAAGTTGGCTCCGTCTTGTCATGCCGTGTCGTGCTCGGGACGCCGACGGATTCATCTGCAGTGATCCGGGCGGCTACCATCGACGCGATCCCTGACGACTTCCCCGGGCACGGGCGTGCCCACGCGAGAGAGAGCAGAACCGGTGGCCTCGACGAACGACCTCAAGAACGGCATGGTCCTCAACCTCGACAACCAGCTCTGGTCGGTCGTGGAGTTCCAGCACGTCAAGCCCGGCAAGGGCCCGGCGTTCGTGCGGACCAAGCTGAAGGCGGTGCTGTCGGGCAAGGTCGTCGACAAGACCTTCAACGCCGGCACCAAGGTCGAGACCGCCAACGTCGACAAGCGCGACATGACGTTCTCCTACAAGGAGGGCGACGACTTCGTCTTCATGGACTCGTCCACCTACGACTTCCAGCACATCAGCGCCGCCGTGGTGGGCGA
Source organism: uncultured Actinomycetota bacterium (assembly GCA_963750285.1). GTDB lineage: Bacteria > Actinomycetota > Actinomycetes > Actinomycetales > CAWJMD01 > JBBQSN01. The sequence continues at coordinate 158,057 of CAVVQA010000005.1, read as the reverse complement.
CGCCGCGAACTTCATGCTCGAGAACCAGACCGCGGTCGTCGCGATGCACGACGGCACCCCGCTCTACGTCGAGCTGCCGACCTCCGTGGTGCTCGAGATCACCTACACCGAGCCCGGCCTGCAGGGCGACCGCTCCACCGGCGGCACCAAGCCCGCCACGCTGCAGACCGGCCACCAGATCGCCGTCCCGCTGTTCATCGAGGCCGGCACCCGGGTCAAGGTCGACACCCGCACCGGCGACTACCTGGGGCGCGTCAACTAGTGGACCGTGGGTGCGAGGTCCAAGGCGCGCAAGCGCGCGCTGGACGTGCTGTTCGAGGCCGACCAGCGCGGCACCGACGCGGTCGCCGTGCTGCGCGAGCGGCTCCCTGCGGCCGACCCGCCGATCCCCGAGCACGCCGTCACGATCATCGAGGGCGTCCAGGCGCACCGTGAGCGGATCGACGAGCTGCTCAGCACCTACTCGCAGGGCTGGACGATCGACCGGATGCCCGCGGTCGACCGCCAGGTGCTGCGGATCGGCGTGTTCGAGCTGCTCTGGTGCGAGGACGTCCCCGACGCCGTCGCCGTCGACGAGGCGGTCGAGCTGGCGAAGTCGCTCAGCACCGACGACTCGCCGGCGTTCGTCAACGGGCTGCTCGGCCGGCTGGTCCGGATGAAGCCGACCCTGCTCGTCTGAGCCCGCTCAGGTTCCTGGCGAGGCGGGCGGCGACTCCACGAGGCTCGCACGCCCAGTGAACGTGGTGACCGCCACGTTCACTAGGCCGACGACAGGGGGCCGACGAGAGCGGGCCGGGGCGTCAGTCCCCGATGACGGCGCGGCGGGCGTCGGCGTTCAGGACGTTCCAGCCGATCAGCTGCTCGACCAGCGCCTCGGGCGCGAGGTCGTAGATCACCGCGAGGGTGCGCAGGTCCTCGGCGCGGATCGACAGCGATGACGCTCCGTGCTCGCCGCGCTGCTCCTGGATCGTCTGCGCGTAGCGCTCCAGCGGCTGCCCGGTGTCGCCCGGCACCTGCGAGAGCCGGTCGAGGTCGAGCACCAGCCGCGGCGGCGCGGCGGCCGCCTCGCTCGGCGAGGTGTCGGGCAGCAGCGAGGCCACCGGCACCTCGTAGAACTCGGCCAGCTCGGCGAGGCGCTGCACGGTGATGGCCCGGTCGCCACGCTCGTAGGAGCCGACCACCACCGCCTTCCACCGCCCGGTCGAGCGCTGCTCGACCCCCTGCAGCGACAGGCCGGCGGTGCTGCGCACCGACCGCAGCTGCGCACCCAGCGCCTTGGCGTACTCGCTCATGCCTGTGACCCACCCCTGCTCTCGGACGCGCGTACCCGTGCACGCGCCGTCACCAACATCACGCAGTGTAACCGTCCAGGTCAAGCGCGCCACGCCGTTCCGGATCACGGACCGGCGTCCGGCGGGCGACGGCGGCTGGGGTAGTGTCGCCGCAGCCCCACCAGTGAGCCCACAGGTGAGCACCGAGTCCTTCAACCTCCGTCCTGAGAGGCGGGGAAGGAGTCGCCCGATGGCGTCTGCACGTCCTCGTCCGGTCCTCGGACCCGACGACATCTCCCGGGTCCTCACCCGCATCGCGCACGAGATCCTCGAGCGCAACAAGGGTGCCGACGACCTCGTCCTGCTGGGCATCCGCACCCGTGGCGTCCCCCTGGCCCGCCGCCTGGCCGCCGTGGTCGAGCAGGTCGAGCCCGGCAACGGCCTGCAGGCCGGCGCCCTCGACGTCACGATGCACCGCGACGACCTGCGCCAGCACCCCACCCGCACCCTCGAGGCCACCGACCTGCCGGTCGGGGGCATCGACGGCAAGGTCGTCGTCCTGGTCGACGACGTCCTGTACTCCGGCCGCACCATCCGGGCCGCCCTCGACGCGCTGTCCGACCTCGGCCGCCCGCGCGCGGTGCGGCTCGCCGTGCTGGTCGACCGCGGCCACCGCGAGCTGCCGATCCGGGCCGACCACGTGGGCAAGAACCTGCCCACCTCCACCAGCGAGCGGGTGACGGTGAAGCTCGCCGAGATCGACGGCGAGGACTCCGTGGTGATCGAGGACCGCGCCCCCGAGGGCGTCGCGACGCCGGCCGGACGCCTCGGCCCGGGGAGGTGCGGCATGAGGCACCTGCTGTCGGCCGGCGACCTCACCCGCGACCAGGCCGTCGAGCTGCTCGACGTCGCCGAGCAGATGGCCGCCACCCAGCAGCGCTCGATCAAGAAGCTGCCCACGCTGCGCGGCCTCACCGTCGTCAACCTGTTCTTCGAGGACTCCACCCGCACCCGGATCTCGTTCGAGGCCGCCGCCAAGCGGCTGTCCGCCGACGTCATCAACTTCTCCGCGAAGGGCTCGTCGGTCTCCAAGGGCGAGAGCCTGAAGGACACCGCGCTGACGCTGGAGGCGATGGGGGCCGACGCCGTCGTCGTGCGGCACCCCTCGTCGGGCGCGCCGCACCGGCTCGCGCACTCGGGCTGGATCCGCGGCAGCGTCCTCAACGCGGGCGACGGCACCCACGAGCACCCCACCCAGGCCCTGCTGGACGCGTTCACGATGCGCCGCCGCCTGGTGGCCGACCCGACGGGCGCCGACCTCAAGGGCCTGCGGGTGGCCATCGTCGGCGACGTGCTGCACAGCCGGGTGGCGCGCTCGAACGTGCTGCTGCTCGACACCCTCGGCGCCGAGGTCACCGTGGTCGCGCCGCCGACGCTGCTGCCGGTGGGGGTCGAGACCTGGCCGTGCCGCACGTCCTACGACCTCGACGCCGCGCTCACCGACGGTGACGGCGTCGACGCCGTGATGATGCTGCGGGTCCAGCGCGAGCGGATGACCGCGCAGGGCGGCGGGTTCTTCCCGTCGGCGCGGGAGTACTCGCGCCGCTACGGGCTCGACACCCGGCGGATGGACCTGATGCCGGACCACGCCATCGTCATGCACCCCGGCCCGATGAACCGCGGCCTGGAGATCACCGCCGAGGCCGCCGACGGCGTCCGGTCGACCATCGTCGAGCAGGTCTCCAACGGCGTCGCCGTGCGGATGGCCGCCCTGTACCTGCTGCTGTCCGGCTCTCAGCCGGACGCCGTCACCGAGGAGGCCGGCCTGTGAGCACCCCGAGCACGTACCTGGTGAAGGGCGCCCGCGCTGCTCGGCGGCGACCCGACCGACCTGCTCCTGCGCGACGGACTGGTGGCCGAGGTCGGCACGGGGCTCGAGGCCGACGGCGCCGAGGTCGTCGACGCGACCGGGCTCGTCGCGCTCCCCGGCCTGGTCGACCTGCACACGCACCTGCGCGAGCCCGGCCGCGAGGACGCCGAGACCGTCGAGACCGGCACGGCGGCAGCGGCCCTCGGCGGTTTCACCGCGGTGTTCGCCATGGCCAACACCGATCCGGTGGCCGACACCGCCGGCGTGGTCGAGCAGGTCTGGCGGCTCGGCCGCCGCGCCGGCCGCTGCGACGTGCGGCCGGTCGGCGCGGTCTCCGCCGGGCTGGCCGGCGAGCGCCTGGCCGAGCTGGGCGCGATGGCCGACTCCGCCGCCGGCGTGCGGGTCTTCAGCGACGACGGCCACTGCGTCGACGACGCCGTGCTGATGCGCCGCGCGCTGGAGTACGTCAAGGCGATCGACGGCGTGGTGGCCCAGCACGCGCAGGAGCCGCGGCTCACGGCCGGCGCCCAGATGCACGAGGGCACCCTGAGCGGCGTGCTCGGCCTGGCCGGGTGGCCGGCGGTCGCCGAGGAGGCCGTCATCGCCCGCGACGTGCTGCTGGCCGACCACGTGGGTGCGCGGCTGCACGTGTGCCACGTCTCCACCGCGGGGTCGGTCGAGATCATCCGGTGGGCGAAGTCGCGCGGGGTGCAGGTCACCGCCGAGGTGACGCCGCACCACCTGCTGCTGACCCACGACCTCGTCCGCGGCTACGACCCCGTCTTCAAGGTCAACCCGCCGCTGCGCACGCAGACCGACGTGGAGGCGCTGCGGGCCGCGCTGGCCGACGGCACGATCGACGTCGTCGCCACCGACCACGCCCCGCACCCGGTGGAGGACAAGGACTGCGAGTGGTCCGCCGCCGCGATGGGGATGACCGGGCTCGAGACGGCGCTGTCGGTCGTCCAGCACGCGATGGTCGACACCGGCCTGCTCGACTGGGCCGGCGTCGCGCGGGTGATGTCCACGACGCCGGCCGCGATCGGGCGCCTGGACGGCTACGACCGCCCGCTGCAGGTCGGGGCGCCGGCGCACCTCGTGCTGGTCGACCCGTCCGCCACCCGCACCGTCGATCCCCGGACGCACGCGACCCGCGGCCGCAACAGCCCGTACGCGGGTCGCGAGCTGCCGGGCCGGGTCGTCGCGACGTTCTGGCACGGGCACCCCACGGTGCTCGACGGCCGGCTCGGCGAGCCGCTGGCCGAGGCGGACCTCGACGCCCGCGTCGGCCGTGGGCGCGACCGCGTGAGCGAGCTCCAGCTCGGGCTGCTCCTGCTGCTCGTCGTCCCGGTGCTCTGGGGTCTGATGTGGTGGGGCTGGCGCCGGCGCGGACGGCGCCAGGCGGACGTCCCGGCACCACCCGCGACGCCGGACCCGTTGCCGCCCAGCACGTTCGGGCCGGTCGAGGCCGTGTACGTCTCCACCACCCGGGCAGGTGACTGGCTCGACCGCGTGGTCGCGCACGGGCTCGGTCTGCGCACCGCCGCGCAGGTGTCGGTGCACCGCGAGGGCCTGCTCGTCGTGCGCGCCGGGGCCCCCGACCTGTGGGTGCCCGCCGGCGCCGTCGACGACGTGCGGCGCGAGCGCGGTGCCGCCGGCAAGTTCGTGGGGGAGGACGGCCTGGTCGTCGTCTCCTGGACCACCGGGGACGTCGGGCTCGACACCGCCCTGCGCACCCGCTTCGACCGCGACCGCGACGCCCTCGAGGACGCGGTCCTCGCTCTGACCCGCACCCACGACGAGGAGGACGCACGTGGCTGACGCCGTGCTCGTGCTGGAGGACGGCCGGACCTTCCTGGGGTCGGCCTACGGGGCCACCGGCTCCACGGTCGGGGAGGCGGTCTTCTGCACCGCGATGACCGGCTACCAGGAGACCCTCACCGACCCGTCGTACCACCGCCAGGTGGTCGTGATGACGGCCCCGCACATCGGCAACACCGGGTGGAACGACGAGGACGACGAGTCGTCCCGGATCTGGGTGGCCGGTTACGTCGTCCGCGACCCCGCGCGCCGCTCGTCGAGCTGGCGGGCCACGCGCGCCCTGGCCGACGAGCTCGCCGCCCAGGGCGTCGTGGGCATCAGCGACGTCGACACCCGCGCGCTGACCCGGCACCTGCGCGAGCGCGGCGCGATGCGGGCCGGGATCTTCTCCGGCGACGCCGTGACCAGCGAGACCGAGATGCTCGCGGTGGTGCGGGAGTCGCCCTCGATGGCGGGCGCCGACCTCGCGGGCGAGGTCACCACGTCCGAGCCGTACGTCGTCCCGGCCGTGGGTCGCGACGCGCTTCACCGTGGCCGCGATCGACCTCGGCATCAAGGGCATGACGCCCGCGCTGATGGCCGAGCGCGGCATCGAGGTCCACGTGCTGCCGGCGTCGTCCACCGTCGAGGACGTCGTCGCCGTCTCGCCCGACGGCGTGTTCTTCTCCAACGGCCCGGGCGACCCGAGCGCGGCGAACGACGTGGTCGGCCTGATCGGCGCGGTGCTGGAGCGGCGGATCCCGTTCTTCGGCATCTGCTTCGGCAACCAGCTGCTCGGCCGGGCCCTCGGCCTCGGCACCTACAAGCTCACCTACGGCCACCGCGGCATCAACCAGCCGGTGCTCGACCGCACCACCGGCAAGGTCGAGGTCACCGCGCACAACCACGGGTTCGCGGTGCGGGCGCCCGAGGGCTCCGACGACGGCGCGCCGTTCGACACGCCGCACGGCCGGGCCCGGGTCTCGCACGTCTGCCTCAACGACGGCGTCGTCGAGGGTCTGGACTGCCTCGACGTCCCCGCCTTCTCGGTGCAGTACCACCCCGAGGCCGCCGCCGGCCCGCACGACGCCGCCTACCTGTTCGACCGCTTCGTCGACCTGATGAGCACGACGACGGAGGCCCGCTGATGCCGCGGCGCGAGGACCTCTCCAGCGTCCTGGTCATCGGGTCGGGGCCGATCGTCATCGGCCAGGCCTGCGAGTTCGACTACTCCGGGACCCAGGCGTGCCGCGTGCTGCGCGAGGAGGGCCTGCGGGTCGTCCTGGTGAACTCCAACCCGGCGACGATCATGACCGACCCCGAGTTCGCCGACGCCACCTACGTCGAGCCGATCACGCCGGACGTCGTCGAGGCGATCATCGCCAAGGAGCGCCCCGACGCGCTGCTGCCGACCCTGGGCGGCCAGACCGCGCTCAACACCGCGATCGCGCTGCACGAGTCGGGGGTGCTCGAGCGCTACGGCGTGGAGCTGATCGGCGCCAACGTCGACGCGATCCAGCTCGGCGAGGACCGGCACGCGTTCAAGGGCGTCGTCGAGCGGTGCGGTGCCGAGTCGGCCCGCTCCGTGATCTGCCACACGATGGACGAGGTGCTCGCCGGCGCAGTCGATCTCGGCTTCCCGGTGGTGGTGAGGCCGTCGTTCACGATGGGTGGCCTCGGCTCGGGCTTCGCGCACGACGAGGGCGAGCTGCGCCGGATGGCCGGCGCCGGCCTGCACGCGAGCCCCACCACCGAGGTGCTGCTCGAGGAGTCGATCATCGGGTGGAAGGAGTACGAGCTCGAGCTGATGCGCGACCGCAACGACAACGTCGTGGTGGTCTGCTCGATCGAGAACCTCGACCCGATGGGCGTCCACACCGGTGACTCGATCACCGTCGCACCGTCGATGACGTTGACCGACAGGGAGTTCCAGCGCCTGCGCGACATCGGCATCGCGGTGATCCGCGAGGTCGGCGTCGACACCGGCGGCTGCAACATCCAGTTCGCGGTGAACCCGGTCGACGGCCGCATCATCGTGATCGAGATGAACCCGCGGGTGTCCCGCTCGTCGGCGCTGGCGTCGAAGGCCACCGGCTTCCCGATCGCGAAGATCGCCGCGCGGCTCGCGGTGGGCTACACCCTCGACGAGATCCCCAACGACATCACCCAGGAGACGCCGGCCTCGTTCGAGCCGACCCTCGACTACGTCGTCGTCAAGGTCCCGCGGTTCGCGTTCGAGAAGTTCCCCGCCGCCGACGCCACCCTCACCACGACGATGAAGTCGGTGGGCGAGGCGATGGCGGTCGGGCGCAGCTTCACCGAGGCGCTGCAGAAGGCGCTGCGGTCGCTCGAGCAGCCGAAGAACCTGCTGCACTGGGACGGCGACCCGTCCGGGCTCGACGCCGCCACCCTGCTCAAGACGGCCGAGACGCCCACGGACGGACGGCTCGTCACCGTCCAGCAGGCGCTGCGCGCCGGTGCGACGGTCGACCAGGTGCACACGGCGACCGGGATCGATCCCTGGTTCGTCGACCAGCTCGTCCTCATCGAGGAGGTGGCGGCCGAGGTCCGCGAGGCGCCCGAGCTCACCGCGGCGGTGCTGCGCCGCGCCAAGCGCCACGGTTTCTCCGACGCCCAGGTCGGCGCCCTGCGCTCGATGCCCGAGGACGTCGTCCGCGGGGTGCGGCACGCGCTCGGCGTGCGGCCCGTCTTCAAGACGGTCGACACCTGCGCCGCCGAGTTCGCCGCCAGCACGCCGTACCACTACTCCTCGTACGACACCGAGGACGAGGTCTCGCCCAGCGACCGCCGCAAGGTGATCATCCTGGGCTCGGGCCCGAACCGGATCGGCCAGGGCGTGGAGTTCGACTACTCCTGCGTCCACGCCGCGTTCGCGCTGCGCGACGCCGGCTACGAGACGGTGATGGTCAACTGCAACCCGGAGACCGTCTCCACCGACTACGACACCTCCGACCGGCTCTACTTCGAGCCGCTCACGCTCGAGGACGTCCTCGAGGTGGTGCACGCCGAGCAGCGCTCCGGCGAGGTCGTGGGCGTCATCGTCCAGCTCGGCGGCCAGACCCCGCTCGGCCTCGCCGCCCGGCTCGAGGCGGCCGGCGTCCCGATCGTCGGGACCAGCCCGTCGGCGATCCACCTGGCCGAGGAGCGGGGCGCGTTCGGGCGGGTGCTGGCCGAGGCCGGCCTGATCTCCCCGAAGCACGGCACCGCGTCCAGCTTCCTCGAGGCCAAGGCGGTGGCCGACACGATCGGCTACCCGGTGCTGGTGCGCCCCAGCTACGTGCTCGGCGGCCGCGGGATGGAGATCGTCTACGACGAGGAGTCGCTGGCGTCCTACCTCGGCCGCGCCACCGGGTCCGGGGTGCGGATCACCCCCGAGAACCCGGTGCTGGTCGACCGGTTCCTCGACGACGCCATCGAGATCGACGTCGACGCGCTGTTCGACGGCCACGAGCTGTACCTCGGCGGCGTGATGGAGCACATCGAGGAGGCCGGGATCCACTCCGGCGACTCGGGCTGCGCGCTGCCGCCGGCCACCCTCGGGTCCGCCGAGGTCGCCCGGGTGCGCGAGCAGACCGAGGCGATCGCCCGCGGCGTCGGGGTGCGCGGGCTGCTGAACATCCAGTTCGCCCTGGCCGCAGGCGTCCTCTACGTGCTGGAGGCGAACCCGCGGGCCTCGCGCACCGTGCCGTTCGTCTCCAAGGCCACCGGGGTGCCGCTCGCCAAGGCGTGCGCGCGGATCATGCTCGGCGCCACCGTCGCCGACCTGCGGGCGGAGGGGATGCTGCCTGCCACCGGCGACGGCGGCACGCTCCCGCCCGAGGCGCCGGTCTCGGTGAAGGAGGCGGTGCTGCCGTTCAAGCGGTTCCTCACCCCGGCCGGCCAGGTGGTCGACTCCGTCCTCGGCCCCGAGATGCGCTCCACCGGCGAGGTGATGGGCATCGACGTCGACTTCCCGCGCGCCTTCGCCAAGGCGCAGAAGGCGGCCTACGGCGGCCTGCCGAACTCCGGGTCGGTCTTCGTCTCGGTCGCCGACCGCGACAAGCGGGCGATGATCTTCCCGGTGAAGCGCCTGGTCGACCTCGGGTTCGAGGTGCTGGCCACCGAGGGCACCGCCCACACGCTGCGGCGCAACGGGATCCCGTCCACCGTCGTGCGCAAGCACTCGGCCGGGCCCGGTCCGGACGGCGAGCCGACGATCGTGCAGCGGATCCTCGACGGCGAGGTCGACGTCGTGGTCAACACCCCGTCCGGGCGGTCGGCGCGCGCCGACGGCTACGAGATCCGCGCCGCCACGACCGCGATGGACCGGCCGATCATCACCACGGTCCAGCAGCTCGCGGCCGCGGTGCAGGGCATCGAGGCGACCTCGGTGGAGGGGCTGCCCTCGGTGACCTCGCTGCAGGACCACGCCCGGGCGCTGCACGCCGTGTGGGGCTTCGCCGCGGCCGGTGAGGGGGAGGCGCGATGACCGCCGCTCAGGTGCGGGCCGAGGTGCTGTCGAACGCAGCCCGCCGGTGCCTACCGGCACCTGGTGCTGCGCGCGCCCGAGGTGGCGCGCGACGCCCGCCCGGGCCACTTCGTCGCCTGCGCGGTCGGAGGGACCGAGTCGGCCCTGCTGCTGCGGCGCGCGTTCTCGCTGCACCGGGCCGACGCCGGTGCCGGCACGGTCGAGGTCGTGGTGGCCGCGCACGGACCCGGTACCCGCGTGATCGCGGCCCTGCGCCCCGGAGACCACCTCGACGTCGTCGGCCCGCTCGGGCAGCCCTTCACGCTGCCCGACACCGCGGGAGCCACCGTGCTCGTCGGGGGCGGCTACGGCTCGGCACCGCTCACCTGGCTCGCAGAGGCGCTGCGCGAGAACGGCTCACGTGTCGACGTCGTCATCGGCGCCGCGGACGCCGGGCGGCTGTTCGGTGAGCAGGGCGCCCGCCAGGTCGCCGACTCGGTCACCGTCACCACCGTCGACGGCTCCGCCGGGACGGCGGGCCTGGTCACCGACGTGATGCCCGCGCTGATGGCGGAGCACGGCACGGCGGTGGCGTACGCGTGCGGCCCGATGGGCATGCTGCGCGCCGTGCACGAGGTGGCCGCCGCGGCCGGCGCGAGCAGCCAGCTCGCGGTCGAGGAGTCGATGGCCTGCGGCATCGGGGTGTGCATGACCTGCGTGCTGCCGGTGCGCTGGGACGACGGCAGCACCCGGATGACCCGGTCGTGCGTCGAGGGACCCGTGTTCGACGGCGACCGGCTGCGGTGGGACGCGATCTCCGCCGGCGGCTCGGCCGTCCCGGACGACGCGCTGGGTGCCCCGGTCGTGGCCGCGGGCAGGGGTGCGCGGTGACCGCGACCAGCACGAGCCCCACGACCCCGGCGGGCACGGCGCCCGACCTGACCACCTCGGTCGGCACGCTGCACCTGTCGCAACCCGGTGATGACGGCGTCCGGCTGCGCGGCCGCCGGCCGCGAGCTCGCCCCGTTCCTCGACGTCGCGGCGCTCGGTGCCGTCGTCACCAAGTCGGTGATGCTGCGACCGCGCTCCGGCCGCCCGACGCCGCGGATGGCCGAGACGCCGTCGGGGATGCTGAACTCCATCGGGTTGCAGGGCCCGGGCATCGAGAGCTTCCTCGCGGAGGACCTGCCGTGGCTGCGCGACAACGGTGCCACCGCCGTGGTCTCCATCGCCGGCGGCTCGGTCGAGGAGTACGCCGAGCTGGCCACCCGGCTGGCCGGTGAACCCGGCGTGGCCGCGCTGGAGGTGAACATCTCCTGCCCGAACGTCGCGAACCGCGGGCTCGTGTTCGCCTGCGACCCGGGCGCCTCCCGCGAGGTGGTCGCCGCGGTGGTCGAGCGCACCCCGGCCGGCGTGCCGGTGCTGGCCAAGCTCTCGCCCGACGTCACCGACGTCGTGGCGGTGGCCGCCGCGTGCCTGGAGGGTGGGGCGCACGGCCTGAGCGCGATCAACACCCTGCTCGGCCTCGTCGTCGACACCGACACCCTGCGGCCGCAGCTGGCCGGCACCACCGGAGGCCTGTCCGGCCCGGCGATCCGGGCGGTCGCCGTCCGGGTGGTGTGGCAGCTCGTCGCCGCCATGCGCGCCGGAGCCCTCCGCACCGTCCCGGTGATCGGCATCGGCGGGGTGCGCACCGGCCTCGACGCCCTGCAGTTCCTGGCCGCCGGCGCCTCCGCCGTGCAGGTCGGCACCGCCGTGTTCAACGACCCGTCCGCGTGCGCGCGCGTCGTCCGCGAGCTCGGCGACGCCCTGGCGGCCCGCGGCATCGAGCGGGTCGCCGACGTCGTCGGCGTGGCCCACACCCCGAGGAGCACCCCGTGACCGAGACAGCCGCGACCACCGGGCCCGGCGGCTCGCCCGTCCCGTTCGGCACCCGGCTGCGCGCCGCGACCGACGAGCACGGCCCGCTCTGCGTCGGGATCGACCCGCACCCCGGGCTCCTGCACGCCTGGGGCCTGGACGACGACGCCGACGGCCTCGAGCGGTTCGCCATGACCTGCGTCGAGGCGCTGGCCGGCTCCGTGGCCGTGGTGAAGCCGCAGTCGGCGTTCTTCGAGCGGCACGGCTCCCGCGGCGTGGCGGTGCTCGAGCAGGTGGTGGGCCACCTGCGCACCGCCGGGACGCTGACGATCGTGGACGCCAAGCGCGGTGACATCGGCTCGACCATGGCCGCGTACGCCGACGCCTACGCGGGGGAGGGGTCCACCCTCGCCGGCGACGCCGTCACGGTGTCCCCGTACCTCGGTTTCGGGTCGCTGCGCCCGCTCCTCGACCTCGCCCACCTCACCGGCCGCGGCGTCTTCGTCCTGGGTCTGACCTCCAACCCCGAGGGTGGTGAGGTGCAGCACGCGACCTCCGACGGGCGTCCGCTCGCGTCGGTGATGGTCGAGCACGTGCGCGACGAGAACGCCCGCACCGGAGGCGATCTCGGCTCGGTCGGACTGGTCGTCGGCGCCACCGTCGGCCCCGTCGCCGAGCGTCTCGGCATCGACCTCGCCTCCTGCGGCGGCCCGCTGCTCGCCCCGGGCATCGGCGCCCAGGGCGGCACCGCGGCCGGGCTGGCCGAGGTGTTCGGCGAGGCGCGCCGACAGGTGCTCCCGGCGTCGTCGCGGGAGGTGCTGGCCGCCGGACCGGACGTCGCCGCCCTGCGCGCCGCCGCACGCCGCACCGCCGAGGAGTGCGCGGCCGCCCTGGCCTGACCGGTTCCTGACCTTCCGACCTGCCGACCGCGCGGCCGCCCCCGCGTGGCGGCGACCCCCGGCGTTGCCCGCCGCGGTCCCGACTCGCTAGGTTCGCGGGACCGTCCGACCGGGGGAGGGCGAGCCTCTCCCGACCTTCGACCAGAGGTGACCACCCGTGGCCCTGCCGCCCCTGACTCCCGAGCAGCGTGCCGCCGCCCTGGAGAAGGCCGCGATCGCCCGCCGGGAGCGCGCCGAGGTCAAGAACCGGCTCAAGTACGCGCAGGGCTCGCTGGCCGAGGCGATCGCGGAGGCCACCGAGGTCGAGTCGATCGGCAAGATGAAGGTCAGCGCGCTGCTGGAGTCGCTGCCCGGCGTCGGCAAGGTCCGCGCCAAGCAGGTCATGGACGAGATCGGCATCTCCGAGTCGCGCCGCGTGCGCGGCCTCGGCCCCCACCAGGTGCGGGCGCTGGTCGAGCGCTTCGACTCGTGATCAGCACCGTCTCCTGAGCACCGTCGCCTTGCCCGAGAGCCCGGACCGGATGACCACGCCCAGCCGCCTGACCGTCCTGGCCGGCCCCACCGCCGTCGGCAAGGGGACCGTCTCGGCCGACGTCCGCGACCGGTACCCGCAGGTCTGGCTGTCGGTCAGCGCCACCACCCGCCCGCCCCGGCCGGGCGAGCAGGAGGGCGTGCACTACCACTTCGTCGACGACGCCGAGTTCGACCGGATGGTCGCCGACGACGAGCTGCTGGAGTGGGCCGTCGTGCACGGGCGGCACCGCTACGGCACCCCGCGCGGCCCGGTCGACGAGCGGCTCGCGGCCGGGGTGCCGGCCCTGCTGGAGATCGACCTGCAGGGCGCCCGGCAGGTGCGGGCGTCCATGCCGGACGCGCTGTTCGTCTTCCTGGCGCCGCCGTCGTGGGACGAGCTGGTGACCCGGCTGGTCGGGCGCGGGACCGAGTCCGAGGAGGAGCGGGAGCGCCGGCTGGCCACCGCGCGGGTCGAGATGGCGGCCGAGAGCGAGTTCGACGTGACCGTCGTCAACGCCGAAGTTCGGAAAGCGACCGACGATCTCGTACACTTGATGGGCCTGCACCCGGCGCGCTGACGCACGTCGTCGCCCGGCCCGCAGCCCGACCCACCCGACGACCGTTCGGAGACCACCCGCGTGTCCGGTACCAAGGCCACCCCCGAGGGCATCACCAACCCGCCGATCGACGACCTGCTGAAGGCCGCCGACTCCAAGTACGCGCTGGTGATCTACGGCGCCAAGCGCGCCCGGCAGATCAACGCGTACTACTCCCAGCTGTCCGAGGGCCTGCTCGAGTACGTCGGCCCGCTCGTCGAGACCCACGTGCAGGAGAAGCCGCTGTCGGTGGCGCTGCGCGAGATCGACGCCGGCCTCCTGACCTGCGAGCCCACCGAGGGGGAGTGACCCCCTCGGCAGCACCGCAGGGGCACCGACCGTGACCCAGCCCGATGCCGCGCGCCACGTCGTCCTCGGCGTGGCGGGCGGCATCGCCGCGTACAAGGCGGCCTCGCTGCTGCGGCTGCTCACCGAGAGCGGGCACGACGTCCGCGTCGTGCCCACCCGGTCGGCGCTGCGGTTCGTCGGCGCCCCCACCTGGGCCGCGCTGTCCGGCAAGCCGGTGAGCACCGAGGTCTGGGACGACGTCCACGAGGTGCCGCACGTGCGCATCGGCAAGGGCGCCGACCTCGTCGTGGTGGCCCCGGCCACCGCCGACCTGCTGGCCAAGGCCGCCACCGGCCAGGCCGACGACCTGCTCACCAACACCCTGCTCACCGCGCGCTGCCCGGTGCTGCTGGTGCCGGCGATGCACACCGAGATGTGGCTGCACCCGGCCACCGTCGCGAACGTCGAGACCCTCCGCTCGCGCGGCGTGCACGTGCTCGACCCCGCGTCCGGCCGCCTCACCGGCGCCGACACCGGGCCCGGTCGCCTGCCCGAGCCGGAGGAGATCCTGGCCGCGTGCCTGCGGCTGCTCGACCGCGCCGACGGCGCCGGCCGCCGCCCGCACGCAGGACCTCGCCGGCCGGCACGTGGTCGTCAGCGCCGGCGGCACCCGCGAGCCGCTCGACCCCGTCCGCTACCTGGGCAACCACTCCTCGGGCAAGCAGGGCTACGCGCTCGCCCGCACGGCCGCCGGCCCGCGGCGCCCGCGTCACGCTGGTCGCCGCCAACACCGCGCTGCCCGACCCCGACGGGCGTCGACGTCGTCCGGGTCGGCTCGGCGCTCGAGCTGCAGCAGGCCGTCACGGTCGCTGGCGGCCGAGGCCGACGTCGTCGTGATGGCCGCCGCGGTCGCCGACTTCCGCCCGGCCGAGCGTCGCCGCAGCACAAGATCAAGAAGTCGCACGAGGACGGCGCGCAGGACGCCCCGGTCATCGAGCTGGTGCGCAACCCCGACGTCCTCGCCGACCTCGCGCACCACCGCCGCCGTCCCGGCCAGGTGGTCGTCGGGTTCGCCGCCGAGACCGGCGACGCGACCGGTGACGTCCTGGCGCTCGGCCGCGCCAAGCTCGCCCGCAAGGGCTGCGACCTGCTGGTCGTCAACGAGGTCGGCGCCGGCAAGGCGTTCGGCACCGACGACAACACCGTGACGGTGCTCACGTCCGACGGCACCACCACCACCGCGGGTCCGGCGTCGAAGGACCAGGTGGCGGACGTCGTCTGGGACGCCGTGGCGCTGCGGCTAGAGTGACCGCCGCGCGCCGACGGCCACCGCCGACGCCGTCCGGCCAGGACCGCCGCCGCACGACCCGTGCGCGCGGCCGAGCACCAGCGAGGAGCACCGTGAGCACGTCCGACCTGCGCCTGTTCACCTCGGAGTCCGTCACCGAGGGGCACCCCGACAAGATCTGCGACCAGATCTCGGACGCGATCCTGGACGACCTGCTGCGACAGGACCCGGAGAGCCGGGTCGCCGTCGAGACGATGGTGACCACCGGCCTGGTGCACGTCGCGGGCGAGGTCGACACCAAGGCGTACGCCGACATCCCGACGCTGGTCCGCGAGACCGTGCTCGCGATCGGCTACGACTCCTCCGACAAGGGCTTCGACGGCAACTCCTGCGGCGTCGAGGTCTCGATCGGCGCGCAGTCCTCCGACATCGCCCAGGGCGTCGACAAGGCGTACGAGAACCGGGTCGAGGGCGGCACCGACGACTACGACGCCCAGGGCGCCGGCGACCAGGGCCTGATGTTCGGCTACGCCTGCACCGACACCCCCGAGCTGATGCCGCTGCCGATCTGGCTGGCGCACCGGCTGTCCGAGCGGCTCACCGCCGTCCGCAAGGAGGGCCTGGTGCCCTACCTGCGCCCCGACGGCAAGACCCAGGTCACGGTCGGCTACGACGGCGACCGCGCCGTCAGCATCGACACCGTGGTGCTGTCGACCCAGCACGCGGCGCACGTCAACCTGGAGACCCTGCTCGCCCCGGACATCCGCGAGCACGTCATCGACCCGGTGCTGGCCACCGTCGACCTGGACAGCTCCGGGGTGCGCGCCTTCATCAACCCCACCGGGAACTTCGTCATCGGCGGCCCGATGGGCGACGCCGGTCTCACCGGCCGCAAGATCATCGTCGACACCTACGGCGGCATGGCCCGCCACGGCGGCGGCGCGTTCTCCGGCAAGGACCCGTCCAAGGTGGACCGGTCCGCCGCCTACGCCATGCGCTGGGTGGCCAAGAACGTCGTGGCGGCCGGCCTGGCCGAGCGCTGCGAGGTGCAGGTCGCGTACGCGATCGGCAAGGCGCACCCGGTCGGGCTGTACGTCGAGACCTTCGGCACCGAGAACGCCGATCCCGCTACGGATCACCCGGGCGATCAAGGACGTCTTCGACCTGCGTCCCGCGGCGATCGTGGCCGCGCTGGACCTCAAGCGACCGATCTACAAGGCGACCGCCGCCCACGGCCACTTCGGCCGCGAGCTGCCGGACTTCCGCTGGGAGCTGACCGACCGGGCCGACGCGCTGAAGTCGGCCGTCGGCGCCTGAGCGCCACCTCGGCGGGCCGTCGGCGCCCTCTGCTTCGATGACGGCCGTGAGCGAGGGAGCGGGCACGGGCGAGCAGCTCGAGCTGCTGCGCTCCACCGTCCGCGGGAAGAAGCCGAAGCCACCGGCACCGCTCGCCGAGGTCGACCCGGTCGCGCAGGTGGTGCTGCAGGTGCCGCTGGCGCACCTCGACCACCCGTTCGACTTCTCGGTGCCGCAGGAGCTCGCCGAGCGCGCGGTCCCCGGCGCGCGGTGCGTCGTGCGGCTGGCCGGGCAGCAGGTCGAGGGCTTCGTGGTCGCGCGCAGCGCCACCAGCGAGCACCAGGGACGCCTGCAGCCGCTGCTGCGGGTGCCGTCGGGCGAGCCCGTCCTCACCCCGCAGGTGCTGGCGGCCGCGCGCGTGGTGGCCGACGAGAGCGCCGGGACGCTGGCCGACGTGCTGCGCCTGGCCGTCCCGGCCCGGCACGCGGCCACCGAGAAGAAGCCGTCACCTCCCGCCGAGGACCCGCCCGCGCGCCCCGTGGCGGGACCGTGGGTCGACTACGCCGGCGGACCGGCGTTCCTCGACCGCGTCGCGGGAGGGGGTGCGCCGCGCGCGGTGTGGACCGCGCTGCCCGACGCCGGGTCCGACGACGGCTGGCCCCGGGCCGTCGCCGTCGCGGCGCTCACCGCCGCGTCCGCCGGTCGCGGCGTGCTGGTGGTCGTCCCCGACCACCGCGACGTCGACCGGGTCTGCGCCGCGCTCGGCGCCGGCGGGCGGTGCCGCCGGCGCCGCCACCACCGTCCGGCTCACGGCCGACCTCGGTCCGGCCGCGCGCTACGCCGCCTTCCTCACCGTGCTGCGCGGCGGCGCGCGGGTCGTGGTCGGCACCCGGGCGGCGGCCTTCGCGCCCGTCACCGACCTCGGCCTGGTCGTCTGCTGGGACGACGGCGACGACCTGCACCACGAGCCGCGCGCTCCCTACCCGCACACCCGCGAGGTGCTCCGGGTGCGCGCCGAGCAGGCCGGCGCCGCGGCGCTGCTCGGGCTCGCCGTCGCGGTCGGCCGAGGCGCAGCGGCTGGTCGAGACCGGCTGGGCGCGCCCGGTCGAGGCCGTCCGCGCCGCTCGTGCGCGAGCGCGGGCCGCGGGTGGTGGTCTCCGGCGACGACGACCTGCGCGACCCCGCGGCCCGCACGGCGCGGATCCCGTCGCTCGCGCTGCGCACCGCCCGCGAGGCCCTGCTGCAGGGTCCGGTGCTCGTGCAGGTGCCCCGGGCGGGGTACGTGCCGAGCACCTCGTGCCAGGAGTGCCGGTCGCCGGCCCGCTGCACCACCTGCCACGGACCGCTGCAGCTCACCGGGTCGACCTCCGCCGCGCGCTGCGGGTGGTGCGCCCGGTCGGCCGCAGACTGGCGCTGCCCCGCCTGCGGGTCGGCCCGGCTGCGGTCGGTGCGGGTCGGCGTGCGCCGCACGGCCGAGGAGATCGGGCGCGCGCTCCCCGGCGTGCCGGTGCGCACCAGCAGCACCGCGTCCGGGGTGCTGGCCCGGGTCGGGCCCGAGCCGGCGGTGGTGCTGGCCACGCCGGGCGCCGAGCCGGTCGCCGAGGGCGGGTACGCCGCCGCGGTCCTGCTCGACGCGTGGGTGCTGCTCTCGCGGCCGGACCTGCGGGCGTCCGAGGAGGCGTTGCGCCGGTGGCTGGTCGCGGTCGGGCTGGTCCGCCCGGCGCCCGCCGGAGGTCGCGTGGTCCTGGTCGGCGACGCCGGGCTGGCCCCGGTGCAGGCGCTGGTGCGGCTCGACCCCGCCGGGTACGCGGCCCGCGAGCTCGCCGAGCGGGTCACCCTCGGCCTGCCGCCGGCCGGCCTGCTCGCCCAGGTCACCGGCCCGCCGGACGGCCTCACCGCGTACGCCGCCGCGCTGCGGCTGCCGGCCGGCGCCGAGCTGCTCGGCCCGACGCCCGTCGAGGGCGGGGGGCGCGAGGGCGCCACCGACCTGCAGCGGCTGCTCGTGCGGGCCGGGCCGGCCGACGAGCCCGAGGTCGTGCACGCCCTGGCCGCGGCGCGCGGGGTGCTGTCGGCGGCGAAGGAGGCGCACCCGCCGAGGGTGGCGGTGCGCCCCGCCGAGGTCGGGTGACCCGCCCGCCCCACCTATGCTGGACGGCGCCTGTCGCCCTGCCCCGCAGTCCCCGAGGAGCCCCGTGGCCATCCAGCCGATCCGCCTGTTCGGCGACCCCGTGCTGCGCACGCGGGCCGAGCCGGTGGTCGACTTCGACCGCCAGCTGCGCCAGCTGGTGACGGACCTCGAGGAGACCATGCTCGAGGCGCCCGGGCCGCGGGCTCGCGGCGCCGCAGATCGGCGTCGGCCTGCGGGTGTTCACCTACCACGTCGACGGCGTGCTGGGGCACCTCGTCAACCCCGTCCTGGAGCTGTCCGAGGAGTGCCAGGACGGCGACGAGGGGTGCCTGTCGATCCCCGGCCTGTTCTTCGACACCCGCCGGGCGATGGGCGTCGTGGCGCGCGGCCAGGACCAGCACGGCGAGCCGGTGCTGCTCGAGGGCAGCGGGATGCTCGCGCGCGCCGTGCAGCACGAGACCGACCACCTCGACGGGATCCTGTTCGTCGACCGGCTCGACGCCGCCACCCGCAAGGAGGCGATGCGCGCGATCCGGCAGGCGGAGTGGAACGGGCTCGAGCCGCCGGAGGTGCGGCTCAGCCCGCACGCCACCTTCGGCCGCGCCACGTGAAGGTCCCGCTGATGCGGGTCGTCTTCGCGGGGACGCCCGCGCCCGCGGTGCCGTCGCTGCGGGCGCTGCTCGCGTCGTCGCACGAGGTCGTGGCCGTCCTGACCCGCCCCGACGCCGGCGCCGGTCGCGGCCGCACGCTGTCGCCCTCCCCGGTCGCGCGAGGTGGCGCTCGAGCACGAGGTCGAGCTGCTGCGTCCCGCACCGTCCCGGCGAGGCGCTGGACCGGCTGCGCGAGCTCGCGCCGGACTGCTGCCCGGTGGTGGCGTACGGGCACCTGCTGCGCCCGGACGTGCTCGAGGTCCCGCGCCTGGGCTGGGTCAACCTGCACTTCTCGCTGCTGCCCGCCTGGCGCGGTGCCGCCCCGGTGCAGCACGCGGTGATCGCCGGCGACGAGGTCACCGGCGCCACCACGTTCCTGCTCGACGCCGGCATGGACACCGGCCCGGTGCTCGGGACGCTCACCGAGACGGTGCGGCCCCGGGACACCTCGGCAGACCTGCTCGACCGCCTCGCGGTCGCCGGCGCCGAGCTGCTGGTCGCCACCCTCGACGGGCTCGAGGCGGGCCGGCTCGACCCGGTTCCCCAGCGCCCCGACAGCGTGTCCGTCGCCCCCAAGCTCGAGGTCGACGACGCCCGGGTGGTCTGGACGGCTCCCGCGCTCGCGGTCGACCGCCTGGTGCGGGGCTGCACGCCGGCACCCGGCGCCTGGACCACGTTCCGCGGCTCCCGGGTGAAGCTGCAGCCGCTGGAGCCCGTCCCCGCCGGACAGCACGAGGCGCAGACCGAGTCCGAGCTTGCGCCGGGCGAGATCGCCGTCGGGCGCCGGGAGGTGCTCGTGGGCACCGGGTCGGTGCCGGTGCGGCTCGGCCCGGTGCAGGCGGCGGGCAAGAAGGCGATGGCGGCGGCCGACTGGGCGCGCGGCGTGCGGCCCGAGCCGAGGGAGAGGTTCGCGTGACCGGTCACCAGCACGGGCAGCGGGGCAGGCGTCCCGGTCAGGGGGGTCAGGGTCCGCGGCAGCGCTCCAAGGCGGCACCCTCGCAGCGCTCGCGGGCGGCCGACCCGGCGCGCGACGTCGCCTTCGAGGTGCTCCGCGCGGTCCGCGAGGACGACGCGTACGCCAACCTCGTGCTGCCGGTGCTGCTGCGCCGCCGCGGTCTCGACGCCCGCGACGCCGGGCTCGCCACCGAGCTCACCTACGGCACGCTGCGCGGGCAGGGGCTGTACGACGCCGTGGTCGCCCGCTGCACCGATCGTCCGCTCGCCCAGATCGATCCCGCCGTCCTCGACGCCCTGCGGCTCGGCGCGCACCAGCTCCTCGCCACCCGGGTGCCGGCGCACGCGGCCGTGTCGCAGACCGTCGGGCTCGTGCGCGACCGGATCGGTTCGGGCCCAGGGGGTTTCGCGAACGCCGTGCTCCGACGCATCGCCGAGCGCACCCCCGAGGAGTGGCTCGAGGCGGCGGTCCCGCCGCGCGAGGACGACCTCGTGGCGCACCTGTCGGTGCGCTACAGCCACCCGGCCTGGGTGGTGCGCTCGCTGCGCGAGTCGCTGGTGGCGCACGGCCGCCCGGTCGAGGAGATCGACGACCTGCTCGCGGCCGACAACCTCTCGCCGCAGGTCACGCTGCTGGCCCGTCCCGGCCTCGCCGAGGTGGCCGAGCTGGTCGCGGCCGCCGACGGTGCTGCGCCCGGCCGGTGGTCCCCGCACGCCGTGGTGCTCGGCGGGGGCGACCCCGGCGGGCTGACCGCGGTGCACCAGAAGCGTGCCCGGGTCCAGGACGAGGGCAGCCAGCTGGTGGCGCTCGCGCTGGCCGGTCCCGACCTCGGCCGTCGCGGCGACGCGGGGGCCGGCGGTCCGGAGCGGTGGCTCGACCTGTGCGCCGGCCCCGGCGGCAAGGCGGCGCTGCTGGCGGCCCGTGCCGCGCAGGAGGGCGCCGCCCTGGTGGCGGTCGAGGTCAGCGAGCACCGTGCCGAGCTCGTCCGCGGCGCGGTCGGGCCGGACGTCGAGGTGCGCACCGCCGACGGCCGCGACCTGGGCGAGGCGGAGCCGGGTGCCTACGACCGGGTGCTGGTCGACGCGCCCTGCACCGGGCTGGGTGCGCTGCGCCGCCGCCCGGAGGCGCGCTGGCGGCGGCAGCCGTCCGACCTGGCGACGCTCGGCCCGCTGCAGCGGCAGCTGCTCGACTCCGCGCTGGCCGCCGTGCGGCCCGGTGGCGTCGTGGCCTACGCCACCTGCTCGCCGCACCCGGCCGAGACCGTGGCGGTGGTGCAGGACGCGCTGCGCCGGCACCCCGGCCTCGAGCAGCTCGACGCGCCGGCGGCGGTGCGTGCGGTGTCGGTGGACGGCGAGGTGCCCGACCTCGGCGACGGTCCGACGGCGCAGCTGTGGCCGCACCGGCACGGCACCGACGCCATGTTCCTCGCCCTGCTGCGACGCCCCGCCGGCTGAGCCGACCGGAGGGCGGTCCGGGCGCCGGATACCCTCGCGTCCGTGGGCATCCAGATCTCTCCGAGCATCCTCAGCTGCGACTTCACCGACCTGGCGGGAGAGCTGGGGCGGATCTCGACCGCCGACTGGGCCCACGTCGACGTGATGGACAACCACTTCGTGCCGAACCTGACCCTCGGCCTCCCCGTGGTCGAGCGGATCGTCCAGGTCAGCCCGGTACCCGTCGACGCCCACCTGATGATCGAGGACCCGGACCGGTGGGCGCCGGGCTACGCCGAGGCCGGCGCGCAGTCGGTCACCTTCCACGTCGAGGCCGCTGCCGCGCCGGTGCGGCTGGCGCGCGAGCTGCGCCGCCTCGGCGCCCGCGCCGGGATGGCGCTGCGACCGGCGACCCCGGTGGAGCCGTTCGTCGACCTGCTGCCCGAGATGGACATGCTCCTGGTGATGACGGTGGAGCCCGGCTTCGGTGGCCAGGCCTTCCTCGACGTGTGCCTGCCGAAGATCCGCCGTGCGCGGGAGGCGATCTCGGCCGCCGGTCTGCCGGTGTGGGTCCAGGTCGACGGCGGGGTGTCGGTGGAGACGATCGAGCGTGCGGCCGAGGCCGGCGCGGACGTCTTCGTCGCGGGGTCGGCGGTCTACGGCGCCGACGACGCGGCCGTCGCGGTCCAGCAGCTGAGAGACCTCGCTGCGGACGCCCGTCCGGCGTCGGGCTGAGTCGCGTGCCCCCGGTAACCTCGCAGGTGTGAAGACCTTCGACGAGCTGTTCGCCGAGCTCGGCGAGAAGGCGCGGACGCGCCCCGCCGGCTCGGGCACGGTCGCGGCGCTCGACGCCGGCGTGCACGAGATCGGCAAGAAGGTCGTCGAGGAGGCGGCCGAGGTCTGGATGGCGGCCGAGCACGAGAGCGACGAGCGCACCGCCGAGGAGATCTCCCAGCTGCTGTACCACCTGCAGGTGCTGATGCTGGCCCGCGGTCTCGACCTCGACGACGTGTACGCCCATCTCTGAGCACGGCCCAGACCCCAGCGACCGCACCGCCTCAGGACCAGAACGCCTGCCGCACACCAGGAGCCAGATCCGATGATCCGCGTCGCCGTCCCGAACAAGGGGACGCTGTCCGAGTCCGCCGCCACGATCCTCGACGAGGCGGGCTACGCCACGCGGCGCGACAGCCGCCAGCTCGTCGTGCTCGACCCGGAGAACGACGCCGAGTTCTTCTTCCTGCGACCGCGCGACATCGCGGTGTACGTGGGCTCGGGGACCCTCGACGTCGGGATCACCGGTCGCGACCTGCTGCTCGACTCCGGCGCCAACGCCGAGGAGGTGCTGCAGCTCGGCTTCGGCGGCTCCACCTTCCGCTGGGCCGCCTCGCCCGTCGGTGGCGTCGTCGCTCGAGGACGTGCGCGGCCGCCGGATCGCCACCAGCTACGACGGCCTGGTGCGCGCGCACCTCGCCGAGCGCGGGATCGAGGCCGAGGTCGTCCGTCTCGACGGCGCCGTCGAGAGCTCGGTGCAGCTCGGCGTCGCCGACGTCATCGCCGACGTCGTGTCCACCGGCGCCACGTTGCGGGGCGCCGGCCTGGAGGTCTTCGGCGACCCGATCCTCACCTCCGAGGCGGTGCTCGTGCGCCGTCGGCGGAGCGCCGGTTCCGACGCCGTCGAGGTGCTGGTGCGGCGGCTGCAGGGCGTCCTGGTGGCGCGGCAGTACGTGATGATGGACTACGACGTGCGGGTCGAGCTGGTCGAGCAGGCCTGCGCCGTCACCCCCGGCCTGGAGTCGCCCACGGTCTCGCCGCTGCACGACAAGGGCTGGGTCGCCGTGCGCTCGATGGTGCCGCGCGCCACGCACCAACCAGGTGATGGACGAGCTCTACAGCCTCGGCGCGCGCGCCATCCTCGTCACCACCATCCACGCCTGCCGGATCTGATGTCGGACGCCACGAATCGTTCCGCCGCAGGCGATCTCGCGGTGTTCGCCCCGCACCGCACCCGTCGCGTCGCCCTCGGTCTGGCAGCCGGTGTCACGGTGCTGGTGGTCGCGCTCGCCGTCCTGGTCCCTTCGGACTTCCGCTGGCCCGACCGGCTCGGCTTCCTCGTCGTCGGGGCGCTCATCGACGGGTTCCTGTGGCGCCAGGCCACCGTGCGCGCCGTCCCCACGGAGCAGGGCCTGCACGTGCGCAACCTGTTCCTGTCGCGCGAGCTGGAGTGGGCGCAGGTGGTCTCGGTCCGTTTCGGCGACCGGCCGTGGGTGCAGCTCGACCTCGACGACGGCGACACCCTCGCCGTGATGGGCGTCCAGCGCTCCGACGGCGAGCGGGCGCAGGCCGAGGCGCGGCGGCTGGCCGGGCTGGTCGAGCGGTTCTCGACGCAGCGCTAGGGACGCCGTCGGAGCGGCGGTCGCGACCCAGCGCAGCCACCGCGCCGTGCGGCTGCGCCACCGCGACCACCTCGTCGCCGCCCGTCCGGGTCGCCCACCGAGACCAGGAAGTCCGCCGGGTCGGCACCCGTCCGGCGCGGTGAGGTCGGGGAGCACCCGCTGCCCCTCCGCGCCGAGCCGCCAGGCGCCCGCCTCGCGGCAGGTCCGGCGCACGGCGTCGCCGACGTCCGGCGGGACGTAGGCCAGCGCCGCCGTGTGGGTCACGACCGTGGTGAGCCCGGCGGGCACCTCGTCGAGCAGTGCGGCGAGGCCCGTGCGCGAGGTCGCCGCGCACCACCCGCGGCGGGTCGGCCGCGGCGGTGGCGAGCGCGGCCGTGAGCCGGGCGGCGCGCTCGTGGTGCTCGGGCCAGACCAGGCACTCCAGCCACCTGGCGTCGTCGGGGTCGGCGGGGTCGAGCGGGTTGCGGTCGATCCCTGCGCGCCAACGGATCTCGGGCACCGCGGTCGGGAGAGGGACGTCGCCGGACACCTGGCACGACAGCTCGGGCGTCCCGTCGCCCACGACGTGCTCGCCTCCCTCCGCGTCGAGGTAGCGGTACCGGTAGCGGTCGTAGAGCAGGCACAGGCCGGCGCTGGCCCCGAGCTCGACCAGCGGCGACCGGCCCGCCGCCGGGCGACCTGCGCCAGCGCGGGCAGCAGCAGGGCGCACCGCGCGGCCTCGTTCGTCTGCGTGAACCGGGTCGCGCAGCACGTCCAGGACGAGGTCGGGGTGCGCCGACGCACCCAGTCCAGCGCGGCCCGCGGGTCGTCGGTGGCCGACGCCGTGCAGGCGGATCGCGCCGAACAGCAGGTTGGGCTGCGCTGCTGCGGGCCCTCGACCCGCTCGAGCAGGTCGAGCACCCGCTCGTCGTCGGACACCGCGAGCGCCAGCGCCTCGTACTGCGGGCGACATCCCGGCGGCCTCGACCCGGCGAAGCGGCGGTACCGCTCGGCGGTGGCGACGGGGTCGGTGACGTGGCGCACGGTCACGATGCTGCCACCGTGGTGCTCGCCGTCGCCCCGGCCGGGCATGATCGTGTCGATCCGGCTCCCGCCTCGTGCGTCATGCAGGTGGAGGCGGACGTCCGGTCGGCCCGAGCAGAGGAGACCGTCGATGCCGCAGTACCTCATCTACTTCAACCAGCAGTGGGTCGGCGACCACAGCGAGGAGTGGTTCCTGGGCCGCGTGGAGCCGAGCATGGCCGTGATCGACGAGCTGAAGGCGGCCGGCGTCTACGTGTTCGCCGGCGGGCTCGAGGAGGGCGCCCCGGTGTACGCGGCCGACGCCACCAGCGGCGAGGTGGTCGTCACCGACGGGCCGTACGTCGAGACCACCGAGTTCCTCGGCGGTTTCACCGTGATCGACGTGCCCGACGACGAGACGGCGAAGGTGTGGGCCGGGAAGGTCGCGGTGGGGTGCGGCTGGCCGCAGGAGCTGCGCCGGATCGGGGAGCCGCCGCCCTCCTGACCCGCCCGCACCCGGCCGCTCAGTGGTCGGTGGGCAGCGGGGCGACCGCCGCCCGCGGCGACAGGTGGAGGGGGCACTCGCGGCAGTAGTGCCCCTCGTGCGCCGACTGCCACCACTGGCAGCAGGTCGTGCGGCGGGCCCGCCAGCCGGGCGGCGGTCCGGCCGGGTCGTCCTCGGTGGTGGTGAGCCGGCGCGCGCCCGGACTGCGCGGCGAGGCGGGTCGCGAGCTCGCGCGTGCCCGGCGACGCCCGCCTCGGCGAGGGCGTGGCAGGCCACCGTCGCCAGGCCCACCGGCTCGCCCCAGCCCACGTCCTCGCGGACGCCGTGCCCGGCCGCCCGCGCCACCAGCGGTCCGCACGCGCCGGCCACCTCGTCCCACCACCGCGGCGACCAGCTCGTCGAGCGTGCCGGTCCACGCCGGCGCCGGGTCGTCGAGCACGAGCCCCGACGCGCGCAGGCGTCCGGACCCGGTGTGCCGCAACCGGACCCGCAGGTCCGACAGGTCGAGCACGCGGTCCTGCAGGGCGAGGTGCGCCACCGTCCCGTGCGTGAGCTGGTGCGACAGACCGAACACCGTGAGCACCCACGGCCGGCGCTCGTCGTCGAAGCCACCACGGGCTGCCCAGTCGGCGGCGACCTGGTCGAGCAGGCCGCTGCCGGGGTCCACCAGCTCGGCCCAGCGGCGCACCTGGGTGCCCTCCGCCGTCGCCTCGGCACCGCCGGCCGCCATCGGCAGGGCCATCCGCCCGCGGGCCGACGCGAGCGCCGGGGCGTCGAGGTCCGCCGTGGTCCGCTGCACCGCACGATCGTGCCGTACGCGCGCGCACCGTCGGTACCCGGACCTACGGTGGTGGCATGAGCTCAGCGCCGTCCTGGACCTGGACCTACGCCGACGCCGAGGGCGCGCAGGTCACCCCGCCCTCGGCCCCGAGCCGGGGGTTCCCCACGCAGGCCGACGCCGAGTCGTGGGTGGGCGAGGCGTGGCGCGACCTGCTCGACGAGGGCGTCGACTCGGTGTCGCTGTTCGAGGACGGCCACCGGGTCTACGGCCCGATGTCGCTGCGCCCCGCCGAGTAGCGACCGCGCCCGGACGCGCGACGGCCCGGCCCGCCACGAGGGCGGACCGGGCCGGTGCGGACGGAGGCGTCAGGCGACGCGCGTGCTCGGCGATCCCTCGGCGGTCTTGCCCGGGTCGCGCTCCACGACGCCCTCGAGCGCGGCGTCGATCTTCGTCATCACGTCGGCGTCGAGCTTCACGCCCGCCGCCTTGACGTTCTCGCCGCACCTGCTCCGGACGCGAGGCGCCGACGAGCGCCGCGGCCACGTTGTCGTTCTGCAGCACCCACGCCACGGCGAGCTGGGCCATCGACAGGCCCACCTCGTCGGCGACGGGCTGGAGGTCCTGCACCTTGGTCAGCACGTCGTCGTCCATCCAGCGCTTGATCATGTTCGCGCCGCCCTTGTCGTCGGTGGCGCGCGAGCCCTCCGGCGGTGCCTGGCCCGGCTTGTACTTGCCGGTGAGGACGCCCTGCGCGATCGGCGACCAGACGATCTGGGAGATGCCGAGCTCGGCGCAGGTGGGCACGACCTCGTCCTCGATGACGCGCCACAGCATCGAGTACTGCGGCTGCGAGGAGATCAGCTGGAAGCCGAGCTCCTTGGACAGCGCGTGGCCCTCGCGGATCTGGTCGGCGGTCCACTCGCTGACGCCGATGTACAGCGCCTTGCCCTGGCGCACGACGTCGGCGAACGCCTGCATCGTCTCCTCGAGCGGGGTCTCGGTGTCGTAGCGGTGCGCCTGGTACAGGTCGACGTAGTCGGTCTGCAGCCGCGACAGCGAGCCGTCGATGGACTCCATGATGTGCTTGCGGGACAGGCCGGTGTCGTTCTTCCCGCCCGGGCCCGTGGGCCAGTAGACCTTGGTGAAGATCTCCAGCGACTCGCGCCGCTCGCCCTTGAGGGCCTCGCCCAGGACGGTCTCCGCCTTGGTGTTGGCGTAGACGTCCGCGGTGTCGAAGGTGCTGATGCCGGCGTCGAGGGCCGCGCGCACGCACTGCGTGGCGATGTCGTTCTCGACCTGCGAGCCGTGGGTCAGCCAGTTGCCGTAGGTGATCTCCGAGATCTTGAGGCCGGAGCTGCCGAGGTAGCGGAATTCCATGCCCCGACCCTATGTCCGCGTCCGCGGGACCGCTCGGTCGGGCCGCCGGCACCCGTCCGTAGGCTGGTCCCGTGATCGAGCTGCTGACGCCGGGGGAGATCGACCGGATGCGCCCCGCAGGGCGCTTCGTGGCCGAGGTGCTGACCGCCCTCGAGGACGCCGCCGACGTCGGCGTGAACCTGCTCGAGCTCGACGCCCTCGCGCACCGGATGATCCGCGACCGCGGGGCCGAGTCCTGCTACGTCGACTACCACCCCAGCTTCGGGGCCAGCCCGTTCGGCAAGGTGCTCTGCACCTCGGTGAACGACGCCGTGCTGCACGGGCTGCCGCACGACTACGTGCTGGCCGACGGCGACCTGCTGAGCGTCGACTTCGCCGCCTCGGTCGACGGCTGGGTGTGCGACTCCGCGCTCACCGTCCAGGTGGGTGAGCAGCGCGAGGCCGACCAGCACCTCACGGCCGCCACCCGGGACGCGCTGGTCGCCGCCATCGAGGTCGCACGGCCTGGCCACCGGATCGGCGACATCGGCTTCGCGATCGGCGAGGTCGCCCGCGCGGCCGGCTACGGCATCAACCTGCAGTTCGGCGGCCACGGCGTGGGTCGCACGATGCACGGCGACCCGCACGTCGCCAACGACGGCAGGCCGGGCAAGGGGCTGCCGCTCAAGCCCGGCCTGGTGATCGCGATCGAGCCGTGGTTCATGGCCGGCACCGACGAGATCGTCACCGACCCCGACGGCTGGACGCTGCGCAGCGTCGACGGCTCGCGCGGGGCGCACAGCGAGCACACGATCGCGATCACCGACGGCGACCCGGTGGTGCTGACCGCGCGCTGAGGGCGCGCCGGCCTGTCAGCGGTCGGCGGAGTCAGCGGGTCAGGCGGGTCAGCGGGTCGGGGGGTCAGCGGGGCGTCTGGCCCCGGGCCACCTGCGGCTTCGGCAGCCGCCACCGGCGGATCTGGAACGAGCGCAGCACGCCGTAGGAGACGTTGCCCTTGGTGGTGACGTCGTCGCCGAACCGCGCCCGCAGCTGCTTCTTCAGCACCCGGGAGAGCAGGAACGCGTCGACGCCGCAGAGCAGCACGGTGCCCCAGAGCACCAGGGTCGACCACAGCTGCAGCTGCACGAGCTGGGCCTGCCCGAGACCGAGCGGGCCGGGCAGCAGCACCAGCATGACCGCGACCATCGCGAGCACGAGGTACCACTCGCCGAGGTTCCAGCGGGCGTCGACGACGTCGCGGACGAAGCGCTTGTGCGGGCCCTTGTCGCGGACGGGCAGGTGCGCGTCGTCCCCGGTGACCAGGGCCTCGCGCTGCTTGGCGCGCGCCTCGCGGGCACGGTCCTTGTCGACCTTGCCGGCCGCCTTGCGGTCGGCGACCACGAGCGGCCGCTTGCGCGCCGCCTCGGCCTCGCGCCGCTTGGGCGTGGGCCGGTTCTTGGCGCCGGCGCGCACCGGCACCGCCGGGGCGTCCTCGACCGTCGACTTCCTGCGTCCGAACACGGGTCCACCCTAACCGGCGGCGCGGCGCCTCCCGACCGCGTCCCGGTGCGGTCGCACGGCGATCTCAGCGCAGGACGGGCAGCTGGAAGGGGTAGCGGTACGGCTCGCCGTTCGAGGCGCGGATCGCACCGTGCACGTGGCACCACGCCGCCACCAGGAAGCTGATCACCAGCAGCGGGATGCCGACCACGGCGCCCACGAGCGTGATGATGAGCGCCCACGAGACCAGGTAGACCAGCCAGAACGCGAGGTTGAAGTTGAAGGCTCCCGCGGCGGCCTGGCGCACCACCGGGTCGCGGTCCTTGTAGAGCATCCAGACCACGAGCGGGCCGAGCACGCTCAGCCAGCCGGCGCTGAGCACCGCGGCCAGCGGGGCCGACAGGTGGGCCAGCACCGAGGCGGCGCGGGCGTCCGTCGCCTGCCCGGCGACGGGCTGCTGGTGCTGCTGGTAGGGCTGCTGGGTCACGGTGGTCCTCTCTCGACGACGGCCCGGGGTGGGCCGTCCACACCCAGTGAACGCCCTGCGCGGGCGTCGCGATCCCGATCGGGGGTCCGACCAGGGCGGGGCGGGGGACACCTCAGGGTGGACCCCGACCGCGCGGCCGGGGCTCGGTAGCGTGCGGGGCATGACCGACGTCGACTCCCTGCGCTCCGCCCTCGACCAGCACCTGCCGGGGGTGCGCGCCGACCTCGAGTCGCTCGTGCGCATCCCGAGCGTCTCGGCCCGCGCCTTCGACCAGGCGCACGTGCAGGCCAGCGCCGAGAAGGTGCAGGCGCTGCTGCGCTCCACCGGCCTCACCGACGTGGAGGTGCTGCGCGCCACCCGCCCCGACGGCACCGACGGCGCGCCGGCGGTGGTCGCGCGCCGCGCCGCACCCGCCGGTCGCCCGACCGTGCTGCTCTACGCCCACCACGACGTGCAGCCGCCGGGGGAGGAGGCCGACTGGGCCTCGCCCGCGTTCGAGCCCACCGAGCGCGACGGGCGCCTGTACGGCCGCGGCACCGCGGACGACAAGGCCGGCGTGCTGGCCCACGTGGCGGCGCTGCGCACGCTGCTGCCGACCTGGGGCCCGGACGACGGCGTCGGCGTCGTGGTGTTCGTCGAGGGCGAGGAGGAGGCCGGCTCGCCGTCGTTCACCGACTTCCTCACCCGCTACCGCGAGCAGCTGCGCGCCGACGTGATCGTCGTGGCCGACAGCGACAACTGGGACGTCGACACCCCCTCGCTCACCACGACGCTGCGGGGCCTGGTCGAGGCCGACGTCGAGGTGGCCACGCTGCGCAGCGCGGTGCACTCCGGCATGTACGGCGGCGTGGCGCCCGACGCGATGATGGCCACCGTCACGCTGCTGTCGCGGCTCGTGGGACGCCGACGGCACGCTCGCCGTCCCCGGCCTGGTGCGCACCGAGCCCGCGCCGATCGAGTACGCCGAGGCCCAGCTGCGGTCCGAGGCCGGGATCCTCGACGGCGTCGGCCTCGTCGGCACCGGCTCCCTGCTGCAGCGGATGTGGACGGCGCCCGGCGATCACGGTGACGGGCCTCGACGCGCCGTCGGTCGCCCGGGCGTCGAACACGCTGCAGCCGGTGGTGCGCGCGAAGCTGTCGATGCGGGTGGCGCCGGGCGAGGACCCGCAGCACGCCTACGAGGCGCTGGAGCGGCACCTGCTCGCCGACCCGCCGTTCGGCGCCCGCGTCACCGTCACCCGCAAGGAGCTCGGCAAGGCGTTCTCGGGCGACGTCGGCGGACCGGTGTACGACGCCGCCCGCTGGGCGCTGTCGCAGGCCTGGGACGGCGCCGAGGTCGTGCACCAGGGCATCGGCGGGTCGATCCCGTTCATCGCCGACTTCGTCGAGGTCTTCCCGGACGCCACCGTCCTGGTCACCGGCGTCGAGGACCCGCACACCCAGGCCCACGGCTACGACGAGTCGCTCCACCTCGGCGTGTTCGCCCGGGCCTGCCTGGCCGAGACGCTGCTGCTGCAGCGGCTCGCCGACGACGCGGCGGAGGGAGCCCGCCCGTGACGGCCACGGCCGACCTCGGACGCGCTGCGGGCCGCCGTCGCGGCCGCGATGCCGCGCGCCCGGGCCGACCTCGACGACCTCGTCCGCATCCCGTCGGTCTCCGCGGCGGCGTTCGACCAGGCGCACGTGCAGGCCGGGGCCGACGCGGTCGAGGCGCTCCTGCGCGAGGCGGGCCTCGACGACGTGCGGCAGGTGACGGGCACCCGGCCCGACGGGCGCACCGGGGCGCCGTCCGTGGTGGGACGCCGCCCGGCACCGCCGGGAGCGCCGACGGTGATGCTCTACGCGCACCAGGACGTGCAGCCGCCCGGCGACGAGAACGCCTGGACCACAGGGCCTTTCGAGCCGGTCGAGCGCGACGGCCGGCTCTACGGACGCGGCACCGCCGACGACAAGGGCGGGGTGGTCGCCCACCTCGTGGCGCTGCGCACCCTGCTGCCGACGTGGGGACCGCAGGACGGCGTGGGGGTCGTCGTGCTGGTCGAGGGCGAGGAGGAGATCGGCTCGCCGTCGTTCCCCGACCTGCTGGAGCGGCACCGCGACCTGCTCGGCGCCGACGCCGTCGTGGTCGCCGACGCCACGAACTGGTCGCTGGAGCAGCCGTCGCTCAACGTCAGCCTGCGCGGCCTGGTGATGTTCGACCTGCACGTGGCCACCCTCGACCACGGCGTCCACTCCGGGTCGTACGGCGGTGCCGCACCGGACGCCGTGACGGCGACGGTGCAGCTGCTCGGACGGCTCTGGCACGCCGACGGCTCGGTCGCCGTGCCCGGCCTGGTCACCGCCGACGACCCGGCGGTCGACTACCCGCCGGAGGTGCTGGCCCGCCAGGCCGGCCTGCTCGACGGCGTGCGGCTGGCCGGCACGGGGGCGGTGGCCGCGCGGGTCTGGTCCCGGCCGTCGGTCACGGTCACGGGCATGGACGTTCCACCGGTGGCGCGCGCGTCGAACACGCTGCTGCCGTCGACCCGCACCCGCGTCACCGTGCGGCTGGCGCCGGGGCAGGACCCCGCCGCCGCGGTCGAGGCGCTGCGCGCGCACCTGCTGACCGACCCGCCGTTCGGCGCGCACGTGCGGCTGGACGGCGTCGAGACCGGCACGCCGTTCGCCGCCCGCACCGACGGCCCGGTCTGGTCGGCGGCCGTCGAGGCGCTGTCGGCGGCCTGGGACGGCGCCGACGTCGTGCAGCAGGGGATGGGCGGTTCGGTCCCCGTCGTCGCGCAGCTCGCCGACGCCTACCCGGCCGCGGAGGTGCTCCTGACCGCCGTCAAGGACCCCGACGCGCGCGCCCACGGCGTCGACGAGTCGGTCCCGCTGGAGATGCTCGAGCGGGCGTGCCTGGCCGAGGTGCTGCTGCTCGCACGGCTCGCCCGCGGCTGACGGTCAGCCGGCCCGGCTGCGGTCGACGACGACCTGCCCGCCCTGCACCACGTACGTCATCGACGCGGGCCGGGTCAGCACCGCGAGGTCCTCGAGCGGGTCGGCGTCCAGCACCACCAGGTCGCCGAGGGCGCCGGGCCGCAGCGTCCCGACCCGGCCGACGCGGTCGAGCAGCTCGGCCGCGGTCGTCGTGGCCGAGCGCAGCACGTCGATCGCCGGCTGGATCTCGCCGCGGATGACGAACTCGCGGCTCTGGTGCCGCTGCATCGGGCCGAGCAGGTCGGTGCCGTAGCAGAGCCGCAGCCCCTCGCGGTGCGCGAGCTCGAGCGCCCGGTACCCGCCGTCCAGCACCTCGGCGACCTTGCGCCAGGAGGCCTCGGGCAGCCCCACCTCGCGGCCCTCGTCCTGCAGGGCGCGGTAGGTCACCAGGTTCATCACCACGAACGCCCCGCGCTCGCGGAACAGGGGGACGACCGAGGAGTCGATCAGGTTCGCGTGCTCGATCGAGCGGACACCTGCCCGCAGCGCCCGCTCGACGGCGCGCACCGTGTACGCGTGCGCGGCCACGTAGCGGTTCGCCGCCTCGGCCTCCTGGACGACCGCGACGAGCTCCTCCACCGAGTACTGGGTGGAGTCGATCCGGTCGGTGGGCGAGGCGACGCCGCCGGAGGCCATCACCTTGAGGTGGTGCGCACCCTTGCGCAGCTCGTCGCGCGCCGCCGCGCGCACCGCGTCGACCCCGTCCGCGATCCTGCTGACTCCTGTGGTCCAGCAGTGGTCGTCGTCCGGGTCCCGGTCGTCGCCGTGCCCGCCGGTCTGGCTCAGCGGCTGGCCGCAGAAGTGGATCCGCGGACCCCGGACGAGGCCCTCCGCCTGCGCCCGCGCGACGCCGTGGTCGGCGCCGCCCAGGTCGCGCACGGTGGTGAAGCCGCGGTCGAGCATCGCGCCCATGTTCTGCGCG
Source organism: uncultured Actinomycetota bacterium (assembly GCA_963750285.1). GTDB lineage: Bacteria > Actinomycetota > Actinomycetes > Actinomycetales > CAWJMD01 > JBBQSN01. The sequence goes on along the minus strand of CAVVQA010000005.1, from coordinate 124,817 downwards.
GTGCGGAACGCCAGGTACGACCGCGACCAGGTGCGCAGCTCGGACAGGTCCGCGCTCGCGGCGACCACGTGGGCGTGGCAGTCGACCAGCCCGGGCAGGACGAACGCGCCGCGCAGGTCGAGGGTGCGGATGTCGCTGCCGCGCAACGCGTTCCCGGTGTCGACGACGTCGCCGTCGGCGATCCGCAGGTCGGTCTCCTCGTAGGCGCCGGTCGCGGGGTCGAGCACGCGAGCGTGCCGCAGCAGCAGGTCGTCCACGGGCTGCGCTCAGTCCTTGTGGGTCTCGCCGGGCAGCGCGAGCATCTGGTCGAGCGCCACCCGCGCCCAGTGCGCGACGTCGGGGTCGACCACGATCCGGTTGACCACCCGCCCGGCGGCGAGCGACTCCAGCGACCAGACCAGGTGCGGCAGGTCGATCCGGTTCATGGTCGAGCAGAAGCACACGGTCTTGTCGAGGAAGTAGACGTTCTTGTCGGGGTGCTGGGTGGCCAGCCGGCGCACCAGGTTGAGCTCGGTGCCGATCGCCCACGAGCTGCCCGCCGGGGCCGCCTCGAGCGCCTTGATGATGAACTCGGTGGAGCCCACGAGGTCGGCCGCCTCGACCACCTCGTGCTTGCACTCCGGGTGCACCAGCACCTGCACGCCCGGACGCTGCGCCCGCGCGTCGACCACGTTCTGCAGCGAGAACCGGCCGTGCACGCTGCAGTGGCCGCGCCACAGGATCATCCGTGCGTCGCGCAGCTGCTGGGTGGTGAGCCCGCCGGCCGGCTTGTGCGGGTCGTAGAGCACGCAGTCGTCGAGCGAGAACCCCATCTCGCGCACGGCGGTGTTGCGTCCCAGGTGCTGGTCGGGAAGGAAGAACACCTTGCCACGCTCGGCCGTGACGCTGCGAGAACGCCCACGTCAGAGCGGTTCTCGCGTTGGACGACGTGCACACGGTGCCGCCGTGACGTCCGGTGAAGCCCTTGATCGCGGCCGTCGAGTTCATGTAGGTGACAGGCACGACGTCGTCGGCGACGCCGGCCTCCACCAGCACGTCCCACGCGTCCTCGACCTGGCTGATCGCCGCCATGTCGGCCATCGAGCAGCCGGCCGCGAGGTCGGGCAGGACGACCTGCTGGGTGTCGGCGGTGAGGATGTCGGCGCTCTCGGCCATGAAGTGCACACCGCAGAACACGATGTGCTCGGCCTCCGGCCGCGCTGCGGCGAGCCGGGCCAGCTTGAACGAGTCGCCGGTGACGTCGGCGAACTGGATGACCTCGTCGCGCTGGTAGTGGTGGCCGAGGACGAACGCCCTGTCGCCCAGGGCGGCGCGCGCGACGCGGGCGCGCTCGACCAGGTCGGGGTCGGACGCCGCGGGCAGGTCGCCGGGGCACTCCACGCCGCGCTCGCTGGCCAGGTCAGGGCTGCCGCGACCGAGCAGCAGCAGGGCCGCCGAGGTCGGCGCGGGCTCCGCGAAGGTACTCACCGGGTGATCTTCTCACCGACCCGTCACGCCCGGCGCGACCCCGCCCGACCCGGAGCCCTGCGGTGGTGGCGACGGGTGCGGACGGCAGGATGGCTCCGTGCACGTCCTCCTGGCCCCCGACTGCTTCACGGGGACGCTGACCGCCACCCAGGCCGCCGAGGCGATGCGGGCCGGGTGGGCGGAGCAGGCGCCGCACGACCGGCTCGTCACCTGCCCGCTGTCCGACGGCGGTCCCGGCTTCGTCGACACCCTCGCGGGCACCCTCGGCGGGACGCTCGAGGCGGTCACCGTCACCGGGCCGCTCGGCACCCCGGTGCCGGCACAGCTGCTGCGGGTGGGCGACACCGCGTACGTCGAGACCGCGCAGGCGTGCGGGCTGCACCTGGTGCCGGCCGACCGGCGCGATCCCGGTGCCACCACCACCGCCGGCGTGGGCGAGCTGGTCGCCGCCGCGGTCGACGGCGGCGCCACCCGCGTCGTCCTCGGGCTCGGCGGCTCGGGCACCAACGACGGCGGGGCCGGGATGCTGGCCGCGCTCGGCGCCGGCGACCCGGCGGCGCTGGCCCGCGGCGGCGAGCGGCTCGCCGACCTCGCGCCCGACGCGCTCGCCGCGCTGCCCGCCGTCCGCGACCGGTTGCGCGGCACCCGCCTGGTCGTGGCCACCGACGTCGACGTCCCGCTGCTCGGGCTGCAGGGCGCCTCGGCCGGCTTCGCCGCGCAGAAGGGCGCCACGCCCGAGCAGGCCCAGCGGCTCGAGGCGGCGCTCGGCCACTTCGCCGACCTCGCCGTGCGGGCCCTGGGCGACGACGCCCGCCCGGACCTGCTGTCCGGCGCGGGGTCCTCCGCCGGCGCCCGTCGTCGGCTCACCGCCGCACCCGGAGCCGGTGCCGCCGGCGGCCTCGGCTTCGGGCTGATGCTGCTCGGTGGCCACCGCGTGCCCGGCTCGGCGGCGGTGCTCGACGCCGTCCGCTTCGACGACCTGCTCGGCAGCACCGACCTCGTCGTCACCGGCGAGGGCACGTTCGACTGGCAGTCGCTGCGCGGGAAGGTCGTCAGCGCCGTCGCCGAGCGGGCGCTCGCCGTGGGCGTCCCCACGATCGTGGTGGCGGGACGGGTGGAGGCCGGACGCCGCGAGACCACCGCGGCCGGGATCGAGTCGTCGTACGCGGTCGCCGAGACCGACGAGGAGCTGGCGGCGTCGCTGGCCGACCCCGGCGGCACGCTCGCGGCGCGGGTTCGGCGGGTCGCGCGCACCTGGTCGCCACGGCCCCGCTGAGCACCCGCTGAGCACCCGCTGACCAGCCCGGCCGGACGCAGGGCCGGCGGCTCGCCGCCGGTCCGGGCGCGACCTGCCGCCGGGACGGCGTACCGTTGGTGGTGGCGGAACAACCGGCGGTCCAGGGCGGTTGTCCACCACGAGCACCGATGGTGCCCGCTGCTCCAGCGCGGGTACCGCCCCCGAGACGAAGAGAGCCCGATGAGCATCGACAGCCAGACCGAGACCTCCTCGACCCCCGCTCCCGAGGCCGAGGCTCCCGAGCACGGCGTCGTGGTCACCGACGTGGCCGCGGAGAAGGTCCGCAGCCTGCTCGAGCAGGAGGGTCGCGACGACCTGCGCCTGCGCGTGGCCGTGCAGCCCGGCGGCTGCTCCGGCCTGATCTACCAGCTGTACTTCGACGAGCGCAGCCTCGACGGCGACGCCGTCCGCGACTTCGACGGCGTCGAGGTCGTGGTCGACCGGATGAGCGTCCCCTACCTCGACGGCGCGACGATCGACTTCTCCGACACGATCGAGAAGCAGGGGTTCACCATCGACAACCCCAACGCGGGCAGCTCCTGCGCCTGCGGCGACTCCTTCAGCTGAGCCGCACCCACGCCTGACGACGGGCCCGCCACCACCGGTGGCGGGCCCGTTCGCCGTCCCGGGCACGACGCATAGGGTGTGGGCGTGCGCCTCGCTGTGACCGGGTCCATCGCGACCGACCACCTGATGAGCTTTCCCGGTCGGTTCGCCGACTCGCTGGTGGTCGAGCAGCTGGACAAGATCTCGTTGTCCTTCCTCGTCGACGACCTCCAGATCCGCCGCGGCGGCATCGCCGCGAACATCGCGTTCGGCCTCGGCAACCTCGGCCTGAACCCGTTGCTGGTGGGCGCGGTCGGTCAGGACTGGATCGACTACGAGTCGTGGCTGCAGCGGCACGGCGTCGACACCACGCACGTGCACGTCTCCGAGGTGGCGCACACGGCCCGGTTCGTCTGCACCACCGACGTCGACCACGCGCAGATGGCGTCGTTCTACGCCGGCGCGATGACCGAGGCCCGCGGCATCGAGCTGGGCCCGATCGCGGCGCGCAGCGGCGGTCTCGACCTGGTGGTCATCAGCCCCAACGACCCCGAGGCGATGCTCCGGCACACCGAGGAGTGCCGCGACCGCGGCATCCCGTTCGTCGCCGACCCCTCGCAGCAGCTCGCCTGGATGGACGGCGACCAGATCCGCCAGCTGGTCGAGGGCGCCGCGTTCCTGTTCACCAACGCCTACGAGGCGTCGATGATCGAGCAGAAGACCGGGTGGACCCACCGCGACGTCCTCGACCGGGTCGACGTCCGCGTCATCACCCGGGGCAAGGACGGCGCGACGGTCGAGAGCCTCGGTGGCGAGACCGTCACCGTCACCACCCCGCAGGAGGCCCGCCGGGCCGACCCCACCGGCGTCGGGGACGCCTTCCGCGCCGGGTACGTCGCCGGCCTGGCCTGGGGGCTGGAGCCGGAGCGCTGCGCGCAGCTCGGCTCGATGCTCGCCACCTACGTCGTGGAGACGATCGGCACCCAGGAGTACAAGCTCGGCCGCGCCGACTTCCTCGACCGGTTCGCCCAGGCCTACGGCGAAGCCGCCGCGGCGGAGGTGGGCGACCACCTGGTGACCCGGCGGCCCTGACCGTGGCGGGTGACGCCGACCAGGAGTGGTCGACCCGCGAGGCGGTCGCCGAGTTCGAGCGGCTGCTCGACGAGGTCGCACCGGAGGAGGACCTGGTCTGCACCGGGGCGGACCTGTCGCCGGGGACGCTGCTCGCCGCCTACGCCACCGGGCTGTTCCCGATGGGCCTCGGCCCCCAGGGCGCCGGGCCGGTCGGCTGGTGGTCGCCGGACCCCCGTGGCGTGCTGCCGCTCGCGGGCCTGCGTGTCAGCAGGTCGCTGCGACGTTCGGTGCCGCGGTTCGAGATCCGGGTCGACACCGCCTTCGAGGAGGTCGTCGCCGCCTGCGCCGACCCCTCGCGCGACGGCCGCTGGATCACCCTCGAGGTCGAGCGGGCGTACCACCGCCTGCACCGGTTCGGCCTGGCCCACAGCGTCGAGACCTGGCGCGACGGCCACCTGGTCGGCGGGCTCTACGGCGTCGCCGTCAACGGGCTTGTTCGCGGGGGAGTCGATGTTCCACCGCGAGACCGACGCGTCGAAGGTGGCGCTGGTCGGCCTCGTCCGGCTGCTGGCGGCCGACGGCGACCCGCGCCGGCTGCTCGACGTGCAGTGGCGCACCCCGCACCTGGCGACGCTCGGCGTGGTCGAGGTCTCCCGCCCGGCCTACCTCGACCTGCTCGACGCCGCGCTGCAGGCGCCCGCCGCCCTCTTCGACGGCGTCCCGCCGACCCAGGTCCCCTGCCGCGAGTGTGAACCTCACGCGCGACGCGCCGGCGGGTCGCGCAGGTCGTCCACACTCGGAGCCACGGGGTCGGCGTACCACCGATCGAGGGCGCGGTCCCGACGCAGCCCGTCGGACCGGGCACCCTGCAGCCGGAGCACCGTCCGTCGCCGACCGCTCGTGAGGTCGCCACCGGCCAGGCGCACCACGCGCAGCCCGTGCCGTTCGAGCACCTCGTGCCGGGCGTTGTCGACCGCGCGCCGGTCCGCGGGCGCGTGGTCGCCGCCGTCGTACTCGCCGACGACGCCCGCCTCGACGTCCAGCAGGTCGACCACCGCCAGCAGGTGCCCGTCCCGAGCGCGGACGGACCAGTTCCACCGCGGCCGCGGGAGGCCCGCGTCGACCTGCCAGAGCACCCGGAACCTGCTCTCCTGCGCCGACCTCGACCGCGGATCGGCCAGCCGCAGGCCACGACGGAGCCGGGGCGTGCCGCGCCACCGCGGGTGCGACCTCGCGTACGACGCCAGACCTGGCAGGTCGACACCGAGCCCTGCGGCGGCAGCATCGAGGACGACCACGGCCTCGGTGTCGGACGGTGCCAGCCGGCCGAGGTCGAACGCCGTCCGCAACGGCGAGGTGACGCGGACGCCGTCCACCAGCACGACGTCGTCGGCGTCGAGCTCGCTGCGGAACGGACGCAGACCCGGCCACCACTGCCGCTGGCACCGGCGCGGCATGCACAGCAGGACCGGCTCGAACCGGTCCGGGTCGGCCGTCGAGCCGTCCAGCCGGCTGGCGCCCTGGAGGTACGCGGCGGCCCAGCCGCCGAGCGCACCGTCCGCCGGCAGGACGCTCGCTCCGACGAGGGCGCGCTGGCGCGGGTGCTGCGGGTCCGTGGCGGCGAAGGCGTACCGGCCGGGGTGCTCCTGCCGCCACAGCGGCCCGCGCAGCTCGTGCGCCGACACGCCGGCCAGGAGCAGCCGTCGCGCCGTGTGCGCACCCTGCCACCACCGACGGCGCCAGCTCCTCCACGACCGGCACCCTGCGCCCGCGACCGGCGCCCCGCGGCTCGATCCAGCCCGGCTGTGGACGGCCGGCGGCGCCGACGTCCGCCTGTGGACGGCCGCCGCACCCCGCCGAGTGTGATCAGGCGTGCGGGACCCGCCGGCGCGTCGCGCCGCGGGGTTCACACTAGGCGAGGGGCGCACCGGCGCACGCGGACCTCGACGTCGTCGCCGTCCCGGCGGACCTCGACCAGCTCGTGGCCGCGCATCCGGCACCACGCCGGCAGGTCGTGGGCGGTCGCGGGGTCGGTGGACAGCACCCGCAGCACCGTGCCGGCCGGACGTCCGCGGGCCGCCTTCGCCGCCTCGATCACCGGCACCGGGCAGCGCGCGCCGCGCGCGTCCACCAGCACCTCGTCGGCGGCCGTCGGCGCCGCCGTCCCGGTCCGGCGGCACGGTCACAGCCCCGTGGTGCCCAGCCGGTCGCGCACGCGCCCGAGCGCGGCCGGGAAGGCGAGGAGGAACCGCTCGGCCTGGTCGGCGAGGTCGGCGGCGCAGGTGGGGGCGGGCAGACCGACCCGGACGTTGCCGTGGGTGAGGGCGCCCATCGCGGCCAGCACGTGCGACGGCTCGAGCGTGCTGGACGTGCACGCCGATCCCGAGCCGACCGCGAACCCGGCGGCGTCGAGCTCGCCGAGGAGGGCCTCGCCGTCGGCGAGCAGGCAGGAGAACGTCAGGACGTGGGGGAGCCGGTCGTCGGGGTCGCCCACCACCTCGACGTCGGACGCCACCGCCGGCACCCGGTCGCGCAGCAGGGCCACGACCTCGCGGCGACGGGCGTCGGCGGCCTCGCGGTCGGCCAGCACCGCCTGCAGGGCGACGGCCGCCGCCAGCACCTGCGGCACGCCGGCGCCGCCCGGTGCCCCGGCGCGGTCGCCCGGTGTCGCCGGGTCCTCGGGCCAGGGCGAGCGCCACCGCACCCCGGCCCGCACCACCAGCACGCCGCTGCCGGGCGGGGCGCCCCACGCGCGGGGGTCGGCGGTGAGCAGGTCGTACCCGGGGACGACGTCGTGCCCGGCGCTCGCCGCGGCGTCCACCAGGAGGGGCACGCCGGCAGCGCGGCAGCCGTCGAGCACCTCGTCGACCGGCTGCCGGGTGCCCACCTCGCCGTTCGCGGACTGCAGCGCGACCAGGGCCGTCCCCGGCGCGGCCGCCTCGCGGACCACGACGGCGGGGTCGACGCGCCCGAGCCGGTCGACCGGGACGGCGACCACCTCGCCGCCGCGGTCGAGGTGCCAGCGCGCGCAGGCCAGGACGGAGGAGTGCTCGACGGCGGAGTGCACCAGGCGCTGCACCGGCGGGCGCCGCGCGGCGAGCGTCCCGAGCACCGCCGCGTGCACGGCCGCGGTGTGCGAGCCGGCGAACGAGACCTCCTCGGTGCGGGCGCCGAGGGCGGCGGCGACGGCCTCGCGCGCGCCGTCGAGCAGCATCCGGGCGGTGCGGCCCTCGCGGTGCAGCCGCTCGGGGTCGGCCCAGCCCTCGTCGAGCGCGGCGAGCAGCGCCTCGCGGCCCGCCGGGTGCAGCGGCGCGACCTGCGCGGCGTCCCAGTACGCCCGCCCGCCGCCCGCCCCCGACGGCGCGCTCGAGCCGCCCCGGCCGCCGTCCGCCGGGAGGTCCTCGCGCGCGTCCGCCACGCCGGAACGGTAGCCCGCCCCCACCCGGTGGTCGTGGTGCGGGCGCGGTAGTGTTCGCACCGTCCAGAGACACCGATCACGAGGTGTCACCAGCGAGTGCTGCCGCCCCGCGGGGGAGCGCCGCGGGTGGCACCCAGCGGAGTGGGAAGGCCGACGTGCACCCCGACGACCGAACCCCCTGGCGGGCCCGACGCGGCACCCGCCTGGCCGTGGTGGCAGGCCTGGTGGCGCTCGCCGCCTCCGGGTGCTCCTCCGAGCAGCTCAGCACCGGGTACCTGCCGAGCGAGCCGGGCATGACCGACCAGACGGCGCGGATCATCCACCTGTGGAACGGGTCCTGGATCGCGGCGCTGGTCGTCGGCGGCATCACCTGGGGCCTGATGATCTGGTGCATGGCGGCGTACCGCCGGCGCAAGACCGACACGGGCCTGCCCGTGCAGCTCCGCTACCACCTGCCGCTGGAGATGATGTACACCGTCATCCCGCTGTTCATGGTGGGCGTGCTCTTCTTCTTCACCGCCCGCGACCAGGCGATCATCACCGCCGAGGACGAGGGCCGGGTCGACGAGACCATCCAGGTGGTCGGCAAGCGCTGGGCGTGGGACTTCAACTACCTCGACCAGGACGTCTACGAGACCAGCCAGCAGGTCGGCGACGTCGGCAGCGCCACCCAGGAGGACATCCCGACGATGTACCTCCCGGTGGGCAAGAACATCCGGCTCGAGCTCGAGTCGCGCGACGTCATCCACTCGTTCTGGGTCCCGGCGTTCCTCTACAAGGAGGACATGATCCCCGGGCGCCACAACGCGTACGTGTTCACGCCCCAGATGGAGGGCACGTACCAGGGCAAGTGCGCCGAGCTCTGCGGCGAGTACCACTCGGAGATGCTGTTCCAGGTGAAGGTCGTCTCGCAGGAGGAGTACGACCAGCACATGGCCGACCTCGAGGACCGGGGCCAGGACGGTTCGCTGCCGGTCGAGCTCGGCCGCTCGGACGACGGCTTCGAGGACGACGGGAGCGAGGGCTGATGGCCACCCAGGAGTACCGCGGGGAACCGCTGATCACCACCCAGGTGCGGCTGGCCAAGCCGCGCAACGAGCGGGCCGGCAGCGCCGTCGTCAAGTGGGTCACCTCGACCGACCACAAGACGATCGGGCACCTCTACCTGATCTCGTCGTTCTTCTTCTTCGTCATCGCCGGGATCATGGCGCTGGTGATCCGCGCCGAGCTCTGGGAGCCGGGGATCCAGATCGTGCAGTCGAAGGAGCAGTACAACATGCTCTTCACGATGCACGGCACGATCATGCTGCTGCTGTTCGCGACACCGCTGTTCGCCGGTTTCGCCAACGCGATCATGCCGCTGCAGATCGGCGCGCCCGACGTCGCGTTCCCCCGCCTCAACATGTTCGCCTACTGGCTGTACCTGTTCGGCGGGCTGATCGCCTCGCTCGGCTTCTTCACCCCGTCCGGCGCCGCCAGCTTCGGGTGGTTCGCCTACGCGCCGCTGTCGAACCAGATCTACTCACCAGGGGTCGGGGCCGACCTGTGGATCTTCGGCCTGGCGCTGGCCGGTTTCGGGACCATCCTGGGCGCGGTCAACTTCATCACCACGATCCTGTGCATGCGCGCACCCGGCATGACGATGTTCCGGATGCCGATCTTCACGTGGAACGTGCTGATCACCTCGCTGCTGGTGCTGATGGCGTTCCCGCCGCTCGCGGCCGCGCTGCTGGCGCTGGGGGCCGACCGACGGCTCGGCGCGCAGGTGTTCGAGGCCGACAACGGCGGCGCGATCCTGTGGCAGCACCTGTTCTGGTTCTTCGGGCACCCCGAGGTCTACATCATCGCGCTGCCGTTCTTCGGCATCGTCAGCGAGATCTTCCCGGTCTTCAGCCGCAAGCCGATCTTCGGCTACAAGTCGCTGGTGTTCGCCACGATCGCGATCGCCGCGCTGTCGGTGACGGTCTGGGCGCACCACATGTACGTCACCGGCGCGGTGCTGCTGCCGTTCTTCGCCTTCATGACGATGCTCATCGCCGTCCCCACCGGGGTGAAGTTCTTCAACTGGATCGGCACGCTCTGGGGCGGCTCGCTGACGTTCGAGACACCGATGCTCTGGTCGTTGGGCTTCCTCGCGACCTTCCTCTTCGGCGGTCTCACCGGCGTGATCCTGTCGATGCCGCCGCTGGACTTCCACGTCTCCGACACCTACTTCGTGGTGGCGCACTTCCACTACGTGGTGTTCGGCACCGTGGTGTTCGCGATGTTCGCCGGCTTCTACTTCTGGTGGCCGAAGTTCACCGGCACGATGCTCGACGAGCGGCTCGGGAAGGTGCACTTCTGGATGCTGTTCCTCGGCTTCCACGGCACGTTCCTCATCCAGCACTGGCTCGGCGTGATCGGCATGCCGCGGCGCTACCCGGACTACCTGGCCTCGGACGGCTTCCAGCTGCTGAACCAGATCTCCACCGGCGCCTCGTTCCTGCTCGGGGCGTCGATGATCCCGTTCGTGTGGAACGTCTACAAGACCTGGCGGTCGGCGCCGAGGGTGCTCGTCGACGACCCGTGGGGCTACGGCGGCTCGCTCGAGTGGGCCACCAGCTGCCCGCCGCCGCGGCACAACTTCGACACCATCCCGCGCATCCGGTCCGAGCGTCCCGCGTTCGACCTGCACCACCCCGAGGTGGCGGCAGCCGACCTCGTGAGCGTCGGGGGAGACGACAAGGGCGCACTGCGCGAGACCTTCGGCGACGCCGACCTGGGGGGCACGACGTGAAGATCGAGTACCGGCTGTTCCTCATCCTCGGCATCTTCTTCACCGCGGCCGCCGTCGCGTACGGCGTGTGGGGCTGGCTCGACTCCCGCACCCTGGAGCCGGTCGGTCTCGCCGGGCTGATCCTGGTCGCCGGCCTGGCTCTGATGATCGCGCTGTACCTGATGGCCACGGCCCGCCGGATCGACGACCGGCCGGAGGACGACCCGCTGGGCAAGGTCGAGGAGCACGCCGGCGAGCAGGGCTTCTACAGCCCGTGGTCGTGGTGGCCGCTTCCGCTCGCGCTCTCGGGTGCCGTGGTCTTCCTCGGAGCGGCTGTAGGGTGGTGGGTGTCCATCATCGGCGCCGGGATCGGCGTCGTGGCGCTCGTGGGCTGGGTCTACGAGTACTACCGGGGTCAGCACGCGCACTGACGCGCCGAGGCGGCCCGCCACGGGGGAGTCCGCTCGCATGACCGCACGTCGCACCGCAGCACCCACGACCGCGCCGGCACGTCGTCGGCGCCTCGCTACGGCCCTGGCCGTCCTGCTCGTCCCGGCCCTGCTCGCCGCGTGCCAGCAGGCGCAGGCCGACGGCGCACCGGCCTCCGAGGCGCCCACCGCCTCCGCCGCGCCGAGCCCCACCGCCGCGCCCGAGGCCGGCGTCGAGGTCAGCCCGGCCGCCGGCACCGCCGACGTCCGCCCCGACACCCCGGTGGTCCTGACCTCCACCGGCGGACGGCTCGACGACGTCGCGCTCACCGCCGAGGACGGCACCGCGGTCGCGGGGCAGACCTCGCTGGACGGCCGCACCTGGACCAGCACCGGCGGGCTGGCCCCCGAGACCACCTACGCCGTCAGCGCTGTCGCGATCAACCCCGACGCCGTGCGCACGCCGGTGACCAGCTCGTTCAGCACGCTCGAGCCCACGGACGTCGAGACCGCCTCGGTGCAGCCGAGGACCGGGTGGGTCGTCGGCGTCGGCATGCCGGTGATCGTCCACTTCGACGCGCAGGTGCAGGACCGCGCCGCGGTCGAGCGCAAGCTCGCGGTGACGGCCAGCCCCGCCGTCGAGGGTGCCTGGCACTGGATCTCCGACACCGAGGTGCAGTACCGGCCCGCCGACTTCTGGCGCAGCGGCACCACCGTCACGGTCGACGCCGACCTGTCCGGTGTCGAGGTGGCCGACGGCATCTGGGGCGTGCGCGCCGAGCCCACGACCTTCACCATCGGTTCGGCGATGGTGTCCACGGTCGACATCAGCAGGCACACGCTCACCGTCACCAAGGACGGCGCCGTGCTCCGCACGATCCCGATCACCACGGGCAAGAAGGGTTTCGAGACCCGCAACGGCACCAAGGTGGTCATCAGCCGCGAGACCGACCACCGGATGGACGCCGCGTCCACCGGCATCGAGCCCGGCGACCCCGAGTACTACAACCTCGACGTGAAGTACGCGATGCGGCTCACCTGGTCCGGCGAGTTCTTCCACGCCGCACCGTGGTCGGTGGGCTCGCAGGGCCGCGCCAACGTCAGCCACGGCTGCACCGGCATGTCCACCGCCGACGCCAAGTGGCTGATGGACAGCTCCAAGGTCGGCGACGTGGCGAACTTCGTCGGGGGAGACCGCGCCCTGGAGAAGGACAACGGCTGGACCGCCTGGAACATGTCGTTCGAGGAGTGGAAGGCCGGGTCCGCGCTCGACGGCTGAGGCCCGTACGGGCCGGCAGCAGCAGGAGCCGGGTCAGAACGCGGAGACCGGCCCCGAGGCCCGCTCGTGCCGGCTGAGGGCGCGCAGCACGGCGTCCTGTCCACGGCGCCGGACCGCCAGCGCGGCGAGCAGCGCCAGCACCGGCTCGAGCACCGCAGGGTCGAACGCCGGGGCCGGTGCGCCCACGCTGACGGCGAGGTCGTCGGCGTGCACCACCGTCTCCATCAGCCGCACCACCAGGAAGTCGTCGGTGGGCAGCGAGCAGTCCTGCCACGGCACGTAGGTGGTGGGTCCGGCGGCCTCGACCGCGGCGGCGAGCTGCTCCCGGGCGCGGGCGAGCACCTCGACCGACTCGGCGTGCCCGGCCGTGCCCATCTCGTTGAAGTCGTCGCGGATCGAGGTGTTCTCGGCCGCGTCGACCGGGGCGTGCAGCCAGTCGACCCGGTCGTAGTGACCGACGAGGTCGAGCACCGGCGGCTCCGGGCGGGCCGGGCGAGGAGAGGAACTCGACCGCGCACTCCGGCTGGCTCACCAGGTGCCGGGTGAGCCCCCCGACGGTGAGGCCGGGAAGAGCCGACCCGGCGTCCCACGCCCGGGCCACGGCGGCGGACCCGACGAGGTCGACGACCGCGTCGAAGGCGGCGACGGCGGCGCGGCGGTCGAGGCTCCCGGCGAAGGTCAGCGTCATGGCCCGATCCTGCCAGGCGCCCACGACGGAGGGCAGGACCGCGGCCCTGCGGTCCTGCCCCTGCGGGGTGGTGCGACGGTTACTGGCCGATGGCCTGGTGGCCGTGACCCTTGACCTGGTCGTCCTCGAGCTCGCTGTGCACGTCGGCCGCGCGGGAGACGGGCAGCGCCTCGTGGCCGTGGCCGTCGTGGTGGGCGGCGGCGAGCTCGGCCGGGGTGACCGGCTCGACCCGCTGGTCGAAGAAGAAGCGACGACAGCTTGGCCCGGACCCGCTCGGCGCGGGCGTTGGGCGCCTCGACGCCGTGGTCGTCGACCTGGGAGCCCAGCGCGACCGGACGGTGCGACTCGTGCTGCACCAGCAGCCACCGGTCGAACTCGTCCAACGGCTCGTGCACCTCGTACATCTCGCCCTCTTCGGTGCGCACGATCATGCCGGTCTCGCGACCGTGCAGGACCAGGTCGCGGTCCTTGCGCTGCAGCGCCAGGCAGATCCGGCGGGTGACGACGAACGCCAGCGGCGGGAGGACGAACACGCCGATCCGGAACAGCCAGGTGAGGTCGTTGATCGACAGCTGGAAGTAGATGGCGATCAGGTCGTTGCCGGCTGCGGCCCACATGACGCAGTACGCCACGATCGCCATCACGCCGAGACCGGTGCGGGTCGGGGCGTTGCGGGGACGGTCGAGCAGGTGGTGCTCGCTCTTGTCGCCGGTGACCCAGGCCTCGATGAACGGGTAGGCGACCATCGCGGTGATGAAGACGCCGGGGATGACCAGCGCCGGCAGCAGCACGTTGAGCGAGACGGTGAAGCCCAGGATCGTGAACTCGAAGAACCCTGGGAACAGCCGCAACCCGCCGTCGATGAAGCCGATGTAGAAGTCCGGCTGGGTACCCGCCGACACCGGGGAGGGGTCGTAGGGGCCGTAGTTCCAGATCGGGTTGATCGCCACGGTGGCGCCGATGAGGACCAGGACGCCGAAGACGATGAAGAAGAAGCCGCCCGCCTTGGCCGCGTAGACCGGGAGCAGGGGGAAGCCGACCACGTTCTGGTTCGTGCGGCCGGGGCCGGGGTACTGGGTGTGCTTGTGCAGCGCCACCAGCCCGACGTGGGCGCCGATGAGCGCGAGCAGCAGGCCGGGGATGAGCAGCACGTGGGCGATGAACAGCCGGGGGATGATCGCCTCGCCCGGGAACTCGCCGTCGAAGATGAAGAACGACAGGTAGGTGCCGACCACGGGGATCGACTTCACGACGCCGTCGATGATCCGCAGGCCGTTGCCGGACAGCAGGTCGTCGGGCAGCGAGTAGCCGGTGAAGCCGGCCAGCAGCGCGATCGAGGCGAGCACCGCGCCCAGGATCCAGTTCAGCTCGCGCGGCTTGCGGAACGCGCCGGTGAAGAACACCCGGAACATGTGCACGGTCATCGCCGACCACGAACAGCAGGGCCGCCCAGTGGTGGACCTGGCGCATCAGCAGGCCGCCGCGGATGTCGAACGACAGCCGCAGCGTGGACGCGTAGGCCTCCGACATCTGCACGCCGTTGAGCGGCGCGTAGGCGCCCTCGTAGGTGGTGAAGCCCATCGACGGGACGAAGAACAGCGTCAGGAACGTGCCGGAGATCAGCAGCACGATGAAGCTGTAGAGCGTGACCTCGCCCAGCATGAAGGACCAGTGGTCGGGGAAGACCTTGCGCGCGCCGAACTTGACCGCGTGCGACAGGCCGAGCCGCTCGTCCAGGAAGTCGGCGGTACCCGCCGCGGCCTTCTCGGTGGTCGTGGCCATCACCGCTCACCCCGCTCGAAGTAGCTCGGTCCCGTGGGCTCGGGGAAGTCGGCCGTGGCCACGAGGTACCCCTCGTCGTCCACGGTGATCGGAAGCTGGGGCAGCGGCCGCTTGGCCGGCCCGAAGATGACCTTGCAGTGATCGGTCATGTCGAACGTCGACTGGTGGCACGGGCAGAGCAGGTGGTGGGTCTGCTGCTCGTACAGGGCCACCGGGCAGCCGACGTGGGTGCAGATCTTGCTGTAGGCGAAGATGCCGTCGACGTGCCAGTCCTCGCGGCCCTCCGGGATCGTGACGTCCTTGGGGTCGAGCCGGACCAGCAGCACCGCCGCCTTGGCCTTCTCCTCGAGGGCGTGCTCGACGTCGGCGAGCCCCTCCGGGATGACGTGGAACACCGAGCCCTGGGTGACCTCGGCCGCCTTGATCGGCGCGGCCGCTCGGGTCGCGCGTGAGCCGGCGCATCCGCACGTCCCCGGCGCGTCGGCGATCTCCTCGCCCCACAGCGTGTGCGCGAGGACGTCGCCCGGCAGCGGGCCGAGGTCGCGCAGGACGACCAGCCCGGGCAGCGGGAAGAGCGCGAGCGCCCCGAGGAGGGAGTTGCGGATCAGCGGACGGCGGCCGATGCCGGACTCCTCGCCGCCGGTGCGGACGATCTCGACGGCCTCGGCGCGGACCTCGTCCGAGCCGCGCAGGGAGTGGCGCTCCTCGACGACCTCGCTGTCGGGCATCAGGGTCTTGGCCCAGTGCACGGCGCCGACGCCGATGAAGAACAGCGAGACCGCCATGCCGATCCCGAGACCGAGCGTGGACGCCTGGATCGAGGCGAAGTCGCCCTCGGGCCGCCAGACGAAGTAGGCGACGATCGCGAACAGGGTGCCCAGCGCCGACAGCGTGAACAGCAGCGACGACCTGGCGCTCGGCCCGCTTGGCGGCCGTGGCGTCGGTGTCGGCCATCCGGTGCCGGTGCGCCGGCAGGCCGGGGTTCTCGAACGTCGCGGGCAGCCCGGCGCCGTCGGAGACGGCGACCTGGCCGCTGCCGGAGTGCTTCTCGAGGTCGGTCATGAGGACTTCGCTCCCAGCCAGACGGTGCAGGCGATGATGATGCCGAGCAGGCCCACCCACGCGAACAGGCCCTCGGACACCGGTCCGATCGAGCCGAGGCTGAGACCACCGGGGGAGGGCTGCTCCTCGACGTACTTGAGGTAGCTGATGATGCTCTGCTTCTCCTCGGGCGTGAGGTTGGCGTCGTTGAAGACCGGCATCGACTGCGGGCCGGACGACCATGGCCTCGTAGATGTGCTTCTCGGTGACGCCGTCGAGCGCCGGTGCGTACTTGCCGCGGGTGAGGGCCCCGCCGGCGCCGACGACGTTGTGGCACATCGCGCAGTTGGTGCGGAACAGCTCGCTGCCCTCGGCGAGGCGGGCGTCGTCGCCGACGACCTGGAGGTACTCCTCGGCCGGGATCGCCGGGCCGGGGCCGAGCGAGGCGACGTACGCCGACAGGTCGGCGACCTCCTGCTCGGAGAACTTGACCTCCTTGGCCGGCGCCTGCGGGGCGGTGGCCTCCATCGGCATCCGCCCGGTGCCGACCTGGAAGTCGGTGGCGGCGGCGCCGACGCCGATCAGGCTCGGCCCGGCGGAGCCGCCCTGGCCGGCGGGGCCGTGGCAGGTGGAGCAGTTGGCCTGGAAGAGCCGCTCGCCGGCGTCGGCGTCGCCCGTCGCGGTCGTGGACGCGTCGGCGTCCTGCGGGCGCGGCGACCGCGTACGCGCCGCCGGTGACCAGCAGGCCGAGCAGCAGCAGCACGATCCCGGCCAGCGGGTGGCGCCGTCGGGCGGCGAGTGCCTTCACGACAAGTCCCTCGTCTCTGGAGCCTTCATGGTGTCTTCCGGACCACGCGGGCCCACGGATGCGCTCACTTGATCAGGTAGATGACGGCGAACAGACCGATCCACACCACGTCGACGAAGTGCCAGTAGTACGACGTGACGACGGCGCTGGTGGCCTCGTGGTGACCGAACTTCCTCGCGGCGAAGCTGCGCCCGATCACCAGCAGGAAGGCCAGCAGCCCGCCGGTGACGTGCAGGCCGTGGAAGCCGGTGGTGAGGTAGAAGACCGAGCCGTACGGGCTGGAGGCGATCGTCAGGCCCTCGCTGACGAGCGCGGCGTACTCGTAGACCTGGCCGGCGACGAACAGCGAGCCCATCACGAAGGTCAGGACGTACCACTCGCGCATGCCCCAGCGGACGACGTTGAGGATCGAGCCGGTGCGGCCCGGCTGCAGGCGCTCGGCGGCGAACACGCCCATCTGGCAGGTGACCGAGCTCAGCACGAGGATCGTGGTGTTGGCGGCCGAGAACGGGATGTTGAGCAGCTCGGGCTCGACGTCCCACAGACCCGGCTCGACCGAGCGGATCGTGAAGTACATGGCGAACAGGCCGGCGAAGAACATCAGCTCGCTGGCCAGCCACACGATGGTCCCGACCGACACCATGTTCGGCCGGCTCAGGGCCGGGTGCGCTGGAGCCAGGGGGGAGGAGGTCGCGGTCGCCACGCGGCCATTATGGCCGCTCCCGCCGTCATCACAACGGCGACCCCCCGGTGGGCGCGGCGACCACGTGCGACCCCCCGTCCGAGCCCCCGTCCGAGCCCCCGTCCGGGGGCCGCTCCGACCTCGGCCGCGGCCCGCTCGGGACGCCGGGCCCCGCGACCGCCCGGGCACGGGCCGCTAGGCTGACGGCGCCCGGGCGGCCCGCCCGCCGGCGGCTCGATCACGGTGACGAGGACGGGAACCCGATGGACGCCAGCACCACCCCGCGCCCCCTGCGGGTGCTGCTCTACAGCGACGACTCCGACACCCGCGCCGCCGTCCGGCTCGCGGTCGGACGCCGTGCCGCCGCGGACCTGCCCGAGGTCGAGTGGATCGAGTGCGCCACCCACGACGCCGTGGTCGCCCGCGCCGACGCCGGCGGGCTCGACCTGCTCGTCCTGGACGGCGAGGCCGCCCCGTCCGGGGGGATGGGGCTGTGCCGCCAGCTGAAGAACGAGATCTTCCGCTGCCCGCCGGTGCTCGTGCTCACCGGCCGCCCGCAGGACGCCTGGCTGGCCACCTGGTCGCTGGCCGACGCCGCCGTGCCCCACCCGCTCGACCCGCTGGCGGTGGCGCAGGCCGTGGCCGAGCTCGCCCGGATGCGGCTGGCCGGCACGCCGTCCGCGCACTGATGCGATGAGCGCCCAGGGGGCGGAGCGCACCTGGCCGTCCGTGCTGTCCTCGCTGCTCGCCGGTCACGACCTGGAGCTCGCCGACACCGCCTGGGCGATGGACCAGGTGATGTCCGGCGAGACCGCTCCGGTCCCGCTGGCCGGGTTCCTGGTGGCGCTGCGCGCGAAGGGCGAGACGGTGGCCGAGGTCCAGGGCCTGGTCGAGTCGATGCTCGCCCACGCCGTCCGGATCGAGGTGCCCGGGCCGTGCGTCGACGTCGTCGGCACCGGCGGGGACCGGCGCAACACCGTCAACATCTCCACGATGGCGGCGCTCGTGGCCGCGGGCGCGGGCGCGCGGGTGGTCAAGCACGGCAACCGGGCGGCGTCCTCGACGTCGGGGTCGGCCGACGTGCTGGAGGCGCTGGGCCTGCGGCTCGACCTGCCGGTCGAGCGGGTGGCCGCCACCGCCGAGCAGGTGGGCATCACCTTCTGCTTCGCCCAGCGCTTCCACCCCGCGATGCGTCACGCCGGCGCCGTCCGCGCCGGGCTCGGCGTCGCCACCGCCTTCAACTTCCTCGGCCCGCTCACCAACCCCGCCCAGCCCGTCGCCAGCGCGGTCGGCGTGGCGGACCCGCGGATGGCGCCGGTGGTGGCGGGCGTGCTCGCGGCCCGCGGGCGCAGCGCCCTGGTGTTCCGCGGCGACGACGGGCTCGACGAGCTGACGACGACCGGCCCGTCCCGGGTCTGGTGGGTCCGCGACGGCGCCGTGACCGAGCACCGGCTCGACCCCGCCGAGCTCGGGGTGCCGACGGCGACGCTCGACGACCTGGTCGGTGGCGACGCCGCGCACAACGCGCAGGTGGCGCGCGACCTGCTCGACGGCCGCACCGGGGCGGTGCGCGACGCCGTGCTGCTCAACGCGGCGGCCGCGCTGGTGGCGCTGGAGGACGCCACCGGCGGCGGCGAGGGCGACCTGACGCAGCGGTTCGCCCGCGCGTGGGCGACGGCGGCGGCCGCGGTGGACGACGGCCGGGCCGCGGACCTGCTCCGGCGGTGGGTGGCGGCGACCGCCTGACCTCAGCCGTCGAGGCCGAGGTTGAACGCGGCGTCGAGGTCGTGCTCGGAGTAGGTGCGGAACGCGATGTAGGTGCGGGTGCCGATCACGCCGGCGACCTTGCTGATCCGGTCGGCGATGACGTCGGCCAGCCGCTCGTGCTCGCTGACCCTCACCATCGCGACCAGGTCGGTGTCGCCGGTGACCGAGTAGACCTCGCTGACGCCGTCGATCTCGGCGATCTCCTGCGCCGCCTCCGGGATCCGGTCGACGTCGGTCTCGATCAGCACGATCGCGGTGATCACGGGGCCTCCTGGCGTCGCGGTGGGCGGAGCGGACCAGCCGGCCCAGCCTAGTGGCGTGGCCGCGCACGGTCAGCCCGGTCAGCACGGTCAGCGCGCGGTCAGGGCGAGCGGTCGCTCGAAGCCGGGGACGCCGTCGCGCCCGGACGGGTCGTCGTCGAGCCGGACCCGCACCGAGCCGGCACCGCCCGTGGGGCAGCTCCACTCGCCCTCGAGGTGCACCAGGCGCACGCCGGGCTCCTCCAGCCAGCGCAGGATCTTCTCGGTCTCCTCCGGGTGGGCGGCCGGCGCGGGGCCGGGGACGGGCAGCACCACCTCGCCCTGCTGCCGCAGCGCCTCGACGTACGGCATCGGGTCGGCGCCGCGCGGGCTGCGGGTGGTGCCGGCGAGCCGGCCGTGCCGCACCAGGACGATCTCCCAGCCGCCCTCCTGCGGGTGCCGGCGGGCGGCGACCAGCTCGGGGGTGGCGGCCAGCGGCGCCATCCGCTGGGTGCGGTGCGCGCCGCGGACGAAGGCCGTGAGCCGGTCGCGGACGGTGGCGGCGTCCTCGTACCGCCGCTGCTCGGACAGGGTGCGGATGCGGGCGAGCAGGGTGTCGGCGAGCGGCGCGGCGTCGCGCCGCATCGTGGTGCTGACCTGCTGCACCAGCGCGACGTAGTCCTCGCGCGCCTGGTCGCCCGTGCAGGGTGCCCCGCAGCGGCCGATCTCGGCCAGGATGCACGCCCGGGCGGACGCCGACGGGGTGGCCGGCAGCCGGGGCGTGCACTGCCGCAGCGGGAACGCCTCGTGCAGCGCGGCGACCGCCTGCTCGGCGGCGGCGGTGGAGCCGAACGGGCCGAGGTAGGTGGCGCCGGCGTGGACGTCGTCGCGCACCGTGCGCACGATCGACAGCCGCGGGAACGGCTCGACCGTGAGCTTGACCCACGGCGCCCGCTCGGGGTGGCGGGAGCGGCGGTTGTACGGCGGCTTGTGCTGGGCGATCAGGCGCAGCTCGCGCACCTGCGCCTCGAGCGTGGTGGCGCACACGATCGGGGTGACCGACGTGGCCAGCTGCACCATCTCGGCCATCCGCGTGCGGGTCTCGGACGCGGTGAAGTAGCTGCGCACCCGCGTGCGCAGGTCGCGCGAGGTGCCGACGTAGAGCACCTCGCCGCCCGGCCCGTTGAACACGTAGACCCCCGGCGCGTGCGGCATCGACTCGGCCAGGTGCCGCTTGCGGCGCTGGGTGAGGGTGACCCGCGCGGTGTAGGTGCTGAGGTCCTCCAGCGAGGTGACGCCGTGGTTGCCGAGCCGCCCGAGCAGCGCGTGCAGGACGTCGACCGTGGCCCGCGCGTCGTCGAAGGCGCGGTGCGTGGGCGTGACGGACGCGCCGAGGTGGCGCGCCAGGGTGCTCAGCTTGTGGTTGCGCACCTCGTCGCGCCCGAGGGCGTAGCGGGCCAGCCGGACGGTGTCGAGGACGGCGTTGCCGGGCCACGCGAGCCCGCAGCGCGCCGTGGCCGCCTTGAGGAAGGAGATGTCGAAGCCGGCGTTGTGGGCCACGAGCACCGCGCCCCGGCTGAACTCCAGGAAGGACGGCAGCACCTGCTCGATCCGCGGGGCGGACACCACCATGGCGTCGGTGATGCCGGTGAGCGCGGCGATGAACGGCGGGATCGAGTGGCCCGGGTTCACCAGCGTGGCGAGCTCGCCCACGCACCTCGCCGCCGCGCACCTTGACCGCGCCGACCTCGGTGATGCCGCAGTCGGCCGGCGACCCGCCGGTGGTCTCGAGGTCGACCACCACGAAGGTGACCTCCGACAGGGGCGTGCCGAGGTCGTCGATCGTGGACTGCGCCCAGCGCCCGCGCCGGGCGTCGGTGGCGCCGGCGGGACGAGGGACCCCGGTGCCGTCCGGTGCGTCGGCGCGGTGCCGCGCACCGTGCACGTCGCCGGCCGTCGAGGTCATGGCACGGACGGTACGTCCGCCCTCGGACAGCGGGCCGGTGCCACGCGGGAGAGGGCCTGTCCGGCACCGGTTGTCGGAGGGGGTCCCTAGCGTCGGGGTCAGCTGCAGCGGGTGGTCACCGGACCACCCGCCGGACGCGAGGGAGAGCACCGTGATCATCGACTGCGACACCTGCCGGGTGCGGGGCCCGGCCTGCGGCGACTGCGTCGTCACCGTGATGCTCGGCCTGCCCGGCACGCGGCACAGCCTCGACGTCGCGGAGCAGCGGGCGATCGGCGTGCTCGCCGCCTCGGGCCTCGTCCCGCCGCTGCGCCTGGTCCCGGGTGCGGACCACGCCCACGACCACGACCGCGCCGCCCCGCGCGCCGGGGCGGACGCCTACGATCACCCGGGTGACGACGGAACCGCCCGCGCCGGCTGAGCCGCCGGAGCAGGGCGCGGGCACCGACGAGGTCGTCCAGGCGGCCGGCACCGGGGCGCACGCCGCCCGTCCCCGCCGGGGTCGTCGGTGGCTCGCCGTGGGCGCCGTCGCCGTGGCCGTGGCCGCCGTCGCGGGGTCGTTGCTCGACCGCGAGGCCGGCACCCCGTCCGCACCGCCGTCGTCGTCGGGCACCGGCACGGTCGCCGCGCCCGTGCGCACCGACCCGGACCGCGCCCGGATGGACGCGATGGACGTCCTGCTGCTCGACCGGTCCGCAGCGCTGCTCGCCCGCGACCGCACCCGCTGGCTCGCCACGGTCGACCCGGCCTCCACCGACTTCGCCGCCCGCCAGGCCGCCTTCTTCGACAACCTCGCCGCGGTGCCGTTCGACACGGTGCGGATGGAGTACGCCGGCGACGGCCCGGGGCTGTCGGCCGAGCGCGCCGCCGAGGTGGGGCCGGACGCCTGGGTCGCGCGGGTGTCCTTCGTCTACCGGATCGCCGACGCCGACGTGGCCGACATCCGTCGCGACCGCTACCTGACCTTCGTCCGCCGCGGCGAGGACTGGCTGGTCGCCGACGACAAGGACGGCGGCAAGAACCTCGACCTGTGGGACCTCGGCCCGGTGTCGGCGGTGCGCGGCGAGCGCTCGCTGGTCCTCGGGACCGGTGACGCCGCGCTGCTGGAGGACCTCGTCGACCGGTCCGACGACGCCGCGCGCGCCGTCGACGAGGTGTGGGGCGACCAGTGGCCGCGCACGGCGGTGGTGCTGGTGCCCGCCGACCAGGGGCAGATGGCCGCGCTGCTGCAACCGCCCCGACCAGACCGGGCTCGACCAGATCGCGGCGGTCACCACCGGCGAGGTGGGGGAGGCCAGCGGCCCGGCGGCGGACCGGATCATCGTCAACCCGGCCGGGTTCGCCCGGCTGCGCGACGTCGGCCCGGACGTCGTGCTCACCCACGAGATGACCCACGTCGCCGTCCGCGCGCTCGGCCCCGGGCAGGGGCCGCTGTGGGTGAGCGAGGGGTTCGCCGACTACGTGGCCTACTCCGGCCGCGACCTGTCCCGGCGGCAGGTCGCCGGCGACGTCCTCGACCTCGTGGCCGCGGGCACCGGCCCCACCGCGCTGCCCACCGACGCCGACTTCGACCCCCGGCAGGGCGACATCGCGCCGGCGTACTCCTCGTCCTGGCTCGCGATCGACCTGATCGCGCGCACCTACGGCCGCGACGCCCTGCTGGCCTTCGTGCACGCCCAGGTGGGCACCTTCACCGCCGACGGCGTCACCGGCCAGGCGCCGGTCGCCGGTCGAGCAGGCGGCCGCCACGCACCTCGGCACCGAGCTGGCCACCTTCCAGTCGCAGTGGCTCGCCTACCTCGACGAGCTCGCCGACTGACGCCCGGTGATCCGCTGCCTAGGCTCGTGCGCATGCCGGGCCGCACCCTCGTCGTCACCAACGACTTCCCGCCGCGCACGGGCGGGATCGAGTCGTTCGTGCTCGCGATCTCGCGGCTGCTGCCGCCCGACCAGGTGGTCGTGCACACCGCCCGCCAGCGAGGCGACGCCGAGCTCGACGCGACGCTGCCGTTCCCGGTGGTGCGCGACCCGTCGCGGCTGATGGTGCCGACCCCCGCGATCACCCGGCGGGTGGCCGCCACGGCCCGCGAGCACGGCTGCGACCGGGTCTGGTTCGGCGCCTCGGCGCCGCTCGGGCTGATGGCGCCGGCGCTGCGCGAGGCCGGGGTGCGGCGCACGGTGGCGACCTCGCACGGCCACGAGATCTGGTGGGCGACGGTCCCGGCCACCCGGCCGCTGATGCGCGCGATCGGCGAGCGCAACGACGTGATCACCTACCTCGGCGAGTACTGCCGCCGCCGCATCGGCGCCGCCCTCACGCCCGCCGCCCGAGCGCGGATGGAGCAGCTCACCCCCGGCGTCGACCACACGCACTACCACCCGGGTGCGGGCGGGGAGCGGGTCCGCGAGCGGCACGGCCTCGGCGACGCGCCCGTGGTGGTCTGCGTCTCGCGGATGGTGGCGCGCAAGGGCCAGGACGTCCTGGTGCGGGCGCTGCCGGCGATCCGCGAGCAGGTGCCCGGCACCCGGCTGCTGCTGGTGGGCGACGGCCCGCACCGCAAGGCCGTCGAGCGGCTCGCCGCCGCCACGGGCGTCGCCGAGCACGTCGTCCTCGCCGGTCGCGTGCCGTGGAAGGACACGCCGGCCTACTACGACGCCGGCGACGTGTTCTGCATGCCGACCCGCACCCGGCTCGGCGGGCTCGAGCCCGAGGCGCTGGGGATCTGCTACCTCGAGGCCGCCGCCACCGGCATCCCGGTGGTCGCCGGCGACTCCGGCGGCGCGCCGGACGCCGTCCTGGACGGCGAGAACGGCTTCGTCGTCGACGGGCGCTCGCCGGAGCAGGTGGCCGACCGCGTGGCGCAGCTGCTGCGCGACCGCGACCTGGCGCAGCGGTTCGGCGTCCGCGGCCGGGCCTGGGTCACCGAGCGGTGGGGGTGGCAGGCGCAGGCCGACCGCCTGGTCGAGCTGCTCGAGCCGCGCTAGCGGCTCCGCTCACCCCCGCGAGACCGCCTGGACGACGGCAGCCCGCACCTCCGGCCGCTCCCAGCGGGCCGCGGTGCGCCACAGGCTGCGCGCGGTCAGCAGCAGCGACGGCGTGGCCACCAGCACCGCCCACAGCGGGGACGGCAGCCGCGCCGTGATCGACAGCAGCACGCCGAGCCCGGCCGTGGCGAGCACGAGCTGGGCGGAGTACGAGGCCATCCGCCCGGGCGGGGCGGGGGAGTCGCGCGTGGTGCGCAGCTCGGCGCGGTGCGGGTGGGTGGTCGACCACCGCAGGCACCGGGCCACGACCTGCCCGCTCATGGCCACCAGGGCGACCAGCACGGCCGTCACCGAGCTCGCCGTGGCGCTGCCCGTGCGCCTGCGAGGCGGCGGCCACGGTGGCGGCCACGGCCGTCAGCAGGACGACCTCGGTGAGCACCCAGCCGCGCGACAGCAGCCAGGTGCGGGCGGGGACGGGCAGGCTCTCCCGCCACGCAGCGCCCTCGCCGTCCAGGCAGAACGCGTTGACCCCGAACAGCAGACCGGCTCCGGACGCGACGACCGCCGTGATGAGCACGACGTCGGTCCACCCGACCCGCGCGAGCAGCCCGCCCGCCACCGGCGCGATGACGAGCACCACGAGCCCGCGACGCAGCGGCGGCGACCGCCACACGCCCGCCCAGTCCGCTCGTCGCCAGGCCCGGACCTGCGCGGCCGGCGCGTCCGGCGCCGGGAGGTCGTGCGGACGGTGCCGCTGGGTCTCCTGCCGCGCCTGGTCGCGGCTCGGACGACGTGCCAGCACGGCGTGCACCGCACCGCCGAGCAGCACCAGCAGGACGCCGCCGACCAGCAGCACCAGCACGGCGAGGGCGGCGCCGACCAGGTCGCCCCCGACGGCCGCGAGGGCGCGGTCCGAGGCCAGGGCCGTGGGGGTCCGGTCGAGGACGGCGACCAGCAGCGCCTGGTCGACCACGAGCAGCGCCCACGCGGCGGCGGCCGCCATCGCCCCGCGCAGCCACCAGCGCCCACCGGGCAGGGTGCGGACCACCTCGACCAGCCACGCCAGCACCTGCGCGGCGGCGGTGGCGACGAAGGCCCACGACCACGCGACCGCCACCGCCAGCAGCACCGCGCCGGTGGCGGACGGGCTGAGCGAGCCGTCCGGCAGGATCGCGCCCTCGACGGTCGTGGCGGTGACGCCCGTACCGGCCCCGGTGAGGAGGGTGAGGCCGAGCACCTGGATCAGCCACGCGAGGTTGAGCGGCGCGAGCAGGAGGGCGCCCAGGTGCTCCGTCCGCGGAGCGAGCGGGAACGCGACCAGCTGCCCGCGCGGGACCACCTCGCGCCCCCCGGCCGAGGCGACCGCCGCCGTCACCAGCCCGACCAGCAGCAGCAGGTAGGCGCCGGCGAGCAGCTCGGTGCTCTGGTTGCGGACCTCGGGGGGCAACCGGTCGGTCGTCCCGGCGGCCGCCAGGGCGAGCACCGGGCCGAGGGCGATCACGACGGCGACCACGAGGCACGAGCCCACCCGCGCCGACCGCGACGTCATCGACCAGCGCAGGCCCACCAGGTGCGCGAGCTGGCGCAGGGGGGTCACCGCAGCAGCTCGCGGTACCGGGCCGCGCCCTGCTCGCCGGACAGGTCGGCCGCGGCGAGCGAGGCCACCTCCTGGCCGCCGCGCAGCACCACGGCCTCGGAGCAGCACCGGACCGCGAGGTCGAGCAGGTGGGTCGACACCAGCACCGCCGCGCCGTGGTCGCGCGCCTCGCGGACCAGGTCGAGGGTGGCGTCGACGCCGAGCGGGTCGACGCCGTCGAAGGGCTCGTCGAGCAGCAGCACCTGCGGGTGGTGGAAGCCGGCGAGGAGCACCGACAACCGGCGGGACATGCCGTGGCTGAACCCGGCGCAGACCCGGTGGGCGGCGTCGGCGAGGTCGAACCGCTCCAGCAGGTCGCGGGCGCGGTCCTGCCAGTGCGGACCGAGGCCGCGCATCCGGGCCGCGAGCTGCAGGTGCTCCCAGGGGGTGGCGCGCGGGACGAGGCCGCCGACGTCGGGGCAGTAGCCGGTGACCCGCTTGGCCTCGAGCGGGTGCCGCAGCGCGTCGACGCCCGCGAGCCGCACGCTGCCGCCCGACGCGGGCAGCACCCCGGCGAGCACCTTCAGCGACGTCGACTTGCCGGCCCCGTTGCGGCCGACCAGCGCCACCGAGGTGCCGGCCGCGACCTGCAGGTCGAGCCCGTGCACCGCCGTGATGTCGCCGAAGACCACCCGCAGGCCCCGCACCCGCACCAGCTCGCCCGTGCCTCGTGCTCGTCCGTGCCGTCTGCTCGTCCGTGCCCGAGGCGCGGCGTCGTGCTCGGTGGCGGGCGTGGGGGAGTGCACGTCCTCAGTCTCGCCGACGCGGCGCGGCGACGGAGGACGAACGGGGCGGTCCGGGCCGCCGCCGTCACCGGGCGTGACCGCGGGCGCAGGGTCTCAGGCGTAGAGCTTGTCGACCGCGTCGGCGTAGTCGTCCATGACCACGTTGCGCTTCAGCTTCAGCGACGGGGTCAGGTGGCCCGACTCGACCGTGAAGTCGATGTCGAGCACCTCGAACTTGCGGATCGACTCGGCCTTGGAGACGGCCTTGTTGGCGTCGTCGACGGCGGTCTGGATCGCGGCCAGCACGGTCTCGTCCTTCGCGGCCTCGGCCGCGGTCATCGACGGCAGGCCGTTGTTCGACAGCCAGGCGGGGAGCATCTCGTCGTCGAGGGTGACGAGCGCGGCGATGAACGGCTTGGCGTCGCCGACGACGATGCACTGGCTCACCAGCGGGTGCGCCCGCAGCCGGTCCTCGAGCACGGCGGGGGCGACGTTCTTGCCGCCGGCCGTCACCAGGATCTCCTTCTTGCGCCCGGTGATCCGCAGGTAGCCGTCCTCGTCGAGCTCGCCGAGGTCGCCGGTGTGGAACCAGCCGTCGACGATCGCCTCGTCGGTGGCCTTCGGGTTGTTCCAGTACGCGCGGAACACGTGCGGGCCCTTGAGCAGGATCTCGCCGTCCTCGCCGATCCTGACCGCGTTGCCCGGCAGCGACGGGCCGACCGTCCCGATCTTGGTCTTCTCCGGGACGTTCACCGAGTGCGGCGCGGTGGTCTCGGTGAGGCCGTAGCCCTCGAGCACGGTGAGGCCGATGCCGCGGAAGAAGTGGCCGAGGCGCTCGCCGAGCGGGGCGCCGCCGGAGACGGCGTACTCGGCCCGGCCGCCCATCGCGGCCCGCAGCTTCGGGTAGACGAGCTTGTCGAACAGCGCGTAGCGCGCCCGCAGCCCGAGGCCGCGGCTGCCGGTGTCGAGCGAGCGGCTGTGCTCGATGGCGGTGTCGGCGGCGCGGCGGAAGATCGCCCCGCGGCCGTCGGCCTCGGCCTTCTGCTCGGCGGAGTTGTAGATCTTCTCGAACACCCGCGGCACCGCGAGCAGGAACGAGGGCTGGAAGGCCGCGAGGTCGGGCAGCAGCTGCTTGATGTCGCCGCTGTGGCCCATGGTCGTGCCACCGGCCATGCAGAGCACCTGGATGAAGCGCGCGAACACGTGCGCCAGCGGGAGGAAGAGCAGCGTGCTCGCGCCCTCGGCGGAGACCACCTGCTCGATCCGCTTGACGGTGTTCTCGGTGAGCACGACGAAGTTGCCGTGGGTGAGCTCGCAGCCCTTGGGGCGGCCGGTGGTGCCGGAGGTGTAGATGATCGTGGCGAGGTCGCCGAGGCCGGCGGCGCTGCGCCGCTCCTCGAGCTGGGCGTCGGTGACCTCGCCGCCGCCGGCGGTCAGCGCCGTCCGTGTCGAGGTCGCCGTCGTCGATCGTCCAGACGTGCTGGAGGCCGGTCAGCTCGGACCGGACGCCCGCGACGGAGTCGCGGTGGGCGGACGTCTCGGCCACGACGCCGACCGCACCGGAGTCGCCGAGGATCCACTGCACCTGGTCGGACGAGGAGGTCTCGTAGATCGGCACGGTGACCGCGCCGGCGAACCAGATCGCGCAGTCGGTCAGCGTCCACTCGTAGCGGGTCTTCGACATCAGGCCCACGCGGTCGCCGGGGCCGACGCCCGCCGCGACCAGGCCCTTGGCCAGCGCCTGCACCTCGGCGAGGAAGTCGGCGGCGGTGACGTCCTGCCACTGGTCGCCCACCTTGCGGCGGTAGACCACCAGTGCGGGTCGGTCCGTCGCGTTGCGGACGACGAAGTCGGTGATGTTGGCGGAGGGGTCGACCTCCACCAGTGCCGGGGTGTGGCTCTCGCGCACTGGGAGCTCCTGCGATCCGTCGGGTGGCGTCGGGACGACCCTACTGGGCGGTACGCACCCGGGTCACCTGCCCTGAGACCTCTGCCACAGTTGTGACGTGCCCGCGATCGACCTCGCCGACGACACCTACGTCGCCTGCGACCCCGACCAGGTGGCGGCGCGGGTGCACGAGCCGGACCGCTGGGCGGACTGGTGGCCGGGTCTGCGGCTGACGGTGACGCGCGACCGCGGCCCCAAGGGGCTGCAGTGGGTGGCCCGGTCGTCGGTGCCGCCGGGACGCACCTGGCGCGGCCGTCCGGTGCGCTGGGTTGGCTCGCTGGAGATCTGGCTCGAGCCCGTGGGGCAGGGCACGGTCGTGCACCACTACCAGCGGCTCGACCCGGAGACCGGCGGGCTGCCCGCGCGGACCGCCGACCGGTTGCGGGCCGCCCGGGCGCGGGCCTGGAAGCGGTCGGTGCACGCCCTCAAGGACGAGCTCGAGGCCGTCGGGGTCAAGCCGGGGCGCTGCGACGCCGACAACCAGGGACGATGAGCGAGATGACCGAGCCAGACCTGCACCCGACCGGTGACCGCGACGACCGCGAGCCTCCCGGCCGCCGAGCGCTGCCCGTCCTGCGGCGCGCTGCGGCCGCCCGCCGTGGCGTGGTGCACCCAGTGCTACGCCCGGTTCGACGCACCTGACGCCGGGCCGCCGGTCCGCCGACCGTGGCGCCGTGGACGCGGCCGCGCCGGCCGACGTGGACCGCCCGGGCGCCGCGCCGTCGACGCCCGAGGAGACCGTCCCCGCGGCCGTCGCCGGAGCCGCCCTCGGCCCGGCCCAGCGGCCCCGCGACCCGGCGGCCGCACCGGTGCCGCCGGAGGAGCTGCACGCCCGCGCGGAGGAGATGCTCGCGCGGCTGTCGGTCGAGGGTGACGGCGACGGCCGGGTCCGCTCGCTGTCGGGTCGGCTGCAGGGCCGCGGCGCCAAGGTGGCGGTGATCGCCGGGGCCACCGTGCTGCTCACCGGCCTGGTGTTCGGGGCGATGGCGGTCCTCGGCGCGCTGCTCTGAGCCGGCGTCCGGGCGGGTCGGCGGGCCGGTAGCCTCGGCCCCTGCACCCCGACCCAGGAGGTTGACGATGGCCGAGTCCACCGAGTCCAGCACCGCCGTCGACGCCGCGCCGGCGGACGTGCTGGCGGTGATCGCCGACCTGGAGTCGTACCCGGAGTGGGTGGGCGGGGTGAAGGACGTCGAGGTGCTGGCGTCCGCAGGCAGGTCGCCCGACGCGGGCCCGGTTCGTCGTCGACAACGGGCCGATCAAGGACACCTACGTCCTGGACTACACGTGGAAGGTCACCACGGCGGGCACGGGCACCGTGTCGTGGACGCTGGTCGAGGCCTCCGTCATCACCCGCCTCGACGGCTCGTACGAGCTGGCCGGTTCCGGCGACGCCACCGAGGTCACCTACCGGCTGTCGGTCGACGTCAGGATCCCGATGCTGGGGATGCTCAAGCGCAAGGCCGAGAAGGTCATCATCGAGACCGCCCTGAAGGGCCTGCGCCAGCGGGTCGAGGGCTGACGGCGCCGCCGTGACGTCCTCTGCCGCAGGCGTCCGGGCTCCGGACCCCGTCGCCGCCCGCACCCTGCTGCTCACGGGCAAGGGCGGCGTCGGCAAGACCACCGTCGCGGCCGCGACCGCGGTGCACAGCGCCCGGCGCGGCCTGAAGACGCTGGTGCTGTCCACCGACCAGGCGCACTCGCTGGCCGACGCTCTCGCGGTGCCGCTCGGACCGGCGCCCACCGAGGTCGAGCCGGGGCTGTTCGGGCTGCAGGTCGACCCGCGCACCCGGCTCGAGACGCACTGGCGGCAGGTGCAGGAGCACCTCGTCGCCGCGCTCGACGAGCTCGGGATCGACGCCGCCGCGGCCGAGGAGATGACCGTCCTCCCCGCCGCCGAGGAGATCCTGGCGCTGCTCGAGCTGCGCGACCAGGTGCGCGACGGGCGCTGGGACGTGGTGGTCGTCGACTGCGCCCCCACCGCCGAGACCCTGCGGCTGCTCGCGCTCCCGGAAGCGTTGGCGCTGTACGCGTCTCGCGCCGTCCCGGTGGGCCGCCGAGTCGCCCGCGCCGTGCGGGCCGGTCTCGTCGGCGACACCCACGACCCGGTGCTCACCGCCCTGCACCGGCTGGCCGGCGAGCTGGCCGACGTGCGCGCCGTCCTCACCTCGCCGAGGACGGCGGTGCGGCTCGTGCTGACGCCCGACTCGGTCGTCCTCGCGGAGGCACGACGCTCGCTCACGGCCCTGGCCCTGTACGGCTACCCGGTCGACGCCGCTGTCGTGAACCGGCTGGTGCCCGACGGCGCCGACCCGTGGCGGTCGGCGCGGGCCGCGGCGGAGCGCGACGTCGTGCGCTCGGCCCGCGAGACCTTCGGCGACGTCCCGCTGCTGGAGGTGCCGTACGTGGTCGCCGAGCCGGTCGGCGTCGACGCCCTGGCCGAGCTGGCAGCCGGGCTGTACCGCACGCACGACCCGCTCGAGGTCACCGAGCGCGAGCCGGTGCTCGACGTCGAGCGCAGCGGCGAGGAGTTCGTGCTGCGGCTGCGTCTCCCGCTGGCCGAGCGCGACTCGCTCGACCTGGCCCGGCGCGGCGACGACCTCGTGCTGACCGTCGGCACCGGCCGCCGGGTGCTCACCCTGCCGAGCGCGCTGCGGCGGTGCCGGGTGGTCGGTGCGTCGCTGCGGGACGGCGTGCTGCGGGTGCGGTTCGAGCCCGACCCCGAGCTGTGGCGGCCGCTGTGAGCGAGGAAGCGGTGGGCAGCGTGCACGAGGAGACGGCGCGGCTGTTCGCCGCGCTCGAGGGAGCCGCAGCGGCCTGGTCGCGCGGCGAGTCCCGTCCGGACGACGAGCAGGACGACCGGCCGGACGTCGCGGATCACCTGCCCACGACCTGCGGGGTCTGCCCGATCTGCCTGGCCCTGGACCGCGTCGGCCGACGCCACCCCGAGGTGCTCGCGCACCTCGGAGACGCCGTGCAGGCCCTCGGTGCGGCCTTCACCGCGCTGACGTCGGACGCCCGCGAGCAGCCCGACGAGGGCCCCTCCCCGACGGCGTCGCGACCGCAGCCGGCCACCGAGCGGATCGACGTCACCGACTGACCCACGCCCGGCCCGTCGACCCGCTTCTCGTTCTGTCTGAACGCAAGTGCCGCCACGCGGACGGGTCGCCGTCGGGTCCCGCAGGTGGGCACTAGTCTCGACGCCGTGATCACTGTCGGCGTCGACATCGGTGGGACGAAGATCGCCGCGGCAGCGGTCGACGAGAAGGGCTCGGTCGTGGCCCGCTCGCGGCGCGACACCCCCGAGGAGCACGCCGCCGCGATCCTGCACACCGTCGCCGAGATGGTCCGCGAGCTCGCGGGGAGCACCGAGGTCGGGGCGGTGGGCGTGGCCGCCGCCGGCTTCGTGGACTCCGCCCGGGCGAGCGTGGTGTTCGCCCCCAACCTGCCGTGGCGCGACGAGCCGTTGCGCGACCTGCTGCAGGCGGAGGTCGACCTCCCCGTGGTGATCGAGAACGACGCCAACGCCGCGGCGTGGGGCGAGTTCCGCTTCGGCGCCGGGCGCGAGGCCGACGACATGGTGCTGGTGACGATCGGCACCGGCATCGGCGGCGGCGTCGTCAGCGACGGCATGCTGCTGCGCGGCGGCTACGGGATGGCTGCCGAGATCGGCCACCTGCGGGTCGTCCCGGGCGGGATCCTGTGCGGCTGCGGCAACCGGGGCTGCTGGGAGCAGTACGGGTCCGGCAGCGCGCTCACCCGCCGGGCCCGCGAGCTGGCGGCGTCCGAGCCGCAGCGGTACTCCGCGCTGCTCGAGGCAGCCGGCGGCAGGGCGGAGGACGTCGAGGGAGAGATGGTGACGGTGGCCGCCGAGGCGGGCGACCAGGCCGCCACCGCCCTGATGACCGCGTTCGGCACCGACTTCGGCGAGACGCTGGCCAGCCTGGTGGCCGTGCTCGACCCCGAGCTGGTCGTCATCGGCGGCGGCGCGAGCCAGGCCGGCGACCTGCTGCTGCACCCGATCCGGCAGGGGTTCGGCGCCGAGCTGATGGGACGCGGCCACCGGCCGCAGGCGCCGGTGATGGCGGCGCAGCTCGGCAACGACGCCGGGATGATCGGCGCCGCCGACCTCGCGCGCGACGTGCTGCCCGGCGGCCCGGCCGGGTGAGCGCCGAACCGCTGGCCGTCGGTGTCGACATCGGTGGCACGAAGGTCGTCGCCGGGCTGGTCGACACCGCAGGCGCGATCACCACGACCCGCCGCCGCAGCACGCCCGGCCGCGACGTCGTGGCCGTCGAGGACACCATCACCGAGGTCGTCGCCGAGCTGCTCGAGGCCGCCGGCGACCGGGAGGTGCAGGGGATCGGCGTGGGGGCCGCGGGTTTCGTCGACGCCGACCGCGAGCTCGTGATGTTCTCCCCGCACCTGGCCTGGCGCCGCGAACCGCTGCGGAAAGCGTTGTCGGACAGGCTCTCCCGCGACGTCCTCATCGACAACGACGCCAACGGCGCGGCCTGGGCCGAGTGGCGGTTCGGCGCCGGGCGCGGCGAGCCGCGGCTGGTCTGCATCACCCTGGGCACCGGCATCGGCGGCGGGTTCGTCGTCGACGGCCGGCTGGAGCGGGGCAGGTTCGGGATGGCCGGCGAGTTCGGCCACATGGTGCTCGTCCCGGGCGGTCTGCGCTGCGAGTGCGGCAACCGCGGTTGCTGGGAGCAGTACGCCTCCGGCAACGCGCTCGGCCGCGAGGGTCGCGAGCTGGCCGAGGGAGGGTCGCCGGTCGCTGCCGAGCTGCTCGCCCGCGCCGGTGGCGACCCGTCCGCCGTGGTCGGGTCGGTCGTGACGCAGGCGGCCCTCGACGGCGACCCGGCGTCGGTGGAGATCGTCCGCGAGGTGGGGGAGTGGCTCGGCCTCGGTGTCGCGAACCTGGCCGCCGCGCTCGACCCCGGCACGTTCGTGGTCGGCGGAGGCGTCAGCGAGGTCGGTGAGCTCCTGCTCGCGCCGGCGCGAGAGGCGTTCTCCCGCAACCTGACCGGCCGCGGCTACCGTCCGCAGGCGCGTCTGCTCGGAGCCGAGCTCGGCCCGCTCGCCGGGCTCGTGGGCATGGCCGACCTCGCCCGCCACGAGGCCTCGACGTGAGCGGGCCCGCGGACGACGACGCCGTGCTGCGAGTGATGACCTGGAACGTCCGCGACCTGCTGGGCGACCCGTTCGCGGTGACCCGGGTGCTGCGCGCGTCGCGGGCCGACGTCGTCTGCCTCCAGGAGGGACCGCGCTGGCCGGGCTCGCGCGGACGGCTGGCCGGCCTGGCGTCGCGGGCGGGGCTGTTCTTCGTCGACGGCGGTCGGGTGTCGGCCGGCACCGCGCTGCTGGTCAGCCTGCGCACCGAGGTGTCCGACGTGCGCGCCGCCCGGCTGCCGGTGCGCGGCTGGCGGACCCGTCCCCGCGGGTACGTGCGGGCGCAGGTGTCGACCGTGCGCAGCCGTCCGGTGCAGGTCACCTGCCTGCACCTCGGGCTGGACGAGGACGAGCGCGCCCGGCACGTGGGCCTGGTGCTCGACGACCTGCCGCCGGCGCTCACCGACGCGCCCGGCCCGGTGCCGGTGGTGCTGGCCGGCGACCTCAACGAGCGACCGGACGGGCCGTCGTGGCAGACGCTGGGTGCGCGCGCCGGCGACCGCGGGAGCGACGCACCGCCGACCTTCCGCGCCGCGGCGCCGCGGCTGCGGATCGACGCCGTGCTGGTCGACCCGTCGCTGGAGGTCCGGTCGTACGGCTTCCCGGCCGGCGTCGACGAGGCCGACGTGGTGGCCGCGAGCGACCACCGACCCGTCCTCGCGGAGATCGTCCTGCCGCCGTCCTGACCGACGGCCGACCGCTCGTACGCCTACTTCAGTTGGCTGCCGCACACCTGGAGGGGCTCGCACGCGACGTGAACGTGGTGATCGCCTACTTCAGGTGGCCTGCGAGAGCGCGGGGAGTCGGCGCTCAGGGGCGGGGGCGGTCCGGCACCAGCTCGTCGGCGAGCTGCTCGAGGAACAGCCCGATGTCGGTGACGACGCCACGGGCCTGCGAGGACCCGCGGTCGGCGAGCTTGACCACCGTCGCGGGGTTGATGTCGACGCAGACCAGCGGCACCGACGCGGGCAGCAGGTTCCCGGTGGCCACGGAGTGCAGCATCGTCGCGACCATGATCGCGAAGCCGACGTCGCCCAGCTGCGCGCGCATCGCGCGCTGGCCCTCGATCACGTCGGTGACGACGTCGGGCAGCGGGCCGTCGTCGCGCACCGAGCCGACCAGGACGAAGTCCTTGCCCTCGGTGACCAGCGCGTGCATCACTCCGGAGGTGATGACGCCCTGCTCGACGGCGGCCGCGATCGAGCCGGCCCGGCGGACCAGGTTGATCGCCCGGATGTGGTGCTCGTGGCCGTGCTCCACGCCCTGGCCGCGGGACAGGTCGACGCCGAGCGAGGTGCCGAAGATCGAGGACTCGATGTCGTGGGTCGCGATCGCGTTGCCGCCGAACAGCACGTCGACGTAGCCGGCGCGCACCAGCGCGACCATCGCGGGCGCCGCCCCGGTGTGCACGACCGCCGGGCCGCCCACCCACAGGATCCGCTGGCCCGAGGCCTTGACCGCGCGCATCTCCTCGGCGAGCTGGCGCACCAGCAGGGCCTGCGGCTTCTCCGACGACACCTCGGAGTTCATGAACTCGAAGACCTGGTCGTCGACCGTGGGCGCCGCGATCTCCCGCACCACCCGCACGCCGGACGGCCCGCAGACGACGCGGTCACCCTGCCGGGCGTCGGAGATCGCGATGGTCCGCACCGCGAGGTCGCCGCCCTCGGCGGAGCCGGTGACCAGGAGCCCGCAGTCCATCTCCGGGTGCTGGACGTCGACCCAGTGCCCCTCGAGCCGCACCTGGGTGAGCAGGTTGGTCGTGGAGTAGAAGTCGACCGGGAAGACGCCGTCGGCGTCGACCTCGCGCAGCACGGCCTCGCCCGGCTCGACCATGTTGATGCCGTAGCTGTTGAGCCGCATCAGGATCGAGGCCAGCTGGGTCTCGCCGTCGGCCTGCACCCGGATCCGGGCGTACGACTCGTCGCCGGAGTCCTTGCCCACGTCGAGCCGCTCGATCACGTAGTCGCCGCCGAGGGCGCGCACGTCGCTCGCGCACCGGCTGAGCACCCCCGAGTCGAGCAGGTGGCCCCGGATCTCGACGGTCTCCTGGGAGCGGCTGGACGTCATGCGCTGGCCTCCTCGGCAGCTGGGTGCAGGTGCGCGTGCAGGTATACCGGTCGGCGGGCAGGGCGTGCGGCACCGGGTGCCGTGCGGTGGTGCGGGCGTGGCGCCGCGGGCGGACCAGGAGCGGGCGGACCGGGAGCGGTCAGACGACCGCGCCGTCGTCGGTGTCCTCGCGCTCGTCGGGCATCCGCACCACCAGGGTGACGAACCCGGCGACGAACGCCAGGACCGCGGCACCGATCAGCACCGACGGCGCGGTGCGCCACGCGAGCGCGGCGACCAGCAGGAACAGCGGTCCGCCGAGGGCGCCGAGCCAGGCCAGCGCGCTCACCGGGTCGGTGGGCCGCAGCGACGGCGGCTCGTCCGGGACGAAGTGCTCGTCCAGCGCCGCGAGCGCGCCGTCCTCGTCGTCGTCGCGGGCGGCCGAGGCGCGCACCGCCTCGCCGCCGACGTGCGGGCGGATGGCGTCCCAGCCCAGCCGCGGGCCGTCACCGTCCTGGCTGAGCCGGGCGGGGCCGTCGTCGACCTCGTCGTAGCGCGGCGAGCGGCCGACCGGCCGCACCTCGCCGCGGGCGCGGGGGGACCGGGGGGACCGGCGGGGTCGCGGGTCCGGCCGGGTCGCCGGACCAGTCCTCGAGCCCGACCTCGGTCCAGGTCATGCCAGTCGGCTCGGCGTCCTCCGTCACGGTTCCCGTGGTCGTCGTCGTCGTCGAGGACCACGCGCAGGTCGTCGGCGTCCCAGTGGGCCACGATCTCGGCCCAGGCGGCGTCGACGTCGAGGTCGCCGTCCCCGGGACGGTCGCCGCGCTCGCTCACGCCGCCACCTCCGACGCCACGCGCTGGACGAAGTCGGCGCTGCGCGCGAACACCAGCGGCGCGTCCTCGTCCATGGTGGCGACGTGGTAGCTGTCGTGCAGCACGACGTCGGTGACGTCGGTGCTCGAGACCCGCGCCAGCACCAGCTTGCGCGCTGGAGGTGGGCACCACGTGGTCGACGGCCGAGCGCATCAGCAGCATCGGCGCGGTCACCTGGGGCAGCGAGCGGGAGACGTCGGCGAACAGCTGGCGGGCCGAGTGCAGGGCGTGCAGCGGGGTGCGGTCGTAGGCCTGCTCGACCGCGCCCTGCTTGCGGATGTCGCTCGCGATCGGCGGCAGCCCGCCGACCAGGTGGCGCAGCAGCGGCAGGCCGAGCATCTGCACCGACCGCGACGGGAACTCGCGCGCGGTCGGTGAGGGAGACGCACGGGTTCACGAGCAGCAGGCCGGCGACGAGGGCGGGGTGCTGCACCGCGAGCCGCAGCGCCAGCGCGCCGCCCATCGACAGGCCGCCCACGAACACCTGGCGGTGCGACTCGGCGAGGTCGAGCAGCTCGTGCTCGACCGCGGAGTACCAGTCCTGCCAGCGGGTCCGGTTCATCTCCTGCCACGTGGTGCCGTGGCCGGGCAGGCGCGGGGCGGAGACGGTGAAACCGTTCTCGGCCATCGCCGCGGCCCAGTCGGACATGCTCGCCGGGGTGCTGGTGAAGCCGTGGACGAGCATCACGGCGACGGGGCCACCGTCGTGGCGGATGGGCTCGGCACCCGGCATCAGTGGCACGGCGTCATCGTGTCACGCGGCGGCGTGGCGGTCGAGGGGATCGAGGGGTCGTGGCCCGTTCGGCGGTCACCGCTGGTCACCGTTCCCCCGACCGTGGCGCGGCCGTGCCGCCGAGTCCGTAGAGTCTCGTCCACGGTGGCAGCCACGGCGGACGCGGACGCGTCCCGTACGGGCCTGGCGGAGGGTGTGCGCGGTTGTTCTACTGGGTGCTGAAGTCGATCGTCCTCGGGCCGATCCTGCGTGCGATCTTCCGGCCGTGGGTGACCGGTCTGGAGAACGTGCCCGAGAAGGGCCCGGCGATCCTGGTCAGCAACCACCTGTCGTTCTCCGACTCGTTCTTCCTGCCGCTGGTGGTGCCCCGCCGGATCACCTTCCTGGCCAAGGCCGACTACTTCACCGGCCGCGGTGTGAAGGGGCGGTTGACGGCCGGCTTCTTCCGCGGCGTCGGCCAGGTGCCGGTCGACCGCTCCGGCGCCGGCGCCGGAGACGCCGCCCTGCGCACCGGCCTGCGCGTGCTCGGCCAGGGCGACCTGCTCGGCATCTACCCCGAGGGCACCCGCAGCCCCGACGGCCGGCTCTACCGCGGCAAGACCGGCGTGGCGCGGATGGCGCTCGAGGGTCACGTGCCGGTGATCCCCGTGGTGATGGTCGACACCGACAAGGTCCAGCCCATCGGCCAGAAGGTCCCCAACATCGGGCGGGTCGGCGTGCGGATCGGTGCGCCGCTCGACTTCTCCCGGTACGAGGGGATGGAGTCCGACCGGCTGGTGCTTCGCTCGATCACCGACGAGGTGATGTACGAGCTGATGAGGCTCTCCGGCCAGGAGTACGTCGACGTCTACGCCGCGACGATGAAGGACCAGCTGGCCGAGGCGATGCGCGAGCGGATCGCCACCGCCCGCGCCCGGGCGCAGGCCGCCGCCGCGACCGCCGCGAGCCGCGCCGCCGACGCGCGGGCCCGGATCGAGGCCGCCCGGGACGAGGCCGTCGCCGCCCGCCAGCAGCGCTCGGTCGACCTGTCGGAGTTCCCCGAGGACGACCCGCACTACGACCCCGACATCGACCTGCGCGACGTCGAGAGCCACCCGGTCGAGCAGCCGTCCGACGACGCTGCCGATGGCCCTGCCCGCGACTGACGGCGTGGCGCCCGACCCGGCGCGCTCGGACCGACGGGGACGGCGCGACCTGAGCCG
The DNA here is from genome assembly GCA_963750285.1 of uncultured Actinomycetota bacterium. Taxonomy (GTDB): domain Bacteria; phylum Actinomycetota; class Actinomycetes; order Actinomycetales; family CAWJMD01; genus JBBQSN01. The sequence goes on along the minus strand of CAVVQA010000005.1, from coordinate 86,257 downwards.
GCCGCACCGCGACCTGGGGTTCGCTGCCGCGCTGTGGCGGGCCGTCGACGTCTTCCGGGCGGTCGCGGTGGTCTACGCGGTGGCCGCGTACGCCACCCGCGAGGAGCCGTACCGCCATCCGGTGCTCGGCTGGGCCGTGCTCGCCCTGATGGCGGTGTGGACGACCGTGGTCTGGCGCTCCCCGCGCCGCCCGGTGTGGCTCCTCGTCACCGACCTGGTGCTGGCGTGCGGCGCCGTGCTGATGACGCTGGCGGTCGACACCGCCCAGACCGCCGCCGCCACCAACACCCTCCCCTTGGTCTGGCCCGCCGCGGCGGTGCTGTCGTGGGCCGTGTGGCGCGGCCCGGTCACCGGCGTCATCGCGGCGCTCGCGGTGGGTGCCGCCGACCTCGTCGTCATCGACCCGGTCGACCGCTCGACGCTGCACAACATCGTGCTGCTGCTGCTCGCCGGTGCCGTCGTGGGCTTCGCCACCGAGCTGTACGAGCGGTCCCGCCGCGAGCTGGCCGAGGCCCTCGAGGAGGCCGCCGCGGCGCGCGAGCGGGAGCGGCTGGCGCGCGACATCCACGACTCGGTGCTGCAGGTGCTCGCCTACGTGCAGCGCCGGGCCGGCGAGCTCGGCGGCGAGGCGGGCGAGCTGGGCGCGATGGCGGGGGAGCAGGAGGTGCGGCTGCGCAGCCTGGTCTCGGGCCGGCCCCGGCCCGCCGAGGCGCCCGGCGCCGGTGGCCCTGGCGCGGACGACGCCGACCTCGCTGCCGCGCTGCTCGGCCTGCAGGCGTCGGGGATCACCGTGTCCGGTCCCGCCGGGCCGGTGCCGCTGCCCGCCGCCGTCGTGGCCGACCTGGTCGCGGCCGTGCGGGCCTGCCTGCACAACGTGGCCGCCCACGCCGGGCCGGGCGCCCGCGCGTTCGTGCTGGTCGAGGACGAGGGCGACGAGGTCGTCGTCACCGTCCGGGACGACGGCGTGGGCGTCGAGCCGGGGCGGCTGGAGCAGGCCGAGGCGGACGGGCGGATGGGGGTGTCGCTGTCGGTGCGGGCGCGGGTGGCCGAGCACGGCGGCAGCACGTCGGTCTGGTCGCGCCCGGGGGAGGGCACCGAGGTCGAGCTGCGGGTCCCGCGCGCCTGACCCGCCGCTCGTCGCGCCACGCCCTTGCTCGTCCCACCTCCCGGCCTCGCTCGCCCTGCCCACACGGGACGCGGCTCGGCGTGTGGTCCTGGTGAGCAAACCGGGCCGTCCCGGACACCTAGAGTGGCGCCGTGACCGACGACGCCGCCCCGCCGTCCGAGCAGGGCGCCCCCGTACGCGTGCTGGTGGCCGACGACCACCCGATGTGGCGCGAGGCCGTGGCCCGCGACCTCGAGGAGGCCGGCTACCAGGTGGTGGCCACCGCGGCCAACGGCGCCGAGGCGGTGCGTCGTGCGGCCGCCACGTCACCGCAGGTGGTGCTCGCCGACCTGCAGATGCCCGGTGTCGACGGCGTCGAGGCCACCCGCCAGATCGTCGCCGCCGATCCGCGCGTGCGGGTGCTGGTGCTGTCGGCCAGCGGGGAGCAGGCCGACGTGCTGGAGGCGGTCAAGGCCGGCGCCACCGGGTACCTGGTGAAGTCGGCGTCCCGCGCCGAGCTGCTGGAGGCGGTCGCCCGCACCGCACGGGGCGACGCCGTGTTCACGCCCGGTCTCGCGGGCCTCGTGCTGGGGGAGTTCCGGCGGATGTCGAGCGAGCCGGACGTCGACCCCGCCACCGGCGTGCGATCCACCCTCACCGAGCGCGAGACCGAGGTGCTGCGGCTGGTCGCCAAGGGGCTGTCGTACAAGGAGATCGCGGGCCGCCTCGTGCTGTCGCACCGCACGGTGCAGAACCACGTGCAGAACATCCTCGGCAAGCTCCAGATGCACAACCGGGTGGAGCTGGTGCGGTACGCCATCGCCACCGGCCTGGAGGACCCCACGCAGGACGACGAGGACCGCTGAGACCTGCGTCACCCGTCCGGACGTGCTCGCGGACCCGTCCGGACGTGCCCCGAAACCGATCGACCGGGACGTGTAACGCCCGTCCGGGGTCGTGCGATGGCACTCCTGGACGCGGTCGCTGCCCGAACCCCCGAGCGGGCAGCGGCCGCTTCCTACGTCCTGGCGCAGGACGCCGGACGCCCGCCGCGCCGGAGCCGCGAGGCACGGGGTGAGCGGCCCGGGCGGTAGCGTGGTGACCATGCCGACCGCCCCCACGACGCTGGCACCGCGCCGGCCCTTCGGAGCGCTGCTCACCGCGATGGTCACCCCGTTCGACGCGGACGGGAAGGTCGACCTCGACGCCGCCGCCGCGCTGGCGGCCCGCCTGGTGGAGCAGGGCAACGACGGCCTCGTCGTGAGCGGCACCACCGGCGAGTCGCCCACCACCTCCGACGCGGAGAAGTCCGAGCTGCTGCGCGCGGTGTCCTCCGCCGTGGGCGACCGGGCCCACGTGCTGGCCGGCGTGGGCACCTACGACACCGCGCACACCTGCGAGCTGGCCGGACAGGCCGCCGCCGCGGGCGCCGACGGACTGCTGGTCGTCACGCCGTTCTACTCCAAGCCGCCGCAGCACGGACTCGAGGCGCACTTCCGCACGGTGGCGTCCAGCACCGACCTGCCGGTGATGCTCTACGACATCCCCGGACGCTCCGCCGTGGCGATCGAGACGCCGACGCTGGTCCGCCTCGCCGAGCACCCGCAGGTCGTCGCGGTCAAGGACGCCAAGGACGACCTGTTCGCGTCCAGCGAGGTGATGGCCGCCACCGGGCTGGCGTACTACAGCGGCAGCGACGCCCTCAACCTCGCCCACCTCACCCAGGGCGCGGCCGGCATGGTGTCGACGATCGGCAACCTGGTCAGCCCGCAGCTGTCCGCGCTGATCCGCGCCGTCGACACCGGCGACCTGGTCGGGGCGCTCGCGCTGCACCGCCTGCTGCTGCCGGTGGTGCGCGCCGTGATGATGTCGACCCAGGGCGTGCTGACGTCCAAGGCCGGCCTGCTCGCCCAGGGCGTGCTGGCCCACACCACCGTGCGCCTGCCCCTGGCCGACGCCACCGACGAGCAGGCCGCAGCCGTCCGCGCCGCGCTCGACGCGCTCGACACCTCACCGCCCGCCTGACGGGCACCCACCGGACAACAGGAGAACGAAACCCTCGTGAGCCATCCGCACCCCGAGCTGCCCACCCCGCCCCCGCTGCCCGCCGGAGGCCTGCGCATCGTGCCGCTCGGCGGTCTGGGAGAGGTCGGCCGCAACATGGCCGTGCTCGAGATCGACGGCAAGCTGCTGATCATCGACTGCGGCGTGCTGTTCCCCGAGGACCACCAGCCCGGCGTCGACCTGATCCTGCCCGACTTCGAGTACATCGCCGACCGCCTCGACGACGTCCAGGCGGTCGTGCTCACCCACGGCCACGAGGACCACATCGGCGCGGTGCCCTACCTGCTGCGGCTCAAGCCCGACATCCCGCTGCTCGGCTCGCAGCTCACGCTGGCCCTGATCGAGGCCAAGCTCAAGGAGCACCGGATCACCCCGCTGACGCTCACCGTCCGCGAGGGCCAGACCGAGCGGCTCGGCCCGTTCGAGTGCGAGTTCGTCGCCGTCAACCACTCCATCCCGGACGCGCTGGCCGTCGCCGTCCGCACCGCCGCCGGCACCGTCCTGCACACCGGCGACTTCAAGATGGACCAGCTGCCGCTGGACGGCCGGATCACCGACCTGCGCGCGTTCGCGCGGCTGGGGGAGGAGGGCGTCGACCTGTTCATGGTCGACTCCACCAACGCCGAGGTCCCCGGCTTCACCACCCACGAGCGCGAGATCGGTCCCGTCCTCGACCGCGTCTTCGCGGGCGCCGAGCGGCGCGTCATCGTCGCGTCGTTCGCCTCGCACGTGCACCGGGTGCAGCAGGTGCTCGACACCGCCTACGCCCACGGACGCAAGGTCGCCCTCGTCGGGCCGGTCGATGGTGCGGAACATGGGCGTGGCCGCCGACCTCGGCTACCTCACCGTGCCGCCGGACATCCTCGTCGACGCCCGCAAGATCGACGACCTGCCGGACGACCAGGTGGTGCTGATGTGCACCGGGTCGCAGGGCGAGCCGATGGCCGCGCTGTCGCGGATGGCCAACAACGACCACAAGGTGCGGATCGGCCAGGGCGACACCGTGGTGCTCGCGTCGTCGCAGATCCCGGGCAACGAGAACCCGATCAACCGCGTCATCAACGGCCTGACTCGGCTCGGCGCCGACGTCGTGCACCAGGGGAACGCCAAGGTGCACGTCTCCGGCCACGCGTCGGCCGGCGAGCTCCTCTACTGCTACAACGTGATCCGCCCGCGCAACGTGATGCCGGTGCACGGCGAGATCCGGCACCTGCACGCCAACGCCGCGCTCGCGGTGCGCACCGGCGTGCCGCCCGAGCGCGTCGTCGTGGTCGAGGACGGCGTCGTGGTCGACCTCGTCGACGGCGTCGCCAAGGTCGTGGGCGCGGTGCCGTGCGGCTACGTCTACGTCGACGGCTCCTCGGTCGGCGAGATCACCGACGCCGACCTCAAGGACCGCCGCATCCTCGGCGACGAGGGCTTCATCTCGATCTTCGTCGTGATCGACTCGTCCTCGGGCAAGGTCGTCATCGGCCCGGAGTTCCAGACGCGTGGCGTGGCCGAGGACGACGCCGTCTTCGACTCGATCAAGCCGCAGGTGGAGCAGGCGCTGCTCGAGGCGACCTCGAAGGGCACCACCGACGTCCAGCAGCTCCAGCAGGTGGTGCGTCGCGTCGTCGGCCGCTGGGCGGGCAACAAGCTCCGTCGTCGCCCGATGATCATCCCGACCGTCGTCGAGACGCTGAGTCTGCCCGCCGCGGGCGGCTGGCGTGAGGCCGACCGGCCACGTGATCGACCGCACCAACGCGCTCTCCCCGGACCTCGTGGTGCTCCTCGGCGACTACGGCGCCTCGCACCTCGAGGGCGACGCGCACCGTCGGGCGATGCGGACCCTCACCTCCTCCCTGCGCCGGCTGGAGGCGCCGCTCGGGGTGGTCGCGGTGCTGGGGAACCACGACTGGTGGGACGACCCCGAGGCCCAGGCGACGGGTCGGACGCCGATCATCGCCGACCACGAGCTGAGCGCCGGCGGCATCACGGTGCTCGAGAACCAGGCGGTGCGGCTGCAGCAGCGGGGCCAGGCGTTCTGGGTCGCGGGCCTGGGCGACCAGCTGGCCCGGCTCGGCCCGCCGGAGGTCGGCGTCGACGACCTGGGGCTGCTGACCGACCTGCTCGACGACGACGCGCCCGCCATCCTGCTGGCCCACGAGCCCGACGTCTTCCCCGAGGTCCCGCACCGGTACGCGGTGACGCTGTCCGGGCACACCCACGCCGGCCAGATCACGGTGCTCGGTCGCACACCGGTCGTCCCTTCCCGCTACGGGAGCCGGTACGTCCACGGGCACGTGATCGAGGACGGTCGGCACCTGATCGTGTCAGCGGGTCTCGGCACGAGCATCCTGCCGCTGCGCATCGGCACCCGGCCGGAGATCGTCCACCTGGTCCTCGGAGACGGCTGACCAGCGGCCTCCGTCCCGCTACGGTCGCCCGCGTGGACGACGACCTGACGCGGACGCTGCGGCACGGGATGTGGGTGCCGCTGTTCGACGAGCTCTCGGACCCGGCGACGGTGGTGCGGCTCGCGGCGGAGGCCGAGGAGGCGGGCTGGGACGGCTTCTTCGTGTGGGACCACGTCGCCTGGCACGAACCGGTGCGGGCGGTCGCGGACCCGTGGGTGGTGCTGTCGGCCGCGGCAGCGGTCACCGAGCGGATCGTGCTCGGACCGATGGTGACCCCGCTGGCACGCCGGCGTCCGGTGAAGGTCGCGCGCGAGACCGCCTCCCTCGACCGGCTCTCCGGCGGTCGGCTCGTCCTCGGCGTCGGCCTCGGCAGCGACCGGTTCGGCGGCGAGTTCTCGCGGACCGGCGAGCAGACCGACGACCGCGCGCGGGCCGAGGTGCTCGACGAGGCGCTGGAGATCCTGCGCGGTGCGTGGAGCGGCGAGACCGTGCAGCACCGCGGCCGCCACCACACCGTCGACGGGCTGGCGTTCGAGCCGACGCCCACGCGCGGCTCGGTGCCGGTGTGGGTGGCCGGCTTCCCGGGCAACCGTCGCCCGATGGTCCGCGCAGCAGCCCACGACGGGTACTTCCCGGTCAACCTCGGCGCCCCCGACCAGCTCGCCGAGTCGGTGGCGGCGGTGCGGGAGCTGAGGGGTGACGACCCACGGCCGTTCGACGTCGTCGTCGGCACCGGGCGTGACGCCGACCCGGCCGCCTGGGCGGACGCGGGGGCGACGTGGCTGCTCACGGACTTCGACGCGTCACCGCTCTCGCTGGGCGACGTGCAGGGCGTCCTGCGGGACGGCCCGCCTCGCAGCTGACGCGCTACACCGCGGCCGGCTCCACGGCGGGCTCGGCATGCGCCAGGTGCTTGCCCTTGCCGGGGTGCGACGGCCACCAGAACCGTTCTCCGAGAAGGGTGACCAGCGCCGGGACCAGCAGGCTGCGGACGACGAGGGTGTCGAGCAGCACGCCGAAGCCGACGATGACGCCGATCTGGGCGAGCTGCACCAGCGGCAGGACGCCGAGTACCGCGAACACCGCCGCGAGCAGGATGCCGGCGCTGGTGATGACCCCGCCGGTGACGGCGAGGGCTGTCGTGATCGCCTGTCGCGCAGGCGCTCCCGCCACCGCCTCCTCCCGCGCCCGGGTGGTCAGGAAGATGTTGTAGTCGACCCCGAGCGCGACGAGGAACAGGAACGTCAGCAGCGGGGTGCTCACCGCGAGCGGCGGGTAGTCGAGCAGGTTCTGGAACGCGAACCAGCTCGCGCCGATGCTGGCCACGTAGGTGGCCACCACGGTCAGCACGAGGACGACCGCCGCGACCACCGAGCGCAGCAGCACCAGCAGCACCCCGAGCACGATCCCGAGGATCACGGGGAACAGCACGAGCCGGTCGGCGCGCCGCGGTCGTCGCGGGCGTCGAGCGACTCGGCGTCGGCACCCGCCGACCAAGGCACCGGGGTCCGCCGGCGTGGGCCGCCGTCGCAGCGCCCGCACCTGGTCGAACGCCGCCGCGGTGCCCGGCTCGGCGCTCGAGCACCACCGACACCGGGACGACGCTCGGCGTCGCCCTCGCCGGGCGTGACCTGCATCGACCCCGCGACGTCCTCGACGGCCGCGACTGCACGTCCTCGGCGAGATCGGCGGCGGCGACCACGAGGGCGGGCTCGCCGGTGCCGGCCGGGAACGCCTCGGCCAGCTGCTGCTGGCCGACGACGGCCTCGGGCTCGGCCGAGGAACTGCTCGTCCGGCGCCTGGCCCGACCCGTCAGGCCGATGCCGCCCGCGCGGCGAGCACCCCGAGCAGCGAGCACCGACGCCACCGAGGTGACCACCGGGCGGCGGTGACGAGCGGCGCCGACCCTCGACCACACGCCGGTGCGGGTCGGGTCGGCCTGGCCCACCTGCGGGGACGAACGGCCAGAACAGCCGCCGGCCGAACAGCACCATCGCGGCCGGCAGCACCAGCAGCGCGAAGAGCCAGCGCGACGGCGATGCCGGCGGCGCCGGCGAAGCCGAGCGAGCGGGCGAACGGGTCGTCGGCCAGGCCGAGCGCCAGCAGCGCCAGGATCACGGTGCCGCCGCTGGCCAGCATCGCCGGCGCGGCGGACCCGAGCGCGCGGCGCATCGCCTCGTGCCGGTCCTCCACGTGCCGCAGCTCCTCGCGGTACCGGGCGATGAGCAGCAGCGCGTAGTTGGTGCCGGCGCCGAAGACGAGCACCGAGACGATGCCGGTGACGGCGCCGTCGGCGCGCACGTCGGTGACGCGGCTGAGGACCGCGAGCACCTTGGCGGCCACCTGGTCGCCGAGGCCCACCACGGTCAGCGGGACCAGCCACAGCCACGGGCTGCGGTAGGTGATGCAGCAGCAGCACGGCGACGACGCCGGCGGTGGTCGCGAGCAGCGTGATGTCGGCGCCGTCGAACACCTTGCCGATGTCGGCGCCGAAGGCCGGGCCGCCGGTGACGGTCGACCGTCAGGCCCTCCGGCAGGTCCGTCGCGCAGGGTCGCGCGCAGCTCCTCGACGGCGCTGGCCGAGCTCGGCGTCGGCCAGGTCGGCCGGCAGCGGCACGACGCACGAGGGCGGTCGAGCCGTCCTCGGAGACCTGCGGGCCGGCGGCGCGCCCCCGGCGCCGGCGCCCGCCTCCCGGCCGGCGCCGCCGGTCGCCGCCGCCGGTCGAGCCGCGCCTCGTCCTGAGCGCGGGCGAGCAGTCGCCGGCCACCGCGAGCGCCCGCCCGGCCGCGCGCCTGCGCGGCGGCCAGGTCGGCCTCCTCGAGGCTGAGCCGCCCTCGCGGGTGAACACCGCGATCGCGGGGGACACCCCGGAGGACGGCAGCGACTCCTGGCCGCGGCCGCGCGGGCCGACTCGGCGTCGGCGGGCAGCGCCGCCGCGGTGTCGAGACCGGCTCGGCCTCGCCCGCGACGCCGAGCACGCCGCCCGGACGCCAGCACGGCCAGCAGGACGACCACCCACTTCGCGCGGCGCCCCGCCAGCGGCCCGAGGACCCGGGCCGGCCAGCCGGTCGTGCGCGGCGCGACGGCGGGGCGCGTGGAGGTGACGTCCTGGTCGGTCACGGGTACCCTTCCAACAACTAATAGTTCGACGGTGGAAACGATAAGGTCCCCGTCGGAGGGTGTGCAAGCCGGGAACGAGCGGGAGCGGGAGGTGACGGGCACGGTGGTGGACGACGACACGGTGGTGGACGACGACCACGGGCGCGCCCGGGAGCAGGCGGAGGCGATCGTCGACGCCCTGCGCACCTACGTGATGGAGACCGACCGCTACATCGGCGAGCGCGGGGGGCCGCCGGCCTGCACCGCACCGACCTGGACGCCCTGACGCACGTGCTGGCGGCGTCCGGGTCCGGGAGCACGATCACCCCGGGCGCGCTGTCGGACCTGCTGCGGCTGAGCCCGCCCGCCACCTCGGCCCTGCTCGCCCGGCTCGAGCAGGTCGGGCACGTCGCGCGCACCCACTCGACCACCGACCGGCGTCGGGTCGAGATCGAGGTGAGCGACCAGGCGCTCGCGGTGGCCGAGGGCGTCTTCCGCCCGCTCGGCACCGCGATGGGTCGGATGATCGCGGGGTACAGCGACGGCGAGCGCGAGACCGTGCTGCGGTTCCTGCGCGACGCCGTGCGCGCCACCCGCTCCGCCCGGGGCGAGCCCGACCCCGACGGCTCGACCCTCCCGCCGTCCACAGGGCGGTCCCGGCGACGTCCGTCCACAGACCGCACCTGACGCGCCCCCGGCCGTCGTCGCCCGGCGCGAGGCTGCCCGTGCAGGTCGGGCGGGTGATCCGGCCGGGGAGGGACGACGCGATGGCCAGGAGCGCGACCACCGGGAGGGCCGCGACGTCGGCCGCGGACGACGGGGCGCCGCCGGGCGCGAACGAGGTGCGTCTGGTCGGCCGGGTGAGCGCCGACCCGGCGCAGCAGGAGCTGCCGAGCGGCGACGAGGTGGTCACCCTGCGGCTGGTCGTGCCCCGGCCCCGTCCCCGGTCGGCGACCACGCCCGGCGCAGCCGTCGACACGATCGACGTCGCCTGCTGGACCTCGCGCACGCGCGCCGCGGCGCTGCGGCTGGCGGCCGGCGACCACGCGGAGGTCTCCGGTGCGCTGCGGCGCCGGTTCTTCCGCGCGGGCGGCGCGGCCGTCAGCCGGTACGAGGTCGAGGCCGCCGCGGTGCGGCGGGCACCGATGAGGGCCAGCGACGCCTGGTGACGCACGTGCGGCGTGTGGCACGCGTGATTCCTGTGACCACGGTCTAGCCTTCGACCATGGCGACACGTACGTCTTCCCCCGTACGCTCCGCCGGCCGAGGGACGACCCGCGCCGCCGCACCGGCGTCGAAGGGCTCGACCCGGCCGTCCGGGCGCAAGCAGGCACCTCCGGCGCGCGCACCCAAGGGCACCCCGCTGCCGCTGCGCGCGGCCCGCGGCGTGTTCATGGGCACCGCGCACCTCGTGGGAGGCACCGCGCGCAAGATCGGCAGCACCACCCGCGACCTCGACCCGGAGCTGCGCCGCGACGGGCTCGGGTTCACCCTGCTCGCGCTCGCGATCGTGGTCGCCGCGGTCGAGTGGTGGGGGGTCGAGGGCGTCTTCGGCGACGTCGTGCACGCGGTCGTCGCGGGCACGCTCGGCCGGGTCGGCCTCGCGCTCCCGCTCGTGCTGCTGTTCTTCGGCATCCGGCTGATGCGCCACCCCGACCTCGCGGCCGCGAACGGCCGGATGGGGATCGGCACCACCTTCCTCGTCGTCTCGGCGGCGGGCCTGGTGCACCTGGCGGCCGGCATGCCCGCGCCGCCGGAGGGTGCGGTGCGGATGCGCGCGGGCGGCGGGATCATCGGCTACCTGGTGTCGTCGCCGCTCGAGGCGGCGGTCACCGTCTGGGCCACCGTGCCGATCCTGGTGCTGCTCGGCTTCTTCGCCCTGCTGGTGATCACCGCGACGCCGGTCCACGCCATCCCCGAGCGCCTCACCGCGCTCTACCACCGGCTGACGCTGCACCCGGCCCGGCACGACGCCGAGGGCGAGGGCGCCGAGGGCGACTTCCCGCAGGACTCGCGCGACCCGGCGGTCCGCAAGGGCAAGCGGGCCCGGCGCACCGACGGCGACGAGGCGTTCGAGACGCCCGTCATCGTCCAGCCGGACGCCCGCGCGCGCCGGTTCGGGCACCGGCCCCGCGCCGGAGGCCACCGACCTGCCGACCGGCGACCCGGAGCCCACCACGGCCGTCCCCGGCGGCGAGCCCGCCGACGTCCGGGCCTCGTCCGGGCGAGAAGCGCGAGGTGCCCGGCCTGGTCGTGCCCGGCGGCGCCAGGGCGGGGGAGAGGTCGGCGGAGAAGGCGACCCTCGAGCCGCCGCCGCACCAGCCGCTGCCCGCGCGCACCGAGCAGCTGCTGCTCGCCGGCGACGTCACGTACACGCTGCCGCCCAACGAGGTGCTCGCCCCCGGATCGCCGCACAAGTCGCGCTCGGCCGCCAACGACCGCGTCGTCGAGGCCCTGACCGGCGTGCTCGAGTCGTTCGACATCGACGCCCAGGTCACGGGTTTCAGCCGCGGCCCGACCGTCACGCGGTACGAGGTGGAGCTCGGCCACGGCGTGAAGGTCGAGCGGGTCACGGCGCTGTCGAAGAACATCGCCTACGCCGTCGCCAGCGCCGACGTCCGGATCCTGTCCCCGATCCCGGGCAAGTCCGCCATCGGCATCGAGATCCCCAACGCCGACCGCGAGACGGTGTCGCTCGGCGACGTGCTGCGCTCGCAGGCGGCGCGCCGCAACGAGCACCCGATGCTGATGGGCGTCGGCAAGGACGTCGAGGGCGGCTACGTGGTGGCCAACCTCGCGAAGATGCCGCACCTGCTGGTCGCGGGCGCCACCGGCGCGGGCAAGTCCTCGTTCGTGAACTCGATGATCGTGTCGGTGCTCATGCGCGCCACGCCGGACGAGGTGCGGATGATCCTGGTCGACCCCAAGCGGGTGGAGCTCACCGGCTACGAGGGCATCCCGCACCTCATCACGCCGATCATCACCAGCCCGAAGAAGGCCGCCGAGGCGCTGCAGTGGGTCGTCCGCGAGATGGACATCCGCTACGACGACCTGGCGACCTTCGGGTTCAAGCACGTCGACGACTTCAACAAGGCGGTGCGCGCCGGCAAGGTGCAGCCGCTGCCGGGGTCGGAGCGGCGGATCGCCCCGTACCCGTACCTGCTGGTGATCGTCGACGAGCTCGCCGACCTGATGATGGTGGCGCCGCGCGACGTCGAGGACTCGATCGTCCGCATCACCCAGCTCGCGCGCGCGGCCGGCATCCACCTGGTGCTCGCCACCCAGCGGCCGTCGGTCGACGTCGTCACCGGACTGATCAAGGCGAACGTGCCGTCGCGGATGGCGTTCGCGACGTCGTCGCTGGCCGACTCGCGCGTGGTGCTCGACCAGCCGGGCGCCGAGAAGCTGATCGGCCAGGGCGACGCGCTGTTCCTGCCGATGGGCGCGTCCAAGACGATGCGCGTGCAGGGCGCCTGGGTCACCGAGGCCGAGGTCAAGGCGGCCGTCGAGCACGTCAAGGGCCAGCTCAAGCCGGTGTACCGCGACGACGTCGCCGTGGTCGCGCCGAAGAAGGACGTCGAGGACGACATCGGCGACGACCTCGACCTGCTGCTGCAGGCCACCGAGCTGGTCGTCACCACCCAGTTCGGGTCCACCTCGATGCTGCAGCGCAAGCTCCGGGTCGGGTTCGCCAAGGCCGGCCGGCTGATGGACCTGCTGGAGTCGCGCGGCGTCGTGGGTCCGTCCGAGGGCTCCAAGGCGCGCGACGTGCTGGTCAAGCCCGACGACCTCGCCGGGACCCTGGCGCTGCTGCGCGGCGAGGACCCGCCGTCGGACGCCGAGGACGCCTTCGACCAGGACGCCTCGGCCCGTGCCGGCACCGACCGCTACGGCGACGACCCGGTCGCGGTCATGCACGCCCACGCCCGGACGGAGCCCGAGGACGAGGACGCCTGGGGCCTCACCGGGCGCGGCTGAGGCACGGCTGAACGCACGGCTGAGGCACGACGGGGCACGAATGGGCAGTGGCCCGATCGTTCGGGTCGCGGCCTCGGCTCGGCTGCGTCACCCTTGTCGGCGTCGACCGGTCCGGGGGGACTGCGACGTGACCTGTGCGCTGGTGATCCGTTGACCAGCAGACGACCCGCCGACGAAGGAGCTCCCATGAGCAACCCCGATCTGACCCCGATCTCGCAGGACGAGCTGGCCGCCGAGGCCGGCACCGCGCTGCCGGACAAGGAGGTCGTCAGCCTCCTCGACCTCAACGCCGACCTCGATCTCGCCCTCGACGCCGCCGCCCCGATCGACCTCGCCGTGGCCGCCAACGCGAACGTGGCCGCCCCGATCGACGCCGCCGTCGGCGCGAACGTGCTGTCCGTCGACTCCACCGCCCAGGCGCTCGCCGACCAGGGCGTGATCATCGACCAGGGCATCGAGGGCGACGCCACGGCCGCGACCGACCAGGCGAGCACGATCGACCAGGGCGACGACACCGTCGGTGCCGGCACCGAGCCGTCGGGCAGCGACCCGGAGCCGGCCGACGGGACCGGCGGGACCGACGTGGGCGCCGTGCCGACCGACCCGGCGTCCGCGCTGGACGGCGACCTGCTGAACGTCGACGTCGACCTGGCCGCCGACCTCGACCTCGCGGCGCCGATCGCCGGGTCCGTGGCCGCGAACGCGAACGTGGCGGCGCCCATCGACGCCGCCGTCGCCGCGAACATCGGCTCGATCGGTTCGGAGGCGACCGCGGTCGCCCAGCAGGACGCGATCATCAACCAGGACATCGTCGGCGACGCCAGTGCGAACGCCGAGCAGGACTCCGAGATCACCCAGTAACGCCACCACGACGTGACCACCGTCTCCGGGGCCGGAGCCCCGTCGGGACGCGATGACGCCCAGGCGGCATCGCGTCCCGACGCGCGCGCCGGGATCACCGCCGCCCCGTCGGCCACCGCGACCGCCACGTCGGTCGCCCCCGAGGGGTCCGTCGACGACGGCGGGGTGCCGCACCGCGCCGAGGGCGTCGAGCTGATCGGGGAGATCCCCGGCTCGGGGTACCGCTCCCCGCCGTCGCTCGTCCGTCGCGCCGACGGACAGACGATCCAGCTCACGCGACTGCTCTTCCTGGTGCTGTCGGCCGTGGACGGCCGGCGCACCTACGAGGAGATCGCCGAGGTCGTCAGCCACCGCTACGGGCGGCTGCTGAGCGCCGACGACGCGCACACCCTGTGCGACTCCAAGCTCCGCACCATCGGCGTCCTGCGGCTGGCCGACGGTGGCGAGCCCGAGGTCAAGCGGTCGAACCCGCTGCTGGCGCTGCGTCTGCGCTACGTCGTCACCGACCCGGCGGTGACCCGCCGCGTGACCGCACCCTTCGCCCGCCTGTTCCACCCGGTCGTCGTGGCGGTCCTCGTCGTGGCGTTCCTCGCGGTGTCCGGCTGGGTGCTCTTCCACAAGGGCCTCGCGTCCGCGACCCACCAGGCGTTCGACGAGCCCGGGCTGCTGCTCGTCGTCTTCGCGCTGACCGTGCTGTCGGCCGGGTTCCACGAGTTCGGCCACGCGGCGGCCGCGCGGTACGGCGGCGCGACGCCCGGGGTGATGGGCACGGGCCTGTACCTGGTCTGGCCGGCGTTCTACACCGACGTCACCGACAGCTACCGGCTCGGTCGCGCCGGGCGCGTCCGCACCGACCTGGGCGGGCTGTACTTCAACGCCATCGTGGCGCTGGCGACGTTCGGCGTCTGGTTCGCCACCGGCTGGGACGCGATCCTGCTGATCATCGCGACCCAGATCCTGCAGATGGTGCGCCAGCTGGCTCCGCTGGTCCGCTTCGACGGCTACCACGTGCTCGCCGACGTCACCGGGGTGCCCGACCTGTACCACCGGATCAAGCCCACCCTGCTGGGGCTCCTGCCGACTCGCTGGAACCACCCGGAGACCACGGTCCTCAAGCCCTGGGCGCGCGCCGTCGTGACGGTCTGGGTCCTGGTCGTCGTCCCGCTGCTGCTCGGCCTCCTCGTGCTGGCCGTGGTGACCCTGCCCCGCCTGGTCGGCACGGCGGCCGCGAGCGTGTCGCGCCAGTGGCAGATGCTGACCGACCAGCTCGGCGACGGCGACGTCCTCGGGGTGGTGGTCCGCGTGCTGTCGGTCGTCGCGGTCCTGCTGCCGGTGCTCGGCGTGGTCTACCTCCTGACGCGCCTGGTCCGTCAGGTCGCCACCGGGACCTGGCGCGCCACCGAGGGCCATCCGGTCCGGCGGTCGGTGGCCGGCGTCACCGCGCTCGCGCTGGTCGGCGGGCTCGCCTGGGCCTGGTGGCCCCGGACGGGCACCTACGACCCGGTCCAGGCGTACGAACGCGGGACGCTCCAGGACGCCGTCCCGTCGGTGCTGGGCCGGCCCGCTCCGACCGGTCTGCAGGAGGGACGACCCGCCTCCGGGGTCACCCTCTGGCCCGAGGACACCGCGCTGCCGTCCCGCGACGCTCCCGAGCTGGCGCTGGTCCTGGTCCCGCGTGCGGCCGCGGACGGCTCGCCGGCCACGACGCCCTCGGGGCAGGACGCCCCCACGTGGGTCTTCCCCTTCGACCGCCCGGCCCCGGCCGAGGAGGGCGACAACCAGGCGCTGGCCGTCAACACCGAGGACGGCACGACCGTGTACGACGTCGCCTTCGCCCTGGTGTGGGCGGACGAGGGGACGGTCCTCAACACCAACGAGGCCTACGCGTTCGCGAGCTGCACGGGCTGCAACGCGGTCGCCGTCGGCTTCCAGGTCGTGCTGATCGTCGGCCAGGCGGACGTCGTGGTGCCGCAGAACCTCGCCGGAGCGGTCACCTACGGGTGCATCGACTGCGTGACGTACGCCCTCGCCACCCAGCTCGTCCTGACGCTCGACGGGCCGCTGAGCGAGGACGGCACGGCAGCCCTCGCGCGAGCTCTGGGAGGAGATCGCCGCCTTCGGCCAGAGCATCCAGGACGTGCCGCTGTCCGAGCTGCAGGCGCGGCTGACCGAGTACGAGGCCCGCATCCTCGAGATCGTGCAGAACGATCCCGCGGCGGTGCCGGCCGAGCAGGACGACACCGGCACCCAGCAGTCCCCGACGCAGGGTGCGACCACCTCCGGTCCGGGCGACCGCAGGATCCGTCGGCCCCGCCGACGTCGGGCCCGACGGGCGGCCTCGAGCAGCGCGCCGGCACCCTCGTCCAGCGGTGGCTCGTCCACGGCGTCGCCGTCGTCCTCTCCCGCGTCCTCGCCCACGTCGACGTCCACGCCGACCACCTCCGCGACCTCGGGCGCGACGCAGTCCCCGCCCGGCGGTACCACCTCGCCGTCTCCCACGCCCTGAGCGCCAGGGCAGGGCGCGTCCCGCCCACGCCACCGGTCGCGGGACGGTGGCCGGTCCGGGCTCGCGTAGCCTGTCGGGCGTGACCTCCACCTCCACGGCCGCCCCGGCAGCAACCCGCTCGGTGGCCCTGGTGACCCTCGGCTGCGTGCGCAACGAGGTCGACTCCGAGGAGCTCGCCGGACGGCTCGCCGACGCCGGCTGGACGCTCGTCGACGACGCCGCCGACGCCGACGTCGCGGTGGTCAACACCTGCGGCTTCGTCGAGCAGGCCAAGAAGGACTCGGTCGACGCGCTGCTGGAGGCCTCCGACCTCAAGGACGGCACCCACCGCACCAGGGCGGTCGTCGCCGTCGGGTGCCTGGCCGAGCGCTACGGGACCGAGCTGGCCGACCAGCTGCCCGAGGCCGACGCCGTGCTGGGCTTCGACTCCTACGCCGACCTGTCCGGGCACCTCGACGCGATCCTGCACGGCGACAAGCCCGCGTCCCACGTCCCGCGCGACCGGCGCACCCTGCTCCCGCTCAGCCCGTCGGCGCGCC
Source organism: uncultured Actinomycetota bacterium (assembly GCA_963750285.1). Lineage (GTDB taxonomy): Bacteria > Actinomycetota > Actinomycetes > Actinomycetales > CAWJMD01 > JBBQSN01. The sequence continues at coordinate 69,705 of CAVVQA010000005.1, read as the reverse complement.
AGCAGGCCTCGGCCGACGTCGCCGTCCCCGGCCACGCCGTTCCCGCCCCCCTCGACCTCCCGCTCGGGCTGGCGCCGGCCTCCGGTCCGCGGGTCGTCCGCCGGCGGCTCGACGGTCGGCCCTGGGCGCCGCTGAAGCTCGCCTCGGGCTGCGACCGGCGCTGCACGTTCTGCGCCATCCCCGCGTTCCGCGGCTCGTTCCTGTCCCGCCGCCCGGCCGACGTGCTCGACGAGGCCCGCTGGCTCGCCGACCAGGGCGTGCGCGAGGTCTTCCTCGTCAGCGAGAACTCCACGTCGTACGGCAAGGACCTCGGCGACATCCGGCTGCTGGAGTCCCTGCTCCCGGAGCTGAGCGCCATCGAGGGGATCGAGCGCGTCCGGGTGTCGTACCTCCAGCCCGCCGAGGTGAGACCCGGTCTGCTGGAGGCGATCGCGCAGACGCCGGGCGTCGTCCCGTACTTCGACCTGTCCTTCCAGCACAGCGCCCCTGCGGTGCTGCGCCGGATGCGGCGCTTCGGCGGCACCGAGCCGTTCCTCGAGCTCGTCGAGCGGGTCCGCGCGCTCGCCCCGCAGGCCGGCATCCGCTCCAACGTCATCGTCGGCTTCCCCGGCGAGACCGAGGACGAGCTCGCCGACCTGCACGACTTCCTGGAGCGCGCGCGCCTCGACGTCGTCGGCGTCTTCGGCTACTCGGACGAGGACGGCACCGAGGCCCAGAACCTGGACGGCCACCACGACGCCACGACCGTGGCCGAGCGGCTGCGGGTCACGACCGACCTGGTCGCCGAGCTCACCGACCAGCGGGCCGAGGAGCGGGTCGGCGAGCAGGTGGTCGTGCTGGTCGAGGAGATCGACGAGGACGGCGTCCCGGTCGGGCGGGCCGCCCACCAGGGCCCCGACGTCGACGGCACCACCGCGCTGGTGGGGGAGCGCGCCGCCTCGCTCGCCGTCGGCGACCTCGTCGAGGCCGTCGTGACCGGCACCGAGGGCGTCGACCTGATCGCCGAGCCTGCGTCCGGGGCCGTGGGCCGGCCGTGAGCGCCGCAGCGCCGGCAGCGACCGGGCCGAGCAACTGGAACCTCCCCAACGCCCTGACCGTGCTGCGGATCCTGCTGGTCCCGGTGATGGGCGTGCTGCTCGTGCACGACGGCGGCCAGGACCCCTGGTGGCGGCTCGGCGCGCTGGCGGTGTTCGTCCTGGCGATCGCCACCGACCGGGTCGACGGCGAGATCGCCCGACGGCAGAACCTGGTCACCGACTTCGGCAAGGTCGCCGACCCGATCGCCGACAAGGCCCTGGTCGGCACCACCCTGGTGCTGCTCTCGGTGCTCGGGCTGCTGCCCGTGGTGGATCACCGTGCTGGTGATGGTGCGGGAGATCGGCATCACGCTGATGCGCTTCGTCGTCATCCGGCACGGGGTGATGCCCGCCGGTCGCGGCGGCAAGCTCAAGACCGTCCTGCAGTCCGTCGCGCTGGGCTTCTTCCTGTTCCCCACCGAGCTCTGGCTGGGCACCTGGGCGGTGGTGATCGGGTGGGTGGTGATGGCGGCGGCCGTGCTGGTCACGCTCGGCACCGGGATCGACTACGTCGCCCAGGCGGTCCGGATGCGGCGCGGCTCCGACCGCACGGCGGCCAAGCAGGCCGCCCGCCAGGGCCGGGCGTGAGCCACGGGCCGCGACGCCGGGCTCGACGCGCTCGCGCAGCGCGTGGTCGCGGCCGCCGTGGCGTCGGGCACCACGCTCGGCACCGCCGAGTCGCTCACCGCCGGGATGGTCTGCTCCACCCTCGGCGCCGTGCCGGGGGTGTCGGCCGTCCTGCGGGGCGGGCTCGTCACGTACACGCCCGCCACCAAGACCGCCCTGCTCGGCGTCGACGCCGAGCTGCTCGCCGCCCGCGGGGCCGTCAACGCCCCGGTCGCCCGCCAGATGGTCGCCGGCGCGCGCCGGGTCCTCGGCGCCGACCTCGCGGTCGCGACCACCGGCGTCGCCGGGCCGGGACCGGCGGACGGCGTCCCCGCCGGCACCGTGGTCGTGGCCGTGCAGGGACCGACGGGAGAGCCCGACGTCCGCGAGCTGGCCGTCGACGGCACCCGGCAGGAGGTCCGCGAGGCCGCCGCCGCCGCCGCGCTCGGGCTGCTGCTGTCCCACCTCGGCGGCTGACCCGACCGGCACCCGGCGCGTGAGCGCCCGGGCACCCGGTCACCCGTGTGAGCGACGGGCCGCCGCGCCGGTGTCACCCCGCGTGAGCGGAACCCTCGGGTCGTCGAGGGTTTTCCCTAGATCTCGTGCCGAATCGCCCCGAACCGGACACAACCTGGCTAGGTTCCGGAACGGCCGACGGGGACCAGCGGGGTCTCGGGGGGAGTCGGTGGAAGAGGGAGATGTACGTGACCAGCTCAGCGCGCAAGGGTGTGGTGGCACTGTCGGTGCTCGCCGCTGCAGCCCTGACCGGCTCGATGGCTCAGACGGCTACCGCCGCGGCCCCCGAGCTCGCGCCCTTGACGACGGCGAGCGCGTCGTCGGCAGTCGAGGGCAGCTACATCGTCATGCTGAAGGACGGCATGTCGGCCAGCAGCGTCGGCGACGCCACGAAGCGTGCCTCCGCGAACGGCGTCAAGGTCGACCGCAAGTACACGGCCCTGAAGGGGTACTCGGCGAAGCTCTCGGCCAAGCAGCTCGAGCAGGTCCGCCAGGACCCCTCGGTCGCGTACGTCGAGCAGGACCAGAAGGTCACCGCCAGCACCACCCAGACCGGCGCCACCTGGGGCCTGGACCGGATCGACCAGCGCGACCTGCCGCTGAACGGGACCTACACCTACACGCCGACCGGCGCCGGGGTGAAGGCCTACATCATCGACACGGGCATCCTCACCTCGCACAGCCAGTTCACCGGTCGCACCGCGGCCGGCTACTCCGCGATCAACGACGGACGCGGCACCACCGACTGCAACGGCCACGGCACCCACGTCGCCGGCACCGTCGGCGGCACCACGTACGGCGTCGCCAAGGGCGTCACCCTGATCCCCGTCCGCGTGCTCGACTGCGCGGGCTCCGGCACCAACGCCGGCGTCATCGCGGGCATGGACTGGGTCACCAACAACCACTCCGGCGCCTCGGTGGCCAACATGTCGCTCGGCGGCGGCGCCTCGACCGCGGTCGACTCCGCCATCGCGCGGATGACCTCGTCCGGCGTCACCGTGGCGGTCGCGGCGGGCAACGAGAACCAGAACGCGTGCAACGTCTCCCCGGCACGCGCCGCCTCGGCGATCACCGTCGGCTCCACCACGAACACCGACGCGCGCTCGTCGTTCTCGAACTACGGCTCCTGCGTCGACGTGTTCGCGCCGGGCAGCAACATCACCTCGGCCTGGTACACCTCGACCTCGGCGACGAACACCATCTCCGGCACCTCGATGGCCTCGCCGCACGTCGCCGGCGTCGCCGCCCTGTACCTGCAGGGCAACCCGACCGCGTCGGCCGCCACGGTGACCACCGCGATCACCAGCACCGCCACCCCGAACAAGGTGACCAACGCCGGCTCCGGCTCGCCGAACCGGCTGCTCTACTCGCTGCTGAGCGGCGGCGGCACCACGCCGCCGCCCACCGGCTCGTGCGCCACCACGGTCGGCGGCACCGTCAGCTCCCGCACCGAGCGCACCGCGGTGAGCTACACGACGACCACCTCGGGCGCCCACACCGGCTGCCTCACCGGGCCGTCGGGCACCGACTTCGACCTGTACCTCGACAAGTGGAACGGGTCGAGCTGGGTCGAGGTCGCCGCGGGTGAGGGCTCCAGCTCCACCGAGAACGTGACGTACAACGGCACCGCCGGCCAGTACCGCTGGGTCGTCTACGCCTACAGCGGCTCGGGCAGCTACTCCCTCAAGTACGGCAAGCCGTGACCTGAGGTCGCACCGCACCACCGGTCAGACCCTGCACCCGCCCACACGGGTGCAGGGTCTGACCGCTCTCCGGACGGGTCCGCCCGTGGTCGCGCGGCGGAACACCGGCCACGGTCGGGGAGTTGAGAACGGTATGAAGGACGGGACGACGGTGCGACAGCCCCCGGCCGCGGTGCTCCGTCCGGGTCCGCGACCCGGCACTCCCGCGCGGCGGTCGGTGGCCGCGGGTACGGTGGACGTGTCCGGACCTGGAGCCGGACGGGGTCACGGCCACCAGCACCCGGTGGCAGCACCCCGCGCACAGCAGGAGGGAGGGCGCACCGTGGTCGTGCTACGACGCGAGATCGGCGACGTCCTCCGCGGTGCGCGCCAGCGCCAGGGCCGCACCCTGCGCCAGGTCTCCGGCCGGGCCCGGGTCTCCCTCGGCTACCTCTCCGAGGTCGAGCGCGGCCAGAAGGAGGCGTCCTCGGAGCTGCTCGCCTCGATCTGCGGGGCCCTCGAGGTCCCGATGTCGGTGGTGCTGCGCGAGGTCAGCGAGCGGGTCGCCGTCGCCGAGGGCGTCGCGGTCCCCGACAGCCCGGCCGACCTCGGTGGCGGGTTCCCCGACGAGCTGCCGGACGACTTCGACCAGGAGCGCCTGCTCCCCGTCGGCTGACGCCGATCGCTCGCAGCCCGCCGGCGGTCAGGCGGCCCTGGCCGCCAGCATCCGCCGCAGCGTGTCCGTCCCCGTCAGCAGGTTCTGCCGCACCGCGGGGTGCGCCCCCGGCGCGTGCGCCACGTCCTGCGCCCGCGCCAGGAACTCCTGGTCGGCCACGGCGTACGGGAACAGCAGCCGGATCATCGCGCCGGCCATCAGCAGGCCGCCGGTCGCCAGGTCCGGCAGCACGTCCAGGTAGCGGTGGGCGAACGGCTGCAGCAGGTCGGCCTGGCCCGGACGCCAGAACAGCTGGCCCACCTGGATCAGCGGCTGACCCATCGGCACCCGCAGCTCGTCGACCAGCGCGGTCCACGCCTCCTGCTTGCGCTCGGCGTCGGGGTGGGCCGCCCGCACCCCGAGGGCACGGACCCACGCCTCCGGGTCCGGGTCGGCCTCCTCGAGCGCGCGCACGGCGTCGTCGTCGAGGTCGCCGAGCTCGGAGCGGCGGGCCAGCACCCGCCAGCCCAGGTCGAGGTCGTCCTGCGCCGCCGAGCCGAGCAGGACCAGGTGCTCGGCCGAGCGCGCCGACGCGGCCAGGGTGCGCAGCGCCGCGGTGCGCAGCTCGGGCTGGTCGACCAGGCCGGCCGCGGTGCCCGCCACCTGCTCGAGCAGCGCGTCGACCTGCTCGCGCGGCGCCCACTGCTCGGCCGCCCGCAGCGACAGGGCCAGGAACGCCTCGACCACGAGCGGGCTGCGCTCGGCCGCGAGGGCGCCGGTGAGGGTGCCGACCACGCCGCCCGCGGCCACCTCGCCCTTGACCAGCATGTCCCAGGCCGTCGTCCCGGCGAGCGCGCGCGACAGCGGGTCGGGCAGGTGTCCGGCGCGCTCGGTGAGCAGCCGCACGGACCCGGCGTCGGTGCGCACGGCGGCGAAGGTGAGGTCGCCGGCGTTGAGCAGGTGCAGGTCGGCGGCGGGCAGGTCGACCTCGGTGCGGGTGCCGCTGGTCTCGACGGCCGTGGTCGCGACGACGTCCAGGCCGTCCGCGCCGGCGGCGAGGCTGAGCACGTCGAGCCGGTGCGGGCGCGGCGGCAGGTCGTCCGGCGACTGCGCGGTCAGCGCGACGCGCGCCGTCGTCGAGGACGAGCCGGATCGTGTCGGTGCCGGCGCGGTCGAGCCAGGCCGTCGTCCACGCGTCCAGGTCGCGACCGGCCGCCGCGCCGACGGCGGAGATCAGGTCGTCCAGAGTCGTGCTGCCCCACTGGTGGTCGCGGAAGTACGACTGCAGCCCGGCGACGAAGGCGTCCTCGCCGACGTACGCGGACAGCTGCTTCAGCACGCTCTCACCCTTGGAGTAGGTGATCGCGTCGAAGTTCGCCATCGCCTGCGCGACGTCCGGGACGTCGGCGCGGATCGGGTGCGTGCCCGGACCCATGTCGGCGCGGTAGCCCTCGAGCTTGGTCTGCACCAGGGTCCCCGCCCAGGCGTCGACGTGCTCGGTGGCACCGGCCGACGACCAGGTGGCGGCCCACGACGCGAACGCCTCGTTGAGCCACAGGTCGTCCCACCAGCGCATCGTCACCATGTCGCCGAACCACATGTGCGCCATCTCGTGCAGCAGCACGTTGGCGCGCATCGCGCGCTGGGCGTAGCTCGGCGTCGACCGGAACAGGACGGCGTCGGTCCAGGTGACGCAGCCCCAGTTCTCCATCGCCCCACCCATGTTCGGGACGAAGACCTGGTCGTACCGCCGTTGCGGGAAGGGCAGCCCGAACCTCTCGCCGAACCAGTCCAGGCCGCGGGCGGTGAGGTCGAACAGCTCGTCGGCGTCGCGCTCGAGGTAGCGCGCGAGCGACTGCCGCGCGTACAGGCCGAGGTCGTGGCCGGCGTGCTCGCGACGCAGCTCGACGAACGGCCCGGCGTTGACGACCACCACGTAGGTGGACAGCGGCGGGGTGTCGGGGAAGTGCCACACCCGGGCGGCCGGCGCGACGTCGACGTCGGCGTCCTCGACCCGGTCGGGGGCAGTGCACGAGGTGACCGTCCACGACTCGGGCGCGGTGACGGTGAACGCGTGCGGTGCCTTGAGGTCGGGCTGGTCGAAGCAGGCCCAGACCCGGCGGGCGGCGTCCGGCTCGAACGAGGTCCAGACGTAGACGAGCTTGTCGGACGGGTCGACGGTGCGCAGGACGCCTGCGGCAGAACCGGTGTCGGGCTGGACCGTCTCGACGACGAGCACGTTCTCGGCCTGCAGGTCGGTGAGCGGCAACCGCCCGGCCTCGACCGACGCGGGGTCGAGCGGCACGTCGTTGAGCGTGGCCCGCACGACGTCGGCGACCACGTCGACGAAGGTGGCGGCGCCCGGCTCGGCTGCACCCGAAGGTGATCGGTCGAGACGGCGCGCAGGTCCGGGCCCTCCAGCATCGCGGTGAGGTCGACGGCGATGTCGTACCGGTGCACGTCGATCAGGGCGGCGCGCTCCTGCGCCTCGGACCGGGTCAGGCTGGCGGGTTCGACCATGCCCCGAACCTAGCGAGCCGTCCGGCCCGCGACCGTCAGCGCGCGCTCAGCGCCGGTAGCGCTGCCCGCGTCCGGCGCGCGCGACGGCGAGGCGGCGGCCGAGCCGAGCGGGGTCTGCGGCCGGCCGTCGTCGGTGGGCGTCGGTCCGTGCTGGCACGACGGGCAGTAGAACGCCGTGCGGTCCTGCGGCGCCGGCCCGATGGGCGCCACCCGCACCGTCGTCCCGCACCGCCGGCACGGCCGCCCGGACCGGGCGTGCGCGTAGGTCTGCTGGCCCTGCCGGGTGTCGCCGGTCGTGGTCTGCACCGGGCGCTCGACGTTGGCCTGCAGCATCCGCACGGCCAGGTCGACCACGCGGCGCGCCCCGGGCCCGGCCTCGACCTCGGACACCGGCGTCCACGGCGTGACGCCCACGACGAACAGCACCTCCGCCATGAACATCGTCCCGACGCCGGCCACCACCCGCTGGTCGAGCAGCGTCTCGCCGATCGTGCGGTCGGGGTCGGCGCAGCAGCCGCGCGGCCGCGTCGACGCGGTCGAGGTCGGGGTCGAGCAGGTCGGGGCCGAGGTGACCGACCAGCGTGTGCTCCTCGTCGGTCCGCACCAGGTCGAGCATCCCGAGCTTGTGGCCCACGGCCGTCCAGGTCGCGGTCTCGAGCACCGCCCGGATCCCGGACGCCGGGCGCGAGCGGAACGGCTCGCCGGTGCGGTGCACGTGCCAGGACCCCTCCATCCGCAGGTGGCTGTGCAGGGTCAGGGCCGGGTCGCCGTCGCAGCGCACGAGCAGGTGCTTGCCCCTGCTCACCACGCCCAGCACCGTGCGGCCGGTGAGGTCGGACGTCGCCAGGTTCGGCCACCGCAGGTCGCAGCCGGTGAGCACCTGCCCGGACAGGGCGGCGTCCAGGCGCAGCGCCGTGCGGCGGACGACATCACCCTCGGGCACCTGGCCAGCGTGGCACGATGGTCCGTCGACGGCGCGGCGGCCCGCGGCCGCCGCGCGTCCCGCCCGTCCGCCGCCCGCTCACCCGCCACGCCGCCCGCCCACCGACCCGGAGGTCCTCCTGATGGCCTGGTTCCGCCGGCGCGAGCGCGACGCCGACGACCTGCCGCAGACGCCGCCGCCGGACCCGGACCCGGTGCTGCCCGTGCTGTCGCGCGAGGACGCCGCGCGCCTGGTGGCCCTGACCCGCCACACCTTCGCCGAGCACGGTCGCGAGACGGTGCCGGACGGCCAGGGCGCGCTGGTCGGGCAGGGCCACGTGCACGGGTTGTCGAACCTGGCCGCGACCGTGTCGCTGGTGCCGCGCCGGGAGTGGCCGGGGCTGGTGCGGCGGCACGTGGCGACGATGCTCCAGGCGCACGAGACCGAGGAGCCCGCCGACCTCGACGCCGCCCGCGACCTGCTGCTGGTCAAGCTCCGCGCCGCCGTCGAGATCCCGAGCCCGCGGCCGGGGTACGCGCCCGAGGTGCTGCCCGGCGTGCTGGCCGTCGCGGCGCTCGACTACCCGACGCACGTCAGCGAGCTGCTGTCGGACGAGCGCGTCGACGAGCTCGGCGGGTGGGAGGCCGTCCGCGAGGTGGCCTGGTCGAACCTGCGCCGGCTGCCGGCGCCGGCCCGGCAGGACCTGCACGGCGACCCCGACCGCCAGGACGGCACGGTCCACGTGTTCACCAGCGAGGACTTCTTCGGCGCCTCCCGGCTGCTGCTGCTCGACGAGCTGCTCGCAGGCATCGGCGTGGAGCAGCCGGCGCACGGCGTGCTGCTCGTGGTGCCCAACCGCCATCTGCTGGCCGTGCACGTCCTGCGCGGGTCCGGCGTCGTCGCCGCGGTCGACGTGCTGGTGCGGATGGCGGCGGGCGAGCACGCCGGCCGTCCGGGCCCGGTCTCGCCCCACGTGTACTTCCGCGCCGCCGACGGCCGCACCCAGCAGGTCACCAGCCTCGAGGACGACGGCAGCACCGCGGTGCGCGTCGAGGGCGCCCTCGCCGAGGCGTTCACCGCCCTCGGGCTGCTCGGGGACTGAGCACCACCCGCACGTCTCCGCCTCCGCCTCTTGCCGCGCGACTGAACACGTGTTTAGCATGCTGTCCATGAGTTCAACCCCGATCGACCTCACCGCGCGAGCGCGGGTGCGCGACGCCGCGGTCGCCCGGTTCGGTCGCGACGGCTTCGGCGCGTCGCTGCGGACGATCGCCGCCGACGCAGGCGTGAGCGCCGCGCTCCTGATCCACCACTTCGGCTCCAAGGACGGCCTGCGCGCGGCGTGCGACGAGCACGTGCTGCGGGTGATCCGGGAGAACAAGGCCGAGGCCGTGGGCGGCTCGCCGGGCGCGATGCTCGCCGCCCTGGCCCAGGTCGAGCAGTTCGCTCCGCACGTCGCCTACGTGGTCCGCTCCCTCGGCGACGGCGGCGACCTGGCCACCTCCTTCCTGGAGCACATGGTCGAGGACTCCCACACCTACCTGGTCGCTGCGGTGGAGGCCGGCTCGGTGCGTCCGAGCCGTGACGAGCGGGCCCGGGCCCGGTTCCTGACGATGGCCAACGTCGGGCTGCTCCTGCTGCACCTGCGGTTGGACACCCAGCACCGTCACGACGTGGCCTCGGCCCTCACGCACCTGTCGGACGAGATCACGCTGCCTGCCCTGGAGCTGTACACCGAGGGCCTGTTCGTGGACCGGACCCTGCTGGACGCCTACCTGCCCTACGTCCCGGACCCACCGGCCGACCCGGCGCCCGACGGCGCCGCCCGGCCCGGGTCCAGGACCAGCAGCACGCAGGAGAGAGCGTCATGACCGTCAACCACACCACCACGAGTGACGCGGCCGTCGAGGTCCGCGGACTCTCCAAGTCCTTCGGACGGGTCCGTGCCCTCGACGGCCTCGACCTGGTCGTCCCGGTCGGCCGGGTCGCGGGCTTCCTCGGCCCCAACGGCGCCGGGAAGACCACCGCGATCCGGGTCCTGCTCGGTCTGCTGCGCGCCGACGCCGGCAGCGTGCGCCTGCTCGGCGGCGACCCTTGGGCGGATGCCGTCGCGCTGCACTCCCGGCTCGCGTACGTGCCGGGCGACGTCAACCTGTGGCCCCAGCTCACCGGAGGGGAGGCGATCGACCTGCTCGGCCGGCTGCGCGGAGGCACCGACCCCCGGCGCCGGGCCGAGCTGCTCGAGCGGTTCGAGCTCGACCCGACCAAGAAGGCGCGCACGTACTCGAAGGGCAACCGGCAGAAGGTCGCGCTCGTCGCGGCGCTGGCGAGCGACGCCGAGCTGCTGGTGCTCGACGAGCCCACCTCCGGCCTGGACCCGTTGATGGAGAACGTGTTCACCCACGTGATCGGCGAGGCCACCGCCGCAGGTCGGTCGGTGCTGCTGTCGAGCCACATCCTCGCCGAGGTCGAGAAGCTGTGCGACACCGTGACGATCATCCGGTCCGGCCGCGCCGTGCAGACCGGCACGCTCGACGAGCTGCGCCATCTCACCCGCAACAGCGTCCGTGCCGTCACGGCCTCCGACCCGTCGGGGCTGGCCGTGCTCGAGGGGGTGCACCACCTGCGCCGGGACGGCGACGCCGTCGTCTTCGACGTCGACAACGACCACCTCGACGCCGTGATGCGGGCACTGAGCGGTCTGGGGCTGCGGTCGCTGGTGACCACCCCGCCGTCGCTGGAGGAGCTGTTCCTGCGCCAGTACGGCGACCAGATCGACACCGAGGACGGCGGGACGCGTCCGCTCGAGGACGTGGCGCGGTGACCGCCGTCGCCGTCCGGACGCCTCGGACCGCTCGCCGCAGCGGCCTCACCGGGACCCGCACGCTGGTGCGCTTCGCGCTGCGCCGCGACCGCGTGCGGCTGCCGGTCTGGGTGCTGTCGGCCGGCCTGCTCACGGTCTACTCCGTGGTGGCGCTGCAGGAGGTGTACCCGGACGCCGAGGCGCGCCAGCAGCGCGCCGCCCTGATGGAGAACCCGGCCGCGATCATGCTCGGTGGCCCGGGGTTCGGGGTGCGGGACTACACGATCGGCGCGATGGTCGCGAACGAGCTGGGCCTGACCGTGATGGTGGTGGCCGCGATCATGTCGGTGCTCCTGGTGGTGCGTCACACCCGGGCGGAGGAGGAGGCCGGCCGCGCCGACCTCGTCCGCGCGGGAGCAGTGGGCCGGCGGGCGCAGCTGACCGCGACGCTCGTGGTGGTCGCCCTCGCCGACCTCGCCGTCGCCGCCGTGCTGGCGGCCGGTCTGGTCGGCGCCGGCCTGGGCGTCGGCGACACCGTGAACTTCGCCCTCGGGACGGCGCTGACCGGGATGGTGTTCGGGGCGGTGGCCGCCGTCACGGCCCAGGTCGCCGAGCACACCCGTCCGGCCTCGGGCGCGGCCCTGGCAGCGCTGGCCGCCGCGGCCGTCGTGCGCGGCGTCGGCGACGTCCTCGAGCCGGGTGGCAGCGCGTTGTCGTGGTTCTCGCCGATCGCGTGGGCGCAGCAGACCCGCGCCTTCGTCGACCTGAGGTGGTGGCCGCTCGGGCTGTCCCTGCTCGCGGTCGGGCTGCTGGTCGTGCTCGCCTACCGGCTCGGTGACCGCCGCGACGTCGGAGCGGGCCTCGCGCCGGCACGACCCGGGCGCGCCGACGCCTCGCCGCGGCTGGCGGGCCCGTCCGGTCTGGCGGTGCGCCAGCAGCGGGGGAGCCTGATCGGGTGGGCGGTCGGGCTGGTGCTCACCGGCGCGACCTTCGGCTCGCTCACCGACTCGGTGCTGGAGGCGGTCCGCGACAACCCGGCGATGTCCGACTTCATCGCCTCCGGCGGCGGGGGTGAGCTGGTCGACCAGTTCTTCGCCGTCCTGATGGTCTACATCGCCCTCGGTGCAGCAGGCTTCGCCGTCGCCTCGGTGCTGCGGCTGCACGCCGAGGAGGTGCCTGGACGGATCGAGCTCCTCCTGGCGGGGTCCCTGTCGCGGTACCGCCTCTTCGGCTCGGGGCTGGCGGTCGCCGTGGTCGGTGCCGCCGTGCTGCTCCTGCTCGGTGGGCTCGCCATGGGGCTGACCGCGGCGGTCGTGACCGGTGACGGCTCCCTCGTGGGGTCCCTGACCGGCTCCGCGCTGGCCCAGCTGCCGGGCGTCCTGGTGCTGGTCGGTGCCGCCGCCGCGCTGGTCGGCCTGGCACCGCGGTGGGCCGGACTGGCGTGGGTGCCGCTCGGGTGGGCCGTGCTGACGGGCATGTTCGGCGCGCTCCTGCGGTTGCCGGACCCGGCCCTGTGGCTGTCGCCGCTCTCCTGGGTGCCGAAGGTCCCGGCCGCCGACCTCGACGTCGTGCCGCTGCTCGTCCTCACCGTCGTGGGTGCAGGGCTCGTGGCGGCCGGCGCAGTCGGCTACCGACGTCGCGACGTGCCCTCCTGATCCGCAGCGCGTCGGCGCAGGACCGTGCCGCGTCCCCGCGCCGCGGCCCGACTGCGGGCGTGCCGAACCGGGGTGCGAACAGGGTCGCGTGCCTGGCCCCGGATCAGCCGCGCAGCCGCAGGCCCCGGGGGGTGGTGTGGAAGCCGGCGTCGCCGAGGGCGCCCACCAGCGGGTGCTCGCTGCCCAGCAGCGGTGCGCCGTCGACGGTCTGGACGGTGAGGCCGGCGACCCGCCCGCGCCGCACCACGGTGGCCAGTGCGTGGCCGGCGGCGGCCAGGGCCTCGCGGTCGTCGGTCCAGGTGAGCACCGTGCGGGCGCCGCGCTCGGCGTAGAGCACGAGCGCGCCGTCGCGGAGCACGACCAGCGCGCCGGACTTGCGGGCAGGGCGGTGGGTGCCCTCCACGACCGGCCACGGCAGCGCCGCCCCGTACGGGTTGGCCGGGTCGCCCGCCGCCATCACGACCGCGGCACCGGAGTCCGCGGCCGGTGCCCGCAGGCGGTCGACGGCTGCGGTCGTGGCGAACTGGCTCGCCCCGAGGCCCTCGACGAAGTACCCGCGGCGGACGCGGCCGCTCTCCTCGAACGCGGCGAGCACCCGGTACGCCGCGGCGAACCCGCCGGGCCTGCCCTCGGCCGCCACCGACCCGCGCGTCACCACGCCGTAGCGCTCCAGCAGCAGCTCGGCCTCGAGCGCGGCGCGCTCGGTGGGGGCCGGCTCGGCGAGAGGCAGCACCGACCAGCGGCCGGCCACGGCGGGGGGCGAGCTGCGCGCGAGGGCGTTGCGGGCAGCGGCGCCCGATCCGGCTGACCCGGGGCGGGCCGGCCGGCCGTACCGGGCCCGTGCCGGAGCGGGCCGGGAACGGTGGGTGGTGCGGCCGCCGCGCAGCCGGGCCCGCAGCGGGGAGAGGGTGTCGTTGGTGATGCGGCCCTGCCAGACCAGCTCCCACAGCGCATCGGACAGCGCCTGCTCGCCGGGTCGGTCGCCGACGCGGGCCAGGGCGTCGGACAGGGCCCGGAAGAAGAACGCACCGCCGGACGACAGCGCCTCCAGCACGCGGGCGTCGAGCGGAGGCGGGTCGTCCTGAGCCGCAACGGGTTCCGCGAGCGGCAAGGTGAGGTGCGCGGTCTCGGGCAGGTGCAGCGAGACCCAGCCGTCGTCGGCCGCGAGCTCGCCGTGCCCGCACCACAGCACCTCGCCCGAGCTGGTGAGCTCGTCGAGCATCGCGGGGGTGTAGGCGTCGACCCGGGCCGGCAGCACCAGCGACTCGAGCGCGCTGGCCGGCAGCACCGCCCCGGCGAGCTGCTCGACCACGCGCAGCACGCCCTCGGGGCCGCGCAGCCGGCCGCCGACCTGCTGCCAGGCGGGCAGGAAGCGGGCCAGCTCGGCCTGGGGCACCGGCTCGACCTCGGCCCGCAGCGCCGCGAGCGAGCGGCGGCGCAGGATCCGCATCACCTCGGCGTCGCAGAACTGGCGGAGCGCCTCGGTGTCGTCCTCGAGCACGGAGCGGGCGGGGTCGGGCAGCAGCTCGCCGACGACGAGCCGTCCGCCGTGCTGGAGCCGGGCGAGCACCTGGTCGACCACCGCGACGCCGAGCCCGAACCGGCGGGCCAGGCCCAGGGCGGTGAACGGGCCGTGGGTGCGGGCGTAGCGGGCGAGCAGCTGGCCGAGCGGGTCGTCGACGACCTCGGTGAAGGCCAGCGGCAGCCCGACCGGCAGGGGGGTGCCGAGGGCGTCGCGCAGCCGGCCGGCGTCCTCGGCGGCCGCCACCCGCTCGATCCCGCCGATCGTCACCGTGATGGCCCGGCGCGCGGTGACGAGCTCGGCGACCCACGCGGCGACGTCGTCGGCCGATCCGGTGGTGCGCTCGCCCAGCTCCGCCGGCGACAGCGGCCCGAGCACGCGCAGCAGGTCGGCGACCTCCTCCATCGACCGGGCCCGCCGGTCCTCGGCCAGCCGCTGCAGCTCGCGGTGGGTGCGCACCACCTGCTCGGGGTCGAGGAGGTCGGCCAGCCGGGTGCCCGAGGCGTCGCCGCCGAGCAGCTCGGCCAGCAGGTCGGGGTCGAGCGCCAGCGCGGCGGCCCTGCGCTCGGCCAGCGGCGAGTCGCCCTCGTAGAGGAACTGGGCCACGTAGCCGAACAGCAGGGAGCGCGCGAACGGCGACGGCTGCTCGGTGGTGACCTCGACGACGCGGATCTCGCCGGACTCCAGCGACCGCAGCACGCCCTCGAGGCCCGGCACGTCGAACACGTCCTGCAGGCACTCGCGCACGGTCTCGAGCACGATCGGGAAGGTCGGGTAGCGCGACGCCACCTCGAGCAGGGACGCGGCCCGCTGGCGCTGCTGCCACAGCGGCTGCCGCCGGTCGGGTCGGCGACGGGGCAGGAGCAGGGCACGCGCCGCGCACTCGCGGAACCGGGCCGCGAACAGGGCCGAGCCGCCGAGCTGGTCGGTGACGCGCTGCTGCACCGACCCGGGGTCGAGCAGCAGCGCCTCGAGCACCTCGGGCGCCGAGCCGTGGTGCGAGGCGTCGGGGTCGATCGGGGTCGGGTGCTCGGCCGCCTCCCACGGGCCGGCGTCGAAGTCGGGCATCCGCAGCACGATGCCGTCGTCGGCCGGCATCGCCTGGACGTCGAGCCCGTGCAGGTCGCGCATCGCCGCCGACATCGCCAGTGCCCACGGCCCGTGCACCTGGGCGCCGAAGGGGGAGTGGACCACGACCCGCCAGTCGCCGAGCTCGTCGCGGAACCGCTCGACCACGATCGTGCGGTCGTCGGGGACGTGCCCGGTGGCCTCGCGCTGCTCGCGCAGGTACCCGATCAGGTTGTCCGACGCCCAGGGGTCGAGCCCGCCGGTGGTCAGGCGCGCGCGGGCCTGCTCGTCGGTGAGGGCGTCGAGCTCGCGGACGAACTCCCCGACGGCGCGGCCGAGCTCGAGCGGGCGGCCGATCTGGTCGCCGTGCCAGAACGGGAGCCGGCCGGGCTGCCCCGGCGCGGGGGTGACGAGCACCTGGTCGTGGGTGATGTCCTCGATCCGCCAGGTGGAGGCGCCGAGGGTGAAGACGTCGCCCACCCGCGACTCGTAGACCATCTCCTCGTCGAGCTCGCCGACGCGGCGTCCACCCTGCTTGGTGCTGCCCGCCGCCTTGTCGGTGCCGGTGGCGAGGAACACGCCGTACAGGCCGCGGTCGGGGATGGTGCCGCCGCTCGTGACGGCGAGCCGCTGCGCGCCCGGCCGGCCGGTCAGGGTGCCGGCGATCCGGTCCCACACCACCCGCGGCCGCAGCTCGGCGAACTCCTCGCTCGGGTAGCGGCCCGACAGCATGTCGAGCACCGACTCGAGCACCGGACGGCTGAGCGTGCCGAACGGTGCCGCGCGGCGCACGAGCGCGTGCAGCTCGTCGACGTCCCAGTCGTCGAGCGCCGTCATGGCCACCACGTGCTGGGCGAGCACGTCGAGGGGGTTGGCCGGCACCCGCAGCGCCTCGATCTGGGCGCTGCGCATCCGCTCGGTGATGACGGCCATCGTCACCAGGTCGGCCCGGAACTTGGGGAACATCACCCCGCGGCTGACGGCCCCCACCTGGTGCCCCGCGCGGCCGACGCGCTGCAGCCCGCTGGACACGCTGGGCGGCGACTCGACCTGCACGACGAGGTCGACCGCGCCCATGTCGATGCCCAGCTCGAGCGAGGACGTGGCGACCACGGTGGGCAGCCGACCGGATTTCAGGTCGTCCTCGATCAGCGCCCGCTGCTCCTTGGAGACCGAGCCGTGGTGGGCGCGGGCCAGCACGGCCGGGGCGCCCGTCGACGCACCGGACTGCGCCATCACCTCGGCGGGGGTGCGCGGCGTGCCGTCGGGGTGGGGCTCGTCGTCGGCGGGCTCGAGCGCGGCCAGCCGGGCCGCCCAGGTCTCGTTCAGCCGGGCGGTGAGCCGCTCGGCGAGCCGGCGGGAGTTGGTGAAGACCAGGGACGAGCGGGCCGGCTGGCCCTCGACCGGTGCGACGAGGTCGACCACGCGCTCCTCGACGTGCGGCCAGATCGACTGGGTGGCGGGCGCTCCCGCGGCGTTGCCCGACAGGTCGGGAGAGCCGTCGGCGGTGGTGGCCGGCTGCCCGAGCTCGGTCATGTCCTCGACCGGGACCACGACGGACAGGTCCCACTTCTTCTCCGACGGCGGCTGCACCACCGTGACCGGCCGCCCGCCGTCGGCGCCGGGCTCGCGCTGGCCGGCCAGGAACCGCGCGACCTCCTCGACCGGACGCACGGTGGCCGAGAGCCCGATGCGCTGCGCCGGCTGCTCCAGCAGGGCGTCGAGCCGTTCCAGCGACAGCGCCAGGTGCGCGCCGCGCTTGGTGCCGGCGACGGCGTGCACCTCGTCGAGGATCACGGTCTCGACACCGGCCAGCTGCTCGCGCGCTCGGGAGGTGAGGATGAGGAAGAGCGACTCGGGCGTGGTGATCAGGACGTCCGGCGGCCGGGTGGTGAACGCCCGGCGCTCGGAGGCGGGGGTGTCGCCGGACCGCATCGCCACGCTCACGGGGCGGACGGTCTCGCCGACCCGCGCACCCGCCTGCGCCAGGCCCGCGAGCGGCGCCCGGAGGTTGCGCTCGACGTCGCTGGCCAACGCCTTGAGGGGCGAGACGTAGAGGACCCGGCACCGGTGCCGGGGGTCCTCGGGCGGCTCGGTGGTCGACAGCCGGTCGATCGCCCAGAGGAACGCCGACAGCGTCTTGCCGGACCCGGTGGGGGCGACGACGAGGGTGTGGTGGCCCGAGCTGATCGCGTCCCACGCCCCGGCCTGGGCCGTGGTCGGCGCCGCGAAGGCGGAGGTGAACCACTCGCGGGCGGGTGCGCTGAACCGGGCCAGGACCTCGGCAGGCGTGCGCTCGTCGACCACTCGCGCATCGTGTCACCCGGCCCCGACAGCCGCCTGGGCGCACGGGGGAGCGCCGGAGTCGGTCCATCGTCCAGCGGGCCAGCGCCCGCCCGAAGGGGCGAGAGGTAGACCGCCAGGAAGAGCACGGCCAGGACCACGGCCGACACCAGGACGGGCTCGAGAGGACCCCACCCGGCCTGGACGCCGCCTCCCTCGTCGGCCGCGGCACGTGGCACGCTGGCCCGGTGAGGCACAGCGTGTTCTGGCAGCTGATGGACGACGAGTTCGGCGCGGGGTACGCCCGGTCGGTCGCCGCCGACCAGTCGCTGCCCCGGCTCGGCGGCCAGACCGTGGACCAGGCGCTCGCGGCCGGCCACGCACCGCGCGAGGTCTGGCAGGCGGTGTGCGAGGCGATGGAGGTCCCGCCGGAGCGTCGCTGGGGCAGGGAGACCGCGCCGCACGCCCGCCGCGACGCCCAGCACGGCCGGACCGCGCGGTGACCCGCCGCGAGGTGCACGGCCGCTCCCGCGCCACCCGCTCGGAGCGGTCCGACCTCATCGTCGCCACCCTCGACGACGCGTTCACCGAGCTGATGGAGGCCGACCCCGCCTCCTTCCGGTCGAAGTTCCGGACGATGGCGCGCGACCCGTTCGCCTTCTACCGGGGCACCGCCTGCCTGTTCTACGCCGATCTCGCCGACGGCGGCCAGACCGCCGGGGTCGACGAGCGCTGGGTCCGTGCCGAGGGCGCGCGACGGGTCTGGGTGCAGGGCGACCTGCACGCCGAGAACTTCGGCACCTACCTCGCCGCCGACGGACGCCTGGTGTTCGACGTCAACGACTTCGACGAGGCCTACCTCGGGCACTGGACCTGGGACCCGATGCGGTTCTGCGCGTCGCTCGCCCTGCTCTGCTGGCAGAAGGCGCTGCCCGACGTCGCCATCGACGACCTGGTGGCGACGTACCTGCGCGCGTACGTCGCGCACGTGCACCACTACGTGCAGGCCGACGACGACACCGAGTGGGCGCTCACCCTCGACACCGCGCGCGGCGGCGTCCTCGACGCCCTGCGGCGGGCCAGGCTCAGCACCCGCGTCGACCTCCTCGACGGCGCGACCGTCGTCGAGGACTACAGACGGCGGTTCGCCGAGGGCCCCGGGGTCCGGCGGCTGTCGGCGTCCGAGCGCTCGCAGGTCGAGTCGGCCTTCACGCGGTACCTCGAGACGCTCCCCGACACGCACTCCGAGCCGCGGGTCACCTTCGACGTCCTCGACGTGGTGGGCCGCAGCGGTTTCGGCATCGGCAGCGCGGGCCTTCCCGCCTACAACGTGCTGATCGAGGGCTTCACCCAGGCGCTCGACAACGACGTCGTCCTGACGCTGAAGCAGGGCAACGTCGCCTCGCCCAGCCGCGTGGTCGAGGACCCCGAGATCGCGGGCTGGTTCGAGCACCACGGCCACCGGACGGCGGTCAGCCAGCGTGCCCTGCAGGCCCACGCCGACCGGTTCCTCGGCTGGACCGAGCTGCCCGGCACGGCGGGCACGCCGACCGGGTTCGTCGTCGCCGAGTACTCGCCGTACGAGGCCGACCTCGCCTGGGCACGCGTCGACGAGCCCTCCGACATGGCCGAGCTGGTCGAGCAGCTGGGGCAGGCGACGGCGAAGATCCACTGCGTCGCCGACGACGAGTCCGAGCACGACCTCGTGACGGTGAGCGTCGAGGAGGTGATCGCGGCGTGCGTCGGCGACGACGTCGACGACCTCGTCACCGACCTCACCGCCTTCGCCCACTCCTACGCCGAGCAGGCCCGCACCGACCACGCGCTGTTCGTCGACGCCTTCCGCGGGGGCGCGTTCCAGCACGTGGCGCCGGCGTGACCACCCGGCCGCCTGCGGCACCCGATCCGGCAGCAGCGGGGACGACGGGTGCGGGGACGACGGGTGATGCGGTGCCCGGCCTCGAGGCACCGCTCGGCGCCGACGGCCTGCGCGGTCGGGTGGGCGTCCTCGTCGCCAGCCAGGTGCTCGGCGGGGTCGGCGTCGCGAGCGGCATCGCGGTGGGAGGCCTGCTGGCGCAGCAGGTCTCGGGATCCACCTCCCTGTCCGGACTGGCCCAGACGATGGGCGTGCTCGGAGCCGCCCTGCTGGCCGTCCCGATGGCGGGGCTGGCCCGTCGTCGTGGCCGCGGGCCCGCGCTCGCCACCGGCTACGCGTGCGGCCTCCTCGGCGGCGTGCTGGCGATCGCGGCTGCCGTCACCGACCAGTTCTGGCTGCTCCTGGTGGCCACCACCTTCTTCGGCGGGGGGACCGCGGCGGGCCTGCAGGCCCGGTACGCGGCCACCGACGGCGCCCCGCCCCACGTGCGCGGCCGGCTGCTGTCGGTGGTCGTCTGGGCGACGACCATCGGCTCGGTCGCCGGCCCGAACCTGTCGGCTGCGGGGGGTGACCTCGGTCGCCGCTTCGACATCCCCGAGCTCGCCGGTCCGTACCTGTTCTCCTGCACCGCGTTCGCGCTCTCCGCGCTCGTCGTGCTGCTCCTGCTCCGGAGCCCCCGGACGGACGCGGGCGCGCCGTCCGCGTCGCCGGCCGCGACCGGCCGCAGCACGCTCGACGTCCTGCGGCTGGTGGCCGGGCTCCCGCGGGCTGCCGCCGGTCTCGCGGCGGTGGCCGGCGGCCAGGCGCTCATGGTGGCGGTGATGGTGATGACGCCGGTGCACCTCGGCGACCACGGCGCGACGCTGCGGGTGGTCGGGCTCGTCCTCAGCCTGCACATCGCCGGCATGTACGCGCTCAGCCCCGTCGTGGGCTGGGCCAGCGACCGGTTCGGCGCGCTGCCGGTGATCGGTACCGGGGTGCTCGTCCTCGGCGCCGCCGCCGTCACGGGTGCCTCGGCCGCCCCGACGGGGCACACCCAGGTCGCCGTCGCGCTGACCCTGCTCGGGCTCGGCTGGTCCTGCACGATGGTGGCCGGCTCGGCCCTGCTGTCGGCGTCCGTGCCCGCCGAGGTGCGCACGCAGGTGCAGGGCGCCGGCGACCTCGTGGTCGGGATCACCGCCGCCTGCGCGGGCGCGCTGGCCGGCCCGGTGCTCGAGCTCGCCGGCTACGCCTGGCTGAACCTCGCCGCCCTCGTCGTGCTCGTCCCGGTCGTGGCCACCGCGCTGCTCGCGGGCCGGGCGCGTCCGGCGCCGGCGTGACCCGGCTGCCCTGGGTGTGGGGAGCGGTCCCGCCCGAGCAGGTGGCCGCCCGCCGTCCGGGTGAGGCGCTGCGCGCGGTCGTCGTCCGCGCGTCTCCGGCCACGGTCTTCCGGTGGCTGTGCCAGCTCTCCGTCGCGCCGTACAGCTACGACCTGGTCGACAACCTCGGTCGCCGCAGCCCGCGCACGCTCACCCCGGGGGCCGACCGGCTCGTGGTGGGGCAGCCGGTGATGGCGTTCGTGCTCGACGCCTTCGAGCAGGACCGGTCGCTGACGCTGCGGACGCGCGGCCGGGTGGCGCGCGCGGCGTTCGGCGACCTGACGATCACCTACCGCGCAGACCCGCACCCGGACGGGACCC
This sequence comes from uncultured Actinomycetota bacterium, assembly GCA_963750285.1. Lineage (GTDB taxonomy): Bacteria > Actinomycetota > Actinomycetes > Actinomycetales > CAWJMD01 > JBBQSN01. Next base: position 48,842 of record CAVVQA010000005.1, on the reverse strand, counting down.
TGCTCTCGGCGTCCCTCGGGCTCGAGGGCGAGCAGTCCCGCGGCGTCCGGCTCCGTCACGCGGCTCTCGCCTGGGGCGACCTGCCGATGATGCGCAAGCAGCTGCTCACGTTCCGCGACCTCGCCGAACGTGACGCCCGCTCCGCCTGAACGGTTCTCAGCCTCGGCGCTGCAGCATCCCGCGGACGAAGGCCGCCTGTCCGGCGTGCTGCACCGCGTCGTCGACCACGCTGACCAGGCGCGCGCCGCGGGTCACCGGCGGGTCCCAGCCCTCGTCCACCACGTCGTCGAGGGCGTCGTCGTCGAGGGTGGTCAGGTACGCGACCGCGGCGTCGTGCACGGCGTCGGCGTACGCCACCAGCAGCTCGGCCGGCAGCCGCACCAGGGCGACGTCGTCGGCGTCCATGCCGTACCCGTGCTCGTCGTCGTCGAAGGGCAGCGCAGCGCGTCGCGCGAACCCCTGCGCCGCCCACACCTGCGGCGTGCCGGCGAGCGCACCGACCTGGGCGTCCTGCTGCCGGGCGAGGTGCCAGACCAGCCAGGCGACCGTGTTCGCCCCGGGGTCCGCGCGCCAGGTCAGGGCGTCGTCGTCGAGCCCCTCCACCGCGGTCCGCACCAGCCCGGGGACCCGTCCGAACGCCTCCACCAGCACCGCTGCGCCGTCCATGCCCCGACGCTACCCAGGACGAGCCCTGCGCACCCGCCGGGGATGGACGGTGCTTGCCAAAGCCGCCCCAAGGCGGCAAGGTGGGCTTGTAAGCGCTTTCACCAACGGGGGTGAGAGGAGACCGGCAGCCGTGCGATCCCTGCAGCCCCCCGGGGCCCAGCGTCCCGTCCAGCGTCAGCGGACCACCGCGCGCGGCGACAGCGCCACCATCTACTCGGTGGCCGAGCTGGCCGGTGTCTCCATCGCCTCGGTCTCCCGCGTCCTGCAGGGCTCCGCCGCCGTCTCCGAGCCCACCCGCCGGCGCGTCCTCGACGCGGTCGACGAGCTCGACTACGTGCCCACCGGCGCCGCCCGCAGCCTCGCCGTGCGCCACCACGAGGCGCAGGCGCTGGTTCTTCCGGAGCTGTCCGGCCCCTACTTCTCCGAGCTCCTGATGGGGTTCGAGGCCCGCGCGGCCGAGCTCGGCCACAGCGTGCTGCTGCTCCAGGCGGCCGGGCGCGACGACCTGCGCAGCGCGCTGCGGGGGCTGGCGAGCCGCGTCGACGGCATGGCCGTCCTCGGGTCGGCCGCGATCCCCGAGCAGCTCGTCGAGAGCGTGCGGGGCAGCCGTCCGGTGGTGATGATCGCCAGTGACCCGCACCCTGGTGTCGAGGCGATCAGCGCCGAGAACGCCTCCAGCACACGCATCCTGACCGAGCACCTGATGGACCACGGCCGCGAGCGGATCGTCTTCGTCGGCGACCCGCAGGCGGCCCCCGACGTCCGTGACCGCCACCGCGGCTACCTCGAGGCGCACCGCGCCCGCGGTGCGGAGGCGCCGGAGCCCGTCCGCGTGCCCTTCCGCGAGGAGCACGGCACCGTGGTCGCTGAGCGCTGGCTGGCTAGCGACGTCGACGCCGACGCGATGGTGTGCGCCAACGACGAGCTCGCGCTGTCGGTGATGCGGGGGCTGCAGGTCGCCGGCGAGGACGTCCCCGCCCGGCTGGCCGTCGTGGGGTTCGACGACCTGATGACCGCCCGGTACGTGCGGCCGGGCCTCACCACGGTGCGCCAGCCGGTCCGCGAGCTCGGCGCCCTCGCCGCCGAGCGGCTGCACGAGCTGGGGTCCGGCCACGCAGCCGCGGACCGAGCCCACCGTCCTGCCCACCGAACCCGTCGTCCGCGGCAGCTGCGGCTGCCCGGAGACGCCCTGACCACCTGACGGATCCGTCCACCGAACCGCTGTCCCGACCACCCCCGGTCGAACCGCCCCACCCACGGCACCCGCCGTACGAAGGAGAAGAGCACCGATGAGACGACGAATGCCGACGATCGCCCTGGCTGCGGTCGCCGCCACGGCCATGCTGGTGTCGGGCTGCGGCCGCGAGGCGGACGAGCCCGGCGCCGCCCCCGTGACCGGTGACGAGGTCAGCGACGGTCCCGCGACCGGGACCATCAGCATCTGGGCGATGGGCGCCGAGGGCGAGAAGCTCCCGGAGCTCGCCAAGGAGTTCGAGGCGGCCAACCCCGACGCCACCGTCGAGGTCACCGCCATCCCGTGGGACTCCGCGCACGACAAGTTCACCACCGCCATCACCGCGGGCGAGACCCCCGACGCCGCCATGGTCGGCACCACCTGGATGGGTGAGTTCGCCGGGCTCGACGCCCTCGACCCGACCCCCGCCTCGGTCGACCCCGAGGCGTTCTTCGAGGGCGCCTGGTCGACCACCGAGGTCGACGGCACCTCCTACGGCGTGCCGTGGTACGTCGAGACCCGGCTGGTCTACTACCGCACCGACCTGGCCGAGCAGGCCGGGTGGAGCGAGCCGCCCACGGACTGGGAGGGCCTGAAGCAGATGGCCTCCGACATGCAGACCAAGGCGGGAGCCGACCTGGGGCATCGGCCTGCAGGCCGGCGGCGTGGGCTCCTGGCAGAGCGTGATGCCGTTCGCCTGGTCGAACGGTGCCGAGCTCACCAACGAGGACGGCACGGGGTACCAGTTCGACGACCCCGAAGATGAAGGAGGCCGTCGACTACTACCAGAGCTACTTCACCGACGGGATCGCCAACACCAGCCGCGCTCGACCACCCCGACCACCGAGCCGGACTTCGTCAGCGGCGCCGTGCCGATGTTCATCTCTGGTCCCTGGATGATGTCCGCCGTCGAGACCGTCGGTGGCGAGGGCTTCGCGGACAAGTACTCCGTGATGGCCATGCCCGAGAAGGAGATCTCCTCGTCCTTCGTCGGCGGCTCCAACCTCGCCGTCTTCAAGGACAGCGAGAACCGCGACAGCGCCTGGAAGTTCGTGCAGTGGCTCTCGGAGCCCGAGGTGCAGGCGAAGTGGTACGGCATGACCACCGACTCTTCCCGCCGTCACGTCCGCGTGGGAGGACCCGGCTCTGGCCGAGGACGACAAGCTCGCGACCTTCGGCGAGCAGCTGGAGACCGCCAAGGCACCGCCGTCGTTCCCGACCTGGGAGCAGGTCGTGACCGGGTTCGACACCGAGCTCGAGAAGGTCACCAAGAACGGCGTGGACGTCGAGACCGCCCTGCAGACCGTCCAGAGCCAGGCCGAGTCGATCGGCACGGGGCAGTAGGCACGCGATGACCGCCACCACGACGGCCACCTCCGCCGTCCCCCTCCCGCAGCCGGTCGATGCTGCGGGAGGGACGCGCGGCCTGGGTCCTGGCCCTGCCGTTCTGCCTGCTGTTCCTCGTCTTCACCGTCTGGCCGGTCATCCAGTCGCTCTTCATGAGCTTCACCGACACCAGGTCGCGTCGACCTGCGCACGCCTTTCTCGGTGAACCCGGTCGGCATCGACAACTTCACCCGCGCGCTTCGGCGACGAGAAGTTCCTCACCGTCGGCCGGCAACACCGCCTACTTCGTCCTGGTCGGCGTGCCCCTGACGCTGGTGCTCGCGCTGGCCGCCGCGGTGGCCCTGGACAAGGGGATCCAGCAGGTTCCGCGCGTTCTTCCGGCTCGGCTTCTTCCTGCCCGACGATCACCTCGATCGTGGCCGTCGCCGTGGTCTGGAGATTCATCCTCCAGACCGACGGCGGCCTGCTGAACACCTCCCTCGGCTGGTTCGGCGTCAACGGTCCGAACTGGCTCGGCAGCGAGGACTGGTCGATGCCGGCTCGATCATCCTGCTGGCCGCCTGGCGCAACTTCGGCACCGGCATGATCATCTTCCTCGCCGGTCTGCAGGCCGTGCCAGTCAGCCTGCACGAGGCCGCGGCCATCGACGGCGCCGGCGTCCTGGAAGCGGTTCCGGCTACATCACGCTCCCGCTGCTGCGGCCGACGCGTCCTGTTCGTCTCGGTCACCACGATGATCGGCTACCTGCAGTTCTTCGAGGAGCCGTTCGTACTCACCAAGGGCGGCCCGCTCGACAGCACGATCTCGATGACGATGTACACGTTCCAGCAGTTCGGCTTCGGCAACTACGGGTACGCCGCCGCGGTCAGCTACATCATCTTCGTCGTCGTCGCCGTCATCACCGCCATCCAGTTCCGGCTGCTGCGGGAGAACACCTCATGACCACCGACCCAGAGCCCCGGTAGCGGGCCCGTCGCGGTCCTGCCCCCCGACAAGGAGCAGGGCGGGTCCCACGACGCCGTGCCGGACCGTCGCGGCTGGCTGCGCCGGAACTGGCTGTACCCGTTGCTGTCCGTGCTGCTCGTCGTCGTCGCCTCACCGTTCGTGTGGATGGTGCTCGGCAGCTTCAAGTCCGAGCGCGAGCTCCGGCAGGTGCCACCGACCTGGCTGCCCGAGACGGCCTCGCTCGACAACTACACGCAGCTGTTCTCCCGGCTCGACTTCGGCACGTACTTCATCAACTCGACGGTCGTGGCGGTCGTCGTCACGGCAGGCAACCTGCTGTTCTGCTCGATGCTCGGCTACGCCCTGGCGATGCTCGAGTTCCGCGGCAAGAAGGCCGTCTTCCTGCTGGTGATGGACGACCCTGCTCATCCCCGGCGTCGTCACGTTCGTGCCGCTGTTCGTGCTCGTCGCCAACGCCGGCCTGATCAACTCGTTGCCGGGTCTGATCCTGCCCTTCCTGGTGAGCCCGTTCGGCGTCTTCCTGATGCGGCAGTTCATCCTCGGCCTGCCGAAGCGACCTCCTCGACGCAGCGTCGCGTCGACGGCGCCGGAGAGCTGCGGATCTTCGCGCAGGTCTTCCTCCCGCTGTGCGGCCCCGCGCTGGCGACGCTCGGGCATCCTCACCTTCCTCGGAAGCTGGAACAACTTCCTCTGGCCGCTGGTGGTCGCCCAGACCGAGGACAACTACACCCTCCCGGTCGCGCTGGCCCTGTACTCCACCGGCCAGAACAGCACCAACTACGGCCTGCTCCTCGCGGGTGCCACCGTCGTCGTCGTCCCGATCATGGCGGTCTTCATGCCTTTCCAGCGCCGCATCATCGAAGGCATCGCCACCACCGGCATCAAGTGAGTACCGCTGCCGCGCAACGCCGCACGCGCAGCCCGAACCTCGAGCGAGCACCCCGAAGGAGCACGACCCCATGGTCAGCACCCCGAACGCGTCCCGCCGTCAGTTCCTCGTCGCCGCAGGAGCAGCGGCCACCCTCGGGGGAGGTGTGCTGCTGAGCGGCCCGGCATCGGCATCGGGCGCCCCGGCGCTGATCCGCGCCGGTCGCGGGCGGGGCGGTCCGGACCGGGACCGCGTGCGGCAGTGGGCCGCCGACACGTGGACCTCGCTCGTCGCCATGACCGACCCCGCGACCGGTCTGCCCGCGGACAACATCACCGAGTCGCTGGCCGCCGGCGACCGCAGCGGCTACACCTCGCCGACCAACATCGGCGGGTACATGTGGAGCGCGATCGTGGCCCGCGAGCTCGGCATCATCACCCAGCGGGAGTGCTCGCGGCGGCTCGAGACCACGCTACGCAGCCTGCTGCGGATGGAGCACCACCGTCCGAGCGGCATGTACTACAACTGGTACGACGAGTCCACGGGCGCCGTGCTGTACACGTTCCCGGGCAGCGGCGACCGGATCTACCCGTTCCTGTCCAGCGTCGACAACGGCTGGCTCGGTGCGGCGCTCATGGTCGTGCGCAACGCCGACCGCCGCATCGGCTGGCTCGCCGACATGGTGTTCTCGCGGATGCGCTGGGACATGTTCTACAACGCCGACCACCCGCGCCCGGGCGGCCTGATGCACGGCGGGTTCTACGACGCACCGCCCCCGCCGCCCCCGAGCGACCGACGTCTTCGTCGGCAACCACATCGGGGTGGGGCCGGACGTCTGGTACACCAACCACCACTACGACACGACCGTCTCCGAGACCCGGATCACCAGCTACCTCGGCATCCTCACCGGCCAGGTGCCCGGCCAGCACTACTACGCCAGCTGGCGCACGTTCCCGTCGTCCGACGACTGGTCGTGGCAGGAGTCCAAGCCCGTGGGCTTCGACCGCACCTACCTCGGCATCGACGTCTACGAGGGCGCGTACACCTACCGCGGCATGAACGTGGTCCCGGGCTGGGGCGGCAGCATGTTCGAGGAGCTCATGCCCGACGTCTTCGTGCCCGAGGCCACCTGGGCGCCGCGCTCCTGGGGCGTCAACCACCCGCTGCACGTGCGGGCCCAGCGCGAGCACGGCCTGCTCGAGGCGGGCTACGGCTACTGGGGCTTCTCGCCGGCGAGCAACCCGCTCGGCGGCTACCGCGAGTACGGGGTCGACGCGCTCGGCCTGAACCCCGTCGGGTACCTGTCCGACGTCGAGTCGACCAACTACGACGCCGGGTTCGGCACCGTGCGCCCGGGTACCAACCCGACGCCGGACTACGGCGACGGCGTCGTGACCCCGCACGCCGCGTTCCTCGCCATGCAGCACGAGCCGGTCGAGGCGTTCGCGAACCTGTCCAAGATCCAGGACGAGCTCGGCGCCTACGGCGACGGCGGGTTCTTCGACGCCGTCGCGACGGGGTCGGGCACGATCGCGCGCCGCTACCTCTCGCTCGACCAGGCGATGGTGATGGGCGCGATCGGCAACGTCATGGCCAAGGACGTCATCCGCAAGGCGTTCTCGACCCGGAAGGTCGAGAAGGTCCTGCGCCCGGTCATCGGCATCGAGGAGTTCGCCGCCGGCATCGCCTGAGCACCGGACAGCAGCCACCACCCAGTGGGGGAAGAGGGACCACCATGAGCACGTCGACGAGGACCGAGCCGTACCGCGACGCCCACCTGACGCCGGAGGAGCGGGTCGACGACCTGCTCCCCCGGCTGTCGCTGGAGGAGAAGGCCGGCCTGATGTTCCACACGGTGATCGAAGCCGGTGCGGACGGCTCGGTCCTCGAGGGTCCCGGCAGGATCAGCAAGACCTCCACCCGGGAGGTGGTGCAGGGCAAGCTCGTCAACCACTTCAACGTCCACGACCTGGACGACCCGCGGATGGCGGCACGCTGGTACAACGCGGTGCAGCGGCTCGCGGCCGAGACCCCGCACGGCGATCCCGGTGACCATCTCCACCGACCCCCGGCACGCGTTCATCCAGAACGCCGGGACGTCGTTCGCGGCGAGGGCGTTCTCGCAGTGGCCCGAGCCGCTCGGGCTCGCGGCGCTGCGGGACCCCGCCCTGGTGCGCCGGTTCGCCGACGTCGCCCGGCAGGAGTACGTGGCGGTCGGGATCCGCGCCGCCCTGCACCCCACGCTCGACCTCGCCACCGAGCCCCGGTGGGCCCGCCAGGCGCACACGTTCGGGCAGGACCCGCAGGTGGTCACCGAGCTGTCCCTGGCGTACCTCGCCGGGTTCCAGCAGGACCGGCTCGGGCCCGGCAGCGTCGCCTGCACGGCGAAGCACTTCCCCGGCGGCGGCCCGCAGAAGGACGGGGAGGACGCGCACTTCCCGTACGGCCGCGAGCAGGTCTACGGCGGAGGGCGTTTCGACGACCACCTCAGCCCGTTCCCCCCGGTGCTCGAGGCCGGCGTCGCGGCGGTGATGCCGTACTACGGCATGCCGGTCGACCTCGTCGTCGACGGCGAGGAGATCGAGCAGGTCGGCTTCGGGTACAACCGCCAGGTCGTCACCGGCATGCTGCGCGAGCGGCTCGGGTACGAGGGCGTCGTCCTCACCGACTGGGAGCTGGTCAACGACAACCACGTCGGCGACCAGGTGCTGCCCGGCGCGGTCGTGGGGGGTCGAGCACCTCGACCCGCACGGGCGGATGGAGCTGATCCTGCACGCCGGCTGCGACCAGTTCGGCGGCGAGGAGTGCGTCGACGTCCTGCTCGACCTCGTGCGCGACGGCCGTGTCACGGTGGGGCGGATCGACGAGTCCGCGCGGCGGCTCCTGCTGGTGAAGTTCCGGCTCGGGCTGTTCGACCACCCGTACGTCGACGAGGACGCCGCGGCGTCCACCGTGGGGCGGGAGGACTTCCTGGCGGAGGGCCTGCAGGCGCAGGCGGCCTCGGTGACGGTGCTGCAGGACGGTGCGGGCGCATCGGGCGTCCTGCCCCTGGCACCCGGGCTGCGGGTGTACGTCGAGGGCGCCGACCCCGCGGTCGTCGGCCGGTACGCCACGGTCGTCGACCGGCCGGAGGACGCTGACGTCGCCCTGGTGCGGCTGATGGCGCCGTTCGAGCCGCGCTCGGACCTGTTCCTGGAGTCCTGGTTCCACCAGGGTTCGCTCGACTTCCCGCCGGGTCTGGTCGCGCGGCTCGCCCGGGTCGCGGCGGCCTGCCCGCTCGTGCTCGACGTCGTCCTCGACCGCCCGGCGGTGCTCACGCCCCTGCTGCCGCTGGCCACGACGGTCGTGGGCAGCTACGGCACCTGCGACGACGCGCTGCTGCAGGCCCTCACCGGTGCGGTGCCGCCGCGCGGCCGGCTGCCGTTCGACCTGCCGCGCTCGATGGAGCAGGTGCGCCGCCACCACGAGGACGTCCCGGGGTACGACGACCCGCTGTTCACCTGCGGGTTCGGGCTCGGCAGCACGGACGGCTGACCCGCCGCGCGCTCGCGACCTCAGGTCGGGAGCGATCCTCCGGAGGCGACCACCGCGGCGGCGACCTCGCGCAGCTTGGTGTTGGTGTCCCGGCTGTAGCGCACCAGCACCGAGAACGCGGCCTCGTCATCGATCCGGTGGCGCGCCATCACCATGCCCTTGGCCATGCCGATGACGTCGCGGGTGGCGACCGCCTGCTCCAGCTGGTCGGTGCGCAGGATGGAGCTCAGCAGCAACGAGGCGTGCGTGGCGAACAGCAGCGCCACCTGCTCCGAGGAGTCGTCGAACGCCGCCGGGACGCGGCTGAACAGGTTGAGCGCCCCGACCTCCTCGCCGACGGCCCAGAGCTGGAGCGCCAGGGCGCTGCGCAGCTCGGCGCCGGTTGCGAGGGCGCTGAACCGCGGCCAGCGCTCGTCCTCGACGTGCAGGTCGTCGACCAGCACGCGGCGCTCCTCGAACAGCGCCGTGAGGCAGGGTCCCTCGCCGGTCTCGTACTGCATCCGGTCGAAGTCGACCGCCAGCTGCGGAGCTCGCTGCCGCCGTGGTGACGGTGCGCCCGGCCTGCACGGCGGTGATGCTCGCCGCCTCGGCGCCCGGCACCCAGCGGGCGGCCTCGTGCACGAAGGCGGCGACGACGTCCTCCGCGGCGCGCTCCTCGCGCAGCACGCGGGCGATGCCCTCGAGGGGCAGCGCGAGGTCGGCCGCGACGACCGGCTGGCTCCGCGGGGGCGGGGTCGTCGCGACGCGCCAGCAGCTCGTCGTCCACGCCCCCGATCTTGGCACGGGCACGCAGGTGGCGCAGGTGCTGCCGCCCGGGGCGGGAACTGCGATCGCGGCCTGTCCGAGCCCCCGGCTAACGTGGTCCGACGTGACCCAGGGAGCCGCTTCGACCACCACCCGGTCGCGGCCGGGGGACGACGTCCTCATCCACGCCGCCGGGCTGCGCAAGTCCTTCGGCGACTTCGAGGCGGTCAAGGGCATCGACGTCCAGGTCACGGCGGGGGAGTCGTTCGGCTTCCTCGGACCGAACGGGGCCGGCAAGTCCTCCACCATGCGGATGATCGGCTGCGTCTCGCCGCCCACCGGCGGCACGCTGCGCATCCTCGGGCTCGACCCCGCCACCGACGGCCCGGCCATCCGCGGCCAGCTCGGCGTGTGCCCGCAGCGCGACTACCTCGACGAGGAGCTGACCGTCGAGGAGAACATGCTCACCTACGGCCGGTACTTCGGGCTGTCGAAGCAGGTGGTGCGCCAGCGCACCGCCGAGCTGCTCGAGTTCGCCCAGCTCACCGAACGCGCCTCCTCCCGGGTCGAGCCGCTGTCGGGGGGCATGAAGCGGCGGCTGACCATCGCCCGCTCGCTGATCAACTCCCCGCGCATCCTGCTGCTCGACGAGCCCACCACCGGCCTCGACCCGCAGGCCCGGCACGTGCTGTGGGACAGGCTGTTCCGGCTCAAGCGGTCGGGAGTCACGCTCGTGCTCACCACGCACTACATGGACGAGGCCGAGCAGCTGTGCGACCGCCTGGTCGTCATGGACCACGGGCTGATCGTGGCGGAGGGGTCCCCGCGGGCGCTGATCGCCGAGCACTCCACCCGCGAGGTGCTCGAGCTGCGCTTCCACGCCGACGACCACGCCCCGTACGCGGCGCAGGTCGAGGGTCTCGCCGAGCGGGTCGAGGTGCTGCCGGACCGGCTGCTGCTCTACGTGCACGACGGCGACGCCGCGATGGCGGCCGTGCACGCCCGCGGGTCTCGAGCCGCTGTCGAGCCTGGTCCGCCGCTCCACCCTGGAGGACGTGTTCCTGCGCCTCACCGGCCGCACGCTGGTCGACTGATGGCCGCCACCGAGGTCGAGCCCCGCACCGGCGCCCGCGTGCCGGCGGCGGGCGGCGGTGCGTGGTCGGTGTTCGAGTACCTGATGACGGTGTACCGGCGCACCTTCCGCGGCTCGCTGATCTCCAGCTTCCTGTCGCCGCTGCTCTACCTCGCGGCGATGGGCTACGGGCTCGGCTCCCTGGTCGACCGCGGGAGCTCGGGCGGCATCGACGGCATCCCGTACGTGGCGTTCATCGCCCCGGGGGTGCTCGCCGCCACCGCGATGCAGACGGCGTCGGGGGAGTGCACCTACCCCGTGCTCGGCGCGATCAAGTGGCACGGCCAGTTCCACGCGATGCTGGCCACGCCGCTGAGGCCGCGCCAGGTGCTGCTCGGGCACCTCGGCTTCGTCACCGTGCGCTTCCTCATCGTGTGCGGGGTGTTCCTCGTCGTCGCCGCCCTGCTGGGGGCCACGCCGAGCTGGACCACGCCGCTGGCGCTGCCGGCCGCCGTGCTCACGGGGCTGGCGTTCGCGACGCCGATCACCGCGATGGCGGCCAAGGTCGAGGACCCGGGCGACTCCTTCAACGTGCTGTTCCGCTTCATCATCATGCCGATGTTCCTGTTCAGCGGGACCTTCTTCCCGATCGAGCAGCTGCCCGGCTTCCTGCAGCCGGTGGCCTGGGCCACGCCGCTCTGGCACGGCGTCGAGCTGTGCCGGGGCCTCACCCTCGGCACGGGCACCCTCGCCGGCGCGGCCGGGCACGTGGCGTACCTCGGCGTGTTCCTCGTGGCCGGCTACCTGCTCGCCGAGCGGAACCTGGCGCGGAGGCTGGTCGCGTGACCGACGCCGGGGTGCAGGAGCGGCGGCGGGCGCGCCGAGCAGGAGCGGGCTCGCCCACGCGATCGCGCGGGCGCTGCCGCTGCCGGCCGGCGCCGGCATGGCGCGGATGATGGTGGAGCGGAACTTCCGCGCGTTCCGGCACGCGTGGATCACGATCGTCTCCGGGTTCTTCGAGCCGGTCTTCTACCTGTTCTCGCTCGGCATCGGCATCGGCGCCCTGGTCGGCACCGTCACCACCGCCGACGGCTCGCGGGTCCCGTACGCCGCGTTCGTCGCGCCCGCGCTGCTGGCTGCCTCCGCGATGAACGGCGCGGTGTTCGACAGCACCTTCAACATCTTCTTCAAGATGAAGTACGCGCGGCTGTACGACTCGATCCTCGCCACGCCGCTGGGTCCGCGCGACGTCGCGGTGGCCGAGATCGGCTGGGCGCTGCTGCGCGGGCTGGTCTACTCGGTCGCGTTCTACGTCGTGGCGCTGGTCGCCGGCCTGATCCAGTCCTGGTGGTCGCTGCTGGCGATCCCGGCCGCCTCGCTGATCGGGTTCGCGTTCGCGGCGGTCGGCATGGCCTGCACCACGTACATGCGCTCGTGGCAGGACTTCGACTACGTCCAGCTCGCGATCCTGCCCATGTTCCTGTTCTCCACCACGTTCTTCCCGCTGTCGACCTTCCCGACCGCCCTGCAGTGGGTGGTGCAGGCCACGCCGCTGTTCCACGGCGTCTCGCTGGTGCGCGACCTCATGCTCGGCCAGGTCGGGCTCGGGCTGGCGTGGCACGTGCTGTACCTGGTGGCGATGGGCCTGGTCGGTGTGCTCGTGGCGTCGCGGCGGCTGGAGACGTTGCTGCTCAAGTGATCTCGCCGACCCCGGGTGACGGACCGTCCGACCACGTGCTCGACCTGTTCGCCGTGCCCGGACCCGCCGTGCTGCTCCCTGGCGGCCAGGGCCGCAGCGTGCTCGCCGGCGACCTCGTGCTGTCCCCGGGCCGCGACGCCCGGGTCACCGGCTGGCTCTCGCCGGTGCTGGCGCGGCTCGCGGTGCGCATCGACGAGCGGCCGCACCGCAGCCGCCGCGACCTGCGGGTGGCCGTGCCCGTGCCCGCCCGCGACGGCTCCTGGGTGGTCGACGGCTGGGCGGCCAGCCGGTACGAGCCCGGCACCACGGCGTGCGACGACCTCGACGTCGTCGTGGCGGCCGCCAGGGTGCTGCACGCCGAGCTCGCCGTCGCCGTGCCCGAGCGCCCGGAGGTGCTGGACGGCCGCGACGAGCGGTGGGCCCGGGCCGACGCCCTCGCTTTCGGGGCGGGCGACGACGACGTCGCCCGGGCCGTGGCCGGCGACCGGCGGGAGGACCTCGTCGCGGCGACTGGTCGGGGCGCGCGAGGCGGTCCCGCTCGGGCCGTCGCAGCTGGTGCACGGCGACCTCGCCGGCAACGTCCTGCTCGACCCGGCCGGCGCACCGGTCGTCATCGACGTCGCGCCGTACTGGCGTCCGGCCGCGTGGGCCGAGGCGGTCGCCGTCCTCGACGCCGTGCTGTGGTGGGGCGCGGACCCCGACGCCCTGCGTCCGTGGTCGGCCGGCACCCACCGCCAGCTGCTGGTGCGCGCCGCGCTGTTCCGGGTGCTCAGCGACGACCCGTGCGACGTCGCGGCGTACGAGCGGGTGCTGGCGCCGGTGCTGCCCGACCACGGTGCCTGACGCCGGGTCGCCCCACTCCGCCTGACCGTGCACACCGCCGTCCTCACGAGGCGGGCTGCGACATCGCGAGGCTCGCAGGCCTAGTGAACGGGGCGATCACCACGTTCACTGGGCCAGCGAGCTGAGACGGGGGCCGGTGGCGGAGCCCGCGACACGCCGCTCCGACCTCGCGCCAGGTCGAACACGTGTTCGGTAGTGTCGTCCACAGGTCGGCAGCCGCAGGCCCTCACCGTCCACAGGTCACCGGACGGCAGGGCGGTTGTCGGAGGGTTCTCCTAGCGTCCTCCCCGAGACCACGACAGACATCCGGCCCCGGCCGGCGACCACGAAGGTGGAGACGATGCCCGCACCGCAGGACCGCGAGAAGGCGCTCGACACGGCGCTCGCCCAGATCGACCGGCAGTTCGGCAAGGGGTCGATCATGCGGCTCGGCGACGAGGTCCGCGTCCCGATCGCCGTGATCCCCACGGGATCGATCGCGCTCGACGTCGCGCTCGGCATCGGCGGCCTGCCGCGCGGCCGCGTGGTCGAGATCTACGGGCCGGAGAGCTCCGGCAAGACCACGGTGGCCCTGCACGCGGTCGCCAACGCGCAGAAGGCCGGCGGCATCGCCGCCTTCATCGACGCCGAGCACGCGCTCGACCCCGAGTACGCCGAGAAGCTCGGCGTCGACACCGACGCGCTGCTGGTGTCGCAGCCCGACACCGGTGAGCAGGCGCTCGAGATCGCCGACATGCTGATCCGCTCCGGCGCGCTCGACATCATCGTGATCGACTCGGTGGCGGCGCTGGTGCCCCGCGCCGAGATCGAGGGCGAGATGGGCGACAGCCACGTCGGCCTGCAGGCCCGGCTGATGTCGCAGGCGCTGCGCAAGCTCACCGGTGCGCTCAGCAACTCCGGCACCACCGCGATCTTCATCAACCAGCTGCGCGAGAAGATCGGCGTGATGTTCGGCTCGCCCGAGACCACCACGGGCGGCAAGGCGCTGAAGTTCTACGCCTCCGTCCGGCTCGACGTCCGCCGGATCGAGACCCTCAAGGACGGCACCGACGCCGGTCGGCAACCGCACCCGGGTCAAGGTCGTCAAGAACAAGGTCAGCCCGCCGTTCAAGCAGGCCGAGTTCGACATCCTCTACGGCCAGGGCATCTCCCGCGAGGGCGGCCTGATCGACATGGGCGTCGAGCAGGGCTTCGTCCGCAAGTCCGGCGCCTGGTACACCTACGACGGCGACCAGCTCGGCCAGGGCAAGGAGAACGCGCGCGCGTTCATGCGCGACAACCCCGACCTGGCCGACGAGCTGGAGAAGAAGATCAAGGAGAAGCTCGGCATCGGCCCCGTCCTCGACGCGCCCGCCGAGCCCGAGGTCCCGGTCCAGTTCTGAGCCGCTCTCACCGGCAGATGAGCAGCTTCCGCGGTCGGCGCGGGGCGGGGGACGGACGAGCCCCCCGCCCCGACGTCGCCGCCGATCCCGACGCCGACCCGTACGCGGTCGCGCGCACGATCGTGCTCGACCAGCTCACCACCCGGGCCCGCAGCCGGGCCGAGCTCGCCACCACCCTGGCCCGCCGCGGCGTCCCCGACGACGTGGCCGTCTCCGTCCTCGACCGGATGGAGGAGGTCCGGCTCGTCGACGACGCCGCGTTCGCCGGGGAGTGGGTGCGCTCGAGGCACCGCTCCCGTGGGCTGGCCGGTCGTGCGCTGTCGCAGGAGCTGCGGCTCAAGGGCGTCGACGACGAGGTCGCGCGCACCGCGCTCGAGGAGGTCGACGCCGACTCGGAGCGGTCCGCCGCCGAGGCGTTGGTGGCCAAGCGGATCCGCTCCACCCGGGGCCTGGACCACCAGGTCCGGGTGCGCCGGCTCGCGGGCATGCTGGCCCGCAAGGGCTACCCGTCCGGCGTGGCGCTGTCCGTCGTCAAGGACGCGCTGGCCGCCGAGGGCGAGCAGGCCGACGACGGCGGCTGGGAGCCGCTCGGCTGAGCGCTCGAGCTGCACGGCCGCAGCCCTCGGTCAGGCGCCGGTGCCGTCGTCTGCGGTCTCGACGTTCGCCGCGGGCTGCGTCCGCGCCGGACTGCCGCCGCTGCACCGCCTGCGCCAGCCGGCTCAGCGCGTAGTTGATCGCGATGAAGAGCAGCGCCACGACGGTGAAGGTCTGGATCGGGTTGTCGAGGTTGCGCTGGACGTCCTCGCCGCGCCCGAGCAGCTCGGGGTAGCTGCCGACGAAGGCGACCAGCGAGGTGTCCTTGAGCACCACCACGAGCTGGCTGATCATCGCCGGCAGCATCACCCGGAACGCCTGCGGGAGCAGCACCAGCCGCATCGCTCTGCCACTGCGTCAGCCCGGTGGCCAGGCGCCGCCTCGCGCTGGCCGCGCGGCAACGAGGCGACGCCGGCGCGGACGATCTCGGCGAACACCACCATGTTGTAGAGCGTCAGGCCGATGACCAGGCCCCACAGCTCGCGGCCGCCGTACCAGGAGCGGAAGTCCAGGCCGATGTCGGGCAGGGCGCGCACGCACAGGTAGACCAGGATGACCACGGGTGCGCCGCGCAGCACCTCGACCACGGCGACCAGGGGGATCCGGGCGGTGCGGCCGAGCTGCAGCCGGGCCACCGCGATCAGCGTGCCGAGCCGAGCGAGAGCACCATCGCGATGGCGGCCGCCTGCAGGGTGTACAGCAGCCCGCTGCCGAACAGCCGCCACACCGACGGGAACGTCTCGTCGCCCGGGTTCAGCAGCGGCGCCCACAGCTCGGCGTCGAACTGTCCGCGGTCGGCGAGCCGCAGCACGACCACGGCCACCACGGCGAGCACCACCACGACGCCGATCACCGTGCCGATCAGGGTCAGGCGGCGGGCGCGCGGGCCCTGCGCGTCGTACAGCACGCTGGTCATCGCGCGATCGCCACCTTCTTCTCGATCAGGGCGAGCACCCCGGCAGCCGGCAGCGTGATGCACAGGTACCCGATCAGCACCCCGAGGAAGGTCGGCAGCGTCTCGAAGCCCAGGGCGCTGTTGGTGCGGACGCCCGGCCGAGAACAGGTCACCGCCGACGCCGAACGCACCGACCACGGCGGAGTTCTTGAACATCGCGATGATCACGCTGCCGAGCGGCGGGACGACGGTCCGCAGCGCCTGGGGGAGGACCACCTGGCCCAGCGACTGGGTGAAGGTCAGGCCGATGGCGCGGGCGGCCTCGGCCTGACCCGGCGAGACCGAGTTGATGCCGGAGCGCACCGCCTCGCACACGAACGCGGAGGTGTAGAGCACCAGGCCGGTGACGCCGAAGAACCAGAACGAGCGGTTGATGCCGATCTCCGGCAGCCCGAACGCGCAGAAGAACAGCACCACCGACAGCGGGGTGTTGCGCAGCGTCGTGACCCAGAAGGTGCCGAAGGCGCGCAGCGGCGGGACCGGCGAGACCCGGAAGGCGGCGATCGAGGGTGCCGAGCAGCAGGGAGGCCACGGTCGCCGCCAGGATCACGCTCAGCGAGCCGAGGTAGCCCGAGACGAACAGGTCGAAGTTCTCGGTGAGCGGCCGTCACCGGGCCTCCTTCCGGGATCTGGTCGAGCGTGTCGTCGGGTCGCCGCGACGGTGCGGAGCCGGCCCGGTCCGGTCGGACCGGGCCGGCCCCGTCACGTCAGCAGCGGACGCTCAGGAGCAGGTGTCCGGCGGTGGGCAGCTCGGGGGTCTGGGTGCCCTCGATCTTCCCGGCCGTGGCCTCCCAGGCGGCGAGGTAGGCGTCCTCGTTCTCCGCCAGCGTCTCGTTGATGAACTCGCAGAACTCGACGTCGCCCTTGGCGACGCCGATGCCGTACGGCTCCTCGGTGAACTGCTCGCCGACCAGCTTGAACTCGCCGTCGGACTTCGGCGACGAAGCCGAGCAGGATGACGTTGTCGGTGGTGACGCGCCTGCACCTGGCCGTTGCTCGAGCGCGTCGGCGCACTCGCGAGTACTCGTCGAACAGCACGAGCTGGTCCGTCGTTCGCCAGGTACTCGCGGATGTTCTCCGACGGCGTGGAGCCGTTGACCGAGCAGACCTTCCAGTCCGGGTTGGCGGCCAGGTCCTCGGGGCCGGTGATCGGTGTCGTCGTCGGCCTTGATCATGATCTGCTGGCCGGCCTCGTAGTACGGCCCGGCGAAGGTGATGCGCTGCTTGCGCTCGTCGTTGATCGTGTACGTCGCCACGACGATGTCGACCTCGTCCTTCTCCAGCACCTCCTCGCGGACGGCGGACGTGGACTCGGTCCACTCGATGTCCTCCGGCGCGATGCCGAGGGCGCCGGCGATGATCTTCGCGACCTCGACGTCGAAGCCCTCGAGCTCGCCCTCGAGGTTCTCCAGGCCGAAGCCGGGCTGGTCGTACTTGGTGCCGACGCGCAGCGTGCCGGCCTCGGCGATGTCGGCCATCGTCGTGCCCGCCTCGAACGTCGGCGCGTCCGCGACGGTGGGCTCGGTGGTGGCGTCGTCGCCGTCGCCGCCACAGGCGGCCAGGAGCAGGGCGCTCGCGGCCACGGCGGCGGCGAGGGTCGTGCGGCGGAACATCATCTGATCTGTCCTCCGGTTCGCGTTCTCATCGTTTCGTACGGACGGTGCTCTCTCAGGTGCTGCCGGGACGCGCTGTCGCGCAACGGGTTCCGGGGGTCGGTGGTCATCGGGTCAGTGGGTGAGGATCTTGGACAGGAAGTCCTTGGCGCGGTCGGACCGCGCGTTGGTGAAGAACTCCTCGGGGGTGTTCTCCTCGACGATCTCGCCCTCGGCCATGAACACCACGCGGTCGGCGGCGCGGCGGGCGAAGCCCATCTCGTGGGTCACCACGACCATCGTCATGCCGTCCTTGGCCAGGGTGGTCATGACGTCGAGGACCTCGTTGATCATCTCGGGGTCGAGCGCCGAGGTGGGTTCGTCGAAGAGCATCACCTTGGGCTCCATCGCCAGCGCGCGGGCGATCGCGACCCGCTGCTGCTGACCGCCGGAGAGCTGGGCGGGGTACTTGTCGGCCTGGTCCGCGACGCCCACCCGCTCGAGCAGCGCACGGCCCTGCTGGTCGGCCTCGGCCTTCTTGCGCCGGCGCACCTTGGTCGGGCCCAGCGTCACGTTCTCCAGGACGGTCTTGTGCGCGAACAGGTTGAACGACTGGAAGACCATGCCGACGTCGGACCGCAGCCGGGCGAGCTCCTTGCCCTCCTCGGGAAGGGCCTTGCCGTCCAACGTGATCGAGCCGCTCTCGAACGTCTCGAGCCGGTTGATCGTGCGGCACAGCGTCGACTTGCCGGAGCCCGACGGGCCGATCACCACGACGACCTCGCCGTGGTGGACGGTGAGGTCGATGTCCTTGAGGACGTGCAGCGACCCGAAGTGCTTGTTCACCTTCTCGAGCACCACGAGCGGTGCCCCGGCGCGCGGTTCGCCCGCCTTGGTCAGGTCCGTCATGCGGGCAACCTAGTGGTCCGGGCGCGCGTGGCACACCAGTCCGGGGCCTCGGCGGGCGGTCGTGACCAGTCTGAGACCTGGATGCGCAGGTGCGGCTGGCGACGGGTCAGTACGCGGGCAGGACGGGTCGACGTCGCGGACCCAGGCGAGCACCCCGCCGTCGAGGTGCCGCACGTCGTCGCGACCGGCGGCGCGCAGCAGCCCGAGGGCCTCGGCCGAGCGTCCGCCGACCTTGCAGTGCAGCACCACCGGACGCCCCGCGGGCAGCTCGCCCGCCGCCTCGCCGGAGCGGAACCGGGCCAGCGGCACGTGCACCGAGCCGGGGATCGTGACGATCTCGCGCTCGTCGACCTCGCGGACGTCGACCAGCAGCACCTCGTCGCGCTCGAGCAGACCGGCGAGCTCGGTGGCCGACACGGTCGGCACGTCCGCGGCCGGTTCCGGGTGCCCCGGCGTCGCCGTCGAGCGAGGTCACCGGCGTCGCGAGCGGGTCCTTCGCGACGGGCAGGGTGCGCCACGTCATCGCCAGCGCGTCGAGCACCACGAGGCGTCCGACCAGCGGGTCGCCCGAGCCGGTGACCAGCTTGACCGCCTCGGCCGCCATCACCGACCCGACCATCGCGCAGACCGCGCCGAGCACGCCGGCCTCGCCGCAGGACGGCACCGAGCCGGGTGGGGGAGGCGTGGGGAACAGGTCGCGGTAGGTGGGCCCGTGCTCGGCCCAGAACACGCTGACCTGGCCGTCGAACCGCAGGATCGAGCCCCAGACCAGCGGCGTGGCCGTCAGGACGCAGGCGTCGGACACCAGGTAGCGGGTGGGGAAGTTGTCGGTGCCGTCGAGCACCAGGTCGTAGCCGCCCACCAGCGCGAGCGCGTTGTCGGCGGTGATCCGCTCGCGGTGCCGCACCACGGTGACGAGCGGGTTCACGTCGGCCACGGCGTCGGCGGCGCTGTCGACCTTGGGCCGGCCGACGTCCTTGGTGCCGTGGACGACCTGCCGCTGCAGGTTCGAGGCGTCGACCAGGTCGTCGTCGACCACGCCGATCGTGCCGACGCCCGCGGCGGCCAGGTAGAGCAGGACGGGGGAGCCGAGCCCGCCGGCGCCGACCACGAGGACCCGGGCGTTCTTCAGCCGCCGCTGCCCCTCCCGGCCGATCTCGGGCAGCAGCAGGTGCCGGGAGTAGCGGCCGACCTCCTCGGTGGTGAGGTCGGCGCCCGGGCTCGACCAGCGGCGGCAGCGGCATCGGTCAGACCGCGCCACGGGCGCAGGACCGGTGCTGTCGCGCACGACCAGCTCGGTCGGCAGGACGTGCGTGCGGCGCCGCGACCCGGGGCCGGGGCTCCCGACTCGAGCGCCTCGATCGCGTCGAGCAGCGCGCGGACGGCGAGGCGTCCCTTCTGCGAGCTGTCCTGGCGCACCGTGGTCAGCGCCGGGCCGGTGCGCCGCGCGAGCGGGCTGTCGTCGAAGCCCACGACCGACAGGTCGCGCGGCACCTCGAGCCCGCGCTCGCGCGCCTCGTGCACGACGGCCGCGGCGATAGGTCGGAGTAGCAGAGCACCGCGGTCGGCCGGTCCTCGAGGTCGAGCAGGATCCGGGCGGCGCGGCGGGCCTCGTCGTAGCTCGTACCGACGGTCTGCACGTACGAGCCGACCGTGCACCCCGGCCGGCACCAGCGCGTCGTCCCACCCGAGCATGCGCTGGTGGGTGGCGTGCCCGATCGGCAGGTCGCGCGGGGTCCTCCACCGGACCGAACGGCGCGCGCCGACCACCGACACGATCGCGCCGATCCGGCGGTGGCCGAGGTCGAGCAGGTGCTGCGCGGCGGCCCGGGCGCCGCCGCGGTCGTCGACGTTGACGCTCGGCACGCCGGCTCGGCGACGACCTGGTCGATGTAGACGACCGGGAGGTCGCGCTTGTGCAGCCACGCGACGCCGGCGCTGTCGGCGTCGCAGGAGTACACGAGGGCGCCGTCCATCGGGACGTCGCGGGCCGGGACGAGGTCGCCGGTCGACTGCCCGACGGCAGCAGGGTGAGGGCCAGCGCCGGTCGGGAGCGAGCTCGCCGGCGACGCCGCCCAGCACCTGCATCGCCACCTCGTCGGTGAACGACTCCTCGAGCGCGTCGGTGATCATGATCCCGACCGCGCCGGTGCGGCCGCGGGCCAGGGCGCGCGCCCGGGGGTCCGGTCCCACGTACCCCAGCTCGTCGGCGGCCGCCAGGATCCGGGTGCGCAGCGCGTCCGACAGCTGGTCGGGCCGGGAGAAGGCGTTCGACACCGTCATCCGGCTCACGCCGACCTTGTCCGCGACGGTCTGCAACGTCACCTTCGCCACGCATCACCTCGCTGCTCGGGGCGTTTCGAGCCTAACCCGGCGTGCTCAGGCGTGCGTGGGCACGTGGCGGCGCTGGGCGGGGGCGACCCGGTCGGCGGTGCGGTGCAGGCTGCCGGCGAGGTGGGCGCGCAGCGCGACGAGGCGCGCCGGGTGCGGCTCGTCCACGACGACCGGGGCGTCCGGCCGGGCGGAGTGCAGGTGCGCGCGGGTGGCGTCGGTGGCGGTGATCATTCCGAAGGGCAGGTCGCTGAACATGTCCTCGGTCCTCTCGTCCTCGATGGTTGCTGTACCGGTACAGTAGTGCGGCTTCTGTACCGGTCAAGTCATCCGAGCAGAGTCACCGGACGGCGCCGTACCCTGGACGCGCCATGACCAGCACCACGACCGCCCCGGGCGAGCAGACCTCCGCGCCGACCGCGCGCACCTACGACGTGCGCACCTTCGGCTGCCAGATGAACGTGCACGACTCCGAGCGCCTGTCCGGCCTGCTCGAGGACGCCGGCTACGCGCCGCTGGAGTCCGGTGCCGACCCGGACAGCGCCGACGTCGTCGTCTTCAACACCTGCGCCGTGCGCGAGAACGCCGACAACAAGCTGTACGGCAACCTCGGGCACCTCGCGCCGCAGAAGCGCTCGCGGCCCGGCATGCAGATCGCCGTCGGCGGCTGCCTGGCGCAGAAGGACCGCGACACCATCGTGCGCAAGGCGCCGTGGGTCGACGTCGTGTTCGGCACCCACAACATCGGCTCGCTGCCGGCGCTGCTCGACCGCGCGCGGCACAACGAGGAGGCGCAGGTCGAGATCCTCGAGGCGCTCGAGGTCTTCCCCTCCACGCTGCCCACCAAGCGCGACTCGGCGGCGGCCGGCTGGGTCTCGATCAGCGTGGGGTGCAACAACACCTGCACGTTCTGCATCGTCCCGAGCCTGCGCGGCAAGGAGAAGGACCGCAGGCCCGGCGAGATCCTGGCCGAGGTGCAGGCGCTGGTCGACGACGGCGCGATCGAGGTCACCCTGCTCGGGCAGAACGTCAACACCTACGGCGTCGAGTTCGGCGACAGGGGCGCGTTCGCCAAGCTGCTGCGCGCCTGCGGCGGGATCGACGGCCTGGAGCGGGTGCGGTTCACCAGCCCGCACCCGGCCGCGTTCACCGACGACGTCATCGACGCGATGGCCGAGACCCACAACGTGATGCCGCAGCTGCACATGCCGCTGCAGTCCGGCTCCGACCGCGTGCTGCGAGGCGATGCGCCGCTCCTACCGGTCCGAGCGCTTCCTGCGGATCCTCGACACCGTCCGCGACCGGATCCCCGACGCCGCGATCTCCACCGACGTCATCGTCGGCTTCCCGGGCGAGACCGAGGAGGACTTCCAGGCGACCCTCGACGTCGTCGCCGCCGCGCGGTTCGCCAACGCGTTCACGTTCCAGTACTCGATCCGCCCGGGGACGCCGGCCGCCTCGCTGCCCGACCAGCTGCCGAAGGCGGTCGTGCAGGAGCGCTACGTGCGGCTGGTCGCGCTGCAGGAGCAGATCTCCTGGGACGAGAACAAGACCCAGCTCGGACGCCGGCTCGAGGTGCTGGTCGCCCCGGGCGAGGGCCGCAAGGACGGTGCCACCGCCCGCGTCTCCGGCCGCGCCCGCGACAACCGGCTGGTGCACCTCACGGTGCCGCCGGGCGCCGACGCGCCGCGTCCCGGCGACGTCGTCGAGGTCGAGGTGTCGTACGCCGCGCCGCACCACCTGGTGGCCGACGGCGGGCACTACGCGCTGCGCCGCACCGCGGCCGGCGACGCGTGGGACCGCCGGCAGGCCGACTCGTGCGGCGTCCCCGCTGCGGGAGCGCCCCGCGCCGGTGGCGTCGTGCTCGGGCTGCCGACGGTCCGTCCGGGGTCCTGACCCGGCTCAACACCCGACGCGGTCCTCGCGGACCGCGGCGTGGTCAGCCCGGCGGGACGACCGGCGGGGTGTCGGGTCCGGGGCTGGCGGGGCCGGCCGGCTCGGGCGTGATCGGCCCGTCCGGACCCGGGAACGGGTTCGGTCGGGTCGGGCGGCGGCGCGGACGGGTCGGGGACCGGCGACGTCGGGTCCGTCGGGGGAGCCGTCGGGTCCGGATCCGGGACCGGGCCGGTGGGGTCCGGGCTGCCGGGGCCGGGCGCACCCGGGTCGTCCGGGGTCGCCGGTGGAGGTGACCAGGCGGAGGTGGCCTGCGGGACACCGACGCCCGCGGGTACTCGCGCTCGCGGGGATCGGGCTCGGCCTCCTCGGCCACCTTCTCCGCCGGGTCGGGCTCGGGATCGGTGCCCGTGCCGGGCTGCGGTTCGGCCGGTTCGGTGGAAGCGCGGGGGACCAGGTGCGGTCGAGGCGGTCCGAGCCGGCTGGGGTGCGTCGTCCGGGTGGTCATGGTGCTCTCCTGCCACGGTGGATCCCTCCTGCTGGTCAGGCGCACCTGCGTCGTCGTCGTCGCGGGGCCGTTCCGTGTGCAGTGGTGCGCCGTGAGCTCGCCCCGTGCTCCTTCGAGGTAACCGCATCCGCGCTCGTCGGCGCCACCCGAGAAGCGTTCGGGCACCGGGTGCCTGGCACGATCAGCCGGTGACGAGCGACGGCGGGCACCCGACCGTCGCCGTCGTCGGGCCGACCGCCACCGGCAAGTCCGACCTCGGCGTGGCCCTGGCGCGCGAGCTCGGCGGCGAGGTGGTCAACGCCGACGCGTCCCAGCTGTACCGGGGCATGGACGTCGGGACGGCGAAGCTCCCGGTCGAGGCGCGCGGCGGCGTCGCCCACCACCTGCTCGACGTCCTCGACGGTCTCCGACGAGGCCAGCGTCGCCGCCTACCAGCGCGACGCCCGTGCCGCCGTGGACGACGTCCTCGCGCCGCGGTCGCGTGCCCGTCGTGGTCGGCGGCTCGGGGCTGTACGTCCGGGCTCTGCTGGAGCCGCTGGAGTTCCCCGGCACCGACCCCGACGTCCGCGCCCGCTGGGACGCCAGGGCCGCGCAGATCGGTCCGCGTCGCGCTGCACGCCGAGCTGGCCGAGCGCGACCCGGCGGCGGCCGCGGCGATCGAGCCGGCGAACGTGCGCCGGGTCGTCCGGGCGCTCGAGGTGGTCGAGCTCACCGGCCGCCCGTTCACGGCGACGCTCCCGGACGGCGCGTACGTGCGGCCGACCGTGCAGGTGGGGCTGCGTGCGCCGCGCGAGCTGCTCGACGCGCGGATCGAGCAGCGGGTCGACGCGATGCTCGCCGCCGGGCTCGTCGACGAGGTGGCCGGCCTGGTGCCGCTGGGACTGCGGGAGGGGCGCACGGCGTCCCGCGCCCTGGGGTACGCGCAGGTGCTCGACCACCTCGACGGGAACCTCACCCTGGAGCAGGCGCGGGACGAGACCGTCCGCGCGACAAGGGCTTTCGCGCGACGTCAGGACAAGTGGTTCCGTCGCGACCGTCGCGTGGTCTGGCTCGACGCCACGGAGCCGCCCGACGAGCTGCTCGCTCAGGCGCTCGCGGTCGTGGCGTCCGCCGTCGCCGGAGACGGCTCGGGCGAGCCGTAGGCTGGGCGCATGCCCGACGCGCCGGTCCAGCCCACCCCCCTCGCGTTCACCAAGGGGCACGGCACAGAGAACGACTTCGTCCTGGTCCGCGACCTCGACGGCACCCTGGACCTCGACGCCGAGCGGGTCGCGCGGCTGTGCGACCGGCGAGCGGGCATCGGCGCCGACGGGCTGATCCGCGTGGTCCGGTCGGCGGCCTGCCTCGATGCGGCCGCCGCGCTCGCGACCGACCCCGGCGCCGAGTGGTTCATGGACTACCGCAACGCCGACGGGTCCGCCGCGCAGATGTGCGGGAACGGGATCCGGGTGTTCGTGGCCTACCTGATCCGCGAGCAGCTGATCGACCTCGCCCTGCTCGACGCCGACGGCCCCGGCCTGCCGGTCGCGAGCCGTGCCGGGGTCAAGCGGGTGCGCCGGCGCGAGGACGGCTGGTTCGCCGTCGACATGGGTGGCTGGCGGTTCGTGGGCGGCGACGACGCGGTGGTCGCGGGCTACGACGCCACGGTCCACGTCCACGGCCTCGACGTCGCGCGTCCCGCGCTGCGGCTCGACCTCGGCAACCCGCACACGGTGGCGATGCTGTCCGACCTCGACGAGCTCGCCGCGCTCGACCTCAGCCGCGCGCCGGGCGTGGAGCCCGAGCCGGCCGACGGCACCAACGTCGAGCTGCTCGTGGCGCTCGACCCCGAGCAGGCGGGCGACGAGCTGGTCGGACGGCTCGCGATGCGGGTGCACGAGCGGGGCGTGGGGGAGACGCGGTCGTGCGGCACCGGTGCGTGCGCCGCGGCGCTCGCTGCGCGGGCGTGGGGCGGTGCCGGCGCGCCCGACGTGTGGAGGGTGGACGTCCCGGGCGGTCAGGTCGAGGTGCGGGTGCTGGCCGGCGACCGGGTCGAGCTGAGCGGGCCGTCCGTCCTGGTCGCGGACGGCACGACCACGCTCTGACGCGCTCGCGGCCCGTCAAGCCGACGAGACCGTCACGACGGACTTGCCGCGCGGGTGGCCCGACCGCAGGTGCTCGACGGCGGCCGCGGTGTCGGCGAGGTCGAAGGTCCGCTCCACGTGCGGCGTCACGCGTCCCGCTGCCACGAGCGCGAGCACCTCGGCCAGGTCGTCGACCCGGTGCTCGGCGGCAAGGAACCGCAGCGTCTGGGGCACGACGGCGTTCAGGACCGCCATCCGCGCGAGCAGGGGGAGGGGGCCGGCGGTCCGTCCGCCCTCGCCGTTGACGACGACGAGCGCACCGTCGCGCCGCAGGACCCGGCGGAACCGACCGACCGGCGTGGCACCCGCGACGTGCAGCACCAGGTCGAACCGGTCGGCGTCCGGCAGGTCGCGCGGCGGGACGTCGTCGACGGTGTAGTCGAGCACCTCGGCGGCACCGGCCTCGCGCAGCAGGTCGAGGTTGCGGGTGCTGCCGGTGGCGGTGACGTGGCACCCGAGGGCCTTGGCGAGCTGGACCGCGAGGTGCCCGACCCCGCCGGCCGCGCCGGTGACGAGCACCCGGTCGCCGGGTCGCGGCGGCCGGTGCCGGTGCAGGCCCTGCCACGCCGTCACGCCGGCCATCGGGAGCGCGGCGGCGGTCACGGCGTCGATGCCCTCGGGGACGCGCAGCAGGTTCTGCTCGCGGGTCAGGGCCAGCTCGGCGAAGGTCGACCGGCCCGCGCCCACGACGAGGTCGCCGACGCCGAACCTGGTGACGCCGGGTCCCACCCGCTCGACCGTCCCCGCGAGGTCCGAGCCCGGCTCGCGCCGCAGCCCGCGCGGGTCGCGCCAGGCCAGCCGCATCACCGTCGGCACACCGGTGACGACGTGCCGGTCGGCGGCGTTGACGCCGGCCGCGTGCACCCGCACCAGCACCTGGCCCTCGCCGGGCACCGGCTCCGCCACGTCCTCGAGGTGGAGCACCCGCTCGGGCACCCCGTAGCCGCGCTGCACGACCGCCTTCATCATCGAATCCCCTCGTCGTCTTACGGCGTAAGTTTACGCCGTAAGCTAGAGTCCTGGGGTGCCTGCCGTCAAGAGCCTGAGCCGTGAGCGGGTCGTCGCCGCCGCCGTCGACCTGGCCGACGCCGAGGGGATCCGGACGGTGACGATGCGCGCCGTGGGCGGCCGGCTCGGGGTCGAGGCGATGTCGCTGTACCACCACGTGCGCGACAAGACCGACCTGCTCGGCGCGATGCTGGAGCAGGTGGCGGCGGAGGTCGACGTGTCGGACGACGGCCCCGGGTGGCTCCCGGCGGTGCGGGCCCAGTGCGTGGCCACGCACGACGCGCTGATGCGGCACCCCTGGTCGGCCTCGCTCTGGGTCTCGCTCGGGCTGCCCGGCCCGGCCCGGACCCACCTGCTCGAGACCCTGCTGCGACGGCTGCGCGAGGGCGGGTTCGGGCCCGAGCTGCTCGACGTCGCGTTCCACACGATCAACAACCACACCGTCGGGCACGCGCTGCAGGCGGTCGGGTTCGGCACCGACCGCGAGCAGCTCGTCGCGGGCGCGAACGCGTTCCTCGACCACCTCGACCAGGACACCCACCCCGAGCTGACGGCGCACGTGCAGTGGCACCTCGACCAGCCCCCTGGGCCGTCCGGCGACGCCTTCGGGCTCGCGCTCGACCTCCTGCTCGAGGGGCTGGAGCGGCTGCGGTCCGCGGGGTGACCTGTGGCGCCCTCGTTCGTCGTCCGGTCGCACGGACGGAGCAGGCCGCAGAAGTTCGCGGTGTATCAGCCGCAACCTTTCGCGCTCCTGGTGCGTCAGGAGAGCAGAAGGGTTCCTCGCTCGGGCGGGGTGCCCTTCACGGCGGGTGCGGCCACCTCGGTGGCGGCACGGCCCGGTATCGGCGCCCTTGACAGGGGGAGGAGCGTCGGGACCGGGCCACCCGCCGGACGGCTGCAGGGGAGCAGGAGGCGGGGATGGCTGGAGCAGGGAGCACCACCGAGCTGCGGCGCGACGCCGCAGGGATCGACGCCGTGATGATCGACATCGTGGCGGCAGAGCAGCGGCTGGCCGAGCGGCGGCAGCGCCGCGAGAACGTCCTCTTCGCGCTGGAGGCCGCCCGCGCCCGGCGCCGGCGGCGGGTCCGCCTGGTCTGACCTCCCGGGTCTGCGCGTCAGTCGTGGCGCGAGGCCCGGACCACCCGGAAGCCCTTGGCACTGCCGACCTTGCGCACGTCCAGGTCGGTGAACCGGTCGGCCATCCACGCGGTGAGCGAGTCCGCCCCGAGGTTGCGCTGCACCACCAGGTGCGCGTCGGCGCCGGGCACCAGCCGCGGCAGCCACCGCTCCAGCAGCGCGTGCAGCGCGGGCTTCCCGATCCGGATCGGCGGGTTCGACCAGAGCGCTGCGAACCGCACGTCGTCGGGGACGTCGTCCGGCAGCGCGGTGCGGATGTTGGTGATGCCCAGGGCCTGCGCGTTCTCGTCGGTGAGCAGCAGCGCCCGCTCGTTCACGTCGACCGCCCACACCGTGGCGGCGGGGGAGTGCAGCGCCATCGCCAGCGCGAGCGGGCCCCAGCCGCAGCCGAGGTCGAGCAGGTCGCCCTCGGGCGGGGGGACGGGGGCCTCGCGCAGCAGCACCCGGGTGCCGAGGTCGACGTGGCTGCCGCTGAACACCCCCGAGGCCGTGCTGACCTCGACGTCGCGGCCGGCCAGGCGCACCTGCAGGGTGCGGCGCTCGTCCGGTCCGGCGGGCCTGCCGCTGAAGTAGTGCTGGGGCTCGGCGTTCTGATCAGGCCCGGGCACGGCGGCGATCGTACCGAAGCGTCGGAATCGTCTCGCTCCGACGGTCGTTGTAGTGCCATGGTGGTTCTGCGTCCGACGCCTGCGGGCTGACCGACCGAGCCGCGAAGACCCCGAAGCACTTGGAGACCCATGACCGCCGCACACCCTGACCGTCACGACGACGCGGGCGACCTGCCCGTGCACCCGGCGGACTCGGCGGTGCACCTCGACGAGCGGCAGATCGACGACGCCGTCTCGCGGATCCTGTCCCGCCACGCCTCCGCGGTGGCCGAGGGCGGCAACACCCGCCAGGACAGCGACGGCGACCAGCTCGAGCTGGAGGAGCGCCAGTCGCTGCGCCGCGTCGCCGGGCTGTCCACCGAGCTCGAGGACGTCACCGAGGTCGAGTACCGCCAGCTGCGGCTCGAGAAGGTCGTCCTGGCCGGGCTCTGGACGCACGGCGGCAAGCCCGACGACGCCGAGAACTCCCTGCGCGAGCTCTCCGCGCTCGCCGAGACCGCCGGGTCGGAGGTGCTCGACGGCGTGCTGCAGCGCCGTCCGACCCCCGACCCGGGCACGTTCCTCGGCTCCGGCAAGGCGGCCGAGCTGCGCTCGATCGTGGAGACCACCGGCGCCGACACCGTGGTGTGCGACGGCGAGCTGTCGCCGTCCCAGCGCCGTGGGCTCGAGGACATCGTCAAGGTGAAGGTCATCGACCGCACCGCGCTGATCCTCGACATCTTCGCCCAGCACGCGAAGAGCAAGGAGGGCAAGGCGCAGGTCGAGCTGGCCCAGCTGGAGTACCTGCTCCCGCGCCTGCGCGGCTGGGGCGAGTCGATGTCGCGCCAGGCCGGTGGACGCGTCGCCGCCGGCGCCGGGATCGGCTCCCGCGGCCCCGGCGAGACCAAGATCGAGCTGGACCGCCGCCGCATCCGCACCCGGATGGCCAAGCTGCGCCGCCAGATCAAGGGCATGAAGCCGGCCCGCGACGCCAAGCGCTCCGGCCGCAAGCGCAACGCCGTCCCGGGCGTCGCGATCGCCGGGTACACCAACGCCGGCAAGTCCTCGCTGCTCAACCGGCTCACCGGCGCGGGCGTGCTGGTCGAGAACGCGCTGTTCGCGACCCTGGACCCCACCGTCCGCCGGGCCGAGACCGCCGACGGCCGGCTGTACACGCTGGCCGACACCGTCGGGTTCGTCCGGCACCTGCCGCACGAGCTCATCGAGGCGTTCCGCTCCACGCTGGAGGAGGTCGCCGACTCCGACCTGGTGCTCCACGTGGTCGACGCCTCGCACCCCGACCCCGAGGGCCAGATCGCCGCGGTGCGCGAGGTGCTGGCCGAGGTCGGCGCCGACTCCGTGCCCGAGATCATCGTGCTCAACAAGACCGACGTCGCCGACCCCGAGGTCGTCGACCGGCTGCTGCGCAAGGAGAAGCGCTCGATCGTCGTGTCGGCCCGCACCGGGGTCGGCATGGACGAGCTGAGCGAGCTCATCACCGCCGAGCTGCCGCGGCCGCAGGTCGAGGTCGACGTCGTGGTGCCCTACGACCGCGGCGACCTGGTCAACCGGGTCCACACCGCCGGCGAGGTCATCACCGAGGAGCACACCGGCGACGGCACCGCGCTGGTCGCCCGGGTCAACCCCGACCTGGCCGCCGAGCTGGCCCCGTTCGACGTGGCCCGCTCCGCCTGACCTCCCCTGACCGGCTCGCTGGCCTAGTGAACGTGGTGGTCGCCCCGTTCACTAGGTCTGCGAGCCTCGCGACGTCGCAGCCCGCCCCGTCAGGACGCGGGTGTGCACAGGTGGGGCTCGGTGCGGCGTGAGGTCTGGGACGATGACCGCGTGAGCACCCCGTCGTCCTGGCCGCCGCCCACGCCCGTCGGCGCCCCTCCCGCGCAGCCGTCCCCCTACGGCCCGCCGCAGGGGTACGCGCAGCCGCAGGGGTACGCCCAGCCGCAGGGGTACGCGCAGCCGGCTCCGTACACGCAGCCGGGTCCGCCGCAGGGGTACACGCAGCCGTTGCCCTACGCCCAGCCGGTGCCGTACGCAGGACCCCCGGTCCCGGCGCCCGCACCGCGGCCGGAGCGCGCGCTGATGCCGGGCGTGTGGTGGTCGCTGGTGATCAACCTCGTCGTGACGGTGCTGATGGGGCTCGCGGCGCTGCTGATCGGCTGGGCGCTGGTCGAGTTCATCGCGGCGATCGTGGGCGAGGACCTGAGCTGGCAGGACGCGCTGTCCGAGGACCAGTTCGGCGGTCTCGTGACCGTGGTCGCGCTCGTCATGGTGGCCGCGGTGCTCGTGTCGTGGGGACTCACCGTGGTGGCGCTCGCGCTCTGGCGGCTGATCCGCGGGTTCCGCACCATCGCGCCCTTCCTCCAGGCGCTGATCGCGTTCGTGACGATGTGGGTCGTCACCAGCGTGCTCTCGGTGGTGCTGCAGGTGATCTTCGGGATCTTCTCGTCCGCGAGCAGCGGGGTCTCGGGCACGTACTGACGCCGGTCGCCTGTGGGTGGCGGACCCGCCGTGCACAGGCCCGGCGCGGTGGCCGGCGTCGTCACCGCCACCGCCTAGGGTCGTTCCGTGCCCCCCGAGCTGCCCGAGGTCGACGAGCTGCTGACCACGGCGGTCGGCGGCATCGGCGGCAGCACGCGTCCGGGCCAGCACGTGATGGCCGACCGGGTCGCCACCGCGTTCGAGAAGGGCGAGCACCTGCTCGTCCAGGCGGGGACGGGCACCGGCAAGTCGCTGGCGTACCTGGTGCCGATGGTGCGGCACGCGGTCGAGAAGGGCACCCGCGCCGTGGTCTCGACCGCCACGCTGGCGCTGCAGGCGCAGGTGGTGGAGCGCGACCTGCCGCGGCTGGCGAAGTCGCTGAAGCCCAGCCTCGGCCGCGAGCTCACGTTCCAGATGGTCAAGGGCCGGGCCAACTACCTGTGCAAGCACAAGCTCGTCGGCGGCTTCCCCGAGGAGGACGACGCCCCTCTGTTCGACCTCGAGCCGCTGCCCGGCAAGGTCGTCACCGACGGCGCGTCGTCGCGGCTCGGGCGCGAGATCGTCCGGCTGCGGGAGTGGGCCGACGAGACCGAGAGCGGCGACCGCGACGAGCTGCTGCCCGGCGTCAGCGAGCGGGCGTGGAAGCAGGTGTCGGTCAACGCCTTCGAGTGCCTGGGCTCGCAGGCGTGCCCGATGGCCGCCGAGTGCTACAGCGAGCTGGCCCGCGCCCGCGCGCACACCGTCGACGTCGTGGTCACCAACCACGCGCTGCTCGCGATCGACACCTTCGAGGGACGCCAGATCCTGCCCGAGCACGACGCGCTCGTGGTCGACGAGGCGCACGAGCTCGCCGACCGGGTCACCTCCGTCATCTCCGACCAGCTCAGCGTCACGGCGATCGAGATCGCGGCCAGCCGCGCCCGCCGGCACGGCAGCATCGACACCGACCGGCTCTCGTCCGCGGCCGACGAGCTCGAGCTCGCGCTCGAACCGCTCGAGTCCGGACGCTTCTCGCACGGGCTGCCGTCCGAGCTGCAGGCCGCCGTCGAGGCGGTGCGCGACGCCGCGCGCGAGGGACTCACCCAGCTCAAGGACGCGACGCCGGGGAAGATGTCGGCCGGTGGCGACTCGGCGGCCGGCGGCCTGCAGATGGCCAAGGGCGCGCTGTCCGACGTGTTCGAGACCGCCGAGCGGCTCGCCGCCGGTCTGGCCACCGACGTGTCGTGGCTGACGGTCTCCGACTTCGGACGTGGCGCGCCGCGCCGGCTGCTCAACGTCGCGCCGATCTCGGTCTCGAACCTGTTGCAGGACAAGATGTTCGGCAACAGGTCGGTGGTGATGACGTCGGCGACGCTGACCGTCGGCGGCACGTTCGACGCCGCCGCGCGGTCGGTGGGTCTCGGGAGCGACTCCGCGCCGGCGTGGGAGGGCATCGACGTCGGCAGCCCGTTCGACTACCAGAAGCAGTCGATCCTCTACGTCGCCTCACGCCTGCCCGCGCCGGGCGCGACCCGGGTGGGTCCAGGTCGATGGACGAGCTGGCCGCGCTGGTGACGGCGGCCGGTGGCCGGACGCTCGGGCTGTTCTCCTCACGTCGCGGCGCCGAGGAGGCGGCCGAGGAGATGCGCGGACGGCTGCCGTTCACCGTGCTGTGCCAGGGCGACGACTCGATGCCCAACCTGGTGCGCGCCTTCGCCGCCGACGCCGAGACCTGCCTGTTCGGCACCCTGTCGCTCTGGCAGGGCGTCGACGTGCCCGGCCCGGCGTGCCAGCTCGTCGTGATCGACCGGGTGCCGTTCCCGCGCCCCGACGACCCGCTGATGTCGGCCCGCACCGAGGCCGTCGCGAAGTCGGGCGGCAACGGGTTCATGACCGTGTCGGCGCACCACGCCGCACTGCGGCTGGCGCAGGGCGCGGGCCGGCTGATCCGCTCGACCGAGGACCGCGGCGTCGTCGCCGTGCTGGACTCGCGCCTGGCCACCGCGCGGTACGCGGGGTACCTGCAGTCGTCGCTGCCGCCGATGTGGGCGACGACCGACACCGACTCCGTGCTGGCCGCGCTCAAGCGGCTGGACGAGCGGGCCGGTCCGGTGTGGCCCGTGGCCGGGCGCTCCGTCGGTGGGGGCGGACGCGTAACCGTTCGGTGCGGGTTGTCCACATGGTTGAAGGCTTGTGCACCTGTTTGGTGCGTACTGGATCGGACTGCGGTCGTTGAGGTAGGTTCCGGACCATGACGCTTCGGGGGGTCGCGTGGGCGGGTGCCGTCCTCGCTGTGGTGGTGGCGACGGCCGGGTGCACGGAGGATCCGGCCCCGCTGCCGACGAGAACCAGCTCGGCCCCGACGCCGACCACCCCGACCGCGACGGAGCCGACCGTCGCGGTCGCCGAGATGCCACGAGAGGCAACCGAGGCGACCGCGGCCGGCGCCGAGGCGTGGGCCGACCACTGGTTCGACGTGCTGAACTACGCGTAAGCCACCGGCGATACGACTCCGTGCGCAACTCTCGGACACGAATGCCAGGTCTGCGAGTGCGTCGATCGCAGACGATCGACGACGTCTACGAGCATCGAAGGGTCGACATCGAGGGCGGCGCGACGACCGACGGAAACGTCCGTTCGCCTCGCAGCCTGACGCACGCACCTTGTCGTCGGTAGCAGTGACGCTTCGCCGAAGCAGGCCGAGGAGCACGTCTATCGCCGAGGCGGTCGCGCCGAATCCGATCGCTGCCGACTCCGGCGACATCCGTCGACTTCGTGCTTGTTCGAGAACGGCAGTTGGCATCTTCGCGGGATTGGTACGGAGTGATGCGTTCGGCCACTCGCAGTTGCTGGATCTGTCGTCGCGCTTCTGTGCCTTCGCTTCCCAGCGTCGGCGGGCGCCACCGCTCGTGGGCACGCATCGGCAACGACGGTGGAGCCGTCGGACGTTCGCTGGATCGCTGACGCACCTCACGACGGTGGCGACCGTCGACGCCGTCGGAGCCGGCGCGCCGGCGATCACCTTCGCAGCGATCCCTGCTTGCACTGGCAACGACATCGAACTCCGGCGTCGACGTGCCGTGCCCTGAGGCGGCAGTCGCGTGCGGCGAGCCCGGCCAGTACCAGTACTGGCTCTACAGCGCGCCGTTGCTGACGGCGTGCCGCGGACCATCGGGCAGCCAGGGTGGACCTTCGTCGGCGTCATCTGCTCGACGCCAGCCGCTCCGGCGCGACGGCGCTTTCCTGGATGTCACGCTCGAAGACTTCCAGCGACTCCCGCTTCCCGCTGGGATCTCGACCGTCGAGCCGCCGGGCGGCTACGTCCTCGTCACGATGCCGACCAACGTCTTCGCGTCCTCGACCGACGCCGGTCGTCCTCACCACGACCGTCCTCGGCCAGCCCGTCCAGGTCCGGGCGACGCCAGCCCGCTGGTCGTGGGACTTCGGCGACGGCACGGTCGTCGGCCCGACCACGCGACCCCGGCGCCGCGTACCCGGCGCTGACCAACACGCACGCCTACGCCGAGCGCGGCGACTACGAGATCGTCATGACCACGCACTACACCGGCGAGTTCTCCCTCGACGGCGCCACCTGGTACCCGATCCAGGGCGAGGCCCAGGTCGACAGCGCGCCGGTGACCGTCACGGCGATGGCCGGCCGCAACGTGCTCGTGGCGGACCCCCGACCGTGACCCGAGGCCGCAGAGAGACGGCCGCGCTCGTCACGGTCGCGGCTGGAACGAGTCGAAGACGACCTGGAAGTCGTCCTCGGACTCCTCCCACCGGTCCTCAGGCACGGTCCACAGCAGTGCGTACGCCTGCTCGCCGGGCGTGGTGATCAGGTTGCGGTTGAGGGCGTGCAGAGCCACGTCGTCCGAGGAGTAGGTGAACTCCCAGTCGGCCGTCTGCCAGCCGCGCAGCTCGGCGCCGGAGATCTCGCCGACGAGCGCGTAGTCGGCGAGCCGCTGGCTCACCGACCGCTCCTGGTCCTGCCAGTCGCCCACCGGGTCGTCCTTCGGCTCGTCGGTCTGCGCGATGAGCAGCGACGCGGCCGAGTCGGGATCGCGGAAGCGGATCCCCGAGTCCGACGGGCTCGCCTCCCACGCCTGCGGCACCGCCACCGAGAAGCCCGTGTCGTCCTGATGGAGGCGGAAACCCTCGGGAACGACCGGACCCTCGGTCTCGGAGGCGGACGGCGACGGGGCCGGTGCCTCGTCGGAGGGCGTCGGTGCAGCCGACGCCGAGCCGTCGGTCTCGGTCCCCGCGCCGGGCTCGGTCTGCTCGGCGCCGCTCGGGTCGTCGAGGGCGCCGGCGTCCCGCTGGTCACGCACGGCCTGCACCAGGGCGAACGCGAGCACGGCCGCAAGCACCGCCGCGACGACCAGGACGACACCGATCCGGCGTCGCGAGGTCCGCGGCGGCGCCGTCGAGGGTGACGGTCGGTGCACGGGGGAGGGCACGGGGTGGGCACCGGAGGGGCACGGGACGGCACGGTCGAGCGCGGCGGGGGCCGGTGTGCGGGCGCCTCGTCGACGACGTCCAGCACGACGGTGGACCCCGGGACGTACGCGACCGGGGCGGCGTGCCCGGACGCCACCGCTCTCAGCTCGCGTTCCAGCTGAAGCGCCGAGAGGCGCTCCAGGGGGTCCTTGCGCAGGATCCGCCTCGAGCACCGGACGCAGCTCGCCGGCGTGCACCGCCGCGGGGACGTCCTCGGTGACGATCGCGGTCAGCGTGGGCAGCGCTCCGTCGCGCTGGAACGGCGACGCGCCCTCCACCGCCGTCCAGAGCGTGATGCCGAGTGACCACAGGTCACTGGCCAGCGTCGCCGGCTCACCGCGGGCCCGCTCCGGCGCGACGTACGCCGGTGAGCCGACGACGGTGCCGGTCGTGGTCGCCGAGGGGTCGCCGACGAAGCGGGCGATCCCGAAGTCGGTCAGCACGGCCTGCGACATGTCGTCGCCGTCGCCGCGGAACATCACGTTGCCCGGCTTCACGTCGCGGTGCAGCACCCCGGCCGCGCCCGCCGCCTGCAGCGCGGCCAGCACCCTGAGTCCGACCGTGGCCGACTCCTCGGGACCGAGCCGTCGTTCGGCGAGGACGTCGTCGAGGGTGCGCGGCGCGAGCAGCTCCATCACGATCCACGGGTGGCCGTCCTCCTCGACCACGTCGTACACCGTGACCGCTGCCGGCGAGGTGATCCGGGCGGCGGCGCGGGCCTCCTGGAGGATCCGGCGGCGCAGGTCGTCGATCTCGGCTCCGGAGAGCTGGGGCGGCGGGACGACCTCCTTGATCGCCACCTCCCGTCCGAGCATCTCGTCCTGGCCGGACCAGACCGTGCCCATGCCGCCCTGACCGAGGACCCGGCCGAGGCGGTAGCGACCACCGAGCAGGCGTCCCTGCTGGTGCTCGTCGTCCGGCCCGACCTCCACGTCCAGCTCCCACCTCGTGACGTCCGTGCCGGGTAGCCGGCCTCGCCGAGCACGCCGCAGCGGCCCGGGCACGCCCGCCAGACAAGCACGCCGCCATCCCGGGGGCATCCCGAGCCCCGCGGAGCTGGTGTCCGAGCAGCCCTAGAGGTGATGCTGCGGCAGCGCCGGGTTGCCGCGCATCGGGAGCGCGGTGCCGGTGCGGGTCTCGTTGTCACGGAACCGCGGCGCGTAGTGGCTGAAGAAGGCCTGCGCCACCAGCTCGCGCCGGCTCCGTACACCCATCTTGTCGAACACCGAGGTCAGGTGCTCCTGGACCGTGTAGGGCGACAGGTGCAACGACGCCGCGATGGCGGCGGTCGGGTGCCCTTCGATCACCAGCTGCACGACGTCGCGCTCGCGCTCGGTCAGGCCGTGCGCCGTCATCAGCAGCTCGAAGATCCGCACCGGACGGGTCGGCTCCACGATGACGCCGACCGAGTCCCCGCCGAGGAACCGGGCGGCCCGCAGCGTGACCCACCGGCCGTCGAGGCACCGCACCCGAACCTGCGCATCGGCTGCGGCCGCTCCCGACCGCGCGGCGGCGGTGACGCTCAGCAGCGCCGGCGGCCGCTCCTGTCGTCCCGCCGATGAGGGGAGCAGGGCCAGCCACTGCGCCGCGGTCTCGGTGACGAGCTCGGTCTCGTCGTCGGGACCGATGACGACGAGTCCCGGTCCGTCGGGCCAGTCGGGTGCAGCGCCTCTCCGACCAGCAGGGCTCGCTGGGCCGCTCCGGCCAACGCGGGCGCGATGGTCCGGAGGAAGTGCTTCTCGTCGTCGTCGAAGACCGGCCGGTCGGGCTCGCGGTACAACCCGAGCGCCCCCCAGGTCACGCCGCGACCCGACCGGAGCCGCAGGATGAGCTCCTGGTCCCCGCCCATGGTCATGTTCGCCTGCCACCGCGCGGTGCGGCTGGGGTCGCCACCCGTCACCTCGTGCAGGGTCGACAGGCCGGCCTCCGAGCGCAGCACGTCGACGATCTGGTGCACGTCGTCCTGCACGTACTCGGCCTCGAGCCACTCCTGCGGGAACACGTCCATGCCGTCGTGGAAGTGGCTGGTGACGAGCAGCGAGTCGGGGTCGACGGTGTACCAGCACGGGGTCCAGTAGTGGGGGACGGCCTCGGTGAGCGGCGTCGCCACCTCACGCCAGAGCTGCGCCAGGTCGAGCTGCCGCGCGGCCACCTCCGCGATCCGGGAGGCCGACCGCTGCTGGGCGGTCCTCATCACCGCACTGTAGGTCCGGTGCAGCGCGCGCGAAGACCCCAGACTTCTGGCATTCCGGCTGCGAGCGCCCGGACCTACCGTCCGTCGCCATGAGCGACGACGGCGTACGACTGGTCAGGCCCGGCGACGGGCGTCGGGAACCCGGGCCGGGGGAGGTGACCGACAGGTTCCTCGTCGACGGCAGCGACACCGGCGAGCGGTTCGCGCTGGTCGAGCACCTCTTCGCCCCGGGAGCACTCGCCGCGCCGATGCACCGCCACCACCGCGAGGACGAGTACACCTACGTGCTGACGGGGACGATCGGCGCCGTGCTCGACGGGCACGAGGTCGTCGCGCGAGGCCGGTGACCTGCTGTTCAAGCCGCGGATGCAGTGGCACACGTTCTGGAACGCCGGGGACGAGCCGGCCACCGTGCTGGAGCTGATCTCGCCCGCCGGCCTCGAGCAGTTCTTCCGGTGGCTGGACGGGCTGGACGAGTTCCCCGCGCCGGACGTGATGGCGCGTGAGGTCCTCCCGTACGAGTGCGACATCGACCCGGTCGGGACGGAGGAGGTGATGCGGCGCCTCGGTCTCGCTCCCTGAGGTCCACAGCAGAGGCAGAGCCCGAGGTCGTGGCCGAGCCCGCGTTAGGGTGGTCGGGCCGTCGACCCCGGGAGAGTTCGTGCCACGCATGCGACGAGCCGCTGTCTGCGTGCTCGCCCTCGGTCTTGCGCTCTCCGCGTGCAGCCCCTCCGACACCGCGCGGCTCGAGCCTGATACCGACACCACCGTCACGTCAGCGGACCCCAGCCGTCAGCCCGTGGTCGCCGAGGACACCGACCGCGCCGCCGCCCAGGGTCCTGCCGCGTCGATCGTCAGCCCGCCCGCGCCGGTCGACCACCTCGTCCGCGCCCCGCTCGACCGGCGGCTCGGGCTCGAGCGGTGGCAGCGGCGGCTCGTGCGACGTCGGCCGCGCGGCCGGCAGCGACCAGGTCGTCGTCGTCGACAGCTCGGGCACCCGGGCCACCGTGCGCGCCTGCTCGCGCCGGTCCGACGGCACGTACGCCACCGACCTCGGCCCGTTCAGCGGCTACGTGGGTCGCACCGGCGTCACCAGCGCGTCGAGCAA
The DNA here is from genome assembly GCA_963750285.1 of uncultured Actinomycetota bacterium. Taxonomy (GTDB): domain Bacteria; phylum Actinomycetota; class Actinomycetes; order Actinomycetales; family CAWJMD01; genus JBBQSN01. The sequence goes on along the minus strand of CAVVQA010000005.1, from coordinate 10,573 downwards.
GCGCGAGGGCGACGGCCACACCCCGGCAGGCGTCTACCCCCTGCGCGGCGGGTTCGGCGCCAAGGGCGACCCTGGGCCTCCCGCAGGGCTGGTTCACCGTCGACGGCAACGACTTCTGGGTCGACGACCCCGACTCGGCGCTCTACAACACCCACCAGCGCGGGCCCGCCGACGGCCGCTGGGACAGCGCCGAGAACCTGCTCACCGTCCCGGCGTACAACTACGCGCAGGTCATCGGCTACAACGAGGGCGCGACGCCGGGCAAGGGCAGCGCGATCTTCCTGCACGTGTCCACCGGCGGCCCCACCGCGGGCTGCGTCTCCGTCGCCACGTCTGCGCTGCTCGACATCTTCCGTGGGAGCGGTCGGGCGCGGTCATCGTCATCTCATGACCCCCGTCCGTCGCGTCGCAGCCGCCGTCACGGCCGTGGCGTGCGCGGTGGTCCTCGTGGCCTGCAGCGCCGATGACCCGGACGCGGCCGAGCTCACCGCGGCGCCTACCGGGTCCGGCACCGGCACGAAGGCGCCGGTCGTGGCGGAGACCCGCACCGCCGACGCCCCGGTCGGGCCGGTGCAGAGCGTCGTGTCCCCGCCGCCGCCCACCACGGCCGCGCCGAGCGGGTCGGGCGGATCCGGCGGTGCCGCCGAGCCGGCCGGCTTCGCCTGGTCGTCGCGCACGCCGTCGGCGGCCGACCTCGGCTCGAGCTGGCGCGACGGCTGCCCGGTCGGTCCGTCGTCGCTGCGGTGGGTCTCGCTCACGTACTACGACATGGGCGGGGGCGTCCGCACCGGGACGCTTGATCATCCACCGCGACGTCGAGTCGCCTGCACGGCGCGCCTTCGCCACGTTGTTCGGCCTGCGGTTCCCGATCGAGTCGATCCGTCCGGTCAGCGAGTTCGACTCCGACGACGACGCCTCGATGGCGGTCAACAACACCTCGGCCTTCAACTGCCGCTACGCCGTGACCAACCCGCCGTCGACGTCGTGGTCGAACCACGCCTACGGCAAGGCGATCGACCTCAACCCCCGCACCAACCCGTACGTCCTCGACGGAGTGGTGCTGCCACCCGAACGGTGCCGAGTACGCGGACCGCTCTCAGCAGCACCCGGGCGGGCTCTACCGTGGCGGCGCGGCGCTGAAGGCGTTCACCAGCAACGGGTTCGAGTGGGGCGGCGCGTGGTCGGACCCGGACTACCAGCACCTCGAGCGCTGACGCCCCGACACCGGATCCTCAGCGTCGGCGGACGGACACCTGGATGGCGCGGCCGTCGGACACGACCGTCACGACGTCGCCCGGACGCACCTGACGGCCGCGCCGGGTCTCGACCTCGTCGTCGACGCTGACCTCGCCGTCGTCCAGCAGCTGGCGCGCGTGGGCACCGTCCTCCACCAGGCCGGCCAGCTTGAGCAGCTGACCCAGCCGGATGGTGGCGTCGCGGATGGAGACCTCGACCTGCTCGGCGTCCGTCACGCGGTCGACGGTAGCGGCGTCAGACGCTGCGCAGCACCGCGACCACGCGGCCCAGGACCGTCGCGTCGTCGCCGTTGATGGGCTCGAAGGTCGGGTTGTGGGGGAGGAGCCACACGTGCCCGTCCTTGCGCTTGAAGGTCTTGACCGTCGCCTCGCCGTCGATCATCGCCGCGACGATCTCGCCGTTCTCCGCCACCTGCTGCTGCCGGACGACGACCCAGTCGCCGTCGCAGATGGCGGCGTCGATCATCGACTCGCCGACCACCTTGAGCAGGAAGAGCTGACCGTCGCCGACGATCTGACGGGGGAGCGGGAAGACGTCCTCGACCAGCTCCTCGGCCAGGATCGGCCCACCTGCGGCGATCCGACCCATCACCGGGACGTTGACGGCCTCGGGGAAGGAGTCGCCGATCCCGGTCGGGTCGATCTCGGGCGAGTGCACGACCTCGATGGCGCGCGGACGGTTGGGGTCGCGCCGCAGGAAGCCCTTCTGCTCCAGCGACCGCAGCTGGTGCGCGACGCTGGACGGGCTGGTGAGGCCGACCGCCTCGCCGATCTCGCGCACGCTGGGCGGGTAGCCGCGGGCGGCGACGGCGTCGCGGATGACGTCGAGGACCTTGCGCTGCCGCACGGTCAGCCCGTCGGTGGTGTCGATCTCCGGCAGCTCGTGGACGTGCGCCTCGCCGTTGCGGCTGGTGACCGCCTTGAAGGCGCCGTCACCGGCCTGCGGGCGGCGAGGGGGGACGGTGGGCCTGGACATCGGCGCCTCCTGCGGCGGTGACGACCGGGCGCTCGGCGACCGGTCAGCTGGGCTGTGGCTTCGAAGTGAACCGTAGGGCTCCGACAGCCCCGTTTCAAACACCTGTTCGAACGTGTCGCGCGGCCGGGTCCGGAGCGGTTGTCAGAGGTGGCTGCTGGAGTACGGCCATGACGACGAACGCCTGTACGACGAACACCAGTTCGATCGGGTGCTGGACTCCGGCCCCGACGGCTGGTAGAACTCGTACACGCGTTCGATCGAACAACCGTTCGACCACTTCCCCCGAGCGCACGGAGGCACCGATGTCCGCCCTGACGATCGACAGCATCATCACCGTCCCGACCGCGGGTCGTGCCCGTACCCGCCACCTCGCGGTCGTCCCGGTGCCCGTCGGTGTCGAGCCCGCGGGCGAGCTCCGCCTCACCCGCCGCGGACGCCTCGCGATCACGCTGCTCGTGGCGGTCCTGCTCGCAGCGGTCGCCGTCGTCGGGGCCCGCGCCGCGTGGGCGTCCGGCCCGTCGAGCGCACCGGTGACGGAGAGCGTCACCGTGCTGCCCGGGCCAGACCCTGTGGGAGATCGCGAGCACCACCACCGACGGCGACCCGCGCGACGCGATCATCGAGATCCGCGAGCTCAACGGCCTGCCCGACTCCCAGGTCTTCGCCGGCCAGGTGCTGAGCGTCCCCGTCGGCTGACCCGCGGCCGGCCCGTCCGGCGCGTGGTGCCAGGCTGGGGAGCATGGCTGACGACGCGCTGCGAGCGGTGACCCTGACCCGGCTCGAGACCGGGGTGTACGAGGCGAGGAACGCCCGCGGCGCCACGTTGCGCTTCGGCAGCATGGACACCGAGGGCTTCAGCCCCGTCGAGCTCCTGCTCGCCGCCATCGGCGGCTGCTCGGCCGTCGACATCGACACCGTCACCGGACGTCATGCCGCGCCGGACCAGTTCGAGGTCGACGTCACCGCGCACAAGGTCCGCGACGAGCACGGCAACCACCTGCAGGACCTCCAGGTGACGTTCCGGCTCGCGTTCCCCGAGGGCGAGGGCGGCGACCGCGCGCGGCAGCTGGCCCCGCGAGCGGCCCGCACCACGCACGAGGTGTCGTGCACGGTGAGCCGCACCATCGAGCTCGGCACGCCGATCACGATGATCGTCGAGGACGGCTCCGCCACGTCCTGACCGGCGTCACAGGCGCTCGCACCGCCGTCCTGGGAGCAGTCACCGGGACGGATCCGGGCAACCCGGGCGTCCGCGAGACCCGTTGCCCCTGAGCGCGTATCAGCGCCTCGGCGTGCGCGCTCCTGCGTCCATACCGCGACGCAGGAGGCCTTCCGCATGCCCACCGTTCCCTGCATCCCCCGCCAGTCCGCCGTCCGCGACCTCGCGGTCGTCGGTGTCGCCGAGTCGCCGACCGTCGTCGTGGCGCCGGCGGCGACGACCCCGTACCTGTCGCTCGACGTGTCCACGGCGGTCGCCAACACCCGGGCCCTCGCCGCCGCGCTGCCCGGAACCGCCATCCGCTACGCGGTGAAGGCGAACCCCGAGCCGCGCCTGCTGTCGGCGCTCGCTGCGGCCGGTGCGGGCTTCGACGTCGCCTCGCCCGCCGAGGTCGGCCTGGCGCTGCGGGCCGGTGGGGTCGCCGGCGAGCTCGTCTACTCCAACCCGGTCAAGCGCCGTGCCGACGTCGCCGAGGCGTACGCCCGCGGCGTCCGGCTGTTCGTCGTCGACTCTCCCGACGAGGTGCGCAAGGTCGCCGAGGCGGCTCCCGGGTCGTCGGTGCTGTGCCGGCTGGTGACGTCGGGATCCGGCTCGGACTGGCCGCTCTCGCGCAAGTACGGCTGCTCCACCGGCGAGGCGATCGAGATCCTCCGCACCGCAGCGGCTCTCGGCCTCGACGTCGCCGGCACCGCCTTCCACGTCGGCTCGCAGCAGCGCGACCCCGCGTGCCTGGGCGGCTCCGATCGAGGCGTCGGCGCGGGTGTTCCGGGCGCTGCGGCGCGACGGGATCCGGCCGTGGCTGGTGGACCTCGGCGGCGGCTTCCCGGCCGACCACCACGGCGACCACCCCGAGCTCGCGGCGTACGGCGCCGCGATCAGGGCGGCGCTGCACGCGTCGTTCGGCGACGACGTGCCGCAGACGATCGTCGAGCCCGGCCGCGGGCTGGTCGGCGACGCGGGGACGCTGGTCACCTCCGTGATCGCCGTGATCCACCGCGGCGGCACGCGCTGGGTGTACCTCGACGCAGGCGTCTTCACCGGGCTGGTCGAGACGCTCGAGGAGGCGATCCGGTACCGGATCACGACGGCGGCGGACGGCGGCCCCACCGGTCCGGCCGTGCTCGCCGGCCCGACCTGCGACAGCGCCGACGTGCTGTACCAGGACACCCCGGTGGACCTGCCGCTCTCGCTGGCCGAGGGCGACGTCGTCCGGCTGCACTCCGCCGGCGCGTACACCTCGAGCTACTCGACCGTCGGGTTCAACGGCTTCGCGCCGCTGCCGACGCACGTCGTCGGATGACGCCGTGACCGGGCTCCTCCCGCGGCAGCGGGACCCGCGGCACCGCGACGCCGGCGTCGGCGGCGCGGCGTCGCGGAGCGGGTCGTCCTGTCGCACGCGTTGGCGGCGATCGGCATGTCGCTGCCGTGGCCGCTGCTGCTGCTCGAGGTCGTCGGAGCGGTCGTCGGCCGGTTGGGTGCTCGGGCTGGCTGCGGCGGCGCGGATGCTCCCGTACGTGGCGGTGTCGTGGTGCGCCGGCCGGATCGGGGACCGGGTCCGCCGCGACCGGGTCGTGCGGATCACTCTGCTGGGACGCGTCGTGCTGCTGGCGGTGACGGGCGTCGCCCTGACTGCCGACGAGGTGCTCCTGGCCGTCGTCGCCGCCACGCTGGCGGTCGCGGTGGCCACGCCGGCCTACCCGTCGCTCGCCGCCGGCATGCCCGGCCTGGCCGGACGCGCGGTCGGAGCGGATGACCGCGCTCCTGGTCACCGTCGAGGTGGCGTCGTTCGTGGTCGGGCCGGCGGTCGGCGGGCTGATGCTCACGCCAGGCCCTGCGCCCGGCGACCGTGCCCGTGGCCGTCGCCCTGGTGGTCCTCGCGTGGCTGGTGTTCGCCGGCGTCCGCGTCCCGACGACCGTGCGGGCGCTGCGGGTGTCCGGACCGGTGCCGCGCGGAGCCGTTGTGGCGCAACAGGCCGGCCCTGCGCGCCATCGCGGTGGCGAGCCTGGTGAACGTGGTGCTCGGTGCGGTGGGTGTCGCGCTGGTCGGGCTGGCAGCCGACGTCTGGCGGATCGCACGACGAGGGGTTCGGTCTCGCGACGTCTGCCCTCGGCTTCGGCGCGCTGGGAGGCCCGTTGGTCGGCCTGCTCGTCGTCGCGCTCGTCCGTCCTCGGTGGTCGCGTGCCGGGGTGGCGCTGGTGCTGACGGGCGCGCCCGGTGGCGTCTGGTCGCGGTGGCGCCGGACCACGTCTGGGCGCTGGCGCCGCTCGCCGTGGTCGGTGCGGCGGCGACCTACGTGGAGGCCGAAGCGATCTCGGACATCCAGGCCGCGGTGCCGGACGAGCGCCGCGCCGGCGTGCTCGGCATCAGCGACAGCGCGATCGTCAGCGCCATGATGGTCGGCGCCTTCGCAGCGCCCGTGCTGGCAGCGCTGATCGGGGACCGCTGGTTGATGGTGCTGCTCGGCGCACTCTGCTGCGCAGGCGTGATGTGGGCGCGTGGTGCGCGCCCGTCGACGCCGGTCGAGGTCGTGGACGTCCGTGGGGTCGTGATCGACCTGCGTGAGAACTCCGTCCTCGATCGATCGCGGAGCGAGCCGATCGTCAGCACCACGCGCTAGAGAGACCGATCGGTCTCGTTCCTGCGCGACTCGCGCTCGATCTTCTCGATCTGCCACCGGACCTCGTCGACCTTGACGTTGGCAGGGTCGTCGAGCGAGGCGCGCAGACCGGGCAGCTCGCTCTCGAAGAACATCAGGTCCTGGTCCTCGCCCCAGCTCAACCACCGGTGCCGTGCCCACTCGACAACGATGGTCTCGTGGCTCTCGCTGCCGGTGAGGGCCCGACGGAGATCCGCGAGCTCGGTGTTCGAGTCCCGGTACGCGGTGTCGAAGCCGCACGGGTGGTCGATGGGGGTGAGTCCGAGCCGGGCGAGCTCATCCCGCTCCAGCAGGCCGACGACGTGCCGGCGTCCCAGCGCACGGGCGACGAGGTGGCAGAGCTCGTCGGCGTCGCAGGCGGGGAAGGCCGCGGCGACCCGGTGGCGGTCGATGGACAGGCAGGACCGGTCGGTGGGCCAGTGGTCGTGACCCACGAAGGAGCGCAGTGCGGCGTCGGGGTCGGCGCGGAGCACCTCGGCGATGGCGTCGAGGTCGGTCATCTCGAGGCGTACGGCGAGCAAGTCGAGGGCGGTGGTCTGAGGAAGCCGGGTCCAGTCCTCCCACGGGGTCTGGTCGGCCCACTGCTGCATCCACGTCGCGGTGGCCCGGTCGTCCTCCCACGGGACGTCCGGACGCCGTTCGAACAGGCACAGCTCGGAGATGACACTGCGAAGGACTCCGTCGACGCGCTCGTCGTCGTCCTGACCCCAGACGTCGTACGCGCGCAGGTGCCGGGCGAGGTCACGCCGGACGGTGCTCGTCGGCTCGACCGCGTCGCGCAGCTGTGCGCGCAAAGTCCGGTGCCAGCGGGGGCGCCCGGTGAGGTCGCGGTCACTGCCCGGTCCGATGTAGGTGGTGTGCAGCCGAGTCAGTGCGATGGCGTGCACGTGACTCAGCAGTGGCTCGGGCAGTGCCGAACCGGCCGGCGGGGGCCACACCGGTCGGGTCGGGGTCGTGGTCACGGGTGTTCCCTCCAGACGGCTGTCGTGCTGGCTCGGAGCTCGGTGGTGAGGACGAACACGTCGTCCCGGCGGCGGACGAGCACGATCGTGGCCGACGTCGCCGGCGCCGACAGGACCCGGCGCTCGGAGCCGGGCTGCTCGTCCGACAGCCTCCAGACCTCACCGAGGTCGACGCCGTCGATCGTCGCCCGCACGATGCCGTCACCAGGTCCGGTGAGGGTAGCGACGTCGGCCGGTTTCAGCTTCAGGAGCGCTTCGCGGATCGTGGCCTCGGCCGTTGCTCGGTCGGTCCATCGTGAGACCTGCTCGGGCGGCGGCGAGATGCGTCCGTCGTTCTCGGGGGTGCCTTCACGCAAGCGGAACTCCAGGTACTGGTCTGTCACGTCCACGTGACGGCTGATGGTGTGCCCGAGGGCGGGGTGCTCGGAGCGGTCGAGGTCCGGGGCGGCGCGCAGCTCGTCCATGGTCTGGCTGACGACCGGCGACGAGAGGTCGCGGGTGTCGATGTTCCGGCGGAACCTCACCAGCTCGGCCGTCGTCGCGAACCGCTGACCCTTCTTGAGCGGGAAGGCGCCGACGGGAGGTGGCCAGGTCGCGGACCCGTCGGGCTGGACCGTCACTCCGGCGTCGAGGTCGGTGATCAGCCGGCGCAGTCCGACGATGCCGACGACGCTGACGAGGCCCGTTCCGACGCCCTCGCCCCACCGGCCGTCCTCGTACGCCGGCAGCCCGGCCATCTCCTCGGCGGTGCGGCGCGGGTGCGTCGAGCTGGTCGAGCGTCCCGAACCACATCGCCGTGGCGACGTCGTCGACCTGGCTCGGGTCGTCGATCAGCAGGCCCGCGAGCCCGAGCGGCTCGACGACCATCTGCTGCACGACGGTCTCCGGGATGGCCCAGAGCTGGTCCGCCGTCGACATCCGGTCGCCCTCGACGATCGACAGCACCTGCGAGCACGCCGCCGACAGCGCCGCCTCGGCGTCGCCGAACCGCCGCTCCCACGCCAGCACCTCGACCCGCAGGTCGTCGCGCTCGCGGACCACCGTCTCGAGCCGGCCGGGCGCCGCGCCGTCCAGCCCGCCGACGACCGGGTCGGCCACCACCCGCTCGAGCTCCTCCAGCCGCACCGCGGACGCACGCCAGCGGGGGACCACCGCGGCGGCCTCCTCGCTGAACTCGACGACCGCCCGGTCGAGCACGGCGCACGCCTCGGCGAGATCGGTGGCGCGGCGCGACACGAGCGCGCGTCCGTCCAGGTACGACTGGCTCGCGAGCCCGGACCACTCGGGCGCAGAGGCGGCGGCGAGCTCGTCCAGGCACTCCTGCGCCGCCCCCGACGCCTGCCGCAGCCGCAGCGCCGCGGACCTCGCCGCCTGCACGTCGACGACGGGGATCGGCAGACCTGTGGACGTCGTGGTCACCGCGCGACCTGCCCGTCCGCGACCCGGTAGCCCTCGGCGGCGCGCACCAGGCGCGCCGCCGTCCCCATCGAGCCGTCGTGCGCCGCCAGCGCCGCGCAGGCGAGCGCCTCGCACGCCTGCGCCACGTACCGACGCACCTCGACCGGGCACCACGCGTCGAGGCCGTCAGCGGCACGGAGCACCTGGTCACGCGCCCGCGAGGCGGCGCCGCCGGCCAGACCGGCGTGCCCGGCGGCGGTCTGCAGCGTCGCCGGGATCGACGGAGTAGCGCATGAGTGACATCCAACTACATCAAACGACCGTCAACAGAGTTGTCCACACCTGTGGATCTGGCGGGGCCGGCGGGTGATGCTGTCCGCATGACCGTCCGCTCGCTGACGTTCCGACCCACCGACGAGCGCCACCGCGTCACGACCATCGAGCTCTTCTTCGACCTCGTCTTCGTCTTCGCGTTCACCCAGGTCACCCAGCTGATGGCCGACGACCCCACCGCCCGCGGCGCGGTGCGCGGCCTGGTCCTGCTGGCGCTGCTGTGGTGGGCGTGGTGCTCGTACGCGTGGCTGGGCAACCAGGCCAAGGCGGACGAGGGCGTCGTGCGGCTGACGGTGATCGTCGCGATGGCCGCCATGTTCGTCGTGGCGCTGGCGATCCCCGAGGCGTTCGAGGACGGCGAGGGCGGTCTGTACGCGCCGTTCGTGCTCGCCGCCTGCTACGGCGTCGTCCGGCTCGCGCACCTGGCCTGCTACCTCGTCGCGGCCGGCGACGACGCCGGCCTGCGTCGCCAGCTGCTGGTCACGCTCGTGCCGGTCTCCGGCGCTGTGGCGCTGCTCGTGGTCGGCGGGCTGGTGGGCCCGCCCTGGCAGACGCTGTTCTGGGCGCTGGCGCTCGTCGTCGACTACACCGGGATCTGGGTCACCGGCACGTCCGGCTGGCGGCTCCCGAGCGCCGGCCACTTCGCCGAGCGGCACGGTCTGATCGTGATCGTGGCGCTGGGGGAGTCGCTGGTGGCCATCGGCGTGGGGGTCGCCCAGCGGCCGATCTCGACCGTGATCATCGTGGCCTCCGTGCTCGGCGTCGCCGTCACGGTGAGCCTGTGGTGGCTCTACTTCGACGTCGTCGCACCCGTGGCCGAACGGGTGCTGCACGGCTCGGCGCCCGAGGAACGGACCCGGCTGGCGCGCGACTCGTACACCTACCTGCACTTCCCGATCGTGCTGTCGATCATCTTCATCGCCCTGGGCATGAAGAAGGTGCTCGAGTACGTGTCCGACACCGAGCACCACCAGGTGTCCGACCCGCTCACGGGCGTGCCTCTGCTCGCGCTGTTCCTCGGCGTGGCGGCCTACCTGCTGGGGCACGTCGGCTTCCGGCGTCGCAACATCGGCACCTGGAACCGCACCGCACTGTCGCTGCGCTGGTGCTGGTGGTGGCGATCCCCGTCGCCTGGCAGCTGCCGGCGCTCGCGTCGCTGGCGGTCGTCGCCGGCGTGCTGGTGGCTCTGGTCGTGTACGAGTCGGTGCGGTTCGCCGAGGCGCGCGACCGGGTGCGGCACGACGAGCCGCACGCGTGAGCGCCGTCGTCCCCGACCGGATCCGCTGGGCCGTCGACCTGCTCGACCCGCGCCCCGACGAGCGACTGCTCGAGGTCGGGGGGAGGGCCGGGGGTGTCGGCGGCGCTGGTGTGCGAGCGGCTGACCACCGGTGTGCTGGTCGCGGCGGACCGCTCGGCCACGGCGGTCGCGCGGACGCGGGCGCGCTGCGCCGAGCACGTCGCGTCCGGCCGGTTGCAGCTGCGGCAGCAGTCGCTGGCCGAGCTCGATCTGCCGGACGCGAGCGTCGACACCGCCTTCACGATCGACGTCAACGTCTTCTGGACGACGGCCGCCCAGGCCGAGCTGGCCGTGCTGCGGCGCGTGCTCGTCCCCGGTGGACGGCTGGCCGTGCTCTACGGATCGGCCTCGCCGCAGGGAGGCGGGCTGCGCAGCCGCGTGCTCGACCCCGTCGCCGAGGCTGTGCGTCGAGCCGGCTTCGAGCAGGTCGAGGTGGTGCAGGACGCCGCCGGCTGCGGCGTCCTGGCCCGCCGAC